>NZ_JBQBEV010000001.1:0-82500 GCF_051919365.1 Aeromonas sp. 82P
TGGTCTGGCTCTTCGTGTTTGGTCCGCAGGACGCATCCATCCTGTGGGAGATCACCAAGGTGCCGCTGCTGCTGGGATCATCTCTGCTGGCCTATCGCCTGCTGGCGGCCCAGCCCCTCACCCGCCGACTGCTGCGTACTCGCTGAGTCCGATATCCGGCCCGTCCTATCGGGCCGGATGCCTATTCACGTTTTGTCCCTTTCTCTTCCGCTACGCCCTTTTTCCCTTGCTTCATTCGCGCGGTTTGCTGCAATGGCTCTGCTTTTCAGCCGAGCTCCCCCGACCGCACAACACGCACCCAAAGCCCCCTCCATTTTCACCTTGCCAGACAAATGAAAATCAATATCATTGGCATCCCGCTTAAGCGGGTCAGGCTAATTTATAATTAAATCAATATGTTCGAGCCGTCAGGTCGACATCCAAAGAGTCAATATTGAATATGCAGCACCCTCACTTTCGCAGAACGCTGGTCTCGCTGGCACTGCTGGGCACCGGCTTCACTGCCCAGGCCGCCGATGAAACCATGACAGTGGTTGGCAAACGATCCCAGCATCAGGAAGTTGCCACCGCAACCCGTACCAATACGCCAGCCAAGCTGGTTCCCCAGACCATCGACAGCGTCAAGGTCAGCGAGCTGACCGCCTTTGGCCAACCCACATTGAGCGAAGCTCTGGTCGGCATTCCAGGTGTTGATGCAAGCGGTGATACCCGCTTCGACGGCGTCACAATCCGCGGCTTTAGCGCAGGCACGGATTTCTATCTCGACGGATTCCGCGACGACATGCAGTACACCCGGGATCTCGGCAATATCGAACGGGTAGAAGTGCTAAAGGGCCCGGCAGCAGTACTCTACGGACGTGGTAGCAGCGGCGGCATCATCAACCGCATCAGCAAAAAACCGCAGAAAGGGCAGGAGTCCAGCGTCACAGTACGCGTGGGCAGTTACGATTACCAACGCATGGCCGCAGACCTGAGCGCCGAGCCGAGCGAGGCGGTGCAACTACGACTCAACGTCGCTCAGGAAGACAACGACAGCTTCCGTAATGGCGTGCACGGCAGACGTACTATGGTGGCACCAGCCATGAACTGGGATATCACTGATCGATTGAGCTGGCTGCTGCAATACGAACGCAATGAATCGCACCGCACGCCGGACCGCGGTATCCCCGGCCTTAACGGTCGTCCAGCAGATGTGCCACGTGACGCCGTCTATAGCGATTTACGGCGTGACTACATCAATGATCTGGCACAGTCGGCACGCTCTCGCTTCACTTGGGATGTAAACGACGACTGGCAGGTGCGCCAGCAACTGAGCCTGATCGATCTCTCGAGCCAGTTCGACAATACCTACATAACCAAAATGGAAGGTGAGCAAATAACTCGAACTCGCTGGCAGCAAGATTTACAAACCCGCAATCTCGCCTCCAGTCTTGAGGTCGAAGGACACCTGCAGAGTGGCCCCATTGCCCACACCCTATTGGTCGGCACCGATCAGGGGTGGCAGGAGCGTTATCCCAAACTATGGAGAAGCCCTGAACTTAAATCTTTCAACCTTTACAACCCTGAGGCCCTACCGACCTATGACGGCAAGATGTCCCCCTCCTCGGACAAGCGCAGTAAAGTGCGTAGCACTGGCACCTATGTGCAGGACCAGCTGACTCTAGGCGACTGGCAACTATTACTGGGTCTGCGTTATGACCACTTCGAGGTCAATAGCCGTGATAACATCAAGAGTTCTGAAGAGACCATTACCAACAGTGCATTGAGCCCACGTGCCGGCTTGGTATGGAGCCCAGTAGAGGAGCACGCCCTCTATGCCTCCTACAGCAAGAGTTTTATGCCTAACGGCGGCGCCCTGATCGGTCTAAATGATGTTGGAAACAAAAACAACAACCTCGATCCCGAGTTCACTCGTCAATATGAAACTGGCGTTAAGAGCGACTGGCTGGATGGTCATCTGGCCACTACTCTGTCGTTCTACCGCCTCGAGATGTACAACAAGCGTCGTACAGACCCCAACGACAACAAAACAGTTCTCCTGACTGGCCTGCAACGTACCGACGGTATCGAACTCAGTACACGAGCTCAGCTGAACGACGAGGTTTATCTCCGCGGCGGCATAGCTCTGCAAGATGCAGAAATGGTGGAAGACTCCATCAATAAGGGTAATCGCCCAAGCAGCGTATCACGCCTAAATGGCGAACTGTTTGCCGGTTATCAGCAAGGAAAGCTCGGCTGGTTCGGCGAGAGCGGTGTTACCGCTGTGGGTGATCGCTTTGCTGACAATGCCAATACCACGGTGCTCCCCGGCTATGCTCGCGTTGATGCCAGAGCAGGTTATCGCTGGCAACATTGGGAAGCGCAGTTCGGTATGGAGAACCTGTTTGACACTCACTACTACGTAAGTGCTACCGGCGCCTCTCAGATCATGCCCGGCTCCCCACGGCAGGTTAATTTGACTACGTCCTACCGTTTTTGATCCAGTGACAACCACCCCGACTGGCCAGCCCTTGCTGGCCAGTTTTTTTATGAAGCAACCAAGATGAAACGCAGAAGAGTTCCCCTTCACAACAACAAATGGGTACGCCGCCTCCATGCCTGGGCCGGTTTTTTTACCCTCGCCCTGATGCTGATGTACGGCATCACCGGCCTCTGGCTGCAACACCGTGCCGTGTTGCCCATCCCCGGCCCCCACACCGACAAATCGAGTGAAAAGATAGTGCTGGAGGCGCCGTTCGCCAGCCCGGAGCAGCTGAAAAGCCTGCTGCAACAGCGCTATCCCGATACCTTTGCCGACGGACGAACCATGATCACCCCGGCCCAGACCCTGCCCACCCCGAACGGCCCGCTCACCCTGCCCGCCAAGTGGGAGATGCGCGGCGTCACCCTCAGTCAGAGCGTGGCCGCCAGCTATGTTGAGGGTACCCTGCTGGTACATACCGACCTGCAGCAAGCCAACTTTGCCGCCAGCCTAAACCGGCTGCACCGCGGCATGGGTACCGGCCTCGGCTGGCAGCTGTTTGGCGATATCGCCGCCCTGGCTCTGCTGCTGCTGGCCCTCACCAGCCTGTTTATGTGGACCAAGCTGCACGGCACACCCAGAGCCATCATCGCGCTGACACTCGCTGGCAGCCTCGGCACCCTGCTGTTTGCCCTGCTGGGGTAACGCAGCAACCATGATCTGATGCAGCAAGGTTTGGAAAGAAAACCGCAATAGAAACAGGCCGCTGGCGGTGATGCCGGCGGCCACATCAAGAAAAGGAAATAACGGAGAGCGGGAAAAGAGAAGGGATATCAAGAGGTAACGGGAAGTACTGCCAGCTCAACAGCAACGCTCCAACACGCAGGAACGCCAAAAAACAAAAGGCCATCATTGCTGATGGCCTTTTGTCATGAATTTGATGGTCGGGGTCGGACTCGAACCGACACGGTTATTCACCGGCGGATTTTGAATCCAGAAACTGCGGTTTCACAAGGATAGTACGAGTCGTAATACCTTGAATCAAGAGGCTTTGAGTTATCTCTAGTTTGCTGTGAGTGAGGCGGGTTTTCACACTTTGCACATTTTTACCCACCGAAATCACATGAACACTACTCCCAAGCTCAGCGTCTCGTCGAAATGGCCAAAGGAGCCCTCTCGGCGAAGTGTGCGTACACGCCAGAAGTAGAACTGCCGTATATCTTGGTCTGCTACATCAAGTAATTCTCGATAGGCTGTACCTCTAGAAACCAGAGCCGTACCGCAATTTCCATCAAACTGCATCGGGCGAACAGGACCCCAACCCGCATTCCAGTAATAAAGGTCAGCGACGACCTCATCATCTGATTTGACTTCCAAGTATCCGTTATGAGGTACGACCTCGAGCTGGTCATAGTCAGGCATCGTGGGCAAGAAGAGTCGCCCCGGGTACAGGTCATGTTGCAGGTAGCCTAAACGGTCTATACCGAGTGCCATGGCCAGAGGCCAAGCCCTGCTCTTCTTGTCCGCAACAGCGTAACAGGCGGGCGGAATCAAGACTGTCATCGCACTTAGCGGCTCCAGAGCATAACTGTGAAGCATTTTCCCGCTACTCCAATAGTCTTTCAGATGCTCAGCCAAATTCTCATCCAGAATGCAACCACCTCCCACCTGGTTCCAGCGAATAACAGAGACTTCTATACAACGCTCCATTGAAATTACGATGGGCGACGTGAATGCTATCAGCTCGTCATCAGGACTTTCGGCTTGTGCCCGTTCAACTAGGCTGCGGACAGCAGAACCCATTGCCTCGTGGTCACCGTCAAAGTCAGTTGGACCAGGAAACCACGATGGACGCTCTGGTCTGAGCAACGCAAGCGTCGGGTGAACAGGCAAGGCCAACAGAGCCATTCTTTCCGCCCGACCTGGAGGCATACTCCAAAATGCTTTGGCAACCGCCAGCGTGCGGAGGTAGGCGGAAATCATACGCATGGCAGCCCGAGACGAGATGTGGCCGATGAACCCGTCGCCCAGAGGCCGTGAAAAATACCAAGGGTCACCCTGAAAAGGAGCATCTGGGTAGGCGCTCCTGTTAACAGACCACTCGAAAGCCATCTGGCGAACAAATGGAAGCCCCGTGGTGCGCTCAATGTTCTCCATAGAGGTGCGGAAGATCCGAGGAAGGTCCGCCCCTTGCACACCGTTGAAATCCTGTGGAATAACGAAGCCCTCGGGCACTTCTTCCAGACCGGTGATAGGGACATCAGTCCATAGTCCAAGACTTTCCAGCAACAACGCTGATAGGATGGACGGCTTAGGAATGCTTTGCGCCAATTTCGGGTTTGCCTCGTAACGATGCATCTGCGCCGCTATCCAGAAGACGCAAAGCGCCTCCACCACCTCGGCCTCAAGCTTACGTGAGCGCAGAAACTCAAGTAGCGAAGCCTCCGTTGCTGCTTTAGATACCTGCTCACCCAGCCGAGCTGCAAGCTCTTGCATGGTCCACCACCTTGTAGCGGTTGACGGCCAGCCGAGCCTGGCGATGAGGATGCTAAGGTCGTCCATCATTTGCCCATCGTCCTCGACACATCAAGCTTTCCTGCCCAACGCGGGCGCTCGAGCGGAAGGGTTCGGGTGTCTTCACGCACGCAATTGACCATCACTTCGGCAAACCTCACGGCATCTGCCAAGCGATTTTGTCGCACATAGAAATAGACCATCAGATCCTTCGGTGCTAAACGCGGCGGCTCTGGCTCACCAAACACACCGTAAGTGGTTGCAGCGACAAATTCGTCACACCGGCTCAGGAAATGTTTCACGACCATATCCAGCCGTTTGCAGGTCTTTGTTTCCTCCTCCATATAGCTCATCCACGCACCATTTTGGATATGCGCCTGGACCAAATACTTCCACGCAACTTTTAGGCCGCTCAACTTGCGTCTCGTCTCAAAGGCAAGGTCATACAATTCGAGAATGCCCTTTCTCCGTCCCTCATCTGACATAAGCAAACTGTCCAGCACCGCGAGTAGACGCTTGCCATGCCCAGCCTGCTCCCAATGCTCATACCAAACTCGGAGCAGCTTATTCTTCTCGTTGTAACTGTCTGACAAGCTCGCCAATAGTTCCTCCAGTTGTTCAGGCGCAAATGTAGTGACGTCACTGGAATAAGGTTTGCTGTCAATGTTATTGCTTGGTGAATCAGTATGTTGCAACACGCCAACATTCCAGCCGACATGTTCCCTAAGAACACTTAACCGCTCCGCGGCACCATCCAGGCCATCGCGTTCGAGCCGCATCAACTCGTCCTGAATCTCGGGGTGTACCCCCGTGCGCATGAGCGCATCAAGCGGCCAGCCTTCCTTTACACCCTGTTGTACATATGCCCGCAAACTGTTCTCCGCGTGCGACCAATCGCCTGCGTGCGTATGTTCCTCATACTTTTCAACCAAGGCTGCTGGGCACAGCTTTGCCAGCAGGCAGTCCGCTGCTGCAAGTAGGTGTCTTGTGCCCTTCCCGTCTGTGTAGTCCAAAACGTGGTGAATTTGGGGCGAGAGTAAACTGAGTAGCCGTCTAGCGTCATCTGGTGAGGCATCCACTAGGTACTCAATTGCATCGAGCGTGTTACTTAACGTTGGGTCCTTACGGTGCCCATAACCAGTCGTCAGCTCCCAGACCTGTTTGCAGAGCTCCCGTGCGTCAACGTTTAATCCATGGGTCAAAGCGATGCCACACAACTGCAGAGGCGTCTGCAGATGAACACTTGTCTCCTCACGGATATCTGCATCCAGCAGGACGCGTTGAGAATGAACGAAAGCAGCTGCCGCTTCATCACTCATCCTAGTCAGCAATCCTGCCGCGTACTCTGCGCGGAAGGATGCACTGTCAAACCACTCGGATGTGGCTGCAGCAGCTAAGGTCGCCTCGGTAATCGCCACATCGTCACGGTTGAAGAGTAGGCAACTGCCGAGTCGAATGTCGCAGGCAACACGATGCAACCCGGCTCTGAAGTCTTCTGCTGCTGAGCTTGCGTTGTAACCCTGCCTGAAATGCCTGAACATAACCGGCTTGAGCAGTTCGAATATCTCATGAAAGTCCACGAACTCTCCTTGCCACCAACGCCCTGCAATTTGGTCTGCAATCACTGAAAGAGCATCAAGAAAGTGACTGATGTTGTTCCTGTCCTCATAGTGTGGGGCCCTCACGAACTCGAAGGCATTTTGCCCATCGGCTCTCGCGCACAGACTGACGTGGACACCACTAAAGAACCAATGGTGTACGAGCGTAGTTAGATCGTCTTTACGTTCGTAGAAGTTACCCCTGAGCCACACGAGCGGAATAGGCTCATTTAGAGGCTTCGAAGTTCGCTTACAAGCAGCCTCCACCGCTGCGACAAAGGGGGTTCGTCTCAGTTTGCTGAAGTCATCGTGGTCGACAATGCTTACTCCGGCCGTTGCTGCCGCACGAACGCAGAAGTCACTTAGCACACTCGTGTCCAAATCAGGTTGCAAAGAAATCGCGGCCTCCATCAAGTCATCAAGGTAACCGTCCTCAACCAGCATTCGTGCTCTTGGCATCCATACGATGGTGCTGTTTTCTCTAACTAGTTGGACAAACGCCTCTGGGGTCGCCCCGATAGCCCCAAGGCGCGTGAACGCATCGACCAAAAACTGGAACTCATCAGCCCCCGAGTTGGATGAATACCGGTTGGAGAAGCGACTAAGGCCTCTAAAACGACGCAGGGTCTCGTCACCACAGGTCTCGGCCAGTACCGTCTGGCCACGTGCCCGCAAGGCTAAACCGAGCGCAGCCACATCCAAGATATCCGTCTCGTGCCGTGAAGCCATGGCCTCTTGGATGACCCCCTCATTGGCCGTCAGCGTCAGGGTAAATGACACCAGCCGGGCTATGTCGTCGCTCTGCATCTGAAATTCGCTGCCGCCAACCATTCGCATCTGCAAGTGTGCAATTCGATATGCGTCCGCAAACGCATGGGTCTCCAGAGCAGCGACCAGTGCTTCGGATAGCAGCGTGTCAAAAAGCGATTCTGGATAGCCCTCCTCTAAACGGAGCATGATCCAGTCGCGGGTTAGCCCACTAATGAGATTTTTGGGATTACCCAGCCTTGCCTGGACTGTCCATAGCCAGTTAACACTAAGAGAAGGTGGCGCTTCAGTTTCCAACCAGCTCGCTACTGCTGGCATCAATTCCTTGATGCGTTCGTCGTAGCCTATGGTCGAACGAACAAAGACCGCCAGACTTTCATGGAAAACCTTCAGGCCAGCGGTTGACGAGTGCAGCAGATGTTCCACTTTGACGACCTCGGGCTGCGCAGTGCGCAACTTCGCAGAGATCTCCCCAAAAGCAGTTTTAGGCCAAAAGAAAGGAAACGCACATACCAATCGCAGTGTGTCCTTGAGACTTGGCGGCAGCGCCTCCCACAGCGACGAGTAGTAGAACTTTGCCTCTTTGGTCATGTCACCCTGTAGCCGCTCGATATTCCAACTATCAAGGGGGCGGCCTGCGTGCTCAAGCTCGGCGGTGGCATAGATGACGTGCAGCGGGTGGCCATTGGTCTTCTTGCGAAGCGCGCTCGCAGTTTCCTGTAGCTGTCGTTCCGACTGCTCCTGATCGTCAAACCGGGTTGAGAGCCTGCCTTCATCAACCGCCTTACACAGGTACGACAGGACTGCGTTTTCAGACATCGCCGGTAACGTTCGCCAACTAGCCTTCGGCGCTACAGCCAAGAGATCCCTAGGTAGTTGAGCGTCATCGACCGGCTGTGTGCCCACTAATAGAACCATGTTCTCCGGGCACGGAATAATCTGGGAAAACACATCGTCCAGCGGACGCTTGTCTGCGTTGTTGATTCGCCAGACGTGGTCTAGGCCGTCCAGAACTAGTACAAGCGGTTTACCCTGCTTCTTGTAGTAGGCTGCGCATGCTTCAAGGAGCCCTCGCAGATCACTGCCGGGCGCATAAGCTTCCGGATGTAGACGTTCGACCTGCGTCTTGAGCGATTGCTCAACCACATAGCTGTGTACACGATCTCTTCCCCGCTCAGTCGTCGAGAGGAAGTAGTGGTGGCGTAGCGTGGGAATTTTCGACTCAGAAAGCTCTTCGCACAGCGCGCTTAAGTATGTGCTCTTCCCACGGCCAGGTGGGCCCGTGAGCACAATTGCTTGCCCAACACCGGCAACAGTGGCTTGTGCAAACTCGAGATGGAATGTCTCGTCAGGCACCTCATATCCGAGCGGCACAACAAAATCTTCCGGTAAGGGCGCCGGTGGTGTTGCCCGCAGGATGGTACGGACCTGATCCAGATAAATCCATCCTTCTGGCGGTGGGGCATTTTTTCGAATCGACCAGTTCAAGGCGACGTTCTTTAGGTTCGTAATTCCCTCAGGTGTGCCGTGTTGGCGCAGTCTCGCATCGATCTCGTGCTCGAGAGATTCGAAGCCCTTATCACTGTGAACGATCTGTAACTGACTGAAGAACGCTTCGCACATCCTCTCATCGCCAAGCTCGGAGAGCACTTCTGTGCGCCGCGGCTCCGGAATCTTGGCGAAGGAGATTTTCCCGCCAACTAAGCACGCCTCAATCTCAGCATCTGGCCGACGATTGGTCTTGAGCGAGAGCGCGCCAATACGCGCCGGTTCCAGTGCGACGAATGCGTCAAACCACTTGCGCAACATCGATCTGGACCGCGAGGTCTTACCGGCCTTTTCCAGCATCCACGTCCAGTCCAATGCATGCACGTTTGGGTTCGGCGTGTACTTGACCTGCTCAAGGTCGACTAGGTCGTCGGGGCGTTCAGCGACGATATCGTCCAGCCCGGTTGGCGCAATGGCATCGTCATCGCACTCAAACTTCACACGGGTATAGCGTGTTGGTGCGTCGAGCCAGTCACACAGGAGTTTCAGTCCCTGCCTAGTTTGGTAGAGATAGCCTGCGGCAGTGATCGCTGTTTTTTTGATTTCATCAGACATAAAGTGGAATCGACAAGAAGGTGGCTCGCACAACTCTGGCTACTTGATATTGTTGCCATATCACTCAGCAATGGAGACTAACTCGCCCCCTCTCAAAGTGAGAGTAGGGCAAGGCAAATGTGACTTTAATGGCACCCTTTTGCAACCACTTCACAGACCACTTGTGATTCGAAGGCGATTGTGGCGATCAGATCACCACCTCCTCCTCAGTTAGCTCGATTTACCTAAACGCGGCCCGATAACAACCCGGAGGCCATCCACTACCACCTTTCGATACGACAAGGTTCAAGGGCACTCTGCAAATGATCACTCGTAACGGGACAAAGGATTTTGCATTTTTGGGGGGACCCTCGAAGAGGCGTGTGCGATCGCCCCTACCTGCAATCTCTTGCCAGGACAGGGCTTGCGGTGAATCAGGAGACTGGTGACTACAAAAAACGATCCTGGCTAGCCAGAAAAGGGATCGCCGATAGTAGAGAAAAAGGATCGTTATGCAAAACGATCGCTTTTAATAAAAACCCTTATTTTACTGTGAGTTACTACGATATTGCCGAGAGTAAGCGATCCTGTTTTTGCACTAGAGCCGTACAGTCAAAAGCGATCGTTTTACCACATTTGGGAATGTAAGCAGGGCTGTAGCCCGCATTCTTATTGGGTTATGCCAACCCGATACCCACACAGGGCAATAATGATCGCCTGTAACACAAAAAGTGATCACTTAGGGGGTGATCACCCCGGGATTTTCTCCAACTCCCAACCCCATGGTTCATTTGGTGCGCCCCTAGGGTATGAGGCAAAACGCCAACCCAACTGCTTCAACACTGTGTTCAAGCGACGAAACACCATCCTGTGATTTGAATGACTCAGGTTGTAGAAATCAGTCAGCTCCTCACAGGTCACGCCGGGGTCTGTTGCGACGACCAGAATATAGGCATGGTGCGGATGCCACTCCATTGCAACGACAAGAGCAGCCAAGTGATTGATCGGCGCCAGCTTGGCTATGGCATGGTCTCGTTCTGCTCGTTCCATCAATCGACGGTTAGACTGCCCGACATTCCGAGCCCAGGCATTACGATACCGAAAAATGTCTTCGACTCCCGGTGCTGGCTTGCACAATCGTTCTAGCTGCTTGCGTTGGCGTTCTGCTCGTTTTTGCTCCTTTAGCCGCTGCTTTTCCTCTTTCGCTATCTCTTTGGCATACCTCTTCAGAATTTCGTCGATCATTCGCTTCTGCTTCACGTTGGGCTTGGTGGATCATCATTGGCTTGGCCCGCTAATCCCCTGAAATGTTTTACCGCTTTTGGTGCCTACCCAGCCTACCCCCGTTGCAGGCCTTACCAAGACTGGCTTGAGGCGTGCAGGGTTCAACATTCAGACCCTACCCATACCCTACCCCGGCACCGTTTGGTTAATCAGAGCAGCCTAGATTTGCAACCAAGCCAAATCAGCCATGACGGTAGGGATAAAGATGACCAGTAGGGTTTGGGTAGGGTTAGAGAATACCCACCCTACCTCTTTATATCCCTTGCCTGGCAAGGCTTTCAGCTGTGCTAGGTAGGGATGGTAGGGTTTGTAGATGAAAGTCCTAGGTATCATCAGGTACAGCGGCCAAGCTCATCATTCTGTCATCACTATGCCGTCATTACTGATCGGCGTAGACCGCTTGGGGTAAGAACATCTCCGCTACCTCGGTCAACATAATGTTGGTTTGCGATTTGCCCTTGATCACCCGACTGCAGTATTGGCGGCCATACTCTTTGGCTGCTGCCTTGAGCGCACGGCTAAAACCTTGAACTGATAGCGGGCGCCCCAGACCGTGGTACTCCATGAAGGCAAGGTAGGCATGATAGAGATAGCGTCGGGGTTCCCGCTTGATCTCCGGATTACCCCCCATCATCAATCCCTTGGGTTCATCCAGAAAGAGCACCATCCCGCAAAGGTCGATCACGGGGTCGGTGGCTCGTTTGATGATCAAGGCATCATCGGAGTTACGCTGTTCCAGCAATAAGTGACGGGCATGCTCAGGTTCGGTGAACTGGGCTAACAGATAGCGGATCACCACCGGCAACTCGGCGGCAATCTTGTCTCCAAGCAACGGGTCTTTATCCGCTTCGGCCACAACCCGGTCAAAGGTAAAGATCACCCTACGTCGGGATATTCCCCCATTGCGTTCAGTAATGACCATAGGCTCGTTATTGGTGGCCAGCACAACAGCCTGAATGACAGTGGCAAATTGTTTCTCATACTTCCCATCGATCTCGACCAAATCGCCCCCGGTAATGGCCTTGATGCCACTGCCATCACCGATGTATTTGGGCTGGTCAGGCAGCACAATCAGCCGTTTATCGACAAACTGGTAGCGACTTTTAGCGTGGTCCAGTGAGGCCATGTTGCCGGAGCCAGTGTTCCGTTTTCCACCAGCTAACAGGATTGCCACATTGGCAAAGATGCTCTTGCCGCTGCCCCCCTCACCGGTAACCTCAAGGAATAGCTGCCAGTCATAACGGTTTGCCAGCACCATATATAAGGCGGCATTGATGCGAGCCATCTTGGCGGCGTTGTTATCGACTGCGTGAGATAACCACCTAGTGAAGTTGGGGGCATCCCGCTCGAGACATTCATCAACGAGTGGCGGAGCATAGTTGATGCCGTTGTGAGTGAGCAGCCCATTGCTGGGCGAATGTGGCCGAAACTGGCGAGTTGCCATGTCATAAACCCCATTAGCAAAGCCGATCAGCTCTTTGGTTGGCTGGCCCATGGTTGGGATCATCAGCTTCATAGTGGAAACTGTGGTGGCAATACTTTTGTCACTGAACGGAACTCCATGCTCGGTAAAGATGGCAGCCATTTCGCGGCGCAGTTCTGTATCTGTCCATGGTGTCCATAGGCCACCGTCATAGCGATAGACACGCTCGGCCTCAAGGCTGATAGCAACTTGCCCCAATCGTTCAACCAGTAGTGCAGCCCGCTGACTAGCACTCATTTTGTCGATCATGGTGGCTGGTGGCTCATGCTCCCGTTCCTCGATCTTCCTGGATGCCTCTCCCTTCTGGCTGGCGTTTTGACTTTGGCTGACCGCCAGTCTGGTGCTAGCGCTCATGATGGCCTCTTGTGTCTTGCTCAGCCCATGAGCTTGGTGGTAATCGTTCCAATCCCCGGCCTCTGGTGGAAATATTGCACGCCCTCCCACAGCCAGTGCTGCTTGCTCAGTCTGGTGCTTAGTGGAGTCGTTACGCTGGCCTGTTGCGTTATCCAAATCGTGATCACCACAGATGATGATTTCGGCGTCTGGGTTCTGACTTCTAGCAATCTCAGCCACGTTCATCAGATTGTTGGCACTCATCGCGCAATAGACTGTTGCCCCTGTCGCCTGCTGGACTGATAGACCGGTGGCGTAGCCTTCCACCACTGCCACCAGCCCCCCACCATCAATGCGATGATATACACCAGCCTTGCGGCCACCACCCAAGGTGTGTTTCAAACCATCTTCGTTGCGAATTAGCTCCACGTTCACCAGATTCCCTGCTCCATCGAGCAAGGGAACAATCACGCTACCGACAGGGAACACCTCACCGTTTATCGTTTCTTTGGTACCGCTGATCGCGCTCTGGTGTTCCGCAAAACCTTTCCTTGATAGGTAGGCGCTACCACAGCCACGCGAATGAGCATTCATGATGCGGCAGGCGCGTGCAGCAGCTTTCCTGTGGCCATCTTCCCGCTTTCGGGTTTCCTCTTTGACCTTGACCTGTTGTTGCTGGTGGATGCGCCCCCGTTCGACAGGATCTAGCCCACCGGCAGCCAACCCCACCATAGGCGCTATCAACTCTGCTGCCTCCATGGGGCTCTTACTCATCACCCGGCATACCAGATCCAAACCATCCCCAGCACCGCACTGGCTACAGATGAAAGTCCCTCGCCCTTCCTTGTCATCGAGTCGAAAGCGATCTTTGCCGCCACAGGCAGGACAGGGGCCATGCTTGCCATGACGAGGAATATGGAGACCAAGGCCCGCCAGCAAATCGGGCCAGAGCCCTACAGCAGCGGCTGCTACATCAGAAACAAACCTTACAGTGCTCATTCCTCGCCCCCAACCAGAGCGGCTACCAGCTCATTGAATGCCCGGTCATCTAAGCCCGCCTTCATTTGGCGAGCATAGGGGCGAGTTACAACAGCAGCAGCCCCTTGGCTTTGCGCTATAAATGCGGATCTCGCTTTTCGGCTGCAAAAGGCACTCAATACTCCGACACGGGAGCGTTTGCCGGTTCTGGGATTGGGTGGTCCATAGAAGGTTTCAGCCTGGCTATCAGCGGCCCATGCAAAATAGATCATCGCTTGCCCTCCGAATCAGAAGACGAAACACGGATCTCGGCCAGCAAGCCTTGATGGCCTTTATGGATTAATAAGTGAACTTTCATGCTAAAATTACCTCGCACTCACTGGCTCCTTGGTCTGCAAACTGTCAGAGCCAGCGAGTAATTCGAAATGCCCTTACTGTCGCAGGTAAGGGCTTTTTTTCATGTTTTCCCCATGGGTTTGCACACCATGTTTGCCTATATCCGGTAACAGATGGATTCCCTGCGGTTTAATCATCCGTCGGGTGTTGTTCAGGCAGTCCACCAGCCATCCACAAGCCGAAGAGTTTGGTATTCACAAACATCCGCTTGCCGACAATTCGGCAGCAACGTTCTAAGCCGGGCTTCTCGGCTCGCTTCCAAAACATGGCCTTCAGTGTGGGATAATTAAATTGGGGGTAGTGCTTGGGGATTTCGGTTACAGGCAGCCAGTTGTTGAGATCTTGGCTGATTGCGATGAGGTTGAGGTCTTGCATATAGCAGATGCTCCCTTTCCAGTTGCTCTTGGTGTTCTGCGGTTTGGTCGGGGAGCATTTAATCAAACTTGAGGTGTGTCGTAAGGTGCAATAATTAGCCCCTATTTTTGCTCCCTAACTTTTTCACCTTCCTGGTGACAGAGTACATACAACTTGGTTCAACGCCCCAGATAGCGGCTAGCAAACGACTCCAAAAAACATCAACCCCAACCTTTGAACAAGGGATTCCAACTGATGTAAGGTGCTTCATTGCTTTGTGCACATCAATTACAAAGGTAAGCCTATCTGCCTCTCTCGCCCTTACCTCTTGCATTGCTTCTAGCATGACAATCTTATGAGCCACTAGAGAACGTTTTACTTGGGTAATAGGTTCATCCATATCGGTTACCTCCCACATCTCTACTTCCCTAGATAACCGAGACAGCGACCTCTCCAAGTATGATAAGACCACTTCAAGCTCTCCTTGAGGGGTAAGCACCTTAGGACCTCGTCGGTCTTGATGATCACTACTCCATGGCAATAACTCACCATCACCACCAGCTCTAGGGTGCATTCTTATTAATGGTACAATTACCGTCTTCATGAACTCTTCATCTATCTGGACAGCGGTTTTAGACCTCCAAGCTCTACACCTAACGACTTCTTTTCTAAGTTCAAACGCCGCCACTGCAGAGGAGGCAATTGACTTCTTCGCTGAGTTTTCTAAGCCCTCGATCAACCAAGGCATAGGCGAAAGCAACACATCCCATTCGTTTAAAAAACGCTCAACCGTCCAACTCATTTAATTCACTCTTGGTTTATGGATGCTTTATTACCAATTCTAAAGACCCATTAGATACCGCCCGCTAACCCTATTTGGATATGATGTTGCCAAATACCCGATCAGTGAGTTTGGCTTTGTGGGCATTGCACAAATGGGAATATCGTTGGGTCATGGTGATCGACTTATGACCTAACACCTCTGCGATTTCCAGAATGCTTGCACCGTTCATCGCCAACAAGCTGGCACAGCTGTGCCGAAGGTCATGAAAATGGAAATCAGAGAGCAACGCGGCTTTTTTCGCGGCCTGCCAATGGTAATCAAACTCGGTAAACGGTCGATTGAGGCCAGAGGGATGAGGGAACACAAAGCTGGCACCAATCTCGCGAAACTTGGAGAGCTCAGTAAGCAAGTCAGCGGTCAGAGATAGAACCCTCTGACTACCATTCTTGGTCACCGCCAAGTGAGCTGTGCGCGTGTTGAAATTAATGTCTGACCATTTGAGACCAATCAACTCGCCCCTCCGTGCACCCGTGGTCAACGCCATATGAACCAGCATATGAAGTCGCTCCCATTTGCTCGACTTTGTGGCCTTCATCAATCGAGCAAGTTCATCTGTCGACAAAAAGCGTGTGCGAGCATTGTCTTCCCTCTTCTGTTTCACTTCCAGGCAAGGGTTCACTTTGAGGTCATAGCGATCACACATGTAGGCAAAGACTGCTGACAACGCTGCTTTGTAGCGGTTCAGGGTCGCAGGAGCTTTCCCCTCTGCCTCCAAAATCGAGATGGCGTTTTTGATCCGCTGGCGATTTACCTTGTTCAACGTCTTGTCGCCGAGATGTTCAGCCCACCAGCCCAGACGCTGTGGTACAGATTTGTCCCGTCCCTTGTGCTGTTCAAGGTACTCATGGATAGCTTGTTGAATAGTGGTACTGGTGAGGGTGACGTTGGTTAAGGCATCCGCCAGCTCGTCAGATACAGTAATCTGAGCCAGGAACTGCTCTGCGTCTTTTTTGCGGGTAAAAACTTTGGATACACGGTTGCCGTTACGCATGAACTGAACGCGATAGGACTTGCCGGTTTTTCGAGTGAGAACTTGGATGCTTGCCATTGGTTGAAGCCTCTTGCACATATTTGCACATGAATGAGAGTTATCAACCGCAGAAACTTTGAGCAGGAGCGCTCTTGAGCGCTGTAACCTGTTGACCAAACAGGGAAAAGAATGGTGCCCGGGGTCGGACTCGAACCGACACGGTTATTCACCGGCGGATTTTGAATCCGCTGCGTCTACCGATTTCGCCACCCGGGCAACTGCGAGGGATTATACGAATGGCGCGATGCCATGCAAGGTGTTTTTCGATTGAACACTCCCGTTTGTTCATTTATTCAACGCCTTGCCGATGCGGGGCCAGTTACATAGAATGCCGCCATCATCTTAATGGAATAAAAACGATGGCCAAGCCTAAAAAAGTCCAACAAAAATCCCCCTCTCCCGCCACTCAGCCATACCCGTCAGCAGGTCTGCTGCGTCGCCTCGGCGCTCTGATTTATGATGCGCTGGTGGTGACTTCGCTGCTGATCATCGCCGGCTTTATCGGCATGGGTGTCGCCAAGCTGCTGCTGGTTACCGGCATGGCCAGCGTACCGGCGGGTGAAGATACCGTCTGGTTGCTGACCCGCCACCACCTGAGCCTGATCTACACCCTGTGGCTCGCCTTCGTCATCTGTGGTTTCTACACCTGGTTCTGGACCCGCGCTGGCCAGACCGTCGGCATGCGCGCCTGGCGGCTGCGCATTCAGAACGAGGATGGCAGCCACATCCGCGTTACCCAGGCGTTGATCCGTCTCGCTACCGCCGCCTTTGGCCTGGGCAACCTGATGTGCCTGTTCAACCGCCAGCGTCCGCGGGCGTTTCAGGATATCTGGGCCGAGTGCGAAGTGATCGTGCTGAGCAAGCAGGAAAATCTAGAATTGCTGAACAAGTAATATCGGGTCTATGCAGAAACGAAAGAGGGCACCAACAGGTGCCCTCTTTGCATTTCTTCACAAAAGCGTGCGGATTACTGCTTGCGGCTGAGGATGTAGAAGGAGATGCCGCCAAACAGCAGGCTGGGCGCAATAGCCGCCAGAATAGGCGGTACCGCATAGACCAGACTGATGGGGCCAAACACCCGATCACTCACATAGACGGCAAAGCCGGTCATGATCCCCATCAGCATCCGTGCCCCCATGCTCACCGAGCGTAGCGGGCCGAAGATGAAGGAGGAGGCCAGCAGGATCATCGCCACCACCGAGAGCGGTGACAGCAGTTTGCGCCACATCTCCAGCTTGTAGCGACCGGCATCCTGTTTGTTGGCATCGAGATAGCCGATGTAGTCGAGCAGACCGGAGACCGAGAGGTTCTCGGGGTCGATACTCACCACCCCCAGCTGTTTGGGCGTCAGCTCCGAGCTCCACTCCATCTTGTCATGCTGTTCGCTGCGGATCTGCGCCGGGTCGTCGAAGCGGGTAACCTGAGTCTGCTTGAGCAGCCAGTGGTGACGCTCGAACACACCCTCCTGCGCCTGCACCACGTCGATCAGCTTGCGCTCGGGGGTGAAGCGATAGAGGGTGATGCCGGTGAGGGCGCCATCGTTACGCACCCCGTTGATATTGACGAAGTTGTTGCCATCGCGAGCCCACACCCCGTAGGCGGAAACCGTCAGACGACCTTCGGACAGCGCGCCCGCTTTGATGTCATCTGCCATCCGCTTGGCGATGGGGGCCACATACTCCCCCATCAACCCCACCATGATCATCAGCGGGATCGCCGTCTTGAGCGCCGCCATTACAATACTGATCTTGGAGCGACCCGCTGCCTGCATCACCACCAGCTCGGAGCTGGTCGCCAGCTGACCCAGACCAATCAGGCCACCCAGCAGCGCGGCCAGCGGGAAGAAAAGCACCGCCTCCTTGGGCATGGAGAGCAGCACATAGTAGAGGGCGTTGATCATGTCGTAGTTGCCATCACCGACCGACTTGAGCTGCTCCACATACTTGATGAGCCCAGCCAGACCAACCAGCGTGATTTCACACAGCAGGATCGACATGAAAATGACCCGACCGATATATCTATCGAGAATGCCAAACATCAGCAGAAGTTCCTATGTTGCAGCATCATGCTGATTTTCTGTTGAAATAGCGCCCTTTCACCCCGTTCCACCAGCTGGTGCCCTGCAGATTGAGGGGCAGGCCGATAAACAGCAGGTAACCGAGCGGCACCAGGAACATCCCCGGCCAGTAGGGTAGCCGACCGCTGTCGATGGCCGAACGGGCGGCGCTGAGCAGCAGGAAGTAGGAGAGATAGAGCATGATGGCCGGCAACAGCTTGGCGTAGCGCCCCTGACGGGGATTGACCCGCGCCAGCGGCACCACCAGCAGGGTGAGCACCGGAATGGAGAGGGGCAGCGAGATACGCCACTGCAATTCCGCCATCATGGCGTTGTCCTGGGTACCGAACAGTTCCATGGTCGGCTTGGCCGCCGCCTTGCGGTTGGAACGCTCCATCTCTTGCTGGCGGATCACCAGACCATATTCGCGAAAATCGGAGATCTGGAACTGCTTGCCGGAGAAGTTCCCCTCGTAGCGGGAGCCATCCATCAGGGTCAGCCACTGCAGGCCGTTCTCGTCGACCGTCACCACCCCTTCGCTCGCCACCACCACCGAGGGAGGATTGTTTCCCTCCGCCCGCTGCAGCACGAAGATCTTTTGCAGTTTTGAGCCGTTGTCGTTCAAATCCTGGATATAGGCAACCAGACGCCCCTTGTCGAGCTCCATAAAGCGGCCCGCCTGCAGGAAGGAGATACCCGGATCCGACTTGAACTCGTCGATCACCTGATACTCGCGCTCCTTCGCCTGCGGGGCGATCCAGCCGGTG
Source organism: Aeromonas sp. 82P (assembly GCF_051919365.1). NCBI lineage: Bacteria > Pseudomonadati > Pseudomonadota > Gammaproteobacteria > Aeromonadales > Aeromonadaceae > Aeromonas > Aeromonas sp. 82P. Next base: position 18,949 of record NZ_JBQBEV010000001.1, read on the forward strand.
TTGAACGCCGCGACCACCGCCGTCAGCAAGGCCAGCAACATGGCGCTGCGCATCACGAAACGGTGGCTGAAGCCGACCGCATGCATCACCGTCATCTCGCTTTCGGCGTAGAGGCGACCATGGGCAAACAAAATGGCTAAAAAGAGACTAATAGGCAGCATCAACAACGCCATATTGGGCAAGTTGAGCAGCAGCAGGGTGGAGACCAGACGTGTCGGCACCTCGCCATCGGCGGCATCACCGATGATCTTGATAAATTGTTGACTGACAAAGATAAGCAGCAATACGAATAACACTGCCAGCTGGGTTTTCAGGGTTTCCCTGAACAAATATCGGAAAACGATCACAGTCATTCCCAAGTAAACTTGTGTTTTTAGTCGAATGCCTGAAAAATAGGGCCGTATATTGGATTTTTACCAGTTTGAACTGCGGAGCCTGTGGCTGTTCGCTCCGCCTCTGATACCCCAACAAGCACCGCATTATTCAATAAAAGGTGCCTTTTGTCTTTAGGATGTAGGAGATTCCATGGAGTTCAGTGTAAAGAGTGGCAGTCCAGAGAAGCAACGGAGCGCCTGCGTCGTAGTCGGCGTATTTGAGCCTCGTCGCCTCTCTCCGGTTGCCGAACAACTGGACAAGATCAGCGATGGCTATATCAGTTCGCTGCTGCGCCGTGGCGACCTGGAAGGGAAACCAGGCCAGATGCTGCTGCTGCATCAAGTACCGGGCGTGCTCAGCGAGCGCGTACTGCTGGTCGGATGCGGCAAGGAGCGGGAACTCGACGAACGCCAGTACAAGCAGATCATCAACAAGACCATCACCACCCTGAACGAAACCGGCTCCATGGAAGCGGTCTGCTTCCTCACTGAGCTGCACGTCAAGGGTCGGGATACCTATTGGAAGGTGCGCCAGGCGGTAGAAACCACCAAGGCGGGCCTCTACAGCTTCGATCAGTTCAAGACCAACAAGGCCGAGCCACGTCGCCCGCTGCGCAAGCTGGTATTCAACGTGCCGACGCGTCGGGAACTGACCATTGGTGAAAAAGCCATCGCTCACGGTCTGGCCGTGGCCAAGGGTGTGCGGGTCTGCCGCGACGTGGCGAACATGCCGCCCAACGTCTGCAACCCGGCCTATCTGGCCTCCCAGGCCCGTCGTCTGGCAGATGCCTACGACAACATCACCACCAAGGTGGTGGGCGAGCAGGAGATGGCCGAGCTCGGCATGAACTCCTATCTGGCGGTGGCTCGCGGCTCCGATAACGAAGCCATGATGGCCATCATCGAATACAAGGGTCATCCGGATGCCAAGCCCATCGTGCTGGTCGGCAAGGGTCTGACCTTCGACTCCGGCGGCATCTCCATCAAGCCGGCCGACGGCATGGACGAGATGAAGTACGACATGGGTGGCGCCGCCTCCGTGCTCGGTACCATGCATGCGCTGGCCCAGCTGCAACTGCCGATCAACGTCATCGGCGTGCTGGCTGGCTGCGAGAACATGCCGGGTGGCAACGCCTATCGTCCGGGTGACATCCTCACCTCCATGTCAGGCCAGACCATCGAAGTGCTCAACACCGATGCGGAAGGTCGTCTGGTGCTGTGTGATGCACTGACCTATGTGGACCGCTTCGATCCGGAAACCGTGATCGACGTGGCGACCCTGACCGGTGCCTGCGTCATCGCGCTGGGTCACCACACCTCGGGTCTGCTGGCCAACCACAACCCGCTGGCCCACGAGCTGCTCAACGCCTCCGAGCAGGCGGGTGATCGCGCCTGGCGTCTGCCACTGTTTGATGAGTATCAGGAGCAGATCGACAGCCCGTTCGCCGACATGGCCAACATCGGCGGTCGTCCGGCCGGCACCATCACCGCGGCCGCCTTCCTGTCACGCTTCACCAAGAAGTACAACTGGGCCCACCTGGATATCGCCGGGACCGCCTGGAAAAGTGGCAAGGATAAAGGCTCCACCGGCCGTCCGGTGCCCCTGCTGACCCAGTTCCTGCTGAACCGGGCTGGCGTGGATATCGAAGAGAAAGAGTAACTCTCCGGCCCCTGCCGATGGCTGCATCGGAAGGGTTGGCGTTACCCTGAACCACAAGGAAGAGGCCCGCCTCTTCCTTGTTTCATTCTTGAATCAGTGAGCTGCGGACAGGAAACGCCCCGTCAGCCTCATGAGGCGGTCAACAGTCCGTCACCGCAAAACGGGATCAACCTGATGAGCCAAGTGACCTTTTACCTGATGAGCGAACAGGATGACGCGCAGGCCGCTGCGGTCGAGCGACTGGCCTGCACTATCGCGGCCGAGTCGTGGGGCGCGGGCCATATCTACCTGTTCTGCAACGACGAGGCCCAGGCCCTGCGTCTGGACGAGCTGTTGTGGCAGCTGCCGCCGGAGCGCTTTGTGCCGCACCAGCTGCAAGGCGAAAGCGGCATGGCTCCGGTGGAGATCGGCTATCAACCACCGAAACGACGCTACGCCCGCCTCATCAATCTGGCCACTGCGACACCTTTGTTTGCAGGACACTTCGCTCAAGTGGTAGATTTTGTCCCCACTGACGAAACACAAAAGCAGCAAGCCCGCGAGCGCTACAAGCACTATCGCCAGGCAGGCCATACCCTCGAAATGAGGGATCAGCCCGTCCTTGCCGCACCGGATCCGGCGCAGCCATGACTGCAACCAATTGATCCATAAAGAATCAACACCAGACTCCATCCATCCAGATTACGGCGAGACCATGGAAAAGACTTTTAATCACAACGCCATCGAACAGGCGCTCTATCAGCACTGGGAAGCCCAGGGTTACTTCAAGCCCCACGGCGACACCAGCAAAGACTCCTTCTGCATCATGATCCCGCCGCCGAACGTCACCGGCAGCCTGCACATGGGTCACGCCTTCCAGCAAACCCTGATGGATACCCTGATCCGCTACAACCGCATGCAGGGCAAAAACACCCTGTGGCAGGCAGGTACCGACCACGCCGGTATCGCCACCCAGATGGTGGTTGAGCGCAAGATCGCCGCAGAAGAGGGCAAAACTCGCCACGATTACGGCCGTGATGCCTTCATCGACAAGATTTGGCAGTGGAAGGAAGAGTCCGGTGGCACCATCACCCGCCAGATGCGCCGTCTGGGCGACTCCGTGGATTGGGAGCGCGAGCGCTTCACCATGGATGAGGGTCTCTCGAGCGCCGTGCAGGAAGTGTTTGTTCGTCTCTACGAAGATGGCCTGATGTACCGTGGCAAGCGTCTGGTGAACTGGGATCCGAAACTCAACACCGCCATCTCCGATCTGGAAGTGGAGAACCGCGAGATCAAGGGCCACATGTGGCACCTGCGCTATCCGCTGGCCAACGGCGCCAAGACTGCCGAAGGCAAAGATTACCTGATCGTCGCTACCACCCGTCCGGAGACCATGCTGGGCGATACCGCCGTGGCCGTGAACCCGGAAGACCCGCGCTACAAGGCGCTGATCGGCCAGCATATCCTGCTGCCACTGGTGAACCGCCTGATCCCCATCGTTGCTGACGAACACGCCGACATGGAGAAGGGCACCGGTTGTGTGAAGATCACCCCGGCCCACGACTTCAACGATAACGAAGTGGGCAAGCGCCACAGCCTGCCGATGATCAACATCTTCACTCTGGATGCCCACGTGCGTGCCGAGGCTGAAGTTGTCGATACCAACGGCAACCCGAGCACTGCCTATGACGCAGCCCTGCCGGCCGAGTTCGCCGGTCTGGAGCGCTTCGCCGCCCGTAAAGCGATTCTGGCCAAGCTGGAAGAGCTGGGTCTGCTGGACGAGATCAAGGATCACGTGCTGCAACAGCCTTACGGCGATCGCGGTGGCGTGCCCATCGAGCCAATGCTGACCGACCAGTGGTACGTGCGCGTCGCACCGATGGCCAAGACCGCCATCGAAGCGGTAGAAGATGGCCGCATCCAGTTCGTGCCGAAGCAGTACGAAAACATGTACTTCTCCTGGATGCGCGACATTCAGGACTGGTGCGTCTCCCGTCAGCTGTGGTGGGGTCACCGCATCCCGGCCTGGTATGACGACGCCGGCAATGTCTACGTTGGCCGCAGCGAAGATGAAGTACGCGCCAAACACAGCATCCCGGCCGTAACCGTACTGCGTCAGGACGAAGACGTGCTCGACACCTGGTTCAGCTCCGCCCTGTGGACCTTCTCCACCCTGGGCTGGCCGAACAACACCGAGGCACTCAAGACCTTCCACCCGACCGACGTACTGATGAGCGGCTTCGACATCATCTTCTTCTGGATTGCCCGGATGATCATGATGACCATGCACTTCATCAAGGACGAAAACGGCCAGCCGCAAGTCCCGTTCAAGACCGTCTACATCACAGGCCTGATCCGTGACGAAGAGGGCCAGAAGATGTCCAAGTCCAAGGGCAACGTGCTGGACCCCCTCGACATGATCGACGGCATCTCGCTGGAAGATCTGCTGGAGAAGCGCACCGGCAACATGATGCAGCCGCAGATGGCCGAGAAGATCGCCAAGCGTACTGCCAAGCAGTTCCCGGAAGGGATCGATGCCCACGGCACCGACGCCCTGCGCTTCACTCTGGCTGCGCTGGCCTCTACCGGTCGTGACATCAACTGGGACATGAAGCGCCTGGATGGCTACAACAACTTCTGCAACAAGCTGTGGAACGCCTCCCGCTATGTGCTGATGAACACCGAAGATCAGGATTGCGGCTTCAACGGCGGCGAGATGCAGTTCAGTCTGGCGGATCGCTGGATCCAGTCCCAGCTGCAAGTGGCCATCCGTGACTTCCGTACCGCCCTCGATACCTACCGCTTCGACATCGCGGCTGGCGTGCTGTACGAATTTATCTGGAACCAGTTCTGTGACTGGTATCTGGAGCTGACCAAGCCGGTACTGACCAAGGGTTCCGAGGCCGAGCAGCGCGCTGCCCGCCACACCCTCGTCAGCGTCCTCGAGACCCTGCTGCGTCTGGCACACCCGATCATCCCGTTCATCACCGAGACCATCTGGAAATCGGTCGCTCCGCTGGCCGGTGTACACGCCGACACCATCATGATTCAGGCCTTCCCGGAGTTCGACGCTGCCAAGGTGGACGAAGCCGCGATGGCGGATCAGGAGTGGGTGAAGGAGTTCATCGTCAGTATCCGCAACATCCGTGCCGAGATGAACGTGGCGCCGAGCGTGCCCCTCAACGTGCTGCTCCAGTGCGATGCCAAGGATGCCCAGCGCGCCGCTGACAACGAGGCCTTCCTCAAGTCGCTGGCCCGTCTGGAGTCCATCCGCATTCTGGCGGACGGTGAAACCGCCCCGCTGTCAGTGAAGAAGCTGATCGGTGCCACCGAGCTGATGATCCCGATGGCCGGTCTCATCGACAAGGATGCCGAGCTGGCCCGTCTGGCCAAAGAGGTTGCCCGTCTGGTGGGCGAGTGCGGCCGTATCGAAGGCAAACTCGGCAACGAAGCCTTCGTCGCCAAGGCGCCGGAAGCGGTCATCGCCAAAGAGCGCGAGAAGCTGGAAGATTACCGTCTCCAGCTGACCAAGCTGGAAGCCCAGCAGGCTGAAATCGCCGCGCTGTAAGCACCGCCCCAACCGATACAACAAAGCCCCCTGCCAAGGGGGCTTTTTCATATCCGCGCTTCCCGTTTCAGCTCACCAGTAGCCAGCCGCAAAAACCGAGATAGAGCAGACCAACCAGCGCCAGCCGCCCGGCGGTCATCACCCCCTTTCTGAACCCCCACCAGAGCAACCCCACCGCCAGCAGCGTCACCAGCGAGGAGGCCATCATTGCGCCATCCAGCAGCCAGGGGGTAAAGAGCAGACAGAACGCCTTGGGGATAGTGCCCTGGATCATCATGGCCCCGGAGATATTGGCCAGCGCCAGCCGGTTCTTGCCCTGTCGCACCCAGATCAGCACGTTCATCAGCTCCGGCATCTCGGTCGCGACCGGGCTCAGCAGCAGGGCCGCCAGCACCGGCGAGAGGCCAAACAGCTCGCCCATGCTCTCCAGTTGATGGACAAACAGCTGGGCCGCCAGCGCTACCACCACCAACGCAGCCAGCGTCTGTAGCAGCACCTTGCCAAGGGGCGGGATCCCGGCATCTGGGGCCAGCTTGAGGGGCTCCGGCAATTCGACCTCGTAGCTGTCACTCTGTTTCAACTCGCGCCTTACATAGACGAGGTAGATCAGCAGGAAGAGCGGGGCCAGCCAGCTCTTGCCGGTGAAGGCGACCAGCCCCAGCGCGGTCGCCACCAGAAAGATCCCGATAAACCAGCGCTGATCCCGGCCAATCTCGCGCTGCACCTCACCATCGATGGCCCGCTCGGTACGCCCCATGCAAAGCAGCAGGGTGAGACCGACCGCTGCATAGCCGATGGTCGCCAGCACCAGCGGCCCGCCGAGGGCGGCACCGATGCCGATCTCCTGCTGAGCGATCGTGTTGCCCATCAGCAGGGCGGTGAGGGTCACAATGCACTCGGGCAGCGCCGTACCCAGTGCCGCCAGCAGCGAGCCGGTGGCGCTTTGGGAGAGTTTGAAGTGGTGGCCGGTCCATTCGATGCCGTTGACGAAGTATTCGCAGGCAAGGTAGATGGTGACCGCAGAGACGAGAAATAACAGCAGGGTAATCAACATAATAGATACCGCCAGGCGAGCAGAATAACCGATGGACCCGACATGGCTCGCCCGGCTGGCGTGCATATCGAGGCCAAAGGTCTTGCAGAGCGATAGTGCCTATCGCCGCCCATGCCATGGATGCGAGGATCCAAGAGTGTTGACATGGGCCCGGCCCGGAATGCGGGCGGGTTGCTACTCCCCAATGACTGAGGGGACGTTTTAGCAACTCGACCGCCGCCTCACAAGGCAAATTAATGACAACCCATTCAATAAGTTGTAAGGGAATGTAACCTCGCCAGCCCCTCCCCCCGCCGCTATTGCGCTGTTGGCACACCGATTGCTGTAGGTAGTTCACTATCCACAACAGTTTGGGAAGGATGAACAATGAAACGGTGGATCCAACATTTCTATCAACTGAACCGCCTCAATTGGCTGATGGTCTGGTTGTTGCTCTGCTGCAGCATCATTCTGCTGTTTCCGGCCGGACTGATGAAAGGGGCCGTCAGCCAGTGGGCTGCGGATCATGCAGCCTGGCTGGGGGTCGGCATGCTGATCGCCATCTCCTACTTCTGCAGTCAAGGCTTCCTGATCGCCTGGGAGTGGGCATGCGAAGAGTGGCAGGCGCGCCGTCAGCAGGATCAGCTGGCCCAGATGATCGGCTTCCTCGACTTCAACGAGAAGGCGGTGCTGCGCGAGTTCGTGTTGCAGCGTAAAAGCGTCATAAACTTGCCGATCACCGAGCCCGCCGTCAAAAACCTGATGGATGCCGGCGTCCTCACCTACGCCTACGGCAAGCCGACCCGGGAGAAGGATGACGAGAACCAGATCCGCGCCCTGATGATCGCCCTGCCCGCCCGACCACTGCTCACCTACAAGGTGCTGGGGTTGTCGCGTGGCAAGATGAGCGACGAGCAGGTGGAGCAGATCATGAATGCCAGACCCAAGTTCGCCCAGAAGGGGTTCCAGCGCTAACCGCCGCCCAACCGCCAGATGCACAAGAGCCGGACACTGTCCGGCTCTCTCGTTTCTGCACGACGCGCTGTACCATCCCTTGCGTCTTGTTGTGCCCTACCCCTTGAGACTGGAGCAAAAGCTGACATCGTCCTGCACCGGATCATCGCTCATGCTGTGATAGAGCTCGAAGCAGGGACCATTGCCAAACTCCAGCCCGGCAGCAACGATATCGCCGATATGCTCCTGCCAACGAGGGCCATACTGACTGCGGTCGGTAATAAGATAACGGGACTGGGCGTAACGACCGGCGGGAATAAGCTGGATCTCGACCGCTCCGATCCCCACCGTCCCCACAGGCACCGTCACCCCGATGTCAGTGCGACACTGAGCTGGCGGAGTCACCTCGGGGTTATCATGATAGATGAAGATCCACTCCCCACCTTCCAGACCGCGGGCGCTGGCCCACTGATTCAGCTGGCTGCAGACGGGGTCATACCCCTCGCCATAGGGGCCGGTGACACGCATATAGGCCAGAGTACGGGCGTCCATCTCGATGATTTTCATGGTATTGCTCCTTGCAGATGAGTGACCCTCAGCATAAGGATTCGGCTTCACAAATGCGTGTCCATCCTTGCTCATCAAGTGTCCATTCTTGCTCTTGTCGCGGCGAAACTCTCCCGGCGTGCAACCATAGTAACGGCGAAATACCTTGGCAAACGCCTGGGAGCTGGCGAGCCCCGCCCCCAACGCAATGGCCGTGACACTGGCATCGGTATAGCAGAGCTGCCAAGCAGCCCGCTGGATGCGCAGACGACGACACATCTCCCCGGGCGTCTCCCCCGCCACAGCCGTAAACACCCGGTGAAAATGGTAGAAAGACAAGCAGGCACTGCTTGCCAGCGTTTCGATGGAGAGATCGGGATTCTGCTCCAGCGCCCGGATCACCGGGCGCAATCTGGCCTGATAATCGACCATGCCGTTAGCGACTGGCGCCCCCCGCGACTCTGGCCATATAGAACACATCCACATAGCGCCCCTGGCGGAAGGCATAATCGCGGGCCCGCCCCTCCTCCACAAAGCCGAACTTGCGATAGAGCGCAAGCGCCGCTTCGTTATCGACAAAAACCGTCAGTTCAATCCGGTGCAAGTTGAGCCAGTTATCGGCCAGATCCAGCGCCGCGGCCATCAGGGCAGAGCCAACCCCCTTGCCAGCCCAGTCATCCCGCACTCCCATGCCAATCCCGGCCACATGCTTGCGTCTGGGATTGGGCTCCACATGCAATGAGATCTGACCCACCAGCCTCCCATCGGCCTCCGCCACCAATGCGACCACATCACCGTTCTCCAACCGTTTTTGCCACTGGCTAAGGGGTGGCATAGGCAGGTGCAAAGTGCCCGCCTGGGCATTGGGCATGGCGTAAAGATCCCGCAAGGCAGGGGCATCGGCGGGTTCGGCATGACGGATAGTAATCTGCATATGAGGCTCCTTCTCGAAGCCACCATCATGCAATATCTGGCGCGGTTACACATCCCCTACCCGCACCCATTTGTCTTGCCTATCAAAGGGCGAGGAAAGGCCCATTGGCCGAGCACGGCGCAGATCCGTAGGCTGACCCCATATCAACAAGGAGAGAAGCCATGACTGACAAGACCCTGCACAGCGCCAACGGCGCCCCCGTCGTCGACAACAACAACAGCCTCACCGCCGGTCCGCGCGGCCCCATCCTGATGCAAGATATCTGGTTGATGGAGAAACTCGCCCACTTCGACCGCGAGCGCATTCCCGAGCGGGTGGTTCACGCTAAGGGCTCGGGCGCCTACGGCACCTTTACCGTGACCCACGACATCAGCCAGTTCAGCAAGGCCGATCTGTTCAGCGCCATCGGTAAGCAGACCCCGGTCTTCCTGCGCTTCTCCACCGTGGCCGGTGAGAAGGGCGCAGCCGATGCCGAACGCGATGTACGCGGCTTCGCCCTCAAGTTCTATACCGAGCAGGGCAACTGGGATCTGGTAGGTAACAACACCCCGGTCTTTTTCATCCGCGATCCGCTGAAATTCCCTGACTTCATCCACACCCAGAAGCGGGATCCGCGCACCAACCTGCGCAGCGCGACCGCCGCCTGGGACTTCTGGTCACGCCATCCGGAATCCCTGCATCAGGTCACCATACTGTTCAGCGATCGCGGCATCCCCAAGAGCCTGCGGGAGATGAACGGCTACGGCAGCCACACCTTCAGCTTTATCAACGATGCCAACGAGCGCTTCTGGGTCAAGTTCCACTTCAAGACCGAGCAGGGCCACAGCTTCTACACCGATGAAGAGGCCGCCACCGCCGTCGGGCAGGATCGGGAGACCAGTCAGGCGGATCTGTTCAACGCTATCGAGCGGGGCGACTTCCCACGCTGGAAGGTCTATGTGCAGGTGATGCCGGAGGCCGAAGCCCAGACTTACAACATCCACCCGTTCGACCTCACCAAGGTGTGGCCACACAGCGACTACCCGCTGATCCCGGTGGGCGTGCTGGAGCTCAACCAGAACCCGGACAACTACTTCGCCCATGTGGAGCAGGCCGCCTTTACCCCGGCCAACGTGGTGCCCGGTATCGGCTTCTCGCCGGATCGCATGTTGCAAGGGCGGCTCTTCTCCTACGGAGACACCCAGCGCTATCGCCTCGGCGTCAACCACGGTCTGCTGCCAGTCAACGCCCCGCGCTGCCCGTTCCATCACGGCGCCCATCGTGACGGTGCCATGCGGGCAGACAGCAATGGCGGCGCCAACCCCAACTATCAGCCGAACCGTTTCGGTACCCAGCAGCCGAGCGAACAGCACGAACCGGCGCTGAGTCTGGAAGGGGCCGCCCTGCACTACGACTTCCGTGACTACGACAGCGACTACTACAGCCAGCCGGGCAACCTGTTCCGTATCATGGACGAGGGGCAGCGTTCACGGCTCGCCGCCAACCTGGCCAGATCCCTTGTCAATGTGGAGGATGACGCCATCGTCGCGGCCCAGCTCAAACACTTCGAGCAGGCCGACCCCGAGTACGCCAAACGAGTCGAACTGGCACTGGCCGCCTTGCAGCGCTAAGCTGCAAGCAGAAAAGATCTGCAAAAGCAAAACGGGGGCCTGATGGCCCCCGTTATCGTGCTATTGACGGTGAGAAATAGAAAACGGAGCCCGAGGCTCCGTTTTTCAATGCTGTATCAATCCCTTACGGAACGCGCTTCGCGCTCTTCCCGCTCCCTTGCCAACAGGCGTTTGTACCACCAGCTACTGCGACGACGTTGTGCATTGGAAGAGCGACGAGCCATTTCTTAGGTTCCAGCCAAGAGAAGAAAGGAGCTGCATTATGCGACAGGGATCACGTCCATGTCTTTAGCTGGATCAAGAAAAGCCTCACTGACCCACGGAAATCGTCTTTTGATCTTTCGCACCACGGGTGGCAGGCAACACCACCGCAGGAGAGCGCCAGGCCAACGGGCCATTGCTCTCGAGGTCGTTCTGCGGGCCGCACTCCAGCCAGATATCTCCCTGCAGAATGCGGGCCCCTTCGGAATATTTCTGATCCGCAAACCAGCAGACCCGCTCGGGCAATGAGCCCAGCGGCAACACCAGCTCGGGACTGGCAGACTCGCCCACCACAGTGGTTTTGGACGCGGCCAGAGCGGGGATAAGCCAGAGGGAGGCCTGCAGGCAGAGCAGTACATTTTTCATGAGAGGGATCCTGTTTCGATAGGAGGCATTCTCGAAGAGTCGACCAGCCCCGGGGTTTACTTGACTGACAATCATACTGCCTGCTGGCATTGTGGAACCAATATGGTAGCCTGCCAGCGCCTGCGGGCAGTCTCTCGCTGCCACGCGCAAACTTCCGGTGAATTTGTCACGTCCTGACAAAATATAACCTTATTTATCAAATCGTTATTTGGATATTATCCCAATGCGTATCATGCCGTTGCTTCAGGCGGCCTGCCTTAGCCTGATGTTGTCCGCCTGCGTTGCCCCATTGCTGATGATGAGCCCCACCAGCCAGCTGATGTGGGCCCTGCTCAAGCCGCTGGTCGGCTTTGACCCGAACGAGGTCAATCTGTTCGAACAACCCCTGATCAAGGATCGGATGACAGCCATCCTTGGCCCCAACTACGACAGCACCATGCAGTTGCTCAAGACTGCCGACAAGTTACAGCAGGAGGGGCCGCTTTTCTATGTGGTCTCCGAGTATGCGCCGGTGCCGGATATCGCCAAGCAGGCGGGGATGGTGTGGAACTCGCAAACCAACCAGATGTCGGTATTGCTGCAAAAAGGGGATGGCACCACCCTGACCTTCGGCGAAAATCTGGCAGGCACGGCACCGACCTGGCCAACCGCCATGCAGGGCTGGCAGACCCCCACCAGCCAGCTCACCCCGGCGGCCAATGCCCTGACCGGCGCAGCGACCAGTCAGAGTGGCGCCTCCCCCTTCTCCCTTGGCAGCGCGCTGGGCACAGTGACCCGCGGCGTCGCCGGCTCTCTGACCAACAGCGCAAGTCAGGCTATCAGCGGCGCAGCCGCCAACGCCACAGGGCAGGCCACCCAAACGGTGAGCCAAAGCGCGACCGCACTTACCCGCACAGCAACCACCGCAGTCACTGCACCCGCCAAACAGGCGGTGAGCAGCTCCACCGCCACCGTGACGCAAGAGGCCACCAAAGCCGTTGTCACACCGGCCAAACAGGCTGTCAGCAGCGCCGCTGCGACCGTAACCCAAGAAGCCACCAAGGCCGTTGCCGCTCCTGCCAAGCAATCCGTCAGCAGCGCTGCTGCGACCGCAACGCAAGAAGCTACCAAGGCCGTTGCCGCTCCGGCCAAACAGGCAGTCAGCAGCGCCACTGCGACCGCGGCGCAAGAAGCTACCAAGGCCGTTGCTGCTCCTGCCAAGCAAGCCGTCAACAGCGCCGCTGCAACCGTGACGCAGGAAGCCACCAAGGCTGTGGCCGCCCCCGCCAAACAGGCCGTCAGCAGCACTGCCGCCACCGTGACGCAAGAAGCGGCCAAAGCCGTTACCACTCCTGCCAAGCAAGCCGTCAGTAGCGCCGCTGCGACCGCGACGCAAGAGGCCACCAAGGCTGTTGCCGCTCCAGCCAAACAGACCGTCAGCAGTGCCGCGGCGACCGTGACACAGGAAGCCACCAAAGCTGTTGTCGCTCCGGCCAAACAGGCAGTCAGCAGTGCCGCCGCTACCGTGAAGCAAGAGGCAACCAAGGCCGTTGCCGATCCAGCCAAACAGGCTGTCAGTGCAGCCTCTCATACGGCCGGAGAGAGCGTCGCCGATGCCGCCAGAGCGGCGGAAGCCAAGGCTCGCGCCAAGGCAGAAGCAGAGATGGAAGCCCTGCTCAAATAAACCGACAGGCCACCGCAAGGTGGCCTGTTTTTTATCCCGCTACCGGATCATGACGTTATGAAAAAGGCCACATAGACTGTTAGGTAACTACCCGCACAAGGAGTGCATCATGCGTCGTCTGCTCCCTGCTCTCGCTTCTCTCGCCCTGTTTATCGCGCTCCCGGCTCCGGCACTTATCTACTATTCGGAGCAGAACATGCCGCTCAATGGCCAGGATAAAAATGGTCAGCCTGTGGGGTTGGCGGTCGAGTTGCTGCGCCTGATGTGGCGCGAAATGGGAGAGCCGGAGCAACCCATCCACTTTCTGCCCTGGGCCCGCGGCTGGTATCTGCTGACCCAGCAGCAAGAGGCCGTGCTGTTTACCACGGCCCATACCAAGGAGCGGGATCCCCACTTCCTCTGGGTCTGCCCCATCAGCCACTCCAGGGTCGCGCTGGTCGGCCGCAAGCAGGATGCCCCCAAAGTGGCCAGCAAAGCGGATCTCGCCAAGCTGCAGATCGGCGTGATGCAGGCGGATGTCGGGGAGCAGTTGCTGCTCAACCGCGGGATCAGCCCGGGCAATATGATGTCGGTAGAGCGCATGGATCAGGTGGTGCGCCAGCTCATCATGGCACGCACCGATCTGGTGGCGGGCAACGAGGTGATGCTGCGCCATCAGGCCAAGGAGCTGGGTTTCCCCAGCGAGGATTTTGTCACCGTCGCGATCATTGAAGAGCAGGATAACTGCTTCGCCTTCAACCTGAGGGCAGACAAGCAACAGGTTGCCCGCCTGCAACAGGCGCTGGACAAGGTCAGACAGGGGGATGAATACAAGCAGCTGATGAAGCGCTACCAGTTGCTCAGTATCCTGCCCGAAACAACTCCCACCATCCCGCGCCTCGAGTAACCCCGGCCCGCCCTATGGCGGGCTCTCTCTATCTCCCGCCGATGACGCCTGCGATGCCTCCACCGGCGCCGTAATGAGGTGGTTCAGAAAGAGATTGAACAGCTCGGCCCGCGAGCCGAGCCGCAGCTTGCCATAGAGATGCTTGCGGTGATTCTTCACCGTGCCACTGCCAATCCCGAGCTCCGCGGCAATCGCCTCGGTATCCAGCCCCTGCAGCAGCAACTCCGCCACCTGCCGCTCGCGCCGGGTAAGCCTATCGCCCCCGACACTCGCCATCGCCAGCTCCACCGCACTCCGGAGGCTGGCGCTGTCTGGCAGCGCAGTGCTCTGGGCCAACAGCGGCTGGCTCTGCCGCCACTGCTGACGACAGAGCGAATGCACCAGCGGGAACAGCTGCTCCAGCCTCGCCAGCTCGTCACGACTGAGGGTACTGCGCTTGTCGAGGCGCCCCAGAAACAGCATCAGCGTCAGTCCGTCCCGCACCGGCAGGATCAGCCCTACCTCCTCCTGCCAGCCGGTGGCCTGATAGAAGTGATGGCGATATTCGGGATCGAGCCGCCCCCGCGATACCTGCGCAAGGGTCCAGACGCCGGCAGGCAAGCCCTGTTCCAGCGCCAGCATAAAGGGATCCTGACTGAAGTGGCTGGTGAGGTAGCGATCAAACAGCAGAGCCCGCTGATGGTTGAGGTTGTCGTAGAGGTAGACGGGGCGCTGCCCCACTCCCAGCAACAGGGCGCAATCAAACGCCACCTGCTGCTGGAACAGCCGCACCAGCGCAGCCGGAAAGGCGCTGCTGTGCAGGGCATCAACTACCTCGGTCATGCTGCGGGTCAAGGCATCTGTGGTGAATGGCTGGGTCATGGTGGCACGTTTCCGGTGGCGGGGTGCGATTCCCCGCTATGGCTGAATGCTAGCACGAGAGTGGCAAAACTGTCCCTCAGGGGACATATCCGCCACCAGCCAGAACGGCGAGGATGACGACTTTTCCCCCTGCTGTTGGAGAACCCATGATCAACCCCCACCTGCTCGATGAACTGAGCCAGCGCGGCCTTGTGGCCCAGAATTCCGACCCGGCGGCCCTGGCCGATCATCTCTCCACCCCGCGCACAGTCTATTGCGGGTTCGATCCCACCGCCGGCAGCCTGCATATAGGTCATCTGGTGCCGCTCTTGATGCTGCGCCGCTTCCAGCTGGCGGGCCACACCCCGGTGGCTCTGGTGGGCGGGGCGACCGGCCTTATCGGCGATCCCAGCTTCAAGGCGACCGAGCGCAGCCTCAACAGTGCCGATACCGTGCAGGCTTGGGTCGCCAGCCTGTCGGCCCAAATCAGGGCGCTGCTGCCCGCCGATGAGGGCCTGTCAGCCCCGCAACTGGTCAACAATGGCGACTGGATGGGGCAGATGTCCGCCCTCGATTTTCTGCGGGATATCGGCAAGCACTTCTCGGTCAATGCCATGCTGGCGCGGGAGTCGGTGCGCCAGCGGCTGGCCCGTCCGGATCAGGGCATCTCGTTCACCGAGTTCTCCTAAGCTCTGCTGCAATCCTACGACTTTGCGGTGCTGCACCAGCGGCTCGGTTGCACCCTGCAGATTGGCGGCAACGACCAGTGGGGCAATATCACCAGCGGCATGGATCTCACCCGTCGCCTCCATCAGGCGCAGGTGCACGGCATGACCCTGCCCCTTATCACCAAGGCAGACGGCACCAAGTTCGGCAAGACCGAAGGGGGCGCGGTCTGGCTCGATCCGGCGCTCACCTCCCCTTACGCCTTCTACCAGTTCTGGCTCGGCACCGCGGATGAGGATGTCTACCGCTTCCTGCGCTACTACAGCTTTATGTCGCTGAGCGAGATTGATGCACTGGAGGCGGAAGACGCAAAGCGGCAGGGGCGCAAGCAGGCCCAGCAGGTGTTGGCGAACGAGCTGACCGAGCTGGTGCACGGCAAAGCGGCGCTGACAGCGGTGCAGCGCATCAGCGAGCTGCTGTTTAGCGGCGATGTGGCCCGCCTCGGCGAGAGCGATCTGGCCCAGCTGGCGCAGGATGGCATGCCGAGCAGCACCGTCAGAGGCGAGACGGATCTGGTCAGCCTGCTGGTCAACTGCGGTCTGGCGAACTCCAGGCGCATCGCCCGCGAACTGCTGGCGGCGGGCGCCATCAGTCTCAATGGTGTGCTCAAGCAAGATGATCAGCTGAGCGCTACTGATCGGCTGTTTGGTCGCTACCTGCTGCTGCGCCGGGGCAAGAAGCAGTATCACCTGGTGGAGTGGCAATAAGCCGCAGGGCGGAGAGCACAGCCTCCCCGCCCGCACCCTGAACCCCTTTTGAATCCCGAGTTGCGATCCCCCTCACAGCCTCTCCCGTCAGCAGCCACCATACTGGCACCGGCGAACATGGAGTACGCCACACAATCTGTTCCTCACGATTCAACAAGGATGCTGATGATGAAGAGATGGCTTCTGGTGCTGTTCTGCACTCTGCCCATGCTGGCACACGCCAGCGGATACACCCAGACCCGCTACCCCATAGTGCTGGTGCACGGCCTGTTCGGTTTCGACAAGCTACTCGGGGTCGATTACTTCTACGGCATTCCCCAGGCCCTGAGCCGGGATGGTGCCAAAGTCTACGTGGCTCAGGTATCGGCCACCGCCAGTTCGGAACAACGGGGGGAGCAGCTGCTCGCCCAGGTTGAGCTGCTGCTGGCAGCTACCGGCGCCGAGAAGGTCAACCTGATCGGCCACTCCCACGGCGGCCCTACCATCCGCTATGTCGCCTCGGTCGCCCCCGAGCTGGTCGCCTCCGCCACCAGCGTCGGCGGGGTCAACTACGGCTCAGAGATTGCCGATCTGGTGCGGGCCAATGCCGCCCCCGGCAGCGCCGCCGAGAAACTGGCTGCCGCCGCGGCCCACGCCCTCTCCGGCATGATTTCACTGCTCTCGGGCGGGAGCCAGCTGCCGCAAGATCCGGTCGCCGCCCTCGATGCCCTCACCAGCAAGGGAGCCAGCCAGTTCAACCAGCGCTACCCGGAGGGGCTGCCCAGCCGCTATTGTGGCGAGGGGCCGATGCAGGCGACCAACGGCGTCTACTACTTCTCCTGGAGCGGGCGCGGCAACCTGACCAATCTGCTGGATCCGGTGGATCCGGCGCTGGCGCTGACCGGCGCCTTCTTCAAGGAGCCCAATGACGGACTGGTCGGGGTCTGCAGCAGCCACCTCGGCAAGGTGATCGGCACCGACTACCGGATGAACCATCTGGACGAAGTGAACCAGTCCTTCGGCATCCACCATCTGTTCGAGACCGATCCGGTCACCCTCTATCGCCAGCATGCCAACCGTCTCAAGGAGCTGGGACTATGAAGATAGCCACCCTGCTCGTCGTGCCCTGTGCCATCACCCTGCTACTTGGCGGGGTGTTGCTCTGGCCCAATGTACCGACGGCAGACTCATCCCCCGCTCAAGCCAGCCAGCATGCACAGAGCCACCCGCACGATCCCGAGCAGGAGGCCGCCGATGCCCTGCAGGCGCGCTATCGCACCTTTGTCTCCGCCCAGAGCAGCCTGACGGTGCCCACCGAGATCTCCCTCGCCAGCCTGCAGATCCTGTTTGACGAGCGGGAGCAGCTGCGCCAGCAGAGCTTTACCCCGGCCGAGCAGGCCCAGCTGTTTGCCGAGGATCGACTGATGGAGCAGCTGACCCTGCGCCGCAGGGCGCTGGCGGAGGCAAGAGACAGTGACAAGTCGCAGCTGGCCAGCGAGCTGGATCTCTGGCTGGCAGAGCAACCGGGCTGGTTTCGCGAGGCGGAGGCCAACAGCCGCCTGCTTGAGGAGTTGCAAGAGCTGGCACAGATGGACCCGGCCAAAAGGGAGGCTCTGCTGCTGGAGACGGGGGGGCCGGAAGCGGTGGATCGGATGCGCCAGCTGGAGCAGAACCGGCAAGGGTTCGAGGAGCAGCTCAGCGGCTTTCTGGCCGAGCTCAGACAACTGCCGAACGAGGCCCGGGCCGAGCAGCAGCAGGAGCTGCTGGCCCGCTGGTTCGAGCCCGGACAGTGGCGCCGGGTCGAGGCGCTCACCCGGCTCAAGCTGGGGGAGCCACAAGCCGAATGAGAAGGGGGCCCGCGATGGGCCCCCTTGCTATTGCGTTTATTGCGGCTTGTTGGCACCCGGCAGCGGCTGCCAGGTGAGGCGGGTCACTTGGGTGCCCTGCACCTCGCACTTGAGGCTCAGCGCCTGCCACCCCTTCTCCTGACGCAGGGAGACCTCCCCTTCGATCCCCTGCTCGCCAATCTTCAGCTTGTCCTGCTCGAAGATCACCTTGTCGCCGTGGGCGAGATCCATCAGTTTGCCGTTGCAGAGCCAGTGAGCGAGATCCGCCCCCTTCAGCTTGACGCCACCCTTGGCCGCCTTCTGTTCGGCCGCGCTCACCACAAACAGCTTGCTCAGCTCGGCAGCCCGCTTGGTGAGCCACTCCTGACGCTGCTGCATGCTCATTTTGCTGACGAACTCGGCGGGCTGGCCCTTCTCGTCCAGCCACTGGGTCAGCTTGCCGCTGTCGTCAAAGGAGAACTGGGCGGCGGGCTCTTTGACCCCGAACAGCTTGCCGCCCTTGAAGTAGTAGCGGCTCTCCCCTTCCAGCTTGCCCAGCTCGTTCATGATGGGCACGGCGATGATGACGGGGGCGCCATCGATCCAGGCCTTGATATCGACGCCGTCATGGCTGAATTGACGGGTATCGAGGGCGCTCTCGGCCCCCTTCTCCATCAGGGTAAACTGCTCGGCGAGAGAAGCAGCCAGAGAAGGGAGGGAGCAGAATCCCAGGGTCAGCGCGATCGCTGTGTTGCGCATTGAGTTGTACATAGCACTCCTGTGATGGGCCATCCGGCCCGTGGTTAACTCTCTGTCAGCCAGGCCCGCAGACCTTCCCGGTGAGCATCACTCAGGGGCAGGGATTGGCGGGCCCGGTAGTCAAAATGGATCAGGGTCGTTTCGGCGGTGACGGCCAGTTCGCCGCCCTGCCAGGCCTCCTGCCAGACCGTAAAGGAGCTGGTGCCGATGCGGCGCACGCCGGTCTTGATGGTGACCGGCTGGCCGTAGAACAGCTCCCGTTTGAACTGCACCGTATAGCCCGCGATGATCAGATGCCAGTTATGCACATCCAGATCGGGGGAGAAGATCCGGAACAGGGGATCCCGCGCCGATTCGAACCAGACCGCCGGCACCGTATTGTTGATATGGCCGAGGGCATCCGTCTCCTGAAAGCGGGGTTGGATCTGCATTTCCAGCATGGGTTGACTCCTTGTCTCTTTGTTTCTGTCCTTGTCCGTTCATGGGACATCAGTGGCCAATGGGTGGCCGCCGGGCATCATCAGCGGATCAGCATGTTACATGATACTGCTGGCCCAAGCACAGGGATGCCAGCGGCCCTGCGCGACCGGCCAGCGGGTGTCGCAGCGCGGCGGATTGTAGGGCTGCACAGAAAAGCGGGCAGTAAAAAGCCCCGCACATCTTGGCTGTGCGGGGCTGGTGCAGATAACCAAACGGCTTGGGGACTAGCCGAGCAGATCGAAGCGATCCGCATTCATCACTTTGTTCCAGGCGGTGATGAAGTCACAGACAAACTTCTCCTTGTTGTCATCCTGGGCATAGACCTCGGCATAAGCGCGCAGCACCGAATTGGAGCCGAACACCAGATCCACCCGGGTGGCCGTCCACTTCAGGGCGCCGCTGCGGCGATCGCGGATCTCGTAGAGATTGCTCGCTTTCGGCAGCCACTGATAGTTCATATCGGTCAGGTTGACGAAGAAGTCGTTGCTGAGTACCCCGACCCGATCGGTAAAGACCCCGTGCCCGGTACCGCCGTGGTTGGTGCCGAGCACCCGCATCCCGCCGACCAGCGCCGTCATCTCGCAGGCGGTGAGCCCCATCAGCTGGGCGCGATCCAGCAGCAGCTCCTCCGCCGTCACCACATAGTCCTGCTTCAGCCAGTTGCGGAAGCCGTCGGCCAGCGGCTCCAGCACCTCGAACGAGGCCACATCGGTCTGAGCCTGAGTGGCGTCCCCCCGGCCCGGCGCAAACGGCACGCTCACCGTCACTCCGGCGGCCTGGGCAGCCTGCTCGATGGCGAGGTTGCCCCCCAGCACGATGAGATCCGCGACGCTGACGCCACACTCGGCCGCCAGCTTGTCATAGACCGCCAGCACCTTCGCCAACTTCGCCGGTTCGTTGCCCGGCCAATCCTTCTGCGGCGTCAGCCGGATGCGGGCACCGTTGGCTCCGCCCCGCTTGTCGGAGCCACGGAAGGTACGGGCACTATCCCAAGCGGTAGTGACCCGCTCGCTGATGGAGAGGCCGCTGGCGGCAATCCTGGCCTTGACCGCCGCCACGTCATAATCGGCACGTCCGGCAGGCACCGGATCCTGCCAAATCAGATCTTCTGTCGGCACATAGGGGCCGACATAGCGGCTCTTCGGCCCCATATCCCTGTGGGTCAGCTTGAACCAGGCGCGGGCAAAGGCGTCGGAGAAGGCCGCCGGATCATCGCGGAAGCGCTCGGCAATCTTGCGATACTCGGGGTCGAATTTGAGCGCCATGTCGGCATCCGTCATCATGGGTTTGCAGCGGATCGAGGGGTCCTCCACATCTACCGGCATATCCTCTTCGGCGATATTGATCGGTTCCCACTGATGGGCCCCCGCCGGTGATTTTTGCAACCACCAGTCGTACTTGAACAGCAGATCGAAGTAGCCGTTGTCCCATTGGGTCGGGTGGGTGGTCCAGGCCCCCTCGATGCCGCTGGTCACAGTGTTGCGGCCGATGCCGCGGCTGTGGTGATTGATCCAGCCCAGCCCCTGCTCCTCGAGGCTGGCCCCTTCCGGCTCGGGGCCGAGCTGTTTGGCATCGCCGTTGCCGTGAGCCTTGCCGACGGTGTGGCCACCGGCAGTCAACGCCACCGTCTCTTCATCATCCATCGCCATGCGGGCGAAGGTGACTCGCATATCTTGCGCGGTTTTCAGCGGATCTGGCTTGCCATCCACCCCTTCCGGGTTGACGTAGATAAGCCCCATCATCACCGCCGCCAGCGGGTTTTCCAGATCCCGCTCGCCGGAGTAACGACCGCCCGGCTTGCCGCTGGGCGCCAGCCACTCTTTCTCCGAGCCCCAGTAGATATCCTTCTCCGGGTGCCAGATATCCTCGCGGCCAAAGGCGAAGCCGAAGGTCTTGAGCCCCATGGACTCATAGGCCACGGTGCCCGCCAGAATGATCAAATCGGCCCAGCTGATCTTGTTGCCGTACTTCTTCTTGATGGGCCACAGCAGGCGACGGGCCTTGTCGAGGTTGGCGTTATCCGGCCAGGAGTTGAGGGGGGCAAAACGCTGGTTGCCGCTGCCACCGCCGCCGCGGCCATCGGCGATGCGGTAAGTCCCGGCCGAGTGCCAGGCCATGCGGATCATCAGGCCGCCGTAGTGGCCCCAGTCGGCGGGCCACCACTCCTGACTGTCGGTCATCAGGGCGGTCACATCCTGCTTGAGGGCCGCCATATCGAGCCCCTTCAAGGCTTCCCGATAGTTGAAACCGGCCCCCAGCGGATTGGTCTTGGTATCGTGTTGGTGAAGAATGTCGAGGTTGAGGCTCTTCGGCCACCACTCCATTCTGGACGTCTCGACGGAGGTGGTTCCCCCGTGCATGACCGGGCATTTTCCTGCGGAACTGTCTGAATTATTGCTCATCGTTTTCCTCATTTGCTCTGCTGTCCATAACCTGAAACAGCATAGCACAGAGGCGTGACACAAACTGTGCAGCAGCGGCCGATTTACGGATCTTTCACGCAAGCGGCCACGGAACGCCCGTCAGCCGCGACAGAAATTGGACGAACTATGGCGCCTCTGCGGGCTGATGGGGCGGCTCGGGCCGCAGCCAGGCGCTGCGAAAATCGAACCAGCCGAGCGCCGTCATCCGCACCCCGTGCACGCCGACCCGGCTCTCCAGCTCCAGCCAGTGGTGAAACAGCGGTACAAACCAGCTCTGCTGCTGCACTGTTGCCAGCAGGGCGCGGGGGCCAGGCTCCTCACCGCTGGCGCGCCACTGCATCAACCCTTGCCACAACTCATGCTGACTGCTCCACACCTTGCGCAGCAACGGGGTGCCCTGCAACCAGGCGTAGGGGGCAAAGGGGCCGGCATGTTCGAGGTTGAGGGTGCCGAGCCAGAGATCCACATCCTCATCCTCGCCACTCACCCAGCGGCCGTAATCGAGGGTGCGCACCTCGAGCCGGATCCCCTGTTCGGCCAGCAGGCTGCTCATGGCGTTGGCGCACTCGTTGAATTCCAGATGCTGGTTGAAACAGGCCAGCACCAAGGTCGTCGGCAACTGCACAGGCGTAGGCAAGGGCGCGGGCAGCGCTTCGCGCCAGTGGGGCAGCAGGCCGAGGGCGCTGGTCCAGCCCCGTTGCAACTCGGGGGCGACCCGCCCCATCAGGGCCACCGGATTGAGCAGTTGGCCGAGCCACTGGCGCAGGGCGGGATCCTGCATGGATCCGGAACGATCGTCCTGCAGCAGGAAGTAGCAGCCCGACTCCAGCTCCGATTCGCCGCGCATGGTGCCGAGCTCGGGGCTGTCGCGCCCAAGCTGCAGATGGGTCTCCAGTCGCTCCGCCAGTTCAGG
Organism: Aeromonas sp. 82P; assembly: GCF_051919365.1. Lineage (NCBI taxonomy): Bacteria > Pseudomonadati > Pseudomonadota > Gammaproteobacteria > Aeromonadales > Aeromonadaceae > Aeromonas > Aeromonas sp. 82P. Next base: position 41,436 of record NZ_JBQBEV010000001.1, read on the forward strand.
CAGCATCCAGATGTCGATCTCGTCGAGCAGGGCGCGCAGGCCGAAGTAGTCGTCAAACGCCGCAAGGCAAAGATGCAGGGGATCGTTGGCAGCGACCCGGTAAGGGCCGGTGCCCACAGGTTGCAGGGCAAAGCCCGCCTCCCCCTTGAGCTCCCGTGGCAAAATGGTCGCCACCGGCTCCGCCAGCAGGTGGGGCAGCCAGGGATCCGGGCTGTCGAGATAGAGATCCATGGTGCGCGGCCAGGGGCTCTCCAGCCGAGTCAGATGGGAAAACAGCGGCCGATCCCGCAGGGCCAGCAGGCTCTCCATCACATCTTCCACCACCAGCTCGCGGCCGTGGTGAAAACGCACCGCCGGGCGCAGGTAGAAGCGCCAGTGGCAGGGGCCCAGACACTCCCAGTGGTGGGCCAGATCCCCTTCGATTTCCCCATTTTCCTCATTTCGCCGGGTCAGGCCGTTGAAGATCTGGCGGCTCAGGTGAATTTCGGAGCGGCGCATCGGGCCGGTGGGCAGCAACTGCGGTAACGGGCGATAGTATGGCACCCGCAGGATCTGGCGCCCCTCGCGGGTGGCCTGACCGAGCTGTTCGATCAGCAGCGGGGTGAGCAGATCAAGGCGATCTTCGGCCAGCCGTACCGCCTGCGCCAGCTGGCCCTGACTGAGCAGATCCCGCAAGCGGCGCCGGGTCAGGCTCTCCTGACTATCGAGCAGGGTGAGTCGGGAGCGCCGCCCCCGCCCCGCTTCTGCCGACCAGCTGAGCCAGCCCTGATCCTGCATCCGCCGCAGCAGCAGGCGAGCGTTGCGCGGGGTGCAGCAGAGCAGATCCGCCACCTCGGCGAGGCTGATCTCCCGCTCGTCGCTGCCAAGCAGCTGGGCGAGTCGTTGAAATTGCTGATAGAGGCGACCGGTCGGCATAAAAGAGGAAATCCCGTTGCTGTAAGTCATCAGTTTTTACTTCCGCATTTTAGCTCAATACTGCTGATGAACGTGAGAACCACAGCAGAGGAACACCATCATGAGCCACGCCAACCCCCTCAAACCGAACCGGATCCAGCAGACCTTGCGCCGTTACTTCAAGCGGATCCTGCCGCGCCCGCTGCCACTTATCGAAGATCCCATGCAGCAGCTCAACCGCCTGATGCAGTGGGATATGAACCAGATCGATGACAAGGAGTATCGCCGTCGCCTCTGAGTGCGGGCCATGCCAACCACTCGGGACACGCGTCCCCTGCGGGCGACACTGCTTTGCCGGATCTTGCTGTTTACATCGGCCACGGGCCTGATAGATTGGACGTCTATCCATCTATAACTGCCATAAGCAACATCCAACAAGGAGTGTGTGATGAAAGATGCGACCCTAGCCCTGCACCACGGCTTTTCCAACGACCCCACCACCAAAGCGGTCGCCGTGCCCATCTACCAAACGGTGGCCTACGAGTTCGAGAGCGCCCAGCACGGGGCGGATCTGTTCAATCTGGCGGTGCCGGGCAACATCTACACCCGCATCATGAACCCCACCAACGATGTGCTGGAGCAGCGGATGGCCGCGCTGGAAGGGGGGATCGCCGCGCTGGTGGTCTCGGCAGGTTCCGCCGCCATCACCTACGCCATTCAGGCGCTGACCGCCGCCGGTGACAACATTGTCTCCACGCCCCAGCTCTATGGCGGCACCTACACCCTGTTCGCCCACATGCTGCCGAGTTTCGGGGTCGAGGTGCGCTTCGCCAAGGATGACAGCGCCGAGGCCATCGCCGCCCTGATCGACGACAAGACCAAGGCGGTCTACTGCGAGAGCATCGGCAACCCGGCGGGCAACATCGTCGATCTGGCCGCGCTGGCCAAGGCCGCCCACGCCCGTGGTGTGCCACTCATCGTCGACAACACGGTCGCCACCCCGGTGCTGTGCAAGCCCATCGAGCACGGTGCCGACATCGTGGTACACAGCCTGACCAAATATGTCGGCGGCCACGGCAACTCGCTGGGTGGCGTCATCGTCGACTCGGGCAAGTTCCCCTGGGCGGATCACGCCGAGCGCTTCCCCCAGCTGACCAAACCCGAGCCTTCTTATCACGGGGTGGTCTACACCGAGGCCTTTGGCCCGGCCGCCTTCATCGGGCGGGTGCGTACCGTGCCGCTGCGCAACACCGGCGCCGCGCTGGCGCCGATGAACGCCTTCCTGCTGCTGCAGGGGCTGGAGACCCTGAGCCTGCGCATGGAGCGCCACGTGGATAACGCCCTGCGGGTCGCCAACCACCTCAAGCATCACCCCAAGGTGGCCTGGGTCAGCTACGCCGGTCTGCCGGGTCACCCCCACTACCTGCTGGCGGAGAAATACATGGCCGGCCGCCCCTCGGCCATCCTCTCGTTCGGCCTGAAGGATGGCTACGAGGCGGGCGTGCGTTTCTACGATGCGCTGAAGATCTTCAAGCGACTGGTCAATATCGGCGACGCCAAGTCGCTGGCCTGCCACCCCGCCTCCACCACCCATCGCCAGCTGAGCGAGGAGGAGCAGGCCAAGGCTGGGGTGAAACCCGAGATGATCCGGCTGTCGGTCGGGATCGAGGCGATCGAGGACATTCTGGCGGATCTGGATCAGGCGCTGGAGGCCTGAGTCAGTCAACGAGGGAGCGGGCATCAGCCCGCTCTTTTTTAGCCATCGGTGAACCGCCCCCCTCGCCTGCTCGTACACCCCATCTTGCCACCGAATCGAGGTCGTTATGATAGTCCTGCACCACCTGAACAAATCCCGCTCCCAACGCATCATCTGGCTGCTCGAAGAGCTGGGCCAGCCCTATGAGATCAAGGCATATCAGCGCGATGCCACCACCTTTCTGGCACCGCCCGAGCTAAAAGCCATCCACCCCCTCGGCAAGTCGCCGGTCATCGAGTTCGACGGCCGGGTGCTGGCGGAATCAGGCGCCATCACCGAGTACCTGATCGCCCGCTACGCCGCCGATCGGCTGGCACCGGCACCAGATAGCCCGGAGTATCCCGAATATCTGCAGTGGCTCCACTTTGCCGAGAGCTCCGGCATCCTGCCGCTGCTGCTCGACATGTTCGTGCGCAAGGATGGCAGCCCGATGCGCTTCCTGCCGGACTACGCCAAGGCGGAGTGTGCCAAGGTGCTGGGCTACCTCAATGAGGTACTGGCGAATCGCCACTATCTGGTGGGGGATCGTCTCTCCGGCGCCGACATCATGAACTCCTTCCTGGTGGATCTGCTGGCGCAAAGCGGCCAGCTGGCCCACTTCCCGCATCTGCAAGCCTACCGGGAACGTCTCAATACCCATCCGGCCCGTCAGAAGGCGGTAGAGCTGGAGCGCGAGCTGGATCAGCGCCCCTGATCCGAATCGCCATCATGCAAAACGCCCCGACTGTCGGGGCGTTTTTGTTATGCAGCGGGCTGCGGTTTACTTGGTCGCAGGCACCTTGTCGCGGCGCGACTTCCACCACCACCTCAAGCGGATCTGGGAGATGAGCATCCCCGCCAGCATCAGGGCACAACCGGCGATAGCGCGCTCGTCCAGCGTCTCACCCAACAGCAACACGCCACCCACGGCGGCAAAGACGGTCTCCAGACTGAGGATGATGGCGGCATGGGCAGGATGAGCGCCCCGCTGCCCCACCACCTGCAGGGTATAACCCACCCCGACCGATACCAGCCCGGCGTAGAGCAGCGCCTGCCAACCGGCCACGGCACCAGCCACAGTCGGGGTTTCGATAACAAAAGCAGTGGCGAGGCTGAGCAGGCCGCAGACTACGAACTGCACTCCAGCGAGCTTGATGGGGGCAACCCGGTTGGAGTAGTGATCCACCAGCAGCAGATGCACAGCCCAGAACAGGGCACCAACTACCTGCAACAGATCGCCAAAGCCGATGGTGAACTCGTCGGTGACGCTCAACACATAGAGTCCCGTCAGAGCAATCAGGGCACCAATCCAGGTATTGAGGCCGCTCTTGTGGCGCAGCAGCAGCCCCAGTACCGGCACCAGAATGATGTAGAGCCCGGTGATAAAACCGGCCTTGGCGGCAGTGGTGTAGAGCAGCCCCACCTGCTGCAGGGAGGCGGCACAGAACAGCACCAGCCCGGCCAGCACACCACCGATCAGCAGCTGGCGATGGTCACCCGCGACGGCAACAGGTTGTCGGGATTTGAGCCACCAGAGCAGCGGCAGCAGGGAGAGGGCGCCGAGCAGAAAGCGCAGGCCATTGAAGGTATAGGGCCCCATGTGCTCCATCCCGAGGCGCTGGGCGACAAAGCCCATACCCCAGATGGTGGCAGCCATCAGCAACATCAGATTGGAGCGCATGGCGATTCTTCCTTAAATCGGCGCGTGACGGGTTATCTGATCCAAGATACCCGCCTCCCTATCCTCTTGTCTCCACTCTTTGTCTTCGCTCTCGCTCTCAACGCTCTGCCTTGCACTGCTTTTGAGCACCGCGAGTGTTACAGCAGCGAGGACTTGGTGAACACGGCCAACAGGGCAATCAGTAGCAGATTGCCCCGCAGGATCCACACCACCCGGAAGTGCTGCTGGATGGAGATCATCGGCGCCTTGCCCAGACGCAGGGCGCGACGCCAGCGATAGAAGAGGCGGCTGGGATAAACGAGGGAGCCGACAATCAGCAGAAACAGCCCCATCTTGAGGCCGTGGGAAGGATGGGCAAAGATCTCTGCCACCGAGCTGGCATGCTCGAGGGCCAGCAGACACCCGGTCGCAAAGATGGAGAAGAGCGCCAGCGCCGCCACCCCATCTGCCAGCAGCAGGCGGCGCACTCGCAGCATGTTCAGGCCGCGCCGAAAGATCAGATACTCGACACAGAGGGCAAGGATCAGCACCGCTATGCTGCCATAATGAATCATTGAGAGCAGAGTGTGGTTCAGCATCGGAAACATCTCATTTTCTGCCTTTAGACGAGCCGCACAGCATCATATATGCTGGTGTCACCCGAGACGAAAAGGATCTGTTCATGTCCCCCGCCAAGCCCAAGCACACCTGGTCTTTGATCACCCGCATGCGGCTGGGCTTCCTCTTGCTCTTTATCCCTGTGTTGCTGCTCGGCAGCATCTACTACCTGCATATGGAGCGCACCCTGCGCCACGAGCAGCAACAATATCTGATTGCTCGCAACACCCAGTATTTCCATACCCTGATAGAACCCTATCTGGCGACCCTCAAACGCCAGTTTACGCTCATTTATCAGCAGGTAAATTATCGGGATTTCAGCGGTCCGGAGATCCGCAACGGCGAGCGCTACCTGCAACAGTGGCAGGCCTATCACAAGGTGATGGAGCTCGATTACGTCTACGTGGGCACCGAGCATCGCAAGATGCTGATCCACCCATCCTGGCAGGCCGACGAGAAGTTCGATCCCAGAACCCGCCCCTGGTATCTGCTGGCCGCCAGCCATCCCGGACAGATTGTCTGGTGATCCTTATTACGACTACACCTTGGGCACTCTCACCATGGCGCTGGCCCGGGTGATTGAAGATCCTGACGGCAAGCGGGTTGGCGTACTCTCGCTGGATACCCAGCTCACCCCCCTCACCAGCTGGCTCAACAACAAGCATGATGAGACTCACCCTCTGGGGGCTGGCTATCAGATCCTGCTCAACCATGACGGACTGGTGCTGGCCCACCCGGATCGCGAACGGGTATTCAACCCCCTCGCCCACCCCGACTGGCTGGCCCGGATGCAACTGCCGCAGGGCTTTTTCCTCGATGATGCCAGCGGCCTGATGGTCTCCTACTACCGTATCCCCGAGCTGCGCTGGATCCTGCTCAGCGTCGAGCCCACCGCCAGCATGCAGCAGGTGATCGACAGCGTCTCCATCAACGTGCAGCTGATGATTGCCGTCGCCTGCATTCTCTATCTGCTGCTGGCCCTGCTCTGGTCCCGCTACTTCCGCCGGATGCTGGGGGAGATCACCCTGCTGATCCGCGCCAGCCGCTCCGGCGGTATCGCCTACAACGGCCGCCGTATGCTGGAGCTGGCCAAGGTCTATGAAGAGATGGATGCCGCCAGCCAGGACTTTGCCCAGATCCGCCTGCAAGCCCATCAGGACAAACTCACCGGGCTCTACAATCGTCGCTTCTTCGACGAGTGCCTGCAGAAGCAGCTCAACAGTGGCGCTCCCTTCGGGGTGGTGATGTTCGATCTGGATGACTTCAAACGGGTCAACGATACCCACGGCCATCAGGCGGGGGATGTGGTGCTCAAGCGGGTGAGCAAGCTGGGCATGAATCTGTTCCACGAGTGGGGCTGGTTCTGCCGCTATGGCGGCGAGGAGCTGGTGCTGATCTTCCGTTACGGCGAAGAGCAGCCGATGCTTCCCTCCCTGCTGGAAGCGTTCCGGCTCGGGGTGGAGCAGCTGGAGTGGCGCGAACCCGATCTCACCATCACCATCAGCGGCGGGGTGGCCTTTAGTCGCTCCGGGCTCTCGGCCAAAGAGCTGGTGGAGCTGGCCGACAAGGGGGTCTATCAGGCCAAGCGGGAGGGGAAAAACCGTATCTGCTTCCCGCTGCGCCACACCCCTCACCAGAGTGCCGAGGAGGATATTCCCGCCTTTGGCGAGCCCCGGCAACAAACCAACGAAGGGTAGCCACAGCGGCCAGCATCAACCACAACGCCGTCAGCAAAAACAAAGAGAGAGGCTCCAGCCTCTCTCTTTGTTTATCGTGCTTCTTGCCGCACGTTAAGCCTGTGTGACGCACGACTCAGCGCTGCCACTCCCACACCGGCCAGCCCAGCTCCTCGGCCTGCTGACGCAGCGCGGGGGCCGGATTGACCGCATGGGGATGGCTCACCGCCCGCAGCATGGGCAGATCGTTGTGGGAGTCGCTGTAGCCAAAGCTCCCCTGCCAGAGGTGGTCCCTGCCGGCAAACAGCTGGTTGATGCGGGCCACCTTGCCCTCGCGAAAGCTGAGGGTGCCGCGGGTCTGGCCGGTCAGCATCCCCTCCTCCTCATCGAGCAAAATGGCGACGCAGTGATCCATCCCCAGCATCTTCGCCATGGGGGTCACCAGATGCTCGCCGGAGGCGGAGATGAGCACCAGATCGTCGCCCCGCTCCCGATGCCATTCGATGCGCGCCAACCCCTCGGGGTAGAGGCGCTCGCGCAGCACCTGCTCGGCAAAGCGGGTAGAGAGCGAGTCGAGCCACTCGCGCGTCTTGCCCGCCAGCGGTTGCAGGGTGAAGGCCATGTACTGGTGCATGTCCATCTTGCCCTGATGGTAGAGGGACATCATGGCCTGCTCCTCCGCGATCATGCTGGCGGGCGCCAGCTCCTCGGCCACCATGTACTCCAGCCAGAGGCTGGCTGAATCCCCGGCAATCAGGGTCTCGTCCAGATCAAACAGTGCCAGTGCCATGAGGGCTCCTTGCGGTAACAACGAAAATGAAACGAGGCGTCATGCTACCTCACAGAGTTGATCCCGGACCACCGCCAGGGTCACGGCGCTGCCGGTTGCCAGCAGATCGCCAGCCGAACGGTTGAGGCAATCCACCGTCAACAGCCCCGCCTCGCACTCCACCTGATAGCGGATGACGTTGCCGAGCAGCTGCTGCTGGCGAACGATGCCGGGCAGGCTGGGCTCGCTGCTGGCCGCCCCAGCGGGCAGCAGGGTGATGGACTCCGGCCGCAGCGCCAGCTTGCCCTGAAAACGGGGGCCGAACAGCGACTTGCCCTGCTCTGCGCCGAGCAGGTTGTAGTTACCGATAAAGCTCGCCACAAACTCGCTGGCGGGACGGGTGTAGATCTCCTCCGGCGTGCCGCTCTGGACGATGGATCCCTTGTTCATCAGGAAGATCCGATCCGACATGGTAAGCGCCTCCTCCTGATCGTGGGTCACGAAGATGGTGGTGAGCTCAAGGCGCTGCTGGATCTCGCGGATCTGCTGGCGCAGGCTGCGGCGGATGCGGGCATCCAGTGCCGAGAGCGGCTCGTCCAGCAGCAGGATCCGTGGCTGCACCACCAGAGCCCGGGCCAGTGCCACCCGCTGGCGCTGACCGCCGGAGAGCTCGGCCGGATAGCGGCGCTCGAAACCGGTCAGCTCCACCAGTTCCAGCACCTCCTGCACGCTGGCGGCGAGATCCCGTCCCGGCTGGGGCTTCATCTTGAGGCCGAAGGCGACGTTGTCCCACACCGTCATGTTGGGGAACAGCGCATAGCTCTGGAACACCATGCCGATGCCCCGCTTCTGGGGTGCCTGCCAGGTGATATCTTCACCGGCCACCCGCACCTGACCGCCATCCACCGGGGTGAGCCCGGCCAGGGCCCGCAGCAGGGTGGATTTGCCGCAGCCGGAGGGGCCGAGCAGGGTCACCAGCTCCCCCTTGCGGATGCCGAATTCAATCCCCTCGAACACCTTGGTGTCGCCGTAGGATTTGTGCAGTTGATTCACTTCTAGATGGAACATGTTGATTCACCGATGAAATCTGTTGGCTGCCCAGGTGAGCAGCAGGGTCAGCAGGAAGTAGCTCATCACCAGTGCGCTGGTGAAGTGGCCCGAGGTGGCGCGCATGTTGTAGAGGTAGACCTGCAGGGTCTCGTAACGGGTGCCCACCAGCATGTTGGCGAACACGAACTCGCCGAGCAGGAAAGAGAGGGAGAGAAACAGCGCCGCCAGCAATCCCTTGCGCAGGCAGGGGATCACCACCAGCAGAAAGGCGCGCCGACTGCTCGCCCCCAGCAGGTGGGCGGCATCCATCAGATCTTTCAGCGGCACCCCTTGCAGGCTGTTGGCCAGCGCCCGGTACATAAAGGGGAGCACCACGGTGAACCAGGTGCCGATCAGGATCCATGGCGTACCGATGATGGGCAGAACGCCGTCGGCGTAGATCTGCAGCAGCCCGACTGAGGAGACCACTGGCGGCACCGCGAAGGGGAGCAGGATCAGCAGGTTCATCCAGGGATCCAGCTTGGGGAAGTAGTAGGCCACCACCAGCACGGTCGGCACCAGCACCAGGGTCCCCAGCAGCAGGGTGGCAAAACAGACCAGCAGGCTGCGGCCAAAAGCCGCCAGAAAGCGCGGATCGCCCCACAGTTTGAGATACCAGTCGAGGGTGAAGCCATCCGGCAGCAGGGTCGCCCCCCAACGGGTGGAGATGGAGTAGAGAAACGTGGCCAGCAGCGGTAGCAGCAGGGTGGCGACCTGCCCACCCAGCACCCACTTGGGCCAGCGCGGCGTCAAATCATGCATGGGATTGCCCCTTGTTCACATAGCTCTTTTTCAGCAGCCACTGGTTGGCGGCCGTCACTACCCCCAGCAGCACCATCAGGATCACCGCCAGCGCCGCCGCCATATTGGGTTCGAGGAAGATGTCGCCGGAGACCAGACTGGCCACCCGGATGGTCACCAGATTGAAGTTGCCGGTAGTGAGGGCGTAGGCAGAGGCATAGGCCCCCACCGCGTTGGCAAACAGGATGATCAGGGTGCCGAGCAGGGCGGGCGTGAGCACCGGCAGTGCCACGTGCCAGACATACTGCCCCTTGCTCGCGCCGAGCAGCGCGGCCGCTTGCGGCCACTCATCCTGCAGCGCATCGAACGCCGGGTAGAGCAGCAGCAGGGCGAGCGGGATCTGGAAGTAGGTGTAGATGAGGATAAGGCCCGACCCCGAGTAGAGGTTGAAGCCGTCGATCCAGCCCCAGGATTTCAGCAGCAGGGTGACGGCGCCGTTGATGCCGAGAATGATGATGAAGGCGAACGCCAGCGTCACACCGCTGAAGTTGCCGGTCATGGTGACGAAGGCCAGCAGCACCCGTTTGACCCGCTCGCCGCTGTGGCGCAGCGCGGCCGCCCCGAGGGTACCGATAGCCAGCCCCGCCAGACTGGCGATACCGGCGATGCGCAACGAGTTGCCGAACGATTGCAGGTAGAAGGGGGAGCTCAAAATCTCCCGGTAGTAGTCGAGGCCCCAGCCATCCGGGGTCTGAAAGCTGCCCACCAGCACCCACACCATGGGGGCGAGCTGGAACAGGATCATCAAGAGGATAAACGGCAGCAATACCAGGGCGGGCAGCCAGTGGCGGCGCACCTTGTGCTTGGTGGCCACGGGTTGATCCGCGAGGATCTCGGTGGTGGCAGGCATCATCAGTGCACCTCGCGCATAAAGGCCGCCTTGAGCAGCGGTGGCGCTGCCGGCTTGTCGTGAGAAACCCCCAGCAGATCGGCCATCAGGGCGCAGAGCTGGGTCTGGGCAATCGCCACTCCATCCGGCCAGCGCTCGATAAAGGCATCGCCAAACAGCCAGAGTGGCACAGTGCGCTCTTCCGGCAGGGTGCCGCCGTGGCTCAGGTCGTTGTTCATGCCATGATCCGAGGTGATCACCACTTGATACCCCTCCGCCAGCCACTGGGGCAGCAGATCGGCCAGCAGGCTGTCCATCCGGCGCGCCTGATTGCGGTACTGGCGGGAATCGAGGCCAAACTTGTGGCCCGCATCGTCCACCCCCATCGGGTGGATCAGCAGAAAATCGGGGTCATATTGGGTTCTGAGCCATTCCCCATCCATCAGCAGATGGCTGTCGGGGTAGTTGTCATCCCAGTAGAAGCAACCGTGCTGGATCGGCAGCAGCTCGTCGTGAGTAAAGCGATCGCGGGCCGCCAGCCAGGGGCTGCGGTTGTAGAGTTCACTCACCCAATGGTAGGCCGCAGCTGCGGTGCGTTTGCCCGCGGCGCGGGCCAGATGGAAGATGGAGTCATGCAGACTGAGACGACTCACCCCGTTGTGGGTGATGCCGCTCACCACCGGCGGCACGCCGGTCAGGATGCACTCGTAGAGGGGTCGGGAGAGAGACGGCAGGGCAGCATTCAGGGTCGTATGCAGGCCCCGCCCCGCCTCCACCATGCCACCGAGGTAGCCCATGGTGTGGGCTACCTCGGCTGCCAGACCATCCACAAGTACCACTATCACCTTGTGTTGCACTGGATTCCCTTACTGCATGTTGATCATGACGGTTTCTTGCCACTGACGCGGCAGGGCTTTGGAGCTCTGCTCCCAGGCGGCGTGATCCTGCACCGGCTTGGCATTGGCGTACTGCTCGGCTGGCAGCAGCTTGGCCTTCACGTCATCCGGCAGGGTCACGTTGCTGCGGATCGGACGGGCGTAGCCGCGGGCCAGGTTGATTTGACCGGCATCGGAGAGGATGTATTCACGGGCCAGTTTGGCGGCGTTGGGGTTCTTGGCCCACTTGTTGATGATGGTGGTGTAACCGGCGATGACGGAGCCGTCGCTCGGGATCACCACATCAAACTTCTTGGGGTCGATCTGGTCGCGGTAGTTGAGGGCGTTGAAGTCCCACAGCACACCCACTTCCACCTCGCCCTTCTCGATGTTGGCGATGGTGGGATCGTTCAGGGAGAGACGACCCTGCTTGGCCAGCTGGCCGAACAGCTCCAGCGCGGGCTTGAGGTTCTTCTCGCTACCACCGGTGGCATAGGCTGCCGCCAGCACGCCGTTGTTGGCCTGAGAGGCAACGCCCACGTCACCCAGGGTCACCTTGTAGTCGCCACCCAGCAGGGATTGCCAGCTGGTGGGAGCGGCCTTGACCAGATCCTTGTTGATCAGGAAGGCGATGGTGCCGGTATAGGCCAGCATCCAGTGACCGTCTGCATCCTTGGCCCAGTTGGGAATATCAGCCCAGGTGGAGGGTTTGTAGGGCTGGGTAACCCCCTGCTTGACCGCAACCGGACCGAAGGCGCCGCCCACGTCACCGATATCGGCAGTGGCATTGGCCTTCTCGGCGGCGAACTTGGCGATCTCCTGCGCCGAGCTCATGTCGGTATCCTGATGCTTGATGCCGTAGATGCTGCCCAGCTGCTGCCAGGTATCCTTCCAGTTGGCCCAGCTGTCGGGCATGCCGATGCTGTGGAGCTGGCCTTCACCGCGGGCGGCCTTTTCGAGATCCGCGATATTCTCGGCTGCATAGCTATTTGTGGCAAACAACGGTTGGCTGATGGCCACCATGGCCAGTGCACTTGCGATCACGCTTTTCATCATCCCATCCCTCTGGACTAGGTCAGTTAAGGTTCGAGAGGGATGCTAGAGGGGAATTGTGACGGTGGCGGGGCGCTTTAATGGCAGTTTGATGACAATCACCCTGTCATGGCGCTGTCATCCACAGCGGTTACAACTCTGAACCCGAGTGAGGCTGGACTATTCCAGTAAGGGATTGGCCAGCCACCCGCCTTCTGAATAAGCAACAGGGACAAGAGTGTGACCGAGCCGAGATTGAGCGAGCAGAGAGTGAACGAACAGAGCATGGCCGATGGCCGCGTCTCCTCCAAGTGCGAACAGATTTGCCAGACTCTGCGCCGCTATATCGGCAGCGGCCAGTTGGGGGCCGGGCAGCAGCTACCCGCCGAACGGGCCCTGAGCGAGCGCTTCGCCACCACCCGCATCACTATCAAGGAGGCGCTCTCCAGCCTCGAAGCGGACGGCCTTATCTACCGTGCCGAGCGGCGCGGCTGGTTTGTGGCGCCACCCCGCCTCACCTACGATCCCGCCATCCACACCCACTTTCACCAGTGGATCGGCGAGCAGCAACGCACCGCCGAAACCCGGGTGCTGGCCCACGGCAGCGAGCTTGCCAGCAGCGAACTGTGCCGCTGGATGGGGCTGGAACCCTTCACTCCACTTTATGAGATCCGCCGCCAGCGGCTGATCGACGGCCGCCCGGTGCTCCATGTCAGCCACCACCTGCTGGCGAGCCGCTTTCCCGATATCGCCAGCGCGCCGTTGGCCAGCTCCCTCACCGAGCTCTATCAGCAGCGCTATGGCATAGGCCAGGGCGGGGCGCGTCTCGAGATCACCCCCTCGGCAGCGCGCGGCGCCATCGCCCGCGCCCTCAATCTGGCGGAGGGGAGCGCCGTGCTGCGGCTGGTGCGGGTCAACTATGACGAGCGAGGCGGTCTGGTGGATTGCGATATCGAGCACTGGCGGCCGGATGCGATCCGTATCTGTCTCGATACCCGGGCGTTGCAACCCATCATCGCCAAAGCGCAGCCCATGCAACTGGCAGAGTAACCACAATCAGACTCACAAGCAGACACGGATCCCGCAGGATCCGCCGGGATCAGTTGTCGATATTGGGGATCATGTCATCGAAGCTCTGGTAGCCGCAGTCGGCCAGTTGCAGCGACATGGTGTAGGTCTTGGCGTGCTCCTGCTGGCCGATGGCGGGGCGGTTGAGCTTGATCTCCTGATGCCAGTACTCCTTCATCCGGTCGATCAGCGCCATCGCCTCCCCCTCGTTGAGGTGCAGCTGGCAGAGCGCCATATAGTTGTTCGACTTGTGCATGTTCTCCACCAGATACTCCCCCAGCACCGACATCGCCTGCCGCGCCTGCTGGCGGGCGAAACGGCTGTGCTGCTCGAAGCTGATCCGCTCGCTGATCAGGAAGTGGTAACTGTTGTCGATACCGAGTTGCAAAATGCCGAGCTTCTCCAGTTTGCGCAGATAGAGGTAGCAGGAGGCATCGGTCAGGCCGTACTCCCGCTTGAGATCGATCAGCGTCTTGTCGCGCCAGAAGATATTGGCGAGAAAGGCGTAGAGCCCCGGCTCGTTGTGAAACGCCTCGTCCTGCTCCTGGGTAAAGACGGCGCGGCGGCTCTGGGCGTCCTGAGTGCGATCCAGCAACTCCTCGAACGAGAGCCCCACCAGATGGCAGATCTCCAGCAGAGTATCGAACGGCAGCGAGGGCTTGTTCATCATCCGTTTCACGGTCGCGATGGAGACACCCATGGCTTCTGCCAGGGTCTGATAGCGGATCCCCTTGTCGGTCAGGGTCTTCTTCAGGGTGTCGAGAATATTGTTGGCCAGGGTCTGGCTGTAGGTCATGCCACTCTTCCTTGTTATCGCACTTTCATTGCATGGTTATGCCGAGTCAGCTTCTGACCTGTTTTTACCTTCAAGGCTCAGATATTGACACCGAAAAAACAGCCTAGAGAAAAAATCGCCTACAAAACCCATCAGGACAGACCAGTTGAACGATGAGGTCGCAAAATCTGACACCAGACAGTGCATATCTTTCAACCCGCAAACATTTTGCTAGTGCTGCATAGAACATCGCGCATAATCGAAACGTATCGAATTCAAGACCCTTCCTGGTTGAGAAATCGATTGTTTGCTTCCAAATTTTTATCTTTTAAACCGTAAGGTTTTTTCTCTTTCCTGGCATTGGGCGGCGCTGATAGCACCGCCCTTTTCTTTTCCCTGAATTCGCAGGTCAGGTCAAGGGCCTCGGCAAGGGGAAGTGTCACAGGCCACCCGCCGCCCACTGATGCGCCAACCATCACGACCGTTCTAGCAAGGTATTCTAAACGATCATCAATACCGTGTTATTGCTATGCAATATATTTAAATGGCTTACTTGGAAAGCTTCGCCAAATATAGAGACGAATATAATCAAGTTATTTAAAACTCCAAAAACCTATCTTTTAAATAGCTTGTATATATAAGCAAACAAAATTAATCAGACCGCACGACCCATATCTGCTTATCGCACCTTATGCCCACCCCAACAACTGCTACCGGGTAAAGAGAAAAGCCACTCACAAGAGCCCATTCGCGTATCTGATGTGTAGCATCGCCTTCGCAAAAGCAGCCTCAAAAGACCACCAGAACCCTCAGTGGGAACAATCCCAAGCCTCAAAAAGAGCAAAAAACAGGCAAAAAGATAGATTTTTTTCTCACGGTTTCACCTTACGTGTCGTTCAAAAAATCATCGAAAAGAGCCTGACACCTGTTAGTGACATCTGAGATGCCAATTTTTAGACAGCTCATCATGGTCATGCTTTAATTAAAATAAATTTCTGTTACAAATCAATTGTGTAGAATCAAAAGTGAGCTATCAGCCTGTCATTTGCCTCACCATTTAATTACTCAGCACTCAATAAAGCTAAAACTCTAATAACACCATTTATTAAACAAAATGACCCTCCTTGCAGCCAGTCATATTTAGAAGAATGGGGAAATCACTCTCTTGTTATTCAGAAATGTGCTGACTATACTGCGGTCCCTCTGTGAAAGCAGAGCGATGACGGAAATATAAAAAGCTTCATGGATTGAGCAATATAAATCACACACAGTTCACGCAACACAAGGTTATTTATCCATGAACAAGTTTAATAAAATTGTCGCTTTCTCCCTGCTTGCTCTGGCCATGAATGGCGGTGCCCATGCCGAAGGCTGGTATGCCGGTCTGGACCTGACCACCTCCAAAATGGATCTCGATGGTGCAGCCAAAGACGCCTATGACGCCAAGATCATCGACGACCAGCTCGACGGCGGCAGCCTGATCGTGGGTTACAGCTTCCAACCCTGGTTGGCCGTTGAAGGTGGCCTGCACGCCCAGCAGATGGATCGGCTGACCTGGGTGACCTCCCCGATTGCAACCGGCTTTGCCGACACCACCATCGAAACCCGCAGCATTAGCCTGGCAGCCAAGCTGAGCCAGCCGCTGGCCTGGGGCTTCAGCGCCTATGCCAAACCGGGCATCGCCTACACCCGCACCGAAGTGGAAGTTGTCGGCAACGCCACCATCCTCGGTTTCAGCGGTCAGGTAAACGAGAGCGCAACCAAGAGCAAGGTACACCCCAATCTGGAAGTAGGTCTGGACTACGCCTTCAACGACCACTTCTCTGCCGGTATCGGTTACGAGCGCCAGTTCGACGCCCTGAGCCTGGGTGACGAGCACTACTCTCTGGATACCTTCAAGCTGGGTCTGCGCTACCACTTCTAAGTCGCGCCGCGTCAGTCACAATACAAAAGGGCCGCAGGTTTCAAACCCGCGGCCCTTTTTACTGCTCTTTTTCCGTGCCCTGCGCGTTAGCAGATCTGGTCTTTACCCAGCTGCTTGGCCTGATAGAGCGCCCGATCGGCGCGCACCATCAGGCTCTCCTTCTGCTCATCCTGCTGATACTCCGCCAGCCCGAAGCTCATGGTAGCGGGCGCGTGCGGGCAGATGGGCTCGCTCGCCATCAATGCCTGAAACTTGCTCGCCACCACCAGCGCATCCTCGCGGCCGGTGTTGGGCAGCAACACCATAAACTCGTCACCGCCCCAGCGGGCCAGCAGATCGATCTCGCGGATATGGCGGCGCACCAGCGCCACTATGTTGATCAGGGTCTGATCCCCGGCATTGTGGCCATAGCTGTCGTTGATCTGCTTGAAGTTGTCCACATCCATGGCGATCACCGTAAACGGCTGATGGAAGCGGCGCGCCCGCTCGCACTCCAGCTGCAACGCCCGCTCCAGACGATAGCGGCTGGCGGCGCCGGTCAGGGCATCGGTCTCTGCCAGCAGACGGTTCTCTTCGGCTTTCTGTTGCAGCGCCTCGTTGAGTCGCACCAGCTCGGCGGTGCGCTCGGCAACCTGCTGCTCCAGCGAGTGATTGCGCCGCTCCAGCTGTTCCAGCAACAACTTGCTGGCGTGGATATCGCGATGGGCACCGATCATCCGCGCCACAGACCCGTCGGGATTGCGCTCAATGATGCGGCCGCAATCCTCAATCCAGAGGTAACTGCCATCCCGGCAGCGGCAACGATACTCGGCGCGATACTCATGGGCGCTGCCGCTCAGGCAGAGATCGAACTTCGCCATCACCGCCGCCAGATCGTCGGGGTGGATCACGCTCTCCCAGGTGAAGACGGTATTGCCGAGGGAGTGAGGCTCGTAACCCAGCATCCGGTACCAGCCGGGGTTGCGATAGACAAAACCGGTATTGGCATGCCAATCCCAGATGCCATCGCTGGTCACCTCCAGAATGCCATGCACCACGGCTTCGCTGACATCCGAGATCCTGATCGTGTCACTGTCCTGCACCATAGCAGTTATCCTTGTTCTTCCGCCCCGCGCCACCACGGGGAATCGCGCTGTTGTCGTGAGGCGCTACCTTGGCATATTGCAACAGATCTGTCAGCCAGAACCCCACCGCACCACCGTTTCCCCGGTTATCGGCCACTCACGGCGCAGGCTGAATCAGGGTGGTCATAAGTGTGGCTCAAGCGCGCCCCATTTACCTGATTTAACTCACGATTCAGTCGTTTGGGGGGATGGGATAGATGAGGGGATACCCAGAGGCACCCACAGAGGTCACTCGGCCAGAGTCAGCCGTGTAGGTTCGATTAGCGAAGCGTAATCGGACAGCGGTAACGGCATTACTCCCTTATCCTATTTATTAGAAAAGGAGGAGAAGGGCTGGGGATAAGGGGCAGGAAAAATGAGATTACGCGGTAAACGTTGGGCTTCGCTACGCTCAGCCACAACCTACACAATCGGTAGGTTGGCGCTAAGCCTGTGAAGCCCAACACATGAGAGTTTATTATTTCACCTGGGGTAGTGAATATTCCACATTTAAAAATGTTTGAGTTATAAAATCATCCCAAGTTTTATAGCATCGAATACTCATGTCTTTTACCTCTGGCGCACCAGTCGTCACTTTTAATCTTTCTGATAACAACCACATTGTTTGTGAGATTTGTCTAGTCTGAGAGTATGGCTCTAAATTAGGTATAATATTGGCATCAATAAACCCTCGCCCAATACTTCGCTCTCCCCTCACTGCATTTTCTTTCCAAAATGAAGCTTCACGTTCATTTTTAGGCTTTACAACTCCACTATAATAGTCAGCATACCACTGATTAAAATCCTCCCTAATCCTTGAGAAAAGACTTTCACTGACGATGAAAAAGTCTAGGTCAGAATGAGAGCCAAACTTCTTACCTAGTTGCTTTGGTGATAATGACTGCCCTAACCTACCACTACCTGTAATATTAATGCTCTTTGGTTCAACATTGAGCCGGATACTCAACCATGACCTCACAGACTCATATATCAAGGGAGCATCTTTAAACGCATAAGGAACCCCCTCAGAAAGCCACTGAGTAGCGATGGCTTGTTTAGCAAACTGGCCTCCAGACATAACAGCATCAGCTATATGTGCTGCATCAGGATATGTGCCAACGATATTTCTTAATGTTGATGGATTTTTGAATGGTTCCATTTAAACAGCGCGCCTATTAATAAGTTTACCTACAATATAAACAGATCTTCGTTTTATCTTTTCATCTTGTATTGGATTATGGAATCTAGACTGAGGATACTTTAATCTAGCAATCAAATCAGCCGCATCAACAAGGCTCATGTTTCTAATGTTTATTTTTAACTTGGTAGACGCATCAATAATTCCATGCATGTTCCAGCCAAAGTAAGCCAATTGAAGATACTTACTCAATATTTTCTCCCTACCGTAGATGCGTGTAATTTTCTTTGCTAGAAAAATCTCAATAACTTTTCTCTTTAATGTCACTTGATAGTTAGATGTAATGACTCTAACTAATTGCATAGCAATTGTAGAGCCACCTTCTCTATTCTTAAAAACACCAGTTTTAACGATGGCTCTTAATAAAGAAAAATAATCAACTCCAGAATGGTTCCAAAAACGATGGTCCTCTCCCACCACCAGCGTATTTTTTAACAAACGAGGGAGTTCGAGACAGCATTCATCCGCCATTGCTTTCTCTATCAGCTTCCACTCTTTCGAAAATATATATTTCATGTTCAAGCTAACAACCTCTCCGCCAACCCTGAATAACGCTCGGTCTTTTTCCGTACCGCCTGTGCCAGCAGGGCGCGATCGCCGTAGAGATCGAGCCGGGCCTTGGCGCGGGTGATACCGGTATAGACCAGCTCGCGGGTCAGCAGCGGGCTGGGGCTGTCGGGCAGCACCAGTACGGTATGGGCAAACTCCGAACCCTGGGATTTGTGGATGGTCATGGCGTAGACGGTCTCGTGAGGCGGCAAGCGGCTGGGCAACAGGGCGCGCAGGGTGCCGTCCGGCTGCTCGAACCAGACCTTGAGTCGCCCGGTTTCATCGGGCAGGCAGAGCCCCATATCACCGTTGTAGAGGCCAACCCCGTGGTCGTTGCGCACCACCATCACCGGGCGACCGGCATACCAGTCGCCATCGCGGGCAATCAGGCCAGCCCGTGACAGGGCCAATTCGAGCCGCTCGTTAAGTCCCAGCACGCCGAACGGGCCATCGCGCAGGGCGCAGAGGATCTGGAAGCTGTTGAATGCCTTGAACACGGCGGCGGGATCTTCCCCCGCGCGGGCCGCCTTCAGATAGGCACCGTAACCGGCCACCCCCTGGGCAATCAGAGCGTCGTAGGCCTCCCCCGCCCAGGGATGCAGGCTGATATCGGCAAAGCCCATACCCCAGACTGATTCCACCGCCGTGGCATCGCCGCTGTTGCAGGCGCGCGCCAGCTGGCCGATGCCAGAGTGCTGATCAAAGCGCCAGCTCTTGGCCAGCAAACAGAGGCTGTCGCGCACCGGAGCCCCTGCGGGCGCGCCCTGCAGGCGGTAGCCAGTCTGGCGGGAAAGCCAATCCGCCTGCGCCGGGCTGATGCCCTGTTCGATAAAGCTGCAGATATCGCCGAGCACGGCCCCCGCCTCCACCGAGGCGAGCTGATCCTTGTCGCCGAGCAGGATCAGGCGGGCGTGGCTTGGCAACGCATCGAGCAGGCGCGCCATCATCGGCAAATCGACCATGGAGGCCTCATCCACCACCAGCAAGTCGAGGTGCAGCGGGTTGCCCGCATGGTGACGAAACTGGCTGCGCCCCGGAATGACCCCGAGCAGCCGGTGCAGAGTGCCCGCTTCGGTGGGGATCGCTTCCACCCACTCGGGGGGCAGATCGAGAGCCTGCAGGGCAGAGCCGATACTCTCGGTGAGGCGCGCCGCCGCCTTGCCGGTGGGGGCCACCAGCCGGATCGCCGGCGCCTTGCCCGCTTGCAGGCCGGTCTCCACCAGAATGGCGAGCAGTTTTGCCACAGTCGTGGTCTTGCCGGTGCCGGGGCCGCCGGAGATCACCGCAAAGGGGCGTGCCGCTGCGGTGGCCGCCGCCAGCTTCTGGCCGTTGCAGCAGAGCGCCTCGGGCACCAGCGCATCCAGCTTGCCAAGGTCGCTCGCCGCCTGGGCGCTGGCCAGCAGCCCTTCGATGGCGGGCCAGTCCACCTCGTTCGGGAACACCAGATCCAGATACTTCTCGATAAAGTGGCGGGCCGAGAAGTCGGGGGCGAGGCGGGCCTTGAGCAGCGCCGCGAACACCAACCCATAGTCGCGGGCAAACAGCCGCGACAGGGCCGGGGCAATCTCCGGCCATTCAGCACGTTCACTCAAAGCGCGCAGATGGCGGGCCACCCCCAGTTCAAAGTCGTGGTAACGGGTGAGATAGAGCCGCCCGTGCCACAGCCGCAGCGGCCAGCGCGGGGCGTTGCCCTCATCCTGTTCGGTGCCAACGAGCGGGCTTGCCGCAAACAGGGCGGGCCAGCGGGCAGGATCCGCCAGATCCCCCAGCAGATCCCGGCTCTGCTGGGGATCCAGACCGAACGGGCGCAGGGATCCGGCGATGAGCATCTCCAGCGGCAGGCAGACATGGCCGCGCCCCAGCTCGAAGCAAGTGAGCGCAGCCCCCAGCACCAGCTCGGGGCTGCCGCCCAGATCGGCCACCAGCCTGGCAAATTGCAGATCCAGCTGGCGGATACGGCCAGCCAGCGCCAGTGTTTTCAACCGTTCAACCATCATTGCGCTGGCTGCGGTGCTGATCATGGTGCCGCTCATGCCTCTACCTCGTTTAATTCTGCTGATGAAACACCGCCAGAGCGATCACCGTGTCTAAACAACTCATCCAGCCCCAGCACCAGTTCACGACTCGGGCGGGTATGGAAAATGCCCCCCTGCGGCATGCCGCGCAGGAACAGATAGAAAACGCCGCCAAAATGCTGCTCGAAGTCGTAGCCCGGCAGGCGCAGGGTGAGCAGCCGGTGCAGCGCCAGCGAGTAGAGCTGGTATTGCAGGTCGTAGCGGTGCTCGGTCATCGCCCGCTCCAGCGCCGGACGGCTGTAATCGGCGGGGCTCATGCCGAGATGGTTCGATTTGTAGTCGAGCAGATACCAGCGCCCCTGCCACTCGAACACCAGATCGATAAAGCCCTTGAGCATCCCCTGCACGGTGGCAAAGCTGAGTGGCTTGTTGCCCCGCGACAGCGGGTCGTGCTGCTGGCAGAGGGCGGTCAGCGCCGGTGCCGTCACCCGCCCCATGGGCAGGAAGAACTCCAGCTCCACCTGTTTGCGCTCGGGGGCCAGATCCCGCAGCCGCACCGGCTCGCCAAAGCCCGTTTCCAGCGGGGTATCCAGCACCGCCTCCACCTGCTGTTGCAGCACGGGAGCCCAACTCTCGTCGAAGCCGTCTTGCAGCAACAGACTCGCGATATGCTCTGCCAGCGGCTCGCCCGCGGCGCTTTGAAAGTCGATGGTCTCGAACAGGCTGTGCAGTAAGGTGCCGGGGCGCGCCCCCTTCGGGAAGGTAAAGATGGAGGGCTTGGGCGCCTCTTCCGGTTGCTCGGAAGCCAGCGCAGCCGCCTCGGTGACGACCTCGTCATCGAAGCCGGGATTGGCGAGTACGCCCTTGCTGTGGCCGTGACCCTGCGCCGCCAGCCCGGAGTAGGAGCTGATCCACCAGTCCCGCTCAAGGGAACCGCTAAAGTGGCGCACCTGAGGCTCGCCCAGCTGCTCCTCCTCTGGCGGCAGCGGGGCCGGACGGGTGAGCGAGGGCTCACCGACAGCCACCCCGGGCAGCGCCTGTGCCAGCTCGGTCAGCGCGGTCGCCAGCGTCTGCGCATCCCCCTCCTCGCCCTTTTGCAGCAGGTAGCCGATGGCGGTGTGGTGCAGGTCGGTCTTCTCCGACTTGCCCGCCCCCGCCCGCACCGGCGCCAGCCCCAGCCAGGTGGCGTAAACGCCCCGGGTCAGCGCCACATAGAGCAGCCGCAAATCTTCGGCAAGGCGCTCCCTGTCCGCTTCGGCGAGCGACGAGTCGGCGCCGGTGAGATCGAGAATGGTGCGATTGCCCGCCTCATCCGCTTCGTGATAGAGCGGGGTCTCGGCGGTTCTGTGGCTACAGATAAAGGGCAGAAACACCAGCGGGTACTCCAGCCCCTTGGATTTGTGGATGGTGACTATCTGCACCAATTTGCGCTCGGATTCGAGCCGCAGTACCTGCTCAGCATCCTGGCCGTTGGGGCGACTCACCGCCTCCCCCAGCCAGCGCAGCAGGGCGTACTCCCCGTCCAGCTCGCTGCTCACCTGTTGCAGCAACTCGCCGAGATGGAGGAAGTTGGTCAGCCGCCGCTCGCCATAGGGGCTCGCCAAAAGCGAAGAGGCGAGATTGCGCCGGTGCAGCAGGGCCCGCAGCATGGCCAGCACGCCGCGGCGGTGCCAGATCTTGCGGTACTCCATAAACTCCTGCACCGCGCTCTCCCACGCCCGCTCGTCGCTGGCCAGCCCATCGAGCGCCTTGGCGTCGAGATCAAACAGCCCGGTCGCCAGCGCCGCCCTCAGGCTGCGCTCTTCGCTCGGGTTCTGACAGGCGTGCAAAATCAGCAAAATCTCCCGCGCCTCCGTCTGCTCCAGCACGCTCTCGCGGTTCGACAGATAGACGGAGGCGATGGCGAGGCGCGCCAGCTCCTGCTGCACCAGCTTGCCCTCGGCGCCGGTGCGCACCAGCACGGCGATATCCCCTGCCTTCACCGCCTTGTCGCCGATCAGCGCCTTGCCCTCGCGGGCCAGCGTCAGCAGGCGGTGGATCTCGGCGGCGGTGGCGCGGGCCATCTTGCTCTGGTAATCCCCCCGATTGAAGGTGGGCTGGCCGGTCAGCTGCCAGCAGTGGAGCACAGGGGCGGTGGCGCCATCGAGCAGCAGCGCCTTGCTCTTGCCCTGCGCCTCCACCGGCAGGAAGGGGATATCCGCCTCGTAGATAAAGGGATCTTTCGCCCGCTCGAACAGGCCGTTGACCGCCCCCACCAGCGCACTGCTGGAGCGCCAGTTGCGCCCGAGGGTGTAGTGGGCGCTCACATTTCGCCGCGCCTGAATGTAGGTAAAGATGTCGGCGCCGCGAAAGCCGTAGATGGCCTGCTTGGGGTCACCGATCATCAACAGCGCCGTGTCTGTGTGGCCGCCGTAAAGCCGATGGAAGATGCGGTACTGCTGGGGATCGGTATCCTGAAATTCATCGATCATCGCTACCCGATAAGTGGCGCGAATGCGCTCGCAGAGCCGCTCGCCAAGGCTGGAGCCAAGCGCCCCGTCGAGGTCTTTCAGCAGGTCATCGAACGAGAGCTGATGGGCCTGCCGCTTGCTCGCCTGCATCCGGCTGCGCACTACTTTGGCCGCCCGTTGCAGAATGAGATCCCGAATGCCGGGGCGGCTCGCCAGCAGTTCATCGATCTGGCTGAACAGTGGCAGGGTCGGCACTGCGCCCCCCTTCTTGAGGTTCTCCTCCAGCACTGTCTGGCCAAAGCGCTCCAGCTCCTTGGGAATGGCGTAGCCACTGCTTTCGTCCTGCGCCCAGTCGGCTATCTTGGCAAGCCACCCTTCATAGTTCTTGCCGGTGTAGCGGCTGATCTGGCCGTCGGTCTGGCGGCGGATCTCGTCCGTCTGCGCCAGCCACTCGCTCTTCACCGCCGCGATGCGACTCATGGCCGCCTGATGGCGGGCGGCGAGGGTCTCGTCCCCCAGCGCGGGGTGGATCTCCAGCTCGCTGTTGTCGAGCCAGCTGCCCATCTCCCGCAGCAGGGCGGCGGGGCTCGGCCAGAGCGCGCGCACCGAACTGGCGAGGGTTTTATCCACCGGATAGAACTCGGATCGCCAGTAGTCGCTCACCGCCTGCAGCCTGAGCTGGCTGTCGTCGGTGAGAAATTCGGTCTCGAAGAGGGCGCCCGATTCGAAGGCGTTCTGTTTCAGCATCCGCTGGCAGAAACCGTGGATGGTAAAGACCGCCGCCTCGTCCATCTGCCGCTCGGCGGCCAGCAGGCGACGGGCCGCCAATTCGTGATCCTCCACCTCGGCCAGCAGCTGGCTCAGCAGGGCGTCCTTGCTCTCACCGCGCATAAAGGCGAGCCGCGCCTCGTGGATGCGCCCGCGGATCCGCCCGCGCAGCTCGGCAGTGGCCGCTTCGGTAAAGGTCACCACCAGAATTTCGGTCACCGAGAGCGGCCGCTCGTGGGCACTCGGCTGACCGGCATCGGCGCCCTCTTCGATGAGCGGGCCGTGGCCCAGCAGCAGGCGCAGGTAGAGACCGGCGATGGTATAGGTCTTGCCGGTACCGGCGGAGGCTTCGATCAGTCGTTCACCATGGAGGGGAAAACGCAGGGTATTGAGCGGGTTAGCCATTATTTCAGCTCCTCCAGGGTCTTGAGCAGCGGGGTCAGGTGTTCGCGGGCCAGCGCCTGCAACTGCCCCAGCACCTCGTCATCGAGTTCGGGGAAGCAGCGGGCGACGTAAACGTCTTGCCCCTCCCCATTGATCATCCAGCCGCCGTTGAAACGGGTGAGTGCCGCCTTGTCGGCCGCCTCCGGCTTGTCGGGATCCTTCTCGATCGTCTTGAGCCAATCCCAGGCGGTGTTGGGGAAAAACGGCAGCGGCCGCTTCATCCCCTGCGCCCAGCACGCCACCAGCGCCGCCAGCTTGGGCCGCGCCTCGTCGGCTGCGAGCTTGGGCAGTCGCAGACTCTGCTTGGCATCGAACAGCAGGGTGTCGCCGGGGGCGCCGCTCAATGAGAGGCAGAGGTGCTGGATCCAGCCCAGCAGCAGATCCTTGCCGTTGAAGCTGCCGGGTTTGACCACCAGCAAGCGCCCCTTCTGGGTGTCGATCCACCCTTGCAGCTGGCCCTGAGTCAGGGAGATATCGATCTCCACCGCCTGCTTTTCTGACTCATTGGCCGCAACCCATGGCCGCAGCCGCTCCGCCAGCTTGCCCATCTCGGCATCCAGATCGTCCAGCAACAGGCTGCCGAACCACCCTTGCGGCAGCAGGCCGGTGAGCTGCAACCGCTCTCGCCGTATGCTCACGCTATGGCTCCGCTCTGGGCTATCCCCCTCTGCCAGATGGGCATCGAGCAGCAGATCTTTCAGCTGGTAATGTTGCAGGCCATCCAGCTCGAACGGCTCGCTGTCTTCGATGTTGGCCTCGTTCAGCTCAAACCACACCTTGAGGCGGCGATTGAGGAAATATTTGGTGGGCTGGCGATAGAAGCGCAGCAGCTCCGCCAGCTCCAGCCCCTGCTCCTTGCCCCATTCGGGAGGTAAAGGCAGCTCGCCGCTCTGGAAGTTGGCCGCGCCGCGCACCGGATTGAGGGCGGGCAACCAGTCGGCGGCATAGGTAAAGAGGCGCGAACCCGGCTCCGGGTAGAAGTAGTTGCGGCTGTAGGGGGTGAGCGGATGCGCCACCATCAGGTGGTTGAGCAGCCGCTTGCCGGAGGTTTCGTCGTCCAGATCCTCATCCCCCGCCAGCACAAAGCCCTGCCGCACATAGTCGATCAGCTCCGCCAGCAGCACCGACGGCACCTTGTCGCTGTTGTCCTGCGCGCTGAAGCCCTGATAGCTGATATAGAGCCCCTGCTGGGCACTCAGCAGTGCCTCGAGGAAAAGGTAGCGGTCATCATCACGACGGGAGCGATCCCCGCGCCGCGACGCCACCGCCATCAGATCGAACCCCATGGGAGCCAGGGTGCGCGGGTAGACGCCGTCGTTCATGCCGAGCAGACAGACCTGCTTGAAGGGGATGGAGCGCATCGGCATCAGGGTGCAGAAGTTGACCTGACCGGCGAGGAAGCGCTGGCTGGAGCGGGACTCCCCCAGCACACTGCCGAGGTAATCCTGCAACAGGTCGGCGGTGATGGGCTGCTCGAAACGGGCCTCGCCAAGCCGGGTCTGCCACTCGGCCAGCTGACTGCGAATAAGCTGAAGCTGACGCTCTTCATCCTCGTCGGCCAGATAGAAGCGCTCCAGCAGCGCCAGCAGGCAGGCATTCCACTCGGCCAGCGGCTGCGCCTGTTGCAGGCGGGGCAAAAACTCGGCCAGCGAGTCGACAAACCAGGCGAGCTTGCCGAGCGCCAGCCCCTGCTGCCCCTCGATATCGGCGTAGGGCAGGATGCCCGCCACCGGCTCGCCATCCCCCATGGCGAAGCCGAGCAGCATGCGGCGCAGGCCGAACAGCCAGCTGTTGCCGGACATGGGCGGCAGATCGAAACGGACGGGGTAGCTGTCGTCCAGCCCCCAGCGGATGCCGGTCTCCTGCACCCAGACCCGCAGCTGGTTGAACTCGTCGTCATCCAGCTCGAAGCGGCGCAGCACGGCGGGCACCTCGAGAATGGCGAGCAGCTCCCCCGCCCCGAAGCGGGCGTTGGGCAGCCTGAGCAGGGCGAGGAAGCTTTGCAGCAGCGGGCTCTCCTGACTCGCCGCCCGATCCGAAACCGCAAAGGGGATCTGGCCGCGCGCCCCAAACACCGCCTGAATGTAGGGGCCGTAGCTGTTCACATCCGGCATCATCACCACCACATCTTTCGGG
The DNA here is from genome assembly GCF_051919365.1 of Aeromonas sp. 82P. Lineage (NCBI taxonomy): Bacteria > Pseudomonadati > Pseudomonadota > Gammaproteobacteria > Aeromonadales > Aeromonadaceae > Aeromonas > Aeromonas sp. 82P. The sequence goes on from NZ_JBQBEV010000001.1 coordinate 67,844, forward strand.
GTGAGGGCGGGATCCTGTTCGAACAGCGCCAGCAGCCGGTCGTGCAGCACCTCGAGTTCGCGCATCGGGCCGTGGCAGGCGTGGATCTGCAGTGATCCATCCGCCGGATCGATGGGGCTCTTGTGACGGCTGCTGTCGAGATCGAACTGACCGGCGCCCCGTTCTGCCAGCTCCAGCACATCCTTCTGGATGGCGCGCAGCAGGCTGACATTGCCTTTGCTATCCACCTCGTCGATATCGACGAAGGCCTCGATTTGCGGCACCTCCAGCTCCATCAGCTGATGCAGGTAGTCGCGCCCCAGCTTGCCCATGGAGGCGAGCAGCGGGTTGGCGGGGCCTTGCAACGTCTCGATATCGGTGCCGGGTTTGAGCTTGTTCTCCAGCCGAGCCAGGGTCTTGCGATCCAGCAGATCCCCCCAGTAGTAGCGGCAGGGGTTGGTGACGAACAGGTGTACCTCCACCTCCGGCCGGCTACCGAGGGCCAGCAGCGCCTCCACATAGCGCGGCGGCAGCGCCGAAATGCCGAACACAAAGACCCGCTGCGGCAGCTTGCCCGGCAGATCGGCGGTACGCGCCAGCTCGTGGATAAACTCCTCGTAGAGGTTGGCGCGGTGGTAGCCGCTTGGAGAGAGCGCCAACGTGCGGGCCACCAGCTCGCGCCACAGTTCGGGCTGCCAGTCCTGACCGCTCACCCCGGCCAGCTCCTGACTCAATCCTTCCCCCTGTTCCCAACGGGCGATCCAGTCCGGCCGGTAGACCAGATACTGGTCAAAGAGATCCGCTACCTTCTGGCAGAGCTGCCACAACCGAACTTGCTCGGGATCCTTGGCAGGATCCTCCTCATCTCCCCCGCCCAGATAGGCGGCGAGCGGGGCAAAGGCGGGGCGCTCCAGCAAGGCAGGCAGAATGGTCATCAGCTGCCAGCTCATGGAACCCTTGTTGTAGGGACTCTGACGCGGCACATCCGCCAGCACCCGGGTGAACATCTCCCAGATAAAGCTGGCGGGCAGCGGAAAGTCGATATTGGCAGCGATGCCGAACGCTTTGGCCAGCTCCAGCTTGAGCCACTGGGCCATGCCCGGGCTCTGCACCAGGATCTGCTCCCGATCGAAGGGGTGAGAGAGAGGGGCCTGCCGGATGCGGCTCACCAGCAGTTCTTTGAGCAGATCCAGCTGATTGGAGTGGTAGAGGGTAAACATGAGCAATTCCCGCCTGTGGATGAGAGGGGGCGAGGGAAAAGGCGAGCCATTTCCGTCACTTCACAAGAGTGAGAATTGTCGGGGATCGAGGGGGAAGATGCAAAAGGCTCTTGTGGCCAGCAGGCGGGTAAACCGCCGAACCATGAGGGGCGCCGCAGATTTGTGCCGCTGCCTCACCTATCCGGAAAACGCAGACAGAAAAAAGCCGGTGCAGTTGCACCGGCCAAAAAGCATTGGAAAACTTGACTCTTCAGGGCATTACCAGTTTTTGCCGAGACGGGCATCCAGACTGAAAGCCCCTGCTCCGGCCGCCGCCAGCGCCAGGAAACCACCGGCAACGGAGACGTTCTTCATAAACATCAGCATCTGCATCTGTTCTGCAGGCTGATAATGGAAAATAAAGGCAGCCATCAGGGTGAAACCGGCCAGCAGCACGGAGAGGCTGCGGGTAAAGAGACCCAGCACGACGGCAAGGCCACCACCCAGCTCAAGTAGGATCACCAGCGGCAACATAAAGCCCGGCACGCCCATCGCTTCCATATAGCCCTGGGTACCGGCATACCCGCCGATCTTGCTCCAGCCCGCCATTACGAACATCAGCGCCAGCAGTACACGACCCGCCAGCAGCGCTACATCTTTCATCTTGTCCATTTCATCTTCCTCGTTTGTGTCACATCACCGCTGACTGCTTCAGGGTAGGTCAAATAACAGAGCTTGGCTGGCACTGGTCGCAACCAGCTCCCACCGGTATTCATCACGACTGAGTACCCCGTCGCCGGGTCGGGCAGCCAGACCGTTGGCGGTCAACTCCCCTGAAATCATCTGCAGGTAACCGTGTCGGCCAGCCAGTGCCCATTCGAGCGTCTCGCCCGGGGCCAGTTCCAGCCGCCATACGCGGGCCTGTTGGCGGATCCGCAGCGATCCCGCCTCGCCATCCGGTGACGCCACCAGCGTCATGCCCGGTCTGGACTCGATCTTCTTCTGCTGATATCCGGGTGGCGTGCCGAACTCGTTCGGCTCGATCCAGATCTGCAACAGGGAGAGAGGATCCGTCTGCGAGGGGTTGTACTCGCTGTGGCGGATCCCGCTGCCTGCGCTCATCAGCTGGAAATCCCCTGCCGGGATCTGCTCGGCATGGCCGAGGCTGTCCTTGTGCTCTATGGTGCCTTGCAGCACGCAGGTGAGGATCTCCATATTGGCGTGAGGGTGGGTGGCGAATCCGCCACCCGGCGCAACCAGATCCTGATTGATCACCCGCAGTACCGAGTGCCCCATCCACTCCGGGTCATAGTAGTGACCGAAGGAGAAACTGTGGCGCGCGTCCAGCCAGCCAAAGTTGGCCTTGCCCCGCGCTTCTGCGGCTCTCAATTGCATCATGGTCTGCTCCTCACCTACCGGGACGGTTGATTAACGCTGTTTGCCGCTACCGATGCCGAACGGAATACGGTATTCGCTGCTCTGGTCAGCCAGGCTGACTGTAACTGTGCCTTGAGTACGCAGCGGCATACGAATTTGTTCGCGTGCCAGCCAGCTCGGCCAGAATCAATGCATCCATACAAGAGATCATTCAAATAGTGTGTTGTTCTTTCACCGACATCAGACATGCCGATTTGGTGTGTCACAGTGCGGAACTACCCGCATATTTGGCCGCTCGACGTTCCTGCCTAAGCGTTGATTGAATATTAAAGTGACATGACCTAACTTGTTAGCGAGATAAACTGGCAAACATATTCAAAAAAATTGAAGGTGAGGAATGGCCAAGGAATCGAACAAGGAGCGGGCGCTGACCCTGGAGGCAATCCGGGTGCTGGATGCCATCGACCGCCGCGGCAGCTTTGCGGCGGCGGCCGACGAGCTGGGCAAGGTGCCCTCGGCATTGAGCTACACGGTGCAGAAGCTGGAGGATGAACTGGATGCCATGCTGTTTGACCGCAGCGGCCACCGCACCAAGTTCACCCCGGCGGGGCGCATGCTGCTGGAGCGCGGCCGAGTGCTGCTGGAGGCAGCCGAGCATCTGGTGGGAGAGACCCGGGCATTGGCCCGTGGCTGGGAGACCGACATCACAGTCGCCGTCGATGCGCTGGTCCCGGTGCAGGCCCTCTACCCCTTGGTGGAGAAACTGGCCGAGCAGACCGATACCCGACTGCGGCTGCGGGCCGAGGTGCTGGCGGGTAGCTGGGAGTGTCTGGAAGATGGCCGCGCCGACCTGCTTATCTCCTCCATCAACCCGGACATCATGATGACCGGCATCAAGCATCAGGTGATCAAGGACGAGGTGATGCTCTACGTCGCCCATCCCGATCATCCGCTGCATCAGGAGCCGGAGCCTCTGGCTGACGAGACTCTGCGCCGCTACCGCGCTATCGCGGTCGCCGATACCGCCCTTCGCAAACCGGTGCTCACCTACCGCCTGCTGGACAAGCAGCCGCGCCTCACTGTCAGCACCATGACGGAGAAACGGGATGCCCTGCTGGCAGGGATCGGGGTCGGCACCATGCCACAGAGCTGGATTGAGGAGGACATCCGGGCCGGTCGGCTCAAGGTGATCAGCCCCGAGTACCGCCATCAGCTGCAGGTGGTGCTGGCCTGGCGGCGAGACACCATGAGCAAAGCCAAAAGCTGGCTGGTGCGGGAGATACCAAAACTATTTGCGGCTGGTGAAAAATGAGACACAGTTAACAGACAGCTCAATAGCTGCCTCACTTGACACCCAGCTCTTTTATTGGTTCCATAGCCGCCTCATTTGAACCAATGGAATCTGTAAAAAATGAAAAAGAGTTTGCTGGTAGCCCTCACCACCCTGCCCCTGTTTGCCAATGCTGGCCTGATGGACTCGCTGACCGACAGCGTCACCAGCAGCGTCAAGGATGCAGCTAATACCGCCGTATCCGGTGCAGTGGACAGCGCATCCAACGAAGCCATCAAGAAGGCACTGGATATCAAGGAAGGCGGCTCCAACAAGCAGGCTATTAAAGAGAAGCTGGGTACTCCTGCCACCACCAAGACCGAATCCGGTCTGGAAGTGTGGACTTATGATCTGGATGCCCTGAAGAAGGCCTCTCCGCTGCTGGCAGAAACCACCAAAACCCTGCTGAAAGATACCGACGCAGCCAAGAAGAACGTCGTTATCAAGTTCGAAGGTGATACCGTCAAGAAAGTAGACCTGACCGACAAGGCTCAGGGCTGAGTTCGCTCGTCCGGTGGAGTGGCTGCACGCCCGCATCGGCACAGATGGCAAGAGGGGGAGCACCGGGCTCCCCCTCTTTTATGATCGGTTTGTTACACCTTGAAGCGATGCACCAACGCCACCAGCTGGCGATTGACTCCAGCAGGGTGGCCGAACTCTGTTCGGTATTCTGACCGTTATCCACCAGCAGATTGACCATGTCGCGGATGGTGACCATGTTGCGGTTGATCTCTTCGGTCACCCGGCTCTGCTCCTCTGCCGCAGTCGCAATCTGGGTACCCAGATCGTTGATCTGCACCACGGCATCCGCCATCTTGTCGAGCCCGCCGGTCACCTGCTCGGTATTCTCGGTCGCCGCCTGACAGCTCTGCTTGGTGTGCTCCATGGCCACCACGGCTTCGGCCACTCCCTGCGTCAACCGGGAGAGCATGCTCCCCACCTCGGCAGTGCTATTCTGGGTTCTCGCCGCCAGTGCGCGCACCTCATCAGCAACCACGGCAAAACCACGGCCCTGCTCACCGGCCCGCGCCGCCTCGATGGCCGCGTTGAGTGCCAACAGGTTGGTCTGGGCAGCAATATCGCCGATCACGCTGAGTACACTGCTGATCTGACGAGCATCTTCCTGCATCCCCAATACCTTGGTCGCAGCAAGATCCACTTCATCGATCAGCGCCGCCACACTGGCAGAGGCCTGACCCACTACCTGACGGGACTGAATCGCCTGACCATTGGCAGACTCGGTAAAGCTGGCGGAATCGCTCGCGTGGTGCGCCACACTGTCGGCAGTGGAGCTGAGCTCGGTCAGGGCTGTCACTATCTGATCGGTCTCGGCAGCATGCTCACCGAGAATACGTCTGGCCTGGCTCGTCTGCTGGTCAAGCTGGGCCAATTCACGGGTAATCAGCTCTGTGGTCTCGGTCACCTGCAACATCATCTGCTGCAGATAGGCGATAAAGCGGTTCACCGATTGGGCGATATGGTCCAGCTCATCGCGCCCCTTGACCCGGATCCGGGCAGTCAGATCAGCATCTCCGGCCGAGAGCGCATCGATGTTTTGCTTGAGGGTGTCGAGTCGACTGCCCAGCTGCTTGATGGCCATCAACATCAGCGCAAACAGCAGCACCACTAGCGGTAGCTGGATCGCTGCCAGCGTCTTGAGCACCTCCTGACTGTCGTGGGTCAGGGTGCTGGTCGGCAGCGCCGCCGCCAACAGCCAGGGGGTTCCTTCGATGGGTTGCATCAGCAATGTCTGCTCTTCACCCAGATCCTGAAAGGTAGTGCGCTGCAACGCGGCGCCATTACCCGGCCCCAGCAGGCTAGCGATGGCGCTGGCAAAGGGATAGTCCCCGTGAGATGAGAGGTTGCCCAGCACCACATCCCCGCTCAAACGACCATTCTTGCTGAGGATCTTGCCGTCGGCCTCGACGATCATCACCTGACCACCGATCTCCTGCTCTTTTTTGGCGACCAGATCATTGAAGAAACCCAGCGTCACATCGATGGTGGACACCCCGTAAAGGGAACCGTCACGATAGATCCCCATGGCACAGTTGGTGCGCGGCTGTTGGCTGGCACCATCCTTGTAAGCCGCCGCCCAGACACACATGCCTTTCTCCGCCTGCTGCCCGGCTCTGTGCCAGGGCTGCTCGAAATAGTTGGGCGCCTCGGCCGAGTTCCAGTAGGTGTTGGGGATCAGCTTGTTGGCACCATCCCGATGAAAGAAGGTACTGAACTTGATGCGACCGGCTTCCCGCTGATCCGGCATCGGCCAGATGCCGCCACCAAACACCATGGCATTGCCATATTGATCGATCAGAGCAGGGAGAACAGCATCGATTTGCTCACTCGGCAGTTGGGCAACCAGCTGAGTGATACTGCGTGACTGGCTCTGCACCCCGTTGAGCTGATCGCGAATGTCGGTCGCAATCTCGCTGACCCGCAGCACCAGATTCTGCTCACCCGCCCGTTGCAGCTCGGGTTTGACCCATAACTGGATGCCGATTACGGTCAGCACACAGACCGCCACCATGAATCCCAGAAAAACGGCGGTATATCGCCCCTTGATTGTCCCCAGATCCCAACCCATACCCTCTCCTGTTTTCGGCCACTGCTCACTGCAGCTTGTTATATGAGCGGGCATTATCTTGCAATTCGCTCACGGCGCGTTTGCCATCGCTCACATAAGCGACAGTAAGATAAGGATTCGAGCGAAAATGGATCGATACGATCACAAAAAGGGTGGCCTCGGCCACCCTTGGGTTGATAACAGCTGGCGTTGTTACTGGTTCGCTTCGGCGAACTGCTTCATTGCTTCGGCGTGCTTGGTCATGCCGGCGGCACGCTCGTTGAGCTTCTTGATGAACTCCGCCTTCTTGGCCGGATCCTCGATGCGATCATAACGTTGCTGCAAGTTGGCCTGGATCTGCTCCGGGGTCATGTTCTGCATGCGGGCCATCTTGTCGTGGCGACCACCGTGGTGTTTGCCACCCATCATGCCACCACCGTCCATCGGGCAATCCACCATGGCACCTGGCTGGCCGGTGGGGGCTGCTTCACTGGCTGCATAGGCGCCCAGCGGCAGGCCAAGGATCAGGGTGGCGGTCAGCAGGGTTTTGGTCAGCTTTTTCATGGTCTATCTCCTGTAGGGATGATTCTGGTTCGGCGCTCTTGCCTTGCCCTCAAGTAAACACCCTATCGGTGTCTGAACTTTGCCAGCCTCACCCTTTTTTGTAGCAGAGTGTGGCATCGTGCGGATCTGGCACACTTTGACACAAACCGCCGGGCGGATTTTCGTATACTCGTGCCAACGCCAAGCAGGGGAGGTATTCATGAACCAGGGCAACACCCACATTCTGGTGGTCGACGATCACAGCGAGATCCGCGATCTGTTGAAACGCTTTCTGGAACAGCACGGCCTGCGAGTCAGCTGTGCCCGGGATGGCAAGGAGATGAAGCGGCTGCTGGAGGAGCGGGAGTTCGACCTGCTGGTGCTGGATCTGATGATGCCGGGTGAAGATGGCCTGACCCTCTGCCGCGAGCTGCGGGTCAAATCGAACCTGCCCATCATCATGCTGACTGCCATGGGGGAAGAGACCGACCGCATCATCGGATTGGAGATGGGGGCCGACGACTATCTGGCAAAGCCTTTCAATCCGCGCGAGCTGCTGGCGCGGATCAAGGCGGTGATGCGCCGCACCCAGGCAGAGACCCAGCCCGCCGCCGAGACCCTGACCCGGGATCTGCGCTTCGATCGCTGGCTGCTCGACGTCAATCGCCGGGAGCTGGTCGATGAGGATGGGGTGGGCCTGAGCCTCTCCACTGCCGAATTCGATCTGCTCAAGGTGTTTCTGGAACGCCCGCAGCGAGTGCTGAGCCGGGATCAACTGCTGGATCTGGCCCGTGGCCGCGAGGCGGTAGCCTTCGATCGCGCCATCGATACCCTGGTGAGCCGCCTGCGCCGCAAGCTGGAGCGGGACCCCAAGAATCCGGAGCTGATCAAGACCATCTGGGGTGGCGGCTATATGTTCTCCGCCGACGTGACACCGGTTTAAAGCAGTGGGAACCTTGCGACGACTGTGGGCACGGATGTGGCCCAAGGGGCTAACCGGCCAGATCATTCTGGTGGCGCTGGCGGGCTTGATCCTGATCCAGCTGCTCAGCATCCAGATCTACCGCACGGATCGGGAGGAGGCGCTCGGCTTCGTCAACAGCCGCAACGCCATGCAGCGGATCATCTCTGTGGTCAGGCTGCTCTCCCTCTCCCCCCGTCCCTCTATGACGAGATCCTCAAGGCGAGCCGCAGCGAGACCCTGCTGCTGCGCCTCTCCGACGAACCGCTGCAACCGGATAACCGCAGCCCCCGCTTCGAGCAACTGGTGCGCTCGCGCCTCAACTACCCCCCCGGCCTCACCGTCGAGATCAGTGCCGAGCTGAAAGAGGGTAACCAACGCAGCAAGGCGTGGGAACATCATGCTCGCATGATGCGGGATCGCAAGGGACCGCCCCCACCGCGGGATATGCGGCTCTATGGCTCCATCGAACTGCCGCAAGGGGGCTGGCTGCAGTTCAGTTCGCTGGTCGACAAGGAGGCGGGCAGCTGGTCGTGGCAGACCACCCTCAACCTGATGCTGGTCGCCAGTCTGGTGATCGGGCTGATGGTGCTGCTGTTTCGCCGTGCCACCCGCCCGCTCAAGCAGCTGGCAGGCAATGCGGAGCGGCTAGGACGGGGCGAGGATATCGAGCCCTTGAAAGAGGAGGGGCCGACCGAGATCCGCGAATCGATTCAGGCCTTCAACCGGATGCACACCCGGCTCGACCGCTTCGTGCAGGACAGAACCCGGATGCTGGCGGCCATCTCCCACGATCTGCGCACCCCCATCACCAGCCTGCGGCTGCGCACCGAGTTTCTGGCCGATGGCGAGGACAAGGAGCGGATCCAGCAGACCCTGCAACAGATGGAGCAGATGCTGGCCGCGACCCTCAGCTTTGCTCGCGAGGAGGGGCAGCAGGAGGCCACCCGCGAGCTGGATCTGGTCAGCCTGCTGGTCAGCCTGTGCGATGACTACGCCGATACCGGCCAGCCGGTCACCTGTCTGGCGGAGGGCAAAGAGGTCTACGCCTGCCGTGCCAACACCCTGCGCCGGGTGCTGCAGAACCTGATCGGCAACGCCATCAAATATGCCGGCAGCGCCGAAGTGTCGCTGGAGCGGCGCAAGGAGGAGCTGTTGATCCGGGTCTGCGATAACGGGCCGGGGATCGATCCGGCGCGGCTGGAGGATGTGTTCAAGCCGTTCGTGCGGCTCGATGAAGCGCGCAACACCGAGTCCGGCAGTGTCGGGTTGGGCCTCTCCATCGCCCGCACCCTGGTCCATCAGCACGGCGGCGAGCTGACCCTGCTCAATCGGCCACAGGGGGGACTTGAGGCGCGGATCAGCCTGCCGCTGTAAGTAGTTACTCTATCCGCCAGCATTGTCATGGCGCCGTTTGCATCATGCAAACTTCATCATTTGAGCGCTTGTTCTTCGATCCGAAAGACGGTGATAATCGGTGACCACGGGACGGCATACGGCAACGGATTGGAGCAAGGATGGCCTCTTCCAGGACAGGAGTCATAGTCAGTATCGGGTGGGGACTCCTGCTGCTCGCCCTTGCCCTGCCTGCATGGGCCAAAGCCCCGGAAGAGCCGATCATCATTACCAACTCCAAAGCCTGGCAGCCCTTCTCCTATATCAATGAATCAGGCCAGCCGGATGGCCTGCTGATCGATTTGTGGCGTGAATATGCCCGGGTGACCGGCCAGAAGATCGAGTTCAGGCTGGTCGACTGGCAAGGCTCCCTCGACCTGCTCCATGAGGGGAAGGCGGACGTTCACGCCGGACTGCTCTGGTCACCGGAGCGGGACAAACTGTTCGACTATGGCCGACCTCTCGCCCAGCTCGACTCCCAACTCTTCTTCTCGAGCGAACTGCGCGGCACCGACGTACATTACTACCTGCTCCATGAAACGGTCGGTGTGGTGGCCGGTGGCTACGAGGAGTATTACGCCAGACGCTACTTCCTCGGCACCAAACTGCAGACCTTCGACGACAATGACACCCTGCTGGCTGCGGCCTTCAAGGGTGAAGTGAAGGCCTTTATCGCCGATCTGCAGGTCGCCAACTTCTACATCTATACCTCGGACGATCCCACCCGCTTTATTCCGGTTCGCCACCTCTATACTGACCAGATCCGCTTTGCAGTGAGAAAGGGCGACCTTGCCCTGTTAAACCGGCTGGAAGAGGGGTTCGCCAAGCTCAAAGAGAGCGATCGGGAGCGGATCATCCGCAAATGGATGCATGTCGAAACCGTCTACCCCATCCATCTCGGTCCCTGGCTACTGCTGGCCGGTGCATTGATCATGGTGGCCTACATAGTGCAATTGCGCCGCGCCGTTGCCAGCCGTACCACCGAGTTAAGCCGCGCCAACGCCAGACTGGAGAAGCAGGCCAGTACCGACCCGCTGACCGGCCTGCTCAACCGACGGGCATTCATGCCCGCCATGGAGCAGCGGCTGGCAAGCGGGGAGCCCTGTGCCCTGTTGCTGTTCGATGTGGATCACTTCAAGGAGACCAATGACCGCTTTGGTCATGGCATCGGGGATCTGTTGCTGGAAAAGCTGGCCACGACTGTGACCAACCTGTTGCCCGAAGAGGCTCTGCTGGCCCGCATCGGCGGCGAGGAGTTTTGCCTGCTGCTGCCGCTGGCCACGCTGGCAGAGACAGAGCAATGGGCCGAGCGGATCTGCCTGGAGAGCAACCGGCAAACCCTGCACACCCGCAGCGGCGAGGTGACCCTCTCCATCAGCACCGGGGCAGTCTGGGTAGCCGCAGAGAGAGAGGCTGATGCCGACCAACTACTACGGCAGGCTGATGCCCTCATGTATCAGGCCAAGGGACGGGGGCGCAATACCTGGCAAGCCGCCTCCTATCAGGGATAGCCCTCTGACGGACGCGCAATAAAAACGGCCACCATCGGAAGATGGCGGCCGCATGACAGGTTCCCTATCAGAAGTTGTAGGTCACGCCCAGGTTGTAGCGGCGACCATCCAACACAGTGCCATAGCTGCTGTAATCCACCGTCTTGTCGAACAGGTTGTAGACCCCTGCGGTCAGATCGAGATGCTTGTTGGCCTTGTAGACCAGGCCCATGTCAAAGAAGGTGTAGGAAGGAGTCCCCTCCGCCATCTTCACACGACTCAGGTACTCGGAGGTCTCGCCACGGAAGTTGACCCGTGACCAGAGGCTCAGCTGCTCGGTGGTCTGCCACTCTACGCTGCCGTTGAACATGTGGCGGGGCATCTGGTTGAGGGCATGACCCGCCAGTGGACCACTCTTCTGCTCGGACTGGGTAAAGGTGTAGCTGGAGCTGACCGACCAATCCTCGTTGATGGCCCAATCCATCATCCCCTCGACCCCGCGCATGTTCGCCTTATCGACGTTGACCCGATCACTGATGAAGTCATAACTGTGACCATTGAGGGTACAGGCGGGATCACTCTTGCTGGTACAGCGACGCACTTCGGAGATCTTGTTCTTGAAGTCGGTGTTGAACAGGGTCACCCCAGCGTTGAAACCCTGATGACCGTTCCATAGCAGGCCGATCTCTTCACTCACGCTGGTCTCGGGTTTGAGAGCCGGGTTGCCGACCAGTACGCCATCCTGACTGCTACCGCCGGTGGCCTGACCCCAGTTGGCCGCCGACATCCGCAAGTCCGGGGAGCGGTAGCCGGTCGATACGCCCCCTTTCAGGGTCCAGCTATCATCCAGATGCCAGACGCCATAGAGTCGTGGGCTCCAGTGAGAGCCGTAGTTCTGGTCCCGATCCATGCGAGCGCCACCGGTCAAGGCAAAGCTGTCGGTGAGTGACCACTCATCCTCGACAAACATTGCCCAGCTCCAGCGGGTCAGCTGCTCGGCAGGGTTGGCCACTGTCAGGGCATTGCGCTGATCGTGCAACTCCTCATAACGATACTGACCACCGACACTCAGGTAGTGATCCCCCAGAATAAACTGGGTGTGGGTATCGGCGATGGTGTTGGTAAGCTCTATCTTGCGAACGGGGTTGGTGTTGGTCTCCTGCTGAAGATAGCTGCTGGAGGAGCCGAAATCATACTGACCATCATGGGTCAGCGCATAGTTGGTACGCTCGTAGCGATAGAGGCTATCTTTCGCCTTGGCAGCCAGCGAATTGCCAGCTGTGCGATCCCGATCCTGCAGACTGCGACTGGCTTCCAGATCGAAGCGGTTATGGTCATCAGGCTTGAAGCTAAGCACCGCCGTGCCACTGCGAGTCTCCTGCTCGGCAAAACCCTGGGTAAATTTGTCTTCGCCACGATGAGCCAGCTGGCCATTGAAGCGCAGCCCCAACACGCCATCGATCAATGAACCTGCGGTATAGGCATCGGTCTGGAAGCTATTACCGGCATCCTTGTTCTCCTGGAAGGTCGAATCTGCGTGAACCGACCCCTGCCAGGCCAGACCGGTGGTCTTGCGGGTAATCACGTTAATCACACCACCCATGGCATCTGAACCATAACGGGATGACATGGGACCACGGACGACCTCAATGCGCTCGATCGCCTGCAGTGGCGGCAGCCAGCCCTGCTCGATACCAGCTTCATCGCTATTGGGGCGAGTACCACGACTATCCACCTTTTTGCCATCAACCAGCATCAGGGTGTATTTCGATCCCATACCGCGAATGCTGATATCACTGCTGCTGCCACCGCCAGTCACCACAACACCGGGAACATCCTTCAGGGCATCGGTCACATCGCGATAGGCCCGCTTCTCCAGCTGCTCACGGGTAATCACAGAGATGGAGGCAGCAGAGTCTTCAATCTTCTGCTGGAAGCCGGAAGCGGTGACGACCATCACCTCTTGTTTGGCTGCGTGGGCCTGGGTCGCAAGAAGGGAGCAGACCAGCAAGGCAAGCTTGTTCGGTTTCACTGTTGTCATGTTTTAGCCTGAACGTTTTTAGTAGGAAGGTGGCGTATTCCCTTACTTCATTCGTTACAACGCCTTGGCATCCGGCCAGGTGCAGCATCAAAAAAGGCTCATTTGAAAAGCACTTTATTAATCAGCCCGCATTGTAACTCCCCCCCCAACAATTCAAATAATAATCATTATCGTTCGCCTCGTATGGTATTCCTGCTGCAAAACAGCTCATTCTTGATAAGAGACTGTTTTAATGGAATAAATCTATAAACAAACAAGGGGATTACACAAACAAGAGGAAGTGATGACGTACCATTGCAAGACGGCCTGATTTAATCCTCAAGCTCTATCAGCTCGCTGCGGAACAATATGGCCAAGATGGGATGTGCTGCGATACAGAGGTGGAAATAGTAGCAAGAACGCCAACAGGGGAAGGTATTGCCATCGTGGTGGGATGTCGGCAACTCACCAGCAGACTAAAAACATCAAAACCCAGTCGTGAGACTGGGCTTTGTGTTCGTTCTGGTATGCAAACCTGTGGGTCTTATGGACAAAACCGCCCATAGCAAAAAGGCCTTCCCATTCGGGAAGGCCTTCGAATTAGTGGCGGAGCGGACGGGACTCGAACCCGCGACCCCCGGCGTGACAGGCCGGTATTCTAACCGACTGAACTACCGCTCCGCATTCGGTTAGCTTTCGCTAAATCTTCTGCTGCTTCTTTTGAGGTGTCAACCTCGCAGCCAGTGATGTGATTCTTCACATCACCGTTTAATTGGGTGCCTGGCAGTGTCCTACTCTCGCATGGCGAATGCCACACTACCATCGGCGCTACCGCGTTTCACTTCTGAGTTCGGCATGGGATCAGGTGGTTCCACGGCGCTATGGCCGCCAGGCAAATTCTTAATCTAGAAAGCTGACGTGAATAACAACTTGGCTAGTTTGCCTTGTCACTATCACTGAATTGGTAGTTCGCTTAGGTTTGCTACAAGCCTTAGAACACTTCTTGGGTGTTGTATGGTTAAGCCTCACGGGTAATTAGTACGGGTTAGCTCAATGCATCGCTGCACTTACACACCCCGCCTATCAACGTTGTGGTCTCCAACGGCCCTTTAGGACCCTCAGGGGTCAGGGATGACTCATCTCAGGGCTCGCTTCCCGCTTAGATGCTTTCAGCGGTTATCGATTCCGAACTTAGCTACCGGGCAGTGCCACTGGCGTGACAACCCGAACACCAGAGGTTCGTTCACTCCGGTCCTCTCGTACTAGGAGCAACTCCCTTCAATCATCCAACGCCCACGGCAGATAGGGACCGAACTGTCTCACGACGTTCTGAACCCAGCTCGCGTACCACTTTAAATGGCGAACAGCCATACCCTTGGGACCGACTTCAGCCCCAGGATGTGATGAGCCGACATCGAGGTGCCAAACACCGCCGTCGATATGAACTCTTGGGCGGTATCAGCCTGTTATCCCCGGAGTACCTTTTATCCGTTGAGCGATGGCCCTTCCATTCAGAACCACCGGATCACTATGACCTACTTTCGTACCTGCTCGACCTGTCCGTCTCGCAGTTAAGCTGGCTTATGCCATTGCACTAACCTCCTGATGTCCGACCAGGATTAGCCAACCTTCGTGCTCCTCCGTTACTCTTTGGGAGGAGACCGCCCCAGTCAAACTACCCACCAGGCACTGTCCGCGGCCCAGATTCATGGGCCTGCGTTAGAACATCAAACATACAAGGGTGGTATTTCAAGGACGGCTCCAGCGCAACTGGCGTCACGCCTTCAAAGCCTCCCA
>NZ_JBQBEV010000001.1:87500-242500 GCF_051919365.1 Aeromonas sp. 82P
AGGCAGTTGAGGCAGTTGAGGCAGTATCAGAATTCATTAAAAGAAAAGCCGGGACAAGCCCGGCTTTTTCTTTATCACTCAGCAGCTGCTTCAGCAGCGGCCGGGCGGTCTACCAGCTCAATATAAGCCATAGGGGCGTTGTCGCCTGCACGGAAACCGCATTTCAGAATGCGAGTATAACCGCCGGCGCGCTCCAGGTAGCGCGGGCCCAGTTCATTGAACAGCTTAGCCACGATCGCGTTATCGCGAGTGCGGGCAAATGCCAGACGACGATTAGCAACGCTATCAGTCTTGGCAAGGGTGATCAGCGGTTCAACTACACGACGCAGCTCTTTTGCCTTAGGCAGAGTCGTCTTGATGATCTCATGACGAACCAGGGAGCTGGCCATGTTGCGGAACATAGCCTGACGATGGCTGCTGTTCCGGTTCAGTTGACGACCACTCAAACGATGGCGCATGACCTTATCCTTCTAACTAAATCTGTGAAACCCGTAATCTGGATTACTCGTCAGCGATGCTGGCGGGCGGCCAGTTCTCAAGGCGCATGCCAAGAGACAGACCACGGGAGGCCAACACGTCCTTGATCTCAGTCAGGGACTTCTTACCGAGGTTAGGAGTCTTAAGCAACTCAACTTCGGTACGCTGTACCAGATCACCAATATAGTGGATAGCTTCTGCCTTCAGACAGTTCGCAGAACGAACTGTCAGCTCCAAATCATCGACAGGACGTAGCAGAATCGGATCAAACTCGGGTTTCTCTTCTTTCTTCTCGGGCACGCTGACATCGCGCAGATCCACGAAGGCTTCCAGTTGCTCGGCCAAGATAGTGGCAGAACGACGGATGGCTTCTTCAGGATCCAGGGTACCATTGGTCTCCATGTCGATGACCAGCTTGTCCAAGTCGGTACGCTGTTCCACACGCGCTGCCTCAACATTGTAGGCAATACGAACGATGGGGCTGAACGCGGAGTCCAGCAACAGGCGACCAATAGGACGCTCTTCGTCATCGTTGTGAACACGAGCAGAAGCAGGCACATAACCACGACCGCGCTGAACTTTCAGGCGCATGCTGATTTCAGCATTGGCACCAGTCAGATGGCAGATTACGTGCTCCGGGTTTACGATCTCGACTTCATCACCGTGAGTGATATCACCAGCGGTAACGGGGCCTGTTCCAGACTTGGTCAGGGACAGAGTTACCTCGTCCTTGCCTTCCAGCTTCACAGCGATACCTTTCAGGTTGAGCAGGATTTCAAGAATGTCTTCCTGTACACCTTCTTTGCTGCTGTACTCATGCAGTACCCCGTCAATTTCGACTTCAGTAACTGCACAACCGGGCATAGATGACAGCAAAATACGACGCAGGGCGTTGCCCAGCGTGTGACCAAAGCCACGCTCGAGTGGCTCAAGAGTCACTTTCGCATGAGTCGGGCTAACTTGCTCGATGTCAACTAGCCGCGGTTTAAGAAAATCTGTTACAGAACCCAGCATTGTGTCCTCTCTTTAGAAGCTAGCTTTACTTGGAGTAAAGCTCGACGATCAGCTGTTCGTTAATGTCGGCAGACAGGTCGGAACGCTCTGGCAGACGCTTGAAAGCACCTTCCATTTTAGCGGCGTCAACCTCTACCCAAGTCGGCTTCTCACGCTGACCAGCAACTTCCAGGGAAGCTTTGATTCGCGCTTGCTTCTTAGCCTTCTCACGAACGCAGATCACGTCCTCAGGGGAAACCTGGAAAGAAGGAATGTTCACAACGCGACCGTTTACCATGATGGCCTTGTGGCTCACCAGCTGACGAGATTCAGCACGGGTAGCGCCGAAGCCCATACGGTAAACAACGTTGTCCAAACGACCTTCCAGCAGCTGCAACAGGTTTTCACCGGTGTTACCCTTTTGACGGGCAGCGTCGCGGTAGTAGTTGCGGAACTGTTTTTCCAATACGCCGTAGATACGACGAACTTTTTGTTTCTCGCGCAGCTGAACACCGTAGTCGGACAGACGCGCTTTACGCGCACCGTGCTGACCAGGGGCGGTGTCAATCTTGCACTTAGAATCAATCGCACGAACACCTGACTTCAGGAAGAGGTCGGTGCCCTCACGACGGCTAAGCTTAAGCTTAGGACCGATATATCTTGCCATCTTCTTTCTCCAACAATCCTAGACCAAGTAGCTACAGCGTTATACGCGGCGCTTCTTGGGAGGACGACAACCGTTGTGCGGGATCGGAGTCACATCAGTAATGTTAGTGATGCGGAAACCAGCCGCGTTCAGGGCGCGGATGGAAGACTCACGACCGGGACCCGGACCTTTGACCATGACTTCCAGGTTCTTGACGCCATATTCTTTGGCCATCTCACCAGCGCGCTCGGCAGCTACCTGAGCAGCGAACGGGGTGGACTTACGAGAACCACGGAAACCGGAACCACCAGAAGTAGCCCAAGACAGAGCATTGCCCTGACGGTCAGTAATGGTCACGATTGTGTTGTTGAAAGATGCATGAACGTGCGCAATACCGTCGCTCACTTGCTTTTTAACGCGCTTGCGAGCACGAGTCGGAGTTTTAGCCATTTTCTACCTTCCCGTTACTTCTTGATAGCCTTGCGCGGACCCTTACGGGTACGAGCGTTGGTCTTGGTACGTTGACCACGAACAGGCAGGCTACGACGGTGACGCAAACCACGGTAGCAACCCAGATCCATCAATCGCTTGATGTTCATGGAAATCTGACGACGCAGGTCACCTTCAACGGTGAATTTACCTACTTGTTCACGCAGACTCTCGATCTGAGCTTCGTCCAGGTCTTTAATTTTCACATTCTCAGCGATACCGGCTGCGGCACAGATGGCCTTGGAGCGGGTACGACCGACGCCATAAATAGCAGTCAAAGCGATGACTGCATGCTTATGGTCAGGAATGTTAATGCCAGCGATACGGGCCACTATTCACTCCTACATATAGTAGATTACGACCACCACAAAGCCCGTGAGCGGATACGTGGCGGTCAACCAATACACAACAAAAGTTGGCTGGCTATATTAGCCAGCACAACTATTTGTTGCAAGTACTAACCGTAAAAAATTAGCCTTGGCGCTGTTTATGCTTTGGCTCGCTGCAAATCACACGCACCACACCGTGACGCTTGATGATTTTGCAGTTACGGCAGATTGCCTTAACGGAAGCACGAACTTTCATTGCTTAACTCCGTAACTACGCCGACCTTTAGCGGCCGTAGCCCTTCAGGTTGGCCTTCCTCAGGACGTCGCCATATTGATGAGACATCATATGGGTTTGTACCTGAGCCATGAAGTCCATGATAACTACCACGATAATCAGCAGCGAGGTGCCACCGAAGTAGAACTGTACGTTCCAGGCAGTCATCAAGAACTGGGGTACCAGACAGATAAAGGTTATATAGAGCGCACCTGCCAATGTCAGGCGAGTCATAACCTTATCGATGTAACGTGCTGTCTGCTCGCCCGGGCGAATCCCCGGGATAAAGGCTCCACTCTTCTTCAGATTATCTGCTGTCTCGCGGGGGTTGAACACCAGCGCGGTATAGAAGAAGCAGAAGAAGATAATGGCTGCTGCATACAGCATCTCGTAAAGCGGTTGACCCGGCTGCAGGACCATAGAGACCTGTTGCAGGATATCAGCTACTTTACCCTCACCCTGACCAAACCAAGAGGTAATGGTCCCTGGGAAGAGGATGATACTGGATGCGAAAATCGCAGGAATCACACCAGCCATATTAACTTTCAACGGCAGATGTGTGCTTTGCGCGGCAAATACCTGGCGGCCTTGTTGACGCTTGGCATAGTTAACGACGATACGACGCTGACCACGCTCCACGAACACCACAAAGTAAGTCACTGCGAAAACAATCAAGCCCAGCAACAACAACAGCAGGATGTGCAATTCCCCTTGACGTGCCTGTTCGGCCGTAGCGCCAATGGCATGCGGCAGACCAGCAACGATACCTGTGAAAATAATCAACGAGATACCATTACCAATCCCACGCTCGGTAATCTGCTCACCCAACCACATCAAAAACATGGTACCGGTGACCAGACTCACAACCGCTGTGAAATAGAAGCCCAAACCCGGATTAGTCACGAGTCCATGCATCATATTCGGCAGACCGGTTGCAATACCAATGGCCTGGAAAGTTCCCAAAACCAGCGTGCCCCAACGGGTATATTGGCTAATCTTGCGACGGCCGGATTCACCTTCTTTCTTGAGTTCAGCAAGAGCGGGGTGAACCACTGTCAGCAGCTGGATAATGATCGATGCCGAAATGTACGGCATGATCCCCAACGCAAGAATAGAAGCACGCGAGAGTGCACCACCACTGAACATGTTGAACATCTCAATGATGGTGCCCTTCTGTTGCTGGAACAACTCGGCCAGTACGGCGGCGTCAATACCAGGAATCGGCACATAAGAGCCTGCACGGAAAACGATAATCGCCCCGAGAACGAAGAGCAGACGGCTCTTCAGTTCACTCAGACCACCCTGTGCTTTAACATCCAATCCTGGTTTCTTAGCCATTGTACTGATTATTCCTCGATTTTACCGCCAGCGGCCTCGATGGCTGCGCGTGCACCTTTGGTGACGGACAGACCACGAACGGTCACAGCACGGTCAATGTTGCCTGACAGAACAACTTTAGCGAACACGATGTTCTTAGTAACAACACCGGCTTGCTTCAGAGTGCTCAGGTCGACCACATCACCTTCTACCAGGGCGATTTCGTTCAGACGCACTTCGGCAGAAACCAAAGATTTGCGAGAGAAGAAACCGAACTTCGGCAGACGGATTTTCAAAGGCATCTGGCCACCTTCGAAACCGTTGCGAACTTTGCCGCCACCGGAACGAGAGGTTTGGCCTTTAACACCACGACCACCAGTCTTGCCCAGGCCGGAGCCGATACCACGACCACGACGTTGTTTTTCAGGCTTGGAACCAGCGGCCGGAGACAGAGTGTTCAGACGCATGCTTAGCCCTCCACCTTAACCATGTAATAAACCTGGTTGATCATGCCGCGTACGCAAGGAGTATCTTCCAGCTCAACGGTGTGACCAATGCGACGCAGACCCAGACCACGCAGAGTCGCCTTGTGCTTTGGCAGACGGCCGATAGAGCTGCGAGTTTGAGTTACTTTTACAGTGTTAGCCATGTCGCATTACCCCAGAATTTCTTCAACGCGCAGACCACGCTTGGCAGCGATCTGTTCCGGTGATTGACCGTGAACCAGAGCGTCTACAGTTGCGCGAACAACGTTGATTGGGTTGGTGGAACCGTAGGTCTTGGCCAGCACGTTGTGGATACCGGCAACTTCCAGAACAGCACGCATAGCGCCGCCTGCAATGATACCAGTACCTTGGGAGGCCGGCTTCATGAACACGGTGGAGCCAGAGTGAACACCACGCACCGGGTGGTGCAGAGTGCCGTTGTTCAGCTCAACCTTGTTCAGGTTACGCTTAGCCTGTTCCATTGCTTTTTGAATAGCAGCCGGAACTTCACGGGCTTTACCGTAACCGTAACCTACACGGCCGTTACCATCACCCACCACGGTCAACGCGGTGAAGGACATGATACGACCACCTTTAACAGTTTTCGAAACACGGTTTACTGCAATGAGCTTTTCTTGCAGTTCGCCGGCTTGAGATTCGACTTTAGCCATCTTCGACTCCTAGCTTAGAACTGAAGACCAGCGTCACGTGCGGCAGCTGCCAGGGCAGCGATGCGACCGTGATACTTGAAACCGGAACGATCGAAAGATACGTTCTGAACGCCTTTGGCAATAGCACGCTCAGCGATAGCCTTACCTACAGCGGTAGCAGCATCTGCGTTACCGGTGTATTTCAGAGCTTCACTGATGGCTTTCTCTACTGTGGAAGCAGAGGCCAGAACTTCGGAACCGTTGGCTGCAATAACCTGCGCATAGATATGACGCGGGGTACGGTGAACAACCAGACGGGTAGCTCCCAGTTCCTGCATCTTTTTCCGAGCACGAGTAGCACGACGGAGACGAGCTGCTTTCTTGTCCATAGTGTTACCTTACTTCTTCTTAGCTTCTTTAGTACGCACTTGCTCGTTGGCATAGCGTACACCCTTGCCCTTGTAGGGCTCCGGAGCGCGGTAAGCACGGATATCGGCGGCGACTTGGCCAACCAGCTGCTTGTCGACGCCACGCAGAACGATTTCTGTAGCAGTCGGGCACTCAGCGGTCACACCAGCCGGCAGCGCATGCTCTACCGGGTGAGAGAAGCCCAGAGCCAGCGCAACAGCATTGCCCTTGATGGAGGCTTTATAACCTACACCAACCAGCTGCAGCTTGCGCTCGAAGCCTTGGGTAACACCGATTACCATGTTGTTGACCAATGCACGGGCAGTACCGGCCTGAGCGTCAGCACCAGCGATGCTGCCGCGCGGGGCGAACTTCAGTACATTGTCTTCTTTGGTCACTTCTACACCGGCGTGAATAGAGCGAACCAGAGAACCTTTACCACCTTTGATGGTCAGTTCCTGGCCGTTCAGAGTCACCTCTACGCCAGCAGGAATAGTGACGGGTGCCTTAGCAACACGAGACATTTCCTACCTCCTATTAAGCGACGTAGCAGATGATCTCACCGCCCATGCTTGCTTTGCGAGCAGCACGGTCAGTCATCACACCTTTAGACGTGGACACGATAGCAACACCGAGACCGCCCATAACTTTCGGCAGATCAGTAGTGCGCTTGTAAATACGCAGGCCTGGACGGCTTACGCGTTGGATCAGTTCTACAACTGGCTTGCCCTGGAAATATTTCAGTTCAATTTCCAGTTCCGGCTTCACGTCACCAGCTACGGAGTAGCCAGCGATGTAACCTTCTTCTTTCAGCACTTTGGCGATAGCCACTTTCAGCTTGGAAGAAGGCATGGAAACCGCAACTTTGCTCGCCGCCTGACCGTTACGGATGCGGGTCAGCATATCCGCGATCGGATCTTGCATGCTCATAAGTCTAACTCCCGAGATTCGTTACCAAGAAGCCTTCTTCAGGCCCGGAATTTCGCCCTTCATGGCATGCTCACGCACCTTGATGCGAGACAGGCCAAACTTGCGCAGGAAACCGTGCGGACGACCAGTAATATTGCAACGGTTACGCTGGCGGGACGGACTGGAATCACGGGGCAGCTGTTGCAGTTGCAGTACAGCATCCCAACGCGCTTCTTCAGAAGCGTTCATGTCAACGATGATAGCTTTCAGCTCGGCACGCTTGGTCGCGTACTTGGCTACCAGCTTGGCACGCTTTGCTTCGCGCGCTTTCATGGATGTTTTAGCCATAACCCTAACCTTACTTGCGGAATGGGAAGTTAAAGGCAGCCAGCAGAGCACGGCCTTCTTCATCGGTATTCGCGGAAGTGGTGATGGTGATATCCAGACCACGGACGCGATCGACTTTGTCATAGTCGATTTCCGGGAAGATGATCTGCTCACGCACGCCCATGGAGTAGTTACCACGACCATCGAACGCTTTAGCGTTCAGGCCACGGAAGTCACGGATACGCGGTACGGAGATGCAGATCAGCCGTTCCAGGAACTCCCACATACGCTCGCCACGCAGGGTTACTTTACAACCTATCGGGTAGCCTTCACGAATCTTGAAGCCCGCAACAGATTTGCGAGCTTTGGTGATCAGCGGCTTCTGACCGGAAATGGCAGCCATATCGGCAGCAGCATTTTCCAGCAATTTCTTGTCAGAGATCGCTTCACCAACACCCATGTTCAGGGTGATTTTCTCGATCCGAGGGACTTGCATGATAGTCTTGTAACCGAACTGCTTGGACAGTTCATTTACTACATCGGATTTGTAGTAATCATGCAGTTTCGCCATCGTTAAACTCCAATTACTTCACAAGTTCGCCGGTGGATTTGAAGAAACGGACTTTTTTGCCGTCTTCAATCCGGAAACCAACGCGGTCAGCTTTGCCAGTGGCAGAGTTGAACAGCGCTACGTTTGATACATCGATGGGGGCTTCTTTGGTGACGATACCGCCAGCCTGACCCAGTGCGGGTACCGGCTTCTGGTGTTTCTTCACCTGGTTGATGCCTTCCACGATTACCTTACCTTTTGCAATCAGGACTTGAGTGACTTTGCCACGCTTGCCCTTGTCTTTGCCGGTAAGAACAATCACTTCGTCTTCGCGACGGATTTTAGCTGCCATCGTTCGACTCCTTACAGTACTTCGGGTGCCAGGGACACAATCTTCATGAACTTCTCATTACGCAGTTCACGGGTCACCGGGCCAAAAATACGAGTACCGATTGGCTGTTGGTTGTTGTTAAGCAACACAGCCGCATTGTTGTCGAAACGGATGACAGAGCCGTCCGGACGACGAACGCCTTTACGGGTGCGTACGACCACCGCGTTATACACATCACCTTTCTTCACTTTACCGCGAGGAATGGCTTCCTTGATGGAAACCTTGATGATGTCGCCGATGCCGGCGTAACGGCGGTGCGAGCCACCCAGAACCTTAATACACATTACACTGCGAGCGCCGGAGTTGTCGGCAACACCCAGCATACTTTGCATCTGGATCATCTTAGTGCTCCGCTTTGTTTACTTCTTATCCCTAATGGGATCTGGCTGCCTTCAAAAGGCGCGAAACTATAACACAGGATTTTCAGAAAAGGTAGCCTAAAAAACAAACGGCCCCTGAAAGGGGCCGCTTGGACTACAAAGTACCGATTAGGCCTTTTCTACAACGGCAACCAGGGTCCAGGACTTGGTCTTGGACAGCGGGCGGCATTCGCGGATTTCCACGAGGTCGCCAGCTTTGCACTCGTTGTTTTCGTCATGCACGTGCAGCTTGGTAGTGCGCTTGATGATCTTACCGTAGATCGGGTGCTTTACCTTGCGCTCGATAGCAACAGTGATGGACTTGTCCATCTTGTCGCTGATTACACGACCTTGCAGAGTACGGATCTTGTCAGTCATTACGCACCTGCCTTCTCAGTCAGTACAGTCTTGATACGTGCGACGTCACGACGCACTTGTTTCAGAGTGTGAGTCTGAGCCAGCTGGCCGGTGGACGCTTGCATGCGCATGTTGAATTGCTCACGCAGCAGGCCCAGCAGCTCCTGGTTCAGTTCTTCGACGCTCTTTTGACGCAGATCTTGGGCTTTCATCACATCACCGTCTTAATTACGAAAGTGGTCTGAACAGACAGCTTAGCTGCGGCCAGGGCAAACGCTTCACGCGCCAGAGCCTCAGGTACACCGTCCATCTCGTACAGAACCTTGCCAGGCTGGATCGGGCAAACCCAGTATTCCACGTTACCCTTACCTTTACCCATACGAACTTCGAGGGGCTTTTCGGTGATGGGCTTGTCCGGGAACACACGGATCCAGATCTTACCTTGACGCTTAACGTGACGGGTCATGGCACGACGGGCTGCTTCGATTTGACGAGCAGTCAGTTGACCACGGGATGTCGCCTTCAGGCCAAAGGTACCGAAGGATACTTCGTTACCAGAGGTGGCCAGACCGCGGTTACGACCCTTGTGGGTCTTGCGGAATTTAGTACGCTTAGGTTGCAACATTTACCGAATCTCCTTACTTAGCAGCGCGGCGCTTGTTGTCACGCTTGGGCTTTGCAGGAGCTTGCTCTTGAGCAGCGGCAGCGTTAACAGCAGCCAGACCGCCCAGAACTTCGCCCTTGAAGATCCAAACTTTAACGCCGATCACACCGTAAGTGGTGTGGGCTTCAGAAGTTGCGTAGTCGATGTCGGCACGCAGGGTGTGCAACGGCACACGACCTTCACGGTACCATTCGGTACGCGCGATTTCAGCGCCGCCCAGACGACCGGAAACTTCCACTTTGATGCCCTTGGCACCCAGGCGCATTGCGTTCTGTACGGCGCGCTTCATAGCACGACGGAACATTACACGACGCTCCAGCTGGGAAGTGATGCTGTCGGCAACGAGTTTGCCATCCAGCTCCGGCTTGCGGACTTCGGAAATGTTGATCTGAGCAGGCACGCCAGCAATAGTGGCTACAGCTTTGCGCAGCTTCTCAACGTCTTCGCCTTTCTTACCGATGACAACACCCGGACGAGCGGTGTGAATGGTCACACGGATGCTCTTGGCCGGACGCTCAATGGTGATCTTGGACAAGGACGCGTTTTTCAGTTCCTTGGTCAGGAACTGGCGTACTTGAAAATCGCTGTACAGGTTGTCAGCGAAGTCTTTGGTGTTCGCGAACCAGGTAGAATTCCAAGGCTTGGTAATACCCAGGCGAATGCCATTAGGATGTACTTTCTGACCCATTGCTTATCTCCCAGCCTTAGCGTCGGATACCACTACAGTGATGTGAGCGGTACGCTTGAGGATACGATCCGCACGACCTTTGGCACGCGGACGGATGCGCTTCATGGAGGGACCTTCGTCGACCATGATAGTAGCAACACGCAGCGCGTCGATATCGGCGCCTTCGTTGTGCTCAGCGTTTGCAATGGCAGATTCCAGCACTTTCTTAACCAGCACTGCAGCCTTTTTCGGGCTGAAGGTCAGGATATTCAGAGCCTTGTCTACGGACAGACCACGTACTTGATCGGCTACCAGACGAGCTTTCTGGGCAGAAGTACGGGCATAACGGTGTTTAGCGATAGCTTCCATCATTTATCCCTTAGCGCTTCTTAGCCTTCTTATCAGCAGCATGGCCGCGATAAGTACGAGTCGGTGCGAATTCACCCAGTTTGTGACCGATCATTTCTTCGGTAACGAAAACCGGAACGTGCTGACGACCATTATGGACAGCGATGGTCAAACCGATCATGTTCGGGATGATCATTGAACGACGGGACCAGGTTTTAACCGGCTTTTTATCCCCGCTTTCCACCGCTTTCTCTACCTTCTTCAGCAAGTGCAGGTCAATAAATGGACCCTTCTTGAGAGAACGTGGCATGGTGATTCCTCTATGTTAACAATTACTTGTTACGACGACGTACGATGTACTTGTCGGTACGCTTGTTCTTACGGGTCTTGAAGCCTTTAGCCTTCTGGCCCCATGGGGACACAGGCTGCATGCCCTTGTTACGACCCTCACCACCACCGTGCGGGTGGTCAACCGGGTTCATCGCCATACCGCGAACGGTCGGACGAATACCACGCCAGCGGTTTGCACCGGCTTTACCCAGTTGACGCAACATGTGCTCGGAGTTACCGACTTCACCGATGGTAGCGCGGCACTCGGCCAGAACTTTACGTACTTCGCCGGAACGCAGACGCAGAGTTACATAGTTACCTTCACGAGCCAGGATCTGGATGAAAGTACCAGCGGAACGAGCCAGCTGGGCACCTTTACCAGGCTTCATCTCTACAGCGTGAACGGTAGAACCAACCGGGATGTTGCGCATCGGCAGGGCGTTACCTACCTTGATGGCTGCATCAGCACCAGAAGCGATCGCGTCACCAGCTTTCAGGCCTTTCGGAGCCAGGATGTAACGACGCTCACCGTCTGCATACAACACCAGAGCGATGTTAGCGGTACGGTTCGGATCGTATTCCAGGCGCTCTACTTTAGCCGGGATACCGTCTTTGTCGCGCTTGAAGTCGACGATACGGTAGTGCTGCTTGTGACCACCACCGATATGACGGGTAGTGATACGGCCGTTGTTGTTACGACCACCGGACTTGCTTTTGCTGTCCAGCAGAGCGGCGAAGGGCTTGCCCTTGTACAGCTCTTGATTGACGATCTTGACGACGTGGCGGCGGCCCGGAGAAGTAGGCTTGCACTTAACGATTGCCATTTTTGAGAACTCCTCTTACTCGGCTGCGCCCATGAAGTCGATGTCCTGACCAGCTTTCAGGGTCACATAAGCCTTTTTCCAATCGGAACGACGGCCTACGCGTGCACCTGCGCGCTTGGTCTTACCCTTCATGTTCAGGGTACGGACGGTCTCAACTTCGACCTCGAACAGTTTCGCAACTGCAGCTTTGACTTCCGCCTTGGTAGCATCAACAGCAACTTTGAACACGATAGTGTTCTGCTTTTCTGCAACCATGGTGCTCTTTTCAGAGATGTGCGGAGCCTTCAGAACTTTCAGCAGACGCTCTTCACGGATCATGCCAGCATCTCCTCGATTTGCTTAACTGCATCAGCAGTCATCAGAACCTTGTCGAAAGCGATCAGGCTGACCGGGTCGATACCGGCAACGTCACGCACGTCAACTTTGTACAGGTTGCGAGCAGCCAGGAACAGGTTCTCATCGACTTCAGCAGTCACGATCAGAACGTCAGTCAGTTCCATTTCTTTCAGCTTGGCGATCAGTTCTTTGGTCTTCGGAGCTTCGATGCCGAACTTCTCAACAACGATCAGGCGCTCTTGACGTACCAGCTCGGACAGAATGCTACGGATAGCGCCGCGGTACATCTTCTTGTTTACTTTCTGGCTGTGATCTTGCGGCTTAGCAGCAAAAGTCACACCACCGGAACGCCAGATGGGCGAACGGATGGAGCCAGCACGGGCACGACCAGTACCCTTCTGACGCCACGGCTTTTTGCCGCCACCAGACACTTCAGAGCGAGTCAGCTGCGCACGAGTACCCTGACGGGCACCAGCGGCATATGCAACGACGACCTGGTGAACCAGAGCTTCGTTGAATTCGCGCCCGAAGGTAGTCTCGGAAACTTCAAGAGCGCTCTTGGCGTCTTTCATTACCAATTCCATTACTATCTCCTCAGACGTTACGCTTTGACGGCAGGTTTGACGATCACGTTGCCGTTGGTTGCACCCGGTACTGCACCTTTGATGAGCAGCAGGTTGCGTTCAGCGTCAACACGAACCAGTTCCAGGTTCTGAGTCGTTACACGCTCAGCACCCATGTGACCAGCCATCTTTTTGCCCTTGAATACACGACCCGGAGTCTGGTTCTGACCGATAGAACCCGGAACGCGGTGAGACAAGGAGTTACCGTGGGTCATATCCTGGGTGCGGAAGTTGTGGCGCTTAACAGTACCAGCAAAGCCCTTACCTTTGGATGTGCCGGTAACGTCTACCAGCTTAACGTCAGCGAGAAGATCTACTTTCAGCTCGCTACCAACAGTGAAAGTTTCACCGTTGTTCAGGCGGAATTCCCACAGACCGCGACCGGCTTCTACACCAGCTTTGGCGAAGTGGCCAGCTTCCGGCTTGGTCACACGGCTGGCTTTCTTGGCGCCAGTGGTAACCTGAATAGCGTTGTAGCCGTCGGTTTCTACAGATTTGACCTGAGTTACACGGTTAGCTTCAACTTCGATAACAGTCACCGGGATAGAAACGCCATCTTCAGTGAAGATGCGAGTCATACCCACTTTGCGACCTACAAGACCGATTGTCATTGTTATCAACCTCTTTCCGTAATTAACCCAGGCTGATCTGGACGTCTACACCAGCTGCCAGATCCAGACGCATCAGGGCGTCTACGGTCTTGTCAGTCGGCTCAACGATGTCTACCAGACGCTTGTGAGTGCGGATCTCGTACTGATCACGCGCATCTTTGTTGACGTGCGGGGAGATCAGGACGGTGAAGCGCTCTTTGCGAGTCGGCAGCGGAATAGGACCGCGAACCTGCGCGCCAGTGCGCTTAGCAGTTTCAACGATTTCCGCAGTGGATTGATCAATCAGGCGATGATCAAAAGCCTTCAGGCGGATACGGATTCTTTGGTTCTGCATTGACAGAGCTCCAATAGATAAAAGAACATAAATCAACACCGCCCGACCGAGATTTCTCCCGCCAGAGGTGTGATTTTTCACGTTTCCCCCCATATCGGGAGGACTGTATGGCTGGCTCCTGTAAACAGGAAACTCAGCAGCAGACATATCGTCTGGCTTACCTCTTGGGTAAGCGGAGGGGATTATACGGATTTTTCAAATTTGCGCAAGGGAGAGCGAACAGATTATGCGCAGTTTTATGTGACAGATGGATCTCGTCTGCGGCAACACACTCTGCTGCCAATACCCAGGTAACGACAATGTTACAAGCAGACTGGTAGACTGTGTGCTTGCCTCTGTCAGTGGAACGACATCCCATGCTCAAAGATCAAAAGAAAGCCTATCAGTATGGCCTTTGCGCCGTTGCCCTCTGGTCGACGGTCGCCACAGCCTTCAAGATCTCCCTCGCCTATTTCGAACCTGTGCAACTGTTGCTTGTGGCCGCCTTCACCTCGACTCTCACGCTGACAGCCGTCGTCGCCAAACAGGGCAAACTGCCGCTGCTGGGGAGCTACATCAAGGCCCGCCCTATCTACTACCTGACTCTGGGCGTACTGAATCCCTTTCTCTATTACCTGTTGCTGTTCAAAGCCTATGATCTGCTGCCTGCCCAGCAGGCACAGACCCTCAACTACACTTGGGCCATTACCCTCAGTCTGCTGGCCGTCCCCTTCCTCGGCCAGAAGCTGCGTCGGCGTGATTGCGTCGCTATCGTGCTGGGGTATTTTGGCGCGCTGGTGATCGCCACCAGAGGGGATGTATTCGGCCTCCAGTTCGACAGCCCCCTCGGCGTGACGCTGGCGCTGGTCTCGACCCTCATCTGGGCCAGCTACTGGATCCTCAACACCCGCAATCAGGGCGATCCCATTGTCAGCCTGTTGCTCGGCTTTATGATCAGCCTGCCTTTTATCGTCGTGGCGACCTGGTTGCTCTCCGATTTTGCCATGACCGCCTGGCAGGGATGGGCTGGTGCCATCTATGTGGGACTGTTCGAAATGGGCTTCGGTTTCGTGCTCTGGCTGATGGCGCTGCGCCATGCCACCAACACGGCCCCCATCAGCAACCTCATCTTCATCTCTCCGTTTGCCTCGCTGGTGCTGCTCAATCTGCTGATCGGCGAAGCCATCCATCCGGCCACCCCCATCGGGTTGGCGCTCATCGTTGCCGCCCTGCTGATCCAGCAGCTCAAGTACGGCAAACGCTATCGAGCATCAGTCGAAACCAAGAGCTGACAATGCAGAAGGGCGTATCCACGGATACGCCCTTCTCTCAATCCATCCACTCCTGTGGCTGATGTTTCGGCAGCCGCATCTCGACCAGCAGGCCGCCGAGATCCGAACTTCCCAACCGGATAGTGCCATGGTGCTGGGCGACTATCTTGGCCACGATAGCCAACCCCAAGCCACTACCACCGACGGTCCGCGCCACATTACCCTGAGTAAACGGCTTGAGCACTCGGGAGTAGTCCTGCTCCGGAATCCCGGGGCCATCATCGGAGAGGCGCAGGCGCACCCAGTGCCCATCGTCCTTGAGCTCGGCATGCAAGCGGCTCGCCCCGTAACGCTGCGAGTTGCTTGAGAGGTTGTTCAACACTCGCCGGATACTGACCGGATTGCAGGCCACCCGCACCGCCTCTTGCGGCAGCGCCAGATCGACCTCCAGCCCCTGCTCCGAGTAGATCAGCAAGGTATCGTGCACCAGCTGGGTCAGGTCGATCGGCTCCAGATCCTGACCTTCATCCGGGCGGATGTAATCGATGAACTGATCGATGATGGCATTGGACTCATCGATGTCGGCGTTGATGCTCTCCTTGAGGTACTCGTCACCGGAGGACATCATCTCGGTGGCCAGCCGGATGCGGGTCAGCGGGGTACGCAGATCGTGGGAGACCCCCGCCATCATCAGGTTACGCTCTTCGATCAGGCTCTTGATGGAGTGGGACATATGGTTGAAGGTGCGGGTCAGCCGCCGCACCTCCCTTGAGCCCAGCTCCCCCAGCGCCTCGGGGAAATGGCCCCTGGAAACAGCAACGGCACCAGCCTCGAGATCCTCGAGCGGGCGCACCAGCTGCCGGGCAAAGCGCCAGGCCGCAAACAGAGTGATCACCAGCAGCACGCTCAGATAGATGATGAGGGGTTCGATATCGTCATCTTCAATCTCGGTCAGCGGGATCCGCACCCAGATTTTGCTGGCCTGCGGCGGCTGGATCCAGATGATGTAATGATCCTGGATCTCGACCCGCACCTTGGCCGGGCCACCCAGTTCGCGGCTGATGTTCTCCTCCAGATAGGGGTACGGCTTGGCATCGTTGAAGCCATGCTGCACCGCCTCGCTCTGGGTATAGATGTCGGTACCGGTCGTCACATAGACCAGCGCCTCGGCATCTTCACTCAGCGCCAGTTGTTCTGTGTTGACCGGAAAGATCAGCTTGACCTGATTGGCCAGCAAGTGACTGATCTGCTTGACGGTTGGCGCCAGCAGATAGTTGTAGAAGGTGACGTAGGAGACTGCTTGATAGACCACCAGAACGGCAGCCAGAAACCAGAGCATGCGCGAGAACATGCTGCCGACCTTTTTCATGCACCGTCACCATCTGGCACGAACACATACCCCAGACCCCAAACGGTCTGCAGGTAGCGGGGCTGGGCCGGATCCTGTTCCAGCAGGCGGCGCAGGCGAGAGACCTGCACGTCGATGCTGCGCTCGGTGGCGGTGTATTCACGGCCACGGGCCAGATTCATCAGCTTGTCGCGGGAGAGCGGCTCGCGCGGATGGCTGACCAGCACCTTGAGCACCGCAAATTCACCGCTGGTGAGCGCCATCGGCTCGCCATCCCGACTCAGCTCGCGGGTCGCGAGATTGAGTTGAAAAGCTCCGAAGTTGACCACCTTCTCTGCAGCCGAGGGAGCCCCCGGCAACTCGACGGTATGACGGCGCAGCACGGCACGGATCCGCGCCAACAGTTCGCGGGGGTTGAACGGCTTGGGCAGATAGTCATCGGCCCCCATCTCGAGCCCGACGATGCGATCGACTTCATCCCCCTTGGCAGTGAGCATCAGCACCGGGATCTGATTGCCCGCTTCCCGCAGACGGCGGCAGATGGAGAGTCCATCTTCCCCCGGCAACATCAGGTCGAGCACCATCAGACTGAAGTTTTCACGAGTCAGCAAGCGATCGGCCTGCTCGCCATTGGCCACGCCGCGTACTACGAATCCCTGCTCGGTGAGATAGCGTTCCAACAGGGAACGTAATTTCAGGTCATCGTCCACAACCAGGACCTTGTATTGCTGCTGACTCATTG
Source organism: Aeromonas sp. 82P (assembly GCF_051919365.1). Lineage (NCBI taxonomy): Bacteria > Pseudomonadati > Pseudomonadota > Gammaproteobacteria > Aeromonadales > Aeromonadaceae > Aeromonas > Aeromonas sp. 82P. The sequence goes on from NZ_JBQBEV010000001.1 coordinate 104,539, forward strand.
CTTTGCCTCTTCATTCTTTAGCTGCCCCCAATACTAGGGGGGGATATAGCGGGAGCAAAGCACAAATATGTTACCGGTTATTACCCGTCCCGAGAGCGTGACGGCCATCAAGCCACTGCGCTGGCCAGCTACTCCCTGAATGGCGCCAGCCGAGCCATCACGATTTCCCTCGACAGCAAGAGGACAAAAGCTAATATTCCCGAGCAGTTAGCGATGAATACCCCTCTTTGACAGGTCCGCATCACCATGAAGACAAAGCTGATCACCCGCGAAGGCTACAACAAGCTGAAAGAAGAGCTCGATTTCCTCTGGCGCCAGGAGCGCCCCGAGGTCACCAAGAAGGTGGCATGGGCCGCCAGTCTGGGGGATCGCAGCGAAAATGCCGACTACCAGTACAACAAGAAGCGGCTGCGGGAGATCGATCGGCGGGTGCGTTACCTGCGCAAGTGCCTCGAAGAGCTGGGGATCGTCGACTATGCCCCCGCGCAGGAGGGCAAGGTCTTCTTCGGCGCCTGGGTCGAGGTGGAAAACGATGAGGGCGAGACCAAGCGCTTTCGCATCGTCGGCTATGACGAGATCTTCGAGCGCAAGGATTACATCTCCATCGACTCCCCCATGGCCCGCGCCCTGCTCAAGAAAGAGGTCGGTGATGAGGCCATCGTCCGTACGCCAGTTGGTGACGTCTGCTGGTATATCAACGAGATCAGCTACCCCAAATAGCCGGACTGCTGGCGCGCTGCTTGCCACAGCCACATCCTGAGTCACAGGTGCAACGGCAAGATAGGCGCCCTCCCCTGCGGCTTTATCAGTCTGACGGGTGCAGACCCCGGCGCAGGGTGGCATCCCGCAACACGACCCCATATAGTGCTCACACTTGGCGCCTGATGGCGCGGACTCGACCACAGAGGCCCTCAACAACATCATGATGCAAACCATAGAGAGACAGATTGCCGGTGAGCTCCATGCTCGCCCCGAGCAGGTGCAGGCCGCAGTGCGCCTGCTGGATGAAGGCTCGACCGTGCCCTTTATCGCCCGTTACCGTAAAGAGGTGACCGGCGGTCTGGACGACAGCCAACTACGTACCCTGGAGAGCCGCCTCGGCTATCTGCGTGAACTGGAAGATCGCCGTCAGGTGATCATTCGCTCCATCGAAGAGCAGGGCAAACTGACCCCCGAGCTGATGCGCGAATTGAATGGCGCCGACAGCAAGACCCGGCTGGAAGATCTCTACCTCCCCTACAAGCCCAAGCGCCGCACCAAGGGGCAGATGGCGATCGAAGCCGGGTTGGAGCCGCTTGCCAACCTGCTGCTCAGCGACCCGATGCAGGATCCCGAGCAAGCTGCAGCCACCTTCCTCAATCCCGAACAGGGCATTGCCGACAGCAAGGCAGCCCTCGACGGCGCCCGCTATATCCTGATGGAGCGCTTCGCCGAGCAGGCCGACCTGCTGGAGAAGCTGCGCGACTACCTGTGGCAAAATGCCACCCTGCGCGCCCGCGTGGTGGCAGGCAAGGAGCAGGAAGGGGCCAAGTTCAAGGATTACTTCGAACACGACGAACCACTGCACAAGGCCCCCTCCCACCGGGTGCTGGCCATGCTGCGCGGCCGCAATGAAGGGATCCTCAATCTGGCGCTGGTCACCGGTGACGATGAGAGTGCCAGCCCCTGCGAAGGGATCATTGCCCACCACCTCAAGCTCAATCTGCAGAACCGCCCGGCCGACAAATGGCTGCAAGGGGTGGTGAGCTGGACCTGGAAGATCAAGTTGTCGCTTCAGATGGAGACCGAGCTGATCGGCCGTATCCGCGAGTCGGCAGAGGAGGAGGCGATCAAGGTGTTCGCCATGAACCTCAAGGATCTGCTGATGGCGGCCCCGGCCGGCATGCGCTGCACCATGGGGCTGGATCCGGGCATCCGCACCGGGGTCAAGGTTGCCGTGGTGGATGCCACCGGCAAGCTGGTCGATCACGCCACCATCTATCCGTTCGAACCGAAACGCCAGATTGATCAGAGCCTCAAGACCCTGAGCGAGCTGTGCCAGAAACACAAGGTCGAGCTCATCAGCATCGGCAACGGCACCGCCTCGCGAGAGACCGACCGGCTGGTCAGCGACCTGTTCGAGCGCTACCCCGCCGCTAAGGCGCAGAAGATAGTGGTGAGCGAAGCAGGGGCTTCGGTCTACTCCGCCTCCGAACTCGCCTCCCAGGAGTTCCCGGATCTCGACGTCTCGATCCGTGGCGCCGTCTCCATCGCCCGCCGCCTGCAAGACCCGTTGGCCGAACTGGTCAAAATCGATCCCAAGAGTATCGGGGTCGGCCAGTATCAGCATGACGTCGGCCAGAGCCAGCTGGCCCGCCGGCTGGATGCCGTGGTCGAGGATTGCGTGAACGCGGTCGGGGTCGATGTGAACACAGCCTCGGTCGCCCTGCTCAACCGGGTTTCCGGCCTCTCCCAGACGCTGGCCCAGAACATCGTCGCCTATCGGGATGAGCACGGCGCCTTCAAGAGCCGTCAGCAATTGCTGAAAGTGAGCCGACTCGGCCCCAAAGCCTTCGAACAGTGTGCTGGCTTCCTGCGCATTCGCGGCGGCAGCAATCCCCTCGACAGCTCGGCGGTACATCCGGAATCCTATCCGGTGGTGGAGCGGATCCTCGCCAAGCTGGAGCAGACCGTGGAGAGCCTGCTCGGCAACAGCAGCCTGCTGCGCAGCCTGAAACCGGCCGATTACACCGATGAGCAATTCGGCGTACCTACCATCACCGACATCATCGGCGAACTGGACAAGCCGGGCCGCGACCCGCGCCCCGAGTTCAAAACCGCGACCTTCAAGGAAGGGGTGGAGCAGATCAGCGACCTGGTGCCCGAGATGGTGCTGGAGGGGGTGGTCACCAACGTCACCAACTTCGGCGCCTTCGTCGATATCGGTGTTCATCAGGACGGGCTGGTGCATATTTCCTCCCTGACCGACCGTTTCGTCAAGGATCCCCGTGAGGTGGTCAAGGCGGGCGACATTGTGCGGGTCAAGGTGCTGGAAGTGGACGCCCCACGCAAGCGGATTAGCCTGACCATGCGCCTCGACGAGAAAGCGGGGCAAGCTTCCCGCAAGCCGACTGAAGCGCGCAACAGTAGCGCTGGCAACGCCAAACCAAGAAATGAGCCGCGCCAAAGCGCCCCAATGGGTGGTGCCATGGGCAACGCCTTCGCGGCAGCGCTTTCCAAAGCGAAAAAGTAACGAAACCGTCCGGAACGCCTCTGAATGCAAAAAGCCCCGCAAGGGGCTTTTTTACACGCGAAGCTCAGGATCACTGCGTCAGGGCAGCAAGATACTCTCGGGCTCTCCATGCTGGGCCAGCACCTCCCGCAGTCGGTTGAATGCCTTGCAGGCCTCTTGTGGATACTTTCCGTAAGAGACGACGCCGGTGTGACTCCAGCCAGCCGCCATCATCACTTTCTTCTTGAAACTGGTTCCTTCAGTTCCTCCTCCTCCGAGCTGCATCAGAAACTGCTCCATCTGCAGGTGGGGGGGCGGTACACGGGAGAAGGTGGTGAAATCTTCCGCTTTGACTTCATCGAAATGCATGACAGCTCCTGTGAAATTGGAATGGGCCTGATCTTCAGGTTAGTTGCAAAACAGGCAAAGCAGCTGAAAGTTTGGCGAGAGTGATTCAGATATGCAGACTGAGGGACTGGGTAGAGGCCGGGCTGACAGCCTGTCGATAGTGGCCCGCGATGACGCTGTTGCGCTTGTCCATATAGGCGCTCAACACACCGTCCGATTTCGCGCTCTGCTCGGCCATCAGCTCTTTGCGCGCCTTGGCTTCACTCGCGGCAGCGCTGCGCGCGACGGCCAGATCCTGCGCGGAAGGCTCGGCAGGCGCCAGCGCTGCAGAGCGGATCTGCTGCATCTTGGCGATGGTAGCCGCAGGGTCACCGGGTACGACACTGGTATCGATCTGGACTTCGCCACCCGTCGCATAACGCTTGCCATCCGGCCCTTGCGTAAACTGATAGGTGGGCGAGCTGGCGTACTCTCCACCCGCAGACTGGTGAGCCTGCTCGTGAGTGCGCACCTCCTTGTCACGCTCGACAAGATCCTGAACCTGCTGCTCTTGCCGCTGTTGCTGCTCCTGCTGTTTGGGATCTTGCTGCTTGCGCTGCCCATCCTCACCGGTGGCCTCGACAAAGCGATTGTCTGGCAGTGTCGTCGGGGCTAATTGCCCGGTTTCACGGCTGTTCTGGGAGGTCTGATTGCTGGAGGCCTGACCGGCTTTGGATTTCTCTTTTTGGGAGCCGACTTCGGATTCGGCAACGGAGGCTTGGCCCGCTCGGGCCTGCGGGATCAGTTCTGCCCGGCGATTATCCGTCCTCGCCGCTTCCACTTGGGGTTGCAGCTGTGTCGGGATAAGGGGGGGCAGACTGACATTGATGTTCATCTCACACCCGGATGTCGATCAGGGTTCCCATCATATCGCTGGCGGTCTGCACTACCTTGGCTGAAGCGCCAGCCTGCTGCTCGGCTACCTTGAGATTGACAAGCTCATCGGTCACTTGCACCTGATCCCCGCTGGGGGTGTTGAGGCGGGCGATCTGATTGGATGCCTTGTCGGCAATCTGCTCGGCTCGCTGAAATCCCTGTACCCCGCTGTTGAAAGCAGAATCAATTCGCATGGTGTTACTCCTCTGGTCACAGCTTAATTATCCGCCAGACCAGAGGATTAATGAAGCTTGCAGGCTGTTTTTTAGCCAACAAAATCTCGAACGATTTCAATGAATTCGTCAGGGTGGGAGATAAAAGGTGCGTGTGAGGCCTTATTGAGAGTCACGCTGCGGCTGGCAGGGTAGAGATCATCCAGCAGGGGAATGGCCGCCTTGGGCACCAATGAATCCAGTCGGCCATAGATCCGCAACCAGGGCAGATCCAGCTCCCGCAGCGGTTCGCGCAGGTCAATCTCGGCCAACAGCGTCAGCCCGGCCTCGAGTGCGGCAAACTGGGGCGCCGGGCGCTCGGCCAGCCAGTGGCGCAACTGACGGATATCGTCCCGGGCGTGTTCACTGCCCATGGCCTGGATCGCCAGAAAGCGCTCTATGGTCTGGCGAAAATCCCCCGCCAGCATCTGGTTGAAGCCGGTCAGCACCTTGGGGGCAATTCCGGGCCACTCGTCCCGCGCCATAAAGCAGGGAGAGCTGGCTACCGTGATCAGGGAGTGCAACCGAGCGGGATGAGTCAGTGCCAACTGGCTTGCCACCAGACCGCCGAGCGACCAGCCAAGCAGATGACACTTCTGCGGCAAGATGGCAGCCACCTGCTCGGCAAGCCAGGTCAGGCTGTAATCCACCTCGTCTGCCAGCGGGCTGTTGCCAAAACCGGGCAAATCTACCAGATGAACCCGATAGTGGGGTGCCAACTGTTGGGCAATGCCATGCCAGACCGCACCGTTCATCCCCCAACCGTGCAACAGCACCAGATCGGGCCCCTGGCCAAACTGCTCTACCGATATGCTCATCTAGACTCAAGATCCCTGTTCATGCTCTTGGGGTCAGCATGTTAAAGCGACTGCTCGCTAAAGCAAGCCCGCTGCTCGGCAACCACGGCGACTGGCAAGGGAGTTGCCTGCTCTGCCATCAGCCTTGCGACAACGCTCCCCTGCTCTGCAGCTGGTGTCGGCAGGCGCTGCACCAGTCACAGCCAAGATGCCGCCTCTGCGCCGCACCGCTGGCTGACTATATAGAAGAGAGCATACCGGTCTGTGGTCGCTGCCAGCGCAGACCTCCCCCCTGGGAGCGGTTGCAGGTGATTGGCGACTACCAAACCCCCTACCCCATGCTGATCCCCCGGCTCAAATATTCCGGCCAGATCCTGCTGGCGCCGCTACTGGCACGCCTCTTGGCCGACCATCTGGATGACAACGAGCCGCCGGAGGCGATCATTCCGGTTCCCCTGCACTGGTGGCGGCAGTGGCGGCGTGGGTTCAATCAGGCGGAGGAGATCGCGCAAGCCCTTGGCGAGTTCACCGACATTCCCTGCGACAACACCCTGTTGCAGCGCATCAAGGCGACCCCGCAACAAACAACCCTGAGCGCCGGGCAGCGGCGGCGCAATCTGCGCGGGGCATTCCGGATCCGTCCCCACCACTATCGCCATGTCGCCCTGCTCGATGACGTCGTGACCACAGGCGCCACCGCCGGTCAGCTCAGCCGTCTGCTCCATGAGAGCGGCATCACAAAGGTGGAAGTGTGGGCAATCTGTCGAACCCTGCGGCACAGCAAGTAGCCATCGGCATGCTACCCAAGCATTAATAACCGCGTTATCATGAATACCCTAGTCGTACACTCAGGTTTATGAGGATAGTGATGATCAGCATTTCCGACGCCGCCCAGGCCCATTTCCGTAAACTGCTGGAAAAACAGCCTGATGGCACCAATATCCGGGTGTTTGTGGTCAATCCGGGAACCCAGAATGCCGAGTGTGGCGTATCGTATTGCCCGCCCGATGCCGTGGACCCGGAAGATCAACACCTGCCCTTCAGCGGCTTCGACTGCATGGTCGATCCCCTGAGCGCCCCCTTCCTGGTGGATGCCACCATCGACTTCGTGACCGATCAGATGGGCTCCCAGCTCACCCTGAAAGCACCGAACGCCAAGATGCGTAAAGTGGCCGATGACGCGCCGCTGATCGAGCGCATCGAGTACGTGTTGATGTCCGAAGTGAACCCCATGCTGGCCGGTCACGGTGGCAAGGTCACCCTGGTCGAGCTGACTGAAGACAAACTGGCCATCCTGCAGTTTGGCGGTGGTTGCAACGGTTGTTCCATGGTCGATTACACCCTGAAAGAGGGGATCGAGAAGCAGCTGCTGGAGAAGTTCCCGGGTGAGCTCAACGGTGTGAAAGATGCCACCGAGCACCAGCGCGGCGACCACTCTTACTACTGATTTGCAGCCCTTACAGCAAAGAAAAGGCCCCGCCATCTGGCGGGGCCTTTTGCATGGGCAATCGGCAGATTACTCGTCCTTCTTGTCTCGCGACAGCAGGGCGATGGCCGCTTCTTTCGGGTTCTTACCCTCGTAGAGCACCTTGAAGATCTGCTCGCAGATGGGCATCTCGACGCCGCAGCGGGCCGCCAGCAGATGCACCTCTTTGGTGTTGCGATACCCCTCCACCACCTGACCGATCTCGGTCATGGCGGTGTTCACATCCTTGCCAGCCCCGAGGGCCAGCCCGAAGCGACGGTTGCGCGACTGGTTGTCGGTACAGGTGAGCACCAGATCCCCGAGCCCCGCCATCCCCATAAAGGTTTTGGCATCGGCACCCAGCGCCGCACCCAGACGCTGCATCTCCACCAGACCCCGGGTGATGAGCGCGGTTCTGGCATTGGCGCCAAACCCGAGCCCGTCGGAGAGACCGGCACCGATGGCGATGACGTTCTTCACCGCCCCACCCAGCTGCAGACCGACGAAGTCCGGATTGGTATAGACCCGGAAGGAGCGGCCACAGTGCAGCAAGTGGGAGAGATCGTCGGCGAACTCGTCGTGGGTCGAAGCGACCGAGATGGCGGTCGGCAGACCAGCAGCCAGCTCCTTGGCGAAGGTGGGGCCGGAGATGACCGCCAGCGGTATCTCGTCACCCAGCACTTCGCGGGCCACATCCTGCAGCAGACGGCCACTGTCCGGCTCCAGACCCTTGGTGGCCCAGGCGATACGGGTATCGGGGCGCAGGAAGGGTTTGATCCGGGTCAGCACATCGCCAAATACATGGCTTGGCACGACCAGCAGCAGCACGGGGGCAGCTTGTACCGCACGTTGCAGATCCGCAGTCAGCTGCAGATCGGCAGGAAAAGGGACATCAGGCAAAAATGCCTTGTTGCAGCGGTCTTGTTCCAGCTCGGCGACATGAGCAGGGTCGTGACCCCACAGCAGGGTCGGATGACCGTTGCGCGCCAGAGAAATGGCAAGGGCGGAGCCATAAGACCCCGCCCCCAAGACCGAGATAGCGATCTGGTCAGCCATTATCAGGCTTCCGCAGTCGCCTGCTGGGCCTGTGCTTGCGCCATGTGCTGGGCAAACAGGGCATCGAAGTTGACCGGTGCCAGGTTCAGCTGCGGGAAGGAACCCTTGCTCACCATGTTGGCCACGGCTTCGCGGGCATACGGGAACAGGATGTTCGGGCAGAAGGCAGCCAGGCAGTGAGCCAGTTGCGGCTCCGGCAGGTTACCGATGGTGAAGATACCAGCTTGCTGTACTTCGCACAGGAAGGCGGTTTCGGTTTCCAGTTTGCAAGTTACGGTCAGGGTCAGGACAACCTCGTAGACGTTCTCAGCCAGGATGTTGGTCTTGGTATCCATATCCAGCTTGACGTCCGGCTGCCACTCTTTCTGGAAGATGTGCGGGGTGTTCGGCGCTTCGAAAGAGACATCCTTGGTGTAAACACGCTGGATGTGGAATTCCGGTTGTACTTCCTGGTTGTTGATCTCGTCAGCCATTTCGTTTGATTCCTTGTTATATGGATAAGTGGGCTCAGGCCCTGCTTAAATCAGCGTTTCTTGGTTACCGGCAGATTTTCTGCACGCCATTGGGCCATGCCACCGCCGAGCACATAAACCTGCTTGAAGCCAGCTTTGCTCAGCTGACGGCCCGCGCCGCCCGCAGTCATTCCCGACTCGCACACCACTATGATGGGGGCATCTTTATGCTTTTCAACCGGGCCCAGATTATTGCTCTCGATCTGGGTCAGCGGCAGGTGCTGGGCACCGGCCAGATGGCCCTTGGCGTACTCTTCCTGACTGCGAATATCCACCACGGTGGCATTCTCGCGGTTGATCAGCAGGGTCGCGGTGTGGTTGTTGACGGTTTTTACCGGTGACAAACGGGCACGCACAGTGGTGTAAACCAGGGTGCCAGCCAGACCCAACCAGGCTGCGGTCAGCAGCGGGTTACGGGCCGCAAAATCCAAATACTCTTGCATCTTCTACTATCCAGGGACCAAGACAAGGGCCCGAGTATACATGGGGGTATTGATAAGATCAGCCATCTTGGCGGCAAAGCGCGAGCAGGCTCCCATCATCATTGGGCAGCGAGCATGGCAGGAAAGGCGTGGCTTGCGGGGCCGCGGGAGCGCCCCTTGGCTATCAGGTGACTATTTCGGCAGATGTAGTAATATTACGCTAGTTTCATTTCCCGCATTTTTTCCAATCCGAGAGGACATAGTCTTATGTCAACAGCTAAGAAACCTTTGGTTCTGGTCATCATGGACGGTTGGGGCTACAGCACCAAGCAAGAGCACAACGCCGTCGCTGCCGCCAAGACTCCCAACCTCGATCGTCTGGCCCGTGACTACACCAGCACCCTGATCTCCGGCTCCGGTCTGGACGTCGGTCTGCCGGATGGCCAGATGGGCAACTCCGAAGTGGGCCACGTCAACATAGGTGCCGGTCGCATCGTCTATCAGGAGCTGACCCGCATCTCCAAAGACATCCAGGATGGCGAATTCTTCCAGAACGTCGAGCTGGCCAAGGCTGTTGACGCTGCCGTGACCAACGGCAAAGCAGTTCACATCATGGGCCTGATGTCCCCGGGTGGCGTACACAGCCACGAAGAGCACATCATGGGCATGATCGAAATGGCAGCCAAGCGTGGCGCCGAGAAGATCTACCTGCACGCCTTCCTGGATGGCCGCGACGTTCCGCCGCGCTCCGCCCAGTCCTCCATCGAGCTGTTCGACGCCCTGTTCGCCAAGCTGGGCAAGGGTCGTTTCGCCTCCATGATCGGCCGTTACTTCGCCATGGACCGTGACAACCGCTGGGATCGCGTGCAGCAAGCCTATGACCTGATGACCCAGGGCAAGGGCGAGTTCACCGCCGAGAGCGCCACCGAAGCACTGGCTGCCGCTTATGCCCGCGATGAGAACGACGAGTTCGTCAAAGCTACCCGCATCGGCGAAGCTGCCCCGATGGAAGATGGCGATGCGCTGATTTTCATGAACTTCCGTGCCGACCGTGCCCGTGAAATCACCCGCGCCTTCGTTGACACCGACTTCACCGGCTTCGCCCGTGCAGTCGAGCCAAAGCTGAACTTCGTGATGCTGACCGAATACGCGGCCGACATCAAAACTGCCTGTGCCTACCCGCCGACCGCTCTGGTCAACACTCTGGGTGAGTGGCTGGCCAAGCAGGGCAAGACCCAGCTGCGCATCTCCGAAACCGAGAAGTATGCTCACGTCACCTTCTTCTTCAACGGTGGCGAAGAGTCCTGCTTCACCGGCGAAGATCGCGAGATCGTGGCCAGCCCGAAAGTGGCGACCTATGACCTGCAGCCGGAAATGAGCTCCGAAGAGCTGACTGACAAGCTGGTTGCGGCCATCAAGAGCGGCAAGTACGACGTCATCATCTGTAACTACCCGAATGGCGACATGGTTGGTCACACCGGTGTGTTCGATGCCGCCGTCAAAGCGTGTGAAGCCGTTGACCACTGCATCGGTCGCGTGACCGACGCCCTGGCCGAAGTGGGTGGCGAGTGCCTGATCACTGCCGACCACGGTAACGCCGAGAAGATGCTGGACGAAGAGACTGGTCAGGCCCACACCGCCCACACCAATCTGCCGGTTCCGCTCATCTATTTCGGTCGCAAAGCCGAGGTAGTTGAAGGTGGCAAACTGTCCGATCTGGCCCCCACCATGCTGACCCTGATGGGTCTGCCGGTGCCGCCGGAAATGACTGGCAAGCCCCTGATGATTCTGAAATAATCCTTCCCCATGCGGGGATGCGAAGTTATTTCACAGAAAACCAGTCGCGTCGGCCTGTTGGCCGGCGCGCTGTTTTTTTGCCTGTCATTTGGCGCCAGCACATCGGCTTTGGCCGCCAATCAGCAGCTGGGGACCATGCAGTCCCAGATCAAAGAGCAACAGAAGACCATCAAGCTCAGCAAGCAGGAGCTTGCCAAGCTCAATACCCAGCTCAAGGCTGACGAGCAGGCCATCTCGGCCGCCGCCGCCAAACTCAACCAGACCAGGCAGCAGTTGAAGCAGAACCAGCAGACGCTGGCGACCCTGCAAAAAGACAAGCTGGCGCTGGAAGTTCAAGCCAAACATCAGAAGCAGTTGCTGGCCAAGCAGGCGGAAAGCGCCTTTCAGGCGGGCAACCACGACTACCTCAAACTGCTGCTCAATCAGCAGGATCCGGCCAAACTGAGCCGCTCCCTCGACTACTACGACTACCTCAACAAGGCCCGCATCGAGGCCATCAACGCCCTGCGCGCCACCCGTGACAAGCTGGCGAAAAACCAGCAGGCCACCAAAGAGACCGAGACCAGACTGCAGACCCTGCTTGCCGAACAGCAGGAGCATCACCAGACCCTGCTGGCCAGCCAGCAGAGCCGGACCAAGGTGCGCAACCAGTTGCAGCAATCGGTACAGGATGACGAGCAGAAGCTCACCAAGCTGGTCAAGGCGGAGAAAGCGCTGAAAGCCCGGCTGGAAGAGCTGCGTCGCAAGCGTGAAGAGCAGGAGCGCCGTGAACGGGCCGAGCGGGAGCGGTTGGCCAAGCTGAAAGCGGAGCAGGAGCGTCAGCGCAAGCTGGCCGAACAGCGCCGCGCCGAGCAACAACGACTCGCCGCCCAGCAGAATAAAACCGTCAAACCGGCAGAACCGGTCGAAGAGGTGGCCAGCAGCAAACCGGAGCGTGGCTCGGGCATCAGCAGTGCCGGTCATTACAGCGGTCTCAAGACCAATGGCAGCCTGCGCTGGCCGGTACAGGGGCCGATCCTCATCTCCTACGGTTCGCCGCGCACCGCCCAGCTCAAGTGGAAAGGCACCCTGATCGGCGCCAGCGAAGGGACCCAGGTCAAGGCGGTCGCACCGGGGCAAGTGGTCTATGCCGACTGGCTCGACGGCTTCGGCATGCTGCTGGTGATCGACCACGGCAAGGGCTATATGAGCCTCTACGGTCACAATCAGTCGCTGCTGCGTCAGGTTGGCCAGAATGTGGAACAGGGTGAACCGGTAGCACTGGTCGGTGACAGTGGCGGTCAGGACAGACCTGGCCTCTACTTCGAAATCCGCTATCAGGGCGAGGCGATCAACCCGACCAAATGGCTGGCCAAGGGTTGAGTTAACCCAGCCGACAAGCGCGTCACACACTCACTAGCAAAAGCCTGCATCACGCAGGCTTTTGTCATTTCAGAAGCATCGCCCCTCAATGTCGCGCCCATTTGATGAAAAATTACCTAATTTTTCGCTCGGCTCAGGGGAAGACAACCAGACCGATCTGCTCCAGCAAGGTCTGCTGCTGATCCTCGTTAATCTGCACCCCCTGCAGGTCGACCCGACGCAGATCCAGCCCCGGCAGATCGCACTGGCGCAGATCGCAGCCCTGCAGCTTGAAGCTAGTCCAGTCGATCTGACCAAACTCGGAGCCGCTGAGATCGGATCCCGCCAGCGAGGCACCGAACAGGTTGGCCCCCTGCCAACGGTTTCCGGTCAGCTCGCACTTCTCCAGCAGACAGCCCTCGAAGCTGGCGTAGCTGAAGTTGTTGCCGGTCAGATGGGCCTCGCAGAAGTAGCTTTTGGCGGTGATCTGGTTGGCGAAGCTGGCGTGGCCGAAGTTGATGCCGACCGCCTGACAGTCACGCATCTCCAACCCCAGACACTGGCTGCGGCTGCAATCGGCCATGGTGAGATCGCAGCGTAGAAAGCTGGCCTCGCGCAGATCACAACCCTGCAACAGGCAGCCCCGTTCACTCTCCCGATCGTAGAAGCTGCAGTCGATGAAGCGACTATCGCTCAAATCCAGCCAGGAGAAGTCGCAGCCGATAAAGCGGCACTCCGAGAACTGCTCCCCCTCCACATCCTGTTGCTCGAACCGGACATCCACGAACTGCTTGCCTCTGATCATCGGAAAACTCCTGCAAAAACGGCTTCATATGCTGACTTTATCCGCCAAAAACGGTAATGTTACATGTAACATCCACGCTGGACACCCCTAATGAGCCCCACCCGCAAGCGCCGCCCCACCCTGCAAGATATCGCCGACCAGACCGGCGTGACCAAGATGACTGTCAGCCGCTATCTGCGCGACCCGCAGACCGTAGCGGAGGGGACCCGCGAGCGGATCGCGGCTGTGGTGGAAGAGCTGGGTTATATCCCCAACCGGGCGCCGGATATTCTCTCCAACGCGACCAGCAAGGCGATCGGCATCCTGATCCCCTCCCTCTCCAACCAGGTTTTCTCGGCGGTGATCCACGGCATCGAGTCGGTGACCCGACCGGCTGGCTACCAGACCCTGCTGGCCCACTACGGCTACAGCCCGGAGCGGGAGGAGGAGCAGGTCGCGTCCCTGCTCTCCTACCATGTGGATGGGCTGATCCTCTCCGACAGCCAGCACACCGAACGCACCCGCAAGATGATCGCCACCGCCGGCATTCCGGTGGTGGAGACCATGGATCTGCCGCAAACCCCCATCGACATGGTGGTCGGCATGGATCATAGAGCCGCGGCTCGGGCCATGGTAACAGAGATGCTGCACCGGGGCCGACGCAAGGTGGTCTATCTGGGAGCGCGGCTCGACGTGCGTACCCAGCTGCGGATGGAGGGTTACTATCAGGCGATGACCGACTTCGGCCTCACCGGCCAGCATCTGCTGACCGAACAATCCTCCAGCTTCACTCTGGGGGGCGAGCTGCTGGATCAGGCGCTGGTGCGCTATCCCGACCTCGACGGCCTGTTCTGCACCAACGATGACCTGGCGGTGGGCGCCCTGCTGCAGTGTCAGGCCAAGTGGATCCCGGTGCCCCAGCAGATCGCCATCGCCGGTTGCAACGCCCTCGACATCGGCCACGCCATGACCCCCAAGCTGGCCAGTATCGCCACCCCGCGGGAAGCGATCGGTCGGGAGGCGGCCACCATGCTGCTGGCGCGTCTCAGCGGCCAATCCCAACCCGACACCCGCAAGGATATCGGCTTCTCCCTCTATGTCGGGGAGAGTCTGGGGTAATCCCTTCCCTCACACACTGAAGCCACGCTGATAGCAAACAGGCCACCCGAGGGTGGCCTGTTTGGTTTTCTGCACAACTGATGCTTAGCGTTTTACCAGCTCAACCGCTTCGCGGGAGAGGCGGGTCACCTCTTCCCAGTTGCCGCTCTTGACCGCATCGGCCGGCAGCATCCAGGAGCCGCCGACAGTGGCAACGCATTTGAGCGCCAGATAGTCGGCCACGTTTTTCGGGCCGATACCGCCGGTCGGGCAGAACTTCACCTGGGGCAGCGGCGCGGCAATGGCGGAGAGCGCCTTGGTGCCGCCGTTCGCTTCGGCCGGGAAGAACTTCAGGTGGTCGTAGCCCGCTTCCAGCGCCTGCATCACTTCAGACGGAGTTGCCACACCCGGGATCAGCGGTGCAGTGCTCTTGGCCGCGTGAGCAAGCAGTGCCGGGGTCATCCCCGGGGAGATGACGAAGCGGGCACCGGCAGCAACGGCTGCGTCAAACTGCTCGCAGTTGAGCACGGTACCGGCACCGACCATGGCATCCGGCATCGCCTTGGCAATGAGGGCGATGGCATCGAGCGCCACCGGGGTGCGCAGGGTGATTTCGAAGACAGAGATGCCGCCGTCGAGCAGCGCCTTGGCCATCGGCAGGGCCTGATCCAGCTCGTTGATAACCATCACGGGTACCAGCGGGGAGGCGGCAAACACCTCGGCCGGGGTCACTTTCCAGTTCTGCATAGCTCTTCCTTAGTCAAAGATGGTAGCGCCACACTCGGCGCTCGATACCGCGCGACGCATCACGCTGAACAGTTCACGGCCCCACCCCTCTTGTTCCAGAGTGAGGTCAATCTCGGCCTGGGTACGGCCACTCAAATCGGTCAGACAGTCGAGGCTGCCGTTTACCGCGTCAACCCGCAGCAGGTCGCCGTCAGCAAGCAGGCCGATGGCCCCGCCGTGCAGCGCTTCCGGAGTGACGTGGATGGCGGCCGGGATCTTGCCGGAGGCACCGGAGAGACGGCCATCGGTGACCAGCGCCACCTTGTAACCCGCCTTCTGCAGGTTGCCGAGCACCGGCATCAGCTTGTGCAGCTCCGGCATGCCGTTGGCGGCCGGGCCATTGTGGCGCACCACGATCACGGCGTCCTGATTGAGATCGCCCGCCTTGTAGGCCGCTTCCACCGCATGCTGGGAGGAGAAGACCCGCGCTGGCGCTTCAATCACCCGATACTCGGGAGCCACGGCAGAGACCTTGACCACGGCGCGGCCCAGATTGCCCGCCAGCAGCTTGGTGCCGCCGGTGGCCTGGAATACGCTGCCGGAAGGCGACAGCACGCTCGCATCGCCGCTTTCGCCCACCGGCTGCCATACCAGCTGGCCATCGACCAGTGTCGGACGGCTGAGGTAATCCTGCATCTCGCCAAAGACCGGAGTGGCGTCCATGTGGATCAGCCCCTCTTGCGCCAGACGGCGCATCAGGCCGGGCACGCCGCCCGCCTGTTCGAAGGCGTTGACGTCAGCCGGGCCGTTCGGGTACATGCGAACCAGCAGCGGCACCACGTCGGAGAGATCGCTGATGTCATCCCAGGTCAGCACCAGACCGGCGGCGCGGGCCAGCGCCACCATGTGGATGCTGTGGTTGGTGCTGCCGCCGGAGGCGAGCAGGGCCACCAGACCGTTGACCAGCGAGCGCTCGTCCAGCACCTCGCTCAGCGGGCGATAGGCCGGGGAACCCGGGATCATGGCGCTGATGCGGCGGGCCGCTTCGGCGGTCAGGGCACGGCGCAGCTCGCTGTGTGGGTGGACAAAGGCAGAGCCCGGCAGCATCAGGCCCATGGCCTCGAACACCAGCTGGTTGGTGTTGGCGGTGCCGTAGAAGGTACAGGTGCCTGCCGCGTGGTAGGCGCCGCACTCCATCTCCAGCAGGGCATCACGGCCCACTTCACCGGCAGCGTACTTCTGACGCACCTTCACCTTCTCGTCATTGCTGATGCCGCTCGCCATCGGGCCAGCAGGAACAAATGCAGTCGGCAGGTGAGCGTGGGAGAGGGCCCCCATGATCTGACCCGGAGCGATCTTGTCGCAGATACCGAGCAGCAGGGTCGCATCAAAGGTGTTGTGAGAGAGCGACAGCGCGGTCGCCTGGGCGATCAGGTCGCGGGAGAAGAGGGACATGTCCATCCCCGGCTGACCCTGGGTCACGCCATCGCACATGGCGGGCACGCCGCCAGCGACCTGGGCACTGTGGCCCAGCTCGGCCAGTACCGCCTTGATCTGATCCGGATAGCCCTGATAGGGCTGATGGGCGCTCAGCATGTCGTTGTAGGCGGTGACGATGCCGACGTTGGCGCGGGTCATGTCGAGGATGCGACCCTTCTCGTCACTGCTGCAGGCGGCCACGGCGTGGGCCAGGTTGCCACAGGCCAGCGCGGCGCGGGTCTTGCCCTGCTCTGCCTGACGCTGGATACGGGCCAGAAATGCCTGACGACGGGCGACACTGCGCTCACGGATGCGGGCGGTGACGTCGGAAATTACCTGATGAATCATTGGGCTTGCTCCAATGCTGTGACGGCGCGGTCAACCACCTGTTCGAAGGTGCCGTCGATATCAATGTGGAATACACCGGCTTCGCCATCCGGGCGCTCCAGGGTATCGAACTGACTTTGTACCATGCTTTCACGCATGAAGTGGCCCTTGCGGGCACGCATCCGCTCGAGGATCAGCGGCTGGCTGCCATCGAGGAAGATGAAGCTGACCGACTCGTTGCCTTCGCGGATCTGGTCGCGGTACTTCTTTTTGAGGGCGGAACAGACAATGATGCCGGTCTCGTTCTTCTGCTCGAGACTGTAGGCGGCGTCGCGGATCCGCTCCAGCCAGGGGGCACGATCCTCATCGTTGAGGGGGTTGCCGCCAGCCATCTTCTGGATGTTGGCCTTGGGGTGCAGGTCATCACCATCGATGAACTTGGCGCCCAGCGCTTCGGCCACTTTCAGACCCACGCTGGATTTGCCGCTACCACACACACCCATCACGATAATGCACTTACCCGCCATAATTTGACCTCTGTCCCACTTTTCAAAAAACCAGCTGTTGATGGGTTCTAATCTAACACGTTACCGGTAACATGTTACCGGTAACGATTGAAAATGTGAAGTCTGCCACAGACTGAGCAAACCCATAGTCACCTGGGCATATGATGTTGAGCCCTTGCCATAAATCTAAATAAATCATAAAGATATGGTTTGCCGACGGATCGGCAAGGTGTCACGACTGAACTTGGAAAAAGGAACGCATAACAATGTCTGACCTCTCCCTGATCATGACAGCCGCCGGCTCGATTGTGCTGCTGCTCTTCCTGGTGATGAAGGCCCGGCTCCACGCCGTGGTAGCCCTGATCCTGGTCTCCATGGTGGCGGGTCTCGCCGCTGGCATGAACCCGGCCGACATCGCCAACACCATCCAGAAAGGGATGGGTGGCACCCTCGGTTTCGTCGCCGTGGTGGTGGCGCTGGGCGCCATGTTCGGCAAGGTGATGGAAGTGACCGGTGCCCTCGACCGAGTAGCCCACACTCTACTCGGCAAGTTCGGCGTCAAGCGCGCCAACTGGGCCATGGCCCTGACCGGCTTTGTCTGCGCCCTGCCGCTCTTCTTTGACGTGGCCGTGGTGCTGCTGATCGGCGTCGCCTTCGCCATCGTCCGTCGTGGCGGTGGCAGCGTGGTTAAGATTGGTATCGCCCTGCTGGCCGGTATCGCGACTTGCCAGGCCTTCCTTATTCCGGCGCCGGGCCCGATCCTGGTGGCATCCCAGCTGGGTGCCGACTTCGGCTACATGATCCTGTTCGGCCTGATCGCCGCCGTACCGGCGCTGATCCTGGCTGGCCCGCTGTTCGGTGACTTCATCAGCAAGATCGTCGATGTACCGCTGCCTGCCGATGCCCAGAACAGCGTCCACGATGACAGCAAATCCCTGCCCTCCTTCGGGCTGGCCATGGGCCTCATCGGTCTGCCGCTGCTGCTGATCGGCCTCAAGACCATCGTCGGTCGTTTCGTCGAGGCGGGCTCCACCCTGCACAACTGGCTGGAGTTCATCGGTCACCCCTTCACCGCCATCATGGTCGCCTGTCTGGCCGCCTTCTATCTGCTGGGTATTCGCCGCGGCATGTCCCGTGACGAGGTGATGAGCGTCTGCAACAGCGCCATCCAGCCGGCCGGTGTCATCATTCTGGTGACCGGTGCCGGTGGCGTGTTCAAGCAGGTGCTGGTTGATTCCGGCGTGGGTGCCGCCCTTGGCAACATGCTGGCCGACTCCGGTCTGCCCATCGTCGCGCTGGCCTTCATTCTGGCCGCTGCGGTACGGGTGATTCAGGGCTCTGCCACCGTCGCCATGCTGACCGCCTGCGGTCTGGTGCTGCCGATGCTGGAGCCGCTCGGCCTGAACGGTGCCCAGCTGGCGGCCGTCACCATCGCCATCGGCGGCGGTGCCATCGTGCTCTCCCACGTCAACGACTCCGGTTTCTGGCTGGCCAACCGCTACCTCGGCCTGACCGAGAAGCAGACTCTGCAGACCTGGACTGTGATGGAGACCATCATCGGCACCACCGGCGGCGTGATGGCGATGATCATCTACAGCTTCCTCTGACAAGGGCGAAATGCTGACAAAAAGGCCTCACTCGTGAGGCCTTTTTCATCTTTCTGATGATTCTTTCTTTGGCTGAGAGGGCGAGATTGCTAGAATCGCCTATTCATCGCTCCGAGTGGAACGCTTAACCCCGTGATTTCAGGTTTATCTATGCATTCATCGGCCCATTATCGACAACTGCTGGCGCGCCTGCCCCAGATCGCCGTCGCAGCGGATCAGTTTGAAGTGCTCTACAGCGCCCAGGATTTCAAACGCCGCATTCTTGCGCTTATCGCCAGTGCCACCCGGCGCATCTATCTGGTCGCGCTCTATCTGCAGGATGACGAAGCGGGCCGGGAGATCCTCTCCGCCCTCTACGCCGCCAAGCAGCGCAATCCGGCCCTCGACATCAAGCTGTTCGTCGACTTCCACCGTGCCCAGCGCGGCCTGATCGGCAAAGGCAAGCAGGGCGGCAACCACCTGATGTATCAGGCCATGGCTGCCGAACACGAGCACCAGATCGAAATCTACGGCGTGCCGGTCAAAGGGCGCGAGCTGCTCGGCGTGCTCCACCTCAAGGGCTTCATCTTCGATGATGTGGTGCTCTACTCCGGCGCCAGCCTCAACGACATCTACCTGCACCAGCAGGATCGCTACCGCTTCGACCGCTATCACCAGATCACCAGCCCGGAGCTGGCCCGCAGCATGGTCAACTACGTGGATGATCTGTTCGTGAAGAGCGACGCGGTGCAGCGACTGGATCACAGCGATATCCCCAGCGCCAAACAGCTGAAGGGGCCGATCCGCCGCTTCAAGCAGAACCTGCGCCAGAGCCAGTACCGCTTCAGCACCATGCCAGTCAATACTCAGGAGGTGGCCGTCACCCCCATGGTGGGTCTGGGCAAGCGCAACAATCAGCTCAACCTGATGATCCGCAATCTGGTGCGCGCCACCGAGCGGGAGATCTTCATCTGCACCCCTTACTTCAACCCCCCCAAGGAGTTGAGCAAGGATATCGAGGATCTGCTGCAGCGCGGTTGCAAGGTGACCATCGTAGTGGGCGACAAGACCGCCAACGACTTCTTCATTCCACCGGAAGAGAAGTTCTCCACCATCGGTGGCCTGCCCTATCTCTACGAGACCAACCTGCGCAAGTTTGCCGAACGCAACCAGCGCCACATTGACGACGGTCGCCTCAACCTGATGCTCTGGTGTTGCGAGCGCAACTCCTACCATCTCAAGGGGATCTTCGTGGATGACGAGTGGGCCCTGCTCACCGGCAACAACCTCAACCCCCGCGCCTGGGCGCTGGATCTGGAGAACGGCCTGCTGGTACACGATCGTCGCCACCTGCTGCGTCCCCAGTTCAACGCGGAGCGGGAGAACATCCTGACCAACACCAAGCGGATCAGTCACTTCGATCAGGTGGAGCAGATCCAGGACTACCCGGAACAGGTGCGCAAGCTGCTGGGACGGATCCACCGAGTCAAGGCCCATCTGCTGCTTAAACGCATCATCTGACCTTGGGCGCCATGCGCCCGCACCTTGCCTGTTGGCAGCCGCACAAAGGCCTCCCGTTTTCGGCAGGCCTTTGTTATATCCGCCGTTTCCCCCGCCTTGGCGGCCCAGCCAGCAGCAACTCGGCTTGCATCGGCCCCTCAACAACCCCTATCATCTGGACATATTTACAGTGTTTTCGGGCATCTAATTGATGAAATTGGATAAAATTCCTCTCGATAGCCTCAAGGGTGTCGGCAGCAAGATGCTGGAGAAGCTCGAGCGGCTGGGGCTGGCCACGGTACAGGATCTGCTGTTCCACCTTCCCCTGCGCTACGAGGACCGCACCCAGGTGTGGCCCATCGGCGATCTGCCGCCCGGCCTGCACGGTGCAGTCGAGGGCGAAATCCAGGACACTCAGCTGGTGATGGGGCGCCGTCGCATGCTGGTCTGCCGTATCAGCGATGGCACCGGCACCCTCACCCTGCGCTTCTTCAACTTCACCGCCGCCCAGAAGAACAGTCTAGCAACGGGCCGCCTGATCCGCTGCTTCGGCGAGGTGCGCCCCGGCAAATACGGGCTGGAGATGGCCCACCCCGAGTACAAGCTGCTCGGCGAGGAGCAAGCCGGCCAGACCGAAGAGGCGCTCACCCCCGTCTACCCGACTACCGAGGGACTGCGCCAGCTCACCCTGCGCAATCTCACCGATCAGGCGCTGGCCCAGCTCGACCTCTATGGCGTCGAGGAGCTGCTGCCCGCCGGCCTCTATCCCCACCAGATTGAACTGGCCGCAGCCCTGAAACTGCTGCACCGTCCGCCCCCCTCGGTGGCGCTGCCGCTGCTCGAAAGCGGTCAACATCCGGCCCAGCAGCGGCTGGTACTGGAGGAGCTGCTGGCTCACAACCTCTCGGTCTTGAAGGTGCGTGCTCAGGCACAAACCCAGCTGGCCCGCGCCCTCAAACCGGCTCCCGCGCTGGTCGAACAGCTGCTCGGCGCCCTGCCGTTCAAGCCCACCGGTGCCCAGAGCCGGGTGGTGGCCGAGATAAGCAAGGATCTGCAACAGAGCCACCCCATGATGCGGCTGGTGCAGGGTGACGTGGGCTCCGGCAAGACCCTGGTCGCAGCGCTGGCCGCCCTGCAAGCCATCGGCAACGGCTGTCAGGTGGGTTTGATGGCGCCGACCGAACTGCTGGCGGAACAGCACGCCATCAACTTCGCCAAGTGGCTGGAGCCGCTCGGCATCGGAGTCGGCTGGCTGGCGGGCAAGCAGAAAGGCAAGGCGCGGGAGGAGGCGCTGGCCGCCATCGCCGATGGCAGCGTCAAGATGGTGGTGGGCACCCACGCCATCTTTCAGGAGCAGGTGGTGTTCCAGCGTCTGGCGCTGGTCATCATCGATGAACAGCACAGATTCGGGGTGCATCAGCGGCTCGCCCTGCGCGAGAAAGGGGAGCGGGAGGGGGTGCATCCCCATCAGCTGATCATGACCGCTACCCCGATCCCCCGCACCCTGGCGATGACCGCCTATGCCGACCTCGACACCTCGGTCATCGACGAGCTGCCGCCGGGCCGAACCCCCATCACCACGGTAGCGCTGCCCGACAGTCGTCGCGGCGATGTGATCGAACGAGTCAAGCTCGCCTGCACCGAGGGCAAGCAGGCCTACTGGGTCTGCACCCTGATCGAGGAGTCGGAGGTGCTGGAGTGTCAGGCCGCCGAGGATACCGCCGCCGAGCTGCAGAACCTGCTGCCCGGCCTGCATATCGGGCTGGTACATGGCCGGATGCGCCCGGTCGAGAAACAGCGGGTGATGGAGGAGTTCAAGGCAGGCATACTGCAACTGCTGGTCGCCACCACCGTCATCGAGGTGGGGGTAGATGTGCCCAACGCCAGCCTGATGATCATCGAGAACCCGGAACGGCTCGGGCTGGCGCAGCTGCACCAGTTGCGCGGCCGGGTCGGACGCGGAGCGGTAGCCTCGCACTGCGTGCTGCTCTATCATGCCCCCTTGTCCAAAACGGCCCAGAGCCGGCTCGGGGTGCTGCGTGAGACCAACGATGGCTTCCTCATCGCCCAGCGCGATCTGGAACTGCGCGGCCCGGGGGAACTGCTCGGCACCCGCCAGACCGGTCTGGCCGATCTCAAGATCGCCGATCTGGTGCGGGATCAGCCGCTTATTCCGCAGGTACAGAAGATGGCACGCTTCCTTATGGATAGGCATCCGAGTCATGTCGAACCCTTGATACGGCGCTGGCTTGGCTTGCGGGATCACTATTCCAATGCCTGACCTGCGGAATCACGCTGCCAACGCCTGATCACTCAACCAATACAGGAGGAAAGCACTTATGAATTCCTGGCTACGCGGCCTGCTCTACACCTTTGCCTTCCTGCTGCTCTTTGTCTGGGTTGCCCTCGGCTTGTTCGACGCCGAGCGCGCCAAAGGCCCCATCGCCAGCTGGATCAGCCAGCAGACCGGCGTACCGGTCACCATAGGGCGACTGGTATTCAACCCGCTCCACCCCTACACCCTGCTGGCGGAGCAAGTGCGCTACGGCGATGCGGTCTCCCTCGACAAGATCTATCTGGAGATCGAGAGCATCGACTGGCTGAGCCGCGATGTGCGGATCGCCCATCTCGACCTCATTCGCCCCGCCATCAAGCTGCCGCTGCCCAACCAGCTGCCCGGCCTGCCGGTGCACTCCCTCTCCATTGGTGACAGCACCATAGACCGGCTGAGCCTTGAGAGCGACGGGCTGACCCTGCGCGGCCTCAACGCCACCCTGAGCGACTGGGATCTGATCGATCCGAAACGCCAGCCACAGGCCAACCTGACCCTCAACATCGGCCAACTGGAGACACCACAGTTCACCTTCGCCCGTCTCAGCCTGAAAGGGCGGCTGGAGGGAGAGGTGCTGCGCAGCGACAAGCTGGTGACCAACCTGTTTGACGGCCTGCTGGAGAGCGGCATGGTGCTCGACTGGCCGGCACGAACCCTCGAACTGCACGATCTCAAGGCGCGCGGCATGCGGGTCGAGCTGGGGGATCTGGCACAGCACCAATTCCCGCTGCGGCAGGTATCGCTGGATCGCGGCCAGTTCGACCAGGTGAGCATCAACTCCATCGAGCAGGAGCTCTCCTTCAACAACTTCAGTGGCCAGCTCACCGCCTTCAACTGGCAGGCTGGCAGCCAGCCAAGCGGCTATCTGGCGGGCACGCTGGGCGACATGGGGCGCGGCCTGTTCCAGCTGGAGGGGATCAAGGGCAAGCTCGCCTTCTCGCCCCAGCAGCTCGACGGCGAACTGCAGGGCAAAGCCTATGAAGGGGAGTTCAATGTCGAGCTCTCCCTCGATACCCAGCAGCAGAAACTGACCCTGAAAGACCTGGCGCTGAGCGGCATGGATATCAGCCTGCCGCAGGGTTGGTGGCAGGATTGGCAGGGCTGGCGCCCGCAGCAGGTGGATATCCGCAAGCTGGCGTTCGACAAGCTCAAGGTGCTCTCCTTCGACGATTCCATCCCTCTGTCGCTGACCGGCTGGCAGCTCTACCTGAGCGATCTCGCCCTGCGTGGCAATCAGCCCGGCCCGCTGCTTGGCCGTGCCCGTATCGAGAGCAAGTGGTTCGAGCTGGTGTGGGATGGCCTCAGCGCCCGCAACGGCGAGCTGGATGGCGAGCTGACCCCCAGCTCCTGGCAACTGGGCAAGCTCACCAGCTCGCTGCCGGATGAGGGCAGCCTCAGCATGAGCGGCCAATGGGCACGCGAGCCGGGCCAGAGCAGCACCCTGCAGTTGAAGGCGACCAAGCTGGATCTGCAACAGTGGGGCAAGATATTCCACGCCCCTCTCTCCTTCGCTGGCAAAACGCACGTGAGCGCCGACCTGCAAGCCGAACACGGCAAGACGGCGGGCGAGTGGCGCCAGACCCTGCAGGGCAGCTTTGCTCTCGATGCCGACGAGCCGTTCTGGGACAAGGTGAAGATAGACCCGCTGCTGGATGAGTGGTTCAAGGGGGCAACCCCGCCCACCCTGACGCCGGATCAGCTGTGGCAAGGGATGCAGGAGGGTGACACCCCCTTCTACCGCATCAAGCTGCAGGGCAAGATCGACAAGGGACAACTGCAGATTGAACAGGCTGGCGCCTCCACCATCACCCATCTGCTGGCGCTGCAAGGGGGGATCGATCTGGTCAACGAACAGTGGCAGCTCGATCTGGGGATCCTCAACGGCAACCGCTGCGCCGAGCTGCTCGGCCAGTGGCGCGGGCCGCTGACGGCCCCCACGCTGGTCTGGAGCTTCCCGCAGAAGCAAGATGCCTGCGGCTGGGAGGTGGGGGTACGCTATCCGCCACAAGGCAACAGCGCCCCGCTCTGGCGACCGGCTCCCGCGCCGAAAGCCCAAGCCGGGCAGACAACCGATAGCCCGCAAGGGTAAAAACAGACAAGGCCTCATGATGAGGCCTTGTTGTTTGATGGGGAAACGACGCTGTTACTGGCCCGGACGGCGGGGTGGCTGCACCACGTAGTGGCCGCAGAACTCCGCTGCCAGTTTGCTGCCGCTGAACAGCTGGATCTTGAGGCTGAAGGACACCGGCTCACCCCGCTTGAGCGGCTGCAGCACGGCGGGCATCCCTTCGCGGGCCACCCGTGCCTCCGGCTCCTCATCGACCGGGCCATGATACTTGATGGTGCTCTCGGCCAGCACCGGCTCGCCCACCAGCCCCTCCT
Organism: Aeromonas sp. 82P; assembly: GCF_051919365.1. Taxonomy (NCBI): domain Bacteria; kingdom Pseudomonadati; phylum Pseudomonadota; class Gammaproteobacteria; order Aeromonadales; family Aeromonadaceae; genus Aeromonas; species Aeromonas sp. 82P. Next base: position 129,335 of record NZ_JBQBEV010000001.1, read on the forward strand.
CTTTAAGCTGCAGCCAGATCAGCCCCCAGCCCGCCAGCACGCACTGGCTGTAGACACTGCCGGCAAACATGCTGCCATGCACGTTGAGGTTGGCCACCAGATTGGCCTTGAGGTGGAAGGTCTGGCCGTCGTAGTAGCTGATGTGCATCCCCATCTTCTCGCTGATGGGCACCCCGCGCGACCAGCGGGTGGTGAGATCCTGACACCACTCAGGGCGGTACTGGATGGTCTGCAACGGGCTCAGGGATTTGATCATCTGGCGATGGGGAATGCGACCAAAGGAGACGGGGCCGCCCCCCACTTCAAGAAAGCCGCACTTGCGATAGAACTCCACCGCCTCCTGACGGGCGTTCATTACCAGCCGTTTCACCTTCTCGCTGCGGGCCAACTGCTCGAGATCTTCCACCATTTGGGCACCCAGCCCCTGGCCGCGATATTCGGGCCGCAGCGCCATAAAGCGGATCTGTGCCTCGTCGCCGCCGATAAAGAGGCGGCCCACCGCGATGGGGGTACCATCGGGTGCCAGCATCAGCCGGTGAATGGCGACCGTGTCGTATTCGTCCCGCTCGGAACCGACGGGCAGATTGAAGGGCTTACGCAGAAGTTCCCAGCGCAACTGGTAGTAGGCATCCAGCTCGGCGACTGTCTGAGGGGTGACTACCCGGTACATAGTTTCATCCTTGAGTTACACTGGTCGGAAACCATCTTGCCGTGCAAATTCATGGACTTCAATCTGCAAGCGTACCAAGCCGATCACTTGTTGCACCTCAGCGTCAAACCCCAGCGCCGCCTCACGGTACAAGAAAATGACCAGCACCGCTGGCTGGAGATAGATGGCGTGGTGCAATCCGCCATGTCGCTCGCCGACCCCGCTGCCCTCTGTCTGCCCCATCAGCGGGTCATCGCCTGCCTGCTGCCGGAACAGGCCGGGCAGATCCTCGAACTGGGGTTGGGTGGCGGCGATCTCACCCGCCATCTGAGTCAGCGCTGGCCCGATGCCCGCCACGAGTGCGTTGACCTCGACGAAGAGGTACTGACCGTTTATCAGCAGTTTTTCCAGCATCTGGAGAGCGATGAACGCGCCGCTCCGGCACTCCATCAGGCCGATGCCCTCGCCTTTCTGGAGCAGAGCGAGCAGCAGTACGACCTCATCCTGCTCGATCTCTTCAGTCAGGATGGCAACCCGTTGCTGCTGTTTCAGGAGCGGCTCTACCGGGCGCTGGCTCCCCGCCTCTGCGGCACCCTGGTGATCAACCTGCTGCCGCGCACCGCGCTGGAGCTAACCCACGCCCTGAAACTGATAGAACAGTGGATTGGCCCAGCCACCCCCTACCCAGTCGCTGGGCTCATCAACGTGATCGTCCACGTCATACCGCGGGATCAGGCATCCTCAGACCTGTAGCCAGAAGGTAACCGGGCCGTCGTTGACCAGCGCCACCTTCATGTCGGCGGCAAAACGCCCGGTTGCGGTCGGGATGCCGCTGGCAGCAGCCTTCGCCACGAAGTAGTCATAGAGGCGTTCGGCCTCGCTCGGGTGGGCGCCGCAGGAGAAGCTCGGGCGCATCCCACTCTTGGTGTCGGCCGCCAGGGTAAACTGGGAGACCACCAGCAGGCTGCCACCGATCTGGCTGACATTGAGGTTCATCTTGCCGTTCTCGTCACTGAAGACCCGATATCCGCTCACCTTGTGCAGCAGCTTGTCAGCCTTGGCCTCATCATCCCCCTGCTCCACCCCAAGCAGTACCAGCAGTCCCTGACCGATGGCGCCGGTCACCTCCCCCTCGACGGTCACGCTGGCCTCGCTGACCCGCTGAATCAGTGCAATCACATCCCTCTCCTCTCAAAACAGAACGACCGCCCCGGCTCGATTGCAGGGGCGGTCGTCGATGCTACCAATAAACCGGTGGGCAAGGCGATGGCTTAGCCCAGCTCTTCGCTCACCGGTTTTTCATATTCACCAAGGCAGGCCGTGGTTTCAGCCCCCAGTAGCACCACCAGCCAGCTGAGATAGACCCAGACAAACAGGATCGGGATGGTGGCCAGCGCGCCGTAGATGGCCTGATAGGAGGGGAAGTTGGTGATGTAGATGGCAAAGCCGCGCTTGGCCAGCTCGAACAGGGTGGCCGCCACCAGCGCGCCGATGAAGGCGTGGATCAGCCGCACCTTGCAATTGGGCACCACGGTATAGACCAGCAGGAAGGTGAGCACCGAGAAGAGGAACGGCAAGCCGCGCAGCAGCAGATAGCCGATGCCGAACAGGCTCTCGGCGCCAAACAACCGCAGCGAGAAGATGTAGGAGGAGATGGCGATGCTGGCCCCGATAAGCACGGGCCCCAGGGTGAGGATCATCCAGTACATGGCAAACGCCTGCGCCAGCGGGCGGCCCTGGGTCGAACGCCAAATGTAGTTGAGGTTCTTGTCGATGGCGGAGATCAGCATCAGCGCCACCACCACCAGCGCCCCGATCCCCACCGCCGTGGTGTTGGTGGCATTGGCGACGAAGCCGTCGATGTACTCCTTGAGCACCTCTCCCGCCGTCGGTACAAAGTTGTGGTAGACGAACTGCTCCATCGCCTGCTTGAGGCTCTGGAACACCGGGAAGGCGGACATCATGCCAAAGACCACGGCGATCATCGGCACCAGCGAAAGCAGGGTGACATAGGCCAGATAGCCGGCGGTAACCGTCAATCTGTCCTGCTGGAAGCGGCCCCAGACAAACTGGGCAAAGTGGCGACCATCATGGCGCAAGAAGGAGAGGGCGTGGGCCAAACGGCCGCTGACAGGCTGCTGCATCTTGATTCTCGTTAGCGTCATAGTGGCAATATTGTGTCAGAGGAGAGCGCTGTTTGACCACCTTTGCACCCGATTTGCCTCCATCTGCCCCAACCTGTCACCCGACTGGCGTCTCTGGCTGTCGCCAGAAGCAGAAATAAAAACGGCCCCATCGTGGGGCCGTTTGCAATGCCGGATTACAGCATGTAGTCCGCGGGCAGCTCGATGCGGGCGACGCCGGAGGCCACCGCTGCCAGCGCCACGGCGCGGGCAACCCGCGGCAGCAGACGGGCATCCATCGGCTTGGGAATGACGTAATCCTTGCCGAAGGCGAGCTCGCTGACCCCGGCGGCGGTCATCACCTCGGCCGGCACCGGCTCCTTGGCCAGCGCGCGGATCGCCTCGACCGCAGCAATCTTCATGGCATCGTTGATGCGGCTGGCACGGGCGTCGAGGGCACCGCGGAAGATGAAGGGGAAGCAGAGCACGTTGTTGATCTGGTTCGGGTAGTCGGAACGGCCGGTGCCCATGATGAGGTCGCTGCGCACTCCGTGGGCCAGCGCCGGCTTGATCTCCGGGTCCGGGTTGGAGCAGGCGAAGATCACCGGGTTGGGCGCCATCAGGGCGACCGCTTCGGCGGGCAACACATCTGGGCCGGAAACACCGACAAACACATCCGCCCCTTCGATGACATCCATCAGGGTGCGCAGCGGGGTCTCGTTGGCGAAGCGCTGCTTGTACTTGTTGAGATCGCTGCGGCCGGTGTGGATAACACCCTGACGATCCAGCATGAAGATGTTGTGCGCTCTGGCGCCACACTTGATCAGCAGATCCATGCAGGCGGTGGCGGCAGCCCCCGCCCCCATGCAGACGATGCAGCTGTCACTGATCTGCTTGCCCTGCACTTCCAGCGCGTTGAGCAGACCGGCGGCGGTGACGATGGCGGTACCATGCTGATCATCGTGGAACACCGGTATGTCGCAGCGCGCGATCAGCGCCTCTTCAATCTCGAAACACTCCGGCGCCTTGATATCTTCCAGATTGATGCCACCGAAGGTATCGGCGATAGCCGCTACCGTGTCGATGAACTGCTGGCTGGTCTCGTGCTTCACCTCGATGTCGATGGCGTCGATACCGGCAAAGCGCTTGAACAGCAGGGCCTTGCCCTCCATCACCGGCTTGGAGGCCAGCGGCCCCAGATTACCCAGCCCCAGAATGGCGGTGCCGTTGGAGATGACGGCCACCAGGTTGCCCTTGCCGGTATAGCGGTAGGCATCGGCCGGGTTGGCGGCGATCTCGCGCACCGGCTCGGCAACACCCGGGCTGTAGGCCAGCGCCAGATCACGGGCGGTTTCGGCAGGCTTGGTCAGGGCGATGGCAATTTTGCCCGGTACGGGCTGGGCGTGGTAATCGAGTGCTTCTTGACGCAGATCGGACATGGGGGACCCCGATGTGGTTGGTGCAAATGAGGTGCCGACAGGGGGCACGCAGAAGGGCGGGAATCATAAAAGAAAGCGGTGGGCATGCCCAGCAGATCATGCTGCCATAAACCAGATCAGACCAGTTATTTCAGCACCTTACCCCACCCTCACCTACCACTTTAGTTATAGATCCTGCTGCGTGGGGTAAAAATGGCGCAAAAAGGGCGGCAAGTTGGCCTTGCCGCCCTTTCTGTCAGAACTGTAGACCTGACTCAGTTGCCCAGATAGACCGGCAACAGATTTGCCATCGACAGGAAGTGGAACAGCGCGGTCGCCAATCCGAACAGGATCAGCAGCCAGGCCATCAGCTTGCCGCCAGGGGTGACGAAGTGGGGGGTCACTTCGCCCCGCTCGGCCCGCGCCCGGGTGCGCAGCACCAGCAATGCCGGGATGATGCAGGTCCAGATGGTGGCGGCGGCACCGGCATAGCCGATGGCCAGCAGGAAGCCGAACGGGAAGAGCAGGGAAAGTACCAGCGGCGGCAGGAAGGTGACCGCCCAGGTCTTGCTGCGACCGGCGCGGCTGTTGTCGAACTTGAATAGATCAGCCAGATAGTCGAACACCCCGAGCCCCACCCCGATAAAGGAGGAGAGAATGGCCGCCATGGAGAAGCCGTTGATGGCGCTGGCCACCTTCTCCGATTCGATCACCCCTGAAAGCGCGGAGAGCAGCACACTCACGTCCCCCCCCTTGGCAATCACGGGAGCAAAATCCTGACGGGGAAGGTTGCCGAAGATCCCCAGCAGCCAGAGCACGTAGAGCGCCAGCGCGATCAGGGTTCCCCCCAGAATGGCCCATCTGGCCTGCTGCTCGTTCTGGTAGTAGGCACGCAGGGAGGCCACCGAGTGGTGATAGCCGAACGAGGTGAGCGCCACCGGCAGCATCGCCATGGCATAAGGGGCGTAGCGACTCTCGCTGCCCGCCAGATCGAGCAGGGTCGGCAGCTTGATACTGCCGAGCAGACCGGCCACACCGAGGGCGAAACTAAGGATCATGAAGGCGATCAGCACCACAGAGATGCGGTCAACGGCGCGGGTCGAGTGCCACACCACCGCAGAGAAGAGCGCCACAAACAGCACGGATGCGAGCTTGCTGTCGATCCCCAGTATCCCCTGCAGGATGGCACCGGAGGAGGTGATATAGGCGTAGAGCAGAATGCCGCCAACAAAGTAGACCGAGAGGTTGTTGAGGAGATTGAGCTTCTCCCCCAGCAGCTCGCGAGTCACGGTATTGAAGGAGACCCGCATATCGTGGTGCTGGAAGGATTCCAGCAGCATCGAGCCGGAGAGGGTCATCATCACCATGGTGACGGTCAGCGCCAGCACCGACCATAGGGTCCACGCCCCCGCCCCCGAACTCGGCAGACCGAGCATGCCGGCTCCCACGCAGACGCTGGCAATGATGCAGGCGCCCCCCAAAATTGACGGTTTTTTCTTCATAATCCCTTCTTTTTCTGACTGATTATCTATCCGCGGTAAACAAGACCGCGGCATGATGCCAGCCTTTGCCATGAGACGCCTACCACTATCTGCCATAACCGGGCATGGCCGCCGCATAAAAAGTGCCCCGAACGGGGCTCTCTATCAGCGGGAATGATGTGAAGAGGGTTAATCCATCACCGGGATACCTGCCCTCGCCTCGGCCTGACGGGCGATGGCCTCGGTCATCCCCTGAAAGATAAAGAGGTGGAACGGCAGCATGGCGAGCCAGTAGGCCAGCCCCCAGGCGCCCTGCGGGTGCCAGTGAGCGGTGACCCGGATGCGGGTCAACCCGGACTCCTCCGGCAGGATGTTGAACTCCAGCCGCCCGACGCCCGGGGCCTTCATGTTGAACAAGAGATCGAGCCTGCGCCCCTCATCCACCCCGAGGATCTGCCAGGAGTCGAGCATGTCCCCCTTCACGAAGCGATCCGGATTGGTGCGGCCACGGGTGCGGGCCGGGCCGCCGATCAGGTGATCCATCCATTCGCGCACCACCCACAGCTGGTTCATGTAGAAGTAGCGCTGCTCCCCCCCCAGCTGCTGCAACACCTGCCACACCACCTCGGGAGAGGCGAGGCAGATAGCCTCGCCGCTGGCGGTGCGATCGTAAAAACCATATTCGGGATGGCGCCAGCGCAGGCCGAGGGGGGTCTCCTGCCCCTGCTGTTCGGCACCCAGCTTCTGCTCCAGCGCCAGACTCTCCGCCAGCGCCTCGTCGAAGCTGAGCAGAGTCTGGGGCAGCAGGGCACGCAGTGGGCCGTCGTCGGCCGGGATATCGTGCTTGAGACCTCCCACCAGCGCCTTGGCCACCGGCTGCGGCACCGAGGTGACAAACTGCAGCCACCAGGCGGAGAGGCGCGGACTCAGAAACGGGATGGGAATGATGGGGCAGCGCTTGCCGATATGGGCGGCGAACTTCTGCAACTGCTGCTGATAGCTGAGCAGCTCGGGGCCGACCGCATTGAAAATGCGGCCATCCACCTCGTCGGCTTCCACCAGCCCGCCCAGATAGTGCAACAGGTTGGACAGCGCAATCGGCGGCGTGCGCGAGCGCACCCATTTGGGCGTCACCATCATCGGCAGGTTGAACACCAGATCCCGCATCACCTCGAACGCCGCTGACCCTGGCCCGATGATGATGCCGGCACGCAGCTCCACCGTCGGTACGCCGGAGTCACGAAACAGCTCGCCACAGTGGCGGCGGGAGTTGAGATGACGGCTGTTGCACTGCTCGGGCTGGATTGCCCCGAGATAGATGATGCGGCGCACCCCGGCGGCGCGGGCCGCCGCAGCGAAGTTCTTTACCCCCTGCTGCTCCAACCGGTGAAAATCTGCCCCCGCCCCCATGGCATGCACCAGATAGAAGACTGTGTCTACGTTCGCCAGCGCAGGCAGCAGTGTGATCGGCTTGAGGCTGTCGGCGAGGCGAAACTCCACCCCCTCAGGCAAGCGGCAAGGACGGCGCGCCCCGGCAATCACCCTGTAGCCCAGCGTTTGCAGGTGGGGCACCAGATAGGAACCGATATAACCTGCCGCTCCCATCACCAGACAATTTCTCATCCTCTCTTCCTCTTCACATGTTGCGCCCTGCGCTTGGGCAAACGGACCAGCACCCGCATGCCCATCATCCTGCCACGCCACCACCTTGCAACCTAGTACTAACCACCTCCCTGATTAGTCCGATTTGGTGTTAAGCCCTGCTCATTCGCTGGTCGATAACAGACCAGATGTATAGCGCCGAGGGCGAACGTATGCGCATCGATCACTACGACCTCCAGGGGGAGGTGCAATACCGGCAACAACAGGTCCAGAGCCGCAAGGTGCGCAACCTCGGGCCAGTGCCACCCGCCGTCAATCCACCGGAGGGCAACAACACGGCAGCGGCCGGCGAACGCAGCAGCACCCTGACCCTCACCAGCGCCCTGACGCTGCAAACCGCAAGGCAATCCGCCGCCAGCCAGCAAGCGACAACACCTCCCGCCCCGCCCGCAGCGGACGTCGGCAAAGAGCAGGATGGTATTCCCGACGATGGACTGGATAACCGCCAGCGGCTGATCAAGCTGATGATCGAGGCAATGCTGGGCCACGAAATCGAGCTGCCCAAGCCGATCAAGCCCACCGAAGAGGGGGGCGAAGGGGTGACCCAAGGAGACGCCGCGGCTCAAGCCGCCGAGCCGGATCAACTGGTGGAAGTAACCGACAGCCTGCTGCAACAGGAGCAGCTCAACGTGGTGGCATCGGCCAGCGTAGCGACTCGGGATAGTCAGACTATTCAGCTCGATCTCGGCTTTGTGCTCGACTGGCGCGAGCTGGAGGTGAGCCAGCGGCGCACCACCCTCAATGCCCTCAAAGATCCGCTGGTGCTCAGTCTGGATGGCAAGATTGCCGATCTGACCGAGGCACGGGTCACTTTCGATATTGATCAGGATGGCAAAGAGGATAGCCTGCCGGGCTTGAGTGAAGGCAGCGGCTTTGTGGCGCTGGATCGCAATGGCAACGGCACCATAGACGATGGGAGCGAGCTGTTTGGTGCTCGCTCCGGCAACGGTTTTGGCGAGCTGGCAACCCTGGATGAGGATGGCAACGGGGTGCTGGATGAGGGGGATAGCCAGTTTTCAGCCCTGCAGTTCTGGCATCCGGAGCACGCACCTATCGCACTGGTCGAACTGGGGATCGGCGCCATCCTGCTGCGCCCCCTCGACACCCCCTTCAACCATCTGGGGGAGAGCGGCAATCAGGGGGTGCTGCGCCAATCCGGCCTCTATCTCACCGAACAGGGTAAAGGAGGCTGGGTGCAGCAGATCGATCTGCGGGTCTGAGCCTTGAAATGCAATCACCCATCGGTCGCTGACGATAACTGCCAGCGACCGGCTCCGGTGCCACCATCAACTCAGCTCGGTGGGGTCGATATCCAGACTCCAGCGCACCTTTTTGGTTTCCGGCCAGCCTTCCAGCTCCTTCACCGCCCAATCCAGCAGTTGGGCCAGCGGTGCCCGGTTCGGCCCCTGCACCAGCAACTGCATGCGGAACTTGCCCGCCTTGCGCTCCATAAAGCCGCTGATGGGCCCCAGCACCTGAACGTGGGGATAGCGGGCGCTGCGCAGAGTATCGGCGAGGCGAGAGAGGAACAGTTGCACCTCGTCACGGCCGTTGGCCTCGGCCCGAAACAGCCCCTGATAGCTGAACGGCGGCAGCCCCAGCAGGCGGCGCTCTTTCAGCGCCGTATCGGCGAAGTGGCCGTAGCCATTCTGGGTCAGATCCTGCAGCAGGGCGTGCTCGGGATGGTGGCTCTGCAGCACTACCAGCCCGGGTTTGCTGGCGCGACCGGCGCGGCCCGCCACCTGGGTGTAGAGCTGGGCCAGTTTCTCGGCGGCGCGAAAATCGGCGCTGAACAGGGCGCCATCCACATCCAGCAGACCCACCAAGGTCACATCCGGGAAGTGGTGGCCCTTGGCCAGCATCTGGGTGCCGATCAGGATCTTGTACTTGCCCGCCTTGATGTCGCCGAGATGGGTCTCCAGCTCCCCCTTGCGGCGGGTGTTGTCCCGATCGATGCGTACTACCGGATATTGCGGGAAAACCGTGGTGAGCAGCTGTTCCAGCTGCTCGGTGCCGACTCCCGATCCGATCAGTTCGTTGCTGCCACACTCGGGGCAGTGGTGGGGCAACGGGCGCACGCTGTCACAGTGGTGGCAGTGCAGCCGTCGCCCGGCCTGATGCCAGGTGTACCAGGCATCACAGCGCTCACAGGCGGCGCTCCAGCCGCACTGGTGGCAGATCAGAGCCGGGGCATAGCCACGGCGGTTGAGAAACAGCATCACCTGATTGCCCGCCGCCAGATGCTCTGCCATCAGCTGCTCCAGCTGGGGAGAGAGCCCGGCCTGCAGCCGCACGTTCTTGATATCCAGGATCACCTGACGGGCGGTCTGGGCATTGCCGGCACGGCGAGTCAGGGTGAGATGGTGATACTTGCCGGTGCGGGCGTTGTGCAATGTCTCCAGCGACGGGGTAGCCGAGCCAAGCAAAATGGGAATACCGGCACGATGGGCCCGCATCACCGCCAGATCCCGCGCGTGGTAGCGAAAACCGTCCTGCTGCTTGAAGGAGCCGTCGTGCTCCTCGTCGATGATAATGATGCCGAGGTTGTGAAACGGGGTGAACACCGCAGAGCGAGTGCCGATCAGGATGGCGGCGGCGCCGTCTCGACAGGCGAGCCAGGCATCGAGCCGCTCCCTGTCGTTCATGGCGGAGTTCATCGCCACCACAGGCACGTTGAAGCGGCGACGGAAGCGGTTGATGGTCTGTGGGGTGAGGCCGATCTCCGGCACCATCACCAGCGCCTGCTTGCCCGCCTTGAGCAACGGCTCGAGGATGCTCAGGTAGACCTCGGTCTTGCCGGAACCTGTGATGCCATCCAGCAGGAAGGCACCGAACTTGTCGCTCTGGCTGGTAACGGCGGAGACGGCCAGTGCCTGTTCGCCGTTGAGGCGCAGCCCCTCCCCCGGCTCGAAACGGGTAGCCCACTCGCCGTCATGGCTTGGCTCCAGCGAGCGCTTCTCCAGCAGCCCCTTCTTCTCCAGCGCGGTGAGAGCGGCGCTCTGGATCTCCTCCTGCTTGAGGGCGGAGGGGGTCTGCGACCCTTTGCGCAGCAGGGCGAGCGCTTGCTGCTGCTTGGCCGCCCGCTTGAGCTCGTTAAGGTCGATGGCCATGCCTGCCTCGGTGGCAAACCAGAACTCCAGTTCACGATAAGCGGCAGGCTCCCCCTTGCGCACCAGCACTGGCAGGGCGTGAGGCAGCACTTCCCCCAGCGGATGCTGGTAGTAGCTGGCGCTCCAGTTCATCAGCGCCAGAATATCCGGCCCCAGCACCGGAGCCGTGTCCAATACCCGTTTGATGGGCTTGAGCTTGTTGCGGGGCACCTGGCTGTCAGCCGGATGATCCACCACCAGCCCGACCAGGGTCTGGGGACCGAAAGGGATCTCGACCCGGCAACCGGGGGCAGGTAACGGCAGGGGAGAGAGATAGTCGAAGTGACGGCGTAACGGTACCGGGACAGCGACACGAACCAGATCCAGCGTTTGGGAAGAATTCACCAGGGGTTGCCTATTTTTTCTGCGAAGCCACTTGCCTGATCTCAGGCATTTCCTATATTATTCGCAGCCTTTGAAACTGTGTTCAACAATCGTGTGGTGTCCGACAAGAGATCGGATGGCGACACGGCCTATTAATTGAGGTTGTCCATGAAAGCTGGTATCCATCCTGACTACGTAGCCATCACCGCCAAGTGCTCTTGCGGTAACGTCATCAACACTTTCTCTACCATCGGTAAAGATCTGAACTTGGACGTGTGCTCCGAGTGCCACCCGTTCTACACCGGCAAGCAGAAAGAAGTTTCTAGCGGCGGCCGCGTAGACAAGTTCAACAAGCGTTTCGGTGCGATGACCACCAAGAAGTAATTTTACTTCTGAAGAATTCTGAAAAAGGCGCCCAATGGGCGCCTTTTTTACGATCCCTGTTTTTCATCCTTCATGTTCCCGCAGCCAGACGCACTCTCCCCTACTGGCCAAACCCTTTGGAACGACGCAAATAGACATACCCCTCACCCGGGCTACCCCAGCGCGGACTCCCTGCGTTGTCATAGGCGCGATCCAGCAGTCTGACGCTGTCGGGGCGAATCCAGATATGCTGCACCAGCGTCGTGGCACCACCAAAATCGGTAGAGCAGTGGCCCACCCGGGTGTGGCCGGCATATTCGCCGGAGGGAGTGCGTGTCAGCCAGATCTCGCAACCGTGGCGCAAGGAGAGCTGCTGCGGGGTCAGACTGTCGAGCAGGGCAGGATCATGCCAGGCACCGGCAAAATCGGTAGCCCGGGGCATGGTCAGTTCTGCCATCAGGATCCGCCCGTCAGGGGCGGGTGAGAAGCGATAGATGCGCTGGCGAAAAGGACGGACGGAGCGCAGACTCAGGTACTGCTCGGCATAGACCCAGCGATAGCCCTGATAGCCGGGCCAGATCTCCATCAGGCGCAGCTCGGCACTGGTAAAGCGGCTGTCGTAACTGGCCTGCTCCCGGCTCGTAAAGGCCCCGTTGAACCAGCTGAGTAGCGGCTCCATACCGGGCTTGAGTGGGGTAGCCTGAGGCGCCGATCCTGCCAACACCAGACAGGAACAGAGCAGCCCGAATACGGCCACCAGCAACTTTGCCATCGAATCCTTCCGAATCATCATAGTGGCGGCGATTATATGAGCGAATTTCCCCAATAACAGCCATTACGATCAAATCATTGCCACTCTGGTGCAAAAACCTCACAAGGATGCCAGTCCGCTCACTAAACCCGATATTTTGCCACCGCCTTGTTGAGCAGCTGGGCCTGCTCGTTGAGGCCCTCGCTGGATCTCGCATTTTCCTCCGCCATGATGCTCGACTCCTGGGCGATGTCGCGGATGTTGTTGACGTTGCGGTTCACCTCGTTGGCCACCAGACTCTGCTGTTCGATGGCTGCGGCAATCTGGGTGCTCATGTCCATGATGTTGGTAACATCCTGAGTGATCTGCCCCAGCAACTCCCCTGCAGTACTGGCCTGATCCGAGCTGCGGTTGCCCTGCTCGCGGCAGGTTGCCATCACCTCGACGATGCTGCCGGTCTGTTTCTGCAGCGAGCTGATGATGCCGGCAATCTCCTGGGTCGATTTCTGGGTACGGATGGCCAGATTACGCACCTCATCGGCCACCACCGCAAAGCCGCGCCCCTGATCCCCTGCCCTGGCTGCTTCTATAGCCGCGTTGAGGGCCAGCAGGTTGGTCTGCTCGGCAATGCCACGGATCACGTCAAGCACGGAGCCGATGGTCTCGCTCTCTTTTTGCAGCTGGCTCACCTCGCGAGATGAGCTCTCCAGATTGCCCGCCAGCGAGCGGATCTGCTCGACAGTATTCTCGACCGCAGCCCGCCCCTCCATCGCCTTGTTGTTGGTCGCCTGCGCATTGTTGGCCGCCTGCTCGGTGTTGCGGGCGATCTCTTCGATGGTGGAGCCCATCTCGGTGGACGCGGTCGCCACCATGTCGGTCTCCTGTAGCTGGCGCGCCGCCCCTTCACTGGTGCGTTTGACGTTGGCCGAGAGGTGATCCGCCGCTTCGGTCAGGGTGTGCACGCTCTGCTTCACATCGCCAATCAGGTTGCGAAACCCGCCCAGCATCACGTCGAGATTGCCTGCCAGCTGGGCCATTTCATCGGCCCCGCGCAGCTCTATCTTCAGGCGCAGGTCATTATCCTGACGAATGCGGTTGACGGTATCATTCACCTGAGTAATGGGACGGTCGATGCTGCGCCCCAGCAACACGCTCATGATGCCGATCAGCACCACAATCACACCGCCACAGACCAGCATCAGGCTGTTGAGACGAGCGCTCTGCCGCTCCAGCTCAGCGACAATGTGCTGATCGACGGCGGCAAACCCCTGTTCGGTCTGATGCACCAGATCCCGCATCTGGTTGCGCAGCCCTTCATCCTCTTTCAGCCCCAGTACCTGCATCCCCTGCACCAGCGCCACAAAGTCCTGCCGGTACTGCTTGCTGGCCTGTTCCAGCTTGCCACGATCCCCCTCCGGCAAGGTGGCAAGGCTATCCTGAAAACTCTTGTGCAAGGTTTCAAAACGCTCCAGATACTGGATATCGGAGCGCAGCATGAAGTCTTTCTCCGCCCGCCTCAGCTGCAGCATGGTGATGAGCAGCCCCTGCTGATCCAGCTGCTTGAGCCCATTCTCCACCTCATGCACCGCCGCCCGCAGCTTGCCATAGAGCCCCTCCTCCGGCCCCAGACCAATCTTCTGCTGCTGGGCCACCAGATCGTTGAAGGCTTTGCCATAACCGCTGATCTGCTGATCCAGTCTGGTCAGCTCCCCCTCGACAGCCGCCAGATTGTCATCGGTCACCAGCTCCCGATTGTGCTGGTGAAAATCTGACAGCCCCTGATTGAAGCGCTCGACGAAGGTCATATCCTTGCGGATCAGAAAATCCTTCTCGGCCCGCCGCAAGTTAAGCATGGCGATCTCCAGCTGGTCGATATTGCGCTGGGCTTCGGTCAAGTGACGGTGCACCTGGCTGGAGTAGATAAACAGGCCGCTCAGTACCAGCATGGCAACGGCAACCAGCACGGTATTCAGGATCAACTTATGACGGATAAGCACGATGGACCTCTCGCAAACTGGCAGTGAACTGCATTGAGCTTATGCAGAAAAGCGGCGACAGGTGATCTGTGCAAGGAATATTCATTGAAATGCCACACCCACTCCTTATACTGGTTGCACCTGTTTCCAGCCGTGGATTTGACACTATGGAATACAATACTTCTGAACTGTGCGACATCTATCAGGACATGGTGGATGTGCTTGAACCCATGCTCTGCTCCTTCGGCGGCCGCGCCTCTTTCGGCGGCGTCATCACCACCGTCAAATGCTTCGAATCGAATGGTCTTATCCGTGAACTCGTCAAAGAGAACGGACTGGGACGCGTCTTGCTGATCGATGGCGGTGGCTCCATGCGCCGCGCTCTGATCGACAGCGACATCGCCACAACAGCAGCAGAGAACGATTGGGAAGGGATTGTCTGCTACGGCTGCGTCCGCGAAGTCGATATTCTGGAAGATCTGGATATCGGCATTCAGGCACTGGCAGCCATTCCGGTCGGTGCCGACAGCAAGGATGTAGGGGAGACCGATCTGCCGGTCAACTTCGGTGGCGTTACCTTCCTGCCTGATGACCACCTCTACGCCGATACCACAGGGGTGATCCTCTCCCCCGAGGCACTCGATATCGAGTAAGCCACAGACAGCGTGACGACGGGAGCCTTGGCTCCCGTTTTTTATGCCTGCAACTTGCTGAAAAATGACAAAAAAAGAGGGCCAGATAAACTGGCCCTTAACTGGAAGCAATGTGAGCAATGTCGTGCCTTCACAAGAAGTCCATCACGTTGGAACGAATGAAGTCTTTCCCGGAAAACAAGTTAACAATAATCATTCTCATTTAACTAGGCAAGCGCTATTTGCAGAAAGTGCAAAAAAATTGACCACCGCGAAGGGTGGTCAATCTGGTCAGGCTTGCCGGGTGGCCGTTTGCAGGCTGGATAATCCGGCCTCGCCCACCAGCTTGCGGCTGAGGTAGCGCAACAAGACACCGTAGAGCGGCACGAACAAACCAAGGCTTATCAGCAACTTGAATACGTAATCGACGGTTGCGATCTCGACCCAGTGCTCTGCCATGAAAGGATCTGTGGTGCGCCAGAAGGCCACACTGAAGAAAGCGATGGTATCGACCAGATTACCGAACAGGGTGGAGGCCGCAGGTGCAATCCACCACTGCTTGAGCAGACGCAGGCGGTTGAACACCACCACATCCATGAACTGCCCTACCAGATAGGCCATAAAGCTGGCCAGCGCGATACGAGCCACGAACAGGTTGAATTCAGCCAGATGACCAACGCCCTGAAAGCTCCCTTCGAAGAAGAGCACGGAGAGCGCATAGGAGACCGCCAGCGCTGGTAGCATCACGGTCTGGATAATCTTGCGTGCCAGACCGGCACCGAAGATCCGCACCGTCAGGTCAGTGGCGAGGAAGATAAACGGGAAGCTGAACGCACCCCAGGTAGTATGGAAGCCAAACACGGTGATCGGCAGCTGCACCAAATAGTTGCTGCTGGCAATGATCAGGATGTGGAACAACGACAGGCGAACGAGCGCCGTTTGGTACTGCGCAGGGGTCAGATTCATCTTGTGACCTTTTTGGTTAATGGGGTTAGGGAACCCATATCGCCACCATTGGCGATAATCGAGGGGCGAGATTATACGCCCCCAAACCGATAGTTCAATCTTTATGCGATTACGCTTGTCCAGGTTGGTCAGCGGCAGAGCAGGCCTTGCGGGCGATAGTCACACCTTGTGCTGTCTGGCGAGCCAGAGCAGCGCCTCCCGATCCGCCGGGCGCACCGCCTCCAGCCAGCAGCCGCTGTAATGTTCGTACTCCAGCCGAAACTGGCTCCCTTCAAACTCCAGCAACCAGCAATGGCGGTCGGCCCCCGCATCCTGCTCGAGCGGCTGCAGCTCCCACTCTCGCAGCAAGGCCTGCGCCAACAGCGGAAACATGTCCCAGTCGAGCGCCGGACAATCCAGCGTCACTACGCCAGCTTCGCTATCTACCTGTTTGATTTGCCAACTCATGCCCAATCTCTCAGCTGCTGCAGGAGAGCTCACCACCGCAATACCATGCCGGAGTCGGGGTGGCGAGATCCTCATATTCGGGTTGTTCATCATAGGGGCGCAGCAAGGCGGCGAACAGCCGCTCGAACGGCTGCATATCCCCTGTGTCGGCGGCGTCGATCACCTGCTGGGCCAGCGCATTGCGCAGCACATACTTGGGGTTGATGGCATCCATCTGCGCCTTACGCACGGCATCCTCGCTGCCTTCGCGCATTAGCCGTGCCCGATAGCGTTCCAGCCACGCCTGCCAACCCACTGGTTCAGGCAACAGGGCCAGCAGAGATGCAGGCCACGCCCCCTCTTGCGTTACCTCACCGAGACGGCGAAGGAACAGGTGGTAATCCACTTTGTTAGCCGCCAGCAACCGGAACAGCTCGCGGAACAACGCCGGGTCATCCTCCTCCCACACCGCCAGTCCGAGTTTGGCCCGCATCAGCTCGGAGTAGTGCAACATCAGCTGCTGCTCGTACTGGGCCAACGCTGCAGCCAGCACATCACCGTCTACATGCCCCGCCAGTGCCTGTGCCAGTTTTTGCAGATTCCAGTAACCGACCGCGGGCTGCTGATCCAGCGCGTAGCGGCCCGCAGGGTCCGAGTGGTTGCAGACAAAATCTGGCACATAGGCATCGATAAAGCCGTATGGCCCGTAATCCAGCGTCAGGCCGAGCAGCGACATGTTGTCGGTGTTCATCACCCCGTGACAGAACCCCGCAGCCTGCCATTTGGCAATCAACCGCGCGGTGCGGCGCACCACTTCGGCAAACAGTTCGGCGCCACTCTCCAGCTCGGGGAAGTGGTGGCGCAGCAGATAGTCGATGAGTGGCGGGATCTTCTCTCCCTGCCCGCTCCAGGCGAAATACTCGATATGGCCGAAGCGCAGATGACTGGGGGCGGTACGCAGCACGGTCGCCCCTGTCTCAACCTGCTCGCGATAAACGGGCTCCTGACTCCCCACTAATACCAGCGCACGGGTGGTCGGGATGCCGAGAGCATGGAGCGCCTCGGAGGCGAGATATTCGCGGATGCTGGAGCGCAGCACGGCGCGGCCGTCGCCAAAGCGGGAAAACGGCGTCTTTCCTGCACCCTTCAGGTGCAGATCCCAGCGCTGACCATCAGGCGCCTGCTGCTCACCCAATAGCAGCGCGCGGCCATCCCCAAGCCGGGGGCTATAACCCCCGAACTGATGGCCCGCATAGACCTGAGCTACCGGCTGCATACCGGGCAGCACTTTTCCCTCGCCACAACAGGCGATCCAGTCAGCCTCGCTGACGCCTCCAAATCCCAGCTCATCCAGTAAAGTCCGGTTGAGATGAAGCAACCGGGGTTGCTGCAGCGGCTGGGGGGCCACGGGTTCACAGGCCCAAGGCAGCTCGGTCGCAAAAGTGTTGATCAACTTCATGGTTGTGCCATTCGTCCCTGCGTATGCTCGTGTCACTCTTTATACTGCCGTCAGCCATGCTTGCGCTAACTGGCGACCATCATTTTTCAATTCAAGGAGAAGAAGATGCAAAAATGGGTATATGCCCTGCCCTTGCTGGCACTGGCGTGGGGTCATCAGGCCAAGGCTGCCGATATTGAAGCCGGCAAAGCCAAGGCGGCGGTCTGTGCCGCCTGTCACGGCGTGGAAGGCAAAGCGATGATCCCCAACTATCCCCATCTGGCGGGTCAGAATGCCGCCTATCTGGTGAAACAGTTGAAAGCGTTCAAGGATGGCACTCGCAAAGAGCCCTTGATGGACCCCTTCATGGCGCCGCTGACCGATGCGGATATCGACAATCTGGCGGCCTTCTACGCCAGCCTGAAATAACCTCGCGTCTGACCCAGGTTCTTCCGAGCCGTGCTTGCCGTGGTCGATTAGGCTGCCTAATCGACCCTAACGACGGCAGTAGTCGATGATCAGATCCATAAAGGCTTCACCGAAGCGTTCCAGCTTGCGGTGCCCGACACCGTTGATAGCCAGCATCTCGTCTTCGGTCATCGGCATCAGCTGAGCCATCTCCACCAGGGTCGCATCGTTGAACACCACGTAGGGCGGCACCTCTTCATCCTCGGCAATTTGCTTGCGCAGGCCGCGCAGCTCCTTGAACAGCCGTTTGTCGTAGTTGGCGTTGTCGAGCAGGCCGTTGCGCTTCTCCTTGCGGCTGGAGATAGGCTGCAGGCGGGGCACCGCCAGCTCCAGCTTAACCTCACCACGCAGCACGGGGCGGGCCGCTTCGGTCAGCTGCAACACCAGATTGCGAGTGATGTTCTGGGTCAGCAGCCCCTTGTGGATCAGCTGGCGGATCACGCTCATCCAGTATTCATGGCTCTGATCCTTGCCGATGCCGTAGGTCGAGAGCTTGTCGTGGCCGTGATCCTTGATGCGCTGGTTGAGGGAACCGCGCAGCACCTCCACTACATAACCCACCCCGAAATTCTGCCCCACCCGCCAGACGCAGGAGAGCGCCTTCTGGGCATCTTCGGTGCCGTCATAACTTTTGGGCGGATCGAGACAGATATCGCAGTTGCCGCACGGCTTGTCGTTGTACTCGCCGAAGTAGTTGAGCAGCACCTGACGGCGGCAGGTTTGCGCCTCGGCAAACGCCGCCATCACGTTGAGCTTGTATTGCTCCACCTGCAACTGCTGGGGATTCTCGATGTTGTCGAGCAGGCGGCGCACCCGGCCGATATCGGCGGGATCGTAGAGCAGCAGCGCCTCGGCGGGGGTGCCATCGCGCCCGGCGCGGCCGGTCTCCTGATAGTAGGATTCGATGTTCTTCGGGATATCGTAGTGCACCACGAAGCGCACGTTGGGCTTGTCGATGCCCATACCGAACGCCACCGTCGCCACCACAATCTCGATGTCATCCTTGAGGAAGGCATCCTGGGTCTGCTGGCGCTGCTCGAGCGGCAGCCCCGCATGATAGGGCGCGGCCTTGCAGCCGTGGCGGGATAGCCGCTCGGCCACCTCCTCTACCCGGTTGCGGCTGGAGCAGTAGACGATGCCGCAGTTGCCCTTCTGGCTCTGCACGTAACGCAGCAACTGCTCGGCCGCCTTGAACTTCTCCACCAGGCTGTAACGGATATTGGGGCGATCGAAGCTGGCAGTGTGAATGAAGGGATCGCTCAGTTCCAACCGATGCAGCATGTCGCTGCGGGTCGCCTCGTCGGCAGTCGCAGTTAGCGCCACCACCGGCACCTGCGGGAACCACTGTTTTAGCCGCCCCAGTGCCGCATACTCAGGCCGGAAATCGTGGCCCCACTGGGAGACACAGTGCGCCTCGTCGATGGCGAACAGCCCGAGCGGCAGCTCGGCCAGCCGATCCATAAACTCGTGCTGCAACAGTCGCTCGGGGGAGACATAGACCAGCTTGATCTCGCCGCGGCGCATGGCGGCGAAGTTCTGGATCATCTCCTCCCGACTGAGGGCCGAGTTGATGTAGACCGCCGCTACACCGTTGGCGCGCAGGCTGTCGACCTGATCCTTCATCAGCGAAATAAGGGGAGAGACCACCACACCGAGCCCGGGCCGCAGCAGTGCCGGGATCTGGTAACAGAGCGACTTGCCGCCACCGGTGGGCTTGAGCACCAGCGCATCGCGCCCCGCGACGATCTGCTCGATGATCTCGAGCTGACCCGGCCGAAACTGCTGATAGCCGAAGACCGCCTGCAGCAGGGCAAGCGGACTCTCTGGCTGAGGATCTGGCAGGGTTTCGGCAATCGCGGTCATGGGCTCTCCTTTGGGGTCGCCATTCTAAAGCAGCCGCCGCCCACAATAAACCTGCCATTGCGACTGTTAAGAAACTGTTGCAGACTGGCTGGAGTTTTTACTCGGCTTTGATGACAAGGATTGGGATCAGAGAATGAAACAGATGCTCAAGAAGATGGCGCTCAGTGGCATTGCCAACCTGTTTGCCGAGAAGATGCCCTTCAACAAACTGATCGGCATGCAGGTGACCCACTACGACTTCGACAAGGTGGAGCTGCGTATCAAGATGGACGAGAAGCTGATCGGCAACCCTTTCCACAACATCCTGCACGGCGGTGTCACCGCCACGCTGCTGGATGTGGCGGGCGGCATGATAGTCGCGGCCTCCTGCATCGACGAGCTGGAGGAGTTCTCCCCCAGCTATCTCAAGGAGCGTTTCGCTCGCCTCGGCACCATAGATCTGCGGGTGGACTACCTGCGCCCAGGGCGCGGCAACGAGTTTATCGCCACCGCCCACATCATCCGGGCGGGCAGCAAGGTGGCCGTCGCCCGGATGGAGCTGCACAACGAAGAGGGCACCCACATCGCCTTCGGCACCGGAACCTATCTGGTGGGTTGAACCAAGTTAGTGCATAAAAACCACGCGGCTAATCCAATTTTAATCATTAGATTCCTTACCCCCTCTGGCCGAACAAGGTCCATACTGATAGTCGGGATTGTGTGCAGAGGGAGGATTGCAGGCGATGAGTGCGAAACTGGCCATCAAACCATCCAGAGCCTTGTTGACACAGCTCGAGTCCATGCTCGACGAGGTGCAGACACCCGAGTGTCGCCACTGGTTGGAACAGGAGCTTGAGGGGTATTCTCTCTCCTCACCCCTGCCTTGGTATCGCATCGTTCCCTGTCGGCAACGCGGTCACTTTCTGGATCTGAAAACGGGAAAATATTTGACCTGTCATATCAACAGTCAAACGCTATGCCAACGCGATCTGGCCCAAATTCAGTTCATTTATGCCCGTGAACCCGCCGCCCACTATTTGCTGCAACGCAATTCCGGTATTGAACCCTGGCCAGAACAGCTGCTGGAAGATTATCAGGAGCAGTTGATCCCCGGCCATCTATGCCTGCAAGCCTGGCATGAGCCCGTGATTTCATTACGTGCACAACTGATGGAGGGAATAGAACATTTCATTAGTGAGTACCCCAAGCACGCGGCCTTGCTGCCTCAACACAGTTTCAAGGCTTTGCGGCATCAGCACTGGCATATCTGAGTAAGCGCCTGGCGCGCAAGGAGGGCACCATAGACAAGACCCATAGCGAGATTGCCACAATCTAGAGTGCCGGAGTCAGGATCAGACTCCACCGATGGGCCACCGAGCGGTGGCCCTTTTAATGCCCACGGCTACTGCTTTATTGCCAAGCAGATAGCCAAAATGTGGCGCCCCACACCTCATGAATTCCGCAAACCTACTTGTCACGTTCTACAGCACATCACTCCAGACCCCATCGGACTCGATCAACCTAACAAGAGCTTGCGCACTGAATCCGTCGGCATACAGAGTCTCTACCTCATTCACAGCCTCAGCCTCATCCATCTCTTCAAACTCCCGCAGATAATGCGGTTCATCGCGCAAAGCGATCTCCATGATCTCGCGGGAGACGACGTGGAACCCATCGACAACCTCACCATCAAATTCAATCGACGTATCCACAACCCAGGCATGCAGGGCTGGCAGAGGATTGACATCACTCAGCAATAGAGCTGAACGCAATCCTTGGTCATTTTGCAGGGCTTGAAGCACAACCGGTTGCTTGCGCTTTAACTGCTTTGCCGCCTTGCGCAGGGTATTGGTTCGATGCAGCCAGACTTCATGAGGAGTTGAACGAATGAAGCCAGACTTGACCTCCAGCAGCAACACGACCCCATCCAAGTGACAGATCAGGTTCACTTCGCCAGCATCGCGCTCATCACTCAATGGCGGTTCGTAGCCCACGACGACGCGGAATCCCCTCTGCCTTAGTACTTCGGCAAGGGTATGTTCAATACGCTCCGTTTCGCTGCGCAAAGCTGGCCTGCGTTGTTCAACACGACGCAGGTTATTCACCGCAGCGGTCAGATTGTTCTGTTGACCGGCAACCCAGGGGAACTGAAAACTGTAGCGGCCAATCTTGTAGAACGGCCGCTCGTACAGTCGTGGTGACGGCATGCTTGGTGCTTGCCTCATCTGTGCGGATAGAGCCTGCAGATCACTGGTCCAGAACTTCAGGATGGCACTGGCCGCTTCGGTGTCGCCCTTGGGATGCTCAGGGCTGACGGTCCAACCACAAATACGACGGATCTTATCTTTCGGTTCCGACCAGGTGATAGGAAAGCGATTCTCACCTTGTACAAGCCCTTCGAGAGCTAATTGCCCCAGTGCTTTCGCTGCTACACCAGATTCGCCCATATAGCGAAGAAAAGGCTGAAGAAACGCCTGCTCAAAAAACACTGTCGTCAGCTCACTGGCTAATATCGCGTGGTGCAGGGTTACCTCCGCTCCGTCGTTCAGTCTGACCCGCTCACCCAGACCGAATATCGTCTGTAGGTAAAGCTGACTGCGGATGGTTTTTATATAAGCAAGCTGATTCGCCTCGTGGTTTTCCGGTCTCCCGATGATTTTGCCAGCCATATCCGAAGCTGCGAATTGCTCAATCGCGCGGTACATCCAGTAGTGCCAAAGCAACTTGCTTTTACGCTCGGTACGCTGCCAGCGTAGTGAGCCCAGATCGGTTTTGTTGAAGATGACTGGTTGTCCCGGCTTGAGCTGGTAAGCGCAATCACTGTCAAAACAAAACCAATTGATGGAATTCTCGTAGTCGATTCGCTCACGCATGGCGGCAATAAGTAAGGCGACCGATTCGAGGTTGGCAACACTCTCTCGCCCCACACCTGACTGTGGAAACAGGATTGGCGACAAATGACGCTTGAGAGAGCGGCCAAGAGCTTCCTCTGTCAGTTGAAAATCACGCTCAGAGCAATTCAGCAATTTGTGCGCGATAATCCGATCATAGACATCCCAATCTCCCGCAGTACTGTCTCTACCCTTAGCGGCACCAAGTTGCCCATAAGCGGTCACGCTCAAATAGGAAAGCAGCTCTAGTAGCGAAAGCGACTTCAGGTGGGACTCAGCAAGTGCAATTGCTTCGTCGAATGGTTCGAGTTGCTCAAGTAAGCGATCACAGACGCCGAAAAATTCGCACCAATCCTTGCTGACGAGATTGTCTCGGAGATGCAGCCAGAGCACTGAATCGGTGCGCGTAAAAAGCTTCGAGTAGCGAATTGCCCAACGCAATACATCTGGATGACGAGCGGCCAGATGATCCAGCAGCGCAATGCTAATAGCATCCTCAAAATGCAAAATACGTCCCAGTGCCAAGCTTGCCAGTTGAACACCTTCAAGATTGACTGGCTCCCACCAAAAGGATGCGGCAGCTAGTCCGGCAGCACGATTGCGAGTTGTGAATTTGCCGCTCGGACGTTGATCCAGAAAGTCGTGAAGGCACTCATCAAGTGCGGCGAATGGGGCAAGCTGCTGAGCATATCCAGCAAAGAGAGTCTGGTAAAAACCCTGACATTGCTGCGCCTGGCTATTCATATCTGGTGATCCTTTTCCAGCCGTCGAATCTTGATATTCAAAGACACTGAAGCAGATTTCCCATATGAGGCCCATAGCAAGGTCGGGTAATCTGTATGAAAGGAAATAGTTAGCACGTTTCCCTGAAAGGGGAAACTGCTGATGAGGAGCCAAGAACTGGCAATTACAGATGTGGTAAGCAGGGCGGCAAATCAAAATGCCCCACAAATGCCCCACAGAACTGAGGGACCGGAAAAGCACAAGGGCCTAGCCGAAGCTAAGCCCTTGTTAAATTTGGTCGGTGTGAGAGGATTCGAACCTCCGACCCCTTCGTCCCGAACGAAGTGCGCTACCAAGCTGCGCTACACACCGATGTCTGCGGGACGGGAATTTACCGAAAGCCCCGACCCGACACAAGCCTTTTTTGCATTTGGCAGGAAAAAAAGTGCCGTTCGCTCAACTATTCAGCACTCTTTTCATCCGTTTACCGGACTGCAGCCAGCTGGTGACATTCCGGCAACCGGCCGTCAGGCCAGGCGCAGGGATGCCGGCCCCAGCAGACGGCGCTGCCAGTCAGCCACAGTGCCATGCTCCAGCCAGTCGGCTGCATGCTGGCGCCAGTTGGGGGAAAGGGCCGGATTCTCCAGCAACATCAGCAGATCTGCTTCATTGCGCACCTGATTGAACAGGATATCCGCCGTGCGCTTCACCGTCAGTTCGGGATAGGGTCTGTCTACCAGCTCCATGGCCGACTCCGGCGACACCATCCCCTCCTCCAGCACCCGCAGCAGCCAGCCACAACGACCATTCAGTTGCATCACCTGCGACATCTGGCCATAGCCAAAGCGCTGGTTGAGCTTGAAGCAGGGGGATCTCGGCTGACTTATCTGGATCAGCGCCTCGCCGAGTCGATAGACATCGCCAATGCAGGCTTGCGCCTCGGTCAGCCCGAGACCGGAGAGGTTCTCGCCAAAGGCGGCAGGTTGCCAGGGTGTACGTGGCGCAGGCAAGTCCAGCGCGGTTTGCCAGGTCTGCCACCAGAGATAGTGATCGGCAGGATAGTAGTGGAGCGCCCGATCCGGGCCACCGTGGTGGCGCTGGTCACACTGTTCATCCTCTTCCAGACCGGCAAAGGTACAGCGAACTGGTGCAGAGATCGGTTGCTTGTGAATGGCGCTGGTGATGCCGGGCACCAGCTCGGTGCCACGACCGCTAAAAAGGGAGATCCGCATTCTCATCCTCCGGGTTGACGAGAGAGTGCGGATCTTAACACGAGGTCAGGCAACCGCCTGCATCTGGGTGGTCATGGCGATCTCGGCACGGCGGCGCTTCTCCGCCCTGGCCATCAGATACCAGCTGCCGAAGGTAAAGAGCGATACCGACAACAGGATCAGGCTGGCCACCGCGTTGATCTCGGGTTTCACCCCGAGCCGTACCGCCGAGAAGACCTCCATCGGCAAGGTAGTGGAGCCCGGGCCGGAGACGAAGCTAGCCAGCACCAGATCATCCAGCGACAGGGCGAACGACATCATGCCGCCTGCCGCCAGCGAGGGGGCGATCATCGGGATAGTGATCAGGAAGAACACCTTCCACGGCTTGGCGCCGAGATCCATTGCCGCCTCCTCGATGGAGAGATCCAGCTCCCGCAACCGCGCCGACACCACGATCGCCACGTAGGCGGTACAGAAGGTGGTGTGGGCGATCCAGATGGTCAGCATGCCCCGCTCGGCGGGCCAGCCCACCAGCTGGGCCATCGCCACGAATAGCAGCAGCAGCGACAGACCGGTGATCACCTCGGGCATCACCAGCGGCGCCGTCACCATGCCACCGAACAGGGTGCGACCACGGAAGTGGGGAATACGGGTCAGCACGAAGGCAGCCACCGTCCCCAGCGCCACCGCGGCGATCGCGGTGTAGAAGGCGATCTCCAGCGAGCGGAACACAGACCCGATCAGCTGCTTGTTGTCGAGCAGGCCGAAGTACCACTTGAGCGACCAGCCACCCCACACCGTCACCAGCTTGGAGGCGTTGAAGGAGTAGATCACCATGATGATCATGGGCAGGTAGATAAACAGCAGCCCCAGCCAGAGCATCAGTTTGGCAAAACCGAAACGCTTCATCATGCCTTGCCCTCCAGCTCTTTGGCCTGGTTACGGTTGAAGAGGATGATCGGAATAATCAGCACCGCCAGCATCACTACCGCCAGCGCAGAGGCAACCGGCCAGTCGCGGTTGTTGAAGAACTCCTGCCACAGCACCTTGCCGATCATCAGGGTCTCCGGGCCGCCCAGCATTTCCGGAATAACGAACTCCCCCACCACCGGAATGAACACCAGCATGCAGCCAGCGATGATGCCGTTCTTCGAAAGGGGCACTGTGATCTGCCAGAACCGGGTCAGGTTGCGGGCCCCCAGGTCGGAAGCAGCCTCCAGCAGACTCTGGTCATGTTTGACCAGATTGGCGTAGAGCGGCAGCACCATGAAGGGCAGGTAGGAGTAAACGATGCCGATATAGACCGCCAGGTTGGTGTTGAGGATCTGCAGCGGCTCGTCGATCACCCCGATCCCCAGCAAAACGCTGTTGAGCAGACCATTGTTACTGAGGATCCCCATCCATGCGTAGACCCGGATCAGAATGGCGGTCCAGGTCGGCATCATGATCAGCAGCAGCAGAACGGTCTGGGTCTCCTTGTTGGCCCGAGCGATGGAGTAGGCCATCGGATAACCAATCAGCAGGCAGAGCAAAGTGCTGACGAAGGCCATCTTGAGGGAGCCCAGATAGGCCGCGATATAGAGCTCATCCTCCTGCAGCAGCAGGTAGTTGCCCATGTTGAGCAGGATGGTGAGCTGATTGTCGGCCCAGCTCACCACATCGGTGTAGGGCGGGATCGCCACATCCGCTTCCGCAAAACTGATCTTCACCACAATGACGAAGGGCAGCAGGAAGAAGAGGAACAGCCAGAAGAAGGGGATGCCGATCACCAGTCGGCGCCCCCCGACCCGCTTCAGTCGTTGCAAGAACTTCATGATTGCAGCACCACGCCGCTGTCATCTTCCCAGTAGAGGAACACCTGGTCATCCCAGGTTGGCCGCTTGCCGTGGCGTTCGGCATTGGCGATGAAAGCCTGAACGATTTTGCCCGAGGGCAGCTGGATGTGATAAACCGAGTGACCGCCCAGATAGGCGATGTCATAGACCTCACCCTTGGTCCAGTTGAAGTCCGGGTGCTCGATCGCCTCCGGTTTTTGCAGACTCATCAGCAGTTTTTCCGGCCGCAGGGCGTAGGTCACCTTCTTGTTCTCGGCGCGGGAGCTGATACCGTGGCCCACATAGATGGGCTGCTCCAGATCGGCGCAGGCGATGGTAGCGTGATCCTGCTCATCCTCCACCAGCAGGCCGTCGAACAGGTTGACGTTGCCGATAAACTCGCACACCAGCCGACTGGCCGGGGTCTCGTAGATATCCATCGGGCTGCCGATCTGCTCGATGCAGCCGAGGTGCATGATGGCGATCCGCTCCGCCATGGTCATGGCCTCTTCCTGATCGTGGGTCACCATGACGCAGGTAACCCCGACCCGCTCGATGATCTCCACCAGCTCCAGTTGCATCTTGGATCGCAGCTTCTTGTCGAGCGCCCCCATGGGTTCATCCAGCAGCAGCAACTTGGGACGCTTGGCCAGGGAACGGGCCAGCGCCACCCGCTGACGCTGGCCACCGGAGAGCTGATGCGGCTTGCGACGGGCATACTGGGTCATCTGTACCAGCTTGAGCATCTCTTCTACCCGGGCATCGATCTCGGCCTTGGGCAGGCCATCCTGCTTGAGGCCAAAGGCGATGTTCTGGGCCACCGTCATATGGGGGAACAGGGCGTAGGACTGGAACATCATGTTGATGGGGCGTTCATAGGGGGGCATGTCGGTGATGTCGACCCCGTCGAGGAACAGCCGCCCCTCGGTCGGGCGCTCGAAACCGGCCAGCATCCGCAGCAGGGTCGATTTGCCGGAACCGGATCCGCCGAGCAGGGCGAAAATCTCCCCCTTGTGAATATTGAGAGATACGTTATCGACCGCCAGCGTTTCGTCGAACTGCTTGCTTACCCGATCAATTTTCACCAGCACTTCTTTGCGCTGCTGACTGCCCTCGAGGGCTTTCTTGTAGGCACTGGAGGCTATCGCCATTACCAAACTCCCCAACGTGATACCGGCCTTGCGGCCGATCCATAAAAGCGATTTGGCGCCCCCGAACGGGCACCAAGGTTAGGTACCGGACTTGATCTTGGTCCAACTCCGGGTGATTAGACGCTGTACCGAGCGGGGATGTGCTTCCTGCACATAGAGTCGCTCCAGCACGGCTTGAGGGGGATATACCTCCTCATTGTTGCGCACCGCCTCATCCATAAACTCGCCCGCCCTTGAGTTGGGATTCGCGTAGCCCACATAGTCGCTGACCTTGGCGATCACTTCGGGCTGCAGGACGTAGTTGATGAGAGCGTGCGCCTCTTTGACATTGGTGGCATCGGACGGGATCGCCATCATATCGAACCAGAGATTGCCCCCCTCTTTCGGAATGCTGTAGGCAATTTTCACCCCCTTGCCAGCTTCATCGGCGCGAGCAGCGGCTTGCAGGATGTCGCCGGAAAAACCGGCTGCCACGCAGATGTCGCCATTGGCGAGATCGCCGATGTATTTGGAGGAGTGGAAGTAGGCCACATAGGGCCGCACCTTGAGCAGCAGCGCCTCGGCCTGCTTGATATCCCCCGTCGCATGACTGTTGGGATCGAGTCCGAGGTAGTTGAGGGCAGCAGGGATCATCTCATCGGCAGAGTCGAGGAAGGCGACGCCGCAGCGAGAGAGTTTCGCCATGTTTTCCGGTTCGAAGATGGTGACCCAGGAGTCAATCTTGTCGACCCCCAGCACCGCCTTGATTTTGTCGACGTTGTAGCCGATGCCGTTGGTCCCCCACAGATAGGGCACCGCGTACTGATGACCCGGATCCACCTTGTCGAGCTGCTTGAGCAGCACGGGATCCAGGTTGGCCAGATTGGGCAGCAGGGATTTATCCAGCTTCTGGAAGGCTCCCGCCTTGATCTGCTTGGCCAGGAAATTATTGGAGGGCACCACCAGATCGTAACCGGTCCGCCCCGTCAGCAACTTGCCTTCCAGGGTCTCGTTGGAGTCAAACACGTCATAGACGGTCTTGATCCCGGTCGCATGCTGGAAATCGCTGAGGGTGGTCTCGCCGATATAGTCAGACCAGTTGTAGAAGTGCAGCACAGGGGCAGCCTGGGCCACATTCGCCAATCCCATGGTCAGCGCTATGGTTAGCAATCTGGTTGTATTCACGGTGTCAGTTCTCCTGTTCAGTGGTTGACCGTCTGCGCATCCATTCGCGCGGCCCATCCGGATGGATGGCATCACTACCCTCCCGGCCGAACTGCGGACCGGGAGGGGCATTCGTTACTTACTTGCCGGACTTGATCTTGGTCCAGCTGCGGGTCATCAGACGCTGCACCTTGGCCGGCAGATCCGGGAAGGTGTAGATCTTCTGCAGGGTCGCCGCATCAGGGTAGATACCCGGATCGGTGCGGATCGCCTCATCCACCAGCGGGGTCGCAGCCTTGTTGCCGTTCGGGAACTGCACCACGTTGGTGATGTTGGCGATCACCTCGGGCTTCATCAGATAGTTGATGAAGGTGTGGGCCGCCTCGACGTTCTTGGCATCCGCCGGAATGGCGATCATGTCAAAGAAGCTGCCTGCCCCCTCTTTCGGAATGGTGTAGGTGAGCGCGACGCCATTCTTGGCCTCGGCTGCCCGCGCCTTGGACTGCTGCAAGTCACCGGAGTAACCGACCGCTACGCAGAGGTTGCCGTTGGCCAGATCCGAGATGTACTTGGAGGAGTGGAAATAGGCAGTATAGGGACGGATGGAGAGGAACAGCTCCTCAGCCTTCTTCAGCTCGGCCGGTTTCTGGCTATCCGGTTTGAAGCCCAGATATTGCAGGGCAGCCGGCAGCATTTCGGTCGGTGAATCGAGGAAGGAGACGCCACACTCTTTCAACTTGGCCATGTTCTCCGGCTTGAACACCAGATCCCAGGAGTTGACCGGGGCATCGGCCCCCAGCACGGCTTTCACCTTCTCGGCGTTGTAGGCATAGCCGATGGTGCCCCACAAATAGGGGATGGAGTACTGGTTGCCCGGATCGCTCGGCTCGAGCGCCTTGAGCAGGTCGACATCCATGTTTTGCCAGTTGGAGAGCTTGGACTTGTCCAGTTTCTGGAACACGCCCGCCTTGATCTGTTTGGCCAGGAAGGGGTTGGATGGCACCACGATGTCGTAGCCCGAACTACCCGCCAGCAACTTGGCTTCCAGTACCTCGTTACTGTCGAACACGTCATAGACCACCTTGATCCCCGTCTCCTTCTGGAAGTTATCCAGGGTATCCGGCGCTATGTAGTCGCTCCAGTTGTAGACGTGCAGCACCTTCTCTTCAGCCATTGCTCCGGCACTTGCCATGACCAGAGCCACAGAGGCAGCGATCACTCCTGTTTTGAAAGACATCATCCTTGTCTCCTAAGCAAATTGTATGCGCATGCCAACCTGCCCGACCCACCTCAACCTTTCAGCTTTGCGGCTGTCAGATCCAGACTGCGCCTGGCCAGATCGACCAATTCATCAACCTGTTCCTCGGTGATGACCAAGGGGGGCGATATGATCATGGTATCGCCTACCGCCCTCATCACCAAGCCATTGTTAAAGCAGAACTCCCGGCAAGTCATCCCCGCATTTGCCTCGGCCGGGAAACGCCGGTTGGTCTGCTTGTCCTCAACGATTTCCAGCGCGGCGACCAATCCTTTGCCTCGGGTTTCTCCCACCAGCGGATGATCGGCCAGCTCCGCCCAGCGGCGCTGCAAATAGGGGCCGATAGTATCATGCACTCGCTTAACTATGCTCTCATTCTGCATAAGCTGGATATTGGCCACCGCCACGGCGCAAGAGACCGGGTGACCCGAGTAGGTGAAGCCGTGGTTGAACTCGCCCCCCTCCTCCACCAGCCCCTTGGCAACCCGGCCGCTCACCATGACGGCGCCGAGCGGCAGATAACCGGAGGTGATCCCCTTGGCCAGACACATCAGGTCCGGCTTGATGCCAAACCCTTCGCTGGCAAACCAGTGGCCGGTGCGGCCAAAGCCGCAGATCACCTCGTCGGCGATCAGCAGGATGCCGTAGTGATCGCAGATGCGCTGGATCTCCGGCCAGTAGCTGTCAGGCGGAATGATGACGCCGCCCGCCCCCTGGATCGGCTCGCCGATAAAGGCCGCCACCTTGTCCACCCCCAGCTCCAGAATCTTCTGCTCCAGCTGACGGGCCCGCTCCAGCCCGAACTCGTGGGCACTCATCCCCTGCCCCTCACCGAAGTGGTAGGGCTGATCGATGTGCACTATGCCGGGAATGGGCAGGCCGCCCTGGGCATGCATCCCCTTCATGCCACCCAGACTCGCCCCCGCCACGGTGGAGCCGTGATAAGCGTTGTGGCGGCTGATGATCACCTGTTTGTCAGGCTGACCCTTGCTGGCCCAGTAGTGGCGCACCATCCGCAGCACAGTGTCGTTGCACTCGGAGCCGGAGCCGGTGAAGAAGACGTGGTTGAGATGGGCAGGCGTAACCTCGGCCAGCAGGGTCGCCAGCTCGATCACCGGCGGGTGAGCGGTCTGGAAGAAGAGGTTGTAGTAGGGCAACTGCTGCATCTGACGGGTAGCGGCATCCACCAGCTCCTGGCGGCCATAGCCCATATTGACGCACCACAGGCCCGCCATGCCGTCGAGAATGCGTTTGCCGTCGGAGTCTTCCAGATAGACGCCGCTGGCTTTGGTAATGATGCGCGAGCCCTTCTTGTTCAGGGCCTGAAAATCGGTAAAGGGGTGCAGGTGGTGGCTGGCATCCAGTTGTTGCCACTCACGGGTTGTCTGCTGCATTTGTTGCTCCTCGGTTCCTTCGATTTAGCAATATTCAGTCGTCAAATAGTCAGGTGGGTCGGCACGTTCGCAGCCACAGTCACTCACTGCGTGTCTGCTGCATTCGTTACTCCCCTGCGCCTTCGATTTGGCAAGATTCAATCGTTAATCAATCCAGGTGGCAGCGCTCTTTCGGCCACAACCACTCACAGGTGGCAGCCGCCACCTGACTCGCGTTCCGGTCTCTTCGATACAGGGACCGGGGAGGCCGACTCCGGCCTCCCCGTTACAGGGGGATCAGACGTTCAGCAGCAGGAACTCCCGCTCCCAGCGACTGATCACCCCGAAGTAGGTCTCGTACTCTTTGCGTTTGACCGCGACGAAGGCGCGGGTGAAGCGCTCGCCCAGCATCTCCTTGATGGGCTCGCACTGTTCGAGATGGCTGAGTGCCTCCTCCAGCGAGCGGGGCAGGCTGTAGGGCAGGTCATAGGCGCTCGACTTCATCTCCGGCAGCGGCTCCAGCTTCTCCATCATGCCGAGATAGCCACAGGCCAGAGTGGCGGCCAGCGCCAGATAGGGGTTGGCATCGGCACCGGCGAAGCGGTTCTCCACCCGCCGCGCGCTCGGGTCGGAGAAGGGCACCCGCAGGCCGCAGGTGCGGTTCTCTACGCCCCACTGGACGTTGCGCGGCGCACTCTCGCCAAAGGTGAGGCGGCGGTAGGAGTTGACGTTGGGGGCCAGCAGGGCGGTCACCGCCGGGGTGTATTTCTGCAGACCGGCGATGAAGTGCATGAACTGTTCGCTGTTGCCGCCGTTCGGAGTGCCGAACAAGTTGTGGCCGTTCACATCTTCCAGACTCTGGTGGATGTGCATGGCCGACCCCGGTTCGTCACTCATCGGCTTGGCCATAAAGGTGGCATAGATGCCGTGGCGGTGAGCGGCTTCACGCATGGTGCGCTTGAACAGGAACACCTGATCCGCCAGATCGATGGCATCACCATGCAGGAAGTTGATCTCCATCTGGGCAGCGCCCGACTCGTGGATCAGGGTGTCCACTTCCAGTTCCTGCGCCTCACAGTAGTCATACATGTCTTCAAAGATGGGGTCGAACTCGTTGACCGCATCGATACTGAACGACTGGCGGGCGGTCTCAGGGCGGCCGTTGCGACCGACCGGCGGCACCAGCGGATAGTCGGGGTCTTCGTTACGGGTGACCAGATAGAATTCCAGCTCGGGCGCCACCACCGGCTTCCAGCCCTGCTTCTCGTAAAATGACAGAACCCGACGCAGCACGGAGCGCGGCGCGATGTCGATCAGCTTGCCGTTGACGTCGAAACAGTCGTGGATCACCTGTGCAGTGGGCTCCAGCGCCCAGGGGACAAAACGGATGGTGTTGGGGTCGGGATAGAGCTGCATGTCCCGCTCCAGCGGGTCGATCATGCTGTCGTCATCCGGATATTCGCCGGTCACCGTCTGGGTGAAAATCACCTCGGGCAGACGCATGCCCCCTTCGCGCAAAAACTTGTTGGCTGGGATGATCTTGCCCCGGGCGTTGCCGGTGAAATCCGGGAACAGGCACTCCACTTCCGTGATGCGATTGCTCTCCATCCAGCCTTTGATACTGTCCATGTTAAACCCCGACTTTACGGTTGCCATTGGCAAGGGTGTCTAATATATGGAACACCCTTGTTATAAAATTGTAATCAACATCACCATAAAAGCCCGCCATCAAGGGCAATGTCAAGCGGGCGTGTTTAAAAAACTATAAATAACGGCGCATATAATGACCAAGGCGGCACCAAATACTAAACACTCAAATCCGTACGAAGCCCCCCCTCTCATCGCTGCAAAGGCGATGCCAACAGAGGGTGAAGCGGACGCCAGATCCCGACCAATCCCCCGCAGGAACGGACCATTTTTTTGCAAGGGCGCACAATCCTTATCCTATTTGCTTTGCTTGGCTGCATTTTTTTGGTACAAGGCCCGCCCTGATTTGCACTCTCTTGCATGAAACAGGTGCAAATCGGGATACAAGGGCTTGGTCTGTAGGCAGACAGCCCCCATAAACAGGGATAATTGGGTTAGTAAACTGACTGGTAGTTAATCGTATGTGTGATTTCATGACTGAAGACCAACTGGCCTTTTACAAGGGGCAGATCGAGCGACAGATCGTCGAGCTCGAAGAGCGCCTGAACTCCCAGGCCAGCCAGGCCATCGCCACCGACACCAACGAGATGGCTGATGAAATTGACCGTGCCAGTATCGAGGAAGCCCGCCGTCTGGAGCTGAACCGCATCGAGCACGACAAGCTGCACCTGCGCAAGCTGCGGGGCGCATTGAAGCGCATCAGCGAAGGGGATTTTGGTTACTGCGAATCTTGCGGTGACGAGATCTCCCTCAAGCGGCTGCATGCCCGTCCGGAATCCCGTTTCTGCGTCGAATGCCAGAGCACCAAGGAATTTAACGATACCCACGTGTTCCGTCGCGTCGCCTGATTCTTCGAAGAACCGTCACCATTCTGGTGCAACAGACGCCAACAAGGCAGGGCACCGCGCTCAAACCTTGCACAACGCCTCGCAGCAAGATGGTGACAAGTTCTGTTAGACTCCGGACACCTTCCGGAATCTACAGGAGAACAGAGAGTGAAATGGCTCATCAAGCTGTGTTTGTGCCTGCCACTGCTGGCACAAGCACAGGTTCTGACGGTCAAGGTCCCCAGCCGTCCCGTCAACAATCTTGACCAGGAGTACCAGTACAAGCTGCTGGAACTGGCCCTGACCCGCTCCGGGCAACCCTTTCGCATCCAGCCTGTCGAACTCGACCTCAACCAGTTCACCCTCCAGCAGCAGCTGAGCAAGGGCAAGACCATCAACGTCTTCTGGATGGGCACCTCCAGCACACTCGAATCCTCCCTGATTGCCGTCCCTATTCCGCTGTTTCGCGGGCTGGAAGGATTGCGGCTGTCCTTCATCCACGCGGATGCTCAGGAGAAGTTCAACCAGATCAATACCCTGGCCGACCTCAAACAGCTGAAGGCGGCGCAAGGGGTCGGTTGGGCCGATAACAAAATTCTGGAAAATGCGGGCATCCCGACCTTCTCCGGCCGATACAGCAGTCTGTTTCGCCTTATCAACGACGGCGACAAGATCGACTTCTTCCCGCGCGCCCTGGTGGAGATCTTCGCCGAGCGCAGCGAGCTGGTGGCGCAGTATCCCAACCTCGCCATCGAGCAGCATCTGCTGATCCGTTACCCCTTCGCCCAGTTCTTCTTCGTCAGCCCCGAATACCCCAAGCTGGCCAAGGCGATTCAGACCGGGCTGGAGCGGGCCTATGCCGATGGCAGCTTTATGAAGTTCTTCAATGACAACCCCAAGATCCGCGAAGCGCTCGCCAGCGCCAACCTCGATCAGCGGGTCACCATCGCCCTGCCCAATCCGGATATGACCCCGTTGCTAAAATCCATTCCGGCCCAATATTGGGAGTATCCACCGCAGGGATAAACATCGCGAGCGCCTGACCATGAGGGTCAGGCAGCGAGAACACAGTGCGCCAGGGAGGTGCCATGAAGGGAATCCAGGAGTGGTTTGTGGAGTATGGCCAGAGCCATCGCCATCCGATAAACGTCGCCATCCACAAGCTGGCGGTACCGGGCATCTATCTCTGCTCGCTGGCGCTGCTCTGGTGTCTGCCACACGGGCCCTTGCCAGAGCCCCTCAACTGTGCGGCAGTGGCAGCCATTCCGGTGCTGCTGTTCTATCTGCAGCTGTCGTTTTCGCTGTTCGCGGGGATGGCCGGGCTGACCGCGCTCGGGCTGGCCTTCTGCCACCAATGGCAGGGGCCGCTGTTGTGGCCAGCCGTGGCAGCGTTCGTGCTGCTCTGGATAGCCCAGTTTGTCGGCCACAAGATCGAGGGCAAGCGCCCCTCCTTCCTCGCCGACCTGCAATTTCTGCTGATAGGCCCCGCCTGGGTGCTTGCCAGCCTCTATCGTCGCCTGGGCATTCCCTATTGAGGAGTGCCGGGCCAACAGGAGAGACCATGACACATAACCACACGCGACATAATGCCCTGCGCCGCGCCCTGCCCCTGCTGCTGGGGGCTCTGTTTGCCGGCCCGGCACTGGCCGACAAGGCTGATACCGTCGGTGAAGTGAGCACCGCCTTCAAGCTCTTCGGTCCCAACCACAAGATCCTGGTGGAGGCGTTCGACGACCCGCGCATCGACGGCGTCGCCTGCTATCTGGCGCGCCCCAAGACCGGCGGTGTCAAGGGCGGGCTGGGACTGGCGGAAGATCCCTCCCACGCCTCCCTGTCGTGCCACCAGATCGGCCCCATCACCCTGCCCGAAAAGCTCAAGGCGGGAGAAGAGGTGTTCGATGTCAGCACTTCACTGGTGTTCAAGGAGCAGAAAGTGGTGCGTTTTTACGACAAGAAACGCAATGCACTGGTTTACCTGACCTACAGCACCAAACTGGTGGATGGTTCGTACAAAAGTGCAGTCAGCGCCGTTCCCATCATGCCGTGGGGACAATAACCAGCCGGTTTGTCCGGTGATAGCTGACCCATTTTGTTGTAATTTGACGACACACACGCTGCGGAGCACATACCATGAAAGTCGCCGTATTCAGTACCAAGAGCTATGACAAAGAGCATTTCAACCAGGCCAACAGCCAGTACGGCTTCGACCTGGAGTTTTTCGATGTGCGGCTGGAGGCCAAAACGGCCCGACTGGCTCACGGCTTCCCGGTGGTGTGTCTGTTCGTCAATGACGATGCCGACCGCGAGGTATTGACCGAACTGGCAGCCAACGGCACCCAGGTGATTGCCCTGCGCTGCGCCGGTTACAACAACGTGGATCTGGCCGCCGCCAAAGAGCTGGGGCTGAAAGTGGTGCGGGTGCCCGCCTACTCCCCCGAGGCGACTGCAGAACACGCCGTCGGCATGATGATGTGCCTCAACCGCCGCATCCATAAGGCTTATCAGCGCACCCGCGACGCCAACTTCTCGCTGGAAGGGCTGGTCGGCTTCAACATGCATGGCAAGACCGTTGGCGTCATCGGCACCGGCAAGATCGGTCTGGCCGCCCTGCGCATCCTCAAGGGGTTCGGGGTTCGCCTGCTGGTCAACGATCCTTACCAGAATCCGGCAGCCATCGAGCTGGGTGCCGAGTACGTGGATCTCGATACCCTGTTCCGCCAATCCGACATCATCAGCCTGCACTGCCCGCTGTTCAAAGAGAACTACCACCTGTTGAACAAGGAGGCATTTGCCAAGATGAAGGACGGGGTGATGATCATCAACACCAGCCGTGGCGGCCTGCTCGACTCCAACGCCGCCATCGAGGCGCTCAAGACTTCCCGCATTGGCGCGCTGGGGCTGGACGTTTACGAAGAGGAAGAAGATCTCTTCTTCTCCGACAAGTCCAACGAGGTGATCACCGATGACGTGTTCCGCCGTCTGTCCGCCTGCCACAACGTGCTGTTCACCGGCCATCAGGCGTTCCTGACCCGGGAGGCGCTGCACGCCATCGCCGATACCACCCTCGGCAATATCCGCGCTATCGAGAGCCTGGGCCGCTGCGACAACGAAGTGGAATAAGGGCTCGCCCTCTCTTCGTCACGCGCCGGGTTGTGAGACCCGGCGCCTTCGGGTAGGCTAGCCCCCCTTTTTTATTCAGGAGTCTGGCGCCCATGTTTATCGGATTTGATTACGGCACCTCCAACTGTGCCGTGGCCGTGATGGAACAAGGTAGCCCCAGGCTGCTGAATCTTGGCGCATCCCGCTATCTCCCCTCCACCCTGCATGCCCCCCACCGGGATGCTATCGCCGGTCTGCTGGCCGAAGGGCTGGCCCCCGCCCAACAGGCGGAGTACCTCAAGCTGCGTGGCCCCGTGGTCACCCGCGCCCAGATGGTTCGCCGCCAGATGCGCGAAGAGGGACTGATCGACGAGCTGAGCTTTGGCGGTGCCGCGCTGGAACGCTATCTGGAAGAGCCGGACGACGGCTACTACATCAAGTCACCGAAATCCTTCCTCGGCGCCTATGGCCTCAAAGCCCCCCAGATCGCCCTGTTTGAAGATATCGTCTGCGCCATGATGCTCCACGTCCGCCAGCAGGCGGAGCAGCAGCTCGGTGCCCCGATCCGCCAGGCGGTGATCGGCCGACCGGTCAACTTCCAGGGCCTGGCGGGGGAAGAGAGCAACCAGCAAGCTATCGCCATCCTGACCGAGGCGGCCCGTCTGGCCGGTTTCGAGCAGGTGGAGTTCCTCTATGAGCCGGTGGCCGCCGGGTTTGAATTCGAGGCGCGCCTCACCGAAGACGCCGTGGTGCTGGTGGTGGATATCGGCGGAGGTACCACCGACTGCTCCATGCTGCGGATGGGCCCCAGCTACCGCGATCAGCTGGATCGCAGCGGCGATCTGCTCGGCCACAGCGGCCAGCGGATCGGTGGCAACGACTTCGATATCCGCCTGACGGTGGAGGGGATGATGCCGCTGCTCGGCATGCACGAGACCCTCAAGACCGGCAAGCCGCTGCCCCACCCGCTGTTCTGGGATGCGGCCGCCATCAACGACGTCAGCGCCCAGAGCCGCTTCTACAGCCTCGACACCGCCCGCCAGCTGCAGGATCTGCAGCTCGACAGCCAACCCGGCAGCAAGCTGGGGCGTCTGGCCAACCTGCGGGCCCACAAGCTGAGCCACCAGCTGGTATGGCGCGCCGAGCAGGGCAAGATCGCCCTCTCGGAGCAGGAACTCAATCGCCAGTCGCTGGCCGAGCTGGAAAAAGGGCTGGAAGCGGAGCTGACCCGCGAACAGCTGGCCAACGCCTCGGCCCTGCTGCTGGAGAAGATTGGCGAACTGATGGACGAAGCAATTGCCGCTGCCGGTGTGCAGCCGGATCGCATCTTCGTCACCGGTGGTAGTGCCCGCTCGCCGCTGATCGCCAGCTTTATCCGCCAGAAGCTCCCGTCCATCCCGCTTGAAGGGGGCGATGACTTCGGCTCGGTGGCCGCGGGTCTTGCCCGTTATGCCGAGCGGCTGTTCGCCAACTGATCCCTGAGATAGCGTAAATTGATGGCAACATCACCCGTGTGTTGCCATTAAGCGACAGTCGCGCGGGACAAGGGGCGACAGAAGCGGTCGGTCGTCCCCTCTCCCGCCCTGCTCCCGACAGCCCAAAAAGGGTATTCTTGACGCTCCCCCAACCGGAGCCCCCTCATGCCCAGATTGCCCTTTTTGCTGATCCCCCTGTTACTGCTCGCTGGCTGCAGCTCGACCGCCTTTGTTCAGCAAGATCTGCAACACCACCACTGGGTACTGAGCAAACTGGATGGCGAACCGATCAAGGCCCCCCGCGACAATCCCCCCGATTTCGAGATCGGCGAGCACTTCACCGTCAACGGCATCGCCGGTTGCAACCGCTACTTCGGTCAGGGCCATCTGGAAGATGACAAGCTGTGGGTCACCAGTCTGGGCAGCACCGAAATGGCATGCATGCCGCCGCTGGACACCATAGAGCAGGCCGTGCTGACCACCCTTACCGAGGGGGCGACCCTGAGCGGCACCAGTCAGAACCTGATCCTGCAGGGCAAACAGCACCGTTTGGAATACACCTTGCGCGACTGGGTGTTCTAGCGCTCACAAAGCCGCATCACAAACAGGAACATGTTGTCCGGCTGTGGCACAATATGAGGCAGAGTTCGCAACGGAGGCTGCCTCAGCCATGTCGATGGATCGCCTGTTTGACAAGATCAAACAACTCCCCACTATTCCCAAGCTGCTGCACGAGTTGATGCAGAGCTTCAACGACGAGAATGCCCGCATCGACGAGATTGCGGCCAAGATCGCCATGGATCAGGTGATCAGCGTCAAGGTGCTGCGGATGGCCAACTCGGCCGCCCTGCGCCGGGGCAACGAAGTGACTTCTATTGAACAGGCGGTGATCCGGCTCGGCTTCAACCGGCTGCGCTCCGTGGTGGTCGCCTCCGGCATCATCGGCACCTTCAAGGCCCCGCCCAGCTTCGACAAGAACAAGTTCTGGACCGAGACCTTCCAGGTCGCCACCATAGCCAAAACCCTGGCCCAGGAGGCCAAGGTGATGGATCCCGAGACCGCCTTCACCTGCGCTCTGATCCACAACATCGGCGAACTGCTTATCCAGAGCACCTTGCCGGAAGAGGCCGAGCTCATCAACATGGCGATCCAGAATGGCAGCAGCCGGGTCGAGGCCCAGCGGGAGATGCTGGGCTACGACTATGCCCAGCTCGGCGCCGAGCTGGCGCGACGCTGGAACCTCTCCGAGGCCTTCGTCGATGCCATCTCCCAACAGCTTGACCCGCTCTCCCACGATCCGGTCAGCAAGGAGGCGGTGCTGATCCGCCTCGCCGTGTTTATATCCTTCGCCTGGAACGCGGGCGTGCCTGCCCAGGCCATCATCGCCCGCTTCCCCAAACCGCTCGCCGACCAGTTGGGACTGGATCCCAAGTCGCTGGCAGGCCAGCTCGAAACATTGCATGAACAGGGTAATGCCCTCGCCGATCTTCTGACTCAATAAGCATCATGACCCATCCGTTTCTGTTTCATCCCCAGGTGGCGCCCTGGTTCAAAGAGAGCGCCGACGCACTGCAATTGACCCTCTTTAGCGAGCTGGATGCGCCGATCCGCGAGGTGTGGCTGCGCCACGAGCCGGATAACGAGGAGTACCTGATCCCGATGACGGCAGTCTCCACCCGCGATCGGCTGCAGGTATGGCAGGCGACTCTGCCGCTCATCAAGGGACAAGATATCCACCTCTACAGCTTCAAGTGCCTCACCGACGAGGAGCAGTGGTGGCTGCACGGGGCGGGCGTCAGCACGTCCATGCCGCCACGGGAGCAGCATTTTCGCTTCAACAGCCTGCACCAGCCACCGGCCTGGGTGCAGGATCAGGTGTTCTACCAGATCTTCCCCGACCGCTTCTGCAACGGCGATCCGTCGCTGAGCGTCAAGCATCACGAGTACGAGTACCGTGGCAAAGCGGTGATCAGCAAGGCGTGGGGCGAGCCGGTCAGCCGTCACGAAGAGGGCCACGGCGCCTGCGAATTCTATGGCGGCGATCTGGCGGGCATCGATGCCAAGCTGCACTATCTGCAATCTCTCGGGGTGACGGCGCTCTACCTCAACCCCATCTTCGATTCACCGAGCAACCACAAGTACGACACCCAGGACTACTTCAAGGTGGACGCCCACCTCGGCAGCAACGAGCAGTTCGCCGAGCTGACCCGCAACCTGCACCAGCGCGGCATGAAGATCATCCTCGATGCGGTGGTCAACCACACCTCTACCGAGCACCCCTGGTTCTGCCCGCCACTGGGGGCCCAGAGCAACCCGGACTCCCCGTGGCGCAGCTTCTACACCTTTGATAAAGAAGGGGATTACGTCAGCTGGAAGGGCATTCGCAGCCTGCCCAAGCTCGACTTCTCCTGCGAGAAGGTGCAGGACGCCGTCTATCGGGCCGACGATGCCATCCTCCGTTACTGGATGCGCGCCCCCTACCAGATCGATGGCTGGCGCTTTGACGTCATCCACATGCTGGGCGAGCGCGGCACCGCCGAGGGCAATCGCAGTCACGTGCGCGCCATTCGCGGGGCGGTGAAGCAGGAGAACCCGGACGCCTACGTGCTCGGCGAACACTTCTTCGAGGCGAGCCAGTGGCTGCAAGGGGATCAGGAGGACGGTGCCATGAACTACTACGGCTTCGCCCATCCGATCCGCGCCTTCCTGGCTGGCAAGGACATCGCCTACCACCCCATCAAGATCAGCGCCGAAGAGCTGGATCGCTGGCTCAAGCTGGCGCGGGCCCACATCCCGTTCAAGAACCAGCTGGCACAGTTCAACCTGCTGGACAGCCACGACACCGCCCGCTTCCTCCACCTGCTGGGTGAAGACAAGCAGCGGATGCAGCTGGCCGCCACCCTGCTGCTCACCTATATCGGCGTGCCCTCCATCTACTACGGCGATGAAGTGGGGCTCTCCGGCGGCAACGACCCTGACTGCCGCCGCTGCTTCCCGTGGGATACCACTGACTGGGATCACGTGCTGCACGACCACTATCGTCGGCTGATCCAGATCCGCCGCCAACGCCCCTCCCTGCGCCGTGGCGATATCCAGACCCTCTATGCCGGCCCGCACAGCTATGTGTTTGCCCGCACCCTGCAAAGCGATCAGGTGGTAGTGGCCTGCAACCGTCACCCGAGCGAGCCGCGCACCATCAGCCTGCCCCTTTGGCAGACCGCCAGCCCTGCCAGCCGCTTCACCGATGCCTTCAACGGTGAGAAGTTCGAGGTGGTGCAGGGCGAGGTGCAGCTCACCATCCCCGCCAACTCGGCCCGGGTGCTGATCTCCAGCTGAGCGGGCAACTGACGCGCTGAAAAAACAAAACCGGAGCCCAAGGCTCCGGTTTTTTATTCCGTTCAATCCACCATGACGTTTGGCCCCTAACCAGCCGCCATCAGTAGTTGATGCTGACGTAGGGCACTTCCGGCACCTGCCAGCACTGCTTGAGGTAGACGGTGAGCACGAAGAAGAAGTTGGCCAGCAGGTTGGCGAAGCGATAGAGAATGGGATCGAAGGCCACCCCGCTCTCTTCCAGCCGGACCAGCAGCCGCACCACCTTCTTGCTGCCGCAGCGGCACAGATGGAGGGTGGGAATGGGCTGTGGCCCCTGTGGCAGCACAAAACCGGTGACGCTACCGCGACTCGCCTCGTTGTAGTGGTCGTAACGGGCCTTGAGCCACTCAAGGTCTGCATCGAAGATCCCCAGCTTGCCGCGCACCGAGCCGTTGAGGTTGTAGATAAGCCGCTGCAACGCCGCGAGATCCGCCAGCATGGGCTCGGTATCGGCATCCAGCGCAAGGTGTGACAGCACGGCCCCAACCTGACAACAGAGCTCGTCGGTAGCGATTTCAAAATCACATTTGAGCGAGGTTTCGAAGATAAAGGGGTAGCAGAGCTCGCGCTTGTCTCTTGGCTTCTTGGGGTTCATGGGGCAACCGGATTGGAGAAAAGGCCAGTTTGCCAGCCCCGGGAAGGGCTGGCAAACGGCAGGTCATTACTTGCGTTAGGCGCTGTGGCTCAGACGCGCTTGCTGGCGGACTCGGTGGAGGGCTGGAACTGGTTGATCATCCGCAGCGCCTCCAGCATCCGCTGGTTGAAGCTGGTGAAGCGATCGACTTGCACCGGTACCTCTTCTCCTCTCGCGGCCAGCACGGCCGGGGTCAACGCCTGTTGTTGGGCTGGGGGCAACAGGCTATCCGCCTGTTTCTGCACCTGATCCAGCTTCGGCAGATAGTCGGCAAACGGCTTGATCAGATCCTGCAGGGAGTGCGCCCCCTGATAAGTCTGGCTCAGCTTGACGCTCTGCTTGAGCTTGAGGGAGTAGGAGGCCAGCTGGCTGTCATCCAGTTTCAGCTCGCCCGCCTTGTCCAGCAGATCCTCGAAGTTGCCGGAGAAGAAGCTCCCCGCCAGCTCATCGATTCCTTTGACCAGCTTGCCGATGGACTCCATCTCGTCGCTGCTGAGATCCCCCTCCAGCGAGAAGCTGAAGCTCTGGCTCGACTTGAGGCTGAACTGGCTGCCGCTCTCGCTGCTCTGGGACTTGGTCTGCCAGCTGTCGTTGAAGCGCAGCACCACCTTGTCGCCATCCTTGGTCTGGATCTCCAGATACCCCTGCTGGCGACTGGCCATCTCGGCCTGTCCCATGTCGGTCGGAGAGACCTTGCCGAAGAACTCCTTCTCGAACTCCTCGAGCCCTTTCTGGATCAGCTTGTAGCTCTGATCGATACCGGTTTTGATATCGTCGTTGTCAGTCGCCCACTTGCCGAGCTGCTTCTTCGCCTCGTCAAAGCCCTTCTCGACCCCTTTGCGGGCCTGCTCCATCATCCCGGTCAGGTCGTCGTCGGATTTGCCATCGGCCCGCGCGGC
The DNA here is from genome assembly GCF_051919365.1 of Aeromonas sp. 82P. Lineage (NCBI taxonomy): Bacteria > Pseudomonadati > Pseudomonadota > Gammaproteobacteria > Aeromonadales > Aeromonadaceae > Aeromonas > Aeromonas sp. 82P. The sequence continues at coordinate 172,523 of NZ_JBQBEV010000001.1, forward strand.
ACCGAGCCGCCCGGTCACAAACTGCAGCACGTTGTCAGCCACCGACTGGAAGTCGAACAGGGTCTCCGGCGTGATCTCCTCGGGCTCTTTCACCTTCGGCGCCTGATAGCCCTGGCCGTTGATCTCCAGCGAGAACTGCAATGCCTGCTGGATCAGCACCTGCGCCCACTTGGGCGGCTTGTGCAAGGAGACCGCCTCCTCGCTCTTGACCTGTTTCTGCTCCGCCGGTTGGGGCGATTTGGGAGAAACACCCACTCCCTTGGGTTGGGCTGCGCCCACGCCTTCGATCTGCATAATGTGTCCTCCCACCATGCCTGTAGATCAGCTATCGGCCTGACTGAACACTTCTTGACCACAAAATGCTGGACAATCTGCGGCTGGCTTTTAAAATCGGGCCCCTTTGGGTGGCCTGTTGCCTTCCCCCGATTTCGACCCGGCCCGGCCGGTGTGCATGTGAGGTATTTATGACCCAATCCCAACAGCCTTCCGCGAACGCTCCGGCGCCTAGAACCGCGGCCGACTATCAGGCCCAACTCGACGAAAAGCGCGCTCACCTCACCGAGCTGTTTGCCGGCTTCACCCTCCCGGCGCTGGAAGTGCACAGCTCGCCGGCGGAGTACTACCGGATGCGCGCCGAATTTCGCATCTGGCACGAAGGGGATGACCTCTTCCACTGCATGTATGCCCCGGCGACCAAAGAGATCATCAAGATAGACCACTTCCCCACCGCCAGCCGTCTCATCAACCAGTTGATGCCGCTGCTGCTGGAGGGGCTGCGCCCACACCCGGTGCTGCGCTGCAAGCTGTTCCAGATCGACTACCTCTCCACCCAGTCCGGCCAGATCATTGTCAGCCTGCTCTATCACCGCAAGCTGGAGGCCGAATGGCTGCAGGCCGCCGAGGCGCTGCAGGCCGATCTGCGCGCCAAGGGGTTCGAGCTGCAACTGATTGGCCGCGCCCACAAGCAGAAGATCTGTCTGGGGGATGACTTCGTCATCGAACAGCTCAACGTGGCGGGTCGCCAGCTCACCTACAAACAGGTGGAGAACAGCTTCACCCAGCCCAACGCCGCCATCAACGAACAGATGCTGGCCTGGGCGCTGGATGTGACCAAGGGGAGCGAAGGGGACCTGCTGGAGCTCTATTGCGGCAACGGCAACTTCTCCATCGCGCTGGCGCAGAACTTCCGCAAGGTGCTGGCCACCGAAATCGCCAAGCCGAGCGTCGACTCCGCCCAGTTCAACATCGCCGCCAACGGCGTCGACAACCTGATCATCCTGCGCATGTCGGCCGAGGAGTTCACCATGGCGATGCGTGGCGAGCGGGAGTTCAACCGCCTCAAGGGGGTCGATCTCAAGAGCTACCAGTGCAACACCATCTTCGTTGACCCGCCCCGCGCCGGTCTCGACGATGCCACCGTCAAGCTGGTGCAGGAGTACGACAACATCCTCTACATCTCCTGCAACCCAGAAACCCTGCAGGCCAACATGGCAGTATTGGGCGAAACCCACGAGATCGCCCGTTTCGCCCTGTTCGACCAGTTCCCCTGGACCCATCACATGGAAGCCGGGGTCTATCTGCGCCGCAAGGCCGGTTGATTCAGGCAGACGGAAAAACAACAACAGGGCCGGATGGCCCTGTTTTGTTATTGACTGAACACCGGCCTCACTCCAGCCGGAAGTGACCCACGATCTCCCGCAGCCGGTCGTAGGTCTGCTGCATCGCCGCGGAGCTGGCGACCGTCGCTTCGCCATTGTGGGTCAGCTGGCGGATCACCTCGGCGATGGCGCTCATGTTGCGATTGATCTCTTCGGCCACCGCGCTCTGCTGCTCCGCCGCCGTGGCGATATGACTGATGAGATCGTTGATCTCCACCACTTCTCCCGCCATCAGATCCAGCGACTCGTTGACCCTGGTGGTGTTCTCGGCCGCCCCCTGACAGCTCTGCTTGGTGTTGTCCATGGCCTCCACCACAGTTCGGGTGCCCCGCTGCAGGCTGGCCAGCATGGTCTGGATCTCCGCCGTGCTCTGCTGGGTGCGGGCGGCAAGGGAGCGAACCTCATCGGCCACCACTGCAAAACCGCGCCCCTGTTCACCGGCGCGGGCCGCCTCGATGGCGGCGTTGAGGGCCAGCAGGTTGGTCTGTTCGGCAATGCTGCCGATCACCCCAAGCACTGAGCCAATCTGCTGCACATCCTGCTGCATCGCTTCGATGGAGCGGGCAGTGGCTTCCACTTCGTCCACCAGCGCCATCACGCTGGCCATCGCCTGATCCACCACCTGACGGGACTGGCTCGCCAGCTGCTGGCTCTGGCCGGTGAGCTGGGCGGTGCTGGCCGCACTCTCGGAGACGGAGACCGCGGTGCGGCTCATCTCGTTGATGGCAGTCACCACCTGCTCGGTCTCGCGTACATGGTCCGCCAGCAGGGACTGGGCGGCGCCAGTCTGGCTGGCCAATCCGGCAATGCCGCTGTTGAGCTGACCGCTCGCCTGCCGCACCTCCCCCATCATCTCCTGCAACCGCTCGATAAAGCGGTTGATCCCGGCCGAGATCTGGCCCAAATCATCCTTGCTGGTCACCGCCAATCGGCGGGTGAGATCGCCACTGCCGCGAGAGAGCTCCAGCACCAGATCCCGCAACGAGAGAATGGGGCGATAGGCCACGTTGAGCGCCAGCATCGCCAGCACCATCACCACGATCGCCACGCCGCACAGCGCCATGATGATCTGGCCGTTGAGAGCCCGGGTCATGGCCCGGATGTAGTCAAGGTCGATGTAGCCGGTCAGCGTCCAGCTGCTGCCACGAATATCCAGCTGGTTGGGACGCGCTTCGCTCTCCCCCTGCGGCTTGCTGTCATAGAGGCTGTTGCCCTGACTGTCGGCCAGCGAGAAGTAGCGGCCATCGCCACTCATCTTCTCCAGCAGGCTTTTGAACTCGCTCATGTCGAGGTAGTAGAGATAGGCGGAATCGGCACCGCGTGGCACCAGAATGGTGATGACCGGCTTGCCATCCACCTGTTGCAGCGGGCTGACGGTGATCTGGTTGTTGGCGGCGGGGATCAACTTGCGCAGGGCATCCACTTTGGCACTGTCGTTGATGACCCCGTTCACGTCGAAGGCCATGTCGCCGATCACCTTGACGATGTTGTGAAAGCCGGTCTCTTGCAGGGTCTTCTTGACGTTGGTCACCCCGAAGTTGAGGTTGGCGGCCAACAGGATTTTCTGATTGATGTCGCTGGCCAGCTTCTCTTTGACCAGAGTGATCTGCTCGTTGATGTTGTGGGTGGCCTGAGTGCGAATGTAGCCACTGATGAAGTGATTCACGCTGAGCCCGGCGGTGCCGATGGTGACCAGAATGGCCAGTAGCAGCAAGAGGTAAATCTTGACCTTGAATGGCATGGGTTCCCTCCAGAAGAGAGGGCTGACAACGCCAACCCTCTCTGCCAATCGTTATTTCTTCTTGGCGTACTTCATGGAGTCCAGGGCCACCGCCAGAATGATGATGCCGCCCTTGATGATGAACTGCCAGTAAGGGCTGACGCCGATATAGGTCAAGCCATAGTTGATCAGGGTGAAGATAAGTACGCCGGTAATCACACCCGCGACCGTTCCCACCCCGCCAGCAAACGACACCCCGCCCACCACGCACGCCGCGATGGCATCCAGCTCGTACATGAAGCCGAGGTTGTTGGTGGCGCTACCGATCCGGCCCGCTTCCAGCATGCCGCCGAAGGCGTAGAAGACCCCCGCCAGCGCATAGATCATCACCAGATTGACCGCCACGTTGACGCCGGAGACCTTGGCCGCCTCAGGGTTACCGCCGATGGCGAAGATGTTTTTGCCAAAGCGGGTTTTGTTCCACAGCACCCAGACAAAGACGCTGGCGATGGCTGCATAGAAGGTGAGATAGGAGAGCTTGAATCCTCCTATCCGGATAAACCCTTGAGCGAAGCTGGAAAAGCGGGGATCAAACCCGGCCACCGGCGAGGCCCCTACCGAGTCAAAGTAGAGGGAGTTAATACCATAAACAATGATCATGGTGCCCAGGGTGGTAATGAACGGGGTGACGTTCAGGTAGGCCACGATCAGACCGTTGACCAGACCAATCAGCGCCCCCACTACACACACCAGCAGGATCACCGCCGGAATGGGCACCTCCCCCAGCGTCGGGAACACCTTGTTGACGTTGGTCAGCGCCTGCAACATGGTTGCTGCTATGAGTGCCGCCAGACCGACCTGACGACCGGCCGAGAGATCCGTCCCCTGAGTGATGATGATGCCCGCCACCCCCAGCGCGATGATGACCCGCACCGAGGACTGGGTCAGGATGTTGCTGAAGTTGGTGAGGCTCAGGAAGGAGGGCTCCTGGATCACGATGACCATGAGCAGCACCAGCAGCACCAGATAGATGGCGTTTTCCTTGAGCGCCTGCATCAGATTGAAATTTTTAGCCGACTCCATAAATGTCTTCCTGTCTCTAGAGGTACAGAGATGCCAGGCGCAGTATCTCGCTCTGGTCAGTTTCTTTGGTATTGACGATCCCGGCGACCCGGCCATTGCTCATCACCATGATGCGGTCGGTGATCCCCAGCAATTCCGGCATCTCTGACGAGATGATGATGATCCCTTTGTCCTTCTTCGCCAGCTCCAGGATGAGCTGGTAGATCTCGAACTTGGCCCCGACGTCGATGCCGCGGGTGGGCTCGTCGAGCATCAGGATCTCCGGCTGGGTCAGCAGCCAGCGACCGATGATCACCTTCTGCTGGTTGCCCCCGGAGAGGGAACCGATCTGGGTCTGCTGGGTCGGCGTCTTGACCCGCATGGAGTCGATCACCCACTGGGTATCGCTCTTCATCTTGTTGTCACTGAGCAGCCCCATGGAGCCCTTGTAGCTGTCCATGTTGGCGATCAGGGAGTTGAAGGCGATATCGAGTCGGGAGTAGATACCGGTGGAGCGGCGCTCTTCCGTCACCAGCGCAAAGCCGTTGCGGATCGCTTCGTGGGCGTTGTGGTTGGCTACCTCTTTGCCGTGCAGCTTGATGCTGCCCTGACTGCGATCGCGAATACCGAACAGGGTCTCGACGATGTCGGTGCGCTTGGCCCCCACCAGTCCGGCGATGCCGAGGATCTCCCCCTTGTGCAGGTTGAAGGTGATGTCCTGAATGGAGGGCTGGTTCTTCGCCGTCAGGTGTTCGATCTCGAGGATCACCTCTTTCGGCTGGTTGGTCTTTTCCGGGAAACGCTGGGTCAGTTCACGGCCGACCATCATCCCGATGATCTGATCCATGGTCATGCCCTTGAGCGGCTGGGTTGCCACCCACTGGCCATCCCGCAATATGGTGATCTCGTCACAGAGCTGGAAGATCTCCTCCATCTTGTGAGAGATGTAGACGATGCCGCACCCCTTCTCCTTCAACTTGTTGATGATCTTGAAGAGGTGATTCACCTCTTTCTCGGTCAGGGAGGAGGTGGGTTCGTCCATGATGACGATCTTGGCATCGTAGGAGAACGCCTTGGCGATCTCGATCATCTGCATCTGGGAGACCGACAGGGTCGCGACCTTCACTTTGGGGTCGATGTCGATATCCAGCTCATCGAAGATGCGCTTGGTGTCGTCATACATCTTGCCGTGGTCGATAAACCACCCCTTGGTGGGGTAGCGGCCGAGCCACATGTTGTCCATCACGGTACACTGCAACACCAGGTTGAGCTCCTGATGCACCATGGAGACGCCATTTTCCAGCGCCTCTTTGGAGGAGGTGAAGTTGATCTCCTGCCCCTTGAAGAAGATCTTGCCCTGATCCTTCTCGTAGATGCCGAACAGGCACTTGAGCAGTGTGGATTTTCCCGCTCCGTTCTCGCCCATCAACGCATGCACAGAATGAGGACGGACCCGTAAATTGACATTATCGAGTGCCTTGACGCCGGGAAAGCTCTTACTGACGTCAATCATCTCCAACAGCCATTCTGATTGTTGCTGTGTTGTCATATCAGCCATCACATCTGGTTGAAAAAAGGGCAAGGGGATCTCCCTTGCCCTGGAGGAGGGAATTACTCGAATTGGGACAGGTTGTCTTTATCCACACCGACGTAGGCAACACGTACTACCTTGTCGACGATATTCCACTTGGTGCCTTCACCGGCCGGTTTGCCTTCAGCCAGGTTCTTGGTCAGCTCGAAGGTGGCTTTGGCCTGGTTGGCCGCATCGTTCAGCACGGTACCCGCCATGGCACCGCTCTTGACCATGGCCAGCGCTTCCGGCAACGCATCGACGCCGAATACCGGAATGGCAGTCTTGCCCTGGGCTTTCAGTGACTCGACTGCACCCATTGCCATACCGTCGTTGTTGGCGATGACCACTTCGATCTTGTTGGCGTTGGGGCCGGAGATCCAGGCGTCCATCTTGTCTTTCGCCATGGCGGTATCCCACATACCGGTATCCATGTGCAGTTGTTCAGTCTTGACGCCGCCATCGTTCAGGGTCTTGACCACGTAAGAGGTGCGCGCTTCGGCATCCGGGTGACCCGGCTCCCCTTTCAGCAGCACGAACTGGATCACGCCATCCTTGTTCAGATCCCACTCCGGATGGGCTTTCCAGTGTTTGGCAATCAGCTGACCCTGGATGATCCCTGACTCCTTGGAGTCGGTCCCCACGTAGTAGGCCTTGTCGTAGCTAGCCAGATCGGTAGCGCTCGGCTCCTTGTTGTAGAAGACCACCGGGATATCTTCGCCACGGGCTTTCTCAATCACCACCGGTGCCGCAGCCGGGTCAACCAGGTTAATGGCCAGCGCCTTCACCCCTTTGGCCAGCAGCACGTCGATCTGGTCGTTCTGTTTGGACTGGTCATTCTGGGAGTCGTTCATCAGCAGCTCCACCCCCGGAGTGGCTGCCACCTCCTTCTCGATGGCCTTGCGCACGACCGCCATGAAGTTGTCGTCATATTTGTAGACGGTTACCCCGATACGGGTGTCAGCCTGGGCATTGGCTCCAGCCATCATGCCCATCAGCAGGGCGGCAACTGTGGTCAGTTTTTTCATTATGTGTGCTCCGATGTGTCTATCTGTGTTGTAGGGTGGCGAGCAATTGAGCAAGCGCCAATCAATGTAATCAGTTTGTTGTCATTTCTTCTGTGATCATGACGACAAAATGAAAACGTTTACACTCTGTTACATTGAAACTTTATATTTATTTTTCAAATACATATAAATAAAAATCAGATTTGAGACTCAATCTTTCCCACAGCATTGAGGCTAGTCGTTACTGGTCTGTTGTCAAAATGGCGCACTGGCTAGACAGTCGCTTCAATAGCTGGCTTAGCGGAGAGTGCAGCCCCAACGGTAACGACGCTCGAGCAGTTGATACTCGGGACGCACGCTCTGGCTCCAGGAGTCATCCCCGCCCACCCCCATATGGGCGCCATCGAGACAGACCCACAGCCCCTCTTCGGCCACCAGATCGCTCTGGTGACGAGCAGCGGCCAGCTGTTGCTGACTGAAGCGGCTGGCACTGAAATGGAAGGTGCCGCTCACCGTCGTGCTGCCCAGCTGCAGCTGACGGGTATCGCAGCGCAAGCCGTTGTCACTCGGGAAAATGTAAGGGGTATGCATCGCCTCCAGCGGCAGGCTCCAGCGCCCCAGATCGGCGCCCAGCAGGCGATCCGGATAGTTCTCGTGCGGCCCACGCCCCAGCCATTCGGCTCGCGCTGGCACCTTGGCCAGATGAAGCAGCAGGCCGATCCGCGGCAGCGACGGCAGCACCTGTGCCAGCTCGGTCTCTATCTCGAGGCTCATGGCACCATCGTCGGTAAAGTGATGATGCCAGTGACTCACCAGCAGCAGCTCATCACGGTGGAAGTAGCCATGACTGACCCGGATATCCCCTCCGGCGACCGCGATCCCCAGACAGCGGTGCTGCCACTGACCGAGGCCACAGCCCTGCCAGCGAGCAATCCAGGAGTTGGGGTCGGCGTGATCCGCTTCGCTGGTGCCGATGTCGTTGTCGAGCGGCGCGCGGTAGAAGTGATCCATGATCGGCGCCAGCAGCTGCTCCTGCCCCGATTTTTGCCAACTGGTGATGCGGCCGCTCTGCTTGTCAAGCCACCACTGGCTGTTTGCGGCAGTGATCCGCCAGCCATCCGGCTGCTCGCTCAGGGTGGCGGCAGCGGCGGGAGCAGGCAGGGCAAGGGGGGTCGGCAGGGTGAACTGCTGACGGGCGACCTTGTGATCCGCCTGCGACCAGAGGGTGGCCTGGGGCTGAACGATGGCCAGATCGAGCCAGGCCAGTGAACCTGCCGCAAAGGGGGGCAACGCCTCGCTCAGGGTCAACTCGACCACCCCCTGTGGCGCCAGCTCAAGGGAGAACTCCCCCTGCTGCTGCACATGGCCGTTCTCACACAGCTGCCAGCAAAGCCGCTCGTTGTCGGTTTCCCGAAACAGGTATTCACTCTCGATCCGCACCCGCAGCGGGGTGTGCTCAAGCAAGCTGAAGCGGAACGGCTGCTGGGCACGTTTTGCCTCGAACAGGGTGGGATGGGGAGTGCGATCCGGGAACAGCAGACCGTTGCAGCAGAACTGGCGATCGTTTTGCACATCACCAAAATCGCCGCCATAGCCCCAGTAGTGGCGACCATCGGCGGTGTATTTGTCGAGCCCCTGATCGACCCAATCCCAGACAAACCCGCCTTGCAGGCGTGGATGATCGCGAAACGCCTGCCAGTAGTGGGCGTAGCCCCCCAGACTGTTACCCATGGCGTGGGCATATTCACAGAGGATCAGCGGCCGGTGCTCGTCGGGCAGACCGATCCACTTGGCCAGCGCCCACTTTGGCACCGCCGGGAAGGGCTGATCCTGATGGGTTCTGGCATACATGGGGCAGATGATGTCGGTGGCCGGGGTATCGGCCCCGCCCCCCTCGTACTGCACCGGACGGCTCGGATCGCTGCGCTTTATCCAGCCATACATGGCATCGTGAGCCGGGCCGTAACCCGATTCGTTGCCGAGCGACCAGATGATGATGGAGGGGTGGTTGAAGTCGCGCGCCACCATGCGGGTCGCCCGCTCCAGAAAGGCATTGCTCCAGGCAGGATCCCGCGCCAGCCGCCCCATGGGGGTCATGCCGTGGGTCTCCAGATTCGCCTCGTCCACCACATAGAGACCAAGCCGATCGCACAGACGATAAAAATCGGGGTGGTTGGGATAATGGGAGCAACGCACCGCATTGAAATTGTGCCGCTTCATCAGCAGCAGATCCCGCTCCATGGTGGCGCGATCGATGGCATAACCCTTGGCGGGATGGTGTTCATGACGGTTGGCACCGCGAACAAGCAGCGGCTGACCGTTGACCCGCAGCAGGCCGCCACAGATCTCCACCACCCTAAAGCCCACATCGCACGCTTCGCTCTCGATGGCCTGGCCCTGCTCGTCCAGCAAGGTCAGGGTCAGACGATAGAGATGGGGCGTCTCGGCGCTCCACTTGCGCGGCGCAGCCACATCAAGCCACAGTTCGGCGCGATCGTCGTAAGCCCCTTTTTCATCAATGGCTTGGGTGCCGATCGGCTGGCGCAGGGTCGCGACGCGCTCGCTACCGTCATAGAGATTGGCCTCCACCGACAGACCGGCCCCATTAGCCACCTGCAGTGCAATCTTGAGACGGCCATCCCGATAGCAGGCATCCAGCTCGGGGGTCACCCGCATATCCATCAGATGGCGGGACGGTTTGTGCAGCAGGCTGACGGAGCGGAAGATCCCCGACAGCCACCACATATCCTGATCTTCCAGATAGGAGCCATCAGACCAGCGCAGTACCAGCACCGCCAACCGGTTGCGACCGCTCTGCAGATATGGGGTCAGATCGAATTCGGCGGGCAGGCGGCTGTCCTGGGAGTAACCGACCCAGCGGCCGTTGCAGAACAGGTGGAAGGCACTGCTCACCCCGTCGAAGATGATTCGGCTCTGACCGCTGGCCAGCCAGTCGGCGGACAGTTCGAACTCGCGGGAGTAGCAACCGGTGGGGTTCTCTGCTGGCACCCGGGGCGGATCGCAAGGAAAGGGGTACTTGATATTGGTATAGATGGGGCCATCGGTGAGCGGCCGCGCAGCCGGATAGGCGGCATCCAGCTGCCAGTTACCCGGCACGGTAATGGGGCAAGTATCCGCCAGATCCTGCACCAGCCAGCTCTCTGGCACCAATTCGGGAGCGGCAAAGAAGGAGAAGCGCCACTCGCCATCGAGCAAGAGACGGGAGGAAGAGGCCAGATCACCCCTGGCATCCGCTTCGCTGCGCCAGCTGAACATGGGGGTATGGGCAGCAAGACGATTTACCGACGTAATGGCCTGAGTCTGCCAATCCTGACGCGCCACTATCTCCCTGAGCATTCACTCTCTCCCTGCTGATTGGAAAACGTATTCAGTCTAGAGAAGTATGACGCAGGGAACGGCGATCTCGCTCACACAGATGTAAACGATTACACCGATTTTGTTAAGTAAAGCGGAGTAAAAATGATTAAAAATAGGTAAAACAATAACTGAGCAAGAAACGGTCCCGAACAGGGCCGAAAAAGGGGGCTATCCGGCCCGAACCGGTGCCACCGAGTGGCGATTGATCAGGGTGGGGGTATAGATCCGGCTCTGGGTCGCGTCACTCTCCCCCGCCGCCAGCTGAATGGCCAGCTTGGCCGCCTGGGCCGCCATCAGCTCGATGGGATAGCGCATGGTGGAGAGCTTGGGCCTCAGGTATCTGGCATAGATGATGTCATCGAAGCCCACCACCGAAACCTCCTCCGGCACTCGCAGGCCGTTGTCCGCCAGCACTGAGATGGCGCCAGCCGCCATGGCATCGTTATAGGCCACCACGGCGGTCACCTTGAGCCCCTTGGCCAGCAGGTTGAGCATGGCGCGCTCCCCCCCCTCCTCGTTCGGGGTGCCGCTCTCGATAAGCTCGGGATCGGCTGCCAGACCCGCTTCCATCAGTCCATCCTGATAGCCCTGCAGACGCAAGGTGGCATCCTCGATGGCGTGATCCGAGCTGATAAAGGCGATATTGCGGTGGCCCAGTTCGATCAGGTGGCGAGTCGCCGTAGCCGCCCCCAGCCTGTTGTTGAGAGCGATGCAGCGCCCCTTGAGGGCCGGAATATCGCGGTTGATCAGCACCATACCGGGCACCCGCATGGCGTAATCGTAAAGTTCCTCGTCGCTCAGCGCCTTGCTGTGCACCACCAGCGCCTCGCAGCGCTTGCCGATCAGCAGCTCGATCGCTTCACGCTCCTGACGCGCCTTGTGAAAACCGTTACCCATCAGCAGGTGAAGGTTCTGCTCGACGGCGATGCCGGAGACCCCCTTCACCAGTGCACCGAAGAAGGGATCGGCCACGTCACCGACCACCACCCCCATGGTATCGCAAGTCTGGCTGACCAGTGCCCGCGCGTTGGCGTTGGGGGTGTAGCCCAGTTCGGCCATGGCCTTCTGCACCACTTCGCGAGACGCAGCGCTGGCCTTGGGGGAGTTGTTCATCACCCGTGAAACCGTTGCCACCGACACATTGGCCAAACGGGCGACATCCTTGATGGTGCTCATGCTGTTTTCACTTCTTTCACTGTGCAATAGAGCGCCATTATACCCAGCAAACCCATTGAAAACAGAGGTGAAACGCATATCTGCCGTCAGGATGACCACAGAAACAGTGTAATCGTTTACACTGTTTTGCAAGCAAGCTCACAGTTTGGTCGCCACACCCTCGGCTAGACTCCTTCCAGACACTTTTCAGTGGAGAGCAAGATGAACGTTCTGGTCACCGGCGGTTGCGGATATATCGGCAGCCACACCTGTCTGGCCTTGCAAGCGGCAAGCATGAATCCCGTGGTGGTCGACAACCTCGGCAACAGCAAACGCAGCGTGCTGGCCCGAGTCGCAGCCATCAGCGGCCAACAACCCGTGTTCTATCAAGGAGATATTCGCGATGCCGCCCTGCTGGACCGGATCTTCGCCGAGCAGCAGATCGATGCTGTGATCCACTTTGCCGCCCTCAAAGCGGTCGGTGAATCGACCCGCATTCCACTGGATTACTACGAGAACAATCTCGGTGGCACCCTCACCCTGCTGCAGGCGATGAAGCGGGCCAATGTGCACAATCTGGTGTTCAGCTCCTCTGCCACCGTCTATGGCGATCCCGCCAGCCTGCCGATCCGCGAGGATTTCCCCCGCAGTGCTACCAACCCTTACGGGCGATCCAAGCTGATCATCGAGGAGATCCTCGAAGATCTGCAGCTGGCCGAGCCCCACTGGAGCATGACCCTGCTGCGCTACTTCAATCCGGTCGGCGCCCACGAATCGGGCACCATGGGGGAAGACCCGCAAGGTATCCCCAACAACCTGATGCCCTATATCACCCAGGTGGCCATTGGCCGTCGCGACTGCCTCTCGGTCTTTGGAAACGATTACCCCACCCCGGATGGCACCGGCGTGCGCGACTACATCCACGTGATGGATCTCGCCGAAGGGCACGTCAAGGCGTTGCAACACTGCGCTGGCAAGGGTGGCGTGCACACCTACAACCTGGGCACCGGCCAGGGTCAGAGCGTGTTGCAGCTGGTCGCCGCTTTCTCTGCCGCCTGTGGCAAGCCGCTGCCATTTCGCATCGAACCGCGCCGCCCGGGCGACATCGCCGCCTGCTGGGCCGATCCGGCCAAGGCCGAGCGCGAGCTGGGCTGGCGGGCGACCCGCAACATCGACGCAATGTGCGCCGACAGCTGGCGCTGGCAATCCGCCAATCCAAACGGTTACGAAGAGTAGGCCTGCCTGCTCCCTGTTAATAGACGACCCTATTTTTCAATGCCTTATTCAGGAGAGATGATGTTCAACCCCGTCGATCATCCCCATCGCCGCTTCAACCCGCTGACCGGCCAGTATGTGCTGGTCTCCCCCCATCGGGCCAAACGCCCCTGGCAGGGACAGGTGGAGAAGGTGAGCCAGGCCCCCAAACAGGCCCACGATCCCGACTGCTTCCTCTGCGCGGGCAACACCCGGGTCACTGGCGACATCAACCCCGACTACAAGGGCACTTTTGTCTTTACCAACGACTTCGCCGCTCTGATGCAGGATACTCCGGCCGCCGATAGCGCCAGCGATCCCCTGCTGAAGCTGGAAGCCGCCCGCGGCACCAGCCGGGTCATCTGCTTCTCGCCGGATCACGGCAAGACCCTGCCCGAGCTGCCGCTGCCCGCCATCGAAGGGGTGATCACCACCTGGATGGATCAGGTCGCCGAACTGTCAGCCCAGTGGGAATGGGTGCAGGTCTTTGAAAACAAAGGGGCCGTCATGGGCTGCTCCAACCCGCACCCCCACGGCCAGATCTGGGGCAGCGACTTCCTGCCCAACGAGATCGCCCGCGAAGAGCAGCACCAGCGTGACTGGCTGGCCGAGCATGGCCGCCCCATGCTGCTGGAATATGTGGAGCGGGAGTTGGCGGATCGCTCGCGCATCGTGGTAGAGACCGAGCACTGGCTCGCCGTCGTTCCCTTCTGGGCCGCCTGGCCGTTCGAAACCCTGCTGCTGCCCAAGGCGCACGTCCCCTCCATGCTCAATCTGACCCAGGCCCAGCAACAGGATCTGGCGGTGGCGCTCAAGGAGCTCACCAGCCGCTACGACAACCTGTTCGAGTGCAGCTTCCCCTACTCCATGGGCTGGCACTTTGCGCCGCCCAAATCGGATTGCCCCGAGGCGTGGCAGTTGCATGCCCACTTCTATCCGCCCCTGCTACGCTCCGCCACCGTGCGCAAATTTATGGTGGGCTTCGAGATGCTGGCCGAAACCCAGCGCGACCTGACTCCGGAGCAGGCCGCCGAGCGCCTGCGCGCTCTGAGCCCCGTTCACTACAACCAGACCAGCCACACCAATGAGGAGGCCCTATGACCCCCAGCCAACGCGTCAGCACCGTTTTTGCCGAGCAATTTGCCAAAGCGCCCGATCTGCTGGTGCGCGCCCCAGGTCGCGTCAACCTCATAGGTGAACATACCGACTACAACGACGGCTTCGTGCTGCCCTGCGCCATCGACTACGAGACCTGCGTTGCCATCGGCCTGCGCGATGACCGACAAGTGCAGGTGATCGCCGCCGACTACGACAACCAGCGCGACCAGTTCGACCTCGACCAGCCCATCGAGCACCACCCCAGCCAGCGCTGGAGCGACTACATCCGCGGCGTGGTGAAGTATCTGCAAGAGCGCGGTTATGCCCTGCGCGGCCTCGATCTGCTGGTCTCCGGCAACGTGCCGCAGGGGGCGGGGCTCTCCTCCTCCGCCTCACTGGAAGTGGCCATCGGTCAGGCCTTCAAGGAGGCGCTGGGGCTCGACATCAGCCAGGCCGAGATCGCCCTCAACGGCCAGCAGGCGGAGAACAAGTTCGTCGGCTGCAACTGCGGCATCATGGATCAGATGATCTCCGCCAACGGCAAAACGGATCATGCCCTGCTGCTCGACTGCCGCTCGCTGGAGACTCGCCTCATCCCCATGCCTGCGGATCTGGCGGTGCTAATCGTCAACTCCAATGTGCGTCGCGGTCTGGTGGACAGCGAATACAACACCCGCCGCCAGCAGTGCGAAGCGGCCGCCCGTCACTACGGAGTCAAGGCGCTGCGCGACCTCGATCTGGCCGGACTGGAAGCGGGCAAGGCCGGGCTGGATGATGCTTGCTATCGTCGTGCCCGCCACATCGTCGGTGAAAACGCCCGCACCCTGGCGGCGGCCGATGCACTGGCGAGCCACGATCTGACCCGTCTCGGCGAACTGATGGCGCAGTCGCACGCCGCCATGCGCGATGATTTCGAGATCACAGTGCCCGCCATCGACGGTCTGGTGGAGATCATCAAGGCCAGGATCGGTACCGATGGCGGCGTGCGGATGACCGGCGGCGGCTTCGGCGGCTGCGTGGTCGCCCTGCTGCGCCCGGAGAAGGTGGCCGAGGTGATCGCTGCCGTCGAGGCAGAGTATCCGGCCATCTCGGGCCTCAAGGCCGACTGCTACGTCTGCTCTGCCAGCGCCGGTGCAGGCAAGCTATGAGCAGCGCCATGACCCCGTTCGAACTGGAAAATGAAGAGGGGCTGCGGCTGCGCGGCCTCGACTTCGGCGCCACCCTCACCTCCCTCACCCTGCCGGTGGCGGGCAAACGGCGTGAAGTGCTGCTGGGCTGTGCCGACGACGCCTATCCCACCCAGCAGGTGTGGCTGGGCGCGGTGGCAGGACGCTTTGCCAACCGCATCGGTGGTGCCGAGCTGGTGCGTGATGGACAGCGCTGGCCGCTGAATGCCAATCAGGCACCCAACTGTCTGCACGGCGGGCAGGCAGGCTTTCATCGCCAGCGCTGGCAAATCAAGGAGCTGGAGGCGGATCGGGTCAAGCTGGCGTTGCTCTCCCGGGCGGGGGATCAGGGATTTCCCGGCAATCTGCGGGTCACCTTGGAGTACCGGCTGGAGCAGAGCGATCTGGTGGTCGATTTTGTGGCCAGCACGGATGCCACAACCCCGGTCAGCCTCACCAGCCACGCCTACTTCAATCTCGATGGGCAAACCGATGGCGGCGATATCCGTGACCACCTCATCAGCATCAATGCCGACCACTTCCTGCCGACCGACCCGAACGGTTTGCCGATCACCATCACTCCGGTGGAGGGGCCATTCGATCTGCGCCGCGAGCGCCTGATTGGCCAGGATTGGCTGAGCCATCCCCAGCAGCAACAGGCCAAGGGGTACGATCACGCCTTTGTGCTCAACGGCCCGGCATCAGAATGGGCCGCTCGGGTAGTCTCGGGCGACAAGCAGCTGGCGATGGAGGTCTACACCAACCAACCCTCGCTGCAGTTCTACAGCGGCAACTGGCTGGCCAATACCCCGAACCGTAGCGGCCAGTCGCACCGGGATCACGACGGCTTCTGTCTTGAGGCGCAACAGCTGCCGGACAGCCCCAATCGCCCCAAGCTGGGCAACCCCTGGCTGCTGCCGGGCGGGCGTTATCACCACCAGACCCGCTACCGTTTTATCCGCGACTGACTTAAAGTTTTCATGATTTTTACATAGCCTCAGCAGTCACTATCGAGCAAGATAAGCCGCCCCGAGACCCTCCCGGGGCGTTTTTACATCAACGAAGTTAAGGATTGTTTGTTCGATGACTGACACCTATAGCCTGCTGGTCGCCTTTATTCTGGGCGTCGTCGAGGGGCTGACCGAGTTCCTCCCCGTCTCCTCCACCGGCCACATGATTATCGTCGGCCATCTGCTGGGCTTTGAAGGGCCCAAGGCTGCCACTTTCGAAGTGGTGATCCAGCTTGGCTCCATCCTCGCCGTGGTCGCCGTCTTCTGGCGCCGCCTGTTTGGCCTGATTGGCATTCACTTCGGCCAGAAGCCGTCCCGGGATCACGCGACCCTGTCGCTGGTGCATGTCATCCTCGGCATGATGCCCGCCATCGTGGTCGGTCTGGCCATCCACAGCTGGATCAAGGCCAACCTATTTGGCCCACAAACCGTCATGTACGCGCTGGTCGCGGGGGGCATCCTGCTGATCATCGCCGAGAAGTTCCGCCCGGCCGTCACAGCCGAAACCCTGGATGACATCAGCTACAAGCAGGCGTTCGGCATCGGTCTGTTCCAGTGTCTGGCCCTGTGGCCCGGCTTCTCCCGCTCCGGCGCCACCATCAGTGGTGGCATGCTGATGGGGATCAGCCGTCACGCCGCCGCCGAGTTCTCTTTCATCATGGCAGTACCCATGATGGTGGCGGCCAGCGGACTTGATCTCTACAAGAGCCGCGATTTCCTCTCGATGGCCGACTTCCCGATGTTTGCAGTGGGCTTTATCACCGCCTTCGTGGTGGCGATGTTTGCGATCAAGACCTTCCTGACATTGATCCGCCGCATCGACTTCATCCCGTTCGCCATCTACCGCTTTATCGTGGCATTCGCCGTCTATCTGGTGTTTGTCGCCTGACCGGCAGCCTGCAATGAAATGAGAAAAGGGACCAACTTGGTCCCTTTTTCTATGGCGTCATGGTGCTCAGTAGAGGTGCTGGCTGATGCCATTCAGCAGCCGCGACAACCCCTTGGTGAACTGCACCGGCGCATCCTGCACCGTGTAGCAGAGGCAACCGTCCGGCGTATGCGGGCTGTGAGAGTGGCTGGCATCACGCCAGATGAAATCTCCCGCCTTGTAAAGGGTATCGCCATCCTGAATATTGCCCGCCAGCAGCAGGGTCAGCTCATAACCCTGATGGGTGTGCTCGGGGATGCGGCCGCCCGCTTCGATGTGGAGCAAACTGGCTCGCGCCCCCATCTCGTCCAGCGGCAAACTCTGTTGACGAATGGCCCCGATATGGCGCCACTTGGGCGAACGATAACGGGCCAGCACCCGTGGCAAACGGTAGGCCTGACCGGCCACCTCCAGCTCGCCGTGCTGCGTTCGGGGCTGGTCATGTGTTGGCTCGGAGAGGGGCTCTGCCAGCGGCTGCGCCAGAATATCCGCCAGCATGGCGTCGAATCCGGCATCCAGCGCTACTTCATCGCGGGAGGCCAGCTCGGGCTCTGCTGGCGAAGCAAGATATTGCTGCGCCAGCTCCTCTTCGAATGTCTTCAGGCGGGCAGCACAATCGGGGCAGAGTTCACAGTGGGCGGAGAGCCCCACCGCCAGCGGCAGAGGGAGCTCGTCGGCGGCGAAGGCACGCAGCATAGGGTCGGTCGGATGGGCTTTAATCATGGCCTTGCTCCACTTGCTCTTTCAGTTTCTGTAACGCCAGCCGGAGGCGGGACTTGATGGTACCGAGCGGCACGCCGAGTCGCTCCGCCAACTCCTGCTGGGAGAACTCCTGCAGATAGATGCCACGCACCACCTGCTGTTGCGGCTCCGGCAGGGTGCCCAGATAGTGGGCCATCTGACGGGTCAGCACCGCATCCTCACCGCCGCTCAGGTGCTCCTCTTCGGCGTGAAACTCCAGCACGGGCCACAGCTCCTCGGCACAGAGATCCTCCTTGCTGGCGCGGCGACGGCGCAGCATGTCGAAGCACTGGTTGCGCATCACTGTGTAAATCCAGGTGGTCGGCGCCCCCTTCTCGGGGTGGTAGAGGCGCGCCTTTTGCCATACCAGCAGCATAGTCTCCTGCACCAGCTCCATGGCGTTGGCCTCACTGCCGAGATGGCGCAGCCCGTAGCTGCGAATGCGCGGCGCAAAGTGTTGGAACAGACGGGCAAAAGCAGCCTTGTCGGCCTGCTCTGCCACCCTGATCAGCAGAGATTTGAGATCGCCATCCGGGTTATCCATCACGGGCGAGGTCCTGCGTATGGTCGAGTGTGGTTGGCCAGTATATGCCATTGCGCCATCCCTTTGGTGTGCTGTCGAACATGCTGTGGTAATGACTTGTACGGCGCTGCGGCGCTGGCGGATCAGCGGGTCAGAAAAAATCAGTGGCTGGCCACCAGTACCCCCTTTAGTAAGGCGATGGCGGGCTGATTGTCGGCGGCGGCCAGCAGCAGTTGTTTCTGTTCAGGGGGGATCGGCAGCACCTCCAGCCAGCGCTGGGCCACCCAGTTACCATCGTCCCAGCGGGGGGCGGGATAGAGGGCGGCATAGTCTGGATAGTCGGCAAACACCTCCCGCAATGCCTCGACCAGCGGTTGCTGATCGGGATGGAGCCGGCGGGGCGGCCAGGCCGTCAGCGGCGTCACCTCGCCGATACGCAGGCCATCCTGCTCCTGCCACAGATCCTCTATCTGCACCCGCTCCATCCCCTGCACCGTGATCCCCAGCATGCCGTCCGGCAGCCGGCCGAAATCGATGATGGTGACCCGGGTGGCGATGGGCAGCATGTTGCGCAGGGCGTCGGGCTGGCGAGGGTCCACCATGCAGAGGGCAAAGCCGGACTCCCCCGCCTCTGCGATCATCCGCTGGTATCTCGGTTCGAAGATCCGCAGCGGCATGACGCCGCCGGGCAGCAGGTGGGCAGATAGGGGAAACAGCGCCAGTCGCATCGCAAACTCCTCGGTTGGGAACCTCTGTTGATACGCCGGGCCAGAGGGAGGAGATCATTCCCGTCAGCGGAAAGGAAAAACCCTTAACAATCAGGGGAAAATAGCCTGGACAAGCCGCTTCGATATGCAGTAGAAATGGATAAGCACCGTAATTTCCGCCCAATATTCTGGAATATGGCGCTAAACGCAGTGAAATATCCGCCCGACAGCGAGCGGCGGGTCATCCCTATAGTTTTCTCGGGCCGATGCGGGTAAAATTCACGCCCTTATATATCAGTCATTTTTCGACGCGCAACCTTGGTGGTCAGTTATGAAAGAGCATATTCATCATCTACTTGAACAAACGGTAGCCAATCTCAAGTCAGCAGGCGTCCTGCCGGCGGACCTGGAAGCCCGCGTGCAAGTAGACCGATGCAAGGAAAAAGCTCACGGCGACCTGGCTACCAACCTGGCCATGCTGCTGGCCAAACCAGCCCGCAAGAATCCCCGTGAGCTGGCGGCTGCCATCATCGAGCACCTGCCTGCCTCCGACCTGATCGCCAAGGTCGAGATCGCCGGCCCCGGCTTCATCAACTTCTTCTTCGACCAGCGCTGGCTGGCCGGTCAGGTCGAAGCCATGGTGACCTCTGCCAACGCCAACGTACGGTTGCCCGCGCCACAAACCGTGGTGGTGGACTACTCCGCCCCCAACGTGGCCAAAGAGATGGCGGTGCACCACATCCGCTCCACCGTACTCGGTGACGTAGCTGCGCGCGCGCTGGAATTCCTCGGCCACAAAGTGATCCGTGCCAACCACATCGGTGACTGGGGCACCCAGTTCGGCATGCTGATCGCCTATCTGGAGAAGATGTCCAACGAGCACGCCAGCGACATGGCACTCAAGGATCTGGAAGCCTTCTACACCCAGGCCAAGCGTTGCTACGACGAAGACGAAGCCTTCGCCGAGCGCGCCCGTAACTACGTGGTCAAGCTGCAGGGCGGCGACGAGTACTGCCGTACCATGTGGAAGAAGCTGGTCGACATGACCATGGAACAGAACCAGATCAACTACGACCGCCTGAATGTCTCCCTGACCAACAAGGACATCATGGGCGAGTCCATGTACAACGACATGCTGCCGGAGATCGTGGCCGACCTGAAAGCCAAGGGGCTGGCGGTCGAGAGCGAAGGCGCCACCGTTGTCTTCCTGGACGAGTTCAAGAACAAGGATGGCGAGGCCATGGGTGTCATCATCCAGAAGAGCGATGGCGGTTTCCTCTACACCACCACCGACATCGCCTGTGCCAAATACCGTTACGAGACCCTGGGCGCCGACCGTGTCATGTACTTCATCGACTCCCGTCAGCACCAGCACCTGATGCAGGCCTGGACCATCACCCGCAAGGCGGGTTATGTGCCGGAATCCGTCCCCCTCGAGCACCACGCCTTCGGCATGATGCTGGGCAAGGATGGTCGTCCCTACAAGACCCGTTCCGGTGGCACCGTCAAGCTGGTTGACCTGCTGAACGAGGCCGAAGAGCGCGCCGCCGCCCTGCTGGAGAGCCGCAACAGCGACCTCTCTGCCGAAGAGAAGGCCAACGTGGTCAACGCCATCGCCATGGGCGCGGTCAAGTATGCGGATCTCTCCAAGAACCGTACTACCGACTACATCTTCGACTGGGATCTGATGCTCTCCTTTGAAGGCAACACTGCCCCTTACCTGCAGTACGCCTACACCCGTATCCAGTCCATCTTCCGCAAGGCCAACATCGATGCCGAAACGCTGACCGGCAACGTGACCCTGAACGAAGAGGCCGAAGAGGTATTGGCCCAGAAGCTGATCCAGTTCTCCGACGCGGTCAACGGCGTGGCAGACAAAGGCATGCCACACCTGCTCTGTACCTACCTGTACGAGTTGTCCGGCAACTTCATGACCTTCTATGAAGCCTGCCCGATCAACAAGGATGGCGTGGACGAGGCAAGCCGTCAGAGCCGTCTGCTGCTGTGCGCCGCCACCGCCAAGGTGCTGAAGCTGGGCCTCGGCGTACTGGGCATCCATACCCTGGAGCGCATGTAATAGATGGCAACCCGGGATTATGTCGGCAGCCGCCCGCGACGTCGGGCGGGTGGCCGCAATACCAAGAAAGCGGCCCCTCGCCGCTTTCCTGTTATTCCAGTGCTGCTGGTCGTGGCACTGCTGGCAGGCTTTGGTGGCTTCCTTTACATGATCAATGGCAAGGGCAACGATGCCCCCACCATTGAGGAGCAGGTAAAAGCCAACAAGCCAAAAGCGCAGAATAACGGGCTGCCTCAGGAGAAGTGGAGCTACATCGAACGGCTTGAGAACAAGCAGGTCGATATCATAGAGCCGCCTACCCAGCCGGGTGTGCTGCCGCCACCACCGGCAGATACCATGACCCTGCAACCGGAGAAACTGCCGCAACCGGTGCCGACCGACATTCCCCAACCGGGAACGCCCATCGGCCAGCCCAAGCCCTATCAGCCCAATCCGGCGACCACCCCTTCCACCTCCGGTGCACCGGTTGCCAGCGCGCAAGAGCAGGTGATCGACCGCAAGGCCGAACGGGAACGGATGGAGCGGGAGATCCGCGCCGAGCTGGAACGGGAGCGGGCCGAAGCGGCCAAGGCCAAAGCGGCCACTCCGCCAGCCCAGACCGCAGCCGCCGACAGCGGTCGCTATATGATGCAGTGCGCCGCCCTGCGCTCGCAGGATTCCGCAGAGTCGCTCAAGGCGCGTATCGCCTTCACCGCCGGCCTCTCTTCCAGCCTGCAGGTGATCAATGGCGCCAACGGCACCGTCTACAAGGTGATGGTGGGCCCCTTCAACGGCAAGGCGGCCGCCGACGCGGCCAACAGCAAGCTGCAGAGCTCCGGCATCAGCGGCTGCATTCCCAAGAAAGGGTAATCCGCTTACCGATGACGCAGGGCCGGGTGGCAACACCCGGCCCTGTTCTTTTGGTGTCACTCGCACCCACGCTCTTTACTACCCCGTTTATCCCGACCAAAGGCAGGGTTGAAAAGCCCGTTTGCCATCCCCATCTTTCTTGCCATGCACAGTCAGGCCGTCATTCGGCTCAAGCGAGGTAAGTAAAGTGACTACCATAGTTTCAGTTCGCCGCAACGGTCAGGTCGTCATCGGTGGCGATGGCCAGGTCTCTCTTGGCAACACCGTCATGAAGGGCAACGCCCGCAAGGTTCATCGTCTCTATAACGGCAAGGTGCTGGCCGGTTTCGCTGGCGGTACCGCCGACGCCTTCACCCTGCTCGAGCGTTTCGAAGCAAAACTGCAGGCCCATCAGGGTAATCTGGAGCGCGCCGCCGTGGCGCTGGCCAAAGATTGGCGCACCGATCGCGCCCTGCGCCGCCTCGAAGCGCTGCTGGCCGTGGCTGACGAACACAAATCCTTCATCATCACCGGCAACGGTGACGTGGTGCAGCCGGAGCACGATCTCATCGCCATCGGCAGCGGCGGCAACTTCGCCCAGTCCGCCGCCATCGCGCTGCTGGAAAACACCGAGCTGGATGCCAGGACCATTGTCGAGAAGTCCCTCAAGATTGCGGGCGACATCTGCGTCTTCACCAACGGCAACCACACCATCGAAGTGCTGGACTACGCTGCCAAGTAAGGCCGCCAGCCAACCCAATTTCCCAAGGGGTGGGCACTGCCCGCCCCGGATACAGGAACACCATCATGTCCGAGATGACCCCGAGAGAAATCGTCCACGAGCTGGACAGACACATCATTGGTCAGGCCGATGCCAAGCGCGCCGTTGCCGTTGCCCTGCGCAACCGCTGGCGCCGGATGCAGCTCAACGAAGAGATGCGCCATGAAGTGACCCCGAAGAACATCCTGATGATCGGCCCGACCGGTGTCGGCAAGACCGAGATCGCCCGTCGTCTGGCCAAGCTGGCCAACGCCCCCTTCATCAAGGTGGAAGCGACCAAGTTCACCGAAGTGGGCTATGTCGGCAAGGAAGTGGACAGCATCATCCGCGATCTGACCGATGCCGCCATCAAGCTGGTGCGCGAAACCGAGATGGAGAAGATGAAATATCGCGCCGAGGAAGCCGCCGAAGAGCGCATCCTCGACGCCCTGCTGCCCAACCCGCGCAACACCTGGGGTGAGGAAGAGAAAGCCGACAACTCCAACACCCGCCAGATCTTCCGCAAGAAACTGCGGGAAGGTCAGCTGGATGACAAGGAGATCGAGCTGGAACTCTCAGCCTCCCCGATGGGCGTCGAAATCATGACCCCGCCGGGCATGGAAGAGATGGCCAACCAGCTGCAGGGGCTGTTCCAGAATCTGGGCCAGAACCAGAAGAAGAAGCGCAAGATCAAGGTCAAAGAGGCCATGAAAGCGCTGATCGAAGAGGAAGCGGCCCGTCTGGTCAATCCGGAAGAGCTTAAGCAGAAAGCGATCGCAGCGGTCGAGAACAACGGCATCGTCTTCCTCGACGAGATCGACAAGATCTGCAAGCGCGGCGAGAGCTCGGGCCCCGATGTCTCCCGTGAAGGGGTACAACGCGACCTGCTGCCGCTGGTTGAAGGTTGCACCGTCAACACCAAGCACGGCATGGTCAAGACCGACCACATCCTGTTTGTCGCCTCCGGCGCCTTCCAGATCGCCAAGCCGTCCGACCTCATCCCCGAGCTGCAGGGCCGTCTGCCGATCCGGGTCGAGCTGACCGCCCTGACCACAGATGACTTTGAGCGTATCCTGACCGAACCGAACGCCTCCCTGACCGATCAGTACAAGGCGCTGATGGCCACCGAAGGGGTCAACATCGAGTTCACCAAGGATGGCATCCGCCGTCTGGCCGAAGCGGCCTGGCAGGTCAACGAGCGTACCGAGAACATCGGTGCCCGTCGTCTGCACACCGTGATGGAGCGCCTGATGGAAGATATCTCCTACGACGCCTCCGAGAAGTCCGGCGAGACCTTTGTCATCGACACCGACTACGTCAACGCCCACCTCGGCAAGCTGATTGAAGACGAGGACCTGAGCCGCTTTATTCTGTAAGCGCAGTTCTGTTTGTAAAAAAACGCCTCCAGAAATGGGGGCGTTTTGCATTTTAAGCCCCAGCCCCCTTCTCTCTATGTCCCACTCGCACCCAGCACCAAAACACTCAACTGGTATACCTATTTTTGTATATCTTTGAATTTTATCGAATTACCCCTGACGAGATATATAAATAGACACTTGATTTGCATCAATTGCCCGCCCCGACTGACTGGGTAGCCTAGCCCCAGAATGATGTTTTATTACTCCAAACTAGAGGCAATCATGAGCAAAGTCAGACTGGTCGTTGTGGGCAACGGCATGGTGGGGCACCGCTTCATCGAAGAGTTGATCGAGCGGGCCGAGCCGGGCCGCTACGAGATCACCGTCTTCGGTGCAGAACCCCGTCCCGCCTACGATCGCGTCCATCTCTCCTCCTACTTCTCCCATCACACCAGCGAAGATCTCTCCCTCGTCAAACCCGGTTTCTACGACAAGCACGGCATCCGCCTGCTGCTCGGCGAAGCGGTGAAAAAAATCGACAGGGCCAACCGCGAAGTGCACTCCAACAAGGGCACTGTGGTCGGGTACGACAAGCTGGTGCTGGCCACCGGCTCCTACCCCTGGGTGCCGCCCATTGCGGGCAGTCAGCATCACGAGTGCTTCGTCTATCGCACCATCGAGGATCTGAAAGCCATTCGCAGCGCCGCCAGGAGTGGCAAGAGCGGGGTGGTGATCGGGGGCGGCCTGCTTGGCCTCGAAGCGGCCGGTGCCCTCAAGGCGCTGGGTCTCGAGACCCACGTGGTGGAGTTTGCCCCCGTGCTGATGGCCGAGCAGCTCGACGGTCAGGGCGGTCAGCTGCTGCGCCGCAAGATTGAATCCATGGGCGTGCAGGTGCACACCAGCAAGAGCACCAGCGAGATCCTGATGCATGGCGGCGAACAGGCGAAACACCGCCTCGCCTTCGCTGACGGCAGCCAGCTGGAAGTAGACGTGGTGGTCTTCTCCACCGGCATTCGCCCGCAAGATACCCTGGGCCGTTACGGTGATCTCGCTATCGCCGAGCGCGGCGGCATCGTCATCGACGATCACTGCCTCACCTCCGACCCCGACATCTACGCCATCGGCGAGTGCGCCGCCTGGCAGGGGCGCTTCTTCGGACTGGTAGCGCCGGGCTACAAGATGGCCCAGATCACCGTCGACCATCTGCTCGGCGGCGACAGCCGCTTCGAGGGGGCGGACATGAGCGCCAAGCTCAAGCTGCTCGGCGTCTCCGTCGGCTCCATCGGTGATGCCCACGGCCGCACCCCGGGCAGCCACAGCTATGTGTTCCAGGACGATCAGGCCGGCGTCTACAAGAAGATCGTGGTGAGCGAAGACAACAGCCGATTGCTCGGCGCCGTGCTGGTGGGTGACGTGGAAGATTACGGCAACCTGCTGCAGATGATGCTCAACGCCCTGCCGCTACCGAGCCACCCGGACACCCTAATCCTGCCTGCCTACGCCGGTGCCAAGCCGACGCTGGGGGTGGATGCCCTGCCGGAGAGCGCCCAGATCTGCTCCTGCTTCGACGTCTCCAAGGGCGACATCGCCCAAGCGGTGGCCGAGGGTCACACCACGCTGGCCGCCATCAAGCAGCACACCAAGGCCGGTACCGGCTGCGGCGGCTGCGTGCCGCTCATCAGTCAGGTGCTCAACGCCGAGCTGGTGAAGCAGGGCATCGAGGTCAACAACCACCTCTGCGCCCACTTCCAACACTCCCGTCAGGAGCTGTTCCATCTGGTCAAGGTGGAGGGGATCAAGAGCTTCGACGAGCTGCTGGCCAAACACGGTCAGGGCTATGGCTGCGAGGTATGCAAACCGACCGTCGGCTCCATCCTCGCCTCCTGCTGGAACGAGCATGTGCTGAGCCCGCGCAATATCCCGCTGCAGGACACCAACGATATCTTCCTCGGCAACATGCAGAAGGACGGCAGCTACTCCGTCATCCCGCGCATGGCCGGTGGCGAAGTGACCCCGGAAGGGCTACTGGCGGTGGCCGAAGTGGCCCGCGACTACAAGCTCTACACCAAGATCACCGGCGCCCAGCGCATCGGTCTGTTCGGGGCCCAGAAGGATGATCTGCCCGCCATCTGGCGCAAACTGCTGGCAGCCGGATTCGAGACCGGTCAGGCCTACGCCAAGGCGCTGCGCATGGCCAAGACCTGCGTCGGCAGCACCTGGTGCCGCTTCGGCGTGCAGGACAGCGTTGGCCTCGGGGTCTTCCTCGAGAACCGCTACAAAGGCATTCGCACCCCGCACAAGATGAAGTTCGGTGTCTCCGGCTGCACCCGCGAATGTGCGGAAGCCCAGGGCAAGGATGTCGGCATCATCGCCACCGATGCGGGTTGGAACCTCTATGTGGGCGGCAACGGCGGCATGAAACCGCGCCACGCCGACCTGCTGGCTTCTGACCTCGACCGCGAGACCCTCATCAAGCTGATCGACCGCTTTATGATGTTCTACGTCACCAGCGCCGACAAACTGCAGCGCACCTCGGTTTGGCTCGGCAATCTGGAAGGGGGAGTCGACTACCTGCGTGAGGTGATCGTCGACGACAAGCTGGGGCTGGCCGAGACGCTGGAGCGCGATATCCAGACCCTCATCGACAGCTACGAGTGCGAATGGTCGCGCACCCTCAATGAAGAGGAGGCGCTCAAGCGCTTCAGCCACTTCATCAACAGCGACAAGCGCGACCCGGACGTTCAGTTCGTCGCCGAGCGCGACCAGCACAGACCGGCGACCCCGGCCGAGCGCATCCCCGTCTACCAGATCGAGGTGGAGACCAAATGATGAAACTTGCCTGCCAACTCAACGACATCCTGCCGGGAACCGGTGTCTGCGCTCTGATCGAGGGGCGCCAGATCGCCCTGTTTCGCCCGAACGCGGCGGCCGAGGTGTTCGCCATCGACAACCGGGATCCCTTCTTCGCCGCCAACGTGCTGTCGCGGGGCCTGATCTGCGAACACGACGGCGAGCTCTGGGTCGCCAGCCCGCTCAAGAAGCAGCGCTTTCGTCTGAGCGATGGCCACTGTTTCGACAATCCCGCCATGTCGGTGCAGAGCTACCCCGTTGAAGTGCGCGATCAGCAGGTCTGGGTCGCTGTCTAAAGCCAAATTCACTCTCTTTCGGGCTGCCAGAGGGCAGCCCTTTCAAGGACTCACAAGATGTACACGGAAACCATCAACAAGTGCGCCGCCAACGCGGCCCGCATCAACCGCTTCGAGCGCAGCGACAAGCTCGGCTTCTGGCTCAGCTCCGCCATGGCGGGGGCCTATGTGGGCCTCGGCATCATCCTCATCTTCACCCTCGGCAATCTGGTGGATCCCGCCATCCGGCCGCTGGTGATGGGGGCCACCTTCGGTATCGCCCTGACGCTGGTGATCATCGCCGGCTCCGAGCTGTTTACCGGCCACACCATGTTCCTCACCTTCGGGGTGAAAAGCGGCAAGATCACCATGGCCGACCTACTGCGCATCCTGCCGCAGACCTGGGCCGGCAACCTGATTGGATCCATCGTGGTGGCGCTCATCTACTCCTACGGCGGCAGCCTGCTGCCGGATGCGGGCAGTCTGGCCCACAAGGTGGCGCTGGCCAAGACCCAGGCACCGGCGCTGACCCTGTTTATGAAGGGGATCCTCTGCAACTGGCTGGTCTGCCTCGCCATCTGGATGGCGCTGCGCACCGAAGGGGCCGCCCGCTTCATCGCCATCTGGTGGTGCCTGCTGGCCTTTATCGCCTCCGGCTACGAGCACTCCATCGCCAACATGACCCTGTTCGCCCTCTCCTGGTTCGGCGCCCACTCCGAGGCCTACACCCTGGGCGGCATCGGCCACAACCTGCTGTGGGTAACCCTGGGCAACACCGTCTCCGGCGTCCTCTTTATGGGCCTCGGCTACTGGTATGCCACCCCGAAAGCTGAGCGCCCGGTCGCGGTGAGCGAAACCACCAGCACCGCCAACCAGACCCGAACCGCCTGATCCGGAGGCCCCATGGACTACTTGCCCATCTTTTGCCGACTCGACAACAAACCCGTGCTGCTGGTCGGCGGCGGCGAGGTAGCGGAGCGCAAGGCGCGCCTGCTACTGGATGCTGGTGCCCACCTCACAGTAGTCGCGCCCGAGCTCGACCCCGAGCTGGCAGAACTGGCTGCCAACGGGAGCATTGAGTGGCTGGCCGGTGAATTTGCGCCGCAGCAACTGGCGGGCAAGTGGCTGGTGGTGGCCGCCACCGATCGGCGCGAGGTGAATGCGCTGGTTTACCAAAGCGCCAATCAGGCGCGGATCTTTGCCAACGTGGTGGATGACCCGAAACGCTCCAGCTTCATCATGCCGTCGATCATCGACCGCTCACCGCTGATGGTGGCCATCTCCTCCGGCGGCAAGGCGCCTGTGCTGGCCCGGCTGCTGCGGGAAAAACTGGAAGCCCTGCTGCCGCAACATCTGGGGGCCGTGGCGACCTTTGCCGGCAGCCTGCGGGAGCGGGTCAAGGCGCGCTTTGCCAGCATGGGAGAGCGGCGCCGCTTCTGGGAGCGGCTGCTCGGGGCGGATCGGCTCGGCCAAGCACTGGCCCGCGGTGATAGTGCCTCTGCCCACCAGCTGGCCGACAACCTGTTTGCCGACGAGAGCCAGAGCACTGGCGAAGTGGTGCTGGTGGGAGCCGGCCCCGGCGATCCGGGACTGCTCACCCTGCACGCCCTGCGCCAGATGCAGCAAGCCGACGTGGTGGTCTATGACCGGCTGGTCTCCGACGAGGTGATGGCACTGGTGCGCCGGGATGCCAAACGTATCTTCGTCGGCAAGCAGGCGGGCAACCACTGCGTGCCGCAGGAGGGGATCAACCAGCTCTTGCTGGAGGAGGCGAAAAAGGGGCAACGGGTGGTGCGGCTGAAGGGGGGTGACCCCTTTATCTTCGGCCGTGGCGGCGAGGAGCTGGAGACGCTCGTTGGTACTGGGATTGGCTTTCAGGTGGTGCCGGGGATCACTGCGGCCAGCGGCTGCGCCGCCTACGCCGGTATTCCGCTCACCCACCGCGATCACGCCCAGAGCGTGCGCTTCGTCACCGCCCACGGCAAGGGGGGCGCCCGGGATCTCGACTGGCCGCTGCTGGCCAAGGACAAACAGACTCTGGTGTTCTACATGGGGCTCTCATCCTGCGCCACCATCCGCGAGCAGCTGCTGGCCCACGGCAAGGCGGGCAACACCCCGGTGGCGCTGATCGAGCGCGGCACCCAGCCCTGCCAGCGGGTCATTCGCGGCACTCTCGATGAGCTACCCGCGCTGGCGGTGGGGGTCGAGAGCCCGGCCCTGATCATGGTGGGATCCGTGGTGACCCTTGCCGACCGGCTCGCCTGGTTTGGCGAGGCCCCGCAGCGCCAGCGAGCCCTCGCCTGAGGGATCATCGGCAACTCACCATGAGGCCACCAGCAGGTGGCCTCACTTTTACCTCTCTCTTCCCCCATCACGGTCATAACCTGTTGTTTTAAGTCTGGTATCCTATGGGCATTGAGCCCTTGGCTACCATCTCAGGAATTCATCCCATGTCTCTTCCCATCAAGAACAGCGCCCGGCAGCGCGCGGATGACAGATCCCGCATTCTCACCCTGCTGCTGCGCGATGATGCCCTCACCGACAGCCTGCTCGATCCGCAGGTGGTGCAGGATGCCGAGCAACGCGATCAGACCAGCGAACTCACCGCGCTGGTCAACGGGTTGCCCGCCGCCGACGTCGCCGATGCGCTGGAGTCGCTGCCGCCCGATGAGCGTCATGCCCTGTGGGCACTGGTGGAGGAGGAGAAGCGCGGCCAGATCCTGGTCGAAGCGTCAGAGACGGTGTGGGACAGCCTCATCAGCGGGATGAGCGACAAGGAGCTGCTGCACGCCCTGCGCACCCTGGATATCGACGACCAGATC
Organism: Aeromonas sp. 82P; assembly: GCF_051919365.1. Classification (NCBI taxonomy): domain Bacteria; kingdom Pseudomonadati; phylum Pseudomonadota; class Gammaproteobacteria; order Aeromonadales; family Aeromonadaceae; genus Aeromonas; species Aeromonas sp. 82P. The sequence continues at coordinate 202,470 of NZ_JBQBEV010000001.1, forward strand.
TATCTGGGCCAGTACCTGCCACGCAACCTGATGGGGCGGCTGCTCACCTATATGGCCCCCGCCGAGCGGGATCGGGTGCGGGAGGTGATCCGCTACGGCAAGCACACCGTCGGCGCCATGATGGACTTCGAGATCATCACCATCCGCCCCGAGGTGACGCTCGCCACGGTGCAGCGCTATCTGCGCCTGCGCGGTAAGATCCCCGCCAACACCGACAAGCTGTTCGTCATCGATCGGCGCAACCACCTGCTGGGGGAGCTGGCCCTCACCACAGTGCTGCTGCACAAACCCGCCACCCTGGTGAGCGACGTGATGGAGCGGGATCCGGTCACCTTCGATCCGGAGGATAACGACGAAGCGGCGGCCCGCACCTTCGAGCGGGATGACCTGCTCTCCGCCGCCGTGGTGGATGGCAAGGGCAAGCTGATGGGCCGCCTCACCGTCGAAGAGGTGGTGGATCTGGTCTATGAGGAGAGTGACACCGACCTGCGCCGGATGGGGGGTATCAGCGAGGATGAAGACGTATTCGCGCCCGTCTCCAAGGCGGTCAAGACCCGCTGGGCCTGGCTTGCCATCAACCTCTGCACCGCCTTTGTCGCCTCGCGGGTGATCGGCCTGTTCGAGCACACCATCTCGCAGCTGGTAGCACTGGCGGCGCTGATGCCCATCGTCGCCGGGATCGGCGGCAACACCGGCAACCAGACCATCACCATGATAGTGCGGGCGCTGGCACTGCAGCACATTCAGGCGGGCAACCTCTCCTTCCTTCTGCTGCGGGAACTCGGCGTCGCCTTTATCAACGGGCTGGTGTGGGGCGGCACCATGGGCATTGCCACCTATCTGCTCTATCAGGATGCCGCGCTCGGCGCCGTGATGACCCTGGCCATGATGCTCAACCTGCTGGTGGCCGCCCTGATGGGGGTGATTATCCCCATGACCATGACCCGCCTCGGCCGCGACCCGGCAGTCGGTGCCAGCGTGATGATCACCGCCATCACCGATACCGGCGGCTTCTTTATCTTCCTCGGGCTGGCGACCCTGTTCCTGCTGTAACCAGCCACTCAAACCATAAAAAACAGGCCCACCGAAGTGGGCCTGCTGTTATCTGTGTGATCAGGAGTATCGCAATAAAGGGCGCTACTCCCGCTCCTTCACATAAGGTGTACCAAGTGCCTTCGGTGCCACCGCGCGGCCGATAAAACCGGCCAGCAGGAACACGGTCAGGATGTAGGGCAGCGCCTCGATGGCCTGCACCGGAATGGCGAAGCCACCGATGCTGACCCCTTGCAGGCGGATGGCGACCGCATCGAGGAAACCGAACAGCAGACAGGCGGCCATGGCATTCCAGGGACGCCACTTGCCGAACACCAGCGCCGCCAGCGCCATAAAACCCTTGCCCGCACTCATGTTGGGGATGAACTGGGCCGTCTGGGCCACCGCCAGATAGGTGCCACCGATACCGGCCAGCAGGCCGCCGATGAGGAGCGCGGTGTAGCGCATCCGCACAACCGAGATACCGGCGGTATCGACTGCTGCGGGCGCCTCGCCCACCGCCCGCAGCCGCAGACCGAAGCGGGTACGGAACATCACCCACCAGGCCAGCGGCACACAGGCAAATGCCACGTACTCCAGCAGGGAGTGGCCGCTCAGCAGCTCGCTGTAGAGCTGGCCGATCACCGGCACATCCCACAACTCCTTGGCATAGGGCAGATCGATGGGAGCAAAGCGGGCATCACCGGAGAGCGCCGGGGTCTGGCCACCCTGATCGAACCAGTAACGGCCCAGCGTCACGGTCAGACCGGCCGCCAGAATGTTGATGGCCATCCCGCTCACCACCTGATCACCGCGGTGGGTGATGGTGGCAAAGCCGTGCATCAGGGCGAACAGGATGGAGACTCCCACCCCGGCACCCAGACCTATCCAGGCGGAACCGGAGACCGCCGCAGCCGCGCCACTGGCGAACGCCGCTGCCAGCAGTTTGCCTTCCAGCGCGATGTTGACCACCCCGGAGCGCTCGCAGAACATGCCGGCCATGGCGGCCAAAATGAGCGGCGGCGCGGTACGAATGGTGGCATCCAGCATCAGGATCAGAATTTCAAACATGATCAGACTCCTTTAGCTTGCGCGGCTGAGCGGTTGGCAAACGCCAGATAGAGCTGCTCGATGCGCGGACGCATCATGTGCTCAAGGGCGCCACAGAACAGGATCACCAGACCCTGCAACACCACCACGATGTTGCGGTCGACACCGAACTCGAAACTGAGCTCGGCGCCCCCCTGATAGAGGAAACCGAACAGCAGGCTGGCGATGATGACGCCGACCGGATGGTTGCGCCCCATCAGCGCCACCGCGATACCGGTGAAGCCGAACCCTTCCACGAAGTTGAGCTTGATCTGGTGCAGCTCACCCTGCAGCACGTTGAGGGCAAAGAAGCCCGACAGCATGCCGGAGATGACCATCGCCAGGATCACCACCTTGGGATAGGAGATACCGGCGTAGGCGGAGGCGCTTTGGCTGGCGCCGACCGAGCGGATCTCGTAACCCCAGCGGGTGTGCCAGATAAAAACCCACACCAGCGCCGCACAGATCAGCGCCCAGAAGAAGCTGATATTGAGCGGGCTGTTGGGGATCTCCATCCCGAACAGGCTAGCCAGCCCGCTCATCTTGGGCAGCCAGCTTGCTTCGGCAAACACCTTGCTCTCGGTCGCCATCGAGCCGGGCGGCTTGAACACCTCCACCAGCAGATAGGCCATCAGCGAGGCGGCGATGAAGTTGAACATGATGGTGGTGATCACGATGTGACTACCGCGCTTGGCTTGCAGCCAGGCCGGAATAAAGGCCCAGGCCGCACCGAACAGACCACCGGCAATGATGGAGAGCGGCAACAGCAGGGCAAACGGCAGCACATCGCCGAGCATCAGACAGACCAGACCGACACCGAGCCCGCCGATATAGGCCTGACCTTCACCACCGATATTGAACAGACCGGCGTGGAAGGCGACCGCCACCGACAGACCGGTAAAGATAAAGCCGGTTGCGTAGTAGAGGGTGAAGCCGACCCCTTCACCGGTGCCGAACGCGCCGTACCACATGATCTTGGCGGCATCGACCGGATTGATGTCGAGGTAGTAGAACAGAATGGCCGACACCAGGAAGGCCAGCAGGATGTTGACCGCAGACAAGACGCCTACGGAGACCCAGGCAGGAATACGTACTTGGCTCATCAGTGGGCCTCCTTGGCTACTTCGTCCGGCACTATGTTCGCCATCATCAAACCAATGGTGCGCTCATCCGCCTTGGCACCATCCAGCTCGCCGACGATGCGACCATCGGCAATGACCAGAATCCGGTCTGCGAGGCTCATGATCTCGTCCAGCTCCACCGAGACCAGCAGCACCGCCTTGCCCTTGTCGCGCATGGCGATGATCTGCTGGTGGATATATTCGATGGCACCGATGTCGACCCCGCGGGTCGGCTGGCCGATCAACAGCACATCCGGGTCCTGCTCCACTTCACGGGCGATCACCAGCTTCTGCTGGTTGCCACCGGAGAAGTTGGCGGTCTTGTGATCGGGATGGGGCGGGCGCACGTCCCACTTCTCCATCTTGGCCTGACAATCCTGCTGGATCGCCTCCTTGTTCTGCAGCCACCCCTTGTTGTATTGCGGGCGGCGGTGATAGCCGAGAATAAAGGCCTCTTTCGCCTCGAAGCGGTTGATCAGTCCCATCTTGTGGCGATCTTCCGGCACATGGCCGAGGCCGTAGTTGCGCACCAGCTCGGGATCGGCCGGGTGCTCCGCGCTCACCTTGTGCACGCCGCTGCGGCTGCTGATGGTAAAGCCGCCCTTGCTTGGCTTGAGAATGCCGCCAAGCAGACTGAGCAGTTCGGACTGGCCGTTGCCGGAGACCCCGGCGATGCCGACCACTTCACCGGCGCGCACCTCGAAGCTGACCGATTTGACCCGCTCCACCTTGCTGGCGTCGAAGTAGCTGAGCCCTTCGATCTTCAGCTTGGCTTCACCGGGCTGGGTTGGCCCCTTGTCGACCTTGAGGCGCACCTTGCGGCCCACCATCAGCTCGGCCAGTTGCTCCTTGTCGGTATCCTTGGTGGCGACGTGTGCCACCATCTCGCCACGGCGCATGATGGAGACCTGATCGGTAATGGCCAGGATCTCCCGCAGCTTGTGGGTGATAAGGATGATGGTTGCCCCCTGATCCCGCAGCTTTTTCAGTACCTCGAACAGGTGATCCGCCTCTTGCGGGGTCAGTACCCCGGTCGGCTCGTCGAGGATCAGGATGCGGGCGCCGCGATAGAGCGCCTTGAGAATTTCGACCCGCTGTTGCAAGCCAACCGGCAGATCTTCGACCTTCTCGTGCAGCGGCACGTCGAGGCCATAATCCCGCGCCAGTTCGCCAAGCAGCTTCTCTGCCGACGCCACGCTCTGCTGAAGGTGCCAGCCGTTCTCAGCGCCGAGGATGACGTTTTCCAATACGGTGAAGTTATTGACCAGCATGAAGTGCTGGTGAACCATGCCCACCCCTGCGGCAATCGCATCTTGTGAGCCATGGGGTTTGAAAGGATTCCCGTCGATCAGCATCTCGCCTTTGTCGGCATGGTAGAAACCATAAATGATGCTCATCAGGGTGGACTTACCGGCGCCATTTTCGCCGACAATGCCGTGGATACTGCCTTTGCGAACCTTAAGGTCGATCAGCTTGTTGGCGTACACTTCGCCGAACCGCTTATCGATACCTCTTAATTCGATGGCATAGCGATCTGTCTGGTCCATGATGCAGCCCTGCGTTTCATGAAATAAGACTAAAAACCGGCCCGTGCGGGCCGGTGGTGCGTTGAGAGTCGTAGCAACTATCTAATTAGTATTTGCAGGTGTTATCGCTCATGTAGTCATGAACCTTGACCTTGCCAGCGATGATTTCAGCCTTGATGGCATCTACCTTGGCTTTCATTTCCGGGGTGATCAGCTTCTCGTTGTCCTTGTCGAGTGCCCAATCCACACCACCTTCGGCCAGACCCAGGTTCTTGATACCCGGCTTCCACTCGCCTTTGGCAGCGTCATCCCAGGTCTGGTAAGCGGCCAGACCCACAGACTTGACCATGGAGGTCAGCATGGTGCCCGGTTGCAGGTGGTTCTGGTTGGAGTCCACACCGATAGCGAACTTGCCGCTGTCCTTGGCTGCCTGATAGACACCGATACCGGTACCGCCAGCTGCGGCGTAAACCACGTCAGCGCCCTTGGCGAACTGGGACTTGGCCAGCTCGGCACCTTTGGCCGGGTCAGCAAACGCGGCAGGGGTGGAGCCCGCCATGTTCTGGAACACTTCGATCTTCGGATTGACGAACTTGGCACCCTGCTCGTAACCGCACTGGAATTTGCGGATCAGCGGGATATCCATGCCACCCACGAAGCCGACCTTGCCGCTCTTGGAAGCGATGGCAGCCAGCGCGCCCACCAGGAAGGAACCTTCATGCTCCTTGAAGATGACGGACTGGACGTTCGGCTTGTCGACCACCATGTCGATGATGGTGAACTGGGTTTTCGGGAATTCGGTCGCAACCTTCTCTACCGCAGAACCCATGTTGAAACCGACCGCCACGATCGGGCCGTTGCCACGGCTGGCCAGACGACGCAGACCCTGCTCGCGCTGGGCTTCGTTCTGGGGTTCAAACTCTTTGACCTTGACGCCCTTGTCCTTGTTGTAGAGCTCGACGCCGTTACGGAACACGGCTTCGTTGAATGATTTGTCATACTTGCCCGCGGTGTCATAAATGACGGCTGGCTCGGAAGCAGCCTGAGCAGAGAGAGCAGCGAGAGTGAGGGAGGCCACAGTGGCCAGCTTGAGCACTTTAGTCACGATCGTATCCTTGATTGTTATTAAGTGAGGGAACTTGCTTGCCTGTCAGAGCAGGCTATCTAGCACGCAGGCTTACTCTAAGTCAGCCCCGATGCGGGTCAAGCAAATGATAAGGGAAAAACGTTTGCGTTAACGGTTTGAATTCTAAGCAAATAACCTTATAAGCAGTTGTTTTTTAGCTACTTTTCAGTTTTTTATGCTAACAACCAAAAGACCCAAACGACATTTCTCTTATTGTTCAGCAAGTTACTGTAAACCGTTTTCCCCTGTTATTCATCCAGCCCCCCGGCAAGCCCGTGATCCGGCTCGCAAAATCCCCACAAACCGCGCGAGCAAGAGTTGGCTACAGCTGGAAACGACCAACGCTCACAAACCCTCTCTCTAATACTCTCCAGTCAACATTCCCTAACCAACAATCAGCCCCCGCTTCCACTTTGTTGAGCAAGCTCACAATTCATATGAACTCGAGATCCAGATCAAGTTGAAAACCATATGAGCCCCTGTATGATGCCCACCGCATAGATCTCAAATGAAACTAACAAAAACATCAATTGGGCTTCTTTTGCATCAATTCATGCCACCCATTCTGACTTCCTCAGCCAGGTGCCGGTGACATATGCATCGTTGTTTCAGGAAAATAAAAATGAAAAAAAATATTCTGGCTTTATCGGTTGTGACGGCGTTATCCAGCTTGGCGCTGGCAGGTTGTGGCGGTGGTGGCGACGGTGCCAGCACAAATAATGGCAATAACAGTGGCAATGGTGGAAACGCCACCAAACCTGCGTTGACTGCCACCTTTATTGATAGTGCGGTAGCCGGGTTGAACTACAAATGCGGCAATTACTCGGACGTCACGAACTCGCAAGGTCAGTTCCTCTTTAATGACGGTGACACCTGTACCTTCAAACTGGGCTCAATCCAGCTTGGGGAAACTCAGGTTAAAAAGGGCCAGACCCTAGTAACCCCATACACCATCGCCGAAAAGGGTGACAAAGATCGCGCCATTCGTATCGCCGCCCTGCTGCAAACCATGCACACAGATGGTGATATCCGCAATGGCATTATCCTGAACCCAGAAGATACCAAAAAGCTCGGCAACCTGAACTTTGATAACGACATTGATTTTGAAACCAGCCTGAATGAAGCCCTGAAACAGGCGCAGATCGACAAAAAAGTGGTTGATACCAAAGCTGCTGAAGTACATATGAATGCCTCGCTGGCCAACGCCAATGGGAAATCTGTTGCTGTAGATAAAGTCCTGCGAGGCCTGCTCGAAGAAAGTCAAGATTGGCAAAAAACCAATTTTGAAGAAAAGCTAGGCTTATATAAAAACATTCTGGAGCAAGAAGAAAGTGTTGAAGGAATGGCTGATCGTGAAATTGTGAAGGCCATCATCACCATGATGGAAATTACTAATGACCCCATAGTCAGCAAGCGCTTTGAGATAGAGCCCTCTTCAGACTCAGCTATAGGATCAGGCTATAAATCGACACTCGCTAAGGTGCTTGATATCATAGTCAACTCAGGTAATGCAGCACTGAGCAACATCAAAGAACAACCAGACCACACTATTGACATTGCTCAACTTATGCATAAATACGCAGTGGAGCTGGAGGCGGTCAGTAATAGCTTAGCAAGTATTACGGACCCTGATTACTTGGCGAAATATGGTGATAGTGATGAATTGACTCTCAGCTTTACACAAGTACAAGAGTTACGAGCTTCTGCTCTGGCAATGGCTGCTGCGATTAATGTCATGGCCTCCTATCAATATGGCTCCCCAAGCCAATATAGAATAAAATGGGAAGATTTGACTCTGGATACGTTCAGCATCACTAATAATTTTGGTGGAACCAACCTCAAGCAGCCTGCTTTTGGCAACGTACAGATCAATGCTGAATACATGAACGTTAACATTAATCCGGAAAGTTTCTTTAAAGACCCAAATTTCTTAGCACTAAATAGCAACCATTCTGAAATATTAGACAAGGCCAAAAAGCAGCTACAGAAAGCTATAGAGCTGACTTTGAAGAGTAACCTTCCTGAGACAGATCACCACCTTGACCGAAATGTGCTGGAAAAACTGCATAAACATCTTGCTGGTGATTCTGAGTTTAAAACGGTTGAGTTGCATGACTACGTGCTAATCAATGATGAGTGGCTTGAAGCTACCTATAATGTAGACTTAAATTTCTATTTCAAAAATGGCCTTGGTCGTAAAGATATGAAGCTTACCACGACAAGCCATTGTAATTTTGATGGTGAGACCATCGGTGAGTATGATATCACCATGTCAAAGGCCCTTGATACTGCCATGTGCAAAGTGGAAAAAGACAAGGTAATGGAAATTTTCCAAAAAATGGATGGTTCCTTCTTCAACATACCTTTTTATGGCATTGGCAATGCTCCTTCACAAAATGGGACTACTATTAATTTTGCCCAAGGCATTGCCATGCAATGGTCTGTTAATATTGATCCAACTGAAGGTGGAAACTTCGATAAAGTATTTATTTCCTGTAAAGGCCGTATTCCTGGATACATGCCAGAACAGGAATGGCAGAATATGCCATGCGCTAAGTTAATATCTAGCACGCTGACCAACATGTAATCAGCGTGACTAAAAGAATTTTATTGATATATCTATTCACCCCGATGGCTCATGCCATCGGGGTTATTTCGCAATATTCAGATTTGCGGCAGTCTTATTTTGATGCTGATGGAAAATTCAAATACCGCATTACTGTCGAGAAATACAACGAAGACTTTTCTACGATAAAATCAGCAAATTGGTTAAGTCTGATGTCAATTAGCCGTTTGCAGAGTCAGAGCGTCTCTCTTGGCCAAGGAACGTTTGAAACCTTATCAACCAATATTAGATTCACACATGGCACCTATAGTCGCGGTGACATTGTGTTATTCAATACCTATGGTTGTAACCTGTCGAACTGTTTCTCCAGCCATGAAGTCCGCATTCGCCTAAGCGACCTTCAATTGCAAGCCGGACGAACCATGTTGTTTGATACCAATGGTCAGGGGTTTGCACATAAACGCAGCTACCAACTCTCCCTCCGCTAACGCAACAGGTTAGCCATTCCATTCACATGGCCGTATAATCCCCGCCTGTATAAATAAACAGGAGTGGTGATGGACGTTTCAACCCTGCTCGACGGGCTCAACGACAAGCAAAGAGATGCCGTTGCGGCGCCCCGCAGCAACCTGCTGGTGCTGGCCGGTGCCGGTTCGGGCAAGACCCGGGTGCTGGTGCACCGTATCGCCTGGCTGATGCAGGTGGAACGCTGTTCACCCTTCTCCATCATCGCGGTCACCTTTACCAACAAGGCGGCGGCCGAGATGCGCGGCCGGGTCGAGAAGGTGATCGGCGACGGCGTGCGCGGCATGTGGATCGGCACCTTCCACGGTATCGCCCACCGATTGCTGCGGGCCCACCATCTGGATGCAGGCTTGCCGCAGGATTTCCAGATCCTCGACTCCGACGACCAGTACCGCCTCATTCGCCGGGTGCTCAAGGCGCTCAACCTCGACGAGAAGCACTGGGCCCCGCGCGCCGTGATGGGCTACATCAACGGCAAGAAGGATGAGGGGCTGCGCCCCGGCGACATCGATCTCTACGGCGATCCCGTCACCCGCACTTATCAGCAGATCTACAAGACCTATCAGGAGACCTGCGATCGCTCCGGTCTGGTGGACTTCGCCGAGCTGCTGCTGCGCGCCCACGAGCTGTGGCTCAACAAGCCGCACATCCTCGAGCACTACCGCGACCGCTTCCAGAACATCCTGGTGGACGAGTTTCAGGATACCAACGGCATCCAGTACGCCTGGTTGCGGATGCTGGCGGGCAACAGCGGCAAGGTGATGATCGTCGGCGACGATGACCAGTCCATCTACGGCTGGCGCGGCGCCAAGATCGAGAACATCCAGCGCTTCCTGACCGACTATCAGGGCGCCGAGACCATCCGCCTCGAGCAGAACTACCGCTCCACCGCCAATATCCTCAAAGCCGCCAACAGCGTCATCGCCAACAACGCCGAGCGCCTTGGCAAGGAGCTGTGGACCGAAGGGGCCGAGGGGGAGCCGATTTCGCTCTACGCCGCCTTCAACGAGGTGGACGAAGCGCGCTTCGTGGTCGGCCGCCTAAAGGATTGGAAGGAAAAGGGCGGTCTCCTGGCCGACTGCGCCATCCTCTATCGCTCCAACGCCCAGTCGCGGGTGCTGGAAGAGGCGCTGATGCAGGACGCCATGCCGTACCGCATCTACGGCGGCCTGCGCTTCTTCGAGCGGCAAGAGATCAAGGACGCCATGGCCTACCTGCGCCTTATCAACAATCGTGGCGACGACGCCAGCTTCGAGCGGGTGGTCAACACCCCGACCCGCGGCATCGGCGATCGCACCCTCGAGATCCTGCGCGGCAACGCCCGCGATCAGGGGCTCAACCTGTGGCAATCGGCCAAGGCGCTGCTCAACGACAAGGTGCTGACTGGTCGCGCCGGCAACGCGGTGCGCGGCTTTGTCGAGCTGATCGACGCGCTGGAGGAGCAGGTGTCCATGCTGCCGCTGCACCAGCAGGCGGATATCGCCATCCAGAACTCCGGCCTCAAGGCGATGTATCTGGCGGAAAAAGGCGAGAAATCCCAGGCGCGGGTAGAGAACCTGGACGAACTGGTCACCGCCTGCCGCCAGTACCAGCGCCCGGACGAGCTGGAGGATATGAGCGACCTCTCCGCCTTCCTCGCCCACGCGGCGCTGGAATCCGGCGAGAATCAGGCGGACGAATATGCCGACGCGGTGCAGCTGATGACCCTGCACAGCGCCAAGGGCTTGGAGTTCCCGCTGGTGCTGCTGGTCGGCGTCGAAGAGGGGATGTTCCCCAGCCAGCAATCCACCGAAGAGTCGGGCCGGCTGGAAGAGGAGCGCCGCCTCTGTTACGTCGGCATGACCCGCGCCATGGAGAAGCTCTACATCTGTTATGCCGAGAGCCGCCGCATCTACGGCCGCGAGATGTTCCACAAGCCGAGCCGCTTTATCCGCGAGATGCCCGCCGAGTGTCTGGAAGAGATCCGGCTGCGCACTCAGGTCAGCCGCCCCACCCAGTACGGCCGCTTTAGCCAGAACGAGGTGCAGCAAAGCTTCGACGCCAGCGGCATCAAGCTCGGCCAACGGGTGCTCCATCCAAAATTCGGCGAAGGGGTGGTACTCAACTTCGAAGGGGTCGGCCAACAGAGCCGGGTGCAGATCCAGTTCGACGACGTCGGCGCCAAGTGGCTGGTGACGGCCTATGCCAGATTGGAAGCGCTCTGATTTTTCCCGCCTTTTGATACAACCAACCCGGCTTAGGCCGGGTTGGTTTTTCTCTCTGTGATAAAGGCAGCATTAATTACGCGTTCGTCCGAATACGCTTCGCTATTCGAACCTACAGATCTTATTTCTCGGATACATTATGGACAGTACAACTAAACTGATAGATAACATGAAAGAAGATAGTGATCTTAATACAAAAAGAAAGCTATTGGTTATTGTCAGCATTTTATTAATGGCAATGAGTGTGAGTGGAGCCACTTTGCTTGAGGCGAATACATTTATATTTAAAGTTGGCTTTGCAAACTCAAAGGGTCTTGGTTATCTGTTGTTCCTTGGAGTTATTACGCTAACAATCAGGTATTATTCTGCGGCTTATCAATACCATGCGCAACTCTATGAGATGTGGGCCAATGACATGGTTCGTGATTATGATGTTTTTGGTTATTTATATGATGATCACTGGTTTAGTCCATGTGGATTGCTAAGTAATATCAGCATGTTTTCAAAGGGATTCGCTGAATCTCATGATGAGGACGAGAACATGCGCAATAAGTTTGTTTTTAAGTATGAAGTATCGGGAGTTTTTAGACGCACAGTGTCGTATACATGTGATTATGGTGAACATCTCTCGATCGAGAGAGTATCTCTTAACACCTTTAAAGATGGGTGGAAATTCACGCATTTAGTACAATTACTAAAAATTGAATTAAGATTTCAATCTGCTGCCTTTTTCAGAAGGACTGAGCACTTGGAAATCATATTGCCTTATATAATTTCCGTGTTATCCCTACTTTCATTTATTTTTAAATCGAGTATCCAAGTATGGATGCAATAATTCAATTTTCAGAACCGTAGGTTCGATTAGCGAAGCGTAATCGGACGATCGCGTAAGACGTTCGCGTCATCGGCCGCTTACAACGGAACAACCCTGTTAGGGTTTTTTACTCCAATCCCCCCAACACCCCAGCCACCGACCCGCACCAATCCTGCGGATAGACGCCACTCGCCACGTAACGATGGAAGGTGGAATACGGCCAATCGGCCACCCGTGTGACATGACCATGCTTGAGCGGGTTTATATGGACGTAATCCATATGGTGGCGGTAATCCTGCTCATCCCGGATCAGGTGTTCCCAATAATGGCACTGCCAGATGCCCCGCTCCCCGTGGCGTAGCCGGGTCTGGTTGCGCCGCTCATTGACCGGCAGGGCACGGGAAAAGTGGCTTTTGATCAGCCGCCAACGCGGGGGGAAATCGGTGTCCCCTTCCGGTAAAGAGAGGATGCAGTGGAGGTGGTCGGGCAACACCACCCATGCGTGAATGGCGAAGGGGTGAGCCTGTTGCACCTTGGTAACGCTTTGACGCAGCAGGTCGATCTGCTCCACCAGCAACCGGTTGTTGCGTCGCTCCAGCAGGTTGACGGTAAAGAACCAGGTTCCTCCGGGCCACCATGCCCGCCGCCAATTGGCCATCCCTTTCCCCTCGTTGAGACCTAAAAGCCAAGCATAGTCTTGCCTCACGTCGATCTGCTTGCGGGCGTGATGGTGCGGATGTTCCATTACGCGGATGTTCGATTACGCGATCGTCCGATTACGCTTCGCTAATCGAACCTACATGGACAGGAAATCTGGAACACCCACTTTCGGGCAAAGGCGTAACTGGTGGAGCTACGCCTTGTTTTTGGTGGAAACCTCTGGTCACTTGACCAACTTGCTCTCCATCACCCCTTGCTTGCCTTCCTCCTCACTGACCTGACTCAGCTTGGAGCGGGCCATCAGCAGGCCCATTTTGACCTCCTGCCAGACGTAGTAGTTTTTGCCCGCCTCGGTGCTAAGGGTCAGGGTGGCATCGTTCTCCGACTTGGAGGTGATGGTGTGGCTGCCCGGTGTCACCTGCTTGAGGATGTAGGTGTGAGCCACGGTATCGCCGACCGCCATGCCGTCCACCAGCACCGGCATTTTGACAGCCGTGCCGAAGGTCTCGTTGCGATAGATATAGAGGTTGGCCGCATCTTTGGGCGCCACAAACTGCTTGGCCTGAGCGTCTGCGGTGGCATCGGCCATGGGCACGGAAGCACAACCGGAAAGCAGCGCCGCCGACAGCAGGGCGGCACTCATCATTATTTGCCTGAACATAGTCGTTATTTTTTAGTGAGTTAACGGGATTTAAAGGTTCGCATGAGCCTGTACTGGCTGACAATCGCTCAAATTGGTCGGGGTGTGACCCGGTTCAATTTTTCGGCATTTGGTGGGATGAAGATGGGGGAACTCAGAAACCCGGCCGCCAGATGGGGCGCGGTGGCCGGGTGAATTGTAAAGAGTAGGGTGACAGGGAAAGGGATCAGCCTAGTCTAATCAACTCGATGGGGGCGTAGCGCTCACCGGAGTTTGCCAGCAGCACGCACTTCTCATGCTCCGCCTGATAGGGGGTCATATTGTCGGTGTGGGCCTCTTTCAGAAAATCGACTGCGCCAGTGGCGGCAATCATGACGCGCTGACCCAGGTTCAGCACATTGCGGTTACGGTCATAGATCTTCATTTCATTCTCCTTTTCTTGTGTCCTGGCGGATGCGCAGGCGTCTGTCCAGGACAACGGCATTCAGCCTACGCCCCTGAAAAAAGGTGATTTATGTCACAGATCAAAAAAGGGGCGATAAGGGACTCGCAGGTTCAAAAAGCGAGCATGGCCCCTTGGCCAGCGGTTGTCGCACGCAGTGGTGCTGCCCTGCCCTTTCGTCGTGGCGGGCTCGAACCCGGCAGCGGTTGGGGTATATTGGTGGCCGATTAGCCAGTCTCATTCACCGTGACCGCGCAAGCGGGCCGCTGTTTCAACAAGATGGAGAGTGCTCATGAATCGCGACATTACCGCCCAGTTTATCAAGATGCTGACCAACCTCGACCACTGTCTGGCCAAGGCCGAGGCCCACGCCGCGGCGAAGCAGTTCAACGTGGAGAACTTCTTCGGCGAGCGGCTGATCGTCGATATGTTGCCGCTGTCCAAGCAGGTGCTGATCTGCTGCGATTCGGCCCGCGCCGTGGTCGCCACCGCCAGCCACAGCGAACTGCCGGCCATGGGCGATGATCCCAAAACCATCGCCGATCTGCGCGCCCATATCGGCAAGACCATCACCTATCTGCAAGGCAAGCTGGACGCAGACTACAGCCAGTATGCCAGCGGTCGTTACGTGCCCCACTGGGCGGGCGGCAAGGGGATGGATGGCCATACCTGCGTCCATGAGTACGGCATTCCCAACTTCTACTTCCACCTCACCATGGCCTACGCCCTGCTGCGCCGCGCCGGGGTTGATCTCGGCAAGCGCGACTATCTGGGCGGGCTCAACCTGCAATAAGCGCTGCACGCCACTGGATGCAAACAGATAGCAAAAGCCTGCCACGCGGCAGGCTTTTTTATATCGGGTGGTGCAGATCTGGTGCGCAGAAGAGCTACGCCCTAGAAGGGGCCGTTGCGCTCGCGCAGCTTGTCGGGCAGGCCGTCGTGATCCCCCAGCTCGCGCTCGGGCACATCATCCCAGTGCAGCTTGCCAAGAGTGATATTGCGCTCGGGATGCACGGCGTAGTGGATGCGGTTGTCCTCCCGATCGGTATCGCCAATGCAAAGCAGCCGGACGATCTCCTCGGTGTTGTTGATAAAGGCGTGGGCCAGCCCGTCACCGGCCTTGAAGCCCACCGAATCCCCCGGTTGCAGGCGATAGAGGATGCCATCGAGCCAGACATCCGGCGTCCCCTCCAGCACGTGAACGAACTCATCCTCGGTCTTCTCGGCGTGGGGCCAACTGGTACGGTGGCCTGGCTCGACGATCTCGTGGTGAATGCCGATGCGGCTAAAGCCGAAGTGTTTGCCGAGGGCGCAGCCGCGAGAAAGGGGCTCCTGACTGCCGGAGTAGTAGCGCGGCGTCTGCTCTTGCAGCTCGCTCCAGTGTTTGATGCAGGGGTGGCGATTCATAGCGGTTCCTTTTCTATGAGGATGCAGTCACGGGAAGGGTCATCCTAACTGCCTGAATGCGGATGAGAAAAGCAGAAATCGGTCAGCCCACTTCGCAGCAGATGGTGAAAAGACGAACTCGGCTGCGGGTCAATTCCCATCCTGCAAGGGCTGTACGGCCATGCCAGCGGCAGCGGTGCGGACAAAAATGGAGACAAAAAGAGGGAGCCGCTGGCTCCCTCTCTCGATTTGTCTGCCCTCGTTTTCTGAAGCTGACATTCCGCTCTTGTTTCCCGCTCTTATTTCCCCAGATTGTCCGCCAGCTGTTTGGCGCGGCTGGCCGCCCACTGGTCGATCATCTTCTCCATCTCCTCGGCGGTGATGGGCTCATCCTTGTGGGTGGTATCCGTGCTCTCACGGGCATCCATCACCCGCACCAGCAGCTTGCCGCTCCGGGAGTCGAGCAGCTGGGCCATGCTGCCCACCTTGAGCAGGTAGGGCTCCTTGCCGATCACTTCGCGGGTGACGTTGATGGCGATCTTGGCCGGCAGCAGGTCACGCAGCTTGGGATCGGGGCGGGTCAGATCGAAGTTGGTGACGGCGGCCTGGATCCGCATGACTTTCGGGCCGGGGGCGGTGGCGATCTTGACGCCCTGCTTGATCAGCTCGCTCTGGAACTTGTCGTGGTAGTAGCGGCCAATCTGGTTCTGTTCATTGGCGGTCAGCAGATACCACTGACCATTCTCCTGCCGGATAAACTGCAGCGGATCGAGCAGCACCTCATTGTATTGGCGCAGGTCAACGCCCGGCTCCTTGTAAACGCGCTGATTGGGGTTGCTCTCGCTCTGCTGGAAGGCAGTCAGCGGGATCGCCTGCAAGCTGTGGGAGACCTGATTCTTGACGGCGCAGCCACCCAGCAGGGCCGCAGCCACGGCAACCATCACGACCTTTTTCATATTTGCTCCTGCATTTTACTGTTTGTTTTTGCTGTGGATTTCGCACCACATGGCTGGAGAACCCGTGCCGGATGCCGCCAATGTCACAGAGAAATAACCTATTCATCACCTTCCCACAAGGGACAGATCAGGATTATTCAGCTCACATCCAAGTTGTCACAATTGCGGTGCTTTTATACAGGGCCAGCCAGGGTACGAACGGCAATCTGGCGAGGATTCGGTTGTTTAATCCGGCTAAATGGGGCTGCGGAAAGCGCTCGGTTTTTTCAAACGATGGGGGCTCGCGAGCGGCGTGAGTTGAACGGGGGAATGCTCTGGAACGGGCGATGACCGATCATCAGCCATCTTGCGCAAACTTGCCTGCCGCCGGAGAAGCGACAGGCTCATTCATCAGTTATCGAGATCCCAGGGACACTGCTTGACCAGCCCCTCTTTGCCGCTGGCAACGATCGCCTGCTGCACCATCCGTTTGTAGCGATTCTTGATATGGGCGGGCAACGCGGGTACCAGCAGCCGTTCGTCAAACTCCGGCAGCGGGCGATCCGGCAGCACCGCCTGCTCCTGCGGGCTGAGGGGCGGCCGGGAGGCCATATTGCTGGCCGAGATGGTGGGCGTGCCCACCAGCATCTGGCGTTGCAGCGGCGCGCTCAGCAGAAAATCCACCAGCAGGTAGGCGGCCTTGAGCCGAGCGGGATCATCCCCGACATGGCGGGCGATGGAGATCGCATCGAGGGCATAGATGGCCCCCTCCTGCACCATGGCGATCCGCCACTGCTGATCGTTCTGCTTGTTGCACTCCACCAGCTCCAGCCCCCAGGTGGTGGCAAAGGTCTGCTGGCGCAGATCCTCACAGCGGTTGACCTGATTGAACCAGAAGCCGCGACTGGCTCGCAGCCGCTGCGAGAGCTGCTGCTCCACCTCTTGCTGCAAGGTCTTGTCGGCCAGCATCTCGCCGCTGGCAAACAGGGCGGGCGACTTGCCCAGCGAAAGCAGCACCGAAAAGAGCAGCGGCTCGAACTGGTCGCAGAACTCGGCAAACTGGCCTGGCGGCGAGCTGTTGGCAAGCACCTGCCAACTGGTGGGCGCTTGCGGCACCTGCTTGCTGTCATAGGCGAGGCTGAACATGGCGTAGGAGAAGGGCACCGAGTAGTTACGCTCCCCCTGCTTGTCATACTCGGTATTCTTGAGGGCGGGCTTCACCTCGGCGTAGTGCTGCAGGCGGCTGAAATCGATGGGGAGCAGCAGCTTGAACAGCGGCTGGTGATGGGCCTTGTAGAAGTAGCTGGTCGGCAGCACCACATCGGCGCTGCGGGTGCGCAGGGCGCGGTAGACGCTGTCGAAATCGGTCAGCAGCGGCTCGATCCGGCTGACCGTCGCCTCCACCCCATGGGCTTTGGCGTAGTCGGCAAACTGTTGTTCATAACCCGCAGGCAGATAGCCCCACTCCAGCAATTTGAGCTGAACCGGGGCCGCCAGCGCCGGGGTCATCCCCAACAACCAGCAAAGAGGCAGTAGACGCATGGCCGGGCACTCCTGACAGGTAAACCTTGTTGGAGTATAGGCCCATGCGCCCACTCGTCAGGCCACCAGCTCGGCGCCCATGCTCGCCAGAATGGAGAGGCTGACCATCGCAAACAGCACGCCGGTCACCAGATTGAGCGGCCGCTGTACCCGCAGCAGCAGGCGCTGGGCACGATCGGTGGAGAGGCTCCACGCCAGCAGCCCGAACCAGCAGAGGGAGATGATGAAGAGCTCGCCCACCAGCAGGCTGCGGGTCATTCCATCCACCTCTGGCGTCACCATGGCGGCCAACAGACCGATAAAGAACACCAGCGCCTTGGGGTTGAGCAGATTGGTGGCAAGGCCAGTGCGCACGCCCCTGCCCCAGCCGCGCAGCTCGTTGGCGGCGCTGGCCATCACTGTACTGCTCTGCTGCCGAGCCGCCATCAGGGCGCCCCACCCCAACCAGCCCAGATAGAGGGCACCGCAGCACTTGATCACCATAAACAGCAGCGGGTGACTGGCGATCAGCATGCTGATCCCGGTCAGGCTCAGGGTGGCGTGCACCATGATCGCCAGCGAGATGCCCAGTGCAGCGCCAAGGGCGGTCGGCCGGTGCAGGCTGGTACGCAGGATCAGGGCGAAATCGGGGCCGGGGCTGGCCAGTGCAATCAGGTGCATCAGGCCGAGGGTAACGAACAGACTGGTCAGCATAACAACTCTCGCTTTAACGACGGAGAGCCAGCATGGCGGATCAGCGGGGGACGCGGCTTGTAAAAGATTGCATCTGGGCACGAAATTCGGCGGGTGTCAGACCGAATGCCTGGCGAAAGCCGTGGTGGAAGTGACTCTGATCGAAGAAGCCGACAGCCAGCGCCACCTCGCTCACCGCCATGCCGCTCGCCAGCAGCCGCTTGCCCTGCTCCAGCCGCAGCCGTTTCAACCAAGCGTAGGGGGTCATGCCGCTGCGCTTCTTGAACTGGCGCAGGAAGGCGAAACGGTCGAGCCCGAGCAGCCCCGCCAGATCTTCCAGCGAGTGGGGCTCGTCGAGGGCGGCCATCAAGTAGTCGCGCAGGAATCGCAACTGGGGATCGGCCAGTTGGTGTACCTCGGGGGCCAGATGCAGCAGCTCCCCCAGCAGGGCAAGCAGCTGGCTCTCGATCAGCAGGCCATCAGCCTTGGGGTTGTCGAGATAGCCGTGCAGCTGGGCAAAGCCCTGATAGAGGTCGGGGCGGCTCTGCAATCCCTTGTCGAAGAAAGGTTCCGGCTGCTCCGGCAGCCAGAGCGCCAGCTGCTGCGGATCGATGGCGAAGACCCGCACCTCGTACCCTTCCGGCAGCAGGCTGAGGCCGTCGTGCACCTCATCCGGATTGACGGTAGATAGCACCCCGCGCACCAGATGGTGGCTGTTCCCCTTGTGGATAAACTTCTGGCCACCCCGCTGCACCAGCCCGATATGGTAGTCGAGATGGACATGGCGGCCATAGCTGAACGCCCTGTGGTGGGAGTGTGACAGCTCGACCCCCGGCAGGTGCGGGGATTGCCAGTAGCGGATGAGGGAATCGGTGGTATTCATGGGTTATAGATACACCAGAAGCGGGCCTTGGGCTTGTAGATTATTGCACGCAACCCCCTCTCAACGCCCCCACAGCCGCGGGGTTGGCTCTACCAGAGAGGCGAGCGGCACCCGCTCCACCATCTGACGCATCTGTTGCACCAGTTCGGGATTGCCATCCCCCAACGACTTGTTCAGCACGATATGCACCTGCAGTGGGGTGACCGGCAGGTAGATGAGGCGGGTCGCCGCAGGGAGCTTGGCGCGAAAATGGTTGGCGGAGATATCGTTGGAGAAGAGCGCGGCATCAATCCGCCCGCGCAGCAACTTCTGCATGTTGCCATGCTCCCAGCTGAGCTGGGAGAGGGTGTCGATATGGATCTGCGGATGCTGCAAGAGCGGCGGCACGATCGCCTGACTCGACCAGCCGATGGTGGTGCCGAAGAGATCTTCTTGCCGTTCGACCGAGTGAAGCCGCGATGGCACCAGTACCACCAGCACCGGCCGCAGCAGCAACAGGTGGGGGTCGATATAGCGAAAGTGACGGGCACGCTCCGGACTGTAACTCAGCAGCGGGGTCAGATCGCACTCGCCGCTCTCGAGGTTGCTGAGCAGCCGCGCCACATTGAGCCCCTGCCACTCGATGGTGCGCCCGATCGCGGGTTCGATATGACGGCGAAAGTAGTCGATCACCGGCCCGGAGACCTCGCCCTGCTGATCGATGGTGACCAGCGGCGCCAGCTGGAAGACACATCCCCGCAGCGGCGCGGTGATCGCCACGGCCTGGCTGATGGTCATAAGAGGGAGAAGAAGTGCCGATAGCAGTAATAACAAACGCATACCCGAACGAGAGATGCCCATAGGTGCCGACCCGATGCCCTGATAGCCATCAGCATGGCACAAGGCAAAGGGGCGGGCTATCCGCTCCTGCCGCGCTTCGACCTCTTGTGCCCCCTACTCCCATGACCAATGGGCCCCCGTTTTATTGCGGTGAAAATCAATAATTCCGCTGCTTTGATGGATTTTGGTCTCTTGAGATATAGTGCGGCCCCATTCATCAAACCGGCGGGTGAGCGCCCCGCCGGACAGGTAAATTCATGAGACTGTTTTTGCTGTTGTTGTCGTTGTTTGCTGCGACCGTAAGTTCTGATGAAAAGCCGCGCCTGCCCTATTACGACTGGGGTCGCTGCCCGTTTGAAGGTTGTACCTATAAGACATGGACCACCAAGCAAGAGGTGATCGTCAGAGCCGAGCCATCCCTGACGGCCAAAGCGCTGTTCCGGCTACCCCGCGGCCAGCAGGTGGAAGGACTGACCGGGGTCGTCATTACCGAACAACCGGGGATCGTCGAAATACTCAGATCGGTCAAGCTGGGCTACAGCAAGGAGGGCAAAGGGCCGCTGTTGAATATGAAGGCAGGGGAAACGCTTTATATCCTTGGCGGACTGGGCGAAGGCAATAGCCTGTTCTGGTACAAGGGCAAAACCTACATTCTCGATTATGACTATGCGCGCAAAGAGATCAGATACGGCCGGTCACCGCAGAACCGGTGGTGGGTAAAAATTCGGGACAAGCAGGGGCGTGAGGGTTGGGTTGCCGAAGCCAAAAACTTCGCCCATATGGACCGTTTAGAATAGTGACAGCCAGCCCCCCGAGATCGGGGAGCTGGCCGTGGATGACTCACTGCTTGGGTTGCAGCTTCATCTCTTGCAGATACTCCAGCACCTGGGTTTTGTAGTCAGCCTGATAGGAGAACTTGGTGCTGTCGCACGCCGCGATCAGGTTCACAGCGGTGCAGAACAGGGTGGCTGCCAGCAGCCCCTTGCCAACCCACTGAGGATGGTTGCGGCTCCAGCTAACCAGCAACAGCAGGATCGGGAACAGGGCATAGGGGAATATCAGCATCAGGTGCCAATAGTTGAAGATGATGGGCGAGAGGGCCGCACTCACCAGCACAGCCAATACGGCCGCCAGCGCATAGAGACCGAGCCAGCTCTCGCCATCCACCTCGGCCCGATCACTGCGCAGCAGACGCGGCTTGAGTTCGCGCCACAGCAGCCAGTTGGCCTTGGCCGCCAGCAATACGGTCGCCGAGCCCACTCCGTAGATCACCACCCGCCACAGCCAGACTGCCGCCATCTGCAGGTATTCGTGCCCAGCCAGCCAGATGAACTGGGTGTCATTGACCAGCTTGCTGGCAAACAACCAGGAGCCGTAGCGCAGCCAGTAGAGCACTGATTTCAGCACCGGATAGACATGCACCAGCCCCCAGCCGATATAGCGCTGGCGCGCCTCGGGATCGACGTTCTGGGTGATGTGGCTGTTGCTCATCACTTCCATGGCGTAAGGGATCAGGGAGGCACCGATCAGCAGGGTAGCCACCACCACCCCGCTCCAGCTCACCTTGAGAATGCGGCGCCAGAACAGATAGGTGGACATTACCGCCAGCAGCGGCCAGGAGTAGTGCAGCTGCATCGCCATGCCGATAGCCAGCAGGTGGACGATCATGTGCCAGAAGGAGGCCCGCTCGCGCATATGCCAGGCCGACCAGCAGTGCATGGCCGAGAAGAGGAAAAGATAGGAAGGGTTGTAGAGCAGACTCTCGTACTGGAACCAGGGGTTAAGCCAGCAGAGCACCAGAAACAGCAGGCGCACCTTGCTATTCAATACATGGTCATCAAACACCTGACGGATCACTGCATCAAACAGCAGGAATCCGACCAACCGCATCGCCAGCAGCAACACCATGGGGGCATAGGGAGAATCCCACAGCAGCAGCGGCCCGCCAATCAGCCAGGCCGACAAACTCCCCGGCACATTACCCACCGCACTCGCCGCATTGCCATAGCTGAGCCAGACCCCCTCATAAGCCCCAAGGTAGCCCTTGTAAAGCATCTGGGTCTGATCGCCGGTGAGCTTCTGTAAATTCGAATATAATATGCTGGTCAAAAGACCAATGAACATTGTTCCGAAGTATAATGAATTCTTTATTAAAGAAATAGTTTCACCTTCAGTTTAAATATAATCCAACCCCATCAACAACAACCTAGTTTACACCATGCAAAACTCAGTTTTAGTTAAAAACCGATCAAAAAAATGAAACATCCCGTGATCCGGCTCACTATTCTTACAATTGAATTGCGTACTGTACTGATAATTCCAACTCATAAACAATATCATTGCTAAATGCCAACACAACACTTTTGGAACACCATAAAAGCCTCCCTTTGAGACCATACGTGTACGGTGACTCTATCCTCCCCTATTAATTTATATTGGTGGCTATCAAAAATACAATTTTCAATATCCCCACTTGGCATAGATAGGAGAATTAAACTTTACCTAACTTCATTTATATTAGATCTGATAATTTCCATTTTTTCTGAAAAAACCATCATTCACTATAGCCGTGCTTGAAGAGGAAAAAAATAATTTAAATATCCAATCGAGATAACTCACAATAAAACATCAAAATATTATAACTATAGTGCTCTCATGTAAATATAACTAAACATCACCTCCCAATCCCAACTTGGCACCATCATGAACAACCAAGTATTTTTTCTACTACATCCAGAAATTAAAAAATCACTGGAAATCATTTACCTCAAACAATATTATTATCGGGAGGAACTCCATAGTCCCTCCATCTCTAAAAAGCAGAAACGCACACTCATGGTGTTGTCCGTCTTATAATACCCCATTGGGTATAATATTCTCTTGACTTAACTACAGAAGCATATATTTCGTCATTCACACGATCTCTAGGAAGCTCTTTATGATACATATGAACCTGATTAGCCAAATAAAAAATATTTTTGCATCTAAAACCAGCCAACTTCAATCTGAATTCAACATCAGTATCTTCTCCGACCCCCGCAGCCTCATACCGCTCATCGAATCCATTAATATAAATCAAATCTTTCTTGTAAAGAGAAAAATTACATCCAACAACCCCTTTGTTTTTCCTATTCAACCATCTACTCAAAAATCGATTAGTAATTCTTATCCCTTTCTCTATATTTTTCCCTTTCCCAAGAAAAATATATTCTGCAAGCATAAAAAATAAGTTCTCTTTAAAAAATGACTCTGGCCTGACAAGTGTTATTTTCTGACTAAATGATGGTGACAAGTCCGCCCTTCTTCCATTTAAAAAACAACCAACCTCTGCATTTTCCAAATGATCACGAACGAAGTTAACTTGTGGAATGCAATCTCCATCAATAAATATTATGTACTCATTGGATGCAAGTAACACAGCCTGATTAAGTATCTTGTTTTTTCTAAAACCTTTATCTTCATGCCATACATGCTTTATATGATAACTAAATCCTGTCTGAATAGACTTTATTTCTGAAACAACATCTTCCCTAGAGCCATCATCAGCAATAATAACCTCAAAGTTATCTTCAAACTGATTGTTAAGAGCTGACAGAATAATTTTCAATGCTTTTAAATTATTGTAAAAAGCTATAATGACACTAGCTTTCATGCTCTCACCTTATGGTTATCAACATTATATTGCTCAACCTCCGAGTAGGCCAATGCAACAACAAAGAAAAATATGTAGGTTTGAAACTCAAGATAATTTGTATAGAAAACACCCAAGATTAAAAATGGAGCAATTAATATGCAACCCTTAATGAGAGATTCTTTCTTATAAAAAAGATACACAATGAAAATTAATGAGCCATAGAAAAACAACGTATACAAAAAACCCATTTTATTTGCAGAATCAAGATAAGAATTATGCAAATCATTTAAGGAGTAATTACCTTGCGTTAATTTTATCAGATCCTCAGTATTCGAAATTTTGTTCAAATAGGCCGAGTATTCTGTCTGAAACTTATTGAACCCTATACCAAATAGAAACTTTCGAGGATAATGTGATAAATTTTCATGCAGAAGAGAAACGCCATTCCCCCACATGAGAATACGGCTAAAGTTAGAATAATCCTTGCTTGTAGTCTCAGTTACAGATGTAGCCCTTCCCGCTACAGCATTAAATTGTGAGGGCATTGCTAGATAAAGAGAAAAAATCAACACACATGCAACCGGAGTAAAAACATACAACATTTTCCGATTCATAAAGATCATATACACCACAAAGGAAAATGATGCAGCAATCCAACCAGCACGACCGCCAGATATTATAAGACTCAAGAAAGTCACAAACAAAAATAATCCAATGACAATTTTCTTTGATGCCGTCATATCATCAGACAATTTGGGCAACATAAATGCAAAGACAAACGTTGTGATCTCAGCCCACCGACCTATATCCCAGAACCCACCAAATCGCTCACCACTCCAAGTATGTGGAAGCAGAACAAATGCTTGGACAAAAGACCATAATACCGATAGAAGAAAACCCAACATCGATATTGAGAATGCTAATCGTCTATTTTTATTCTCTCGCAAAGAAATAACTAAGACCGGGAAAACCAATAAAAACATCCCCTTATAAAAAAAATGACCTATATCAACAAAGGAAGCAGGAGATATTATTTTCGCGAAGACCCCGAATAGGAACACCGCGATTGGCCCCCATAAAACAACATCGCGTTTCACCACATTATAATATTCTCTGTCAAAAACACATCGCCCAATAAAAAACACTATCATTAGTGCCGATGAAATATAAATAGCTGGCTTACTAGTAAATATGGAAGCAGCAAACAAACAAAGTAAATATCTTTCTATTTTTTTGTAATTCATTTTTTTCTCTTTCATTTTCTAAAAACATAATTCCGCGGATCTTGCGCCACAGCCCGAATACATCAGTACGGGGGAAGATGGCAATCCGGCGGATCTGGAAAGGGTCCTGGTGCATTGCTTTGGGGCCGCTATTGGTAGCGACGGCAAAACGATACCCGGCGGCGATAGCCTGTTCCTTAGCACTCTCGTTCAGATCTCCGTAAGGATAGGCGAACGAGAGCAGCGGATGGCCAAGCAAGGCCTCCAGTTGGCGTTTATTCTCCTGAATTTCATGGGCTTGTTGTTCAGGTGTGAGCTTGCTCAAGCGGGGGTGAGTCAGGGTATGACCACCAATTTCCACATGACCGCTGGCGGCCAACGCCTTGACCTGCTCACCACTCATCAATGAAACCTTGGTGTCCGGATTGGTCGGATGCTCCACATCCCAACGGTTATAGCCTTCACCGGTGACCACGTACACCACGGCTTTGTAACCATATTTTTCCAGCTGCGGCAGCATGCGGGTCAGATTGTCCTGATAGCCGTCATCGGCAGTGATCATCAGGTACTTCTTGCCGTATTGCAGACGGTGGATAAAACCTTTGTCCGCCAAATCGCGGAAAGTCAGGGTCTCATATCCGAGCCACTTCATCAGTCGCAGATGCTTCTCGAACATGGTGATCGGCATCCAGGTACCATGCACTCCTTTCTCGCTATCCTGCTCGATAAAACGGTGGTACATGATGACGGGCATCTCGCGGCGCAGGGTTTCGACTACGGCATCCTGATAGATGGTTTCGAGGCCGGATACTACCCCCTGCAAGCCATACTCATCCTGAATGCGTTGGCGAATGGCTTCCGGCACTGTTTTACTGGCCAAGGCAGATGCAATCTCAGCCTTCAGCGCAGCAAAATCGATAGCTAGATCCTTGGGGCCGATATCGCCAAAATTACTCGCCAGAGCATCATCCAGATTCTGTTCGGTTACCAGACCAACTGCCTTGGCTTCACCAATAGCAAAGGCGGGCCGACCGCAGAGCAGTGCTTCCATCGCTACCCGACCGGCGCCTATCACCAAATCGCTGCCAGCCAGCAGAGCGGGAACATCATCGACGTACCCAACAAACTCGGCACGGTCTTCGAAACGGGCAAAGCGCTCCGGTACCTTGGTTCCGCTGACAATCCGCACCTTGCAGGCATCCAGATCGAGTACCTCGTCGAGCAGACGGTAACAGAGCTCCCCTTTGGGGCCGCTCAAACGGCCAATGATGGCGATCACCGGCTTTGGATTATCCGGCGCAGGTACAGGCTGGAATTTGTCGGTTTCGATACCGTTGCGCAGCACCTGCACGATCGCGGGATCCACTCCCAGATTGTCGACTATCTGATGGGCAATATCCTCACAAACGGCAACCGCCCTAAGCCCAAGGGCATGGAACGCCTTGCGCGAAGCGTGCACTGGCTGGCGACCATGAACCGTGGTGATCATCGGGGTGCCAGTCAACTTGCAGGCCACATAGCTACTCCAGCCGGAGGCACGGGAGTGAGCATGCACCAACTGGATATGGTGCTTTTTGATGAGATAAATGAGGTAAAAGACGTGCCAGAAGCGGCGCAGAATGCTGCGCTTGTTGAATCTCAGCTTGAAGACGGGGCCAAGCGTCGGCTTGGTCAGGGTATCTGACACATAAAAGACGTTGTGACCACGCCGGGTCAGTTCGTTACCGACCGTGGTGGCATAGACCTCAGCTCCCGTTACCTCGAGCTGGGAGAGTGCCATCAATATATTCATCGCGCGGTTACCCGATAGATAAGAGAGGAACGGCAAGCAGCCACAGAGACCAGAAACCGGAAGCAGGCGAGTGCCTACTTCCGGTTTTGCGCTCAAACTGCCGCGTTGTGCTCACCCGTTAGCGGTTGAGCCAGGCCATGTAATCCGCTACCCCTTCGGCAACGGTTTTGAACTCGGCGTCATAACCCACGCTGCGCAGCTTGGTCATGTCAGCCTGGGTGAAGCTCTGGTAGCGACCCTTGAGGTGATCCGGGAAGGGGATGTACTCGATAGTACCCTTCTGATGATGCTTGATCACCGCTTCGGCCACGTTCTGGAACGGCTCGGCACGGCCGGTACCACAGTTGAAGATGCCGGAGTGCTGCGGGTTCTGCCAGAACCAGAGGTTTACCTTGCAGACGTCGTCGATATAGATGAAGTCACGCATCTGGCCACCGTTCGGGAAGCCGTCACAGCCTTCAAACAGCTTGGGATTCTCGCCCTTCTTCACCTGGGTATTGAGGTGGAAGGCAACGGAAGCCATGGAGCCTTTATGCTGCTCGCGCGGGCCGTAGACGTTGAAGTACTTGAGGCCAACGACCTGAGAGTTGATCTCCGGCATCCAGCGGCGCACGTACTGGTCGAACAGCTGCTTGGAGTAGCCGTAGACGTTGAGCGGCTGTTCGAACTTGGGATCTTCGATGAAGTTGTCGTTGCGGCCACCGTAGGTCGCGGCAGAAGAGGCGTAAATAAACGGGATTTCACGCTCGATGCAGTAGTGGAACAGATCCTTGGAGTACTCGTAGTTGACCTCCATGATGAACTTGCCGTTCCATTCGGTGGTGGCAGAGCAGGCGCCTTCGTGGAAGATCACCTCGATGCCGTTGTCCCACTCTTCAAACTCGTCGCCGGAGACGATGCGCGCCTGAAACTCGTCTTTGTCCATGTAGTCAGCGATGGTCAGATCGACCAGGTTGACGAACTTGGTGCCGTCGGTCAGGTCATCAATGACCACGATATCGGTCCGTCCTTGAGCGTTCAGCTGCTTGACCAGATTGCTGCCGATAAAGCCAGCACCGCCAGTTACTACGATCATGGAGTTTGCCTCTCGTACGTTGATGGCTACATGTGACTGCTTGTTAAAGCTGTGTATAGTGAGCCAATTTGAAATTGCCGAAAAGTTTATCACGGGCCGCCCGGGGATTCGACCTTGTTCAAAACTGCCCCGAGCGGAACCTGTTGGAGGAATGAGTGATGAAAACCAGAGACAGGATCATTCACAGCGCGACCGAGCTGTTCAACGATCAGGGTGAACGCAACATCACCACCAACCACATTGCGGCGCACATGGGTATCAGCCCGGGCAACCTCTACTACCACTTCCGCAATAAAGAAGACATCATCCACTCCATCTTCGACCAGTATGCCCGCCACCTGAGCGAGAGCTTCGTGCCGACCCGCAACCGTGAAATTACCCTGCAGGATCTGATGGGCTATCTGGATGCCATCTTCTATCTGATGTGGCAGTTCCGCTTCTTCTACGCCAATCTGCCGGACATCCTGAGCCGTGACGAGCCGCTGCAACAGAAGTACCTCAAGGCCCAGGAGCAGATGCGATCCTCCGTGGTCGCGCTGCTCCGGAGCCTGCGCGAAGGGGGCATTATCGATGTCAGCGATGAAGACCTGCCGGATCTGGGCCAGACCATCAAGATGGTGGTGACCTGCTGGATCCCCTTCCAGATTGCCCAGGCCCCCAACACCCGCATCACCAAACCTCTGCTCTATCAGGGCGTGTTGAAGGTGCTGTTCCTGCTGCGCCCCTATGTGCAACCCCAGGTTGCCGGACAGATCCAGCAACTGGAACAACACTACCGCCAGCTGGCCCAACCAGCTGGGTGAGATCTGTTTCACACTTGTTGAATATCAGCACAATCATTTGAATTTACCGCAACAAATTGCAGTAAAATGTCGCCTCTGTTGATACGCAGCTGAAATAGCCAATAAGGATCGAGGATGTCTAACGGATTCTATCGTCACCTGACCGAGCAACTGAACCAGGTGCAAGCTGAAGGGTTGTACAAGCAGGAGCGCATCATCACCTCCGCCCAACAGGCAAGTATCGCCGTTGGCGGTGAGCAGGTACTGAACTTCTGTGCCAACAACTATCTGGGGCTGGCCAACCACCCGGATCTGATCGCTGCCGCCCATCAGGGGCTCGACAGCCACGGCTTCGGCATGGCCTCGGTACGCTTCATCTGCGGCACCCAGGATCAGCACAAAGCGCTGGAGCAGAAGATGTCCGCCTTCCTCGGCACCGAGGACACCATCCTCTACTCCTCCTGTTTCGATGCCAACGGCGGTCTGTTCGAGACCCTTTTCGGCGCCGAAGATGCCATCATCTCCGATGCCCTCAACCACGCCTCCATCATCGACGGCGTGCGGCTGTGCAAGGCCAAGCGCTATCGCTACGCCAACAACGACATGGCCGAGCTGGAAGCCCAGCTCAAGCAGGCTGACGCCGATGGCGCCCGCTTCAAGCTGATCGCCACCGACGGCGTCTTCTCCATGGATGGGGTCATCGCCGACCTCAAATCCATCTGCGATCTGGCCGACAAATACGATGCGCTGGTGATGGTGGATGACTCCCACGCCGTCGGCTTTATCGGCGAGAATGGTCGTGGCACCCACGAATATTGCGGCGTGATGGATCGGGTCGACATCATCACCGGCACCCTGGGCAAGGCGCTCGGCGGCGCATCCGGCGGCTATACCTCCGGCAAGAAAGAGGTGATCGACTGGCTGCGTCAGCGCTCCCGCCCTTACCTCTTCTCCAACTCGCTGGCCCCCTCCATCGTTGCCGCCACCATCAAGGTGATCGACATGCTGGCCGAGGGTCACGACCTGCGCGCCCGCCTGAAAGAGAACAGCCGTTACTTCCGCGAGCGGATGAGCGCCGCTGGCTTCACTCTGGCTGGCGCCGACCACGCCATCATTCCGGTGATGCTGGGGGATGCCAAACTGGCCTCCGAAATGGCGAGCCGCATGCTGGCAGCTGGCATCTATGTGGTGGGCTTCTCCTTCCCGGTCGTGCCCAAGGGTCAGGCGCGCATTCGCACCCAGATGTCTGCCGCTCACACCCGCGAGCAGCTGGACAAGGCGATCGACGCCTTTATCCGCATCGGCCGTGAACTCGGCGTTATCTGATTTGAATCAAGGGGCTGCAGCCCCTTTTTTCTGCATTCATATTGAAGGAACAGCCATGAAAGCACTCTCCAAACTGCACAAAGAGGTCGGCATCTGGATGACGGATGTGCCGGCCCCCGAGCTAGGCCACAACGACCTGCTGATCAAGATCCGCAAAACCGCCATCTGCGGCACCGATATCCATATCTACAACTGGGACGAGTGGTCCCAGAAGACCATTCCGGTACCCATGGTGGTCGGCCATGAATATGTCGGGGAAGTGGTCGCCATCGGTCAGGAGGTGCGCGGCTTCGCCATCGGCGATCGGGTCTCCGGTGAAGGGCACATCACCTGCGGTCACTGCCGCAACTGCCGCGCCGGACGCACTCACCTCTGTCGCAACACCATTGGCGTTGGCGTCAATCGCCCGGGCGCCTTCGCCGAATATCTGGTGATCCCCGCATTCAACGCCTTCAAGCTGCCGGACAATATCCCGGACGAGCTGGCTGCCATCTTCGACCCGTTCGGCAATGCGGTGCACACCGCCCTCTCCTTCGATCTGGTGGGTGAAGATGTGCTCATCACCGGGGCGGGCCCTATCGGTATCATGGCCGCCGCCGTCTGCCGCCATGTGGGTGCGCGCCACGTGGTGATCACCGACGTCAACGAATACCGGCTGGAGCTGGCCCGCAAGATGGGCGCCACCCGCGCGGTCAACGTGGCCAAGGAGAAGCTGGCCGACGTAATGAGCGAGCTGGGCATGACCGAAGGCTTCGATGTGGGGCTGGAGATGTCCGGCGTCCCGAGCGCCTTCCAGGAGATGCTCGACAAGATGAACCACGGCGGCAAGATCGCCATGCTTGGCATCCCCCCCTCCACCATGGCCATCGACTGGAACAAGGTGATCTTCAAGGGGCTGTTTATCAAAGGGATCTATGGCCGCGAGATGTTCGAGACCTGGTACAAAATGGCCAGCCTGATCCAGTCCGGGCTGGATCTCTCCCCCATCATCACACACAGATTCCACATCGACGAATTCCAGCAGGGGTTCGATGCGATGCGCTCCGGCCACTCCGGCAAGGTGATCCTGAGCTGGGACAAATAACCCATTTCACCCCTTGGGTACCCGAAACCCGGCGAATGCCGGGTTTCTTTTTATCTCCACCACCAGAATTGCCGTGATATCGGCCAAAACTTTGTACGCAGAGTGTTTAACACTTCACACACAAGCGTTTAAATGACTGTAACTATTCGGTTATAATCCCGTCGTTTACATGGATAATAAAAGACTGCTGGGAGTATATGAGCGTGTTGAAAAAACTGAGCTATTTGCTGGCTGTCGGGATGACGGCCGCCAGCTTGTCTGGGGCAGTGCTTGCTGCCGATGAGATGTCACCGGAGGCCATTGCCGAACGGATAAAACCAATCGGTCAGGTCTATACCGCCAAGGATCTGGAAGGTATTGCCGGCGCGAGTGCTGCACCGGCGGCGACCGCCTCTTCCGGTCCCCGCGATGGCGAAACGGTATACAAGGGCGCCTGCTTTGCCTGTCACGACACCGGCGCCGCTGGTGCCCCCAAACGAGGTGACAAGGCAGCCTGGGATCCTCGCATCGCCCAGGGCATTGATACTCTCAAGAAACATGCCATTGAAGGCTTTACCGGCAAGTCCGGCATGATGCCTCCGCGCGGCACCTGTGCGAACTGTAGTGATGAAGAGATTGAAAACGCCATCCACTACATGATCGACAAGCTGTAAGTATTTGAAAGGGCCGCAATTGCGGCCCTTTCAATCTATCGGCTTCCGACTACTCTTGTAAGGTAGACATATCGGGAGTTGCACATGTCGGCCCAATCCATCGAACCCCACTACTCAACTCCTCTGTTGGCGTTGGTCTCTGCCATTATGGACTTCCCGGCGCCACAAACCGCCACGTCTGACGATTACGATGCCCTGATCCAGCAGATTGACCAACTCTGCCCGCTGCAACATTTCGGCATGCTGGGCCTCTCCGATACCGGTCTGAACTGGCTTTACGCCTACAAGGTCAGCGACATCTTCAAGCAACAGCTGGGCCGGGAGCAGTCCCGCATCACCGATCAGCTCACCCAGCTGGATGAGGCCGAAGGGTGGTGCGTCTTCCCCATCGAGCATGGCCAGATACAGTGGTTGCTGGCGCGTGGCACCCCCGCCGACCTGCCGACCCTGCGTCTGCTGCTGGAGTGTCTGGCCAAGCGGCTGACCGAAACCCAGGCGGGCTCCCATCTCACCGAGCTCCCTTCGCCGCTGATCCGCAAAGACCCGAACTGGAAAAAGAAAATCGAGAGCATCAGCCGCATCATGCGGCTCGCCAATACCCTGCCGGCTCAGGCGCTCTTCTCCCAACTGGAGGCGGTTCTGCGCCAGATGCTCACCATAGAGGACATGCTGCTGGTCAGGTTAACCAGTCAGAAGCTGGAAAAGATCTACCCTGCCCATCCCCATCAGGGAGACGAGTTCATCAGCGGCTTGTGCCACAGCACCAGCAATATCGAGGTGAGCAGGGAGTCACGCTACTGGCACAGCATGCCGCTGCGGCTGCAACAACAGTACTTCGCCCACTTCATCATCAGCACGGCTCAACCGCTGGAGACCGACGACAAGCTGTTTCTCGACTTCCTGCGTGGCCAGCTCACCCTGCTGC
This sequence comes from Aeromonas sp. 82P, assembly GCF_051919365.1. NCBI lineage: Bacteria > Pseudomonadati > Pseudomonadota > Gammaproteobacteria > Aeromonadales > Aeromonadaceae > Aeromonas > Aeromonas sp. 82P. The sequence goes on from NZ_JBQBEV010000001.1 coordinate 234,946, forward strand.
TGGAGCTGAGACGGATCCGCCAGCAGCTCAACGACATCAATACCGAGGACTCCATCAACCAGCGGCTGCAACAGCTGCGTCAGACCAACCTCAGGCTGCAAAAGCAGCTCAAGCAGCATCAGGAGCTGGAACGACGGTTGCAATTCGATGCGCTTCACGACCCGCTGACCCAGCTGCCCAACCGCGCGCTGTTGATGAACCACCTCAACCACGCCATGACCCACTACAACCGCTACAAATCGCCGGGATTCGCGGTAATTTTTATCGATGTGGATCATTTCAAGCAGATCAATGACACTCTGGGCCACAGTGCTGGCGATCAGCTGCTCAAGGAAGTCAGCCGCCGCCTGCAGACCTGCATCCGGCAAAACGATCTGGTGGCCAGACTGGGGGGCGACGAGTTTGTCATCTATCTGGACAGCAGCAAGAGCGACGATGACATCAGCCCGGTGCTCAACCGCATTATCAGCCGTCTCTCCTACCCGTTCCGGCTACTCGGCAACGAGCTGAGCATTACCGTCAGCCTGGGGGTATCGAGCGTCTCCGAGCAAACCTCAGATATCAGCCAGCTGCTCCATCAGGCCGATTTGGCCATGTATCAGGCCAAGCGCAATGGTCGCAGTCGCATCGTCAGCTACTCGGATGATTGCATCAACCAGAACTGGAATTCGCCGGAAGAGATGCTGGCCAGAGCCCTGCGGGAGGGGCGCATCGTCCCCTATTTCCAACCGGTGATCCGGCTGCAGGATAGCCGCCTGACCGGACTGGAGGTGATGGCGCGCTGGCTGACCGAAGAGGGCATTCTGAAGGATGCATTCGACTTTATTCCGCTGGCGGAGCAGTGCGGCCTGATTCTGGAGCTGGATTACCAGATCCTGCGCCACACCTGCCAACAGCTGAAGAACTGGCTGCCAATCTCCGGGCAGGGCAAGTTCAAGATCGCCATCAATCTGTCGGGCAAGCATCTGGTCAACCATGACCACATCATGCGACTGATGGGGATCATCGAAGAGGAAGGGGTCGCCCCCGGCTATCTGATTTTTGAATTCAACGAGCGGGAGCTGTCGCGGCAAGATTCCGATGCGCTGGCATCCCTGCACGAGCTGCGCGCCAAGGGCATCCAGATCAGCCTCGACGATTTTGGGACCGGCTTCTCCTCCCTCAACGCCCTATTCCACTTCCCGGTGGACTACATCAAGGTGGATGACAGCTTTACCCAGAGGATGCTGCAATCGCCCAAAGATTTGGCGCTGATCCGCGCCATGCGGGATATCTGTCAGGATCTCGATTACACCCTGGTCGTCGAGGGGATCGAGAACCAGCAGCAATTGCAGAAGCTGATTGATATCGGCTGCCGGATGGGGCAAGGGCGCTATATCTCACCGCCCATGCCGGGAGCAGACATAGTACCGCTACTGACCCCAGCCAATCCTTAGGGTTAATCCTTCTTGAACAACGCCCGCAGGTTGGCAACACCGACCTGCCCCTTCTGCTGGCGCTCCTCGGCAGTCACCTTCTTCTGGTTTTCCCATTCAAGATCATCCTGCGGCAGCTCCAGCAGGAAGCGGCTTGGCTCCGGACGTACCGACTCGCCAAACTGACGCCGCTCCTTGCAGAGGGTGAAGGTCAGTTCGGTCTGAGCCCGGGTGATGCCCACGTAGGCGAGACGCCGCTCCTCCTCCACATTGTCCTCGTCGATGCTGGTCTGGTGGGGCAGCAAGCCCTCCTCCATCCCCACCATGTAGACATAGGGGAACTCCAGCCCCTTTGAGGCATGTAGCGTCATCAACTGCACCTGATCCGCATCGTCCTCCCCCTCGTTGCGCTCCATCATGTCGCGCAGGGTGAGGCGAGTGACTACCTGAGCCAGCGTCATCGACTCCTCCAGCTCATCCCCTTCCAGCATCTCGGTGATCCAGCGATAGAGGGTGGAGACGTTCTGCATCCGCATCTCGGCCGCTTTCGGGCTGGGCGAGGTCTCGTAGAGCCACTCTTCGTAGTGGATCTCCTTGATCATGTCCCGCACCGCCTCCACCGGATTGCCACGCAGCGCCTGATCGCCAAGGCGTACCAGCCAGTTGGTGAAGGCCTGTAATGCAGTGAGGCCACGGCCTGAGAGGTGCTGCTCCAGCCCCAGCTCGAAGCTGGCGGCAAACAGGCTCTTGCCGCGCTGATTGGCATACTGACCCAGTTTTTCGAGGGTAGTGGGGCCGATCTCGCGACGCGGCAGGTTGACCACCCGCAGGAAGGCGGTGTCCTCATCCGGATTCACCAGCAGCTTGAGGTAGGCCATGATGTCCTTGATCTCGGTGCGGGAGAAGAACGAGGTGCCGCCGGAGATGCGATAAGGAATCCGGTTGGTCATCAGCGCCTTCTCGAAGATGCGCGACTGATGGTTGCCCCGATAGAGGATGGCGTAATCCTTGAACCGGGTGCGGTTCATAAACTTGTGGCCCATCATCTCGGCGGCGATCCGCTCCGCTTCGTGCTCCTCGTTCTTGGCGAACAGCACCTTGAGCTTCACCCCCTCATCAAGCTCGGAGAAGAGCGCCTTGTCATAGACGTGCGGGTTGTTGGCGATCAGGATGTTGGCGCACTTGAGGATACGCCGCTTGGAGCGGTAGTTCTGCTCCAGCTTGATCAGCTTGAGACTGGGGAAATCCTCGCTCAGCAGCACCAGATTCTGCGGCTTGGCACCGCGCCAGGAGTAGATGGACTGGTCATCATCACCCACCACGGTAAAACGGGCCCGCTCACCGACGATCTGCTTCACCAGCTCGTATTGGCTGGTGTTGGTGTCCTGGTACTCATCGACCAGCAGATAGCGGATCTTGTTCTGCCAGCGCTCGCGCACCTCCTGATTGCTCTTGAGCAGCAGGGTCGGCATCACGATGAGGTCGTCAAAATCCAGCGCGTTATAGGCCACCATCTGGCGGTGATAACGCTCGTAGAGCTGGGCCATCAACACCTCTTCCGGCCCACGGGCGATACGCATGGCGCGGGCGGGCAGGATGAGGTCGTTCTTCCAGTTGGAGATCTGGCTGATAAGGGCCGAGAGCTTGTCCTTGTCGTTGTCGAGCTCGTCTTCAGTCAATTCTTTCAACAGCGCCAGCTGGTCGGTGTCATCGAACAGGGAAAAGTTCGCCTTGAGATTCAGGCTCTTGTGCTCCCGGCGGATGATATCGAGCCCCAGAGTATGGAAGGTGGAGACCATCAGCCCCCGCGCCTCCTTGCGACCCAGGGTCTGGCCGACCCGCTCCTTCATCTCCCGCGCCGCCTTATTGGTAAAGGTGACCGCTGCTATGTTGCGCGCACTGTAGCCGCACTGCTGCACCAGATAGGCAATCTTGTTGGTGATGACGCGGGTCTTGCCCGATCCGGCACCCGCCAGCACCAGGCAAGGGCCGGAAACATACTTGACCGCTTCGTTCTGATTGGGGTTGAGCTTCATGGGCCGGATCTCTTGGCTTATGATGAGGGGCGGCATTGTACCAGAAATCACCCGACGAGCCGTACCTGATGCACGGCAGGCAACCGCCATTCCGGCTTATCGCGCCTTGTGTTCGGGCGCTATTTTCAGGATCATGGCCGACCTTTCGAGATGATGACTTTTTCCGGATAGTGAGGGGAGCATGAATCAGCAACAGCACGACCAACTGCGCAGCCAGTTTCCGGCCTTGGCGCAGGAGGTAAACGGCCATCCTCTGGTCTATCTGGACAACGCCGCCACCACCCAGAAACCACAAGCGGTACTGGATGCCATCGCTCACTACTATCGGGCCGACAACGCCAACGTGCACCGTGCCGCCCACGCCCTGAGTGGCCGCGCGACCCGCGCCTTCGAAACAGCCCGCGAGACGGTCGCCCGCTTCATCAATGCACCCCGCAGCCACGAGGTGATCTGGACCCACGGCACCACGGAGGCGATCAATCTGGTGGCCCAGAGCTGGGGGATGAGCGAGCTCAAGGCGGGGGACGAAATTATCCTCAGCACGCTGGAGCACCACGCCAACATAGTCCCGTGGCAACTGGTCGCCCAGCGTACCGGCGCAGTCATCCGGGTTATCCCCCTCGATGAGCGGGGCGATCTCGATCTGGCCGCCTATCACGCCATGCTGGGGCCACGCACCCGGCTGGTGAGCGTGGCCCACGTATCCAATGCCCTCGGTACCGTCAATCCGGTCGCCCAGATAGTAGAGGCCGCCAAAGCGGTTGGCGCCGTGACGCTGATCGACGGCGCCCAGGCGGTGTCTCATCTCGAGGTGGATGTGCAAGCCATCGGTTGCGACTTCTACGCCTTCTCCGGCCATAAACTCTATGGCCCGACCGGCATCGGCGTGTTATGGGGCCGCACCGAGCTGTTGGAGCGGATGCCGCCCTGGCAAGCAGGTGGTGAAATGATCGACCGGGTCAGTTTCAGCGGCACCACCTTCAATAGCCTGCCCTTCAAATTCGAGGCGGGCACCCCCCATATCGCTGGCGCAATCGGCCTCGCCGCCGCCATCGACTTTGTGATGGCGCAAGATCGGCAATGGCTCGCCAGCCATGAGCAGACACTGACCGACTATCTGGTCGCTGGCCTGCAACAGGTGCCGGGGCTGCGTCTGGTCGGCGAACCCGGCCAACGCGCCGGTGCGGTCTCTTTCTGGCTCGACGACATCCACCCGCAAGATGCTGCTACCCTGCTCGACATGCAGGGGATCGCCCTGCGAGTCGGCCATCACTGCGCCATGCCACTGATGGAATCCCTCGGGATCGGCGGCACCATGCGTGCCTCGCTGGCTTGCTACAACAATCGGGATGATGTCGACGCCCTGCTGGCCGCCCTGCACAAACTCAGTGACTTCTTCTAAGGCAGACAACCGAATGAGTGACCTCGCAAGCTATACCCAGATTGGCCTTGAGCCCAACGCCGACAAAATCCGCCAACTGTTTGCCACCGCCCACGGCTGGGAGAACCAGTACCGGCTCATCATCCAGCTCGGCAAGCAGTTGCCGGTGCTACCCGGCGAATGGCAGCAGGAGGAGTTCCGCCTCAAGGGGTGTGAAAGTCAGGCTTGGCTGAAGGGAGAACAAAGTGAGGATGGCTGCTGGCACTTTGCCTGTGATTCCGATGCCCGCATCGTGCGTGGCCTTATCGTCATCGTGCTGGCGGCACTCAACCACCAATCGTCTGCGGCGATCCAGGCTTTTGATATGGAAGGGTATTTCACTGAACTGGGGCTGGAAAAACACTTGAGCCCGTCACGAGGTAACGGGCTCAGAGCGATCGTGCTGGCGATCCGGGAGCAAGCGGTCTAACCCGCCTTGTTCAGTGGTCGATTAGGCTTCGCTAGTCGACCCAGCATCTTCATTCCCGGCCTCTTTCTCGGCACGGGCGCCCCGCTCGGCAATCTTTTTCAATACCCGGGACGCGGCAACCAGCCCAAAGGTTGCCGTCACCGGCGTCACGGCGCCAAAACCGGAGGCGCAATCCATCTTCATTGTGCCATCGCTGGCCGCCTTGGCCTGACAGGTGCCACCATTGCCATCCGGATAACTCAGTTGCTCGGTTGAGAAGACACACTCCACCCCGAATTTGCGCGCCGGATTCTTGCTGAAGTTGTGCAACCGGCGCAGGTCGGAGCGAACCTTCGCAGCGAGCGGATCCTGAATGGTCTTGGCCAAATCGGCCACGGTGATTTGGGTCGGATCCATCTGCCCACCGGCACCACCCGCGACGATCACCGGGATCTTGTTGCGCTTGCAGAAGGCAATCAGCGCCACCTTGGCCTTGACCGAGTCGATGGCATCGACCACATAGTCAAACTCCCGCTTGATATGCTCGGCCAGGTTATCAACGGTGACGAAATCGTCCACCTCGATCACTTCGCAATCCGGATTGATGGCGCGAATACGCTCGGCCATCACCTCTGTCTTGAGGCGACCGACCGTGCCCTGCATGGCGTGGATCTGGCGATTGGTGTTGGTGATGCAGATATCGTCCATGTCAATCAGGGTGATCTGGTTAATACCGGCGCGGGCCAGCGCCTCGGCCGCCCAGGAGCCCACACCGCCGATCCCCACCACACAGACCTTGGCCTGGCTAAAGGAACGCTGGGCATTCTGACCATAAAGACGGGCAATGCCCCCGAATCGCTGTAGATATTCTGCTTTCATACCACCACCTTGCTTGAGGGCGGCCATTATAGCGACAACCACCGCCAGCCGCGATGGCATAATCGGAGAAAATCGGGGAGGAAAAACAGGGAAAACGGCAGAGAAGAGGGAATAAAAGGTTAGTTATCAGACGATTTAATAAATTGCAGGCAATAAAAAACCCCGCTCGATGAGCGGGGTTACTTGTATTGGGAGCCTGGCAGTGTCCTACTCTCGCATGGCGAATGCCACACTACCATCGGCGCTACCGCGTTTCACTTCTGAGTTCGGCATGGGATCAGGTGGTTCCACGGCGCTATGGCCGCCAGGCAAATTCTTAATCTAGAAAGCTGACGTGAATAACGACTTGGCTAGTTTGCTTTGTCATTACCACTGAATTTGAGTAGTTCGTTCTATTTGCTACAAGCCTTAGAACACTTCTTGGGTGTTGTATGGTTAAGCCTCACGGGTAATTAGTATGGGTTAGCTCAACACGTCACCGCGCTTACACACCCCACCTATCAACGTTGTGGTCTCCAACGGCCCTTTAGGACCCTCAAGGGGTCAGGGATGACTCATCTCAGGGCTCGCTTCCCGCTTAGATGCTTTCAGCGGTTATCGATTCCGAACTTAGCTACCGGGCAGTGCCACTGGCGTGACAACCCGAACACCAGAGGTTCGTTCACTCCGGTCCTCTCGTACTAGGAGCAACTCCCTTCAATCATCCAACGCCCACGGCAGATAGGGACCGAACTGTCTCACGACGTTCTGAACCCAGCTCGCGTACCACTTTAAATGGCGAACAGCCATACCCTTGGGACCGACTTCAGCCCCAGGATGTGATGAGCCGACATCGAGGTGCCAAACACCGCCGTCGATATGAACTCTTGGGCGGTATCAGCCTGTTATCCCCGGAGTACCTTTTATCCGTTGAGCGATGGCCCTTCCATTCAGAACCACCGGATCACTATGACCTACTTTCGTACCTGCTCGACCTGTCCGTCTCGCAGTTAAGCTGGCTTATGCCATTGCACTAACCTCCTGATGTCCGACCAGGATTAGCCAACCTTCGTGCTCCTCCGTTACTCTTTGGGAGGAGACCGCCCCAGTCAAACTACCCACCAGGCACTGTCCGCGAGCCCGATTCAGGGCCCTGCGTTAGAACATCAAACATACAAGGGTGGTATTTCAAGGACGGCTCCAGCGCAACTGGCGTCACGCCTTCAAAGCCTCCCACCTATCCTACACATGTAGGTTCAATGTTCAGTGCCAAGCTGTAGTAAAGGTTCACGGGGTCTTTCCGTCTAGCCGCGGGTACACCGCATCTTCACGGCGAATTCGATTTCACTGAGTCTCGGGTGGAGACAGCATGGCCATGGTTACACCATTCGTGCAGGTCGGAACTTACCCGACAAGG
>NZ_JBQBEV010000001.1:247500-370000 GCF_051919365.1 Aeromonas sp. 82P
AGCAAATGACAAACGTGATAAAGAGGAAAGAGAAGGTAGCGAAACTGACGCCTAACCGCTCGTCAGTACTTCACCTCTTCCAATGATGACAGCCCCCATGCTTGCAAGGGGGCTGTCAGTTTTTGGGCCTCCCCATCCAGCCGGGTACAGTAAGCCCTGGCAATCACCTCTTCTATATGTACAGGCTGCACGGTGGCATGCCCGCCATTGCTCAGCAACCAGGCCACCCGTTTGGCAACGGCACTGCCCGAGTCAATAAGCTGGCATTGCGGCATCAGTTGCCCAATCTCTTCATTGAGTAGCGGGAAGTGAGTGCAACCGAGCACCAGCGTATCCGGCTGCTCTTCCCCCTCCAGCCAGTCGGCCAATACCTCGCGCAGCAACGCCATATTGACCGGCAGGCCCGCCAGCTTGTGTTCGGCTTCTATGACCAGCTCGATGGTGCCCTTGAGCAGCACATGCTTGCCGGGAGCAAACTGGGCGATCAGTTCGTGGGTATAGTCGCGACTCACCGTGCCTGGCGTAGCCAGCAGACCGATACAACCATTGCGAGTCTGTGCAGCGGCAGGCTTGATGGCTGGCACCACCCCCACCACAGGAATATCCAGTGCCTCACGCAGGGCTGGCAGCGCTATGGTGCTGGCCGTATTACAGGCAATCACCACCAGATCGATATGATGACGGGCCACCATGGTGGTCACCAAGCGAGTGCAGGCAGCAATCAGGGCGGGCTCGCTCAATTCACCATACGGGAAGTTGGCATTATCGAAGCAGTAGAAATAGTTGTGTGCCGGCAGAACGCGGCGGATCTCGCGGTAGATGGTCAGGCCACCCATACCGGAATCAAACACGAGAATATTGGCCACTTGAGCTCCCCTTTGGTGCAAGGCGGCGATCATACTCCCGCCTGCAGCCAATAGAAAAGGCCCTGCCAATGGCAGGGCCTCGGTTTTCTGCTGAAAACGACAGAGTACTTTAACCTTAAAAACGATAGTCTGCGGTCACCTTGGCTTCGGCTCCTGGTGCAGCATAGCCATACGCCCCCTCATAGTTACGATCAAAAAGGTTGTCGATTCGCCCCCCGAGGGTCAGGGCGTTGGTCACCGGATAGGTCGCAGCCAGATTGAACACGGTATAAGAAGGCAACTGCTTGGTTGCGCCCAGATCTGTTCGTTCCCCGGTATAAAGGATCTCGCCAGACCACAAAACGGAGCCAAGACTGACTTCAGTAATCAAGCTGCCTTTATGCTTGGCTACCCGGTCCAACTGGCGATCTTGCTTGCTTCTATCCTGAGCGCGAGTGTAATCGTAACTCACCTTGTGGTGGAACGGCCCGGTGTCCAATCCAATCGCCAACTCAACACCTTCCAGTCGCACCTCTCCGATGTTGTAAGGGCGATAGTCAGGACCGTAGTCGATCATTTCATTGATGTCGTTGCGATAAAGATTCGTTGACCAATCCCAAGCGCTATAGCGGCCAGATAAGCCCAGCTCAATATTCTTGCTCTCTTCTGGCTTGAGATAGTCGCTTTTGAGGGAGTATGGCGAGTAAAGATCCATAAAGGTCGGTGCTTTGAACGCCGTTCCATAGCTCAGTCGTAGATGATGAGACTCATCAACATCCAAACCACTCGCTGCAGACCAGGTGTTGTGGCGACCATATTGCTCGTTGTCATCAGTCCTGCCGGAAAGCTCAAACAGGAACGGATTCCAGCCATAACTACCTACAATAAAGAGCCCTGTATTATCACGGTCAGACGCAGTAAATGATTGACCACCCGAGCGGGAATCAGACTTCAGCTGTTCCCGCTGCCAGTCAGCCCCACCTGTGATATTTGCCCCTTTAATTGGGTTCCAATTATTGACCCAAGAGAGACGAGTCAAGCCTGTGTGAATAGGCTCGCCGCTAGCTTCCCCCTTGTTATCAAGCCAGGTTTTTAGCTTGTTTTCGCCATAGCTAGCTTCCAGGCGACTAGATATATGATCGCTTTTGAACAGCACTCCGCCATCTAGCTGGGCAGCCTGATTCCGATTCATATCGCTATAGTCACCGTCACTCTCGGTGATGTTATTAAAACCTTGAGCGTTAAAATCAGCGCTCCAAGCATCACTAAAGCTGTGGTTCAAGCCAATCTGACCGTTCAAACCGGCAAAGCCGTCCCGATCTGGCTGCAGCGACGTCCAGCCATCTTGTGCCCGAACGTCATAACCATCGGTACGCTCATAGCCGATCATCATATTCATATCGGTCTGCTGGCCAAGTGCCTGCACGGTTCTCAGCTCCCCAAGCCCATAACCATGTGATCCAACACCACCTTTAACGTGAGTCTCGTTGCCATTTTTTGCTGACGCTTTGGTGATGAGGTTGATAACACCACTGATGGCGTCAGAGCCATAGATGGCGGCGCGAGGCCCGCGGATATATTCAACACGCTCGATATTGCCTAGCGGAATCTGGCTAAGGTCATTATTACCGGTGACCAGAGTGGGGACGGGACGGCCATTTACCAGCAGCAGGGAGTGCTTGGTTTTAGCGCCCCTGATGTAAAGGCTGCTTTGATGACCTCTCCCGCCCAGTGTTGCCACTTGAACACCAGGCAGGGTTTTTAACAGATCGGGCAAATTGTCTATCTGACGAGATTCGATCTCGGCGCGATCAATAACCACTACGGGAGCCAGCACCGAACTGACTGGCTGCTCCACCCGATTGGCGGTGATCACCAGAGTGGGATTGACGGGAATGGTCAGCGGTTGAGCAAGCGCCGCCACTGGCAACAGGGCTGCTGCCAGAAATGTCTTCGACATGAGAGATCCTTAAGTTCGCGTAAGTATCTACTTCGTGGCCGGTTTCTCTCGGCCCGAAATACGAACTCTGGCAGGTCTTCGGGCTCAGGGGCTGATAGCCTACGGCGACGGCTTCCCGCCTGACGGCAGTGCCCTGATGTCGCTTCGTTCCCCCTTACCGCTGCGCGCCAGCTCCGGATTCTCACCGGATTCCCTATTAAGCATGATGCGCCAAAGCGGGAGGATTATAGGCAGAGCTAAGCTGGATGTATAGCCATCCAGATTTCTATTTATTGCCGGCCAGCGCCGCCAGCCGCTGCTGGGCGCCCTCCATCACCGCCTGTACCCCGGGATGAGAGAGATGGCGTCCTGCCGAGACCAGATAATAAGAGAGGGTAACGTCGGTGAGGGTCGCAATCCGCTCCACTCCGTAGAGACGGCCAATCTCGTCGGCCATCGCCAGCGGCGCCGGGAAGATCCCCATCCCCGCCTTGCCGAACGACTTCATCAGGGTGGAGTCATCAAACTGCCCCACCAGATGGGGATGAATGCCCTGCTGGCGATACCACTCCAGCAGCCGATCGTGGGTGGCAGACTTCTCTCCAGGGATCAGCAGCGGCAACCCCTCCAACGAGGCGGGAAAGCCATCCCGCGCCCGCGCCGCCAACTCGGGGCTGGCAAACAGCGCCAGCGGGCTGCGCCCCAGCTCGTGGTTGTAGCCGCGCACGCCGCTGTCGAGAGGGAGTGGGCGATCGATCAGCACCATATCAAGCTTGTGGCGGGCCAGCTCGCTGAACAGCTGCTCGGCCCGCTCCTCGTGACACACCAGCCGCAACGGGGTCGCCAGCGCCATGGCGGGGGCCAGCAACTCGAACGCCAGAGTACGGGGTACCGAATCGGCGATCCCCACCTGCATGGTCAGCTCCTGACTGGCGTGGCGCAGGGTGTGCTCCAGCTCGGCACCGAGCGAGAAAATGGCCCCTGCCTGCTCCTGCGCCTGCCGTCCGGCGGCAGTCAGCACCAGACGCCGCCCCACCCGGTTGAACAGCGCCACCCCGAGAGACTGCTCCAGCTCGGCGACCTGACCGCTGATGGTCTGCGGCGTTAAGTGCAGCTGTTCAGCTGCCTGCGTCACGCTGCCACTGCGCGCCACATGCCAGAAGTAGTAGAGCTGTTTGTAGTTGAGCATGCCGTTCCCTATCAGTTTTTACCGAACAACCATCAGCGAGAATCTGATTTTATCGAAACATTGCGGGCTCTAGCATGCAACCATTATCTGAACTGCCCTGCGAACCATCATGCTGGACGTTGTTGTACTCTTCTTTCTGTTTGGTCTGCTGGCCGGTCTGGTACGCTCCGAGCTCAAGCTGCCGCCTGCCCTCTACGACACCCTCTCCCTCTTTCTGCTGCTGGCCATAGGCCTCAAGGGCGGCGTCGGTCTGGCCCAGCAATCCCTGCAACCTCTGCTGCCGCAACTGGCGCTGGTGATCCTGCTCGGCGTGGTGCAGACCCTGCTCGGCTTTGCCGTGCTGCGCCTCAAGATGAACCGGGTCGATGCCGCTGCCACCGCCGCCCACTACGGCTCGGTCAGCGTCGCCACCTTTGCGGTCGGGGTGAACTGGCTCACCGAGCGGGGCATCAGCTTTGAATCCCAGCTCTCCATCTTTCTCGCGGTGATGGAGATCCCGGCCATTCTGGTGGGCATAGTGCTGGCCCGCGGCATCAGTCGCGAGACTCGCTGGCGCATGCTGGCCCACGAGACCTTCCTCAGCAAAGGGGTAACTCTGCTGCTGGGCGGCATGGCCATCGGCTATCTGGCCGGACCGGATGGGATTGCCCCGCTCAAACCGCTGTTTGTCGACCTGTTCAAGGGAGCGCTGGCGCTGTTCCTGCTGGAGATGGGCCTCATCGTCGCCCGCCAGTGTCAGGATCTGCGCCGCCACGGCCTGTTCCTGCTCGGCTTCGCCCTGTTGATGCCGCTCGCTTCCGCGGGACTGGGATTGGCAGCTGGCCAGCTGATGGGCCTCTCTCTCGGCGGCCTGACCCTGCTGGCTACCCTGGCGGCCAGCGCCTCCTATATTGCCGTGCCGGCTACCATGCGCATCGCCGTGCCTCAGGCCAACCCGGGGCTGTCCCTCAGCGCCGTGCTGGGGGTCACCTTCCCGTTCAACATCATGCTGGGGATCCCGCTCTACCACAGCTGGGCCCGCCACTTCACGGAGTAGCCACATGCAGACCGAGACCCGCACCCTGCTGACCGTCATCACGGAAGCCAATCTGGAGCCGACCCTGCTGCGCACCCTCACCCGCGAGGGGCTGCGCGGCTACACCATCACAGATGCCCGCGGCCGGGGGGATCATGGCGAGCGCAACGCCAGCTGGAGCGAGAGCGGCAACATCCGGCTGGAGACGATCTGCAGTCGGGAGCAGGCGGAGCGGCTGCTGGCCCACCTGCAGAGTCGCTACTACCCCGACTACGCCATGATCGCCTTTCTGCAACCGGTCGAAATCGTGCGACCCGAGAAATTCTGAGCCGGCTTGCCGGCTCTTTTTGTTCACAAAAAGCAAACGTTTAACAGCAAGGAACCAATACACATGAACACCCCTCCGCTGATCGGCCTGGTAATGGGCTCCGACTCCGACTGGCCCGTGCTGCAGACTGCCGCCCGCATCCTCAAGGAACACGGCGTGCCCTACGAGGCGCGGGTGGTCTCGGCCCATCGCACCCCGGATCTGCTGTTCGAGTATGCCGCCACTGCCCGCGAGCGCGGCCTGCGCGCCATCATCGCCGGAGCAGGTGGTGCCGCTCACCTGCCGGGCATGGTCGCCGCCAAGACCACATTGCCGGTGCTGGGGGTGCCCATTCCCTCCCGTCATCTCAAGGGGATGGACTCCCTGCTCTCCATCGTGCAGATGCCCAAGGGGGTCCCTGTCGCCACCTTCGCCATCGGCGAGGCGGGAGCGGCCAACGCCGCCCTGTTCGCGGTCTCTCTGCTCTCGGTCGCCCGGGATGACGACGCACCCCGTTACCGGCAGCAGCTCGACGACTTCCGCAACCACGAGCGAGATCGGGTGCTGGCACTGCAACTGGAGGAGCCGACATGATCCTGCCACCCGCCACCCTCGGCATGCTGGGGGGCGGTCAGCTTGGCCGCTACTTCGTGATGGCCGCCCACCGCCTCGGCTACAAGGTGGTGGTGCTGGATCCCGACCCGGCCAGCATCGCCGGTGCCGCAGCCGATCACCATATTGTCGCCCCCTATGACGACCAGACCGCCCTGCACGAGCTGGCCAGCCACTGCGAGGCCATCAGCTGCGAGTTCGAGAACGTGCCCGCCGCCACCCTCGCGCTGCTCGAAAAACAAAAGCCGGTACGCCCGGCCGCCAGCGCGGTGCGCATCTGTCAGGATCGCCGCGAGGAGAAAGCCTTTCTGCGCGGAGCTGACATCCCGGTCGCCCCCTATCTGGCGCTACTGCCGGAAGAGCCCATCCCCGCACAGGCCAGCGAAATCTTCCCCGCCATTCTCAAGACGGCCCGCGAGGGGTACGACGGCAAGGGGCAGTGGCAAGTGAGCAATCTGGATGAGCTGGCGACGGCGCTGGCAGGCAGTGGCGTGCCCTGCGTGCTGGAAAAACGGCTGGCACTGGAGGGGGAATTTGCCCTGACCCTGGCCCGCAGCCCGAGCGGCGCCATCAGCGCCCTGCCACTGGTGCAGAACTGGCACAGCGGCGGCATTCTCGATCAGACCCGCTCCCCGGCCAATGTGCCGGTGCTGGAGCGCGAGGCCAAAGGGATCGCCGAGCGGCTGATTGCCGCCCTCGATTACGTCGGGGTGCTGACGGTGGAGTTCTTTCTGGTGGAGGGGAGGCTATTGGTCAACGAGCTGGCGCCCCGCCCCCACAACTCGGGCCATCCCAGCCTCGACAACGTCGCATGCAGCCAGTTCGAGTTGCAGGTGCGGGCCCTGTGCAATCTGCCGCTGCCAGAGCAGATCGCCGTGCGCCCCGCCCTGTTAATCAACCTGCTGGGGGATCTCTGGCAAAACGGCACGCCAGACTGGTCTGCCCTGCTGACGCTGCCCGGCCTGCATCTGCACCTCTACGGCAAGGGCGAACCCCGCCCCGGCCGCAAGATGGGCCATATCACGGTAACCGGTGACGACTGGTCAACGGTGGAGGAAACCTGCTGCAAGGCCCGCCAGCTGCTGGGGCTGGCGCCACGCTGATCGAGCATCGGAAATGCAAAGACCCGGGCATGGCCCGGGTCTCTGTTTTTGCTTGCTGTGGCAGGGAGACTTGTCAGGCCCGCTCCACCGCTACCGGTGCCGGCAGGCGGATGGTGAGGGAGAGCACCAGCGCCACCACCAGCAACACCAGGATCAGGTGGAAGGTCGCCATAAAGCCGCCAAACAGAGAGGCCACGATGGAGCCAATGATGCTGCCCAGACCAAAGCCCAGATAGATGACGCCGTAGTTCTTGGTCAGGTTGTTGAGACCGAAGAAGTCGCTCACCAGCGAGGGGTAGACGGTGATGGTGCCACCGAAGCTGAATGCCACGCAGGCGACAGCCACAAAGAACAGGTTGGCATTGAGCGGCACGAACAGCAGCAGCGCCATGCCCGCCAGGGTAATCAACTGGGCGATGGTGATGACCCGGATGCGGGACATCTTGTCGGAGAGGATACCCAGCACCAGACGGCCACCCAGGTTGGCCATGGCGATGATGGCGACGGCATTGGCGGCGACGACAGCAGGCAGACCCACCATCTTCTCGCCGATATCCTTGGCCACGCCGATGACGTAGAGGCCGCTCATGCAGGCGGTGAGGAACATCAGCGCCAGCATCCAGTACTGCGGCTTGCGCATCGCCTCGGCCAGAGTGAAGTCACGGCTCTCGCTCTGCTGCACGGAAGCGGCCTGCTTGGGCGCATCCTTCATCAGCATGCCGCCCACCAGCACCATGGACATGGCAATCAGCCCCCACAGCTGGAAGGTGGTCTCAAGGCCGGAGCTGGAGAGCAGCAGCAGGTTGATGTATTTGAAACCGAGACTGCCGAGACCATAGGCCCCGATGGAACAGGCGGAGATCAGCCCCTTGCGCTCCGGGAACCACTTCACGCAGTTGGAGAGAGTCATCAGGTAACCAGTGCCGTCGGCAAAACCGACCAGAATGCCTGCGCAGAGGTAGAGCATCGCCAGATTGCTGGCGTGGGCGGTGAGGAAGAAGCCGATGCCGAGCAGCACGCCGGCGCCCAAGGTTACGTTGCGCACCCCGAATCGCTCCTGCAGCTTGCCCGCCATGGAGGAGGCGACCGCCAGCGAGAGGCTGAGCAGACCGAAAGCGAAAGCGACCTGACTCACCGGCTCGTCCAGCTTGTCGGAGAGCTGGGCGTTGAACAGGCTCCAGGTATAGACAGAACCCAGTGCAAACTGGGTGATGATGGTACCGATCAGTGTCAGGTACCGGGTGCGGTTCAGATCGATGGTCATGATGCGTCTCGGTCGATGGCCTTAAGGAAATTGAGGCCACTATAGGCAAGACGCAGCTCGCGCCGATCGATTAAGGCATGAAATGCAGATCGGCGGGAATGAATGACAATCAGAGCCGCATCAGCTGACGGAACGCCTTGATGTTGCTGCGACTGACCGGCACCTCGAACGGCAGATCATGGAGCCGGATGAGATAGGTGCTGTTGAACCAGGGGACTATTTCGCGGATCTTGTTGATGTTGACGCAGTAGGAGCGGTGACAGCGAAAGAACCCCTCGGCGGGCAGCCGGCTGACAAACTCGCTGATGGTCATGGTCATCACGTAGCGATCGTCGCGGGTGTAGACATAAGTGAGCTTCTCATCGGCTTCCGCGTAGTAGATCTGCTCACAGGGGGTGACGATGATACGCTCCCCCTTCACCAGATTGACGGTGCGATTGTGCGGGCTATTCCCCTCACCGTTCGCCTCCCCCGTGGTGGCTGGCTGCGACTTGCCCGCATGCTCGAGCTTTTGCAGCAGATTGATGATGCGGGGCTCGTTGTAGGGTTTGAGGATGTAATCGAACGCCTCCAGCTCGAACGCCTCCACCGCAAACTCCTTGTAGGCGGTGACGAAGACGATGTGGGGCGGATGGCTCGACTTGTGCAGGTTCTTGGCCAGCAGCAAGCCATCGATGGAGGGGATCTGGATATCCAGAAACACCACATCCACCTCGTGATCCTGCAGGTATTTGAACGCCTCCAGCCCATCCTCGAAGCTCGCCACTATCTCGATCTGGCTGTGCTGCCCCACCAGATAGGCCAGCTCTTCACGGGCCAGATACTCGTCTTCCACAATGATCGCTTTCAGCATGACAACACCTCTCGCGGCACACACTTATCCTCAACCATGATGGCTCTCAGCATGGCATCGACTCCTGATCCGGCAGATAGAAACTCACCTCGGTACCCGGTTCCAGCCGCTTGAGATGCAGGCCGTCGCCATAAAGCAGCTTGACCCTCTGATGCACGTTCATCAGGCCGATGCTGCGACTCTCCACCCGACCGGCGGCGACCCCGTCGATCACCGCCTGACTGATGCCGTAACCTGTGTCTCGTACCGATACCCGGATGCCGCCCGCCAGCTGCTTCACCTCGATGGTGACCCGACCCGGCGCGCTGCGGGGCTGAATGCCGTGCAGGATGGCGTTTTCCACCAGCGGCTGCAACAGCAGGCTCGGCACCTGAATGTGGACGTCGTCCACCTCGAACACCACCTCCAGCTTGTCGCCGAAGCGGGCCTGCTCGATGGCCACGTAGTCACGCACCTGCTGCAGCTCCTCCTGAATGTCGATGAGTTCATCCCCCTTGTTGAGGTTGTAGCGCAGGTAATCCGCCAGATTGGCAATGAGCTGGCGCGCCTGCTGGGGCCGGATGCGGATCAGCGACGAGATGGCGTTGAGGGCATTGAACAGGAAGTGCGGGTTGATCTTGCTCTGCAGCGCGGTGAACTCCGCCTTGCGGGTCATCTCCTTGAGTTGCTCGATGCGCGACACCTCCATCTGGGTGGAGATGAGCTGAGAGAGACCCACCGCCATCTCCCGCAGCGAACTGGTGATGCTGTGGGTGCGGCGGTAGTAGATCTTGAGGGTGCCGCTCACCGCGCCGTTTTCCCGCAGCGGAATAATGATGACCGAGTGGAAATCGGAGAGGTGATACTGGCGCAGATCGTTGTTGATGATGATCTGGTCGAGCAGCACCGCCTGCTGGGTCATGCCGCTGATGGCGTGGTGCTCGTCCAGCTCGTAATAGTCCTTGCCCACCCCGACATAGGCCAGCACGTCATGGGTATCTGTGATGGCCACCGCATCGGCGCTGATGTCCCGCCGGATCACATCGCACACCTGACTGAGGGAGTGGCGATCGATGTTCTGGAAGAAAGGCAGCGTCTTGTTGGCGATATCGAGCGCCAGCTTGGCCTGCTTGGCGGCAATCAGCTCCTTCTCGTCATCCAGATCCTGCACCAGCTTGATGATGAGACCGATGCAGAGCGCCCCGGCGATCATCGGATAGGCGATATGGTTGACGATCTCCACCCCGACTTCGTGGGGCTCGGTCAGCAGCCAGATAAGCAGCATGGTGAGCCCTTCGCAAAGCATCCCCGCCAGAATGCCGTAGAGCCAGAGCCGCGACTTGCGGCAGCGCAGGTGCAGCCAGGTGGCGAGCAGACCGGCAATGATGCTGGCGATAAGGCAAGGGATGGAGGTGTGACCATCCATATCGATGAGGTAGCGGTGCAGGCCGGAGATGACCCCGGCCGGAATGCCGACCCAGGGGCCGAACAGAATGCCGCCGGAGATGATGGCAATGATCCGCACGTTGATCAGCGCCCCCTCCACCGGAATGCCGGTGTAGGTACTGAACACCGCAAACAGGCCGAAGATGGAGGCCACCAGCACCAGCTCTGCCGGGGTGTGATCCCGCTTCTGGAACAGCCGCTGGAACGGCCGGGTACGGGTCAGGAAGAAGAGGGTCATCAGCATCAGCGCCGCCCGCTCGAACACCGCCAACAACATCATCTGATTCTCAAGCATCTGCGCCCCCTTGCGGCAACCCAACCGATCACCATAACCCTGACCAATAAATCGGGGCCGGATAAACCAGCCCCAGCGACATCAACAATATTGGCCAGCTACCCAACCGGAGGACCAGGCCCACTGGAAGTTGTAGCCACCGAGCCAGCCGGTCACGTCCACCACCTCGCCGATGAAGTAGAGGCCCGGCACCTTGCGTGCCTCCATGGTCTTGGAGGAGAGCTCATTGGTATCGACGCCGCCCAGGGTCACTTCGGCGGTGCGATACCCCTCGGTGCCGTTGGGCAGGATCTGCCAGTCACCCAGCAAATTGGCCACCGCTTCAAGCTCCCGCTCGTTGTATTGGCGCATCGGCTTGCTGACCAGCTGACCCAGCTCCACCAGCTTGTCGACGAAGCGCTTTGGCAGCTCGCGACCCAGCACGGTTTTCAGCTCCTGCGCCGGGTGCGCCTGCGCCCATTCACGCAGGGCGGCCGGAATATCCAGCTCCGGCAGCAGGTTGATGTGGATCTTCTCACCCGCATGCCAGTAAGAGGAGATCTGCAGGATGACGGGGCCGGAGAGGCCGCGGTGGGTGAACAGCATAGCCTCCTTGAAGCGAGTGCCATCCTCGGCGGTCACCGCTACCGGCAGGCTGATGCCCGCCAGATCGGCAAACGCCTCTTTCTCCGCCTGATGGAGGGTGAAGGGCACCAGACCGGCGCGGGTCGGCAGCACCTTGAGGCCGAACTGCTCCGCCAGCTTGAAGCCATACGGGGTAGCGCCCAGCTTGGGCATGGAGAGACCGCCGGTCGCCACCACCAACGAATGACAGCCGATCTCACCCTTGCTGGTGGTCAACACAAAGCCTTCGTCCTGCTTGCTGACGGTGAGGATCTCGGTCTGGAACTGCAGGGTCACCCCGGCCCAGTCACACTCGGTGAGCAGCACATCGACGATCTCCTTGGCGCTCTCGAGACAGAACAGCTGCCCCAAAGTGCGCTCGTGATAGTTGACCCCGTGGCGATCCACCAGATCGATAAAGTCCTGCTGGGTATAGCGAGCCAGCGCCGACTTGCTGAAGTGGGGATTCTCCGACAGGTAGGCGTGAGCGCCCGCCTGATGGTTGGTGAAGTTGCAGCGGCCACCGCCACTGATGAGGATCTTGCGGCCCGGCTTCTTGGCGTTGTCGAGCACCAGCACGGAGCGGCCACGGTAGCCCGCCTGCGCCGCACACATCAATCCGGCCGCACCGGCCCCGATCACCACCACATCGACCTGCTTCATCATCACTCACTTATCAAAATAGAAACGGCACCTGGCCAGAACCGAGATCGCCTTTGGCGGAACACAACCATAGTGGCTGCCCACCAGAATAAACAACGGCCCTTAAAAGGGCCGTTATTGTACTGGCTGAACACTAAGTGTCCACGACTATCAGGCGTTGCTGTCCATGATGCTGGCCGGGGCGCCCTTGGCCAGTTCGGCCAGCTCCTTGTCGATGAAGTAGAGCCCTTTGCCATCTTCACCCACCAGACCAAGACGGTCGACGATGCTCTTGAACAGCTTCTCCTCTTCATGCTGCTCGGCCACATACCACTGCAGGAAGTTGAAAGTGGAGTAGTCCTGAGTGGTGAAGGCCACGTGAGCCAGTCCATTGATGCACTTGGTGATGTGGTACTCGTGCTCCAGGGTGGTACGGAACACGTCGCCCAGCGACTTGAACTCGTGGGGAGGGGCATCGATGGCACCCAGCTTGGGCATGGCGCCGGTCTCGCTCACGTAGGTGAACAGACGCTCCATGTGCTGGCGCTCCTCAACCGCGTGCTGGCGCAGGAAGGTCGCCGCCCCTTCAAAGCCCTTGTCTTCGCACCAGGCGCTCATCTGCAGATAGAGATTGGAGGAGTAGAACTCCAAGTTAATCTGCTCGTTCAACTTCTCGATCATGGCTTGGGCCAGCATCTTGTTTCTCCTCAGTGATTTGGTATCGATTGTCGCCACACTCCCGCCGCGAATCAACCCGCCAACGAGAGGGAGATCCCGTTTCTTTCAGCTCAGGGGGTCAGCTCCCTAAGGGAGGCGACATCCACCGGCGCAGCATAATCGACGCCCGGCAGCTCGAAGCCGTTGAGCTGCATGAAGTCCTGCCGCAGCCCGGCAAAGTCCCCCAGCCCGTGGAAATTGTCCGGCGTCACCTTGGGCCAGAGCGCCGAAACGGCGGCCTGAATGGCCGGGTCCAGCTCATGATCATCCATCCGGATCAGCCGGTTGCCATCGGCCACCACCCCATTGGCCCCATACATCTTGGCGGCAAACAGTCGCAGCATCTGCTCGATGCAGCCCTCATGGACGCCGCGCTCCTTCATCACCCCCATCAACAAGCCCAGATAGACCGGCAACACAGGAATATAGGCGCTCGCCTTGGTTACCAGCGCCTTGCAGACTGACACCCAGGCATGGCCACCAATCTCGGCCAGCTGCAGGTTGATGGTCTCGGCGGTGGCGTGCAGATGCTCCTTGGCATAACCGATGGTGCCATCCCGATAGAGGGGATAGGTGGATTCCGGGCCGATGTAGGAGTAGGCGACGGTCTGCGCGCCGGGCGCGAGACAATCGGCCTGCTGCAATGCCTGCATCCAGAGCTGCCAATCCTCGCCGCCCATCACGGTGACGGTATCGCGGATCTCCTCCGGCGTGGCAGGTGCCAGCGACTGCTGCACCAGCGTATTGCGCTCCAGATCCAGCCCCCAGCCGCTGAACGGCTGGCCGGTAGTCTTGAGCACCGAACGCACCTGCGTGCCATCTGGCAGCACCCGGATGCCGCTCGCCAGCGAATAGATCACCAGATCCACCTGCCCCAGCTGCTGGCGGATGGTGTCGATGGCCTGCTGGCGCATGCCATCAGAGAAGGCATCACCGATCAGGTTGATGGCGATACGCCCCTCCTGCTCCGCCTCCTTGCGAAACCAGATGTTGTTGTACCAACCGGCGCTGCCCAATCCTTTGTCGGAAGGGCCGCGCTCAAACGAGATGCCGATGGTGTCGGCACCAGCCCCGAAGGCGAGCGCAATGCGCGACGCCAGCCCGAAACCGGAGGAGGCCCCCAGCACCAGCACCCGCTTGGGGCCGTTGAACGGGCCAGCGGCCTTGATCCGTTCGATCTGCTGCTGCACGGCGGCGCGGCAGCCGATGGGGTGACAGTTGCGGGCAACACAACCTTGAATCTGGGGATGAATGATCATGGGAAGGCCTCCAAAGAAACTGGCTACAGCATAACCAAATCGAAAGAGATTAACTTGATGCCGGATCGCTATCAGTCAGAAAAGCCGCGGGAATTGAGGCAGAAAAACAAAAGGGAGCACGTGGCTCCCCAAAGCGGTATTCAGATGCTTTTTGTTGTTTTGTGTTCATTGCGAAGCACGGGCACATCCTATGCCTCTCCCCCCTGATCGGCAAGCCGAGGGGTGTGACCTGCATCAAACTCTTGTTTAATTTATAGGCAAACAGTGGTTAATAACTGAGTGGCTGACCCTGTGTCACACGTCATTAAACTCATTTAAATCCCAAAACTGTGCCTGAGGCACCATTTTAGTTTCAGCAGAGATTGGTATAGTGGGCTGAAGGATCGGTAAGGAGAACCCCCATGAGTGGAACAACCTATTACAAGCATATTCTGGCCGCGATCGACCTCTCTGAAGACAACCGCAAGGTGATCGACAAGGCGGTGGACAGAGCCCGCTCCAACGGCGCCAAGCTGTCGGTTATCCATGTCGATGTGGACCTCAAGGATCTCTACACCGAGATGATCGATATCGACATCGACAACGTGCAGGATCAGGTGATCGCCGAAGCGAAAGAGAAGCTGGAGGCATTTCTGGCCTCGGTGGACTATCCCATCGAGAAGAAGCTGGTGATCTGCGGCGATCTGAGCGAGCGGGTCAATCAGGCGGTCAAGGAGTACGAGATCGACCTGCTGGTGTGCGGCCATCGCCAGAGCTTCTGGAGCCTGCTCACCTCCAGCGCCCGTCAGCTGATGAATACGGTGCCCTGCGATCTGCTGGTCGTCCCCTTGCAGAAGTAATGAAACCGGCGTAGTTTGATTTGCTATGAATATGACCGCATTCAATCACAACTACTGGTGGTGCTGCTCCTAAACAGGCGGCACCGCGTTTCTATTGTAAATTTCCCAAAGAAAACACCGTGACCGCCGAGAGGCGGTCAACTGTTTTTATCCCTTTGTCGCCTCCCGGCTCACCCAACTGGAGAGAGTGACATGCACAACCCCGTAATCCTGACTGGCGATCGTCCCACCGGCAAACTGCACATCGGCCATTATGTCGGCTCCCTGCGCCAGCGTGTCGAAGCCCAGCACCACTATCGTCAATTCGTGATGATCGCCGACCTGCAGGCGCTGACCGACAACGGCCACAATCCGGCCAAGGTGACCGACAACGTGCTGGAGGTGATGGCCGACTATCTGGCAGTCGGTCTCGACCCGGCCAAGACTACCTTCTGCCTGCAGAGCGCCCTGCCCGCCCTCGCCGAGCTCACCTGCTACTACCTCAATCTGGTCAGCGTCGCCCGGCTGGAGCGCAACCCCACCGTCAAGGCGGAGATCCAGCAAAAAGGGTTCGAACGCACGCTGCCGGCCGGTTTTCTGGTCTATCCGGTCAGTCAGGCCGCCGACATCACCGCCTTTCGCGCCAGCCATGTGCCGGTCGGGGAAGATCAGCTGCCGATGCTGGAGCAGACCAACGAGATCGTCCGCCGCTTCAACTCTCTGGTAGGCAAAGAGGTGCTGACCGAATGCCAACCGATCCTGAGTGACACCGGCCGCCTGCCCGGCATCGACGGCAAGGCCAAGATGTCCAAGTCTCTCGGCAACACCATAGAGCTCGGCATGTCGGCGGAAGAGGTCAAACAGGCGGTGTTCGCCATGTATACCGACCCCAACCACCTCAAGGTGAGCGATCCCGGTCAGGTGGAGGGAAATACGGTGTTCGCCTATCTCGATGCCTTCCACCCCGACAAGGCGCTGGTCGCCGAGATGAAGGCGCACTACCGGCGCGGCGGACTGGGGGACATGCGCTGCAAGCAGGTGCTCAATGACTGCCTGCAGACCCTGCTCGCCCCGATGCGGGGGCGCCGTGCCGCGGCCATCGCCGACAAGAAGATGCTGCTGGAGCTGCTCTATCAGGGCACCGAGCAGGCTCGCATCATCACCGATGAGGTATTGGCGGAGGTGAAAAGCGCCATGGGGCTGAATTACTTCGCCAGCATCCGCTGAGCGGGAGTACCGAGCGCATCGTCGCCGTAGAGGTCGAACACCAGCTGGTGCAACAGGCTCTTGAACCAGCCTATCGCCTCGTCGTGGGCGGTGAGCGGGTGCCCCGCCATCAGGTAGACGATGGGGATGGCGGGGTCGAGCTGGTGCATCCGCAGCGGGTAGTAGCGGCAGAAGTGGCGTCCGATCATCTCGGGCACCACCACCAGATAGCGGCCGGTCGCCATCAGCGGCGGCACCGCCATAAAGCTTGGCAACCGCACGCCCAGCTCCCGCTCCACCCCGAAACGGGCCAGCCAGAGCTCCACCATCGCCTGACTGTGACCCCAGCTGGAGGTATGTATGTGGGGGCGGCTCACCAGCTCGACCGGGGTCAGCACATCGGGCAACTCGCTACCGAGTGGCGACAGGCAGACCAGCGGGTTGTTGAACCACTCCTCCCGCCACAAACGGGGTGAGAGATGATTCGCCCCGGCGAAACCGATCACCAGATCCAGCTCCCCCTTCTCAAGCTCCCGCTCGTAGTCGCTGTCGGCCAGCTCGCACACCTCCAGCCGACAGTGAGGAGCCTGCCGATGGAGCCTCTCCACCAGCACCGGCACCAGCCCGTGCTCCACCGAGCCCGGGGTGGCGATACGGAAAATCCGCCGTGCGGTAGCGGGATCAAACCCCTTGGCCTGCCGCAATCCCTGCTCCAGCATCGCCAGCGCCTGGCGCACCGGACCGGCCAGCGCCTTGGCTCGCTCGGTCGGCATCATCTCGCGCCGACTCATCACGAACAGCGGGTCATCCAGCGCCACCCGCAGCCGCCCCAAGGCGTGACTGACAGTGGATTGGGACAAATGCAGCCGTTCGGCGGCACGGGTGACATTGCGCTCCTGCATCAGCATGTCGAATACGGCGAGCAGGTTGAGGTCGAGACGGGCGAGCGAGCTATCCATCGATATTAGCCATAGTTAAATGCCAACAATTCATTTTTACCATAGTAACAGATTGCCTAGAATGCGCTGGCTTAATACATCGGAGATTCAAATGCGTAGCTATCTGTTATTGCTGGCCATTGGCCTGCTGTGGGGTTCCCAATTCATTTTCATGCACCAGGCCGTTGCCGAGTTGCCCCCCATTCTGGTGGCTGCCGGTCGTGCCCTGTGCGGCAGCCTGACCCTGGGTCTGCTCTGCCTGTTCATGCGGCTCAAGAGTGAGCACACCCCGTGGCGCACCTATATGCTGATCGCCCTGCTGGATGCCACCATTCCCTTCATCATGGTCGCCTGGGGCCAACAGTATGTGGATAGCGCCATCGCCGCCGTGGTCATGGGTTGTATCCCGTTTGTGACCATTCTGGCTGCACCGCTGTTTATTTCTGGTGAAAGAATCACCAAAACCGGTCTGCTTTCCGTGATCATCGGCTTTGCCGGTGTGCTCACCCTGTTCTGGCCGAAACTCTCCCAGGGCATGAACGCCGGTCTGCTCGGTGCCATGGCCATCCTGCTGGGTGCCAGCTGCTTCGCCATCGGCCTGCTGATGATCAAGCGCTTCGCCAAGGACCATCCGGTCGTGGTCGCCCGCAATATCCTGATCTCCTCGGCAATCCAGTTGCTGCTGGTCGCCCCCTTCATGGTTGATCTCGGCAGCCTGACCCTGCCGAGTACCCAGGCCCTGAGCGCGATCACTGTACTGGGTACCCTCTGTACCGGTCTGGTCTACTTCCTCTACATGGCGCTGATCCAGAAGGCCGGCCCGACGTTCGCCTCCTTCAGCAACTATCTGGTGCCGCTGTTCGGCGTGATGCTGGGCGCCCTGTTCCTCGGCGAGCAGATCCACCCCACCACCGGCGTGGCCCTGGCCCTGATCCTCGGCTCGGTCGCCATGAACCAGTGGGCGCAGCAGCGTCGCATGCAGCGCGAGGTCTCCCTATGTCAGGCATCCTGACCACACTGTGCGGTGGTCTGGTACTGATTGCCGGCTGGCAGTATCGCCAGCGACTGGCCGGGATCCTGGGCCTGCTGATGGTACTGCTGCCCTGGTTCTTCGATAGCAAGCTGCAAGCCATGTTGAGCTATGCCCTGAATGCCTGAAGTCAATCTCTGAATGTGTGACGAGAGTCTATCTCTCCTGTTTTGGGACTGTTTTAAAAAACCTCCGATTTGTCCCCCGCTACCGGCGCTCTGCGCCGGTTTTTTTATGCCTGCCAGCCGGCGTCAGATCAGATAGCGATAGCTGAGTCGCTCGTTTTTGCGCGGCCCGGTGATCTGCCAGCTCAGCAGAAAACCACCGTCGATCTCGGTCAACTCGGCGCTGTAGTGATCCGCCCCGCACAGATGGGGCTCGGCGGTCAGCCAGTGGCCATCCCCCTGCGGCAGCAGCTCGAACAGCTCAACCGGCGCTTCATAACGCAGGTGAGAAAGGCGGATCCCCCGCTCGCTGCGTTGCCACCAGAAGCGGTTGTGCATGGCGAGTTCCCTGCCATGAGGCGTGATGTAACGGCCCTGCTCGTTAAACAGCCAGCCCCCCTGATGATCGGTCACCTGCACACGCCCCTCGCCCCGACCATTCCAGTCGGTCGCCGACCCCTCGCTATTGCTGGCGGTAAAGGAAAATGCTCCGACCTGTGGCAATCGCGCCCATAAACGCTGGATTGCCGCTTCCATCTCGGCCATCATAGCCCCCTTAAAATTGACAACTGATGATAAATCAAACACATGAACTACTTGATAGGGGTCACCCTGCTCTGGTCATTCTCCTTCAGCCTGATCGGGGTCTACCTCGCTGGCCAGGTCGATGCCTACTTCTCGGTGCTGACCCGCATCGCCCTCGCCAGTCTGGTGTTTCTCCCCTTCCTGCGCCGCCGCTGGCTGCGCCCCGATCTGGCGGCCAAGCTGATGGCGCTGGGCGCCATCCAGCTCGGCATCATGTATCTCTTCTACTACCACTCCTTTCTGCTGCTGACGGTGCCGGAAGTGCTGGTCTTTACCATCTTCACCCCCATCTACGTCACCCTGCTCCACGACCTGCTGGAAGGGCGCTTCAAGCCCACCTATCTGTGGGGCGCCCTGCTGGCGGTGCTCGGGGCTGCCGTCATCCGCTTCGACGGCCTGACCGAAAGCTATGTGCTGGGATTTATGGTGGTGCAGGGGGCCAACCTCTGTTTCGCCCTGGGTCAAGTGGGCTACAAGGTACTGCTGGCACGGGAGGCGGAGCAACCGCCGCAACTGGCGGTGTTCGGCTGCTTCTATCTGGGAGCGCTGGTGATCGCACTGCCCGCCTGGTGGCTGCTGGGCAAGCCGCAATATCCGACGTCAGGGTTGCAGTGGGGCATTCTGCTCTGGCTGGGGGTGGGTGCCTCCGGCCTCGGCTACTTCCTCTGGAACAAGGGGGCGACGCTGGTCACCAGCGGAGTGCTGGCCATTATGAACAATGCGCTCATTCCGGCCGGCTTGCTGGTCAATCTGCTGCTCTGGGGCAAGGATACCGACCTGACCCGACTGACCATCGGCGGCCTGCTGATGCTGGCCTCGCTCTGGGTCTGCCAGCGTGACAAAAGCGGCCAGCCCTGACCTCACTCAGCCGACGACGGTGTTGTGCTGCCGTCTGGCCTGACTGTGACAGCTGGCCAGCCGGGCCAGCAGATGATCGAGCTGCTCGCCAGCCTGACTCTGCACCAGCCCGATGCTGACGGTGACCGGCCGCTGTGACAGCAGGCTGGCATCGGCAATCTCGAGGCGCAGCCGCTCGGCGATCTCCAGCGCACTCATCCGCTCGGTCTGGGAGAGCATCAAAATAAAACCGTCCTCATCCCAGCGGGCGAAGGGATCTTCCCGCCGCAGCTCGTGGCGCACGATACGCGCCAGCTTGGCCAGCATGGCGTCGCAAGCCGCTTCGCCAAACAATTGCTGGATTTTGGCCATGTGATCGACCGAAAACTGCAGCAGACTGAAAGTGCCGCTCTCGGTCGCCAGCCGCTCTTCAAGCAGTTGCTCGAAACGGCCACGGCTCTCCAGACCGGTCAGCGGATCGGTGCCATGTCGCTCCTCCACCAGCACGGCAGCGGGATCGAGGTGACGGACAACCCCCAGCAGATAACCCCGCTCATCGCGACGCATCCGCTCTTCCAGCCGGATGTAGTGACCGTGATGATGCAGAATGCGGTATTCGAGGCGCAGACCGCTGCTGCGGCCGCTCTGGCAGGCGAGCAGGGCATCCTCCAGCCGGGCAACATCGTCGGGATGAACCCGATCCAGCCAGCCGAGATCATCCGGCCAGCACTCTCCCAATCCCAACAGGCGCAGGCAGGAGGGATCACGCTGCAGTCCATGTTGGGCTGACCAGCTCCAGATCCCCGCCTCCAGCAGCGCCATGGCATCAGACAGCAGACCCGGATCAAGCCGGGCAGTCACATCGACCAAAGGTGTCTTGAGCATTTCCATGGGGCGCCTCGAAACAGGATCTGAATACCTGCTCAATAAGTAACATTGGCGTTCACGCCGAGCAACAGGGTCAGAGTGCTTTTCCCTGATACCCGTTCATCAAGGTCTGCCAGTTCTCCGGTACGAAGTGGAAACTGGTATGCAGTTGAGACTCTTTATTGAATGAACGGAGCAAGCGTTCCAGATTGGCCTTCTGCCATTCGCCGGGGGAGCGGATCGCACCCTTGTCAAAATCGATCACCCACACATTGCCCTCTTTATCGAGCAGCAGGTTGTGGCTGTTGAGATCGGCGTGATAGACCCCGGCATCGTGCAGCTGGCGCACCGTCTGGCCTATCTTGTGCCACACCTCGGTCGCCACCGGCCCCTGCTTGAGCAGCGCCACCATATCCTTGGCACCGCGAATTCGCTCAATCAGGATATCGGCACGATAGAATGGGCCCTGTTTGACCATGCGGGCACCAAACGGACGCGGCACCGGCAGCCCCAGCTCGCACAGCTTGGCCAGCAGGGTGTATTCGGCCATGGCACGGCTCGACTCGACCCCTTCGAACCAGAAGCGATCCCGCACCACCTTGCCCACCATACCGCCGCGATAGTAGTGGCGCAGCACCAGATGGCGGGACTCATCCTTGACGAACCAGGTCACCCCCCGCCCGATGGAGGTTCCCACCACCTGACGGTTGTTCTGCCACCAGGCAGGATCGAATAACTGGGGAGAGGGGTCGCGAAAGGCCCCTTCGGCATACCAGCAGATCTGGTTGTGTTCGGTCTGTACTCGCATCGTGGAGATCCCGCTCGGTGGGTCATGGATCGCAATTTTTCAATTGGCGATGAGGCTGCCGTTCTGGCATGCCCGCAATAGTGGCCTTTAATCAACGACGTGCAGAGACAGGTCATGGCGCTGGGCCCGGCCTATCCTGGCTGACGATTGTGCGCAATTTTACAATCCAGAGGGGAGTTTGCATAATGCCATCCACCCTTTTTGCCAGCCGTGCGCCACAACATGCCGCTATTTCAAACACCCCCCTCCTCCATCTGCATCCTGCGGCTCTCCGCCATCGGGGA
Organism: Aeromonas sp. 82P; assembly: GCF_051919365.1. Taxonomy (NCBI): domain Bacteria; kingdom Pseudomonadati; phylum Pseudomonadota; class Gammaproteobacteria; order Aeromonadales; family Aeromonadaceae; genus Aeromonas; species Aeromonas sp. 82P. The sequence goes on from NZ_JBQBEV010000001.1 coordinate 269,106, forward strand.
TTGCTGCCACGCACTGGCGCTGGTGCGCGTCATCCAGCGGGAGTGGCCACAAACCCGCATCACCTGGATCACCGGCAAAATCGAGGCAACCCTGTTTGCCGATCTGCCCGGCGTCGAGGTAATCCACTTCGACAAGAGCAAGGGGTGGCGCGGCTATCGCGATCTCTGGCAGACCCTCAAGGGGCGCAAATTCGATGCCCTGCTCCACCTGCAGGCGGCGATGCGGGCTAGCATCGCCACCCTCGGCATCAAGGCCAAGGTCAAACTAGGGTTTGATCGGGAACGGGCCAACGACGGCCAGTGGCTGTTCACCAACCACAAGGTGCCTTCGCCTGCCTCCCCCCATGTGCTGGACGGTTTCCTCGCTTTCGCCAAAGAGCTCGGCATCAAGGATCTGACCCCGGCCTGGCAACTGCCCATCAGCGCCGAACATCAGGCGTGGGCAAAGGAGAAGATTGGCGGTAAACCGACCCTGCTGATCTGCGCTGCCGCCAGCAAGGCCTTCAAGAACTGGACGGCCGCAGGCTATGCCGCGCTGGCGGATCACGCCGCCAACAAGGGCTTTCAAGTTTATCTCTGTGGCGGGCCGGCCAAGCTGGAGCGGGATCTGGCTGCCGAGATCCAGCGCTTAAGCCAGAGCAAGCCGGTCGATCTGGTGGGGCAGACCAACCTCAAGCAGCTGCTGGCGCTGATTGGCGAGGCGAGTCTGGTACTGGCCCCCGATACCGGCCCCACCCATATGGCCACCATAGTGGGCACGCCGGTGATCGGTCTCTATGCCCACCATAATCCGGCCCGCACCGGCCCATATCTGTGCCGCGACTACGTGGTCAGCGTCTATCAGGAGCTGGTCGAGCAGGAGACCGGCAAGCCGCTGGCCGAATTGAGCTGGCGCACCCGTCTCAAAGACCCGGAGGCCATGCGAAACATCACCAGCGAGCAGGTGATCGCCGCCTTCGATCGGCTCTGTGCCGATCGTCAGCTGCCGTAGTGACAGGGCACCTCGGGAATTCCGAGCCATCAGGCAGGGATAACCTGATAGCCTCTGCCCTCAGCCAAAGGCACAATTCAGGCTGATGTGGGTTACGCTCCCGCAGCAAGCTACGAATACTTTGATCGGCTGGAATATGATTCCGGCCGTTTTTTTATTCGCCGCATTCTGGTAAAATTCGCCGCCTTTACATCCTCCTGACTCAAGAATTTTCCGCGTTTTGCGTTTGGCTGTCTCCCTTTCGGGCACAAGACGGCGGTCTCTGCTACAACCAAAACAGCGGTTTCGATTAAAGGTAATAATATGGCGCAACAAGGCACTCTCTATATCATCTCTTCTCCGAGCGGCGCTGGTAAATCCAGTCTGCTCAATGCCTTGCTGACCAACCACAATCAAGCTGGCAAGATGCAGCTGTCGGTTTCCCACACCACTCGCGCCACCCGCCCGGGCGAAGAGCACGGCGTCCACTACCACTTCGTCCAGGTGGAAGAGTTCAAGGCGCTGATCGAACGCGGTGATTTTCTGGAGTGGGCCGAAGTGTTCGGCAACTACTACGGCACCTCCCGCGCCACCATCGAAGCCTGTCTGGCCAAGGGGATCGACGTATTCCTCGACATCGACTGGCAAGGTGCCCGCCAGATCCGCGAGCAGATGCCGACCAAATCCATTTTCATCCTGCCCCCCAGCCGCGAAGAGCTGGAACGCCGCCTGATTGGGCGCGGTCAGGACAGCGCCGAAGTGATTGCCGGCCGGATGGCGAAAGCCATTGCCGAAATGGTGCACTACGACGAGTATGACTATGTCATTATCAATGAAGACTTCGAGCAGGCGCTGTTCCAGCTCAGGTCCATTATTGAGTGCCAACGGCTGGAGATGCGTCACCAGCAACAGGCTCAAAAAAACTTGCTGCAACAGCTACTGGCAGAGTAAGCCAAAAACAAGTAAACTTTTGCGTCATTTTTAAACACTGCTTTTCTAAATACAGAAAGCCCAAACACTGGAGTCCTGCATGGCACGCGTTACTGTAGAAGATGCTGTAAAACAGGTAGGTAACCGTTTTGACCTGGTGCTGGTCGCCGCGCGCCGCGCTCGTCAAATCGCGGTACAAGGCAAAGATCCCCTGGTCGACGAAGAGAACGACAAGCCGACTGTGATCGCCCTGCGTGAGATCGAGCTGGGTCTGGTGAACAATCAAGTGATGGACACCCAGGACCGCTACGAACAGCAAGAGCAGGAAGCCGCCGAGCTGGCTGCCGTTGCTGCCATCGCCGAAGGCCGCGGTTAAGTTATTCCTCCGGTTGGCACCCGCCCGGGTGCCGACTGTTCATCCCCATTTACAACCGCTCGAAAACCTCGCAAACTCAGGGCTATACCCTCAATTCCACGAATTGCCGTTTCACCGCTGCGGGGACTGTCTTGTATTTATTTGAAAACCTTAAAGAAATAGCCAGTTCCTACCTGCCACCAGAGCAGGTTGAGAAGCTCAAGCAAGCCTATGTGGTGGCCCGTGATGCCCACCAGGGCCAGATGCGTTCCAGTGGCGAACCCTATATCACCCACCCTGTTGCCGTTGCCCGAATCCTGGGTGACATGCGCCTCGATCATGAAACCCTGATGGCCGCCGTGTTGCACGACGTCATCGAAGACACCTCTGTCACCAAGGCCGATCTGGCCGAACAATTCGGCAATGCGGTTGCAGAACTGGTGGCCGGGGTCTCCAAGCTCGACAAGCTGAAGTTTCGCGATCGCAAAGAGGCGCAGGCCGAGAACTTCCGCAAGATGGTGATGGCAATGACCCAGGATATCCGGGTCATTCTGATCAAGCTGGCCGACCGCACCCACAACATGCGCACCCTGGGCTCCCTGCGCCCTGACAAACGCCGCCGCATCGCCCGGGAAACCCTCGAAATCTTCGCCCCCATCGCCAACCGCCTCGGTATTCACACCATGAAGAACGAGCTGGAAGAGCTGGGTTTCGAGGCGCTCTATCCCATGCGATCCCGCGTGCTGCGCGAATCGGTGCGCCGCGCCCGTGGCAATCGCCGCGAGATCATCGACTCCATCCAGAGCGAAATCAGCGGTCGCCTGAAAGAGGCGGGGATCGAGCATCAGGTCAGTGGCCGCGAGAAGAATCTTTTCTCCATCTACAACAAGATGGAGAAAAAAGAGCTGCAATTTCATGAGGTAATGGATATCTACGCCTTTCGGGTCAAGGTGAAGGACATAGATACCTGTTACCGGGTGCTGGGGCAGATGCACAGCCTCTACAAACCGCGCCCCGGCCGCTTCAAGGATTACATCGCCATCCCCAAGACCAACGGCTACCAGTCGCTGCACACCTCGCTGGTGGGGCCGCACGGGGTACCGGTCGAGGTGCAAATTCGCACCGAGTTCATGGATCAGATGGCCGACAAAGGGGTTGCCGCCCACTGGGCCTACAAGCAGGATGGCGACAGCTCGGGCACCACAGCCCAGATCCGCGCCCAGCGCTGGATGCAGAGCCTGCTGGAATTGCAGCAGAGCGCTGGCAGCTCCTTTGAATTTATCGAAGGGGTCAAAACCGACCTCTTCCCCGACGAAATCTACGTGTTCACGCCGGAAGGACGCATCATGGAGCTGCCCGCTGGCGCCACGCCGGTGGACTTCGCCTACACGGTGCACACCGACATCGGCCACGCCTGCGTTGGTTCACGGGTCGACCGCCACCCCTACCCGCTCAGCAGCCCGCTGCACTCGGGTCAGACGGTGGAGATCATCACGGCACCGGGGGCTCGCCCCAACGCGGCCTGGCTCAACTTCGTGGTGACCACCAAGGCGCGCTCCAAGATCCGCCAGTTCCTCAAGAACCTGCGCACCGAAGAGTCGGTGGTGCTGGGTCGCCGCCTGCTCAACCATGCGCTGGGCGCCAAGAATATCGAAGACATCCCCGAGCCGCGCATCAAGCAGGTGCTGGCCGATACCAAGCATGAGAACCTGCAGGGGCTGCTGGCCGATGTGGGCCTCGGCAACGCCATGAGTGTCATGGTAGCGCGCCGCATGCTGGGAGATGAACTGCCGCCGGAAGAGCAGCCCAAAACCAGCAGCAAGAAGATGCCGATCAAGGGTGCCGACGGCATGCTGGTCACCTTCGCCAACTGCTGCCGTCCGATCCCGGGGGATGCCATTATCGCCCACATCAGCCCGGGCAAGGGTCTGGTGATCCACCAGGAAGCCTGCCGCAACATCAAGGGCTACAGCAAGGAACCGGACAAGTACCTGCCGGTGCAGTGGGAAGTGGACAAGGAGCAGGAACAGGAGTTCCGCACCGGTATCAGCATCGAGATCGTCAACCATCAGGGTGCGCTGGCCGAGCTGGCCAACGTGATTGCCGCCACCGGCGCCAATATTCACGCCATCAGCACCGAAGAGAAGGATGGCCGGGTCTATCAGGTCAGCCTGCTCATCACCACCAAGAGCCGCATCCACCTGGCCAACATCATGCGCAAGATCCGCGTGATGCCCAACGTGCTCAAGGTGAGCCGACAGAAGAACTGAACACAGGCGGCGCAAGCCGCCTGCTGCTTTTATAGAGACAAGCCATGACCCCCGAACGCTTCAAGCGCATCACCGATATGCTGGCCCAGCGTCAGCTCGATTTGACCGTCTGTATGGAAGAGGTACACAAACCTCACAATCTGGCCGCCATCGTGCGTACCGCCGATGCCATCGGCATCCACCGGGTACACGCGGTCTGGCCCAAAACCTGGATCCACAAGCGCAAGGGCACCGCCCGCGGCAGCCAGAACTGGGTGGATGTAAAACTGCACCCGGATATCGGCACAGCCGTTGCCGAGCTGAAAGCTTCAGGCATGCAGATCCTGGCAACCCACCTCTCCGACAGCTCCGTCGATTTTCGCGCTATCGACTACACCAAACCGACCGCCATTCTGGTGGGTCAGGAGAAACACGGCATCGGTGAAGAGGCGCTGGCGCTGGCCGACCACCATATCGTCATTCCCATGGTGGGCATGGTGCAGTCCCTCAACGTCTCGGTGGCCGCTGCCGCCATCCTCTACGAGGCGCAGCGCCAGCGCGAGCTGGCCGGTTGCTATCAGCGCGGCTGCCCACTCACGCAGGAGGAGCAGAACAGCATCCTGTTCGAGGGGGGTTATCCTATCTATGCCCAGCTCTGCAAAGAGAAAGAGATGCCCTACCCCCAGCTCGGCCCGGCCGGTGAAATTCTGGCGGACGAAGAGTGGTGGCAGCGGATGCAACTGACCCGCAAAGGGTGGGCACAGCAGAGCGAACAGGACGATCCGCAGGAGGAGTGATGGAGAACCCTTTTGGCAGCTGGCTGGAATCGCAAATAATCCGGGATCACCTGACCAACCCGAACATAGAGGCCGGCGACTACAGCTACTACTCCGGCTACTACCACGGCAAACCGTTCGAGGATCACTGCGTCCGTTACCTGCTCGGCGATGGCTCGACCCGCGACACCTGGGAGAGCGGCCTCTGGGGCGAGGTGGATCGGCTGATCATCGGCAAATTCTGCTCCATCGGCTCGGGCGCCACCTTCATGCTGGCGGGCAATCAGGGCCACCGGCTGGATTGGGTCTCCACCTTCCCGTTCAACCCCGACACCTTTGGCGAAGGGGCCCGCAGCGGCTTTCTGCGCAAGGGAGACACACGGATTGGCAACGATGTCTGGATCGGCTCGGAAGCGATGATCATGCCCGGCATCACCATAGGTGACGGCGCCGTCATCGCCACCCGCGCCGTGGTGACCAAGGATGTGGCCCCTTACACCATAGTCGGCGGCAACCCGGCCCAACCGATCCGCCGCCGTTTCAGCGATGAGCAGATCCTCATGCTGCAAGAGATGCAGTGGTGGGACTGGCCCCTGCCTCGCTTGCAAGCCTGCATGGCGCTGCTCTGCTCGGGGGATATCGCCGCCCTTTATCACCATTGGCAACAGGAGTGTGCCCGATGAAACCCCTCTCTCTTTCCCTGTTGGCCCTGACCCTGTTTTCTGCCGGAGCCCTTGCCGTGACCAATACCTATCAGCTCACCAGCGAAGCCGATGTACCCAGCCTCTACCAGCAAACCCTGCCCGACTTCTGGCGCCAGCATGCGGTGGAAGGAGAGTTCCAGGGCAAGGATGGGGTGACCATCCGCTATGCTGCGCTGCGGCAGGAGAAGGTTGATCGCGCCATCCTCATCGTCAATGGCCGGGTCGAGAGTTACCTCAAGTATCAGGAGCTGGCGTGGGATCTCTGGCGTCAGGGCTACAGCCTCTATCTCATCGACCATCGTGGTCAGGGGATGTCCGATCGGATGCTGAATGACCCGCAGAAGGGATATGTCGACCATTTCGACGATTATGTGGTCGATCTCAAGCAGTTTCATGACCAGATCATCATGACGGACCAACCTGCCAAGCTGTTCCTGCTGGCCCACTCCATGGGCGGTGCCATCTCGGCCCGCTATCTGGAGCGCTGGCCCGATGATATCAAAGCAGCCGTACTCTCCTCCCCCATGCTGGGCATCAATCTCGGCGGTCTGCCCAAGTGGCTGGCCAAGGGATTGGCGAGCACCATAGGCACGGTCGGCGGTTGGATTGGTGAGCCTCCCTACGGCCCCGGTCAGGGAGCCTATCAGGATCACGGTTTTGCCGATAACGAACTGACTCACAGCCAGCCCCGCTATCAAGCCTTCCGCCAAATCTACGAACAGCACCCGCAGATCAAGCTGGGTGGCGCGACCGCCCACTGGATTTATCAGGGGATCACCGGTGCAGATGCCGCCATCGCCGATGCGGGCGCCATCAAAACCCCGCTGCTGGTGCTGCAGGCTGGCAACGACAGCGTGGTGGACAATGCCGCTCAGGATCGCTTCTGCACCATTGCCAAGTGCGAAGGGGGCAAGCCACTGCGCATCGAGGGTGCCTGGCACGAGCTGTTTATCGAATCCGATGACAAGCGCCAGCCCGCTCTGACCGCGACGGTCGACTTTTTCGCCCGCTTCTGAGCTGGCTATTTTTTGTAACCCTAAATAAATGGGGTGACAGTGCGGGCTAAGGTAAACTGCCCCTGTTTTCAATCGATGCCGAGGTAATGATGTTCAAGGTAGTTGTATCCGATCTCGATGGCACTCTGCTCAACAAGCAGCACCAGATCTCTCCCCGTACCCGGGATACCCTGCACCGCCTGGTAGAACAAGGTGTGAAATTCGTGGTCGCCACCGGCCGTCATCATGTTGACGTTCGCAGCTTCCGCGATGCGCTGGGGATGGACATCTACCTCATTACCTCCAATGGCGCCGTGGTCCATGACAAACAGGATCAGCTGATTTTCAACCAGCCGCTGCCGACCGAGATCGCCGCCGAACTGATTGCACTGGAGCGCGACCCCTCTATCCACCTCAATGTCTATCAGGGTGATGACTGGGTGGTGGAAGAGGAGCTGCCCTGGCTGCTGCAGTTCCACGACGAGTCAGGGTTCACCTACCGTCTGGTCGATGACCTGAAGCAGGAACCGAAAGAGCAGATCAACAAGGTGTTCTACATCGGCGACCACGAGAAGCTGCTGAAGATCGAGGCGCACCTCAACCAGCGCTATGGCGATCAGCTCAACGTCACCTTCTCCCTGCCGGACTGCCTCGAAGTGATGCACGCCGGGGTGCACAAGGGCAATGCTGTGCGGGCCGTGCTGGAGCAGAACGGGTTCGATATGTCGGAGGCGATCGCCTTCGGCGATGGCATGAACGACTTCGAGATGTTGACCATGGTGGGACGCGGCATCGTGATGGGCAACGCCCATGACCGCCTGAAAATGGCGCTGCCGGAGTATGAGCAGACCCTCACCTCCGATGAAGATGGCGTCGCCGTCTATCTGGAGAAGCTGTTCGAGCTGGAGAGCGTCAGCGCTGCCTGATCCTCTTCATCCCGACATCCGATTCAGCAAAGCCTCACCATGTGAGGCTTTGTTTTTTCAGGGTTTCCAGCCAGGGATTGGGCCGCTGCCAGCTGAAGCTCTGGTTCGCTCCACCGTAGCATTCGGCCAGCCGCAGCGGCGTGCCGGGGGTATGGCGTCGCCCGGCCACATCGAGGCAGCGGGAAACCTTGCTGTTGAACAGCTTGTCTTTCTGCCACTCCCACTGTGCCTGACCGTCACAGGGTGCCAGCATCAACTCGCTGTCGTTTTTGGCTTGCAAACAGAGATCCTGCAGGCGCAACTCACCCAGATCCCACTCGAACAGTTGATCGTCTTTTCCGCTGCAAGGTTGTGCCAACACCTTCTGTTGGGACACCGCAACGCAAAAATCACCGCTGGTCAGCAAGGGGGAGAGAGAGCGCTCCTCCTGCGGTTGTGATGCAATGGAGCCCATCATCACATCGGTGGATGGCGGCTTGATGGTACAGCCACCCAGCAGCAAGGCAGCCAGCAGGGCGGGAGAGCAAGCAAAGGAAATTTTGTTATTCATGGAAAAATGCCTGAAATGGGCCGATGACATCCGGTTGTCAGTGACTCGAGGCTGAAGCATAACCGAAAGGCGGGGCGCGCTGCCCAAATAGAGTGTAAACAGACGTAACAGGGAGAGAGTACTGGCACGGCGGAGGCCGGAAAGCAAAAAACCCCGCCTAAGCGAGGTTTTTCTAAATGTGGTCGGTGATAAAGGATTCGAACCTTTGACCCTCTGGTCCCAAACCAGATGCGCTACCGGACTGCGCTAATCACCGAGGCTATTTCTTTCAAAATAGTTTACTTCAAAAAAACAAAGACGACCTTATGGTCATCCTCGTCATACAGCAAGTATGGTGCGAAGAGAGGGACTCGAACCCTCACACCCGGGGGGCACTAACACCTGAAGCTAGCGCGTCTACCAATTCCGCCACCTTCGCGTACCTGACAAGCTGTAAAATGGGGTGGCTGATGGGGCTCGAACCCACGACAACCGGAATCACAATCCGGGACTCTACCAACTGAGCTACAGCCACCACAGCTGTTTTCGTTCCACAACAACGCCCGTTTAACCGACGCACTTTTGATGGTGCGCCCGACAGGATTCGAACCTGTGACCTCTGCCTCCGGAGGGCAGCGCTCTATCCAGCTGAGCTACGGGCGCCACGCTGTCGAACGGGGCGCATTATTAATGATGGTTGCTGGTTTGTCTACACTTTTCTGTCACCGAAACACTGTTCGTTGTTTTTTCAAGCACATTGCGCACTTTTCTTCCACTATTCCCCTGCTGACAGCCGAAAAGGGGCAGATCGCAGTCGCAAATCACCTTGCTGCCTTGACTTGATTTGATGCCAATCTAGAATGAATGAACGTTCATTCAATCGAAAGTCACACTGATGATTCTGGATAAAAAAGAGAGCATCTTCAACGCGGCCCATGAGGTGCTGGGTGAACGGGGTTTTCATGGTCTGTCGATTGCGGAAGTCGCCAAGAAGGCCAATGTTGCCACCGGCACCATCTATCGTTACTTCGGCGACAAGGATGATCTGATCCGGCAACTGCACCAGCACACTATCTTGCAGTGTGTGCCCATGGTCATGGCCGATGTAGCAATCGATAAAGTTTCATTTCAACAATTTCGCCAATTATGGCTCAATATTCATGCCATTTTTGTTAACGAACCCAACGCTATCCGGTGCAAATTGCAGTACGAGAGCTCTTCGCTAGGGGCAGAATTGGAGACCAATCCTGTCATTCTGGCTGCCTGGGAGCCTCTGGACCGATTTTTTGAACAGGGCGTTGAACAAGGATTGTTTATTGATTTACCGATACGGGCACTCCAGGTGTTGAGTCTGGACAGTGTCATGCATCTGGCCCTGCAGTGCAGGGTGCACAACATCACGCTGACCGAATCGCAGTTGGAAACCGCGATCCGGGCCAGCTGGAATGCCATTTTATCCCCCATTCTTTCCACCTCAGGAGCCTGTTCATGAAAAAGTGGATGGCCATTATGTTGCTGATAGCGATCGCCTTGTTTGGCAGCGTCATCGGCTTCAATTTGTTCAAACAGAAGATGATTGCCCAATACATGGCCAACCGGCCGGAACCCGAATTCCCCGTCACCGCCATGGTGACCAAGGCGCAGGATTGGGTACCGACCATCGAAGCGATCGGCTTCATCGAGCCGAATCAGGGGGTGACCCTCTCCACCGAACTGGCAGGTACCATTGACGCCATCACCTTCGAATCAGGCAAACCGGTCAAGGCTGACCAGCTGCTGCTGAGCCTGGACTCCACCGTGGAGCGGGCCAATCTGCGCGCCTCCCAGGCCAAGCTGCCAGCGGCAAAAGCCAAGTTCGATCGTTTCCAGAACCTCTACAAGACCAGCTCCATCTCCAAAGAGCAGCTGGATGAAGCCGAAGCGGCCTATCGCTCGCTGGAAGCAGATATCGAGAGTCTGAAGGCGACCATTGCCCGTCGTGAAGTCCGTGCGCCCTTTAGCGGCGTGGTCGGCCTGCGCAATGTGTTCCTCGGTCAGTATCTGCAGCCGGGCACAGATATCGTGCGCCTGGAAGATACCAGCGTGATGCGCCTGCGCTTCACCGTGCCCCAGACCGATATCTCCAAAATCAAGCTGGGCCAGACCATCAAGATCAATGTGGATGCCTATCCGCAAACCCAGTTTGACGGTCATATCACCGCCATCGAACCTGCGGTCAACTTCCAGAGCGGCCTGATCCAGGTACAGGCAGACATTCCGAACAACGACGGTCAGCTGCGTTCCGGTATGTTCGCCCGCGCCAGCATCATTCTGCCGACGGTGAAAGATCAGATCGTGATCCCGCAGAGCGCTATCTCCTTCACCCTTTACGGTCAGAACGTCTACGTGCTCAAAGAGGGCGAAGAGACCGACAAAGAGGGTAACAAGGTGAAAGTGCTGCGAGCCAAGCAGGTTGTGGTCAAGGCCGGTGAGCGCCGTGGCAACGATGTGCATGTGCTCTCCGGCATCCAGGCCGGTGACCAGATCGTACTGTCGGGTCAGGTTCGCCTGAGCAACGACACCAAGGTGCATGTGGTCGAGAACGACGCCCTGGCCGTTCCGGCACAAACCCCGATGCTGTAAGCGCGGAGATCTGCGATGCGATTTACTGACATATTTATAAAACGGCCTGTGCTGGCGATCTCGCTCAGCTTCCTGATCGCCTTGCTGGGCTTTCAGGCCATCTTCAAGATGCAGGTACGGGAATACCCCGAGGTGACCAACACGGTGATCACCGTCAGCACTGGCTACTATGGCGCCAGTTCTTCATCTGATCCAGGGGTTCATCACCCAGCCGCTGGAACAGGCGGTCGCGCAAGCCGACAACATCGACTTCATGACCTCCTCCAGCCAGCTGGGCAGCTCCACCATCACTGCGTACATGAAGCTCAACACCGACCCCAACGCCGCGCTGTCCGACATCCTGGCGAAGGTGAACTCGGTGCGATCCCAGTTGCCGAAAGAGGCGGAAGACCCGTCGGTCACCTCCTCCACCGGTTCAACCACGGCGGTGCTCTACCTCGGCTTTACCAGCCCGGAGCTCAATTCCAGCCAGATCACCGACTATCTGGAGCGGGTTATCAAGCCGCAGCTCTTTACTGTCGGCGGGGTCTCCAAGGTTGACCTCTACGGCGGTGTCGAGTTTGCCCTGCGGGTATGGCTGGATCCGGCCAAGATGGCGGCCTTCAACCTGACTGCCAGTGACGTGATGACGGTGCTCAACAGCAACAACTATCAGTCCGCGACAGGTCAGGCGACCGGTTACTTTACCCTGTTCAACGGCAACGCCGAGACCCAGGTCAAGGACGTCGACGAGCTGAAGCGTCTGGTCGTTGCTACCCGTGACGGCAAGGTGATCCGCCTTTCCGACATTGCCAAGGTGACCCTCGAGAAGAGCCACGACATCTATCGCGCCAGCGCCAACGGACGCGAAGCCGTGGTCATGGCGGTCAACGCCGCGCCGACAGCCAACCCCATCAACATCGCCCACGATGTGCTGGCGTTGCTGCCGAGCCTTGAGCGCAATATGCCGAGCACCATGCGTCTCAACGTGATGTATGACTCAACAGTGGCGATCAACGAGTCCATCCACGAGGTTATCAAGACCATCCTGGAGGCAGCCGCAATCGTTTTGGTGGTCATCACCCTGTTCCTCGGTTCGTTCCGCGCGGTCATCATCCCGATCATCACCATTCCGCTCAGTCTTATCGGCGTAGTGATGATGATGGATATGTTCGGCTTCTCGATAAACCTGATGACCCTGCTGGCGATGGTGCTGGCGATCGGTCTGGTGGTGGATGACGCCATCGTGGTGCTGGAGAACGTCGACCGTCATATCAAGGAGGGGGAAGAACCGTTCCGGGCAGCCATTATCGGTACCCGCGAGATCGCGGTACCGGTTATCGCCATGACGGTCACCCTGGCGGCGGTATACGCCCCTATCGCCCTGATGGGGGGTATCACAGGCTCCCTGTTCAAGGAGTTTGCCCTGACGCTGGCTGGCGCCGTGTTCGTCTCGGGCATCATCGCCCTGACTCTGTCACCGATGATGTGTTCCAAGATGCTCAAGGCCAACGAGCAGCCGGGCAAGTTCGAGAGCACAGTCCACCACCTGCTGGAACGGATGACCGATCGCTACGACAGCATGCTGCACGCCGTGATGAAAAAGCGCCCCGTCATCGTGGTGTTCGCCGTCATCGTCTTCGCCAGCCTGCCGCTGCTGTTCAAGTTCATCCCGAGCGAACTGGCACCGTCAGAGGACAAGGGGGTAATGGCCGTGCTGGGTACCGCACCGTCCAACGCCAACCTGGACTACATCGAAAACACCATGGCGGATGTGAACAAGATCTTGGACGACCAGCCCGAAATCGCCTTCTCCCAGGTCTTCTCCGGGGTGTTCAATGCCAACCAGGCGTTCGGTATCGCCTCCATGGTGCCCTGGAGCCAGCGTGAAGCGAGCCAGAAAGAGGTGCTGGACCGGGTCGCCAATCTGGTGAAAGACATCCCGGGTATGGCCATCACCACCTTCCAGTTCCCGGAACTGCCGGGTGCATCGAGTGGTCTGCCGATCCAGTTCGTCATCACCACCCCGAACAGCTTCGAAAGCCTGTTCCTGGTGGCCGGGGAAATTCTGGCAGCGGCGCAGAGTAACGGTCAGTTCGTCTATTCGGATCTCGATCTGAACTACGACTCCGCCACCATGAAGATCCGCATCGACAAGGACAAGGCAGGTGCCTACGGCATCACCATGCAGGATATCGGAATCACCATGGGCACCATGATGGCGGACGGTTACGTCAACCGTATCGACCTGGATGGCCGCTCCTACGAGGTGATCCCGCAGGTCGAGCGCAAGTACCGTCTCAATCCGGAGTCCATCAAGGGCTACTACGTGCGGGCCGCCGACGGCAAGTCGATCCCGCTCGGCAGCCTGATCAGCATTGAAGTGGTTGGCGAGCCCCGCGCCCTGCCCCACTTCAACCAGCTGAACTCCGCCACCATAGGCGCCGTTCCGGCTCCGGGCGTGGCCATGGGTGATGCGATCAACTGGTTCCAGACCACCGCTGACGAGAAGCTGCCGCAAGGCTATCGTTACGACTTCATGGGTGAAGCCCGTCAGTTCGTCACCGAAGGCAATGCGCTCTATGCCACCTTCGCGCTGGCACTGGCCATCATCTTCCTGGTGCTGGCAATCCAGTTCGAGTCGGTGCGTGACCCGCTGGTCATCATGGTCTCTGTACCGCTCGCCATCAGCGGGGCCTTGATTGCCCTGGCATGGGGTATGGCGACCATGAACATCTACTCCCAGGTGGGCCTCATTACCCTGGTGGGTCTGATTACCAAGCACGGTATCCTGATCTGTGAAGTAGCTAAGGAAGAGCAGCTGCTGCGCGGCATGAACCGGATGGAAGCAGTAATGCAGGCCGCCAAGGTGCGTCTGCGTCCGATCCTGATGACCACGGCGGCCATGATTGCCGGTCTGATCCCGCTGCTCTACGCCGCAGGTGCCGGTGCGGCACAGCGTTTCAGTATCGGTATCGTCATCGTGGCTGGTCTTGCCATCGGTACCCTGTTTACCCTGTTCGTACTGCCGGTGATCTACACCTATCTGGCTTCCGAGCACAAACCCTTGCCGGTATTCGATGAAACCATTCCGCCCAAAGCAAACGGTGGACATTAATCATCAATCACATGCAAAGGCCCCGATACGGGGCCTTTTTTATGCTGCGCAGGAAAGACGACATAAGTGCATGAAGCAGTTAAACTAAAAAACACCACATCCAGACCGCAAGGACGCCATGTCAGGACTCTTCACCAAGACCGCCAGGGCCGTAGGCCGCAACGGACTCTCATATCGCCTGCTCTCCTACATTCTGGTCTGCAGTACCGTATTGGCGATGATCATTACGGCGCTGCAACTCGCCTGGGATTACCGCAAGGATGTCGCCGTTATCGAAGACAGCATCGGCCAGATCGAGGCCTCGTTCCTGCAACCCATCGCCGCCAGCTTGTGGAACCTGGATGAAGAGCAGGTCAAAGTGCAAATTGAAGGGATCATGAACCTGCCCAACATGCAGTTCGTGATGGTCAAGGAGATGCTCGGCAACTCCGAAGTCCCGCTGCTGACCCAGGGGGTCGAGCGGGAAAGCTATGATATCTCCCGCGAATTCAACCTCACCTATCAGGGTGAAATCGTTGGCAAGCTGTTCGTTGCCGCCTCTCTCGAGCAGATCTACCAGCGCCTCATCGAAAAATCGGTGCTGATCATGGTCAGCCAGACCATCAAGACCCTGGTGGTCTCATTTTGCATCCTGATCATCATTTACTATCTGGTGGTCAGGCACATCAACCGCATCGCCAACTACGCCCAGAAGTTCAACCTCGATCGGCTCGACATGGCGCTGGAGCTGGAAGGCCGCCCGCAGCCACGCAAGAAACCCGATGAGCTGGATACCCTGGTCTCCACCCTCAACCAGATGCGTACCCGACTGCGTGACGAGCTGGTTGCCCGCCATCAGGCGGTGGAACAGCTGCAACAGGAGCGGGATTTCTCCGCCACCCTGATCAACTCCGCCAACATGGTCATCTGCTGCATGGAACCAGACTTGACCATCGCCAGCATCAACCCGGCAGCCATACTGCTGACCGGCTACCACCAGCAGGAGCTGTTGCAACACAACTGGCTGGATCTTTTTGTCAGCCCGGCGCAACGGGAAGAGCTGAACGATATTCTGGCGGCGGAGGGTTCACTGTCAGACAAAGAGGTCATCATGCATGACCAGCAGGCCCATGAGCTGGTACTGCAGTGGACCTTCGTACCCTTCTACGATGGTCCCAACCTCAAGTACCAGATCGGCTTCGGCTACGACATCACCCAACTGAAAAAGGTCGAGCGGGAGATTATCCAGCTCAACGAACAGCTGGAAGGCAAGGTGGTGGAGCGTACCCGCAGCCTGAGCGAAGCCAACAACCAGCTCGGCAAGGCGTACGACGACCTGAAACAGGCCCAGCAGACCCTTGTGGAGTCCGAGAAGATGGCCTCCCTCGGCTCGCTGGTAGCCGGGGTGGCACACGAGATCAACACTCCGATCGGCATCAGCGTGACCGCCTCCTCCTACCTGCAAGAGCGGGTCGCCGACTTCAAGTCCCATATCGACTCCAAGCAGCTGTCGCGCTCCTATCTCAACGAGTTCACCGTCAACCTCGACGAATCGATGCAGCTGCTGCAGAGCAACCTGCGGCGCGCCTCCGAGCTGATTGCCAGCTTCAAACAGGTAGCGGTCGATCAGTCATCGGAAGCGCGCTACAACTTCAGTCTCGCCGACAACCTCCATCAGGTAGTGGTCTCGCTTGGCCACAAACTGAAGAAGAGCCAGTGCGAAGTGGATATCCAGTGCGATCCCAAGCTGTCGATCTTCTCCTTCCCGGGCAGTTTTACCCAAATCTACTCGAACCTGATCCTCAACTCCATCAACCACGGGTTCGACAACTGGGACAAACCGAAGAAGATCACCATCAAGGTGGAACAGCAGGGAGAAGAGCTGTTTATCGACTACTCGGACAACGGCCGCGGCATCCCGCCCGAAATCTTGCCGCGCATCTTCGATCCCTTCGTCACCTCCAAGCGGGGTCAGGGCGGCAGCGGTCTGGGCACACACATCATCTACAACCTGGTGGTGCAACTGCTGAAAGGCCGTATCAGCTGTGCCAGCGAACCGGGCCAGGGCGCCCAGTTCCATATTCGCCTGCCGATCCAACATAACTGAGCGCTGGCTCTTGTGAGCCAGCCGCTTTATCCCCATCATGCTGTGATTGCATTCTTAATGAGCGGAGAACCTCGCAATGGCACAGCATTTTGACTATATCGCCATCGGCGGTGGCAGCGGCGGTATCGCCTCAGCCAACCGGGCTGCCATGTACGGTAAGAAAGTTGCCCTGATTGAAGCCAAAGAGTTGGGTGGAACCTGCGTCAACGTAGGCTGCGTACCGAAGAAGGCCATGTGGTATGCCGGCCAGATCGCCGATGCCCTGAAATATGGCGCCGACTACGGCTTTGACACCACCCTCAACCACTTCAACTGGGCCAAGCTGGTCGAGTCCCGCCAGGCCTACATAAGCCGCATCCACCAGTCCTACCAGAACGTGCTGGGCAAGAACCAGATCACCGTCATCAAGGGCTTCGCCCGCTTCGTCAGCAGCAACACCATCGAGGTCAATGGCGAGCGCTACACGGCCGATCACATTCTGATCGCTACCGGTGGCCGCCCGGAAATTCCGGCGATCCCGGGAGCCGAGCTGGGTATCGACTCCGACGGTTTCTTTGACCTGCAAAGCCAACCCAAGCGGGTTGCCGTAGTGGGTGCGGGCTACATCGCAGTCGAGATCGCCGGCGTGATGCAGGCACTCGGCTCAGAGACCCATCTGGTGGTGCGCAAGCACGCGCCGCTGCGCAACTTCGACCCCATGATCAACGAGACACTGGTGGAAATCATGGCGCAGGAAGGGCCCAAGCTGCACACCCACGCCATTCCCAAAGCCGTGCTCAAAAACGCTGACAACAGCCTGACCCTGCAACTGGAAGATGGTCGCCACCTCACCGTTGACTGCCTGATCTGGGCCATCGGCCGAGTACCGGCTACTGAAAACCTGAATCTTGCCGCCGCAGGCATAGCGCTGGACGAGAAGGGCTTTATCCCGACCGACAAGTTCCAGAACACCGCCGTCGCCAACATCTATGCAGTGGGTGACAACACGGGTCGCATCCAGCTCACACCTGTAGCCGTCGCGGCAGGCCGCCGCCTCTCCGAGCGGCTGTTCAACAACAAGCCGAACGAACACCTCAACTACGATCTGGTGCCGACCGTGGTGTTCAGCCACCCGCCCATCGGCACCATAGGCCTGACCGAACCTGAAGCCATCGCCGAATACGGCGAGGACCAGGTGAAGGTCTACCGCAGCCAGTTCACCGCCATGTACTCTGCACTGACCCAGCATCGCCAGCCCACCCGGATGAAGCTGGTCTGTGTCGGCCCGGAAGAGAAGGTGGTCGGTTTGCACGGTATCGGCTTTGCGATGGATGAGATCCTGCAAGGCTTCGGCGTCGCCATGAAGATGGGAGCCACCAAGGCTGATTTCGACAACTGCGTTGCTATCCATCCGACCAGCGCGGAAGAGTTCGTCACTATGCGCTAAGGGCAGATGAAGTTGGCCTGTCACGAGCAGCCGGCGTCTACAGCCATGTAACCCCTTCACCCAAACCCGGCTCAGGCCGGGTTTTTTGATCACTCCTCGCCATTTCTCTCGCAAATCCGTCGTTCTTTACGCCGATTTTACGCCTGCCACATGGCGCTTTATGGCGCCTTTACGCCTGTTTTACATACCCTTTCCAGCGTCAATGACACCAACAGAGTCGATATGGTCTTACATCGGCTCTCGCAGCTAATTATCTCAATGGAGTCGATATGAATTGGCTATATCTGCTGCTCGTCCTCGCCTTGATGGCCTATCTGATGCGCGCACTCACGCGCAGTCACGAGTGAGGAACTAGAACATGTGGCAAGAAATAATCTATCCGGTGGCCTTCGTGCTGCTGGTTCTGCTACCGGCACCGCTGCTGGGCAACTACATCTATCGGGTATTTGAAGGCAAAATCCGCTGGCTGGCACCGGTCGAGCGCGCCACACTGGCTTGCTGTGGCACCGATGGACGGGAGCAGGACTGGAAGTCCTACGCCCTCAGCTTGCTGGCCTTCAACGGCGCCGGTTTCGGTCTGCTGTTCCTGATCCTGATGGCGCAGGGGTTGCTGCCCCTCAACCCGCAGCAACTGCCGGGTCTGAGTTGGCAACTGGCATTCAACACCGCGGTCAGCTTTATGACCAACACCAACTGGCAAGCCTATTCCGGTGAGGCCAGCCTCTCCTACTTCAGCCAGATGGTGGGGCTGACCACCCAGAACTTCGTCTCCGCAGGGACGGGCGCAGCCGTCGCCATTGCCCTGTTCCGCGGTATAGCCCGTCAGCAGACCATCAACCTTGGCAACTTCTGGCAGGATCTGGTGCGTTTCTGCCTCTATGTGCTGCTACCCATCGCGCTGATCATGGCGCTGGTGCTGGTATGGCAAGGTGTTCCGCAAAGCCTCTCCGCCTATCTGTCGTTCCACGGTGTGGAAGGTCAGGAGCAGCTGCTGCCTCTCGGCCCGGCGGCCTCGCAGATCGCCATCAAGCAACTGGGCTCCAACGGCGGCGGCTTCTTCGGCATCAACTCGGCACATCCGTTCGAGAACCCGACCGCCCTCTCCAACTGGCTGGAGATGGTCGCCCTGCTCACCATCGCCGCAGCCATGGTCTTTACTCTGGGCCGCTATGTGAAGAACATGGCCCACAGTCGCGCCATTCTCGGCGCAATGACCCTCATGCTGGTGCTGGGGCTCTTCGTCTCCCTCTCCCAGGAGCTGAAACCGGATCACGCCCTCGCCCAGCTCACCACTGACGCCAGCAATATGACTGGCAACTGGGAAGGCAAGGAGAGCCGCTTCGGCCCTGTGCTCTCCAGCATCTGGGAAGTAGCGACCACTGCCGCCTCCAACGGTGCCGTCAACGCCATGCACGACAGCTTTACTCCGCTCGGCGGCATGGTGGGCATGATCAACATGCTGCTGGGTGAGGTCATCTTCGGCGGGGTCGGCTCCGGTATCTACGGCATGATGCTATTCGTACTGCTGACCGTGTTCCTGTGCGGTCTGATGGTGGGTCGCACCCCGACCTATCTGGGCAAACGGCTCGGTATCACCGAGATGAAGTGGGTGGTTGCCAGCATGCTGGTCATGCCGGTGGGGGTTTTGGTGATCGGCGGCGTCACCCTGCTGATGCCGGATGCCAGCACCATCATCGGCCATGATGGCCCGCACGGTCTGTCACGCCTCATCTATGCCTACGCCTCGGCTGCCGGCAACAACGGCTCCGCCTTCGCCGGTTTTGCCGCCGGTGACAACTGGCAGTGCATCGCCATCGGTCTGGCCATGCTGCTCGGTCGCTTCGGCTACATCATTCCGGTACTGGCCATCGCCGGTCAGCTGGCCCGTGCGCCCCGTCAGGAGACGAGCGAAGGGGACTTCCCCATCAGCGGCCCGCTGTTCGTTACCCTGCTGATCATCACCGTCCTGCTGATAGGTGGCCTCTCCTTCCTGCCGGTGCTGGCACTGGGCCCTGTGGCCGAACATCTGAGTCTGATCGGAGGGGCACTCTGATGAACCTGACCCTGTCGATCACCATCCGGATGCCAATCGCCAACTATCTGATGCTGGGAGCTTTCCAATGAGCAAGTCCACTGCAATGAGCACCGACACCATGTTGGTGAAGGGCAAAAAACAGAAATCACAGATCATCCAGGCAATGGTTGAGGCCCTTTATCGCTTCAATCCCAAGGCGCTGTTTGGCAGCCCCATCCTGTTCACCCTCTGGCTGGCCGCAGTCATGGCGACCGTGGAGTCCCTGCTGGGGCAGCCTTTCTCCGGCGTCGCCCCCTCGCTGGCCTGGCAGCTGACCGCCTGGCTCTGGCTCACCCTCTGGTTTGCCAACTTCGCGGAAACCCTGGCCGAGGGGCGCGGCAAGGCTCGCGCCGACAGCCTGAAGGCGGGCATGAGCCAGCTCAAGGCCCGTCGGGTGGCGAATGCCAAAGATGGTCAGGGCGAGTGGGTACCCGCCACCAGCCTGATGAAGGGGGACCTGGTGCTGGTACGCAGCGGCGAGATGATCCCGGCCGACGGCGAAGTGGTCGCCGGTATCGCCTCGGTCAACGAAGCCGCCATCACCGGCGAATCCGCCCCCGTCATCCGCGAGTCGGGCACCGACCGCAGCGGCGTGACCGGCAACACGACGGTCGTCTCCGACGAGATCTGGGTGCGCGTCAGCAACAATCCGGGCGAGAGCACGCTGGATCGCATGATTGCACTGGTGGAAGGGGCCAAGCGCCAGAAGACCCCCAACGAGATGGCGCTGGATGCCCTGCTGGTCGGGCTGACCCTCATCTTCCTACTGGTGGTCGCCACCCTGCCCTGGTTCCTCGACTACAACGGCACCCAGGTCCCGCGTCTCTACCTGATCGCGCTCTTTATCACCCTGATCCCGACCACCATCGGCGGCCTGCTCTCCGCCATCGGCATTGCCGGTATGGATCGATTGGTGAAGCTGAACGTCATCGCCAAGTCTGGCCGTGCCGTCGAAGCGGCCGGTGACGTGCGCACCCTGCTGCTGGACAAGACCGGCACCATCACCTTCGGCAACCGGATGGCGGATGAGCTGATCCCGGCCCCCGGAGTCGACCCCGCCCTGCTGGCACAAGCCGCCATGCTGGCCTCGCTGGGTGACAACACCCCGGAGGGCAAATCCATCCTGACTCTGGCCAGCAAGAGCATGGCCAAGCCGAGCCAGCTGGAGAGCGACAAGGTGATCCCCTTCAGCGCCGAAACCCGGCTGAGCGGACTGGATCGCAACGGTCATCAATATCGCAAGGGGGCGGTAGATGCCGTGCTGAACTACCTCAGCCTCGACCGCAAGGCGGTACCTGAGCTGGTGCTCAAGTCAGTCGACAGCATCGCCCGCCAGGGTGGGACTCCGCTGCTGGTCTGCACGCAGGAGAAACTGCTGGGGGTGGTCTACCTCAAGGACATCATCAAGCCCGGTATCAAGGCTCGCTTCCAGATCCTGCGCCACATGGGGATCCGCACCGTGATGATCACCGGCGACAACCCGAAAACCGCCGCCGCCATCGCCGCCGAAGCCGGGGTGGATGACTTCATCGCCGAAGCGACACCGGAGAAGAAGCTCGCCTATATCCGTCAGGAGCAGGCCGATGGTCGTCTGGTTGCCATGTGCGGCGACGGTGCCAACGATGCACCGGCACTGGCACAGGCTGATGTGGGTCTGGCCATGAACGAGGGTACCCAGGCAGCCAAGGAGGCGGGCAACTTGGTGGATCTCGACTCCAACCCCACCAAGCTGCTGGATGTGGTGCTGGTCGGCAAACAGCTGCTGGTGACCCGTGGTGCCCTGACCACCTTCTCCATCGCCAACGACGTGGCCAAGTACTTTGCCATCCTGCCAGCCCTGTTCATCGCCGCCTACCCGCAACTGGGGGCACTGAACCTGATGCAGCTGGGCAGCCCGCAGAGCGCCATCCTGTCGGCCATCATCTTCAACGCCCTGATCATCGTAGCGCTGGTGCCGCTGGCACTGCGTGGTGTCGACCTGAAAGGCTCGGCCGCCAGTCTGCTGCGCCGCAACCTGCTGATCTACGGTGTCGGCGGCCTGCTGGTGCCGTTTATCGGTATCAAGCTGATCGATCTGGTCATTACCGGCCTGGGTCTGGTGTAACGACATAACCGGGATGCGGTCAGCCCGCATCCACACAACGAATTCGGAGCATATCCATCATGATCGCAATCAGAACCCTGCTGACCCTGACCCTGCTGCTGGGCGTAGGTTATCCGCTGGCCGTCACCGGACTGGCCCAGCTGTTCTTCCCCTGGCAAGCCAACGGCAGCCAGCTGACCGACAGCAAGCAGCAACTGATCGGTAGCGTCCTGCTGGCACAGAAATTCGAGCGGGCTGACTACTTCCACCCCCGCCCCTCCGCCTGTGATTTCAACACCATTGGCGGTAGTGCCAGCAATCTGGGCATGAGTTCACCGCTGCGGGCAGAGTTCGCCGAACAGGCCGCCAAGGCACAGCCGGGAACCCGCTCCCCCGCCATGCTGACCCGCTCCGCTTCCGGCCTCGATCCCCACCTGCCGCTGGATGCGGTGCTGGCTCAGGTTGACCGCGTCGCCAAAGAACGTGGACTGGATCCCGCCCAACTGACGGAGCAGGTCAAGTCGGCCACACAAGCTGGTATCCTTGGCCCGCAGGTGGTCAACATTCTCCAGCTGAATCTGCAACTGGATCATAAAAAGGGCGCCTGATGGCGCCCATTCCGGTTTGGTGATGACCTCGATTTTCGAAACGGGCGGTTGGCTCGATAGGGATAACAATGGCTGATGTAGCAAGCGCTGACGCCCTGCTGACGAGTCTGATGCAGGAGCATGGGGATGCGTGATGAGGTAAGGGCCGACGCCCTGCTGGCGAGCCTGGAACAGGAGCACAAGGGCAAGCTGAAGGTGTTTCTCGGGGCCGCTCCCGGCGTGGGCAAGACCTACGCCATGTTGCAGGCGGTGCGGGAACAGGCCAAAGAGGGGGTAGACATCCTGATCGGCGTGGTGGAGACCCACGGCCGGCAGGAGACGCTGGCTCTGCTCGACAAGCTCGCCATCATGCCGCGCAAAATCCACATGCACCGCCAGCAGCGACTGGAAGAGATGGATCTCGACGGCCTGCTCGCCCGCAAACCGGCCATCGCCGTGGTGGACGAGCTGGCACACAGCAACGCCCCCGGCAGCCGCCACGAGAAGCGCTGGCAGGATGTGGAGGAGCTGCTCAACGCCGGGATTGACGTCTACACCACCCTCAACGTGCAGCATCTGGAGAGTCTCAACGATCTGGTGTGGCAGCTGACCGGGGTCAGGGTGAAAGAGACCCTGCCAGATCAGGTGCTGCTGGAAGCCGACAGTCTGGTGCTGATCGACCTGCCCCCCAAGGAGCTGCTCGGCCGCCTCAAGGAGGGCAAGGTCTATGTGCCCCATCAGGCCAAGGCGGCGCTGCAATCCTTCTTCTCCCTCAACAACCTCACCGCATTGCGGGAGCTGGCGATGCAGACCGCCGCCAGCCATGTGGAGGGCGATCTGCAACTGCAGTGGCAAGCAGCAGGCAAGAGCACCTTGCCGCTGCGGGGCAAGCTGATGGTGTGCCTCGGTGACCTGCACGGCTCGGCGCTGGTGCGCTACGGCCACCGCTTTGCCCAGCGCCGTCAGCTCCCGTGGCTGGTGGTGCATGTCGACAGCAATGGTCGCCGCTCGGCCGATGTGGAGCAGGCGCTGGCGCTCGCCTCCCACCTCGGTGCCAAGGTGCTGACGCTATCCAGCCCGGCGGTCGCCAACACCCTGCTGGAGACCGCTGAACAGCAGCAGGTCTCCCAACTGCTGCTCGGCAAACCCCACAAGGCGCCGTGGCGTCGCTCGCTGGTGCAACACCTGCTCAAGCAGGCTCAGGGGCTCGAAATCACGCTGGTCGATACCGAGAAGCAGAAGCCCGAAGTGGGGATGCGCGTCCCGACCCCGAAGGATATTCACCACAGCCTGCTGGCGGTGACCATCATGGGGATCACCTCGGCCGCCGCCTGGGGGCTCTCCTACTGGCTGCCGCCCGCGGCGTTGCCGCTCATCTTTGTACTGGGGGTGCTGGCGACTGCCCTCACCACCAGTCTGGTGCCCGCCACACTGGCAGCAGTGCTGGGCTTTATCGCCCACAATCTGCTGTTCACCGCCCCCTACTTCTCCCTGAGCGTCGCCAACCACAGCGACCTGCTCACCCTGTTTGTGCTGCTTATCGTCGGCATGACGGCGGGACGGCTCGCCTCCCGCCAGCGGCAACAGCTGATCGGTCTGCGCGAGACCCAGCAGCTGGGCAATGCCCTGCTCTCCCTCAGTCAGGGGCTGGCCACTGCCAGCAGCCCGGAGGAGGTGCTCAGACAAGGGGCACAAGCGATCTCGCTGGCACTGGGCCAGCCGACCGTGGTGATCGACAAGGAGTTCAACGATCGGCTCGGCAACGAGAAGCACAGGCCCGGCCAGACCGACAAGGCGGCCATCGACTGGTGTCTGGCCCAGAAGCAGAGCGCCGGAGCCCACACCGCAACTCTCAATGCCGCCGAGGCCCAGTATCACCACCTCAGCGATGATCTGGTGATCGGCATAACGCTGGCCAATCCGCTCTCCTCCTCTGCCGAACACCAGCTGCAGGCGCTGCTCACCGACATTCGCGCCGCGCTGGCGCGGATCGACCTCAACGAGCGGCTGGCCGACAGCCAGCTACAGGCGGAGACCGACCGGATGCGTGCCGCTCTGCTCTCCTCGGTCTCCCACGATTTGAAGACGCCATTGGCGACCATCATGGGGGCAGGCAGCACTCTGCTGGAATATGGTGACCGGATCCCCGCCGAAGACCGTGACGAACTGCTCCACTCGGTGCAGGAGGAGGCTCGCCGCCTACACAGCTATGTGCAGAATCTGCTGGATATGACCCGCATCGGCTCCCCCGACTTCCAGCTGAAACGGGACTGGGTCGATCTGGCAGATCTGGTGGAGAGCGCCCGCAAGCGGCTCGACTCCTCCTGGCGCCAGCACAAGCTGCTGGTCCATTTCGATCAGCATGTGCCCCAGCTCTATGTCCATGGCGCCCTGATCGAGCAGGTGCTGGTCAACATCCTCGACAACGCCTCCCGCTACTCGCCGGCAGGCACCCCCATCGAGTTCAAGGTGATGGTGGCCGAGCCCGACCTCATCATCGACATCATCGATATCGGGGTCGGTATCGCCGAGTCGGATCGGGAGAAGATCTTCAACCTCTTCTACACCCAGCCAGTTGGCGATTGCGGCAGCCGTGGCACCGGACTTGGCCTCGCCATTTCCCGCGCTATGATAGAGGCCCACGGCGGCAAGATTTGGGCCTTCTCCGGCCCCAATGGCAACGGCACCTGCATGCGTATCTCCCTGCCGCTCGCTCTCAATTCACCGGAGGTCTGATGGCTGACCGCCAGCTCAGGTCACTCAGCCCCTCCCACCATTCGCCTCTGGAGGTTCGATGGCGCACATTCTGGTCATAGATGATGAAGCGGCGATCCGTCGCTTTCTGCGGATCAGCCTGATTGCCGAGGGGCATCAGGTGAGTGAGGCGGTGGGGGTCAATGAAGGGCTGGAGCAGTATCGCCACCTCAACCCCGATCTGGTGATCCTCGATCTCGGTCTGCCGGATGGCGATGGCATTCAGGTGTTGCAGGCCATTCGCGAACACCACCCCAATCCTGTGCTGGTGCTGTCGGCCCGCGATTCGGAGCAGGAGAAGGTGCGCCTGCTGGATGCCGGTGCCAACGACTACATGAGCAAGCCGTTCGGCATTGGCGAGATGATGGCCCGCATCCGTGTGCTCTTGCGCCAACGGGCTGGCGTCAGCAGCGGCGAGCGGCGCCACTTCCCCCAATGCGGCCTGACGCTTGATGTCAGCAGCCACAAGGTGACCATGAAGGAGGAGGAGATCCCCCTCTCCCGCAAGGAGTTCGCCCTGTTGCAGGCGCTGGTGTGCCACCCAGGCAAGCTGGTGATGCAGACCCAGCTGCTCAATGACATCTGGGGGCCGAGCCACAAGGAGGACACCCACTACCTGCGCATCGTCATCGCCAGCCTGCGCAAAAAGCTGGGGGATAACCCCCAGCAACCGACGCTTATCGAGACCGAATCAGGTATCGGCTACCGCTTTATCGGCAACTGATGTTTCACGTGGAACGACGCCCACTGCAAATCAGCGCCAATAGACCGCAGCCACTCAGCAACAGGCCGAGATCCTGCAATCCGGCCGCTACTGCCAACCCCAGACTGAGCATCAGGTAATAACCAAGCCCGAACAGGGCGCCAGCACTGCCTGCCACTTCGCGATAGGCCAACAGCGCCTGACTCAGCACATTGGGGATAGCCAGCCCGAAGGCCACCACCACACCCATCATGGGCAACAGGAACCAGAGGCTGGCCTGAGTCGCCCATACCAGCAGCCCGGCAACTAGCGCCAGAACGCAAGCCAACCTGACCAGAGATGACGGCAGCCACCCCCTCCCCAGCAGATGCTTGTTGAGCAGACTGCCGAGCAGAGTCGCCAAGGCCAGCAAGATCCCCGAATAGCCAAACTCGCCAGTGCTCAATCCCAATCCGGCAAACAGGAATGGGGCCAGACTGTAGTAGCCAAACAGCATAGTGTTAAACAGGGCGACCAGCATGGCACTGCGCCAGAGTCCGCCATCCTTCATCATCCGGCGCGCCAGCGGCCAGAGTGCGACTTGCCGGGTGGTGGCCGGACGGGTTTCCGGCAGTTGCCAGCAGGTCACCAGCAGCAAGCCTACCGCCAGTACCAGCAGACCGCTGAACACCCCGAGATAGCCTAACCCGCTCGCCAGCTGCCCACCACTGAGCAACCCCAACACTGGGCTGAGTGAGAGCGCTATACCCATCACCGAGAAGACCCGCGCCAGATCGCTGCCCTGATAGCTGTCGCGCAGCATGGTCTGGGTCACCACGGAGCCCACGGCTGCACCAAAGGCCGCGATAACCCGGGCGAGCAGCAGGGTTTCAAACTGATTGGCCAGCAGCGCCAGCAGGGTGCCGACACCATAGGTGAGCAGACCCGCCAGCATGGCGGGACGCCGCCCGATCAGATCGCATAGCCGCCCCCAGCAGACCACGCCCACCGCAAACGCCAGAAAATAGACCGACAGTGTCTGGGATGCCTGCCCTTCGCTCACCTGAAACTGGGTAGCGATGTGGGTCAGGACCGGGCTGTAGATGGTCTCCACAATTTGGGGAAACATCATCAATCCCACCACTAGCCAGAGCGGTGGCAACTTGACCTCCTTCACAAGAGGTTGCCATTCTAGAGAGATGCCATTTGTCTGATTACAATAAGCGGGACTATAAACATCAAAAATCGGACATATGGCCTTTATTCTTCCCGATCACCCTTTTGACCCCGACCAGCTGATGGGCAGTGTGATCGGCATCGCCTCCGCCCTCGGCTGGCACGACTCGGGTCTGCATCAACATCAACGCCATCAGCTGCTGTTCGCCCAATCCGGCTGCATGACCATGGAGCTGGAAGGTCGGGTCTGCCTGCTGCCGCCCACCCGCGCCGCCTGGCTGCCAGCGGGCACTGCCCACCGGGTACTGATGCGCGGTGTGGTGGCCTACCGCTCACTCTACTTCCAGCCGCATCCCGAGTTGCCCGGCACGGTGGAGGTGCTGGCGGTCAATCCACTGCTGCACGAACTGATCGAGCGGATGGCGCTCTGGCCGTGGGACAAACCGCAAGAGCAGCAACAGCGGACGGTGGCACTGTTTATGGAAGAATTGAGGCTGGCGCCGCGGGAGTCGTGGCAGTTGCCGCTGCCGACCGATCCCAGACTAGGCGACTGGCTACAGCAGTTGAAACGGGGGGATGCCCTGCCCGATCGGCTCAACCGGCTGGCCGAGCGGGTGGGTGCCAGTGACAAGACCATTGGCCGCATCTTCATGCGGGAGACCGGCATGAGCTATCAGGCGTGGCGTCAGCAGTGGCGGCTGTTGCGCGCCATGGAGCTGCTGGCAGAAAGCGAGCCCATCAGCCGGATTGCCGCTGCGCTGGAGTTCTCCAGCGACAGCGCCTTCATCAGCTTCTTCAAACAACATACGGGACAGACCCCCCTGCGCTACCTCAACTCTCGGGGTGAGTCGCCACAGCCTGGCTCGCCTCCACCACCAGGGTATCCAGCGCCAGCGGCTTGAGATTGTGCAGCGCATCCTGCATCACGGCGTGGGATGCCTGTTGCAACTCGCTCTGCACATCTTGCTCCAGCTGGGCACTCTCCAGCTCGGGCCGCGGGTTTTCGTTGGCCATCACGTTCAGGCTCAGGACACTCACAATCAGGGTAGCGATCAGGCTTTTCATCTGGTTTGCTCCGGTATGGTTGAGATGACCAGATAGCTATTCCAATAGTTGTGCCAATCCTCACGCAATTCATAACATGATGATTTTGTTTAAATTAACTATATCTCGATACCAAATTGAGTCGCAAAACGCATCCCGCTCGGTCATTTTTAAACCAACAGTTGGTGCTTTTAACCACGCTTGATTTTTGCACCATGTTCCACGTGGAACGTCCCATCTTTTTGATCGACACCCGCTTTTAAACTGAGCTATGGTGCTACATCCCCGTAACTCAAATCTGGATCTGTCACTGAATGGAATTTTCCTTGTTCGGCGAGAAGTTCACTCGCCACGCCGGTATTACCCAACTCATGGATGACCTCAATCAGGGGCTGACCAATCCGGACGCCATCATGCTGGGTGGGGGCAATCCGGCCCCCATCCCCGCCATGCTGGAACGCTTTCAAGCCGAGGCCAAGAGCCTGCTCGACAACGGCGAGCTGGTCAAAGCGATGGCCAACTACGACGGCCCACAGGGCAAAGACAGGTTCACCAAAGCGCTGGCAGCCCTGCTCAGCAAGGAGCTGGGCTGGGATATCTCGGCCCGCAATATCGCCCTGACCAACGGCAGTCAGAATGCCTTCTTCTACCTGTTCAACCTGCTGGCTGGCGAATTTGCCGATGGCCGCAAGAAGAAGGTGCTGTTCCCGCTCGCTCCCGAATACATCGGCTATGCCGACTCAACGCTGGCCGACGACTACTTCGTGGCCTACAAGCCCACCATCGAGAAGCTGCCCGATGGCCAGTTCAAATACCACGTGGATTTCGAGAGCCTGCAGGTAGGTGACGATATCGGGGTGATCTGCGTCTCCCGCCCGACCAACCCGACCGGCAACGTGCTGACCGACGAAGAGATCGAACACCTCGACCAGATCGCCCGCGACAAGGGAATCCCGCTGCTGATCGACAACGCCTACGGCGTTCCCTTCCCGGGCATCATCTTCAGCGAAGCCAAGCCGTTCTGGAACGCCAACACCATCCTCTGCATGAGCCTCTCCAAGCTCGGCTTGCCGGGCACCCGCTGCGGCATCGTCATCGCCGACGAGAAGATCATTCAGGCCATCACCAACCTGAGCGGCATCATCAATCTGGCGCCGGGCAGTCTGGGCCCCGCCATCACCATTCCGATGATCGAGAGCGGCGAGATCATCGCCCTCAGCGAACAGGTGGTGAAGCCCTTCTATCAGCAGAAGGCGGAGCTGGCGGTGCAGCTGCTGCGCGAAGCGATCCCTGACCCGCGCTTCCATATTCACAAACCGGAAGGTGCCCTCTTCCTCTGGCTCTGGTTTGAAGGCTTACCGATCCACTGTCAGGAGCTGTACGAGCGACTGAAGGCGAAGAACCTGCTGATCGTGCCGGGTCACTACTTCTTCCCCGGCATTGATGACCCCGAGTGGCGCCACAGTCAGGAGTGTATCCGCCTCAACTACTCCCAGAGCGAAGAGCTGGTGCGTCGCGGCATCGCCATTCTGGCCGACGAGATAAACGCCCTCTACGCCGGCTAAGTCAGTCCGGCCAGCCAAAAACAGAAAGGCCTGCAGATGCAGGCCTTTGTCGTTTATCGCGATCCGGTTTACTTAGCCGGGCAGCGCCAGCTGCTCGGGTTTGCCGATGGGGATGGCACGGGGCTTGAGCGCATCCGGCAGCTCGCGCGCCAGCTCGATGGTCAGCAGACCATGCTCCAGCTTGGCGCCCTGCACTTCCACGTGCTGGCTCAGCTTGAAGGCAAGCTCGAAGTCGCGCTCGGCAATCCCCTGATGGAGGAACTGACGCTCACCGGCCGCAGCCCCTTTGCGCCCCTTCACCTTGAGGGTGCCGTTTTCGGTTTCCAGCTCCAGCTCTTCGCGCTCGAAGCCAGCCACGGCGACCGTGATGCGATAGCCATCCTGATCGCGCTTTTCAATGTTGTACGGAGGGTAAGCAGCGGTCTTCTGCTCGAACAGACCTTCCAGCTCACGGGCCATCCGCTCGAAGCCGACGGCGTTGGAATAGAGATGAGAAAAATCGAGGTTACGCATAATCCTATCCTTCTAATAAGCAACAGGTTCAACTCTCCACAGGCCCGTCATTGGCACCCGGGAAATTTTAAAATTTCAGTGAATTCAGGCTATCAGCCGTTGATCTCAATCTTGCGCGGCTTCATCGCCTCGGGCACTTCACGCACCAGCTCGATGTGCAGCAAGCCGTTTTTCAGGTCGGCCCCTTTCACCCGCACATAGTCGGCCAACTGGAAGCGACGCTCGAAACCACGTTCGGCAATCCCCTGATAGAGATAGTTGCGCCCGGTGTCGGCCTGCTTGTTGCCCTTCACAGTCAGCAGATTTTCCTGAAAGCTCAGCTCCAGCTCTTCCTGAGTAAAGCCCGCCACCGCCATGCTGATGCGGTAGTCGTTGTCACCCAGCTGCTCGATGTTGTAGGGGGGATAACCAGCATTGCCATTGCTGGCCGCAGATTCGATGAGATTGGCCAGACGATCGAAACCGATGGCAGAACGATAGAGCGGAGAAAAGTCGATAGAACGCATAGTATTACCCTCTTATGAGCGATAACGGATTATTTGCCCTCCTTATGGACGGGCGCCAGGTCGAAACCTCTGTCGAGCGTTCCGGCCTTGTTACCTATATAGGGGCTCACTTTTTCCTTTCAAGGGGATTTTTTCAAATTTTTTAAATGGCCGCGCCGACCTATAGAACATCAACCAGTTGGCCCGATAGTGATGATAATCGACCCATGGGCCACTGATGGCAACTCGCTCCGCCCCCCATAATTGGTTGCATATCCACCAGCCAACATGGAGCCATCCCATGAAGATTACCCAGGTTCGCAACGCCACCTTGCTGCTCGACTATGCCGGCACCCGCTTT
Source organism: Aeromonas sp. 82P (assembly GCF_051919365.1). NCBI lineage: Bacteria > Pseudomonadati > Pseudomonadota > Gammaproteobacteria > Aeromonadales > Aeromonadaceae > Aeromonas > Aeromonas sp. 82P. The sequence continues at coordinate 300,095 of NZ_JBQBEV010000001.1, forward strand.
CTGATCGACCCCATGCTCTCGGCCAAGGGAGCCTTCCCCGGCTTTGAGGGCACCGCCAACAGCCATCTGCGCAATCCGCTGGTCGAGCTGCCGCTACCGCTCGATGAGCTGGTCGATGTGGACGCCGTGATCGTCACTCACGACCACCCCGACCACTGGGATGACGCCGCCAGAGCCCTGATCCCCAAGCATCTGCCGCTCTTGGTGCAACATCAGAAGGATGCCGATGCCATTCGTGCCAGTGGCTTTGAGGATGTGCGGCTGCTGAGCGACCAGCCCGAGTTTGCCGGCATTCGCCTGCAGCAGACCGGTGGCCAACACGGCAGCGACCAGTTGATGGCGGTACTGGGCGAGCGCATGGGAGAGGTATGCGGCGTGGTCTTCTCCCACCCCGATGAGCAGTGCCTCTATCTGGCCGGTGATACCATCTGGCATCCCACGGTCGAACAAGCCCTGCAACAGCATCAGCCTGAGGTCATCATCCTCAACTGCGGCGATGCACAGGTGCCCGGACTCGGTTCCATCATCATGGGCAAGGAGGATGTCGCCGCCGTTTATCAGGCCGCACCGCAAGCCACGCTGATCGCCAGCCATATGGAGGCGGTCAACCACGCCGTGCTGTCACGCCAGGAGCTGCGCGACTATCTGATGGACCGGGGCATGACGGATCGGGTACGGGTGCCGCAAGATGGCGAGGCGATATCGCTGTGATCCGCAGGGGGGCTATGCCAGACATGGCCCTTCGGCTTTCACTGTCAGACGCTTATGATGAGTGGTCTGCGCACAGAGAGGAGCCAACATAATGCCCACCCCGATCGTTGCCGTGGTGACCTTCGATCACTTCAGCCCTTTTCACTGCGCCGTCCCCTGCCTCATCTTCGGCGACATCCTGCCGGGCCAGCCGCTGTTCGAGCTCATGATCTGCTGCGGTGATGGCAACCACCACTCACACTCGGCGCAAGGCTTCACCATTCAGGCGCCCCATGGGCTGGAGATGCTGGCCGAGGCGGAGATCATCGTCATCCCCTTCTGGCACGACCCGGCAGCACGGCCACCCGCTGCGTTGCTCGATGCCCTGATAGCCGCCAGAGCCAGAGGCGCCCGACTGGTCGGGCTCTGTCTTGGCACCTATGTGCTCGCCTACGCCGGACTACTTAATGGTCGCAAGGCATCGACCCACTGGGAGTACGAACAGGATTTCTGCCGCCGCTTTCCCTGCGTGCAGCTAGATACCAACGCCCTCTATGTGGATGACGATGGGCTGGTCACCTCGGCAGGCACCGCTGCCGGGCTGGACTGCTGCCTCTATCTGGTGCGCCAGTACCACGGCTCGGCCATCGCCAACAAGGTGGCGCGGCGGCTGGTGATCCCGCCCCACCGGGAAGGGGGTCAGGCCCAGTTTATCGAGCAGCCGGTGCCCACCTCCACCCGCGATGTCCGGATGAACCAGTTGCTCGACCACCTGCGTGCCCATCTGGCCGAGCCTCACACCCTGGACTCTCTGGCAGCCCACACCCTGATGAGTCGGCGCACCTTTACCCGCCGTTTTTATCAGGCAACCGGCCTCTCGGTGGGGGAATAGCTGCTGGCGGAACGGCTCAGACGCAGTCAGGAGCTGCTGGAGGTAAGCGGCCATTCCATCGATCGCATCGCCGAGCTGGTTGGCTTCAAGAGTGCCACCTCCCTGCGCAATCACTTCCGTGCCCGCTTTGCCATCTCCCCCAGCGAGTGGCGACGATCTTTTCGTGGCCAGAACTCCTGATGATGCCCGCTGTACCTGCTCACCTCGCTATGGCAGGCTAACCAGAGATCCCGAGGAGTCATTCCATGTCCCGTTCCGAACGCCTATTGGCCCTGCTCCAGCTGCTACGCGGCCACCGCTACGCCATCACAGGCGCGGAACTGGCCAGCCAGCTTGGCATCAGCCTGCGCACCCTCTATCGGGATATCGCCACCCTGCAGGCGCAAGGTGCCCATATCGAGGGCGAACCGGGGATCGGCTATGTGCTGCGTCCCGGCTTCATGCTGCCGCCATTGATGTTCAGTGAAGAGGAGCTGGATGCGCTGGTGCTGGGGTCACGCTGGGTAGTCGCCCATGGTGACGGATCCTTGAGTGCATCGGCCAGCAGTGCGCTGGCCAAAATAGAAGCCGTGCTGCCCGCCGACTATCGCCTGCAGCTCCAGAGCAATGCCCTGCTGATCGGCACCTCCCGCAGCGACAGCCTCACCGATGAAGCCCCCCTGCGCAGTGCCATCCGCCAGCAACGCAAGGTGATCCTGGGCTATCGCGATCTCAAGGATGAGGCCTCTGAGCGCACCGTCTGGCCCTTTGCCCTCGGCTACTTCGAACAGGTGCGGGTACTGGTAGCCTGGTGCGAACTGCGTCAGGGCTTTCGCCACTTTCGGGTCGATCGCATTACCCGGATGCAGCCGCAAGATTGCCGCTATCCAAAAAGCAGAGAGAGTCTGCTGAAGGAGTGGCGCGCCACCCAGCAGATCCCGCAGCCGAAATTCATTGCTGACAGAAACTGACAGCAGGTAGCGCCATGCTGACGGGGTCGGCGCCGATGCGCCATCTCATCAGCAAGGAGCATCACCATGTTAGTCCCCCAGTTCGCCATCCTCTACGTTACCAATCCGACCCGCAGCGCGCTCTTCTACCGCGAGTTGTTCGGGCGTGAACCGGTGGAGGAGTCACCTACCTTTGCCATGTTCGTATTCGAGTCAGGCGCCAGACTGGCGCTCTGGTCCAGCGCCACTGTTGAACCTGCCGTGACCCAAACGGCCGGAGCGATGGAGCTGGCCTTCGCCCTCCCCGATGATGATGCCGTCGATCGCCTGTCTGCCGAATGGCTGGCACGCGGGCTCACCCTGATCCAGGCGCCGACCAATATGGAGTTTGGCTACACCTGCATGGCCCTCGATCCGGATGGCCATCGTCTGCGACTCTACTGCCTAGCACCAGAACTGGGCTGAGTTAGAACCATCAACACCAAGCGGTTTCATGTTTCACGTGGAACGTGGCCAGAAAAACAAAAAGCCGCTCACAAGGAGCGGCTTTTTGCTGTCTGACAGCGTCGATTAGACGTCGAGGTTGGCTACGCGCAGGGCGTTGGTCTCGATAAAGTCACGACGGGGCTCAACGGCATCACCCATCAGGGTGGAGAAGAGCTGGTCAGCACCGACGGCGTCGTCGATGGTGACGCGTAGCATGCGGCGGGCTTCCGGATCCATGGTGGTTTCCCACAGCTGGTCCGGGTTCATCTCACCCAGCCCTTTATAACGCTGGATGTAGATGCCGCGCTTGCCTTCGCCCATAAGCCACTCGACGGCTTCCACGAAGTTGGCAACCGGCTTCACCTTCTCGCCACGCTTGATGAAACCACCTTCCTCGATCAGGTTGGCGATCTCCTTGCCCAGCGAGACCAGTTGACGGTACTCACCGGACTGCAGGAAGTCGTAGCTGAGCGGATATTCGCGATCGACACCGTGCTGACGAACCACGGCGTGCGGCACGTACAGGCTGCGCTCTTCGTCACGACGAACCTGGATCTGGTACTGGATACCGTGGTTGCTCTCGTTGAGCACGGCTTCCATACCCTGACACCAGGCCAGCAGATCGCTCTCGCTGTTCAGCAGCACTTCGTTCAACTCCGGCTGATAGATCAGCTGGGTCAGCACGGCTTCCGGCGCACGACGAGACATGCGGGTGATCAGGTGAGTCACCGAGCGGTGCTGGTTGACCAGGCGCTCCAGTGCCTCGCCACCGATGGCCGGAGCAGACTCGTTGACGTGCAGGGTAGCACCATCCAGCGCCATGGCGGTCTGGTACTGCAGCAGCGCGTCTTCGTCTTTCAGATACTGCTCCTGCTTGCCCTTCTTCACTTTGTAGAGCGGCGGCTGGGCAATGTAGACGTAGCCACGTTCGATAATTTCCGGCATCTGACGATAGAAGAAGGTCAGCAGCAAAGTTCGGATGTGCGCACCATCGACGTCCGCATCGGTCATGATGATGATGTTGTGATAACGCAGCTTGTCCGGGTTGTACTCGTCGCGACCGATACCGCAACCCAGTGCGGTGATCAGGGTGCCCACCTCTTGCGAGGAGATCATCTTGTCGAAACGGGCCTTCTCCACGTTCAGGATTTTACCCTTGAGCGGCAGGATGGCCTGGTTCTTCCGGTTGCGGCCCTGCTTGGCAGAACCGCCAGCAGAGTCCCCTTCCACTATGTAGAGTTCGGAGAGAGCCGGTCTTTTTCCTGACAGTCAGCCAGCTTGCCGGGCAGACCGGCGATATCCAGCGCGCCTTTGCGGCGGGTCAGTTCGCGGGCTTTGCGGGCCGCTTCACGGGCACGGGCCGCATCGATGATCTTGTTGACCACGATCTTGGCATCGCCCGGGTTTTCCAGCAGGAAGTCGGCCAGCTTCTCACCCATCGCCTGTTCAACGGCGGTCTTCACTTCGGAAGAGACCAGCTTGTCTTTGGTCTGGGATGAGAACTTGGGATCCGGCACCTTGACAGAGATAACGGCAATCAGACCTTCACGCACGTCGTCGCCACTGGCAGCAGACTTGGCCTTCTTGCTGTAGTCCTCTTTGTCCATATAGGAGTTCAGAGTACGGGTCAGCGCGGTACGGAAGCCAACGAGGTGAGTACCACCATCCCGCTGCGGGATGTTGTTGGTGAAGCAGTAGACCCCTTCCTGATAGGCGTCGTTCCACTGCATCGCCACTTCAACGCCGATACCATCCTGCTCGGTGGTGAAATGGAACACCTTCGGGTGGATCGGGGTCTTGTTCTGGTTCAGGTATTCAACGAACGCCTTGATGCCACCCTCGTAGCAGAAATGCGCCTCGCGGCCATCACGCTCGTCTTGCAGACGGATGGAGACACCGGAGTTGAGGAAGGAGAGCTCGCGCAGGCGCTTGGCCAGGATCTCGTAGTGGAACAGGGTATCGCTGAAAATGGCAGGGCTCGGCCAGAAGCGAACTTCGGTACCGGTGCCGGTGCTGTCGCCAATCTGCTTGAGCGGCGCTTGCGGCTCACCCAGATGATAGGTCTGCTCGTAGACGTGACCGTTACGACGAATAGTCAGCAACAGCTTGTCAGAGAGGGCGTTAACGACGGAGACACCCACGCCATGCAGGCCGCCGGATACCTTGTAGGAGTTGTCATCAAACTTACCGCCAGCGTGCAGCACGGTCATGATGACCTCTGCGGCGGAGCGGCCCTCCTCCTCGTGCATGTCTACCGGGATACCCCGGCCATTGTCACGCACAGAGACAGAACCGTCGGAATGGATCTTGACCAGAATATCGGAGCAGTAGCCAGCGAGCGCCTCGTCAATGGAGTTATCGACGACCTCGAACACCATGTGGTGCAGACCCGAGCCATCATCCGTATCGCCGATATACATCCCCGGGCGCTTGCGGACCGCATCCAGGCCCTTCAGCACCTTGATATTCGAGGAGTCGTAAGTATTTTCACTCATAGCTTACTCTCTGCCTTCTCTAACGTTTCGGAGATTTTACCTTGTTCCACGTGGAACAACTTGCAGTCATTCGCATCCATCATGTCTGCGAGCTGACCGGTGTCGATGGCGGTGATAAACACCTGGGACGCACACTGCTTCAGCCTTGCGGCCAGCAAGCGGCGCTTGTCGACATCCAGTTCAGAGGCAAAATCGTCAATTAAAAAAATACAGCCACGGCTGCTATGTTGATTCAAATAGAGCCCTTGGGCCAGTCGCATGGCGCAGACCAGCAACTTCAGCTGACCCCGGGACAAAATATCCTGAGCGGGTACCCCGTTCGCCTTGAGGCGCACATCGGCTTTCTGTGGACCGACACCGGTATAGCCCAGCGCCCGATCCCGCTCAAACCCCGCCTCCAGCAGATCGCCGAGGGGAGTATCTTTCTCCCAGCCCCGGTAAAAGCCGAGACTGATATCGAATTCCGGCAGAAAATCCGCCGTCATCTCCTTGATCAGGGGCGTAATGGCCTGACAATAACTGGCGCGAAACTCGGCCAGCTCACCACCCAGCCGCACCAACTCCTGATCCCAGAACGCCAGCTGGCGGTACTGGGTGCTCTGGCGCAGCAGCGCATTGCGCTGTTTCAGAAGCCGCCGCACTCGCCCCCACAGGGCAAAGAAGGTCGGCTCCTGATGGAAAACGCCCCAATCGAGCCAGGCGCGGCGAGCCTGAGGCCCGCCCGTCAGCAGGTTGAAACCATCGGGATGGATCAACTGCACCGGCAACAGCTCCGCCAAATCGGCCAGCCGCTGGGCCTGTGCCCCGGCAATCTTGAGCTGGGTCTCACCACTCTTGTCTTTGGCAAGACCGATCGGTACCTGACGCCCCTCCAGCTCGCACTGGGCAAACAGGGTAAATGCCCTCTCCCCCTGGCGGATAACCCGCCCGGTCAAATGAGTGCGAAAGGAGCGCCCCAGACCAAGGTAGTGAATGGCTTCCAGGACGCTGGTCTTGCCGCTGCCATTGCACCCGACCAGAATGTTGAGGCCGGGCGACAGCTTGAGACTGGCTTGCTGGATATTGCGAAAGTCGCTGAGCTGGAGTTTGACCAGGGACACGACTAGATCCGCATCGGCATCACCACGTACTGAGCATCCTGATGTTCAAAATCCTCAATAATGGCACTGCTGATGGAATCGCTCAGGCTAATCCGAATTTGGTCACATTTTAACGTATTCAGCACGTCGAGCACATAAGAGACGTTAAAGCCGATCTCCATCTCGCCAGCGGCATATTGTACGTCAAGCAGCTCTTCGGCTTCTTCCTGTTCCGGGTTGTTGGCGGTGATGCGCAGCAGGTTTTCCTGTAGATTGAGACGCACCCCACGGAATTTCTCGTTGGAGAGGATGGCGGCGCGGGCAAACGCCTGACGCAGATCCTCACGGCCGGCGATCAGGGCCTTGTCGCTGTTGCGCGGAATGACGCGGCGCCAGTCCGGGAAGCGGCCATCCACCAGCTTGGAGGTGAAGATGAAGCCGTCCAGCGCAGCCCGCAGGTTGCTGCGACCGATCTGCAGACGTACCGGCTTGTCTTCTGCTTCCAGCAGACGCACCAGCTCCAGTACCCCTTTGCGCGGCAGGATAACCTGATGATCGGGCAGCGATTCCCCTACTACCTCGCGGCGGCAGGTGGCCAGACGGTGACCGTCGGTCGCTACGGTACGCAGACCGTGACCTTCACTCTCGAACAGCATGCCGTTCAGGTAGTAACGCACGTCCTGGCTGGCCATGGAGAACTGAGTCGCATCGATCAGCTTCTTCAGCTCCAGCTGGCTGATATCGAACTCGAGCACGGATTCCCAATCCTCGATGTTCGGATACTCGGTCGCCGGCAGGGTCGAGAGGTTGAAGCGGGAGCGACCGGAGCGGATGATCAGGCGCTCGCCTTCGGTATTGAGACGGATCTCGGCGCCTTCCGGCAGACCACGGCAGATATCCAGCAGCTTGCGCGCCGGTACTGTGGTGCGGCCATCTTCGCTGGCCCCGTTCAGATAGACCTGACCGATCATCTCTACTTCGAGATCGGTACCGGTCAGTGACAGCAGACCGTTGCTGACATCAAGCAGCACGTTGCCGAGGATCGGCAGGGTCGGTCGGCCGCCGAGGGCGCCGGACACCAGTTGCAGAGGACGTAACAGGGCCTCACGGCTAATTTCGAGCTGCATCTGTGCTCTCCGTTGTGATTAGGAGGAAAAGATTCGGATCAGGTTGGAATATTGCGCTGCATCTGTCCACTCGATTCCGTTATCAGGAAGAAAGGGTACGGATCAGGTTGGAATAGTCCTCCTTGATGTCGTGACTCTCCTCCTTCAGCTGCTCGATCTTGCGGCAGGCATGAAGAACGGTAGTGTGGTCACGGCCACCAAAGGCATCACCTATCTCCGGCAAACTGTGGTTGGTCAGCTCCTTGGCCAGTGCCATCGCCAGCTGGCGCGGACGGGCAACGGAGCGGGAACGACGCTTGGAGAGCAGATCCGCCAGCTTGATCTTGTAGTACTCCGCCACCGTCTTCTGGATATTGTCGATGGTGACCAGCTTCTCCTGCAGTGCCAACAGGTCGCGCAGCGCTTCGCGCACGAAATCGATGTTGATGGCACGGCCGGTGAAGTTGGCGTTGGCGATCACCCGGTTGAGGGCACCTTCCAATTCACGGACGTTGGATCGCAGACGTTTGGCAATGAAGAAGGCCACTTCGTCCGGCAGATGGATCTGGTTCTCGTCTGCCTTGCGCATCAGGATCGCGACGCGGGTCTCCAGCTCCGGCGGTTCGATCGCCACGGTCAGGCCCCAGCCGAAGCGGGACTTGAGGCGATCCTCGACACCGTTGATCTCCTTCGGATAGCGATCCGAGGTCAAGATGATCTGCTGGTTACCTTCCAGCAAGGCATTGAAGGTATGGAAGAACTCCTCCTGAGAGCGCTCCTTGTTGGCGAAGAACTGGATGTCATCGATGAGCAGGGCATCGACGCTGCGGTAGTAACGCTTGAACTCTTCAATGGCGTTGTTTTGCAGCGCTTTCACCATGTCCTGAACAAACCGCTCGGAGTGCATATAGATGACTTTGGCATCTTTTTTACTCTCCTTGATGGCATTGCCAACGGCGTGCAGCAGGTGGGTTTTACCCAGGCCGGTGCCGCCATAGAGGAACAGCGGGTTGTAAGCACCACCCGGATTGTCCGCTACCTGACGGGCAGCCGCACGCGCCAACTGGTTGGACTTACCCTCGACGAAATTCTCGAAGGTATAGTTCACGTTGGTATTGCTCTTGTGGTTCGGCTCGGGCTTGGCTTCAGCCTTGCTTTCCCAGCTCTTCTGCAAGTTATTCACAGGCGCGGCACCCTGTACCGGCGCTCTGGCGACAGCAACAGGATGGGGACGATTGCCTATATCAAAACGCAGGGCGGGGCCGTCGACCCCGCAGAGTTCGTTGATGATGCCGTTAACCCGGATGAGATACTTGTCTCGTACCCAGTCCAGAACAAAGCGATTCGGTGCATACAGGGTCAGAGTATTGTCACTCAACTCCGCTTGAAGCGGCCGGATCCACATGCTGAATTCTGCCGAGGGCAACTCATCTTGCAGCCGGTTAAGGCACTGCTGCCATAGCGAAGCAGTCACTCTAAACTCCTGTCGATTGATTAACTAAAGACCGGCTATTCTACGTTTTTAGCCGCCGGATCTCCAGCCATCGCCCGGTGGATCCAGCAAATAAGATCCCTTTCAAGGATCCAGCGCCTTTGGATCGGATTTCATCCCCAAAGTTACCCACAGCTTGATCCACCGTCCGGATTGGTCGATCCCGAGCTTCTCTCCTGTTATTTCATATAACCAAATGTCATTTATTTTTTAAATTTTATTCCAATAACATCAGGGCCAAACCAGTTATTACAACTACAAATACAAGACATTGAGAGAGAGAAACACCATGAAAACATCCATCAAACTGATTTCCGGCGCAGCCATCCTGCTCGCCACCCTGTCCGGTCAGGCCATCGCCCAGGAGACCATCAAGGTCGGCATGTCGGGCAAATATTTCCCGTTCACTTTCGTCAAGCAGGACAAGCTGCAGGGCTTTGAAGTGGATATGTGGAACCAGATCGGCGAGCGCACCGGCTACAAGGTCGAATTCGTGACCGCCAGCTTCTCCGGCCTGTTCGGCATGCTGGAAACCGGCCGCATCGATACCATCTCCAACCAGATCACCATCACCGACGAGCGCAAGGCGAAGTACGACTTCTCCCAACCTTACGTCTATGACGGCGCCCAGATTGTGGTACGCAAGGGCAACAGCACCATCCATGGCATCAAGGATCTGGAAGGCAAGAAGGTGGCCGTGAACCTGGGTTCCAACTTCGAAGAGCTACTGCGCAAGAACGACCCGAACAAGAAGATCGACATCCGCACCTATGACTCCGCCTTCGAGCAGGATGTCGCCCTGGGTCGCATCGATGCCTTCGTGATGGACCGCGTCTCCACCGCCCAGCTGATCAAAGAGTCCAAGCTGCCGCTGCAACAGGCTGGCGCACCGTTCGAGACTATCGAGAACGCCCTGCCCTTCCTGAAGACCCCGGAGAAACAGGCGCTGCTGAAGAAGGTCGACGAGGCCCTGACCGCCATGCGCAAGGATGGCTCCCTGCGTCAGATCTCCGAGAAATGGTTCGCTTCCGACATCACCGACAAATAAATGATGGAATTTGACCTCGAATACACGCTGGGGCTGTTTCCCATCCTGCTCAAATACCTGGGCACCACGATGGAAATGGCCCTGTGGGGATTCGTGCTGGCACTCGTACTCTCGCTGGCCCTGGCGATAGTACGGGTGTTTCGCGTCCCCGCGATCCACTGGCTGGCGATGCTCTATATCTCGTTCTTTCGGGGTACACCGCTACTCGTTCAGCTGTTCCTGCTCTACTACGGACTGCCGCAACTGTTCCCGATCTTCGTAGGAATGGATGCCTTTACCGCCGCCATCGTCGGTCTGACCCTGCACTTCGCCGCCTACATGGCCGAGTCGATCCGCGCAGCCATCCTCGGCATTCACAAAAGCCAGATGGAAGCGGCGCTCAGTATCGGCATGAGCCGTTATCAGGCGATGCAGCGGATCATCCTGCCGCAGGCGGCCCGCATCGCCACCCCGTCGCTGATGAACTACTTCATCGATATGATCAAGAGCACCTCGCTGGCCTTCACGCTGGGAGTGGCCGAGATCATGGGCAAGGCGCAGATGGAAGCCTCCTCCTCCTTCAAGTTCTTCGAGAGCTTTATGGCGGTGGCGCTGATCTACTGGGTAGTGGTGATCTTCTTTACCCGCTTGCAGCATCTGCTGGAAGTCCGTCTCAACCGTGCCTATTAGGGGTCTGCCATGACAAAGCAACTGACCCACTTGCAACGCACGCAGGAAGTCCGTTTTAAAACTGTGCCTATTAAAGGAGGGCTCTCATGATCAAGCTAACCGGCCTCTCCAAGGCATATCACGGCAATCAGGTGCTCAACGGCATCGATCTGGAGGTCAAAAAGGGGGAAATTGTCGTCATCATCGGCCCCTCCGGCACCGGCAAGTCGACCCTGTTGCGCTGCCTGAACCTGCTGGAGACCCCGGATGCGGGCACCCTTGCCATCGACGATCTTGAGCTGAATCTGGCCAAGGCCAGCGAACAGCAGGCGATCGAGCTGCGCAAGCGGGCCTCCTTCGTGTTCCAGAACTACGCCCTTTTTGCCAACAAAACAGCGCTCGACAACATCGCCGAAGGGCTGATCACCGTCTGGAAGCAGCCAAAAGCGGAGGCCCGCGCCACAGCGCTCGGCATCCTCAAGGACATTGGCCTCGCCGACAAGCAGGATGCCTATCCGGCCTCCCTCTCCGGCGGCCAGCAGCAGCGGGTCGGCATTGGCCGCGCCATGGCGGCACACTCCAAGGTGATCCTGTTTGACGAGCCCACCTCGGCCCTCGATCCCGAGTGGGTCGACGAGGTTTTGGGACTGATGAAAGAGTTGGCCCGCCAGCACCAGACCATGGTGGTGGTGACCCACGAGATTGAATTTGCTCGTGATGTTGCCGATCGAGTGATCTTCATGGAAGGAGGGCGGATCGTCGAGCAGGGCCCGCCGGATCAGATATTGGTCGATCCCAAGGATCCCCGTACCCGGGAGTTCTTGCGGAAAGTCCTTAAATAGCTCTCTCTTTGGCGGCCTGGCCGCCTTTTTTATTGAGGGATCCCTTGTTTAACCCCGGGTTGCCAGTATAATCCGGAGCCCTTGATCCTCTGGATCCTCACGCTCGGCAGTGGCCTTTTCAAGACCATGGCAGGATGAGAGGGAACGGCGGATTGACTAAAAGCCGAACTCTGTTTAGAATTCGGCCTCTTTTGCTAGTCGTCACACGCTATAGCTGGCGCGTCGGCTAAGTGTGACAATCAAAACTGTACAGAAATACGGAATCGAATCATGAAACGTACTTTTCAACCGTCCAACCTGAAGCGCAAGCGCTCTCACGGTTTCCGCGCCCGCATGGCAACTGCCAACGGTCGTAAAGTTCTGGCCGCTCGTCGTGCCAAGGGTCGTGCCCGCCTGGTAGTCTAATGCCTACCCAGCACACCTTCTCTCGGGAGTTACGTCTGTTAACTCCCGAACACTTCAAACGCGTTTTCGCCGAGCCTGTCCGGGCCGCCTCTCCGCAGATTACCCTTCTCGCTTCTCCCAATTCGCTCGAACACCCTCGTCTTGGTCTCGCTGTGCCCAAAAAAGCACTCAAGCGTGCCGTTTGGCGTAATCGTGTCAAACGGGTGGTTCGGGAAAGTTTCCGCCTCAAACAACATCAGCTGCCCGCTATCGACATCGTGGTGATCGCCAAGGCCGGTGTGAAAGAGATGGATAACGAGGAACTGTTCAAGTTACTGGAAAAGCTATGGCGCACCCTGTCACGCCGTTGCAATGGGTAGCTATCAAACTGATACGCCTGTATCAGCTAATCATTAGCCCTCTGCTTGGGCCGCGCTGCCGTTTTACCCCGACTTGTTCCCAATTTGCGATAGAAGCCATCCGACTTCACGGTTTCATAAAAGGCGTTTGGTTAGCCAGCAAACGTCTATTAAAATGCCATCCCTTATCCGAGGGTGGTTATGACCCGGTTCCGCAACCAAAGCGAAGAAACTGAAAACTATGGAATCACAACGCAATCTACTCCTGATCGGTTTGCTGTTCGTGAGCTTTCTGCTCTGGCAACAGTGGGAGTCCGACAAGGCTCCGAAGCCGGCCCCGACTACCGTGGCCCAAACCGAACATTTCGTACCTGAAGCCGGTCAGACCGGTGATATTCCTCAGGTTTCCGAGCAAGCCAATGCGACTGCCGCACGCAAGCTGATCACCGTCTCCTCTGACGTGCTCAAGCTGACCCTGGATACCCAGGGTGGCGACATCGTGTCTGCCGAACTGCTGTCTCACAAACTGGAAGAAGGCAAGGACCAACCGTTCGTGCTGCTGACCAGCAAGCCTGAGCACCTCTATATCGCCCAGAGCGGTCTGGTGGGTCGCAACGGTCCGGACAGTCAGGCCGAAGGTCGTCCTACCTATGAAGCCACCCAGACCAGCTATCAGCTGGCCGATGGTCAGGATCAAGTCGTCGTTCCGATGACCTGGACCGACAGCAAGGGCGTGGTCTTCACCAAGGAGTTCATCCTCAAGCGTGGCGACTATGCCGTTGGCGTTGATTACAAGATCGACAACAAATCTGCCGAGCCGGTTCAGGTGCAGTTTTATGGTCAGCTGAAGCAGACCGTAGCCACACCGAAGGATCAGGAAGGTCATGCCATGGTAGCCAGCGCTTACCGTGGTGGTGCCTTCTCCACTGAAGATACCCGCTACAAGAAGTACACCTTCGACGAGATGAAGGATGCCGACCTGAACAAGACCACCAAAGGTGGTTGGGTCGCCATGCTGCAACACTACTTCGTCTCTGCCTGGGCACCAAATGCCGACGATGCCAACAGCTTCTACAGCCGCGTGATCCCGGGTAAAGGCCAGGCCATCATCGGTTACAAGGCGCCGATGGTTGACGTGGCTGCCGGTCAACAGGCCGAAGTGACCAGCAAACTGTGGGTTGGCCCCAAGCTGCAAGACCAGATGGCCAAGGTGGCTAACCACCTCGACCTGACCGTCGACTACGGCTGGCTGTGGTTCATCGCCCAACCGCTGCACTGGCTGCTGACCGTGTTCCACGGTTTCGTCCAGAACTGGGGTCTGGCCATCATCATGCTGACCCTGCTGGTACGCGGCATCATGTTCCCGCTGACCAAGGCCCAGTACACCTCCATGGCCAAGATGCGCATGCTGCAACCCAAGATTGCGGCCCTGCGCGAGCGCTTCGGCGATGACCGCCAGAAGATGTCTCAGGGCATGATGGAGCTGTACAAGAAGGAGAAGGTCAACCCGCTGGGTGGCTGCCTGCCGATCCTGGTTCAGATGCCGATCTTCATCGCCCTTTACTGGGCACTGATGGAGTCCGTTGAACTGCGTCACGCACCGTTTGCCCTGTGGATCACTGACCTGTCAGTGAAGGACCCCTTCTTCGTGCTGCCAATCCTCATGGGTGCCTCCATGTGGTATCTGCAGAAGATGAGCCCGACCACCGTAACCGACCCGATGCAGCAGAAAGTGATGCAGTTCATGCCGATCATCTTCACTTTCATGTTCCTCTGGTTCCCGGCTGGCCTGACTCTCTACTGGCTGGTGAGCAACGTCATCTCCATCATCCAGCAGACCATCATCTATCGTCAGCTGGAGAAGAAAGGACTGCATTCACGCAGCTAATCTTCCCGTGATGACAAAAGAGGCGGCCTTCGGGCCGCCTTTTTTATTACAATGTCTCCCACTACGTTTTCCTATCAGCGAACAAACGAGCCAAGCAAGATGACAACAGATACGATCGTGGCCCAGGCCACCGCGCCAGGCCGTGGTGGCGTCGGCATAGTCCGGGTCTCCGGCCCCGCCGCCGAACAGGTCGCCGGGATAGTGCTCGGCAAGCTCCCGCGGGTGCGCTACGCCGAATATCTGCCGTTCAAGGATGAGCAAGGCCAGGTACTGGATCAGGGCATCGCCCTGCTGTTCAAAGCCCCCAACAGCTTCACCGGCGAGGATGTGCTGGAGCTGCAGGGCCACGGCGGCCCCGTCATCATGGACATGCTGATCCGCCGCATTCTGAAAATCGATGGCATCCGCCCTGCCCGCCCCGGCGAGTTCAGCGAGCGCGCCTTCATCAATGACAAGCTGGATCTGGCCCAGGCCGAAGCTATCGCTGACCTTATCGAAGCCTCCAGCGAACAGGCCGCCCGCAGCGCCATGCACTCCCTGCAGGGGCAGTTCTCCAGCAAAATCCAGCAACTGGTGGAGAGCCTGATCCGGCTGCGCATCTATGTGGAAGCGGCCATCGACTTCCCGGACGAGGAGATCGACTTCCTCTCCGACGGCAAGGTGGCGGGCGACCTCTACGCCATCATGTCCGAGCTGGACGACGTGCGCAGTGAAGCCAAACAGGGAGCTCTGCTGCGGGAAGGGATGAAGGTGGTGATCGCCGGTCGTCCCAACGCCGGCAAATCGAGCCTGCTCAATGCCCTCGCGGGCCGTGAGTCGGCCATCGTCACCGAGATTGCCGGCACCACCCGCGATGTGCTGCGCGAGCATATCCATCTCGATGGCATGCCGCTACACATCATCGATACCGCCGGTCTGCGCGACACCCAGGATAAGGTGGAACAAATCGGTATCGAGCGCGCCTGGGCCGAGATCGAACAGGCCGATCGGGTGCTGTTTATGGTGGATGGCACCACCACGGACGCGGTCGACCCGCGAGAGATCTGGCCGGAATTTGTTGATCGGTTGCCAAAAAACATCGGCCTCACCGTGATTCGCAACAAGGCCGACCTGACCGGCGAGGATCTGGCACCGAGCCAGGAGCTGGGCCACGCCGTCTACCGTATCTCCGCCAAGACCGAGCTGGGGCTGCCTGCCCTGCGCGAGCACCTGAAAGCCTGCATGGGCTTCCAGGGCAACACCGAAGGGGGCTTTATGGCCCGCCGCCGCCATCTGGATGCGCTGGAGCGTGCCGCCGAGCGCCTGCTGGTGGCCAAGGAGCAGCTGGAAGTGTTCGTGGCCGGCGAGCTGGTAGCCGAAGAGTTGCGCCTGGCGCAGGAGTCTCTCTCCGAGATCACCGGCGAATTCAGCTCCGACGATCTGCTGGGCCGCATCTTCTCCAGCTTCTGCATCGGCAAGTAATGTGGTGAAAAATCAGCAATAAAAAGCAGCCAGTGAGAACATAAGACATTGTAAATATTGGACTTTGTTTTTTACTGGCTGTTCTTGCCTGATCTTGTTTCGTGAGAATTTACCCCGAGAGTACCCCGAAGTAACCTCTCGGGGTACTTTCGGGGGACACACTTATGAAGATCAGCATCGAATTCCGCGAACCGGACGCCGAAGGCAAGCGCGCTCTGCGCTTAACCTACTACGCCGGCTCCTACCTTGACCCAACCACGGGCATCCGCAAGCACAAACGCAGCAGAGAGCCCCTGGATCTCTTCCTGTACGACAAGCCGCGTACCCCGGCACAGCGGCTCCACAACAAAGAAACCCAGCGAGCAGCCGAAGCAATCCGCGCCAAGCGGCTCTTCGAGTACGAGACAGGTAAACACCATCTGGATTTCTCGAACGCCTACAAGGCCAGCTTCTTCGAGTACTTCCAAGAGGTTACAGACCAAAAAGCAGCAGGCAGCAAGAGCAACCACTCCATCTGGATATCAGCCCTCAAGCATTTACGCCAGTACCATAAGCTGCCGGAGCTGACTTTCGAGGAAGTAGATCAGCTCTTCCTGGAGGGGTTTCGGCACTACCTGATGCACAAAGCTCGCACCAAAAGCGGCACACCACTGAGCCGCAATACCCAGAGTGCCTATTTCAACAAGTTAAGGGCAGCCCTGAACCAGGCAGAGCAAGAGCGGCTGCTACCGGATAATCCGGTACGACGTGTCAAAGCTATCCAGGGGGAGAAAAACAAGCGGGTTTACCTGACCGAAGACGAAGTTCGAGCCCTGGCCCAGGCCGAGTGCCGCTACGACGTTCTTAAGCGCGCCTTTCTATTCTCCTGCTGCACTGGCTTGCGCTGGTCAGATATTCACAAGCTGACTTGGGCAGAGCTGGAGCCCTTCTATGGCCATTACCGTATCGTCTTCACCCAGAAAAAGACCAGCGGCCTGCAATACCTGGATTTGAATGACATGGCGATGCAGCTGATGGGGCGCCCAGGCAAGGCAACAGAGCGGATCTTCAAGGGCCTCAAGTACTCGGCTTGGCACAACATGGAGCTCACCCGGTGGGCGTTGCAGGCGGGTATAACCAAGAAGGTAACCTTCCACAGCGCGCGTCATACCTTCGCCGTGATCCAGCTTAACCGCGGCGTTGATATCTATGCCCTCTCCCGCTTGCTGGGGCACAGTGAGCTGAGAACCACCGAGATCTACGCCGACATTCTTGAATCGCGGCGCCGAGATGCCATGCTCGATTTCCCCAATGTCTTGGGGTGATAGAAGATGGGACGCCCCCTCGACGAGATCATGGCCAGGAAGAGCCAACAAATAGGCCAGCGCGGCCATGCGCTGGCCTAGATTATCTTAGATAATATAGATCGGATTTCAGGATCGCCCTGCAGCTCAGGTAGCACTGGGGTTTATCTGATGAGGCCTGTGACCAATATCATGAACTTTGTGACCACTTTCGTGATAGTCCGTGACCATTATCGTGATAGCGCAGGCCGACCTATGGTGAACCGCCCCTTGGCATATTCACTGATTGACCAACCCAGTTCAGCCAGTTCATCCAGAGCCTTGCGGACTCGCGATTGCCGCTTTCGATCGGTGGCCGCGCTGGACTTATCAGGAAAAGCGTAAGAGACCAGTTTATCTAAACCTACTGGCTTGCTGCGGCCACAATCAATCCAGGCGCAAAGCCGCTGATGCAATATCCGAGCAGTGCTACTACGCAGTTGCCGTACCTCAGCCAGATCGATATAGGTATATCGGCCATTCCCCAACACGGCATTGGTCAGCAAGGGATTTAGCGCCACAAAGAGCCCATCGGTCAAGGCATCGCTGGCATAGTTCGCCAGCAGACGAAAACCGCTACGCAGGCCAGCCACCTGTGCTATTACCGACACCTTCCACAGCCGCTCGACACTGCGGCGCACCGTGTTGGTGTCACGAGGGTTGGCGTAACCAATCTCCTTGGCCAGTTTGCGCAAGCTGCTTTTGACCACCAAGACATCCTGCTGGTTGGCAATCCCACGCAGCTGAAGTAGGTCTCGCAATATATCTCCGGTTTCACCACTCGCAACAGGCCCAATCTTGCCACCTTGTGATTCAAGCCCAGCTAGGGCAACCAACCCTTGAAGTACTCGCAAATCGTCGGCCCCCAAGGGTTCTGGCCCAGAAAACTCAATCTGATTACCGTTATCCAAGCGGTAAATCACCGCCAGCTTGTCTCGACGGCGCTGACCAGGAGCTATGGCTCTGAACAATCCTGGGGCCAGACAGTGCATATGGTCGTGCCGGGCATGAGTTAGTTCAAAGCAAGGCACGTTTGCCTCCAGCCCGGCGTGTTACGTCCAAACTGGCGGGGTGCAGCACGCCACCTTCCCTCCGCACCAACCAGCGCTCCGGTAGTGGCTGCCCATAATTACTTTTGCTTACTCCAAACCGCACGTAAAGCTGGCTCAGCTCTGCCGATACGCCCAGCTGCTGCGCCTCTTTCTTGGTCATAGTGGCGAGATAGGCCTGCCAGCGGACGTTGTCCACCAGAACTGACGACCCCCTGCTTGCCTGCTGCAGATCGCCAGCTTCTTGGAATACTGCGGATTTGCTGGTGTGGTGTACAAACAACACAGCACATCTCAGCCTCATGGCCAGCCGCTCCAACTGACCCAGTACCTGCGTCATGGCACAGGCCGCGTTCTCGTCGGCATCGTGGAAACGCCTCAAAGTATCGATGACAATCAACCTCACCCCTTCAGCCCATATAGCAATCGCTTCCCACCAATGGCTATCCAGCACATTCGGACTGGATCCCTGCAGCGGTATGAGGCGAAGGTCTCGCTCAACGTTGGCACGAAGTTCAGGGTCAAGATATCCGCCCAAGGCAAACAGGCGCTGGTGCAGTACAGGCCAAGGATCCTCGGCAGGCAGGTAGAGCACAGCCCCCCTGCTCAGATTGCCAAGCCCAATCCAATCCGGCCCACCGGATATCTGCATTGCTAGTTGCAATGCCAACATCGATTTGCCCACCCCTCCCGGTGACACCAAAGCACCAACGCAGCCAACAGGCAGCCCCGGGAGGACAAAATCGAGGGGTTTCGGAGGTTCAATAAAAGCCGACCGGAGATCCTGGGGCCAGTGAGATGTTATGAGATCTCGCTCCATAACAGCCTCACAACCGCCCATGGCTAGCTTGCCGCACACGCTTGGTTACATGCTCAGTGAGTTCGGCGTCCGGTGAAATGCGGTGGGAGAGCAGCCAGTCCAGCAGCTCAACGCGCTTGAAGTAGATCTTTTTGCCTTGTGGCTTGTAATGCGGCAGACGCTTTTCACTGGTCAGCCGGTACACATAGCTGACAGAAACCCCCAGCAACTCGGCGCACTCCTCGGCAGAAAGCACCTCTTTTTGCGCCAGTACTTGCTGGATTACCAGCTGCTTAAGCTCATAAAGCTCTTTCAGAATTGACCCGTTAGGATCGCTGTAAACTGACGGATTTTGCTCACGCATGCAGATGATCTCCCTGTAACAAACATCAACATGCAAAGCGTACCGAGGACCTAACGAAATCCAGAGCGCTGTAAGAGCCCGTTTTGGGCACTTACAGCGTTTTCGGGAAAAATTTCACATGTGAAATTTTGGCTAGTGTGTAGCAGAAAATATGTCAGCTCGCGCACATACAGAAGTGACATGAATGGTTCCAACAGAACCTATGTGGCAAGATGTTCTATCGATACAAACTCAAGCCAAGCATCAATGAACCTGCCAAGTTACGAAGCCATGATGCCAGCCGTACTTGCGAGCCTTGCTGATGGTCAGGCACGCCCTCTACGTGAGGTATTCGAGCTGGTGTGTCAACACTACGCCTTTACCCCAGATCAGCTGGCTGACACCCTCCCCAGCGGTCGTCAAACGACAATCCGCAGCCGTGTAGGCTGGGCAAAAACTTATCTGGTCAAAGCAGGGCTAATTACTCAGCCCAAGCGGGGCTTGTGTGTGATCACCCAGCGGGGCCTGGAAGCTCTCACATCAGGACA
The DNA here is from genome assembly GCF_051919365.1 of Aeromonas sp. 82P. Classification (NCBI taxonomy): domain Bacteria; kingdom Pseudomonadati; phylum Pseudomonadota; class Gammaproteobacteria; order Aeromonadales; family Aeromonadaceae; genus Aeromonas; species Aeromonas sp. 82P. The sequence goes on from NZ_JBQBEV010000001.1 coordinate 319,955, forward strand.
AACCATTGATAACCGATATCTGGCACAGTTTGGAGAGTTTGTTGCCTTCACTCTGGCGTCCAGTGAAAGTACCGATCACCAATACTCGCCCCGCGTCCAGATTGGGTTAGAGCAACAAAGAGAGGAGCAGATTCAAGTCTATACCCCTCAAGAACAGATAGAACAGGCCATGACAACCCTTAACCAGTCGCTGGCCGATGACCTACTGTCCGAGATACTGGCCATGCCACCACGCTTCTTTGAACAGCTGGTCGTCGATTTGATGGTCGCCATGGGTTATGGCGGCAGCCAGCAGGATGCCGCCCAGACCACCCGCTACCAGAGTGATGGCGGAATCGATGGCATTATCAAGGAGGATCGGCTGGGCCTCGATTCCATCTACCTGCAGGCCAAACGCTATACCGAAAAAACAGTAGGCCGCCCCGAGATCCAGGCCTTCGCAGGTGCGCTCGATCTACATCGTGCTCGCAAGGGGGTTTTTATCACTACCTCCAGCTTTAGCCGCGAAGCTATGGAGTATGTCGGGTTGATCGAAAAGCGTATCGTGCTTATCGACGGGCAGCGCCTCGCTGCATTGATGATTGAGTATGGTGTCGGAGTCACTACCCGCCAGACTCTTACCATCAAAGCACTGGATTCTGATTACTTTTTGGAAGAGTGACCGCAGTAAACAACTCTCAAACTAGAAACACATAAGGTGCATACACCGAACTTCAGGAGAGCCGACTGTCATGGATAAAAAACTGCTCAGTGAGCGCGATATCTGCACCAAGTTCATTACACCGGCCATTCAACAAGCTGGCTGGCAGCAGCATCAATTCCGTGAAGAAGTAAACCTCACCGATGGTCGTGTAATGGTTCGCGGAAAGCTGGCTTCTAGAGTAAAAAACCCCGAAGCCAAAGGCGGTCCAAAACGTGCTGATTATGTGCTCTACGCAAGCCCAAACGTCCCAGTTGCAGTTGTAGAGGCTAAACAGGCGAAGTTCTCAATTGGTCACGGTATGCAACAAGCGCTAGCCTATGCCGAGATGTTAGACGCGCCGTTTGCCATCAGTAGCAATGGCGATGGGTTCCTCTTCCATGACCGAACTGGTCTCACCCTGCCTGTCGAACGAGAGCTTCAGCTTTCCCAGTTCCCGACCTTGGCCGCCTTGTGGACGGTATATCAACAATGGAAAGGATTAGTTGCGCCTGAGGCTGTAAAACTGATTGAACAGCCGTTTTATACCGATGGTAGCGGCCGTGAGCCACGCTACTATCAGCGAGTTGCAATCAACCGTGCCATTGAAGCGGTAGCCAAAGGCCAAGAGCGAGTGTTGCTGGTTATGGCCACCGGTACAGGGAAAACGTACACAGCTTTTCAAATCATTTGGCGCTTGTGGAAGGCAAAATCCAAGAAACGAATTTTGTTCCTGGCTGATCGCAATATCCTCGTCGACCAAACCATGCAGCAAGATTTCGCCCCCTTCGGCGAGGTAATGCACAAGGTTACCAACCGTGAAGTCAAAAAGAATTACGAGATCTACCTTGCTCTCTACCAAGCGGTAACGGGGAAGGAAGAATGGAAGCAGATCTATCGCCAGTTTCCAGCGGATTTCTTCGACTTAGTCGTGATTGATGAGTGTCATCGTGGAAGCGCCGCGGAAGACTCAGCATGGCGCGATATACTCGATTATTTCACTACTGCCACCCACCTCGGCTTGACCGCCACACCGAAAGAAACCAAAGAAATAAGCAACATCACCTACTTCGGAGACCCCATTTACACCTATTCACTCAAGCAGGGTATTGAGGACGGTTTTCTTGCCCCCTACAAGGTTATCCGCATTGCAACCGATGTTGATGCAGTCGGCTACACACCTGAGAAGGGAAAAATCGACAAGCTAGGTCAGACCATTGAGCAACGGCAGTACAACACCAAAGACTTTGATCGCAATCTGGTACTGGAGAAACGCACAGCTCTTGTCGCCAACAAGGTATGGGAATACCTCCAAGCAACAGACCCCATGGCCAAAACCATCGTGTTTTGTGACGACCAAGACCACGCCGAACGGATGCGGCAAGAGCTGGTCAAGCTCATCCCTGCTGCCGCAAACAATCGCCGCTACGTCATGCGAATTACCGGGGACGATAACGAAGGGAAAGCACAGCTCTCGTACTTTATCGACAACGATGAGCCTTATCCGGTTATTGCGACCACCTCAAAGCTTCTTACCACGGGCGTAGATGCCAAAACCTGCAAGCTGATTGTCTTGGACCAGAGCATCATTTCGATGACGGAGTTCAAACAGATCATTGGCCGCGGTACTCGTCTGCGCGAAGACTATCAAAAACTCTATTTCACCATCATGGACTTCAAAGGCGCTACACGACTGTTTGCTGATCCCGATTTCGACGGCGAACCTGTAGTGATCTACGAACCTAGCCTTGAGGACCCTGTAGTACCGCCAGATGTCGTCACGCCCCCCGGTATAGACGAGCCCGAACCGCTACCCTATGATCCGAGTCTCACAGATAAGACTGGTGGCAGTTCAGGTCGAGTAAGGTTTGTGATTGATGACGTCAATGTGCGCTTAGCTGTAGAACGCTCGCAGTACCTTGATATCGACGGCAAACTCATCACTGAGGACTACCGAGCTTTACTCAAATGCGACCTAAGAAAGGCTTTGCAAGAGAAATTCGGTAGCCTAACCGATTTCCTGCGCCGCTGGAGCTGCGCCGAACGTAAACAAGCAGTGCTAGAAGAATTGGAAAAACATGGCGTACCATTAGAACTCCTGCAACAGGCTGTCGTAAACGGCAGCGAACTGGACGCGTTTGATCTGGTAACCCACTTAGCTTTTGACCAAAAACCACTCACTCGGCGGGAACGAGCCAACAACGTGAAAAAGCGCGATGTGTTTGGCAAGTACGGTGGGCAAGCCAAAGGCGTACTGGAAGCCTTACTCGAGAAGTTTGCCGACCACGGCATACAAGACATAGAGGATGCCAAAGTGCTGGAGTTGCCGCCATTTGACCAATTTGGCAGCAAAACAAAAATCCGCCGGGGCATTTTTGGTGGCGTAGAGCAGTACACCCAAGCCGTACAGGAGCTGGAACTGGCTCTCTACGACATATCTGAATCAAAACAGGCTTGATTAAACAGCAAGCCACCAACTAGCGAACACTCAGATGAATCTCAGCAGTACCATCAAATCCATTCAAGACATCATGCGCAAGGATGACGGCGTCGATGGCGACGCACAGCGTCTCGGCCAGCTCACATGGATGTTGTTCCTCAAGGTGTTTGATCAACGTGAGGAGGAATGGGCGGATGATAACCCGGAGTACACATCTCCCTTGCCTGAAGAGTACCGCTGGCGTAATTGGGCAGCCTATATAGTCGATGCTGATGGCAAAAAGAAACCACAAATTGCCGGCAGTGAATTGATCAGCTTCATCAACAATGAGTTATTCCCAACGCTCAAAGAGATTGATGCCAATAAGAGCCCCCAGCACAAAGTAATCCGCAGTGTCTTTGAGGATGCGAATAACTATATGAAATCCGGCTCACAGATGCTGGCCGTGATAGAGAAGCTGGAAGACGCTATCGATTTCCACGATTTTACAATCCGCGCCAATATCGGCGATGTATACGAGCAATTACTCAACGATTTGCGTGGCGCAGGTAATGCAGGGGAATTCTACACCCCGCGCGCCATCACGGCCTTTATGGCAGATAGAGTCAATCCGCGTCTAGACAAACGTGAGACTGTAATGGATCCAGCCTGTGGAACAGGTGGCTTCTTGACCGCAGCGATAGACCACTTCCGCAACCAACTATCGACAATGAAATCACCGCGTCCGGAAGATAAGCGCGCCATTGAAGAACTGATCCACGGTATCGAAAAGAAGCAGTTGCCGCACCTGCTCTGCACGACCAACATGCTGCTGCACGGTATTGACGTGCCAAGCCAGATCGAGCATAAAAACACGCTAGGCACCGGCTGGAACGAATGGAGCGCCAACCAAAAAGTCGATTGCATCATCACCAATCCCCCATTTGGAGGATATGAAGACGATGGCATCGGCAGCGACTACCCGGCTGACCTGCGCACCCGTGAAACCGCCGATATGTTCATGGCGCTCATCATCAAGAAACTGTTGAAGGAAAACGGCCGCGCCGCCGTGGTGCTACCCGATGGTTTTCTGTTTGGCGATGGAATCAAAGGCTCTCTAAAAAAACTGTTGCTGCGCGACTGCAAGCTGCACACCATCATCCGCTTACCCAAGGGGGTGTTTGCACCATACACCACCATCAAGACCAACCTGCTGTTCTTCACCAAGGGCAACATGGTCAATGACGGCACCGAGCACTTCCACACCGACACCATCTGGTTTTACGAACACCCCTACCCACCGGGCTACAAGAGCTATTCCAAGACCAAGCCCATTCGTCTCGAAGAATTCAAACCCGAGCAAGAGTGGTGGGGATCGGAAGAAAACGACTTTGCCGACCGAGTGGAAAATGAATTTGCCTGGAAGGTTGATTTCAAAACCATGCACGATCAGGCTGAAGCGGCAGCACAGCCACATTGGGAAAAAGCTGAGCAACTCCAAGTCAGCGCTGGATTGAAACGTCGTCAGGCAAAATACCTGTCAGACAGTTTGACCGGGCGACGTAGTGATCCAGAACTAGTGGAATACCTGAAGGAGCAACTAACGGATTTACAGAGCGACTTAAAGAAAGTTGATCAGAATGGGCGACTTTATGTCTCAGTGCTCATAGAGGAATTACAAGCTGCAATTGAGTGTCAAAGCACTCAGCAAGTTATTTCTCTGCTGGAAAATTCTGTAACCCGTCTACGAGACGTCGCGGATGGACTGGACTTGCAAGCGCGTGATGCGCAAACCGTGGGAGATCGCCTCTACTGGCCCATCTTCAACCTCGATCTGAAAAACCCTAACACACCAGAAGCAGAAACCCACAACCCGGACCTACTGCTGGAGAAGTACAAAAAACTGTTGGGCGAAATTGAAGAAACAGAAAACCAGCTCAAAAGCGAGTTGGCCGCCGCTCTCGCTCACCACTTTTCTGGTGAGGATGCTTGATGGACACGAAACAGTTTTTGGCGGAATTTGGGCATATTGCTAATGCGCCGGGGGGAGTTGATAAGCTGCGTGAGCTGATCTTGTCTCTGGCTGTAACTGGTAGGCTTGTCGAACAAAATAGCGAAGACCAACCAGCATCTGAATGGCTACAGGCTTGCGATCAGATGAAGGAAAAACTCTACGCCGAGAAAAAAATTCCCAAACCAAAACAGATGTTAGATATTGCCCCAGAAGAAATGCCATTTGCTCCCCCACCCGGGTGGTCTTTTGCACGCCTTGGACGTTTCACATCCAAGATTGGCTCAGGAAGTACTCCGCGCGGCGGAAGCCAAACTTATGTCAAAAAAGGCATTCCTTTTTTGCGCTCACAGAATGTTTGGAACGACGGCATTCGACTCGACGATGTGGCCTACATCACTCCAGAGACGAATCAGAATATGGGTGGCACAATTCTCCAGGCGCATGATCTACTGCTGAACATCACTGGAGCATCATTGGGGCGCTGTGCGGTCGTACCCACGAACCTTGTCCCAGCCAATGTCAGCCAACATGTAACTATCATTCGATTACTGGACGCCACTGCTCGACATTACTTGCATATATGCTTTCTATCGCCCCTACTCCAAAGCATGATTTGGAGTCGCCAAGTAGGAATGGCGAGAGAAGGCCTCAGTAAGAAGGTGCTCGAACAATTTGAGATCCCCCTCCCCCCAATCAAAGAACAATCGCGCATCGTTGCCAAAGTCGATGAGTTGATGGCCTTGTGTTACAAGCTGGAAACGCAGCAGCAAGAGCGCCGCAAATTACAAAACGCCCTGCGTCAGGCTATATTACAAGCCCTCACCAACGCCACCTGCTCACAAGAACTACAAACTACATGGGCACGCCTAGCCGACAATTTCATGCGGCTTTTTCATGCACCAGAGGATGTTGATGACGTTATCGCTGCATTGAAGAGTCTGGCTGTTCGCGGCCTGCTTGTGGAGGCATCTGTAACATCAGCTGACCTAGAAGCAATCAAAGCAGATTGTTCACAATTGCGGGTGGAGTACATCAATGATGGTCTGATGCGGCGTCAAAAGTTGGTTAGCATGGCCGAGTACGAAACGATCTATCCCAATCATTGGGTGATCGCCCCCTTCGATGAGGTGGCAATAGTTATTGGAGGTGTTACCAAAGGACGCAACCTTCGTGGTAAACAAATGATGGTCTGTCCGTACTTGGCAGTGGCTAATGTTCAGCGTGGTCATTTCAAGCTCGATGGTTTGAAGACAATTGAAATTGCTGCTGACGAACTGGCGAAGTATCAGGTTCAAAAGGGCGATCTTCTGATCACAGAAGGTGGGGATTGGGACAAGGTCGGACGCACTGCAATTTGGCGTGGTGGTATAACGAACTGTCTACATCAAAATCACGTGTTCAAAGCGCGTGTCCCCAGCAAACAACTGCTTAATGAATGGGTTGAATTAGTTTTCAACTCGAATATCGGACGAGACTATTTTGCTGGAGCGTCTAAGCAGACAACAAATCTTGCATCGATCAATATGACGCAGCTCCGTAGCTTTGCATTACCGATCCCACCTCTTGACGAGCAAAAGCGAATTATCACTTTGCTTGCTGAGCTTACCTCACAGTGCACCGAATGGCGTAACCAACTACAGAGGAAACAATCCTTATCCGCGCTTCTGGCGAATGCCGTGATTTCAACATTGACAGGCCTCACCATCGAACAAGAAGAGGAACCCATGAGAGCCCCTCAAACCGAGCTGATCGCCCCACTATGCTTGGGCACACCACCCGACATCAAAGCCCAAGCGCCGCTGGCCACCATTCTAGCCCGCCACAACGGCGAAATGAGCGCCAAGGATCTGTGGCAGCGCTTCGGCGGCGAGATTGATGCCTTCTACGCGCAGCTGAAAATAGAAGTGGCACACGGCTGGATCCGAGAACCAGCCCCCGCCGAAGTGCGTGAAAAACCAGACAACACGCTGAGAGCCTGATATGCAACTGCTGCGCATCCGCATCCCAACCTTCCGCAATCTGCGCAATCTCGACATCGATTTTGCAACACATTTGAAGCCAGCAGTAAGCGCAACAGATGCACCTCCGAAACCTATCCGTAGCCATGCACTGATTGGCCAGAACGGCACAGGCAAGTCCAACCTGATCGAGGCGTTGATCACCATCTTCCGTGATGTAGATCTCGACCGTGAAGCAGCATTCGATTATACGTTGGAATACAGCATTCGCGGCCATGCAGTACGTATTGAGGCCGATACTGCCAAGCAGAAGCGCCCCTATGTATGGGTAGACAGTAAAGCTGAATCACAGGGCTTTTTGCTGAAAAACCGTGAGCTACTGCCTGCGCATATTTTTGCCTATTACTCGGGTCGCAACGAGCGTATCGAGGCATTGTTTCAAGAGCACCAACGTCGTTTCAACCAGCGCCAGGAAATCACCACTGACGAAGTCCTGCCCGAACAGCTGCTGGAAAACTTTACCGGATCCGATGCGAATATACGTGCAATTGAAGAAGCCAAACGCCGCAGTGATGCACGACTGAAACAATCAGGCGACGACCGGTTGCGCCGCCTGTTTTATTGTCGCGGCGGCCACAGTCAGCTGGTGTTGCTGGCTTGCCTACTATCGGACGATCCCGTATTTCAGAAGGTACTCAAAAATCTGCACATTGAGTCGCTGGAATCAGCACTATTTGTGCTGAAAGAACCGCACCGCCTGCGAGAAAAGCGCCGTGGTGGCAAGTTCGACGAACAAGAGCTGAACGAGGGCGATCCACGCTTCTGGTATGCCCGTGGTAATGTGGTAAGCGAGTTCCTAGACAAACTCTGGCAAGTGTCTTGGGCACCGATTGAGCAAGAGGCGACCAAACAGATCGACTTTCGTGGCCGCACCGAAAAGCAAAAACAGCTGTACCTTTTCGTGCCAAGTCAGGAAAAGCTCAAACAACTGGGCGAACTAATCGGCAGCACCGACAGTTTCTTCCGCTATGCAGAAGGAGCCTACATTGGTGACCTAATCGAAGAAGTGCGCATCACGGTGAAGAAACGCGATGAACATGGCGGCAAGGTGAACTTTACGCATCTGTCAGAAGGCGAGCTGCAAATGCTAACCGTGTTGGGACTGATGCGCATCACTCGCGAAAACCACTGCCTATTTCTGCTTGATGAACCAGATACCCACCTGAACCCGATCTGGAAGCTTCGCTATTTTGACGATATCGAAGGAGTATTGGGCAATACCCATGAAGGTGGCTTCAGCAGTGCATTTAGTAGCAGTGCCTTTGATACATCCACCGGACATTCGCAAATCCTCATTACCACCCACGACCCCATGATGGTGGGCAGCTTGAAGCGAGAGCAGGTACATATACTACGTCGTGATGGTAACCGCACCCTTGTCGATAATCCGGATGAACATCCTCAGGGGATGGGTGTAACAGGGCTACTCAAGAGCGACTTGTTTGGTTTGTCGTCCACGTTGGACATAGAGACCGAGCGCCGCTTGTTCCGCAGAAATGAACTCTTCGTACAGTCTCCTCGCACCCCTGAAGAAGATGCCGAGCTATCGCGACTTTCTGCCGAACTGGCTGACCTCGGATTTTCAACCTCCGACTTCCGCGACCCGGATTACGCGCTATTCGTGCGCAAGATGGCGCAACACAGACGCTTCCGTAAATCCACTCTCACACCGCAAGAGCAGGCCGAACAAGATGCGATTGCCGATGCCATCATTGACGAAATATTGCGTGAGGAAGGAGCCCAATGATCTGGATTGACCTAGAGCACAAGCGACCGACCGATACTGACATCCCGAACTGGACACCATGGACACAAGAGAAATGGGATGCTTGGTTGGCGAAATCGGCCCAACTAATAGCAGCGTTGGCCGCTTTGGATGCTGCAGGGAAACGAGATGAACGCAACACGCTAATTGATTCCAACAGTGCGCACTGGGGTGCACTAAAGGAATGGCTGTTAGCTTTGTCAGCGGGTAAGTGCTGGTTTTCAGAGGTTCGCGAGCTGTACTCACATTACGATGTGGAGCATTTTCGACCCAAGAAAGAAGCTAAGGCATTGGATGCAAGCCTGCGTGATGGTTACTGGTGGCTGGCATTTGACTACATGAATTTTCGCGTGTGCGGTAATGTAGGTAACCGTAAAAAAGGTGGATGGTTTCCACTCAAGGGCGGCTCACTGTGTTCTACCTACACCGATCCCTGTGAGGAATCCGAAACACGTTATCTACTCGATCCTATTGATGACGATGACGTTGCGCTTATCGCCTTTGACGAAGAAGGGAAGGTCATTCCTATGCCTGGTTCCTCTGCTTGGGAGCAGGAGCGAGTCAACGAGACGGTAAAGCGACTCAAACTCAATGAGCATCCCCCCCTAGCAGAAGCTCGCCGCAAAGTCTGGCAGCAAGTGGACAAACTAATCGATGACTTTACAAAAGCTAAAGCCCGCTGCACGACAGGCAATAATCCAGCAGCCAAAGCGAAGCTTACCGAAGTTCGAGCTCGCGTGCGCGAAATGACCAGCCCGACAGCTGAACTATCGGCTGTCGCTCGTTGGTGCTTGTTGATGCGCAATAATCCACAACTTTCCAAGTTAATTGGGTAAGGAGTACACATACTTCCCTGCTTGCTCATTTTTACTTGATGCAATCGATAAACCTTATCACCGCCGATGTAAAAATGCCCCACTAACGCCGGAGTAAAGTTGACCCACCTGGGCCAAGATCGTGGCTTTTGAGCTGCCCCCATTTTGACCCAGGAGTTATCAGTGGAAATCAGAGTGTTGGCCCGTCAGGGCATGAGCATCCGGGCTATCGCCCAGCAATTGCGGGTGTCCAGTAACACGGAGCGCAAGTATCTGCGTAACCTGGGCCTGCCAATCTATCCCAGCCGAGCAGCTCGCCCAACCAAGATCGCCCCCTTCAAACCCTATCTGCAAGCGCGTATCCAGGCTGCGAAACCATACGGGATTCCGGCGACGATGCTGCTCAGGGAACTGCGAGAGCGTGGTTACACTGGTGGGCTCTCCCAGCTCAACCTGGTATCACCTCAGCACCATGATGCTCTAGGCACCATCGTCCGTTTTGCCCTCCCCCGGTAAACAGATGCAGGTCGATTTCACCATTATCCGCAAGCGGGATGCCTATGGTGACGGCGACTATCGTTGGCACCCGGCCCTGCTCGCCCTGGCCGAAGAGCTCGGTTTTCGCCCCCGCGTCAGCCATCCCTACTGGACCCAGACCAAAGGCAAGGTCGAGCGTTTCTAGGGCTACCTCAAGCGCAGTTTTGTCACACCACAGGCTACCACCCTCAACAAGGCAGGGCTGGCGCTGGATGTGTCAACCGCCAACGCCCATATCGGTCCCAGGCTGCAAGACATCGCCAACTAGCGTAGTCATGGCACCACCGGTGAAGCCCCGGCTATCCGATCCGATTACAGCATGAGCTGCATCATTTTCTCCCCCTGTCACAGGTGCTGCTCGTCAGTCCCTGCACCACGGCCACGGCGCGCCCCATGCCGCTGGAGAGCTTGCAGCATCCGCGATCGGTATATCAGGCGCAGCTGGAGGTGAACGAATGAACTTGCAGCATGAACGCCTGATGGCCTTGAGCCAGACGCTGCGCCTAGAAGTGAATCGGCGAAATTAGCCAGAGTGGGTCAGTTTTCGGGCGGCGTAGACAAAACCTGTAAAGCTAACCCTCTCCTCGAGCCTATAAGGATCCTGAAACAGCATGAGATGCAGTCCGAATTTGGGGGAGCAATATTCCAGATAGATAAGAATCCGCCCCCATCAATTCCAGCACACCAAGGTATCTCACCCCCTTCAAACAAGATGGCCAACATTCCAGAGAGAAAAACGGCACGAAGTTTCCAGATAGATAGGAAATCTTCGATCAGGATTCCACATAACTCGTTCTGAGCAGGCATTCCACTATGTGGAAAATTCGCACCACTTTTCCAGATAGATAGTTATGTGGAAAGAAACTGGACGGGAATTGGTTGGGAATGACAGTGTTCATTCCATGGCTACACATTCTGCGTGATTCCACGCAACCATGTTTGACGCGAGCGAACAAAATTCAATACTTTCAGTACGTTGTTGATTTTTTCCTGAGCAGAGTCCATGGTGATATGGAATTTTGTCACACGATCACCTAATTACGAGCTCATAACCATGAACAGCATCGTCATCCTGAGCATCTTGTTTGCATTCCTGATAGGCTTTGGCGCCTTTGCCGCATGGCTGTATATCGAAAAGCGTCGTATGGGTGCTTCGGATAAATGACCCGCTATTTTGCTGAACGGACCTCTTTTGCCACGCACGAAATCAGATGGCGGGAGCAACCCAACATCTCCTGGATCACCGAGTAGCTGTGTCCGGTGCTCAATAACTGTGTGATGTGCTGACGCTTCTTCTCATCTTTCTGGCGACCACGGTATTTCCCCTCATCCCTGGCCTTGGCAATACCCTGCTGTTGCCTGCGTCTGCGATCTTCATAGTCTTTGCGAGCTACTGCTGCGAGCATATCCAGCAGCATGCCATTTACAGCCTGCAAGATGGCGCTGGTGAACTCGGAGCGGCTGTCCCCCTGTAACGCCACCCAGGAAGTAGGAAGCTCAGGAGAAACGATGGAGAGCTGTTTCTGCGCAAGCAATTGCTTCAGTGTTTGCCAATCCGTCTGATTGAGGCGAGCCAGACGATCAATCTGTTCTACCAGCACAATGTCACGATCTGCAGCGTCACGGATCAGCCGCATAAGCTCAGGCCTGTCCAGCGTCGCCCCCGACTCATTCTCTACATAGAAACTGGCAATCTGATGGCCATGCTCAGCAGCAAAACCAATCAGCAGCTCTCGTGCCCGCTCAGCATCCTGTTCCACTGTCGATGCACGTAAATACGCCCTTATGAACATTGAAACCCCCATCGGTCTGTTTAAATTGGTTCCCAATTATTAGTTCAATATAAATGGTTTCAATATGATTTTCGAGAGGGTATTAAGTGGTTTTTATGGGGTATACCTTTTTAGAACCACTACATGACGCTCGAAACACAACCTTTCGATAGCCTTTTGATCTGACAGCACAAACTTTAAATGTGATCCGTCATCACCAAGTCGCTTTTGAGTTGTATTTGAGTATTTAAGCGACGTTGCTCACCATTCCTGATCTGCTGAATGGGATGCCAAAGGAGGAAATCTACAGAAGCTGGGCTTTGAGGTGAGTCATCTTTTCGACTCACCGAACAAGCCAGCAGCCAAGCGCAGCGCGGCAGGCTACTGGAAGTTACGTACAAAAGCCCAACCATGTGGCACCATACTAACCAGAACTCTGTCTCAAACGACCAAATGGCCGTACCAATATGAAACCCGACAGCGATGTTATTCACCAGCTGATTACCCTCGCCAACAGCAACCCCCAAGTGCAGGTGCTTTGGCTTTACGGCTCCCGTGCCAAGGGAACTGCAGGTCCTGCCAGCGACTGGGATCTGGCGGTGGCCTTTGATCCAATCAAACAGAGTGGACCACTGGGTACTGCACTGGAAAACCGCTTGCGCCCTGAACTGCTCGCGCTGGAGTGGCAACGTGCCCTGGGGTTGGCAGAGGGGAAACTTTCGGTCGTCGATATCAATCAGGCCCCGATTCCGTTGGCTTTTGCGGTAGTAGATGCAAATCGTCCTCTCTATAGCCGTGATGAGGGGCGGCGTTTGCAAGAGGAGGCGCGGATAATGTCGCAGATGGAACTTGGTTATCCCCATCGCCAAGCCTATATCAGCAAACATCATTCTGAGGAGTGGAGTAAAGATGAGTGATAACGCCTATATAGGAGCTTTACGTATCAGCCTCTCGCGCTATAAGGCCGAGCTGTCAGAGATACGGGCTATTCTGGCGCTGCGGGCGCTTTCCAATCTGGAGTACCGCGCAGCTGAGCGAACTCTACAAGTGTCTATCGAAGCGTGTATTGGCGTGGCAAAGCACTGGGCTAAAGCATTGGCAAGTCATACCCCACAGGATGCCTATCAGGCATTCGAAATCCTGGCCCAGCGTGGTGAGCTATCCCCCGACACCTTAATCGGCTGGCGCAAGATCATTGGCCTTCGCAATGCGCTGGTGCACGACTATCTGAATATTGACCCCGAGATCATCCGTAGCGTCATTGCTCAAGGCTATAGCGACCAGCTGTTCACGTTTGCAGAGCAAGGTCTCGACTGGTTGGCTGCCCATATTGATTGAAACTTCGACGTCATATCTCCGTTTACCGTCTCTTACCCGCTATAGGGGATAAGTGTTAAATACCGCCTATAGCGTGTAAGTTATATTTACCTCCTATAACAGGTAAACATTGATATACCTGCCATAGCGTGTAAATTGGAAGAAGGCACGCTACCAGGTTGTCGAATCATGAAAGTAACCAGCGCCAAGCAGCTGAGCGCCTGTATCAAGGATGCCAGGCTTTCTCAAAAGCTCTCTCAAGGCAAAGTGGCCGAGAAAGTGGGGATTAGGCAAGACACAGTCTCCAGCTTCGAGCTCAATCCTGAGTCCACCAAGCTGGAAACCCTGTTCAAGATCCTCGCAGCGCTCGAATTGTCAGTGGATATCAAACCCCGCAATGAGTCATCCGAGAGTCCGGCATCGGGCTGGAAGGAGGAGTGGTAATGGCCAATCTGGCTGTCTACATGAACGGCTATCGGGTAGGCACATTCACCAAAACTACCAGCGGCGCCCATCAGTTTCAGTACCATGAGTCATGGCTAGCACAACCGGGCAGCCGTCCGATCTCACTCTCCATGCCATTACGCCATCAGGCCTACCGGGGCGATGAAACCTATAACTTCTTCGACAACCTGCTGCCAGATAATACGGAGGTGAGAAACAGGGTTGTAGCACGCTATCAAGCGGCATCAACCCAGCCCTTCGATCTGCTCAGTTGCATTGGCCAAGATAGCGTAGGGGCATTACAGCTGGTTACCGAAGGGCACGACGTTCCAGATGTCAGGCGAATCGACTACAAAGCACTTTCCGATGACGAGCTCGAGCAGATCCTGACCAGCTACAAATCAGGAATCCCTTTGGGGATGGTCAGAGAGCAAGAGGAGTTCCGGATCTCTATCGCCGGGGCGCAAGAAAAGACTGCGCTGCTCTATCTCGATGACCGTTGGTACTTGCCACTCAACGCAACGCCGACAACCCACATTATCAAACTCCCTATCGGCAAGATTGAAAGCCACTCCTACTCGATAGACCTCTCCCAGAGCGTAGAAAACGAATATCTCTGCACTCTGATTGCCAAGGAGTTTGGTCTACCCGTACCTCACTGCTTCATGATGCAGGTTGGCCAGGTCAAAGCACTGGCTGTGGAACGCTTCGACAGACGTTACGCTGCCGATCGCAGTTGGATCATGCGCCTTCCCCAAGAAGATTTCTGTCAGGTATTGAATGTTCCGTCAGCACGGAAATACGAGAACCATGGAGGACCGGGAATCACTGACATCATGAAAACCTTGCTGGGCTCTGCGACACCAGAACAGGATCGCTACCTATTCATGAAATCTCAGGTCCTGTTCTGGCTGCTGGCGGCCACCGATGGCCATGCAAAAAACTTCTCGGTCTTTATTGAGCCGGAAGGGCGTTTTCGCCTGACCCCTTTTTACGACATCCTATCTGTCTATCCAGTATTTGGCGGCCGAGGCCTCAACCGAAGGGACGCCAAGCTCGCTATGGGCCTAGCAAGCAGCAAGGGAAAGAAGTACGCCATTGAGCAGATATTCCCGCGTCATTTCTTCCAAACGGCGAAAGCTGTGGGATTTGAGCGTTCTGCTATGGAAGAGATCCTGACAGAACTGGCCAACTCCGTTGATGATGTTATTGAGCGCGTTACACAGCAATTGCCAGCAGGCTTCCCCGATACCATCAGCAGCACCATTCTAGAGGGCCTAAAAGCCCGCTCAGCCAGGCTGATAAAGGGCTGGGATTAAAATGGCGGTATGTGGGATGACTGCACGGTTAGCCAAACTACCTATGGGAAACTTGCACGGTTCGAAGAGTAAAGCGGCTTTCCAGGTTCCGGACGGTGCTACAGTCGGTTCAAAATATGTTCAAAACTCACCTAAAAAACGGTTTTAAGTGCGTGTGGTGGCATCACGTTGATTCATATGGGAAGGCTGCACGATCGAGAATGGACTATGTGGGAACGCTGCACGATAGCAGAAACCCGTGAGCGGCCTCTCAATATGCTGTTTTAGTTACTTTTACCCCAAGCGGCCCCCGAAAAGTCACTAAAATATTGAAGATAATAGATTATTTACATTCTGCATCGGCAAGTAACGCCGCACGACAGACAATAAAAAGCCCGGGTTCATCCCGG
Source organism: Aeromonas sp. 82P (assembly GCF_051919365.1). Lineage (NCBI taxonomy): Bacteria > Pseudomonadati > Pseudomonadota > Gammaproteobacteria > Aeromonadales > Aeromonadaceae > Aeromonas > Aeromonas sp. 82P. Next base: position 335,443 of record NZ_JBQBEV010000001.1, read on the forward strand.
GCTTTTTATTGTGCGTTTTTTGTCCGCAAACCTAGAGGCGACGCAGGCACCACATGAAGTAAGCGCCCCCTAACAAGGTGGATACCAGCCCAACCGGCACTTCCTGCGGGAAGAGGATCTGCTGGCCGACCCAGTCCGCCGATACCATCAACAGGGCGCCGGAAGCGGCGGCCCCAAGCAGGTGCCAGCGTGCCCGCACCAACCCCATCAGCTTGGCCATATGTGGTGCCAACAGACCGACGAACGAGAGCGGCCCCACCACCAGGGTGGCGCTGGCGGTGAGCACGGCCACCAGCAGCAGGATGGCGAGCTGGGCACGGTTGAGGCGAATGCCCAGCGCGGTCGCTACAGCACTTCCCATCGGCAGCAGATCGAGCCAGCGGCTCACCAGCAGGCAGGCGGCCAGCATCAACAGCGCCAGCCCCACCAGCCCATAGGCCACCGGCAGGGTGACGTAGTAGGTGGAGCCGGACATCCAGGAGAGCAGTTGCTGCACCCGCATGTCGCCGTTGGCCAGCGCGATGGCCTGCAACGGCTCGAACAGTGCCGTGATGGCAATACCTGAGAGCAGGATCCGCTCCGGCTGGAAGCCGTGCTTGCGATTGACCACCACCAGCAGCAACAGGCAGCCGAAGGCACCGAGCAGGCCACCGACCAGCATCAGCGGCAGGGGCAATGCAGGCAGCAACAGCGCCGTAGCTATCACCCCCATAAAGGTGCCGCCGCTCACCCCCAGCAGCTCCGGGCTCGCCATAGGATTGTTGCTGACCCGCTGCAACAGGGTGCCCGCCAGCGCCAGCAGCACACCAGCCGCCCCAGCCGCCAGAGTGCGCGGCAACCGCCACTCCAGTTGGGCCTGCCAGCGCAGCCAGCTTGGCCAGCTCCAGCCCGTCATCCCCTGTCCAACCAGCAGGGAGGCGACCACGGCCAGCAGCAGCCCGACCAGCAACAGGCCAATAAGGCGAGCCGGCGCCGGGTGGAGGGCCACCAGCAGGCCGGCGTTTGCCTTCGGCGCACCCGACTTGATGCCAAGGCGCGGGATCAGCCAGAGCAGCAGCGGCGCCCCCAGCAGGGCAGTCATGGCGCCGGTGGGGATCAAGACTGGCCAGAAGCGGCTCAGGCTCTGCAGCAGCAAATCGGTCGCCGCCAGCAGCAGGGCGCCGAGGATCGGAGCCCACAACAGGCGCTGGCCGAGCTGGCGGATCCCGAGCAACCGCACCATGGCGGGCGCCGCCAACCCGATAAAGCCGATCAGCCCCACCACGCTCACCACGCAAGCGGTGACAAACACCGCCAGCCCCAGTCCGGCAAAACGCAGATGCTGCAGGGAGACCCCCAGACTGCGGGCGCTGGCATCATCCAGCTCCAGCACTGCCAGCGGGCGCACCAGTACCGCGGCCAGCGCAGCGGCTGCCAGCAGGCGAGGCAACAGGTAACTCACCCCGCTCCAGCTGTTCTGCACTAGCGAGCCACAGCCCCACACCAGCAAACCTTTCAGCTCCTCCTGAAAGAACAGCAAGAGCCCCATGCTGATGGCCGCCAGATAGAGGTTGATCACCAGCCCGGCAAAGACGATGACCACCGGATTGAGCTGACGACGCCAGGCCAGGGCAAACACCAGTGCCATCGCAAGGCTGCCACCGGCCATGGCGATCCACTCCCGCCCCAACAGCAACCAGGAGGGGGCAAACAGGGTCACCATCATCAACGCCAGTTGGGCACCGGAGGCCACCCCCAAGGTGGTCGGTGACGCGAGCGGGTTGCGCAGCACCTGCTGCATCAGGGTGCCCGCCAGCCCGAGCGCCGCCCCGGCCAACAGGGTGACAGCCAAGCGGGGCAGCCAGCTGAAATGCACCACCGCTTGGCTGACATCATCCAGATTGGGGGTGAAGAGGCTCTGCCACCAGAGCGCACCGGGCAGCTGGCGAGCCAGCTCCCAATACGCGAGCAAGAGGGTCAACCCCAGCAAGATCGAGACCGGCCGCAGCAGCGGCGATGTGAGCAGTCGCTTCATCGGCTAGCCTCCATACGCTCGGCATCTTGCAACAATGCATCGCTGAGCAGACCGGCGAAACGGCGGGCGGCCAATACGCCGCCAAAACTCCAGACCGCAGGCAGATGCAGCACGGGCGCCTGCCGTACCAGCGGCAGATGCTGCCACAGCCCAGGCTCCTGCAGCCGTTCGCTCACCCCTACCGGGATGGGATCGACCACCACCAGCCGCGCGGTTGGCAAGGTCATAAACTGCTCGATGCTGACCACCGAGAAACCCCAGTCATTGGTCTGCTCCTGCCAGCCATTTTGCAGCCCGAGCCGCGTCATCACCGCATCGAACAGGCTGTGGCGACCAAACACCCGCACATGGCGCTCATCGATAAACTGCACCACCAGCAGGGGCGGCAGATCCGCAGGCAATCCGGCCTGCATACTGGCGAGATCCCGATCCAGCCCGGCCAGCAGCCGTTCGCCCTCGGCGGTTTTGCCCACCATACGGGCGAGAGTCAGGGTCACCTCGTGCAGCCGCTGCCACAGATCGGTTTGCCCATCATAGAGGGCGATGGTGCTCACCGGCGCGATGCGGGAAAGAGTTGGCACCAGCGGGGCCGCCAGCGGCGAGATGAGGATACGATCGGGTTTGAGCTCCGCCAGCAGCTCACGGTTGGGCTGGGTGCGCAGGCCGATATCCACCACTCCGGCAGGTAGCAGTGGCTCGCCGACCCATGCCTGATAGGGGCCTGCATCCCCAACGGCCAGCGGCGTCACCCCGAGTGCCAGCAGGGTCTCGGCGATGGTCCAGTCGACGGTGGCGATACGGGGTAGCGGCGCAGAAGCGATCGAGGATGTGTCGGCCTGCGCCACAAGTGGTAACAACAGGCTGATAAGGCAGGGAGCCATCTTCTTCAATAAACGGTTCAAGAGAGTCCCCCGGTCAGACGATGGCGATGGGATGAGCATGAGCCGGGTGGCGAATCACCTCCATCGGAATGCCATAGATGGCGTGCAGGGTCTCGCTGGTCATGAGCCCTTCAGGTTCGCCGTGGGTAAGCAGGCGGCCGGAATGGAGCGCCACCAGCCGATCGCAGAAACGGGAGGCCATATTGATGTCGTGAATGACGATGATGACCCCGAGGTTGAGCTGGCGACTGAGCTGTCTGACCAGGGTCAGCACCTCCACCTGATGGGCCACATCCAGCGCGGCCAGCGGCTCGTCCAGCAGGATGAAGCGGCTCTCTTGGGCCAGCAGCATCGCCAGCCAGACCCGCCCCCGCTCACCGCCGGAGAGGGTATCCACCAGCCGATCGGCAAAGCGTTCGGTATGGGTAAGGGCGATGGCCCGATCGACCTGACGGTGATCCTCCGCCCCCATCCGGCCCAGCAGGCCACGCCAGGGATAGCGGCCCATCTCCACCAGCTCCCGCCCGAGCAGATTCTCGGCGCTCGGCAGATGCTGGGGCAGATAGGCCACCTGACGGGCAAACTCCCGATTGCCCCAGTCGGGCAGCGGCTTGCCATCGAACAGGATCTCGCCGTCGCTGAGAGGTTGCTGGCGTGCCAGCAGCTTGAGCAGGGTCGATTTACCCGACCCATTGTGGCCGATGAGGCCATAGACCTGTCCCTGCTCGAAACGCAGGTCGGTGGGGTGCAGCAGCGTGCGGTCATTGACCGTGAAGCTGGCTGATTTCATCTCAAACATAAGCAATTCCTGTGCTGGCTTGCCGCCAGTCTCATCGGTGCCGGCATCAAGCTGGCACCTCGCAATCCAGATGGGCGATCGCATCACGGCTCACTTCGGCGCGGCGTGCCCCGGTCAGTTCGGTGAGCTGGCCCTGACGCATCTCCAGCAGGCGATCGGCCAGCGGGAAATAGTGATCATCGTGACTGATGGCAATTACCGTCTTGCCCATCTCCTTGAGGCGAGGCAGCAGCACCTGATAGAAGATGCGGCGGAACTGGGGATCCTGATCCGCAGCCCACTCGTCAAACAGCATCACTTCGCGCTGCTCGGCCAACGCCAGTAGCAGGGCGACCCGCTTGCGCTGCCCTTGGGAGAGATCGATATCGGCGATAAAGCCATCCTCGATGGTGAGCTTGCTGCCCATCTGCAACCGCCCCAGCCACTCGGCCACCAGCTCATCTTTGGGTTCCGGCCCCAGCAGGTGCTGGAACAGGTGATAGTCGGTGAAGATGGCGGAGAAGAGCGCCAGATAGCCGTTGCGATCAGAGACCGGCTCACCATCCAGCAGGATCCGGCCCGATACCGGCTGGTAAAGGCCGGTCAGCAGCATGGCCAGCGTCGACTTGCCGGATCCATTGCCACCGATGATGAAGATCTGCTCCCCCTTTTCGATGACCAGATCGATGGGGCCAACGGCAAAGCCGCCCTCCCCCTGATAGTGAAAGCTCACCTGCTCCAGCTCGATACGCTGCCAGGAGCGAATGGCGGGCGGCAGCGGGAAGTCCGCATCCGGCTCGGCCAGATTGAGGGCAGCAATCTTGTCGAACGCCACCTGAGCGGCAAGCAGGGTCGGCAGGGCGCCAATCCCCTGCAACAGCGGGGTGCGCAGGAACAGCAAGGTCAGCGCAAAGGTAGCAGCCACATTGGTGTTGGCCCAGCCAAGGCTGTTGGCCAGAAAGAAGACCAGACCGATGGCCCCCAGCATCATGATATTCGACCAGTTCACCGCGCTCAGGTGATAGGTGTCGGCGCGAATGATCTGCTGGCGGTAGTCACCGGCATTTTGCTCATAGAGCTGGTGATAGACGAAGTGAGCCCGCTCGCGGTTGAGCGCCAGCTCCTTGCTGCCAGCGATGATGGCCTGATAGTTCTGATAGAGCCGATCTTCGGCCTGACGCATGTGGGAGAGATGGCGATAAACACGGTTCACCAGCAACCAGCCCACCACCATGATGACGGTGACCCAGAGGGCGGTCACCCCGAGCAGGGCCGGAGAGAGCCAGCCAAGGTAGAGGGCTGAGCCCAGCGTGAGTACCAGCCCCTGCACCAGCTCCGGCAGGCGCACGAAGGCGATGGTAATCTGGCCGATATCGCTGGAGAGGGAGGCCAGCAGTGGCCCCTGACCAATCTGGCGGATGCGGGCGACATCGGTATCCAACAGTTGCTTGAGCAGACGGCCACGCAACCGGTAGACAAAATGGTGACCGAGAGTGGTCAGGGCCAGCTGAGATCCGAGTGTGATCACCAGCAGCAGCACAATCAGGCCGACCAGCTGACCGAGGATCGGCAGCGGATCACCTATAGATTCGATAAGAGACTGATTGATAAAAGCAATGACGCCAATCCCGCTGACTGCACTGAGCAGACTGAGCAGGGTAATGGCGATAAAGGGCCAACGATATTGACGATAAACCAGAGACAAGAGTTCCATAACGGACCGGTATTCCAGAGAGATCAGAACAACTGCGGGTGAAAAGAAGGGCGGGAATCCGGTTCCCGCCCGACTTCGATTACCAGCGGTAGTTGATGCTGCCCACTACGCTGCGCGGCTCGCCGTAGTAGCAGTAATAGTCACAACTGGCCACGTAGGTTTCACCCAGCAGGTTGTTGACGTTGAGCTGGGCGCGCCAGTTCTTGGCGAAGTCATACCCGATCATCGCATCCCAGACGGTATGGGCCGGCACCTCGGCAGAGCCGTAGATGGGGGTGTAGTCCGCATTCACGGCGCCAATACCCACGCTGGAACCGATATAACGTACACCGGTACCCAGCTCCAGACCCGAAGCCACCCCTTGCTGCACCTTGTAGTTGCCCCAGAAGGAGGCCTGGTGGCGAGGGATCAGGCTGGCACGGCGATCGCCACTGCCGGTGTCGTTGGTTTTGGCATCGGTGTAGGTATAAGCAGCGGTCAGACGCAGCGCATCGGTCACCTGCACGCTCCCTTCCAGCTCAATCCCCTGAGAGGTCATCTCGCCAGCTTGGGTCTGCTGGCCTGAGCCACTGGAAACCAGAGCGTTACTTTGCTCCAGATCGAACAGCGCCAGATTGATGTAACCGTCGAGGAAGGCAGGCGCATATTTGACGCCTGCTTCATACAATTTTCCCTCACGGGATTTATATGAAGTTTTGGTATTCGGATCGATCCCGGGCAACATCAAGAACGACTCAGAATAAGCAAGATATGGCGAGATGCCGTTGTCGGCCAGATACATCAAGCTGCCGGAAAGGGATAGCGCATGATCGTACTGCTTTTCATCTCTATCATATGTTTTGCTGATGTTATGGGTCTCGACATAGTCAAAGCGACCACCTCCTGTCAGCAACCAGCGATCGTCCCAACGGATCTGATGCTGGGCATAGATCCCCTCTTGAGCCATGGTTGTTTTTTGGTAAGTGGCCGTTGACTCATCAAATCCAGAGAAGCCGCTGTAATCCGGGTTCTGGGTGTCTATGGTTCCCATCCATGAATCCGCTTCCATCCCCTTGTTGACATGACGCTGCAGATCCACCCCAAGCAGCAGGGTCTGCTCGGTGCTGTCGGTGTTCCAGTAGCCCACCATCTGATTATCCATAGTGGCACTCTTGGTATTGCCATCCCGATAGATCATGCCACGGCCACGAACCGGCATATTTTCATCAGGTGTCGCGGGCCAGGCAGCCCAAGGATAGATATAGGTCTGGCGCAGCAGCAGATCGTTATAGTTGAACCGAACCTTCTGCTTGAACTCCCAGCTCTGGTTGAGCTGGTGGGCCAACTCATAACCGGTGGAGAGCTGGGTGTTGCGGTTGCGATCGTAATCCGGCTGGCTCAGGTTGGTGGAGGGATCAATCTGGCCACCTGACGTATTCAGGGTGCCATAGACCGGGAAGAAGCCGTTGGTCGGGACTCCTTCGTCGTGCAGGAAGCTGGCCAGCAGGGTCAGGCTGGTACGATCCGAAAGATCGAAGGTGAAGCTGGGCGCCAGATAGACGCGATCGTTGTAAGTGCCGGTAAGCACGCCATCACGCTCTTTATAAAGAGCAACCATGCGGTAGCGGCTGCTGTCGGAGAGCGAGTCAGAGACATCCACCCCGACCTGACGATGATCCCGGCTGCCCAGTTGCAGATCCACCAGCCCTTGCGGCGTGGCGGTCGGTCGCTTGCTGATGGCATTGATCACCCCGCCCGGAGGCGCTACGCCATAAAGCATTGAAGCGGGCCCCTTCAGCACTTCCAGACTCTCTAGGCCGAACGGTTCCGGCGTCCAAAGATAGTAACCAGAGCCAAACAGGATGCTTCCATCGAGATAGGAAGCAGCATCGAAGCCACGCACCTTGAACCAGTCGGTGTTGTTGTCTGAGCCATAGAGGCCGGTCAATACACCGGAACGGTAGCGAATCGCTTCATCCAGCTGCAACACGGCGTGCTGATCCAGCTCCTCGCGATTAACCACGGAGACGGCGCGAGGGGTCTCGGCCATCGGCACTTCCACCTTCATAGCCGTACCTGTCACCACCATGGTTTCGCTGGCTTTGGGCAGCTCAGCTGTGGTTTGTTCGGCCATCAGCGGCAGGGAGACGAGCAAACCGGAGAGCGAAAGCACGCCGAAGGCGCCCTTCTTGCCGGGTCCTGTAGTGTATTTTTGCGCAATCATATTAAAGTCTCGTTTATCAATGAGTTATGTTGTTTTAATTGTTATTTGTGGTCGTTTGTCACGACATCACCCTGTTCCATGGGCGAATAAAGCAGCGCAATCCTACTACAGGAGCCGTGATCGAATCGATTCAATAATTGCTAATCATTTGCATCTACATTGTTATCTGACTGCATCGTAGGCAGGATTCCGCGGGAGATGGGAGCCATCAGGAGAGCTATGAGCGGAGAAGAAAATGGAGAGGAATATAAAGAAGCAGAAAAAAGATCAGCAGGATGGATCCGGTGGCATTATCTGACTGGATCCATTATCCCCAAGCTTTATCCATATTTATCCACACCCTTTGGCGGTAGAATCCGGCTTTCCGTTTCTTTGTCTGAAATCAGGATCCATTCCATGGCCAAACTCAATCTCGTCGTCGGCTCCATGCTGGGCGCCGCCGAATATGTCGCAGACCACGTCGCCAACCTGCTGGAACAGGCTGGCCACCAGACCCGGATCCACAACCCGGCCAAGCTGGCAGAGGTGCTGGATGATGCGGGATCCATCCTGCTGGTGGTCACTTCCACCCATGGTGCCGGGGATGTGCCCGACAACCTGCAACCCTTCGCCAAGGATCTTGCCGAGCAGCATCCGGATCTTAATTCATTGAAATATGGCGTGATCGCCCTTGGCGACAGCAGTTATGACACCTTTTGCCAGGGTGGCAAGACGCTGGATCGGCTGCTGGCCGAGTGCGGTGCCAGCCGGATCGGCGAGCGACTCGACATTGATGTGACCCAACACGAGATCCCCGAAGATGCCGCAGAAGTGTGGATCCGCGACTGGATGACGATGATCGCCTGATCAGCGTACGGGAGATCCTGAAAAAAGCTTGATCTCCCCACTTATCCCCAGATCGACTATCCACCATGTTATTAACAGATTGATCCGGGGGAGTTGTTCTACAAGGTTACCCACAACGCCCAGGGGTAATGTGCATAACTACGGTGTAAAGCTCTGCAAAACCTATAGTTATCCATGTATTAGATCCAGACCGACAGACCTCTGTGTATAAAAGCCCTGGTTATCCCCTCGTTCACCGGGCCAGGATCCAAGCTTTTCCACAAGCTAGGATCGTCCTTAAATTAATGATCTTTATGATCAAAAAGTGCTTATCAACAGAAAGGGCGGATCCTAATAAGAGATCCAGTAAAAGATCGATCTAAAGATCCTTAAGATCTAATTAGTGGATCCTCTCTTCATACTGAACGTTAAGTAGACGTTCCCCTCAGGACGCGAAACAGATAGAATGTTCCGCCCTTTAGCCCAGGCAAATAAAGATCTTCAGGCGTGCAGATCAAGGTGATCCCAATGCAATACCATGAACAATTTGATGTGATCGTCGTCGGTGGCGGTCATGCCGGAACCGAAGCAGCAACAGCGGCAGCCCGTATGGGCATGAACACCCTGTTGCTGACCCACAATATCGATACGCTGGGACACATGTCCTGTAATCCGGCGATCGGCGGGATCGGCAAGGGACACCTGGTCAGGGAAGTTGACGCACTCGGCGGGATCATGGCGCGTGCCATTGATCTTGGCGGGATCCAGTTCCGCACCCTCAACTCCTCCAAGGGCCCAGCAGTGCGAGCCACTCGTGCCCAGGCGGATCGCCTGCTCTACAAGGCTGTCGTTCGCCAGATGCTGGAGAACTACCCGAACCTGAAGATCTTCCAGCAGGCCTGTGACGATCTGATCATGGACGGGGATCGTGTTGCCGGTGTGGTCACCCAGAGCGGGATCCGCATCAGTGGCAAGACTGTGGTGCTGACGGTCGGTACCTTCCTGAACGGTTTGATCCACATCGGAATGGAAAACTACAAGGGCGGCCGTGCCGGGGATCCTCCCTCGATCGCCCTGGCCCAGCGCCTGCGTGAACTGCCGCTGCGCATCGATCGTCTCAAGACTGGCACACCGCCGCGCATTGATGCCCGCAGCGTCGATTTCTCCGTCATGCAGGAACAGCATGGCGACGATCCGCGCCCCGTCTTCTCGTTTATCGGCGATGCCAGCCAGCATCCCCGTCAGGTGCCTTGCTACGTCACCCACACCAACGAGCGTACCCACGAAGTGATCCGCAATAACCTGGATCGCAGCCCCATGTACGCCGGGGTGATCGAGGGGATCGGCCCGCGCTACTGCCCGTCGATCGAAGACAAGATCACCCGTTTCGCCGACAAGACGGCGCACCAGATCTTCGTCGAACCGGAAGGCCTGACCACCCACGAACTCTATCCGAACGGGATCTCCACCAGCCTGCCGTTTGACGTGCAGGTGCAGATCGTCCGTTCCGTGCGCGGCTTCGAGAACGCCCACATCACCCGCCCCGGCTATGCCATCGAGTACGATTTCTTCGATCCGCGGGATCTCAAGGCCAACATGGAGAGCAAGTGCATTCCAAACCTGTTCTTCGCTGGCCAGATCAACGGCACGACCGGTTACGAAGAGGCGGCGGCACAAGGCCTGATGGCCGGCCTGAACGCGGCACTGCGTGCCCAGGACAAGGATCCCTGGAACCCGCGTCGGGATCAGGCCTACATGGGCGTGATGATGGATGATCTCTCCACCCTGGGGACCCGCGAGCCTTACCGCATGTTCACCAGCCGCGCCGAATATCGCCTGCTGCTGCGGGAAGACAACGCCGATATCCGCCTGACAGCCATCGGTCGCGAGCTGGGTCTGGTGGATGACGAGCGCTGGAGCAAATTCAACGCCAAGATGGAACAGGTCGAGCTGGAGCGTCAGCGCATGCGTTCAACCTGGATCCACCCGCAACATCCGTCACTGGAAGCGGTCAACGCCCTGGTCAACACCCCGCTGACCCGCGAACAGAGTCTGGAAGAGCTGCTGCGTCGCCCCGAGGTGACCTATGATGCGCTGATGGCCATCGAAGGTGTCGGCCCCTCCGTGACCGATCCTGCCGCGGCCGAACAGGTTGAGATCCAGATCAAGTACGCCGGTTACATCGAGCGTCAGCACGATGAAGTGGAGAAGCAGCTGCGCAACGAGAACACCTTGCTGCCGCTGGATCTGGACTATCGCGATGTGAATGGCCTCTCCAACGAGGTGAAAGCCAAGCTGAACGATGCCAAACCGCAGACCATTGGTCAGGCTTCCCGCATCTCCGGCATCACCCCGGCGGCCATCTCCATCCTGCTGGTTCACCTGAAAAAACACGGCTTGCTGCGTAAAACCGCCTGAGGAATCCCATGTTGGAAAGATTGAACGGCCTGCTCATGCAGGCCGGAATTGTTATCACCGATACCCAAAAGAGCCAACTGGTGCAGTTGGTCGAGTTGCTGCACAAGTGGAACAAGGCTTACAATCTCACCTCGGTGCGAGATCCGGACGCCATGCTGGTCAAGCATATCCTCGATAGCCTGGTGGTAAGCCCCCACTTGCACGGTGAGCGCTTCATCGACGTGGGGACAGGTCCTGGCCTGCCGGGATTGCCGCTGGCGATCATCAATCCGGACAAGCAGTTCGTCCTGCTCGACAGTCTGGGCAAGCGGATCAACTTCATCCGTCAGGTGATCCAGGAGCTGGGGCTGACCAATGTGACGCCGGTCAAATCCCGGGTTGAAGAGTATCAACCCGAGGTGGGATTTGATGGTGTACTGAGTCGGGCATTTGCCTCGCTGGAGGACATGCTGAGCTGGTGTCACCACCTGCCGTCAGAACAGGGCTGCTTCCTGGCACTCAAGGGACAATATCCCGAGCAGGAGCTGGCCCAGTTGCCTGCCAATATCCGTCTGGTAGCCTGTCATGAGTTGCGGGTGCCGGAGCTGGAAGGCGAACGTCATCTGCTGGAATTCAAACATATCCAGCCCGAATAGGGTCGCAGTTTCATTTAGGGGATCGTGTGGGAAAAGTCATCGCCATAGCCAACCAGAAGGGTGGAGTGGGTAAAACCACCACCTGTGTGAATCTGGCCGCCTCCATGGCTGCCACCCGGCGCAAGGTGCTGGTGATCGATCTGGATCCGCAGGGCAATGCCACCATGGGCAGCGGTGTCGACAAGTATGACGTCGAGCGCACCGCTTATGAGTTGCTGATCGAGGATGCCCCCATCAGCGAAGTGATCATCCCCGAAACTACCGGGGGTTATCACCTGATCGCCGCCAATGCCGACGTGACCGCGGCCGAAATCCGTCTGATGGAATTTTTCGCCCGCGAAATCCGCCTGCGCAATGCGCTGGCTTCGGTGCGGGACAAATACGACTACGTCTTCATCGACTGCCCGCCCTCTCTCAACATGCTGACCGTGAACGCCATGGCCGCCGCCGACTCCGTGCTGGTGCCCATGCAGTGCGAATATTACGCGCTGGAGGGGCTCACCGCCCTGGTCGACACCATCAGCAAGCTGGCCGCTGTGGTCAATCCGGATCTCAAGATCGAAGGGGTGCTGCGCACCATGTTCGATCACCGCAACCGGCTGGCCAATGATGTGTCCGATCAGCTAAAACAGCACTTTGGCGACAAAGTCTACCGCACCATCATTCCCCGCAACGTTAGACTGGCTGAGGCCCCGAGTTTCGGTGCCCCGGCCATGCACTATGACAAATCATCGGTGGGCGCCAAGGCCTACCTGGCACTGGCTGGCGAGATCCTGCGCCGCCAGGAGCAGGAACGTCAGGCGACCATCGCAGACCGAGAGAGCATATGACTCCGAAAAAACGTGGACTGGGCAAGGGGCTGGATGCCCTGCTCAGTACCAGCACGGCTGCCCGCCAGAAACAGGTGATGAGCGATCAACGTACTGAAGAGGCCATGGCCCCCACCAATCAGGGCGAGCTGCGCAAGCTGCCGGTGGAGTGGTTGCAGTCCGGCAAGTACCAGCCCCGCAAGGATATGTCCCAGGATGCACTGGAAGAGCTTGCCAACTCCATCCGCGCCCAGGGGGTGATCCAGCCCATCGTGGTACGCCCTCTCGGCGAACAATCCTTCGAAATCATCGCCGGTGAACGGCGCTGGCGCGCGTCCCAGCTGGCGCGGCTTGAGGTGGTGCCCTGCATCGTCAAGGATGTACCCGACGAGGCTGCCGTCGCCATCGCGCTGATTGAGAATATTCAACGGGAAGACCTCAATGCCATCGAAGAGGCGGTCGCTTTACAAAGACTGCTGACCGAATTTGAACTCACCCACCAGCAGGTGGCCGAGGCGGTGGGCAAGTCCCGCACCACGGTGACCAACCTGCTGCGCCTCAACCAGCTCAACGATGACGTGAAGCGTTTCGTCGAGCATGGTGACCTCGATATGGGCCATGCCCGTGCCCTGCTGGCACTGAGCGGCCAGGCCCAGTCTGAACTGGCCAAGCTGGTTGCCCAGAAGGGGCTGACCGTACGCGATACCGAGAAGCTGGTGCAAAAAGCGCTCGAACCGGCAAAAGCCAGGGTCGAACCGGCCCGTGATCCGCAGATCGGCTACCTGGAGCGCCAACTGGCAGAAAAAATTGGCAATCAGGTGCAACTTCAGCCTGGCAAGCGGGATAGCGGGAAGTTAGTAATAAGTTACGAGAATTTGTCCGATTTGGACCGTATATTGGGCTATTTTGGCGTGTCGGAATCGTGATTTTTACGCTTTTTGTAGTAATAAAACATCCATTCCTTTTGATATGACCATAACCCTGATTTGCCGCGGAAAGCCGCAAAAATTAAGGATTTTTGTCATATTGCAATAGCTGCCCTCAAGGGTATAATTTGACCGGCTTTAAGAGCTGTTAACATGGGGTCTTCGGATCCCGATTTTTTACAGTTCTGTAATGTTCAGGGGTAGGTTGGTGAAGCAGAAAATAGCCTTGGAAGGTTTGACACTGGCCTTGGTTATGCTCGTTTGTCAGCTCATCCTGATCCTGGCGATGAGTGCCGTCTGGTTTTACCTGACTGGTGCCAGCGCCGGTTATTCCGCCCTCTACGGAGGGGGGATGTACTGGGTTCCTCAAGCCTTGTTTACTGTCTGGGTGCTGCGCCGCAAGGTGACAACCGAGAGTGTGGGCCTGGTTTTGCGGGACTTTTATGGTGGGGCAGGGATTAAGCTCATTTCTACAACAGGTCTATTCGCCCTGATGTTTGGTGCGGGAGTCGAGGTCGTTACCGTCTCGTTTTTCGCCACTTATATCCTCGCCCTCGTTGTACAGTGGATGGTTTCATTCACGCTTAACAACCACTATTAGGAAAACTCATGTCTGCAACCGGAGAAGTCCTGACTCCTCAGGGATATATCTCCCACCACCTGACCCACCTTCAAGTCGGGTCCGGGTTCTGGACGGTCAATATCGACTCAATGGTATTTTCCGTCGTGCTAGGCGCCCTGTTTATCCTGCTGTTCCGCAAAGTAGCCGTTAACGCTACCAGCGGGGTGCCGGGTAAGCTGCAGTGCTTTGTGGAGATGCTGGTCGAGTTTGTGAATGGTAACGTCAAAGACATCTTTCACGGTCGCAACAAGGTCATCGCACCTTTGGGGCTGACGGTGTTTGTGTGGATCTTCCTGATGAACTTCATGGATCTGATCCCCGTTGACTTTATCCCTCACGCTGCACAATTGATGGGTATTCCCTATCTGCGTGTGGTTCCCTCTGCTGACGTTAACATCACCATGTCCATGGCTTTGGGCGTGTTCTTCTTGATCCTGTATTACAGCATCAAGGTCAAGGGTATCGGCGGGTTTGTGAAGGAGCTGACGCTTCAGCCTTTCAACCACCCGGCGGCCATCCCGGTTAACCTCATCCTGGAAACTGTTACGCTGATTTCCAAACCTGTTTCTCTGGGTCTTCGACTGTTCGGCAACATGTATGCTGGCGAACTGATCTTTATCCTGATTGCTGGTTTGTTACCCTGGTGGTCACAGTGGATCCTGTCCGTGCCTTGGGCAATTTTCCACATCCTGATCATCACTTTGCAGGCATTCATTTTCATGGTTCTGACCATCGTCTATCTGTCGATGGCGCAGGAAGACCATGGTTGATGCAACTCAAATAATCCTTTTTATACAATCAATTACATCTAAATAACTGGAGATCCTCATGGAAAACTTGAACATGGACCTGCTGTACATCGCTGCTGCAATGATGATGGGTCTGGCTGCTATCGGCGCTTCCATCGGTATCGGTATCCTGGGTGGCAAGTTCCTGGAAGGTGCTGCTCGTCAACCGGATCTGATCCCTGTTCTGCGTACCCAGTTCTTCATCGTAATGGGTCTGGTGGATGCGATCCCGATGATCGCCGTTGGTCTGGGTCTGTACGTGATGTTTGCGGTTGCTGGCTAAGTCGTTACGACTCTCTAGGCATAACCCATTAACTAACTTAAGAGGACATCGGCTGTGAATATCAATGCCACCCTCCTCGGCCAAGCAATTGCTTTTTTCTTCTTCGTAGTGTTTTGCATGAAGTACGTATGGCCGCCGCTGATTGCTGCCATCGAAGCCCGTCAGAAAGCTATTGCTGACGGTCTCTCTTCTGCCGAACGTGCCAAGAAAGATCTGGATTTGGCCAAGGCCAACGCCACCGATCAGCTGAAAGAAGCCAAGCTGCAGGCTGCTGAAATCATTGAGCAGGCTAACAAACGTAAAGCCCAGATCATTGATGAAGCTGCCGCTGGTGCCCAGTCTGAGCGGGAAAAAATCCTGGCTCAGGGCCGTGCCGAGATCGAAGCTGAACGTCATCGTGCCAAAGAAGAACTGCGTAAGCAGGTTGCTGCTCTTGCCATTGCTGGTGCAGAGAAGATCCTGGCGCGTCAAATCGACCAGGCTGCCAACAGCGACATCGTCGACAAACTGGTAGCAGAACTGTAACGGGAACGGGGCTATGTCTGAACTGACTACAATCGCTCGCCCCTACGCCAAGGCTGCTTTCGAGTTTGCCGTTGAGCACAAGGCGGTTGACCAGTGGCTGGGTATGCTCGGTTTCGCTGCGCAAGTAGTGGAAAACGAGACCATGCACGACCTGGTAAACGGCTCTGTGGCCGCCGAAGAGCTGGCAACGCTGTTTGTCGGTGTCTGCGGTGAGCAACTCGACGTGCATGGCCAGAACCTGATCCGGGTGATGGCCGAGAATGGTCGCTTGGGTGTGCTGCCGGCGGTCGTTGCTGAATTTGTAGCGTTCAAAGCTGAACTGGATAAAGAGGTTCAGGCTGACGTGATTTCGGCGATCGAACTGACCGACCAGCAGAAAGCCAATATTCAGGCTTCTCTGGAACAACGTCTCGCGCGCAAAGTGAAGCTGAATTGCAGCATCGATGCGTCCTTGATGGCCGGGGTGCTCATCAAGGCCGGTGATCTGGTAATCGACGGCACAGTCCGCGGTAAGCTGGATCGCATGGCTGACGCGCTGCAATCTTGATTGGGGTATTAGAGCATGCAACTGAATTCCACTGAAATCGCCGAGCTGATCAAGCAGCGCATTGCGCAGTTTGATGTAAAGAGCGAAGCGCGTAACGAAGGTACTATCGTCTCTGTGAGCGACGGTATCATTCGTATTCACGGCCTGGCTGATGCCATGCAGGGTGAGATGATCGAGCTGCCGGGCAACCGCTACGCTCTGGCATTGAACCTGGAGCGTGACTCCGTCGGTGCGGTGATTATGGGTTCCTATGACGGTCTGTCAGAAGGAATGAAAGTAAAAGGTACTGGCCGCATTCTGGAAGTGCCGGTAGGTCGTGGTCTGTTGGGCCGGGTGTTGAACACCCTGGGTCAGCCGATCGACGGTAAAGGTCCGATCGACAACGATGGCTTCTCGCCGATCGAAGTGATCGCACCGGGCGTTATCGAGCGTAAGTCTGTTGACCAGCCGGTCCAGACCGGTCTGAAAGCCATCGATGCCATGATCCCTATCGGTCGTGGCCAGCGTGAGCTGATCATCGGTGACCGTCAGGTTGGTAAGACCGCCATCGCGATCGACACCATCATCAACCAGAAAGATTCCGGCATTAAGTGTGTCTACGTTGCGATTGGCCAGAAGGCCTCCACCATCGCCAACGTGGTGCGCAAGCTGGAAGAGCACGGTGCCCTGGCCAACACCATCGTGGTGGTTGCCTCTGCCTCCGAAGCGGCTGCTCTGCAGTACCTGGCTCCGTATGCCGGTTGCTCCATGGGTGAGTACTTCCGTGACCGCGGTGAAGACGCGCTGATCATCTATGATGACCTGTCCAAGCAGGCCGTAGCTTATCGCCAGATCTCCCTGCTGCTGCGCCGTCCGCCAGGACGTGAAGCTTACCCGGGTGACGTTTTCTATCTGCACTCCCGTCTGCTGGAGCGTGCTGCTCGCGTTAACGCCGAGTACGTAGAGAAGTTCACCAAGGGTGAAGTGAAAGGCAAAACCGGTTCTTTGACCGCACTGCCAATCATCGAAACCCAGGCGGGTGACGTATCTGCGTTCGTTCCGACCAACGTGATCTCCATCACCGATGGTCAGATCTTCCTGACTTCACAGCTGTTCAACTCCGGTATTCGTCCGGCGGTTGACCCGGGTATCTCTGTATCCCGTGTAGGTGGTGCTGCTCAGACCAAGATCGTCAAGAAGCTGTCCGGTGGTATCCGTACCGCGCTGGCCCAGTATCGCGAACTGGCGGCATTCGCCCAGTTCTCTTCCGATCTGGACGAGGCGACTCGCAAGCAGCTGGATCACGGTGTGAAAGTGACCGAGCTGATGAAGCAGAAGCAGTACTCTCCGCTGAGCGTGGCTCACCAGTCTCTGGTGCTGTTCGCCGCCGAGAAAGGCTATCTCTCCGATGTCGAGCTGAACAAGATCGTCGACTTCGAAGCCGCTCTGCTCTCTTACGCCAATACCCAGCATGCCGAGCTGATGGCTGAAATCAATGCCAAAGCCGACTACAACGACGCGATCGTTGGCAAGCTGACTGCGTTGCTGGATAGCTTCAAAGCAACCCAGACCTGGTAAGCGTGTGTGGCAGCGTGAGCTGCCACTTGATGGAGAGTAAGAGATGGCCGGCGCAAAAGAGATACGTAACAAGATCGGGAGTGTGAAAAACACTCAGAAGATCACCGGCGCTATGGAAATGGTGGCAGCAAGCAAAATGCGCCGTGCGCAGGAACGCATGTCTGCCAGCCGTCCGTACGCTGAAACCATGCGCAAGGTGATCGGCCATATCGCTCAGGGGAACTTGGAATACAAGCACCCCTACCTCATCGAACGTGAGGTCAAGCGAGTGGGTTACATCGTCGTCTCCACCGACCGTGGCCTGTGTGGTGGTCTGAACATCAACCTGTTCAAGGCTGCCCTCAATGATATGAAGCAATGGAGCGCGAAAGGTGCCAAGGTTGACCTGGCACTGATCGGTAACAAGGCCTCCAACTTCTTTGAACGGCACGGCGCCAAGGTTAAAGCTCATGTCGCAGGACTGGGCGATAGTCCGAGCGTCAATGACCTGATTGGTTCAGTCAAGGTCATGCTGAAGGCTTACGACAACGGTGAGATTGACAAGCTGTATCTGGTGTACAACAAGTTCGTCAACACCATGGTGCAGCAACCACGGGTCGATCAACTGCTGCCTTTGCCCGTAACTGAAGACAGCAAGCTCGCCAAGAAACACCACTGGGATTACCTCTATGAGCCGGATCCCAAGAAGCTGCTGGATACCCTGCTGGTTCGCTATGTCGAATCTCAGGTTTACCAGGGTGTAGTGGAAAACTTGGCAAGTGAACAGGCAGCCCGAATGGTTGCCATGCAAGCCGCGACTGACAACGCCGGTAACCTGATTAACGATCTGCAACTGGTATACAACAAGGCCCGTCAGGCCAGTATTACCCAGGAGCTGACAGAGATCGTATCCGGTGCTGCTGCGGTGTAAGGCAAGGGTTATCAAAGGTTTAGAGGATTTGACATGAGTAACGGTTTCATCGTCCAAATCATCGGCGCTGTGGTGGACATCGAGTTCCCGCAGAATGCCGTGCCCCAGGTGTACGATGCACTGAAGGTCGTTAGCGAAGGTCAAGGCCAGGGTCTGGTGCTGGAAGTTCAGCAACAGATCGGTGGCGGCGTCGTTCGTTGCATCACCATGGGCTCCTCCGACGGTCTGCGTCGTGGGTTGGAAGTAGTGAATAGCGGTAAATCCATCCAGGTTCCGGTCGGTACTGCGACTCTGGGTCGGATCATGAACGTACTGGGCGAGCCAATCGACGAAAAAGGTCCGATCGGTGAAGAAGAGTGCTGGTCTATCCACCGCGCTGCCCCCAGCTACGAAGATCAGTCCAACAGCAACGATCTGCTGGAGACCGGCATCAAGGTTATCGACCTGGTATGCCCGTTCGCCAAGGGTGGTAAGGTTGGTCTGTTCGGTGGTGCCGGTGTAGGCAAAACCGTAAACATGATGGAGCTGATCCGTAACATCGCGATCGAGCACAGTGGTTACTCTGTATTCGCCGGTGTAGGTGAGCGTACCCGTGAGGGTAACGACTTCTACCACGAGATGATGGAGTCCAACGTACTGGACAAAGTATCTCTGGTTTACGGTCAGATGAACGAGCCGCCCGGAAACCGTCTGCGCGTTGCGCTGACCGGCCTGACCATGGCCGAGAAGTTCCGTGACGAAGGTCGTGACGTACTGTTCTTCGTGGACAACATCTACCGTTACACCCTGGCCGGTACCGAAGTATCCGCACTGCTGGGCCGTATGCCTTCCGCAGTAGGTTACCAGCCGACTCTGGCCGAGGAGATGGGTGTTCTGCAAGAACGTATCACCTCCACCAAGACCGGTTCCATCACCTCCGTACAGGCCGTTTACGTGCCTGCGGATGACTTGACTGACCCGTCTCCGGCGACCACCTTCGCCCACTTGGATGCGACCGTCGTACTGTCCCGTCAAATCGCGGCACTGGGTATCTACCCGGCCGTTGACCCGCTGGACTCTACCTCTCGTCAGCTGGATCCGCTGGTGGTTGGCAAAGAGCACTACGAGACCGCTCGTGGCGTTCAGACCGTACTGCAGCGCTACAAAGAGCTGAAGGACATCATCGCCATCTTGGGTATGGATGAACTGTCAGAAGAAGACAAACTGACCGTAGCCCGTGCCCGTAAGATCGAGCGTTTCCTGTCCCAGCCGTTCTTCGTAGCAGAAGTGTTTACCGGTTCTCCAGGTAAATACGTGCCGCTGAAAGAGACCATCCGTGGTTTCCAGGGCATCCTGAAAGGCGAGTATGACGATCTGCCCGAGCAGGCGTTCTACATGGTTGGCGGTATCGACGAAGTCGTCGAGAAATCCAAGAAACTGTAAGCCTCGACAGGAGGGCCCATGGCAGAGATGATCTCCTTTCACTTGGACGTGGTGAGCGCCGAAGGAAAACTGTTTTCCGGTCGCGTGCAATCCGCTCAGGTATCAGGCTCCGAAGGTGAGTTGGGTCTCCGCCACGGTCATGCTCCGTTGCTGACTGCCATCAAGCCGGGCCTGGTCCGCTTGGTGAAGCAGAACGGAACTGAAGAGGTGCTGTACATCTCCGGCGGTATGCTGGAAGTACAACCTGAATCCGTGACCGTGCTGGCGGACACCGCGATTCGTGCTGACGACTTGGATGAGGCGAAAGCCCAGGAAGCCAAGCGCGCAGCCGAAGAGCGGATCCACAGCTCCCATGGTGATATCGACTACGCCCAGGCCGCCACCGAGCTGGCCAAGGCGATGGCTCAACTGCGAGTCATCGATATCGTCAAAAAGAATTACCGCTGATAACGGTGATGTAAAAAGCGACCTTCGGGTCGCTTTTTTTTTACCCGTTGGATAGACTCCGCCGAGTATTTCCTCATGTTCCAAAGGTCAATTTATGTCCCTCAACGTCGTGATCCTGGCTGCGGGTAAAGGTACCCGCATGCGCTCTTCCCTGCCCAAGGTACTGCACCCGGTAGCCAACAAACCTATGGTTTCCCATGTGATCGATACTGCACGTCAGGTCGGTGCCGAGCAGCTGCATCTGGTCTATGGCCACGGTGCCGAGCTGCTGAAAGAGCGGATCGTGGCGGCTGATGTGAACTGGGTGCTGCAAGCTCAGCAGCTGGGGACAGGTCACGCCGTCGCCCAGGCCATCCCGTTCTGGAAGGATGAAGACGACGTGCTGGTGCTCTACGGCGATACCCCGCTGATCCAGCCCGAGACCCTGCAGCGCTTGCTGGCAGCCAAGGCTGAAAACGGGATGGCACTGCTGACCGTGGTGCTGGACAACCCGACCGGCTATGGCCGCATCGTCCGTGAAAATGGTCAGGTAGTCGGTATCGTCGAGCAGAAGGATGCCAATGCCGAACAGCTCACTATCCGTGAAGTGAATACCGGCGTGCTGGTGGTCAACGGCGGTCAACTGCGCAGCTGGCTCTCCCGCTTGGACAACAAAAATGCCCAGGGTGAGTTCTACCTGACCGACGTGATCGCCATGGCGCACGGCGATGGCTGCCCGATTGCTGCGGTCCATCCGGAGCGCGCCGCCGAGGTGGAAGGAGCCAACAATCGGGTGCAATTGGCCCAACTTGAGCGCAGCTATCAGCAGATGCAGGCCGAGAAGCTGATGATCGCCGGTGCTACCCTGATCGACCCGGCCCGCTTCGATCTGCGCGGAACCCTCGAGATTGGTGAAGAGGTGGTGATCGACGTCAACGTCATCATCGAAGGCAAGGTAACCCTCGGTAACCATGTTCGTATCGGTGCCGGTGCCGTGCTGAAGGATTGCGTGATCGGCGATCACACCGAAGTGAAGCCTTACTCCATCGTTGAAGGGGCTCAGGTGGCAGATCAGTGTTCGGTCGGCCCGTTTGCCCGTCTACGCCCGGGGGCTGTGCTCGAGCAGGATGCCCACGTTGGCAACTTCGTCGAGATGAAGAAGGCCCGTCTGGGGGTTGGCTCCAAGTGTGGTCATCTGACCTATCTGGGGGATGCCGAGGTGGGCGCAAAGGTGAATATTGGTGCCGGTACCATCACCTGCAACTACGACGGCGTGAACAAGTTCCAGACCATCATCGAGGATGATGTGTTCGTCGGTTCCGATACCCAACTGGTGGCGCCGGTGCGCATCGGTAAGGGGGCGACTCTGGGGGCGGGTTCTACCATCACCAAGGATGTGGCCGAGAACGAGCTGGTGATCACCCGGGTGCCCCAGCGCCATATCAAGAACTGGACTCGTCCGGTCAAGAAGAAGTGATGCCCGATCAATAAAATTGAACCGGCGCCTGATGGCGCCGGTTTTTTTTGGGCTTATGACTTATGGCTGGGGTCATTGGTCGATGGCTGGGGGGCCGCCCATGTAGTGGTGGGGGCGCTGTAGTCCATCACCTGATACCAGTCGAGCTTGCGGGTCAGCATCATGATCAGCGCCAGGGTGGCGAACAGCAGCAGGGCGCCGAGCAGCAAGGCAATCTCTTCGGCCTGCAGCAGGCTGTAGAGGATGGCATAGACCAGCCCGAGCAGCGCTGCGAAGCCGATCCCCTGCTTCGGGCCGCCCAGCACATGACTGAGGTAGAAGCCGTTGAGCAGCACGCTGGCCAGCGCGGTCACCAGATAGGCCCAGCCAAATCCGAGGTGTTCGGTCAGCGCCAGCAGCACCAGATAGAAGATGGCCAGCCCCATGCCCACCAGCGCGTACTGGATCGGGTGAACCCTCAACCCCTTGAGCAGCTCGAACATGAAGAAGCTGATAAAGGTGAGGCCGATAAACAGCAGGGCATATTTGGCTGCCCGTTCGTTGAGCTGATAGTGATCCACCGGCTGCACCAGACTGACGCTGAAGGTGGAGAGATTGCTATCGCCACCGTTCATCATCCGGTTGAAGCGGGTCTCCATGTCGCTGGCGAACCAGCTGGTTTGCCAGTTGGCCTCAAACCCTTGCGGGCTCAGGGTGCGACTGCCCGGCAGAAAGTCACCGATAAAGTTGGGGTGGGGCCAGTTGCCCGCCAGCTGCAGGGTGCTCTCCTTGCCCAGCGGGACTATGTCGAGGGCGTTCATCCCCTGTAGATTGAGCTCCAGATGGAAGGTGCCATCCTGCTGCGGCAGGCTGTCGAGTGGGGCATGGATACCCGCCAGCGCATCACCGAGGCGGGCGCCGGGGGCAAACGGGATCCGCTGTGTGCCGAGTTGCAGTTCGGGGACGCTGTTGATACCGCGGGCATCGGAGAGCACCAGGCTCAGGTAGGGTTTGCCCGCCACCAGCTCGGCCGTTTCACCGAGCGGTGAGGTCGCGTCATTCAGCAAACTCTGCCGGGTGGGCAGGCGGCCGGATAGGGTGAGGCGGGTCTGATAGACCTGCGCCTGATAGATGCCGAGCTTGCGCGGAGTCACCTCCATGGTGGCCTGCACGTCGAGCTGTTCCGGCAGCAGGTAGCGATAGGTCTGCTCCTGACGGACGAAGCGCTTGCCATCCTGCTCGACCGTCACCGAACGGGTATAGGGCTGCACGATAACCGGCCCCATCAGCCGTTGCGGGCCACTGCTGCTGGCCATGATGCTCTGGATCGCCTGATTGCGGTAAATCTGCCGCTCCCGGTTCAGCTCCATGATGGATTGCACCGGTACCATCAGCAGCAGGCTGAGCAACAGCAGCAGAAAGATTTTGTGTGTGAATATCTGTTTGACCATGACTCGTCTCCTTGTTCTGTGGAGCGAGTCTGTCAGTCTGGCGTGAAGTGGTGATGGGCTTGTGTGAAGTGGAGGTGAACTTGTTGCAAAATGGCGCCATCAGGCGCCGTCTGATTGTTCAGGGGCGGGTGCGCACCAGCCGGGCGGCTTGCGCGAAGCGATCGGTATGGCCATCGATCACTCCGTGTATAAAGTCGATGTAGTAGACCAGTTCCGGCATCTCCTCGATGGTGCTGGATGTCCAGTAGGGGGCGGCATTTTCCCCGTTGTCATGGATGTCCGGAAAGAAGTTGGGGTCTGTCATCGGCGCCCGGCAATCTTCGTCGAGCAGGGTGAGGAGCTCCTCGATGGTGGGGAGTCGCCACCCCTCGCCAAGGCGGGCCGCTTCATCCTTGGCTTCAAGCAGCGTCAGCAGGGCCGGTGTGCCCATGCACCCTTTCTCCTCCTGCCACTCGCTGCCCAGACTGCACACCTGCCATTCGAGCTGGTTGAGCCGATCATGGATGATTCCCCCTTGCCGACTCAGGCGATCGGAGAGGTCGCAGGCGGCCAGCGCCATGCTGGCCGGAAGCCAGAGCAGCAATAGAAATAATTTCATGTTTGTCTCGTTTACGAATGGTGGTCAGCCCGTCGCTGGTGGGCTGACCGTGGTTATCGGGGTTTATCTGCGGGAAGCGAGATCACTGCTTTTTAAGTTGTGCAGGCAGGGCGGCCAGCACCTCTTCTTTCGCCTTGAGGGAGGCGAACTGCTTGCCGGGCTTTTGCACCACGGTATGGACGAAGATCAGCTGTTTGCCCGGTTTGCTGGCCCAGCCGACGAACCAGCCGATCTGCTGATCGCGGTTGAGGCTGCCATCCAGCTTTTTCGGGTAGCCCATGCCGGTCTTGCCGTGGATCTGCCAGCCGTCGATCTCGCTCACCTTGAGGATATTGGCGGTGTACTGCAGGGTCTGCGCCGAGACCGGAAGCTTGCCGCTGAGCATCTTGCCGAGGAAGCGGGCCTGTTCCTCCGGACTGATGGCGAGGCTGGAGCTGAGCCAGGCCTGGGTCAGGCCGTCATGTTTGCCCGGATTACCGGAGAGATCCCGATTGCCGTAGTCGAAGCGGTCGACATATTGCTGGAAGCGCTTCATCCCCAGCCATTCGGTGAGCTGCTGGGAAAACCAGACCACCGAGTAGGTTTCCCAGCGGCGTGGGGTAGTGGTTTCGCGCCAGGCGGGCAGCCAGCCATCGTAGTTCGGCTTGTAGGGCAGTGCCGGATGCTCTTCATCCACCAGATAGCCACTGTCGTAACCCATCAGCGCCAACGGGATCTTGAAGGTGGACGCGGGCGGCAGCTGGCTGGAGCAGTCCCCTTCACTGGAGAGGGTCTGGCCGTTGCCGTCAGCATAGAGAAAGCAGCCGCTGGCGGCGGAGGCAGGCAGGGCTGCGAGCAGACCGGCAGCCAGCAGGCTGGAGAGAAGCAGGCGGGACATAGCATTTCCTTGAGCAAATGGATGAGAGAAAGCGGCAGTCTAATGCCGCTTTGTGTGGGGAATGTGAAGTTGCAGGGGGGACTAGGTGAATGGCAGCCAGAGTTCCGCCAGCGCGCCTCCCTCTGGCCGGTTGCTCAGGGTCAGACGACCGCCATGCTGGTGGGCTACCTCATGGGCGAAGCTGAGCCCCAGACCACTGCTCTTGCCCTTGTCCGGGCGCGGCAGGGAGTAGAAGCGCTCGAAGATGCGCGGCAATGCGTAGTCGGGAATGCCGGGGCCGCAGTCGGTGACCCGAAAACAGTAGCCCTCCTCCTGCTGGCTGCCGCTCAGGGTGACCAGCCCGTAGGCGGGAGAGAAGTCGATGGCATTATCCAGCAGGTTGCCGATGGCCTGCTCCACCAGCAGCGGATCCCACTTCTGTTTCGGCGCGCTGGCCAGCTCGGCCATCAACTCGACCTGACGGCGCTGGGCAATGATCTGGCGGGCGTCGAGGGTGCGCTTGCCCAGTTTTGCCGGTTCCACCGACTGGCGATCCAGCCCCTGCCCCGACTCCAGCCGCGCGAGTTGCAGCATTCGCTCGATCAGCTGCTGCATGCGGGCGGTTTCCAGATTGATGTTGCCGATAAAGCGTTTGGCTACTTCGGGGGGCGGCGTTTCGGCCAAAATCTCCCCTGCCCCGCGAATGGCGGCCAGCGGACTCTTCAGCTCGTGGGTCAGGCTATGGACGTAGTCCTCGATGTAGCTCTTGCCATCGAGCTGGTGGCGCATGGTCTCCAGCGAGCGGCCGAGCCGATCCAGCTCGACGGTGTGTAGCCGTGGCAGCGGTGCCGCCTCTCCCTTGCTGACCGAGTCGGCGTAGTGCACCAGCTTGCCGATGGCGCGGTTGAGCCACCACACCAGCAGGCTGCCGATCAGCAGCGAGATGAGCAGCATCTGGCCGCCGGCCCGCAGCAGCTCCTGTTCCCCCCGCTCGATGGCGGGCATCAGGGTGCGGTTGGGTTTGGCGACGGTGAGGGAGCCGATGATCTCGGCCCCTTCCCGCAGCGGCGCCGCCACATACATGGTCGAGCTGGCGGCATCGTCGGGATCGGTGCGGGTGCTGCGGGCGCCATACTGGCCGCGCAGGGTGCGGTAGACATCGTTCCAGCGGGAATAGTCCTTACCCAGATCTGTACCGTCGGAGTCGTAAATCACCATGCCTTGCCGGTCAGTGACATAGATGCGGTACTCCGCCTGCTGCTTGAGGTGGCCATCGATCATCGCATTGATGGGATTCTGGTTGAGGCGGGCGAAGGCGCTGGCCAACCGCCCGTTCATCATATTCCCCTCTTTCAGATCATCGAGCGCCAGCGGCGCCAGCAGCTGGGTCATGTCTACCAGAGTATCCTCGGTGGCGCTGCGCACTCCCGGTTTTATCTCCTCGACGAAGATCTCCAGCACGAACCAGGCGGCCAGCGCGAAGATCAGCAGCAGGCCGCACAGCAGTTGCAGTCCGAGTCTCATGCCAGCTCCAGGCTGTAGCCCAGCCCGCGATGGGTGAGGATCAGGTTAGCTTCTGGATCATGTTCGCGCAGCTTGGCGCGGATGGTCTTGATATGGGTATCTACGGTGCGATCCAGACTCTCCTCCGCATCCTGCCACACCAGATCCATCAGCTGCTGGCGGGAGTAGACCCGCCCCGGCGCCAGCATCAGGGTCTTGAGCAGCAGATATTCGTAGCGGGTGAGGGCCAGCGGCTGGCCGCGAAAGTGAATGCGGGCCCGCTCCTCATCCAGTACCAGCAGGGCGCTGGGCTGGGGGGCGACGGGCTGGCTGCGGCGCAGGATGACCCGCACCCGGGCACACACTTCCCGTGGCGAGAAGGGTTTGGCCACATAGTCGTCGGCACCGATCTCCAGCCCGATCAGCCGGTCTATCTCCTCGCTGCGGGCGGTGAGGAACATCAGGGGGATATCGGTCAGCGCCCTCACCTGCTTGCAGAGTTCGAAGCCGCTGATGTCGGGCAGCCCCACATCGAGGATCAGGAAGTCGGGTCGCGTCTGTTCCAGTCGTGTCAGCAACTGCTGGCCCAGCATGAACCACTCCACCTCGAACCCGTCGGTCTGCAGGGCGTAAATCAGGGTGTCGGCGATGCTGGCCTCATCCTCCACCAGCCAGATGACTCTCTTTTGCATGGCATCCTCGTCGCAAATTGGCACCCCATTCTGGCATCGAACCAAATCGGATCCTATTTGCTGTTTTATTTTTCCGAAAAAGGGGCTAATATTTCGATGTTCTTTCGAATCGAAACTTAAAAATGACCAAACGTAATACTCAACAACGCCGCCACACCATAGTGACCCTGGTACAAGAGCAGGGTGAAGTGAGTGTCGACGCCCTCGCCAAACACTTTTCTACCTCCGAAGTGACCATCCGTAAAGATCTGGCTGTACTGGAGACCGGTGGTCTGCTGCTGCGCCGTTACGGTGGCGCCGTCCCTTTGCCGAGCGAGATGGTGGTCGAGATCAACCCTGAACAAGTTTCGAACCGAAAGTTAGCCATTGCCCGTGCGGCGGCCGAGCGGCTGCGTGATCACAACCGCGTCATCATCGACAGCGGCAGCACCACCAGCGCCATGATCCCCATGCTGGGCAACAAGCGCGGCCTCATCGTGATGACCAACTCCCTCAATGTGGCCGGAGCCCTGCGCGAGCTGGAAAATGAGCCTACCCTGTTAATGACCGGTGGCACTTGGGACCCTCACTCCGAATCCTTCCAGGGGCAGGTGGCGGAACAGGTGCTGCGCTCCTACGACTTCGACCAGCTCTTTATCGGTGCCGACGGTATCGACCCGGAACGTGGCACCACCACCTTCAACGAGCTGGTGGGCCTGTCGCGGGTCATGGCCGAGGTATCGCGGGAGGTCATTGTGATGGTCGAATCGGAAAAGATCGGCCGCAAGATCCCCAATCTCGAACTTCCCTGGTCGAGCATCCATACCTTGGTGACCGACGAGGGGCTGGCCAGCGAGGCCAGAGAACAGATTCAAGCCCAGGGGGTGACGCTTATCTGCGCCCCGGTCACTTGCTGACATCGAGCTCTGAACCATCCAACTGACTTTACGATTTGCATCTCAAGGAGAAGTGTATGTGTGGCATCGTCGGGGCTGTTGCCCAACGTGATGTGGCTGAAATTCTGGTAGAGGGCCTGCGCCGTCTGGAGTACCGCGGTTATGACTCAGCCGGTGTGGCCGTGTTCAGCGCCAACCAGCCGTTGCAGCGGGTTCGCCGTCTGGGCAAGGTGGCCGAGCTGGCCAAGGCGCTCGACGAGCAGTCCGTCCATGGTGGTACCGGCATCGCCCATACCCGCTGGGCCACTCACGGCGAGCCCTCCGAACGCAATGCTCACCCCCACGTCTCCGAGCATATCGTGGTGGTGCACAACGGCATTATCGAGAACCACGAAGAGCTGCGGGAAGAGTTGAAGGCGCTGGGCTATGTGTTCAGCTCCGACACCG
Source organism: Aeromonas sp. 82P (assembly GCF_051919365.1). NCBI lineage: Bacteria > Pseudomonadati > Pseudomonadota > Gammaproteobacteria > Aeromonadales > Aeromonadaceae > Aeromonas > Aeromonas sp. 82P. The sequence continues at coordinate 363,604 of NZ_JBQBEV010000001.1, forward strand.
ATACCGAGGTGATTGCCCATTTGGTCCATCATGAGCTGAAGAGCGCCGGCAGCCTGCTGGCCGCCATGCAGACTGCGGTGAAGCAGCTGCGCGGTGCCTACGGTACCGTGGTGATGGACAGTCACGACGACAGCCGCGTGGTGGTTGCCCGTTCCGGTTCACCGCTGGTGATCGGCCGCGGTATCGGCGAGAACTTTATCGCCTCCGACCAGATGGCGCTGCTGCCGGTGACCCGTCGTTTCATCTTCCTGGAAGAGGGTGATGTGGCCGAAGTGACCCGTCGCGATGTGCATATCTTCGATACCAACGGCAACGCCGTGGTGCGCGAAGAGCAGGAGTCCGAACTCTCCCACGATGCCGGTGACAAGGGTGAATACCGTCACTACATGCTCAAGGAGATCCACGAGCAGCCCAAAGCGATCACCAACACCCTGGAAGGGCGTCTGGGCAGCGATCACGTGGTGGTCGAATCGTTCGGCAACGGCGCTCGCGCCATCTTTGACAAGGTCGAGCACGTGCAGATCGTCGCCTGCGGCACCTCCTATCACTCCGGCATGGTGGCTCGCTACTGGTTCGAAGAGATCGCTGGCGTATCCTGCGATGTGGAGATCGCCTCCGAGTTCCGCTATCGCAAATCGGTAGTGCGCCCCAACAGCCTGCTGGTGACCCTCTCCCAGAGCGGCGAGACTGCCGATACCCTGGCGGCGCTGCGTCTGGCCAAGGAATCCGGCTACATGAGCTCGCTGGCTATCTGCAACGTGCCGGGCTCTTCGCTGGTGCGTGAATCGGATCTGGCCTTTATGACCCGTGCCGGTGCCGAGATCGGCGTAGCCTCCACCAAGGCGTTCACCACCCAGCTGGCTGGCCTGCTGATGCTGGTGGCCTCGGTCGGTCACTGCCGTGGCCACCTGAGCGCCGCCGCCGAGGCCGAACTGGTCAAGGCGCTGCAAGCCCTGCCGCTGCGTATTAAAGAGAGCCTGGCACTGGCCAAGGATATCGAAACCTTGGCTGAAGAGTTTGCCGACAAGCAGCACAGCCTGTTCCTCGGCCGCGGCAGCCAGTACCCCATCGCCATGGAGGGGGCGCTCAAGCTCAAAGAGATCTCCTACATCCACGCCGAAGCCTATGCCGCTGGCGAGCTGAAGCACGGCCCGCTGGCGCTGATCGATGCCGAGATGCCCATCATTGTGGTGGCGCCGAACAACGATCTGCTGGAGAAGCTCAAGTCCAACGTGGAAGAGGTGCGCGCCCGTGGCGGTATCCTCTACGTGTTCGCCGATGCCGACACCGGCTTCAAGAGCGACGAGACCATGCGGGTCATGAACCTCAACCATGTGGAAGAGGTGATCGCCCCCATCATCTATACCGTGCCGCTGCAGCTGCTCTCCTACCACGTTGCCCTGATCAAGGGCACTGACGTGGACCAGCCGCGCAACCTGGCAAAATCGGTGACCGTTGAGTAAGTCACTCTCTCAAATGAAAAAGAGCCGCAATTGCGGCTCTTTTTGTTGCTGCTGAGGGGTTACGATAGCCGCAGGTTGGTGATGGTTACCTCGTCGAGGGAGGGCACTATGATGCCGCTGGTGATCCCTTTGGCGATGGCCTGACTGCGGTTCTTTGAGTCGGTCTTGTTGGTCACCTGGGTCAGGTGAAAGTTGACCGTCCGCTCACTGATGCCGAGGATGGTGGCGATCTCCCAGGAGGTCTTGCCCTCGCTGGCCCAGAACAGGCACTCCTTCTCCCGATCCGACAGTTCGGTCAGGTATTTCATCATATCCGGTCTGCTTTTGATCAGTTGCAGCGCGGAGTTGAAGATATAGCTGGCGCAGAACGACAGCAGCGGGACATTTTCAAACATCAGGTCGGAGTTGGATTTCTCCTTAGTGATGAATGAGAGGATGCCGTGCTCCCCCTGCGGGGTGTGCAGCGGAAAGGAGACGCCATTGCGTACACCGAAATCGGCGGCCAGGTTCATCACGTCGCGGCTGGCGCTGGGCAGCCAGGGCGAGTCGCAGTCGAGCTTGTTCCAGAAGATCGGCTGGGTCTGTTTCAGCCCCAGATAGACCACCGGATCCTGGGTCAGATACTGGTTTTCGCTGTAGGCGTCAAACCAGGTGGTCGGACAGTTGTTGAACAGTGCCACGTGGGATTTTTGCATGCTGATGGGGAAAATAATCAGCAGCCGAAAGTAATCAAAGCCCATTTGATGACTGAAGCGCTCCAGCAGTTGCTGGATATCGCTGGTTTTTGTTGCCTTGGTGAACTTGTCGATATGTTCCCAGATCGCATCGTTGAGCATTACTTTCTCCTTTTTCGATCTCTATCACACTGATCGAAAAGATTTTTTATCGTTATTTATATTTGTGCGGTGGCTATTGGAGCCACTTATTCCGTGCGTGCTTAAAAATTATCCTGTTTTTGTGCATAAAGGCCAAGAAAATCCTCTCGTTGCCAGTCCGCCCTGCATTTGAGATAATGATAATAGTTATCATTAGTAAGATGTATTTCAATGAACAAATTATGGGGTGTGGCCCTGCTGCCACTGTCAGTCCACTTTGCTGCCATCGGGGATGAGCTGGTTGCTCCCGCCCTCAAGAACAGCATAGCTGCCGGGAAAGCCTCCCAGCAGCGAGTGGAAAAAGCCGCCGATGCCGCCGTTGCCGCACGACTGGAGCTGCAAAATGCCCATCTGCAACTGCGTGACCTCGAAGCCTACAACCGCTACATGCAATCTCTGGTGGCCGATCAGCAAAATGAGCTGGGTAAATTGAGCCAGCAGCTTGAAGCGGTGCAAGAGACCCGTCAGGGCTTGATTCCGCTGATGTTGCAGATGCAGGCAGATCTGGAACAGCTGGTGCAAAACGACATCCCGCTGCGCAAGGAAGATCGGCTGGCGCGGGTTGAACAGTTGAAAGCGACCCTGGCCCGTGCAGACGTTAGCGAGGCGGAGAAATTCCGTCAGCTGCTGCAGGCCTATCAGATTGAAGCCGAGTACGGCAGCCGGATGGACAGCTATTCCGCCGAGCTGGAGCTGGATGGTGCTCCGCGTCGGGTCGATGTGCTGGCGCTGGGTCGGGTCTCCCTGCTGGCGATGACTGCCGATCGCAGTCAGGCATGGCGCTGGTCTGCCGAGGCGAAGCAGTGGCAAGCCCTCGATAGCCAGTGGCTCTCCCCCATCGCCGAGGCGATGGATGTGGCCGCCGACAAGAAAGTTCCCCAGTTGCTCAATGTCCCCCTCTCTGTCAGCCGCAGTCAGGAGGCCCAATCATGAGAGTCACCATGAAGTGGTTCCCCCTCCTTATTGCCCTCTCCTGCGGTACCAACGCCGCTGTCGCCGATGAGTGGCAGCAGCAGGAACAGGCTCGTGAACAGCAGGCTCAGCAAGATCTGGCGACCGTTGCCAAGGAGCTCGGCACTGCCCGCGCCAGACTGGCCGAGGCCCAGCGCCTGAGCAAGGAGCTGGCCGGCAAGTTCGCCAGCAACGAGAAGCAGCTGGTCGAGCTTAACGCCCAGTGGGAGCAAGCCTCCGGCGATATGAACGAGATCTTCGCGGTCACCCGTCAGGGCGCCAGCGATGCGGTCAAGCTGCTGAGCGAATCCGCCGTCGAGGGCCAGTACCCGGAGCGTCTCGCCCCGCTGAAAGCCATGGCACAGGATAAACAGGTGCCGGATCGTGCCGCTCTCGCCCTGCTGCCCGCCACGCTGCTGCAGGAGATCCGCGAATCTGGCCGGATTGCTCAGTTCAACGGCAAGGTGCTCGATGCCCAGGGGGCTGCCAGCGAGCAGTCGCTGACCCGGGTTGGCAGTTTTGCCCTGCTGGGGAGCGAAGGCTTCCTGCAACCGACAGCCGAAGGCTTGAGCCCGGTACTGGGTCTGCCCGGTAGCGTGCTCTCTGCCGTTGCGGCTTATCAGGGTCAGGAAGGGGAAGCGCTGCCGCTGGATCCTTCTCATGGCACTCTGCTGGCGATGCTGGCACAGGCACCCACCTTCTGGCAGCAGGTACAGCAAGGTGGTCAGGTCGGCGCCATTATCGTGCTGCTGGCCGCTATCGGTCTGGGAATTGCTGCGGTACGGCTGTGGAGTCTCTCGCGCGAACTGACTCTGGTGCGCCGCCAGCTCAGGAGCGGTGAGTATCACGCCGACAACGCCCTCGGCCGGGTGCTGACGGTGGCAGACAAACACCCCGAGCTGAGCATGGAGACCCTCGAGCTGCGTCTTGATGAGGCGATCCTGCAGGAGACTCCTCGTATGGAGCGCGGCATCGGCATGGTCAAGGTAATCGCGGCCATCGCCCCCATGCTGGGTCTGCTCGGTACCGTGACCGGGATGATCGGCACCTTCCAGGCCATCACCCAGTTTGGTACCGGCGATCCCAAGATCATGGCTGGCGGCATCTCCATGGCGCTGGTCACCACGGTACAGGGTCTGGTTGCGGCCATTCCGCTGATCCTGGCCCACAGCCTGCTGCAATCACGCTTCACCGAGCTTTCCAATGTACTGGAGCAGCAGGTAGCCGGCATTCTGGCCGAGCGCGCCGAGAGCAATAACGGCGGGATGGAGCGAGCAGCATGATGCTCGACATCTGGCAACAGTTGCAGAGCTTCATGGGCCGTGGCGGCCCGGTGCTCTGGGTCATTCTGGCCCTGCTGGTGCTGATGTGGATTTTGATGATCGAGCGGCTGCTCTACCTCAATCTGGGTTTCGGCCCGCTGCAGCAACAGCTGCTCGGCCGCTGGCAAGCCCGCAGCGAGCGCCACAGCTGGCACGCCCGGGCGATCCGCAGCCGCTGGCTGGCGCAGGCGGAGCTGGAACTGAACCGTCATCTGATCTTCATCCGCACCCTGGTGGTGCTCTGCCCCATGCTGGGGTTGCTGGGCACTGTGACCGGCATGATCGGCGTATTCGATGCGTTGGCTGCGGCCAACCGCTTTAACCCGGAGAGTATGGCGGGCGGGATCTCCCGCGCCACCATCCCCACCATGGCAGGCATGGTGGTGGCGCTATCCGGTGTGTTGTTACTCAGTCGGCTCGAGAGTCAGGCCAAGCGTGCGCTGGCCAAGACCCGGGACGGCCTGCGAGAAGAGAAGGTAATGCAATGAGACGGCAATCCAAACGCCAGCGTGACGAAGTGCAGATCGACATGACCCCCATGCTGGATATCGTGTTCATCATGCTGATCTTCTTTATTGTCACCACCTCCTTCGTGCGCGAAGCCGGGCTCGAGGTACACAGACCCCAGGCCAGTCAGGCCAAGGCGCAGAAATCTTCCAGCATCATGCTGGCGATCGGGGCTCAGGGTCAGATTTTCCTCGACCGCAAGCAGATCGATGTGGAGCGGGTACAGGCCACCATCGCCCGTCTGCTGGCGGAGCAGCCCGATGCCAGCCTGGTGATCCAGGCCGACGAGCGAGTGCCCCATGGCAAGGTGGTGCGGGTGATGGATGAGGCCAAGGCGGCGGGTATCGCCAATATCGCCGTGGCGGTGGCGCCGAAATGAAATACAAGCTGATGAGCCTGGGGCTGGGGATCGCCCTCAGTCTGGGCATCCTGCTGTTCATGGCCACGCTGGTTGAACCGCCCCGGGGCGAGAAGGTGGCGAGCGAACAGAAGCCCATCGTCATCAATATGCAGAACGAGGTGACCGAGGTGCAGGTGCGCGAGCGTCCGGTGCCGCAGGAGCCTGAACCTCTGCCAGAGCCTCCCGCAGCATTGGCCTCGACACCGCTGCCGATGCCTGCCGCGGCCCCCTTGGCTGCCGTTGAGCCGAGTCTGGATCTGGTTTCCAGCCTCAGCGCGGTGCAGGTCTATGCCCCCGGAGTGGCGACCAGTACCGCACCGGTATTGAGTGGCAACTACCACGGCCAGCAGCAGGGAGCGGGTATCGGCGCAGGTGACATGCTGATGCCGCTGCAACGGATCGAGCCGGTCTACCCCTATCGTGCCCAGCAGTCAGGGATCGAAGGATTCGTCACCCTGCGCTTTAGCGTGAATGCGGAAGGTGGCGTGCAGGATGTGGAAGTGGTCGAGGCCAAGCCCAAGCGTCAGTTCGAGCGGGCGGCCATTCAGGCGATCAACAAGTGGCGCTATCAGCCGAGACCGGGCGCTACCGACAAGCTGGTGCAAGTCATCACGCTAAAATTCAAACTGGAGTCATAACTATGTTGCGGATCTGGATCTGTCTGCTGGCCCTGGTCGGCCAAGCCTGTCTGGCGATGGAGGTCAGCCCTCACTTCTCCCGTCAGCTTGAACCCGTGATGAAGTTCTATCAGTCCGGTCAGTGGCAACAAGCCCAGAGCAAGGCGTCCGGCCTCAAGCCAAATAGCGATGCCGAGCGTGCCTGGCTGGCGCAGTTGCAAGCCTCGCTGGCGGCCAATCTGCAACAGACCGCCCAGGCGAG
>NZ_JBQBEV010000001.1:375000-440000 GCF_051919365.1 Aeromonas sp. 82P
GAGAATACCAAGGCGCTTGAGAGAACTCGGGTGAAGGAACTAGGCAAAATAGAACCGTAACTTCGGGAGAAGGTTCGCTCTTGACAGTGAAGTCCCTTGCGGATGGAGCAGTTGGGAGTCGCAGTGACCAGATGGCTGGGACTGTTTATCAAAAACACAGCACTCTGCAAACACGAAAGTGGACGTATAGGGTGTGACACCTGCCCGGTGCCGGAAGGTTAATTGATGGGGTTAGCGCAAGCGAAGCTCTTGATCGAAGCCCCGGTAAACGGCGGCCGTAACTATAACGGTCCTAAGGTAGCGAAATTCCTTGTCGGGTAAGTTCCGACCTGCACGAATGGTGTAACCATGGCCATGCTGTCTCCACCCGAGACTCAGTGAAATCGAATTCGCCGTGAAGATGCGGTGTACCCGCGGCTAGACGGAAAGACCCCGTGAACCTTTACTACAGCTTGGCACTGAACATTGAACCTACATGTGTAGGATAGGTGGGAGGCTTTGAAGGCGTGACGCCAGTTGCGCTGGAGCCGTCCTTGAAATACCACCCTTGTATGTTTGATGTTCTAACGCAGGGCCCTGAATCGGGCTCGCGGACAGTGCCTGGTGGGTAGTTTGACTGGGGCGGTCTCCTCCCAAAGAGTAACGGAGGAGCACGAAGGTTGGCTAATCCTGGTCGGACATCAGGAGGTTAGTGCAATGGCATAAGCCAGCTTAACTGCGAGACGGACAGGTCGAGCAGGTACGAAAGTAGGTCATAGTGATCCGGTGGTTCTGAATGGAAGGGCCATCGCTCAACGGATAAAAGGTACTCCGGGGATAACAGGCTGATACCGCCCAAGAGTTCATATCGACGGCGGTGTTTGGCACCTCGATGTCGGCTCATCACATCCTGGGGCTGAAGTCGGTCCCAAGGGTATGGCTGTTCGCCATTTAAAGTGGTACGCGAGCTGGGTTCAGAACGTCGTGAGACAGTTCGGTCCCTATCTGCCGTGGGCGTTGGATGATTGAAGGGAGTTGCTCCTAGTACGAGAGGACCGGAGTGAACGAACCTCTGGTGTTCGGGTTGTCACGCCAGTGGCACTGCCCGGTAGCTAAGTTCGGAATCGATAACCGCTGAAAGCATCTAAGCGGGAAGCGAGCCCTGAGATGAGTCATCCCTGACCCCTTGAGGGTCCTAAAGGGCCGTTGGAGACCACAACGTTGATAGGCGGGGTGTGTAAGTGCAGCGATGCATTGAGCTAACCCGTACTAATTACCCGTGAGGCTTAACCATACAACACCCAAGAAGTGTTCTAAGGCTTGTAGCAAATAGAACGAACTACTCAAAATTCAGTGATAACGACAAGCCACGAGCAACATCGTTATTCACGTCAGCTTTCTGGATTAAGAATTTGCCTGGCGGCCATAGCGCCGTGGAACCACCTGATCCCATGCCGAACTCAGAAGTGAAACGCGGTAGCGCCGATGGTAGTGTGGCATTCGCCATGCGAGAGTAGGACACTGCCAGGCACCCAATTTCAAGATTACGCCCAGCGTGGTCTTTACCGGTTAGTGTGCTGATATGGCTCAGTCGGTAGAGCGCATCCTTGGTAAGGATGAGGTCCCCAGTTCGATTCTGGGTATCAGCACCATTAAATAGAAAGCCTCCCTGAAAAGGGAGGCTTTTTTTCATCTGTCAGTTTTCTTATATCCCCCTACATTCCCTATTCCCGCAACCCCCTCTGCCTGCAGTCGACACAGTTTATCTGCTGATTTGAGTCCCGGTGTGTTACTCATGTGACTGCTATTGAGGGTTTTATCCAGATATTTAACCATGATTGATTGATGTAAAACGTTTTACATGTAAAATCCGGCGCGTTTTGCCTATTACGTGGAGAGAGAGCATGGCGCAGGATAACGAATACTGTTTGGGGGCGGTACCCGCCAAAGGGCGCAAAGGTGTGCTGTCGCTGATGCTGGTGATGCTAGGCCTGACCTTCTTCTCTGCCAGCATGTGGACCGGTGGTGCGCTGGGCACCGGGCTGGTGTTCGATGACTTCATCAAGGCGGTACTGCTCGGCAACTTGCTGCTGGGTATCTACACAGCCTGTCTCGGTTATATCGGTGCCTCAACCGGTCTCTCTACCCATCTGCTGGCTCGTTACTCCTTTGGGGTGAAAGGTTCCTGGCTGCCATCCCTGCTGCTCGGCGGTACTCAGGTCGGCTGGTTTGGCGTTGGCGTGGCGATGTTTGCCCTGCCGGTGCAGAAGGCGACCGGCATACATGTGAACTGGCTGATCGCCATTTCGGGCATTTTGATGACGGTGACCGTCTACTTCGGCATCTCCGCCCTGATGGTGCTGAGCTTTGTGGCCGTACCGGCCATTGCACTGCTTGGCGGCTACTCGGTCTGGCTGGCGGTGACCTCGACCGGTGGCATGGCTGCACTGCAGCAGGTACAACCAAGCAATCCCATCGAGTTCACCACGGCGTTGACCATGGTGGTCGGTTCCTTTATCAGTGCAGGAACCCTGACCGCCGACTTTGTCCGCTTTGGTCGCAAACCCTGGGGTGCCGTCATGATTACCATGGTGGCGTTTTTTTTGGGCAACACGCTAATGTTCGTGTTCGGTGCAGCTGGTGCGGCGGTAACGGGGCAGGCCGATATCTCGGAAGTGATGCTGATGCAGGGGCTGTTGATCTCCGCCATCCTGGTGTTGGGCCTCAATATCTGGACCACCAACGACAACGCGCTCTATGCCTCCGGCCTCGGTTTTGCCAACATTACCGGCCTCAAGAGCAAGCCCCTCAGCGTGATCAACGGCCTAGTCGGTACCGCCTGTGCCCTCTGGCTTTACAACAACTTTGTCGGCTGGCTGGCCTTTTTGAGTACGGCAATTCCGCCGATCGGTGGCATTATCATCATGGATTTCCTGCTCAATCGTGAGCGTTACCGTCAATTTGCCGATCAGCTGTTCGAGACGGTCCGCTGGCAGGCGCTGGTCGCTACGGCAGTCGGGGTGGCTGTCGGCAAGTGGCTACCGGGCATAGTGCCACTTAACGCGGTATTGGGCGCCGCCTTCACCTATTTCATTCTGGTTCGCCTCACCCAGCGGCCGGTTCTGGTACAGGAAGCTAACAAATGCTGATTCAACATATTCGTTTGGCCGATCGGGAAGGGTTGTGGCAGATCCGCTGTCAGGATGGGGTCATCACCGCCATCGAGCCCCATGACGAGCATGCCGTCGCCGGTCGGGTGCTGGACGGGGAGGGCGGTCTGGCGATCGCCCCCTTTATCGAACCCCACATTCACCTCGATACCACCCAGACAGCGGGCGAGCCGAGCTGGAACCTCTCCGGCACCCTGTTCGAGGGGATCGAGCGCTGGGCCGAGCGCAAGGCGCTGCTGACCCATGAGGATGTGAAACAGCGTGCCATCCAGACGCTGAAGTGGCAGATCGCCAACGGCATCCAGTTCGTCCGTACTCATGTCGATGTCTCCGACCCCAATCTGGTGGCGCTCAAGGCGATGCTGGAGGTGCGGGAGGAGATGAAGGAGTGGGTCGAGCTGCAGATCGTTGCTTTCCCGCAGGAGGGGATCCTCTCCTACCCCAACGGCAAGGCACTGCTGGAGGAGGCGCTCAAGCTGGGGGCCGATGTGGTCGGTGCTATTCCCCATTTCGAGTTCACCCGGGAATATGGTGTCGAAAGTCTGCACTACATCTTCGATCTTGCCGAGAAGTATCAGGTTCTGGTCGATGTGCACTGTGACGAAATCGATGACGAGCAGTCCCGTTTCATCGAGACGCTGGCAACTCTGGCCTACGAGCGGGGTATCGGCCACCGTGTCACTGCCAGTCACACTACCGCAATGCACTCCTACAATGGCGCCTATGCTTCCCGCCTGTTCCGGTTGCTCAAGATGGCAGACATCAACTTTGTGGCCAATCCGCTGGTGAACATTCACCTGCAGGGTCGGTTCGATACCTATCCCAAACGCCGCGGCATTACCCGGGTGAAGGAGATGCTGGAGGCGAACATCAACGTCTGCTTCGGTCACGACGACGTGTTCGATCCCTGGTATCCCATGGGCACCGCCAACATGTTGCAAGTGCTGCACATGGGGCTGCATGTCTGCCAGATCATGGGTTACGAGCAGATCAACGACGGTCTGAAGCTGATCAGCAGCCACAGCGCCCGCACCCTGAATGTGCAGGATCGCTATGGTATCGAGGTGGGCAAACCGGCCAACCTGTTGATCCTGCCCGCCGAGAACGGCTTCGATGCGGTGCGCCGTCAGGTGCCGGTGCGTTACTCGATCCGTCACGGCAAGGTGATTGCCCAGACCCGCCCGGCCCAGACCGAGATCGTGCTGGGTCAGCCCGAGTCCATCGATTTTCGCCGCTGAGATTTCAATCAGGCTGGATGTCGATTAGTTCCGCCTCTGGGCACAAGGGCCGCCATTGCGACATAATGGCGGTCTGACCCTGAGGGAGTGACACCATGCAAACCTGGTTCTATGTTGCTGCAGGGGGCGCCATCGGCGCCTGCCTTCGTTTTGGGATCGCCGAACTGATGGCCTTGCTGCTGGGGCGCCACTTTCCTTACGGGACTCTGGTGGTCAACGTGGTGGGCTCTTTCATCATGGGGGTGGCATTTGCCCTCATCAGTCACGGTCATGTGGTAGAACACCCGATGAAGCCGCTGCTGATGGTGGGGATCCTCGGTGCCCTGACCACGTTTTCTTCCTTTGCCCTCGATACGGTAGTGCTGGCTCAACATGGGGCCTATCTGAAAGCGCTGCTCAATATCGGTCTCAATCTCTTCCTCTGTCTGGCCATGGTGGTGCTGGGCATGCAGTTGGTTGCGAGCCGGGTTTAAGGTGTCCGGACGCCAGTGGCTCTGGTAAACTGGCGGCCATTCTTTGCTCTATGGGTGTTTAAGGGATGTCAGAACAAGCAACGACAACGCATTTTGGCTTTAAAACCGTGGCCGCGACCGAGAAGGAAACTCTGGTAGCAGGTGTCTTCCATTCGGTGGCAGCCAAGTATGATCTGATGAACGATCTGATGTCGTTCGGCATCCACCGCCTGTGGAAGCGCTTCACCATCGACTGTTCCGGTGTGCGCAAGGGTCAGAAGGTGCTGGATCTGGCCGGTGGTACCGGTGACTTGACCGCCAAGTTTTCCCGCATCGTAGGCGAGACCGGTCAGGTGGTGCTGGCGGATATCAACGACTCCATGCTGAAAGTGGGCCGCGACAAGCTGCGCAATCTGGGGGTCGCCAACAACGTCTCCTACGTGCAGGCCAATGCCGAGGCGCTCCCTTTCCCCGATAACCACTTCGACGTCATCACCATCGGCTTCGGTCTGCGCAACGTCACCGACAAGGACAAGGCGCTCGCCTCCATGTTCCGGGTGCTCAAGCCGGGTGGCCGTCTGCTGGTGCTGGAGTTCTCCAAGCCGGTCAGTGAAGTGATCGCCAAGCTCTATGACCTCTACTCCTTCAAACTGCTGCCGAAAATGGGCGAAATTGTCGCGAACGACAGTGAAAGCTACAAATATCTGGCAGAGTCCATCCGCATGCACCCGGATCAACAGACCCTGGCCGGCATGATGGAAAATGTCGGTTTCGAGCAGGTGGAGTACTTCAATCTGACTCAGGGTGTGGTCGCCCTGCACCGCGGTTACAAGTTTTAAGGTTGCCTATGCCGATGGATGCCATGGTCACCGCGGTGATCGAAACCAGCCTCAACCAGTTGCTGGCGCTGGACAAACAGAGCCCGGAGCGGCTGCGCAAACTGGTGGGCAAGGTGCTCAAGCTGGAGCTGCGTGAACTCAAGCCACTCTGGTTTGTCTTCTCCGAGCGTCGGCTGGATGTGCTGGCCCAGCATGAAGGGGAGGCCGATGCGGTGCTCAGCCTGTCGCTGACCGCCCTCGGTCTGCTGAAAGACCCGTCCGCCCTGACCCGCTATATCCGCGAGGAGAAGCTGGATCTGAGCGGTGATCCCCAGCTGGTACAGGCATTCAGCGTGCTATTGGGTGAGCTGGATATCGACTGGGAAGAGGAGCTGTCGCGCTATACCGGCGACGTGCTGGCCCACACCCTGTTCAGCGGTGCCCGTCAGGCCCGTCGCCTGCTCGGTCGCGAGCTGTGCCGCACCCGCAGCCAGCTGGCGGAATATCTGACCGAAGAGGCCCGCCTCGCCCCCGGTCCGCTGGAGGTGGCGAGTTTCAACGATGACGTCGAGGTGCTGGCCCAGCAGCTCAAGGCCGTCGAACTGCGGCTGGCCCGCTTCGAACAGCAGGTGACCTGATGACCCCGAAGGAGTTCAAACGCCTCTATCGCATCATCACCATCCTGCTGGAGCAGGGCATCGACGAACTGGTGCCGGCCCGCTATCAACCCTGGCCGGGTCGTCTGGCCCGTCGCTCCCTGTTCTGGCTCAAGAACAAGCAACCGGATCTCAGCCGCGGTGCCCGCATCCGCCTCGCCTTCGAGGCCCTTGGCCCCATCTTCATTAAGTTTGGCCAGATGCTCTCGACCCGCCGCGACCTGTTGCCGCCGGATATCGCCGAGGAGCTGGCCCTGCTGCAGGACAGGGTGCCCCCCTTCTGTGGTCAGGCGGCGCGCCAGCAGATCGAGCTGAGCCTGGGTTGTCCCATCGAAACCCTGTTTGACGACTTCGACGAGACGCCGCTGGCGTCGGCTTCCATCGCGCAGGTGCATACCGCCCGCTTGAAGGAGAGTGGTCGCGAGATCGTCATCAAGGTGATCCGTCCCGACATCGAGCCTGTCATCGAGGCTGACCTGCGGTTGATGCAGGCGCTGGCCCGTCTGGTGGCCCGCTTCGTGCCCCAGAGTGCACGACTGCGCCCCATCGAGGTGGTGGAGGAGTATCGCAAGACCATCCTCGACGAGCTGAATTTGATGCGCGAAGCGGCCAACGCCATCCAGCTACGGCGCAACTTCACCGGCTCCGAAGCGCTCTATGTGCCTGAAATCATCACTGATCTCTGCCGCGAGCAGGTGCTGGTGATGGAGCGCATCTACGGTATTCCGGTCTCCGACATTCCAGCGCTGGAAGCCAACGGCACCAACATGAAGCTGCTGGCCGAGCGCGGGGTAGAGGTTTTCTTCACCCAGGTGTTCCGCGACAGCTTCTTCCATGCCGATATGCACCCGGGCAACATCTTCGTCTCTTACGAACATCCGGAAAACCCGCTCTGGATCGGCATCGACTGCGGCATCGTCGGTACCCTCAATCGGGAAGACAAACGCTATCTGGCGGAGAACTTCCTCGCCTTCTTCAACCGAGACTATCGCCGGGTGGCAGAGCTGCACGTGGAGTCGGGCTGGGTGCCGGCAGATACCAAGGTGGACGAGTTCGAGTTCGCCATCCGCACCGTGCTGGAGCCCATCTTCGAGAAGCCGCTCTCCGAGATCTCGTTCGGTCACGTGCTGCTCAACCTGTTCAATACCGCGCGTCGCTTCCATATGACGGTGCAGCCGCAGCTGGTGCTGCTGCAAAAGACCCTGCTCTATGTGGAAGGGTTGGGGCGTCAGCTCTACCCGCAGCTCGATTTGTGGCAGACCGCCAAGCCGTTCCTCGAAAACTGGATGCACGAACAGGTCGGGCCCAAGTCGGTATTGAACGCTATCAAGGAGAAGGCGCCATTCTGGGCGGAGAAGCTGCCGGAGCTGCCGGAGCTGGTCTATGAGACTCTGCGTCAGACCCGTCATCAGCAGCGCCATTTCGACCAGATGTTTGCCGAGTTCCGCCGTCACAGCCGTCGGCAGGGGCAGGCCCGCTACCTCTTAGGGGTTGGAGCCAGCCTGCTATTGGCGGGTGTATTCTTGCTAACCCAAAAACAACACATTGAGTGGGGACAAGCCAGTCTCGCCGGTGCAGCCCTCTGCTGGCTGGTCGGCTGGTTGCGAACCCGTTCCCATTAATCAACAACCGCGCCGTCAGGCGCCTGTTCTGGAGAGAAAATCATGGGTGGTATCAGTATTTGGCAATTGTTGATCATCGCAGTCATCGTCGTGCTGCTGTTCGGAACCAAGAAACTGCGCGGCATTGGCGGTGATCTGGGCGCGGCGGTCAAAGGGTTCAAGAAAGCCCTCTCCGACGAGCCGGCTGATGCCAAGGCCGAGCAGAAAGATGCCGAGTTTCCCCCGAAACAGCTGAACGAAGCGGCCACTCAGAGCAGTGAGACCGCCAAGCAGAAAGACAAAGACCAGGCCTAAGCCATGTTCGATATCGGTTTTTGGGAGCTGGTCGTTATCGGTGTGGTAGCACTGGTGGTACTGGGGCCCGAGCGGCTGCCGGTTGCCATCCGCACGGCTACCCACTGGATCCGCCTCATTCGTTCGACCGCGAACTCGGTCAAGTCCGAGCTGGAGCAGGAGCTCAAGTTGCAAGAGCTGCACAACGACCTGAAGAAGGCGGAACAGTTGCAGATGAGCAACCTGAGCCCCGAGCTGCAGGAGTCCATCGAACAGCTCAAAGCGGCGGCCCAGTCGGTCAATCGCCCCTATCAGGTGGAGAACGAGATCCGTCCGCCGCGCCCTGAGCCGGTCGCCCAGGCTGAGCCTGCCACGCCGGTGGAGCCTGCGGTGCAACTGAGCCACGACGTGCCACCGGTCAATAGCCAGCGGGAGAGTGAGCCGGTGCCGGTCAGCGATTCCGCAGTAAAAGGGGAGGTGAAGCCATGAGTCAGGCCGAACAACCCCTGATCAGCCATCTGGTTGAGCTGAGAACCCGTTTGCTGCGCTCCATTACCGCCATCCTCGTGGTGTTTCTGGCTCTGATCTACTTCTCCAACAACATCTACGACTTCGTGGCCCAGCCGCTGCTCAGCCAGTTGCCGGAAGGGACCAGCATGATCGCGACGGATGTGGCGACCCCCTTCCTGACGCCGATCAAGCTGACGCTGGTGGTCTCCTTCTTCGTGGCGATCCCCTATCTGCTCTATCAGGCTTGGGCTTTTATCGCCCCCGGTCTGTACCAGCATGAGCGGCGCCTGATCATGCCGTTGGTGGTCTCCAGTGCCCTGTTGTTCTATGCGGGGATGGCGTTCGCCTACTACGTGGTGTTCCCGCTGGTGTTCGGTTTCTTCACCAGTACCGCCCCTGCCGGGGTGACGGTGGCGACCGACATCGCCAGCTATCTGGACTTCGTACTGACCCTGTTCTTTGCGTTCGGGGTGGCGTTCGAAATTCCGGTGGCCACCATACTGCTCTGCTGGACTGGCGTGACCACACCGCAAAACCTGAAGGAGAAACGTCCTTACGTTGTCGTCGGGGTGTTTGTGGTCGGCATGCTGCTGACACCGCCTGATGTCTTCTCCCAGACCCTGCTCGCCATTCCGATGTGGGCGCTGTGGGAGATAGGTCTGTTCTTCGCCCGCTTCTACGTGAAGAAAGAGGATGAAGAACAACAGGAACAACCGGATGGGGAGAGCTGAGGCTCTGTTCGTCACCTGTTTGCCGGACGGCGAGAGGATGACGACGTCCGCAGGAATAGCAGAGCGAGGGGAGCTGAGGCTCCCTTCCTCTTTTCATGCTCCCGTTCGAGGCGTATGGTAAGACCCCATTCGGTAGATGGTTTTCAAATACCTGATATGTATTCCTTTTGTTCGGAACGTCTCATTCCATGATCGATATCGGTTTAAACCTGACCAGCAGCCAGTTCGCCGGTGAACAGCCTGAGCTGGTGGCCCGTGCCCGTGCCGCCGGGGTGGAAGCGCTTATCCTCACCGGTACCGATCTGGCTGGCAGCTGCGAGAGCGCCGAGTTGGCCGCCCGCTGGCCGGGCTACTGCTTCTCCACCGCCGGGGTACACCCTCACGATGCCAAGAGTGTCGATGAGGCGACCCTGCCCGCCTTGCGCGAGCTGGCAGCCTTGCCGCAGGTGGTCGCTATTGGCGAGTGCGGCCTCGACTACAACCGCGACTTCTCCCCCCGTCCGGTGCAGGATGCGGTATTCGACGCCCAGCTGGCACTGGCCGCCGAGCTCGGGATGCCGGTGTTTCTCCACTGCCGCGATGCCCACGCCCGTTTTATCGAGATCCTCCGTCCCTGGTTGCCGAAACTACCGGGAGCCGTGCTGCACTGCTTCACCGGTTCCGATGAGGAGCTGGACGAGTGTCTGGCGCTGGGGCTGCATATCGGGGTGACTGGCTGGCTCTGCGACGAGCGCCGTGGTCAGCTGCTGCGCGAACAGGTAGCGCGTATTCCGGCCGGTCGGCTGATGATCGAGACCGATGCCCCCTATCTGGTGCCGCGAGATCTGAAACCGCGCCCGAAACGCAACGAACCCGCTTTTTTGCCGCACATCGCCCAGGTGGTGGCGGCCTGTCGTGGTGAAGCGCCCGAGGCCTTGCTGGCCCATACCCGGGCCACCTCCGCCGCGTTCTTCCAACTTCCTCTCCAGGAGTGATTCATGGCTACAACTCTTCCGGGCGCCTTTCCGGGCCGCCGCCTGCGCCGTCTGCGCAAACATGATTTCAGCCGTCGTCTGGTGCGCGAGAACGTACTGACCGTCAACGATCTCATCTATCCGGTGTTCGTGCTGGAGGGGGAGAACCGTCGGGAAGCCGTTCCCTCCATGCCGGGGGTGGAGCGTCTCTCCATCGATCTGTTGCTGGAGGAAGCAGCCGAGCTGGTGGAGCTGGGCGTACCTGCCATTGCCCTGTTCCCGGTCACTCCGCTGGAGAGCAAGAGCCTGATGGCGGAAGAGGCCTACAACCCGAACGGACTGGCCCAGCGCACCGTGCGTGCCCTCAAGGCCCGCTTCCCGGAGCTCGGGGTCATCACCGACGTGGCGCTCGATCCGTTCACCACCCACGGTCAGGACGGCATCATAGATGACGAAGGCTATGTGCTGAACGACATCACCACCGAGATCCTGATCAAGCAGGCGCTCTCCCACGCCGAAGCCGGGGTCGATATAGTCGCGCCGTCCGACATGATGGATGGCCGCATCGGTGCCATCCGCGCCGCGCTGGAAGAGAACGGCTTCATCAACACCCAGATCATGGCCTACTCCGCCAAGTACGCCTCCTGCTACTACGGCCCGTTCCGCGATGCGGTTGGCTCTGCCGGCAACCTCGGCAAGAGCAACAAGGCCACCTATCAGATGGATCCGGCCAACAGTAACGAAGCCCTGCACGAAGTGGCGCTGGATATTCAGGAAGGGGCCGACAGCGTGATGGTCAAGCCAGGTATGCCCTATCTGGACGTGGTTCGTCAGGTGAAGGATCAGTTCGGCGTGCCGACCTTCGCCTATCAGGTGAGCGGCGAGTACGCCATGCACATGGCAGCGATCCAGAACGGCTGGCTGAAAGAGAAGGAGACCATCATGGAGTCCCTGCTCTGCTTCAAGCGGGCCGGGGCCGATGGCATCCTCACCTACTTCGCCAAGCGCGTGGCGCAGTGGCTGAAGGAAGATGCCCGTTAAGCCGGGTTGAAGAGAGAAACGAGAGGGGGAGCCGATGGCTCCCCCTCTGTCGTTATGGCTCTCTTTTGGTCACGAGCGGCTGATTACAGCTTGGTCCAGGCATCGCTCCAGTGGCTGCCGGTACCCGGGGCATAGTGGCTGGTCGAGCCGCCACACCAGCCGCTGTACGGCCAGGGTTTGCACTCGTAGTCGCCACCGGCATTGCTGACCCGTTCACCACTCTGATAAGCGGTGCCCGCAACATAGGCCGGGTAGCTGCCGTTACCACCGTCACTGTCACCACCTGGAGCCTGTTCCACCAACGTCAGGGTGAAGCGGCGCTCGAAGCCCTGCTTGCTCCCCTCCGCCATGCCCGCCAGCAACAGCTCGTAACTGCCGGCCGCTAGGCCTGACTGCGTCAGCTGCAGGGAACCCTGACCATCGATCAGAGCGCTGCCGGTAGCGACCGGATTGCCATCCTGCAACAGGGTCGCGGTGACGGTCACCGGGTTGGCGGTGGTCAGCGTCAGGCTGAAGTCGAGCGCGCCGTTAACGATGGAATATTCAGACGCCAGGTCGGTGACGGTGAAGTCACTGCTGCTACCGGTCGTGGGCAGGATGAAGTCTCCGCTCAGGTAGGTCAGACCGGTCCAGCCGGAGCTGGTCAGCCAGTGCTTGCCATTGGTCTGATAGACGTTGGGCAACTGGGTGCACTGTTTGTTGTCATTGACGAAGCCGATACCGTAAAAGCCCGCCACATTCTTGTAGCAGAGCTGGCGACCATTCTGGTGCAGCACTGGTTGATCCAGCTTGCCCTTGTGGTGGAGTGACAGCCAGTCAAACTGGTTGATGGCCGAGACCAGCGGCACAAACTGGCCATCGGGCTGACGATAACGGATCAGGGATCCGGCATCACAGAGCAGACCATCAGCCTGCTGTTCGACGTAGCCGTAGTACTGCTCGCCATCCTGGAAGGTGAACCGGCAGAGATTGCCTTTCTCCGACTCCTTGGGGATCCAGCCCATCAGCAGTCGCTCCTGATTGTTCAGGGCCGCCAGCTGCCCGGCACTGAAGTCGCTGCCGTTGGCTACCCAGCCTTGCGGCATGGTGGAGAATTGCATGAAGTAGTGGTCGGTATAGTACATGTGGCTGTCAGCGCGGTGCTTGCGAGCCCCCTGGCTGACCGAGTTGTAGCGATAGATGTCGTTTTCCGGCTTGTGGAAACCGTTGAGATCATCGTCCAGATAGGGCAGGTCGCCCTTGCGGATATGGTAGTTGGCCATACCCGTCATCAAGGGATGCCAGCCGTGGCTGCCACGGGCAAACGCGCTCTCATGGCTGTAGGACTTCCCATCGAAGCCGTGGCCAAATTCGTGGGCAATGATGCCCCAGCCGCCGTAGTAGTGGCTGACAAAGTTAAAGGTATCGACCCCGGTGATGCCACCACTCCCCAGCCCACCCCCCATGGCGGTGATCCCCAGGTTGAGGTAGGGGCGCTTCATCAGGCTGTGGTAGTAGTAGTCATAATCGGCTGCCGTAAAGATCCCGTTCGGCACATAGCTGTTGCCGCCATTGCCGAACATCTCGTAGCCGTTCACCGCCTTGAAGTTGTACCAGACGTGTTTGAACTCCTCGGTCGAGACCATGTAGGCCAGGTTGGTGGCGATGATCAGCCATTCGCGGGCGTAGAGGGCATTGATGGGGCGCCAGGAGCCGCTGGTGTTGGTGGCGAAGCGCACGTTCCAGCTTGGCTTGAGGCGTGCCAGCTTCTGGGCAAACGGATCCGAGTTGGAGCTGAACCTGTGCTCGAACTGGGCGGGCAGATTGATGCTGTTGTCGAGCAGGTTGTTGAGATCAAACACACCATCGCGGCTGGCGCTGTTGAAGCGTCCCTGCT
Source organism: Aeromonas sp. 82P (assembly GCF_051919365.1). Taxonomy (NCBI): domain Bacteria; kingdom Pseudomonadati; phylum Pseudomonadota; class Gammaproteobacteria; order Aeromonadales; family Aeromonadaceae; genus Aeromonas; species Aeromonas sp. 82P. Next base: position 388,320 of record NZ_JBQBEV010000001.1, read on the forward strand.
CGCCAAAGGCGCTCAGTGGCAGTGTGATTTGGGCATAGGCGGGCAGGCGATCGAGCTGGCCCAGGATCAGCCACTTGTTGATACCGTTCAGGCGTGACTCGATATTGATGTCATGCAGCTCTCTGGCGGCATAGTTGGTGATGCGCACCGTGTCGTTATCAAGCAGCTCGGTCTTGACCAGCGAATTGATGTTGACCGAACGCTGGGCGCGATCGATCAGCACCTCGTAGGGTTCGTCATTGCGCAGTATGTAGCTGACTGCGGCCGGCATCAGCTGATCGAAGATCAGCGGGCGAGCCGGCAACTGCTCGTCGGCCGTGAAGCTGATCTCCTTGCTCAGCAGCTGGTTGAAACCCAGGCCGCGCTCGTTGGCGGTGACAAGCGCCGATCCCGCCAGCTGGAGATCTTTCAGCGCCGCCACGGGCTGCTGGTTGATCTCCCGGACAGTAAAGGTCGGGTTCTTGAACTGAAAGTCGTTGGCGATCAGGGTATCGGCATCATGCCACTCGATGCGGTCCTTGAAGTTCACCACCAGCCGATCGCCATCCATGTCGATTTTTTGCAGATTGCTGTCGGCGATCACCTGCTCAGGCGCCAGCGGTGTGTTGCTGGCGATGGCATCAGCCAGTTTGCGCAAGTCATAGATGTAGTAGTTTTTGCCGGCGGTGTGGGCCAGGAGATAGTCACCCACCTGATGGAGTTGCACCAGACGGTGGCTGTATTTTCCTTCAAAGGCGAGCCGACCGGCGATGGGGGTCTTGAGGCTGTTCTCCGGCGTCACATCCTGCTGGCGGTAGACCTTGATCTCGCTCAGCGCATCTGCCACCAGCACGTAATCCTGATTGGCAAAGACGGCCTGGGCGCGGTGCAGGCTGTTGCTGCCGGAATCCCGACCGGTTCCCAGGGTGGTGACATGGCGATGTTCATCGGCCAGATCGAAGATATCGACCCGGTGCGAGTAGCGCGAGACCACGTAGAGCAGGTTGTTGCGGACAAACAGTTCGCTGACCTGGTTGTAGGCCGTGGCACTGCCGGTTGCGGTGCCGCGGATCTCGCCAATCTGCTGGCGGTTCGGGATATCGATAATGGCCACATGGCCCGGATTGCCGTTCTGGCTGACATAGAGCCGATCCTGATAGCGCTCGACCGCCGTAATCAGGCTGGCGTCCAGCCCCAGCTGGTCGGCCGTCAGCTCCTCGCCTTTGTCCAGATATTGCAGCGAGGTGGCAAACGAGTTGACGCTGCAGGAGCTGGTCTCCATCACCACCTGGGTGCGTTCGCCATTCTGGATCTGGCCGTGGGGGAAGTACTCCAGCAGACAGCCGTTGCCGTAGTCATAGTTGCCAAAGCGTTTGTTGACTGCTACGACCCCACCGTCGTACCAGGTCAGCTCCCACTCCTCATCGAAGAAATCAAAGACGTTACGAATGGCTGTTTCGTCGAAAAAGTGGGGTTTGGGCAGATCGAACAGGATGTGGTTATCCGCTGTCAGCGGGTAGAGCAGGCCGTTGATGGCAAGGTGTCGCTTGCCATCCTTGATGATCACGTTCTGCTCGTCAGCCGCACTCTGGTGCAGCGCGGCGAGGCGCGCCGTCATCTGTTCGTAGTGCTCCTGATAGGTTTGTTTGAAATAGGCTTGTTCGCGCTCATCGGCCACGACATGGGCCGACAGCAGCAAACCGAGCAGGGTGGCAAGCTTGGTGGTTCTTGGCATGGTGATTTCCTTATCTTGGTTGTTGTTGGACGTTTTTTGGTGCTTGGCAAGCATGTAAAAGAGAGGGGCTAACCCGTCCGGGTCAGTGCATCCTGCCCATCGGCAGCGTGGCCGACGGGCAAGATATGGGCGGGGGCCTGTCGGCCCCCGTTAGTGGTTGGGGCAAGGTCAGAGCTTGATCCAGGCATCGCTCCAGGCGCTGCCGGTACCCGGTGCATAATGGCTGGTCGAGCCGCCACACCAGCCGCTGTAGGGCCAGGGTTTGCACTCGTAGTTGCCACCGGCATTGCTGACCCGATCACCGGCCTGATAGCTGGTGTTGGGGGCATAGGCTGGGTAGTCACCTTCGCCACCGCCGCTGTTCTCTTCGGTCAGGGTGACCGGGAAGCGTTGCACCACCGGCTGCTGGCCATCTGCCAGACCGGTGATGACTACTTCGTAGCTGCCATCGGTGACATTGCTGCCCTGCAGTACCAGAGTGCTGGTGCCGTTCACTTGGCTGCTGGTGGTGCCGTGGCTGCGGCCGTTCTGCTCCAGGGTCGCGGTGATTTGGACCGGGTTGGCGGTCGTCACGTTGAAACGGATGCTGACCTGACCGTTGACTATGGTGTAGTCGGAGCCCATGGCGCTGACGGTGAAGTCGCTGCTGCCTTCGGCGGGTGGCGTTGTGCCGCCGCAGTCGCTGTCGCCCTGTACGCGCCAGACGCCCCAGTCACCCGTGGTGCCCGGCTCTTCGTTCTGGGTCCACCAGCCTGCCAGCCAGTTCTTGCCGTTGTGGCTGACGATGTCGCCACCCACGTAGACCTTCTTGGCATCCCAGCTGTTTTCACAGACGGCGCCCTGCTCCCTGACGGTCACGTTGCGCTGCTGGGTTACCTGCTGACCGGAGCTGTCGCTCACCTGATAGGTGAGGGTGTAGCGGCCGACCTTGCTGCTGTCGACGTTGCCGCTGACCTTGATTTGGGCGGTCAGGTCGCCATCTTCTTCATCATGGGCGCTGACGCCTGCCATCGGATCGAAAGCGGTACCCAGCTCCAGCGTGGTGTCGGTGACGCCGCTGAATACCGGCTTCATGCTGTAGACCTCGATGGTGCGTACCTGCTCGGTGACGTTGTTGTCGCGATCGCTCACCTTGTAGGTGAGGGGGTAGAGGCCGATGCGCTGGCTGTCTACCGAACCTTCCACCTGGATCTGGCCAGTCAGGTCGCCATCTTCCTTGTCGTTGGCGCTGACACCTGCCAGCGGATCAAAGGCGGTACCCTGCTTGATGCGGGTATCGCTCAGGCCGCTGAACACCGGCTTGCCGTTGTCGACCGGAGGCGTGATATCCTGATCGTGGATGAAGGGGCCGTAGCTCTTGATGAAGGATTCGTTGTAGGACTGACCGGCGGCGTTGCGGCCCATGTCCCAGTTGATGGACCAGGTCATCACGCCGCGCAGTGGTTGCCCCTCGCTCTTCAGGCGGTTGAAGGCGTTGTAGAGCTTCTGCGGATCCTGCACATAGCCGGTGGCGGCGGCGTCAATGTTGGTCGGAATACCGAACACCAGCTTGTCATGGGGGATCTTGTAGAAGCCGCGGGTACCGTTGCTCAGCGAATCCGCCATGTAGTAGATGAACTCTTCTTTCAGGGCATCGTTGTTCTGGGCAATCCAGCCGATCCCATCGATGTAGATACCGTCGCCACCCTGGTTGTAGAACTGAGGGTTGATCCAGTCGTAGTACCCTTCCAGATTGCGGATATAGGGGATGTAGGCGCCAGTCTGGGTCAGATAGGGGAACTCCGGCGCCATGGTGATGAGGAAGTTTTTCCCCTGGGCGCGGTAGTGATCCTTGACCAGACGCAGGGCCGCCGGGATCACGGTCTGGTTGTCGGCGGCGGTGATGGCGGCCTGTTCCAGATCGATATCCAGCCCGTCGAAGCCATAGGTCTCCACCAGACGGATGATCTCGTCGGCAAAGGCCTGCTCCTGACCCTTGCGCAGCTCGATGTGCGCATCGGCACCGCCCAGCGCCAGCAGCACGGCACGGCCCTGACGGTTCAGCTCTGCGATCTGCTCGATAAACTGGCTTTCGCTCATGCCGATGGCCGGGTCGAGCTTGAAGGTGGGGATGGGATCGCTGCCATAGACCTTCATGAAGGAGACATCGACCACGTTGTATTGCGGGTTGACCTGATCGAGCTTGACGCAGGGGGCGATACCGCCCTTGTAGCCCGAGCCGTCACACCAGTTGTGCCAATAGCCGACCACTACGCCGGACTGGGGGTTGACCATCGCCTGACCGGCACTGGCGGCATATGCCATGGGGGCGCCCATGCTGAGCAGGCAGCCAAGCAGGGATAATTTGAGTTTGTTCATCGTCTCTCCGTACGGTGCAAATGGGGCGTCGGTTGTGACCGGACGTCCCCGGGGGCAGCCCCGCTGTCATAGGTGTTTTCCCTTAGACCGGTGGCTTTGCGTCGCGCCCTTTCGGGTCACTTTGCCTTTTTCACCCGATTTCTGTGCAGCACAGAGAATCAAGTGACCTGCATGGCAGGTTGCCTATGATAGATGCTTGAAAATAAATTAATCAATAGTTGGTTTTGATTCTAATTGACTGAAAAATATTGATAATTTGTTACAGCTGCCACATTTTGTCCGTTTCCATGATTGAGCATGACGGTACTTGGCTGGCAGCTGTGGCGCCGGTAAATGGCGACTATTTGCCCCTTGAAAGTAGCGGTAAGAGCCAAAAAAGGCCCACAGATTCATCCTGTTACTGGCTGTTGATGGCAAAACTGCAGCAACGGCAGAGATCCGGGTCGCAATGGCTGGAAAAGTACAGGGTTGCGGCGGATTCCCGCTTGATTATTGCGTGGCTTGGCCACATGTTAGAAAGCCATACAGAGCTGCTAAAGCGGTCTGTTCAAGACCAAACAAGAGGTAACCGGGATGAATAACCCTTTGCTGACAATGGATTCGCTGCCCCCTTTCAGCCAGATCAAGCCGGAGCAGGTTCAGCCTGCCGTGATTCAGGCGATTGCTGACTGCAAGCAGAAGATCAGCGATGTGCTGGCCCAGCGTGATCCCCATACCTGGGATAGCCTGATTGCCCCGCTGGAAGAGGTAAATGACCGTCTGTCACGGATCTGGTCACCGGTCAGCCACCTCAACTCCGTACTCAACAGCGAAGCACTGCGCGAGGCCCATGACGCCTGCCTGCCGCTGCTCTCCGAATTCCAGACCTATGTCGGTCAGCATGAAGGGCTCTATCAGGCCTATCTGGCCCTCTCCCAGAGCGATGATTTCCCGCTGCTGAGCGGCGCCCAGCGCAAGGAGATCCAGAATACCCTGCGTGACTTCCGCCTCTCCGGCATCGGTCTGCCTGCCGAGGCGCAGCAGCGTTACGGCGAGATTCAGGCCCGCCTCTCCGAGCTGGCCTCCCGTTTCAGCAACAACGTGCTGGATGCGACCCAGGGCTGGCACAAGCTGGTGGTCGATGAAGCCGAATTGGCCGGTCTGCCCGACAGCGTGCGTGCCGCTGCCCGTCAGATGGCTGAACTTAAAGGCAAAGAGGGGTGGCTGTTCACGCTGGATATCCCCTCTTATCTGCCGGTGATGATGTATGCCGACAACCGCGAGCTGCGGGCAGAGATGTACGAAGCCTTCACCACTCGCGCCTCCGATCAGGGCCCCAATGCGGGCAAGTGGGACAACTCCGCCATCATGAGCGAGCTGCTCACCCTGCGCCGCGAACTGGCTCAGTTGCTGGGGTTCGCCAACTATGCCGAGCTCTCCCTGGCCACCAAGATGGCGGACAAGACCGAACAGGTGGTGAGCTTCCTCACCGATCTGGCGGCCAAATCCCTGCCGCAAGGCAAGGCCGAGCTGGAGGAGATTCGCGCCTTCGCCGCCGAGCAGCATGGTCAGAGCGAGCTGGCCGCCTGGGATCTCGCCTACTACGCCGAGAAGCTCAAACAGCACAAATTCTCCATCTCCGACGAGCAGCTGCGCCCCTACTTCCCCGCCAGCAAGGTGGTGAAGGGGTTGTTCGAAGTGGTGAAGCGGGTGTTCGGCATGAAGGTGCGCGAGCGCCTCGGCATCGACACCTGGCATCCTGACGTGCGCTTCTACGACATCTTCGATGCCGACGACGAGCTGCGCGGCAGCTTCTACCTGGACCTCTACGCCCGTGAGCACAAGCAGGGCGGGGCCTGGATGGATGTCTGTCTGGGTCGTCGCTACCGTCAGGATGGCTCGCTGCAAAAGCCGGTGGCCTACCTGACCTGCAACTTCAACGGCCCGGTGGATGGCAAGCCAGCGCTGTTCACCCACAACGAAGTGGTCACCCTGTTCCATGAGTTTGGCCACGGTATCCACCACATGCTGACCCGCATCGATGTGGCCGGTGTCGCTGGTATCAACGGCGTGGCCTGGGATGCGGTGGAGCTGCCGAGCCAGTTCCTGGAGAACTGGTGCTGGGAGTCCGAGGCGCTGGCCTTTATCTCCGGCCACTACGAGACCGGCGAGCCGCTGCCTGCCGATCTGCTGGAGAAGATGCTGACCGCCCGCAACTTCCAGGCGGCCATGCAGATGCTGCGCCAGCTGGAGTTCGCCCTGTTCGACTTCCGTCTCCATCAGGAGTTTGACCCGGCCAATCCGGCGCAGCTTCCGGCGCTGCTGGATGAGGTGCGCAGTCAGGTAGCAGTGATGACGCCACCGGCGTTCAATCGCTTCCAGCACAGCTTCTCCCACATCTTCGCGGGCGGCTATGCGGCGGGCTACTACAGCTACAAGTGGGCCGAAGTGCTCTCTGCCGATGCCTTCTCCCGCTTCGAGGAGGAGGGGATCTTCAACCCGGCGACCGGCCAATCCTTCCTGAAGAATATTCTGGAGAAGGGTGGCTCGAATGAGCCGATGGAGCTGTTCCGAGCCTTCCGTGGTCGTGAGCCCAAGGTGGATGCGCTGTTGCGACACAGCGGGATCGCTGCCTGAGATTCCTGACCCGCCGCCTGTGTGAGCTTCAACCAGGTACACTATTTTGCGGCATAGTGGGATCGAGTCGTGATTTCTGCGACAAAAAGGGACCTTTTGGTCCCTTTTTTCAAGGCTTTTTAATATCTTGCTGATTGCATATTTGCACTGCTCACAGCTCTTCAGTAGAGTCGTGTTCTAACCTTCAAGGAGAGAAAGCCACTTGCCATGAGGCGAGCACTCGATTCCGTCTATCAAATCATCTCAAGTCTGGCTCATTCGAGCGGCCAGGGATATTTCGATACCTTTGTGAGTGAAATCGCCGCTGCTGTGATGGCTGATGTCGTCCTGATCGCCAGCAGGGAATCAAATGCTACCCACCTGACGGTTCAGGCTGCCCATCCCTCCTCTCTTGACCCCGATACCCTGACGCTGCCAATCACTGACTCTCCCGATGCCATTACCTGGCAGGAGGGGGAAGCCTGGTTCAGCGATCGTCTGTTGCAGCTGTTCCCCGCGATGCCGCTTGCCGATGCGTGGCAGGCCCAGGCCTACGCCGGGATCGCCCTCAAGGATGCGGATGGCGAGACCATAGGCATCTGCTGCCTGCTCTATCGTCAGCCGCAGGCCAATATGACCAAGGTGATGGGGCTGCTCCGGTTGCTGGGGCCGCTGGCCGGTCGCGAACTGGCGCTGATGCTGCAACGCCAGCTGCCGCAACTCTTGCCTGATACCCCCCATGTGCTGCAGAGCATGCTGTTTCAGGCCCCGGTGGGGATCGGCAAGCTCGATCTCACCGGCCGCATTCTCTGGGCCAACCCGGCCATAGAGAAGATGTTGGGTTATCCCCTCGACGAGCTGCTTCATCGCTCCATCTCCGACATCAATCACCCGGAGGATTGGCAGCGCAGCCTTGAGTGCTACGAAGAGATCCGGCGCGGCGAGCGCAGCAGTTTCACCCAGGAGAAGCGCTACTTCTGCAAGGGGGGCGAGATCCTGTGGGGACGGGTGACTGTCACCCTGATCCGCGACGAGCAGCAGCAGCCGGACTACCTGATGGTGCTGCTGGAGAATATCGATCCCCTCAAGCGCCATGCGGAGCAGCTCAAGCTCTCCCACCGGGTCTACGACAACCTCTCCGAAGCGATTCTGGTGTGCGATGCCGACAGCCGCATCATCTCGGTCAACCCGGCCTTCGAGCAGATCACCGGCTACAGCAGCGATGAGGTGCGGGGCCAACGTCCCAGCATGCTCAAGTCCGGGCTGCACGATCAGACCTTCTATGCCGACATGTACCATGCGCTGGAGCGGGTGGGGGTGTGGCGTGGCGAGGTGTGGAACAAGCGCAAGAACGGCAAGCTCTATCCGCAGCAGCTGATGATCAGCACCCTGCGCGAAGCCGGCAAAATTCAGCAATATATCGCCATTTTCAGCGATCTTTCCCAGACCAAAGTGGCCGAGCAGAAGATCGCGACCCAGGCCAACTACGACAACCTCACCAGCCTGCCCAACCGCTGGTTGTTTGGCCGCTGCCTCACCCGCTTCTGCGAGCGGGGCGAGCGCTTCGCGCTCATGGTGCTCGACCTCAACAACTTCAAGGCGGTCAACAACAGCATGGATCACCATGCTGGCGATGCCCTGCTGCGGGAGGTCTCGGATCGACTGGTGAGCCGGGTGCGCACCGAAGATCTGGTGGCCCGCATCGGTGGCGACGAGTTCGCGTTCCTGGTGCCCGGCATCGTCACCCGCCGTCAGGCCGAGGTGTTTGCCAAGCAGGTGATTGGCAGCTTCGCCCGCCCCTTTATGCTGGCCAACCAGCATCTCTATGTGACCGCGACCATCGGCATGACCCTCTGCCCGGTCGATGGCAGCGAGAGCGACGAGTTGCTGCGCAACGCCGAACAGGCGCTGTTTGCGGCCAAGCGGCAGGGACGGTTGCTCGGTGCCTACTGCTCATCCATGCGGGAAGAGGTGCGCCAGCGCCACCAGATGCAGCAGGATTTGGCCGAAGCGATCAAGCTGGAGCAACTGACCATGGCCTACCAGCCGATCTGGGACAATCGCAGCGGACGGGTCGCCAAGCTGGAGGCGCTGGTGCGCTGGTATCACCCCCACTGGGGGCAGGTCTCCCCTGCCGAGTTCATTCCGCTGGCGGAAGAGGCTGGTCTGATTCAGGGGCTGGGGGCGCTGGTATTGTGGCAGTCGTGCCGGGATCTGGCGCGGTTGCAGCAGTCCGGTTTCCCTGATCTGCAGATGTCGATCAACCGTTCCACCATGGAGTTTCAGACCATCGACCCCGAGGCGAGTGAGTGGCTTAAGGTGATCCAGCACTTCGGGCTCGATCCTGCCGACATCGTCATCGAAATCACCGAATCTCTGCTGATGGAGAGCAGCGATCAGCACAGAGTGCGGATCGATGCCCTGCGCGAGGCGGGGTGCAAGCTGGCCATCGACGATTTCGGTACCGGCTACTCGGCCCTCAACTATCTGCGCACCTTCCCGGTCGATCTGGTCAAGATAGACCGCTCCTTCGTGCGCCATATCCCCTTCAATGAGCAGGATCGGATGCTGCTCGACGGCATCATCAACATAGTGCACAACCTCGGCATGCAGGTGGTGATCGAGGGGGTAGAGACCCGCGAGCAGCTCAACTTCCTCTGCCAGAAGGGGTGTGCCTTCACCCAGGGTTATCTGCTCAGCCGCCCGCTGGCCTATGACGATCTCATTGATTACCTCGCTCTCAACCGTCAGGGGATGAACCTCACTGTCGTGAGCTGATCCACCGCTTCTGTTATCATGGCCGCTTCTGTACGTGCCATGAGTCTGTCTCCTATGCCCCATATTCAGGTTTTCAGTGAAGTCCCCGCCCGTGATGGCGAGCTCGACGCCCTGCGTTTACGCCTTGCCGACGTGGAGTTTCCGGCTCCGTTTGCGCTGGTACTGACTGAAGATAGACTGGAACTGCGCAAGCTGGACGAGCCCAAGCTGGGTGCCGTCTATGTGGACTTCGTGGAAGGGGCGGTGGCACATCGTCGCAAGTTTGGTGGCGGTCGCGGTCAATCCATCGCCAAGGCGGTGGGGCTCAAGGCCGGTGCCACACCAACCGTGGTGGATGCTACCGCCGGGCTGGGGCGCGATGCCTTCGTACTCGCCTCTCTCGGTTGCAAGGTGACCCTGATCGAACGCAGCCCTGTGGTGGCTGCTCTGTTGCAGGACGGGCTGGCGCGGGCGGCACAGGATCCCGAGATTGGCCCCTGGGTCAGCGAGCGGATGCACCTGCTGCAAGGCCCGGCGGTGGACAACTTGCTGGCGCTGCCGGAGCGGCCCGAGGTGATCTACCTCGACCCCATGTTCCCCCACAAGCAGAAGTCGGCGCTGGTGAAAAAGGAGATGCGGGTGTTCCAGTCGCTGGTGGGGCCGGATCTTGATGCGGATGCCCTGCTGCCTGCCGCGCTCAAGATGGCGAACAAGCGGGTGGTGGTGAAACGCCCCGACTACGCCGGCTGGCTCAATGAACAGAAGCCCAGCATGGCCATCGAAACCAAGAGCAACCGCTTCGATGTCTATGTGATGGCGGCGCTGGCAGCGGGTTAACGGCCGGTGTGAGCCGCAGATGCAAAAAGGAGGGCCAACGTCATGTTGGCCCTCCTTTTTCATACTGGATTCAGTTGGTTGGCGCGAAGTGGATCAGCTTCTCTTCCCCTTGCCAGTTCAGGCGCAGGGTCGCCAGTTCTGCCAGACTGAGCCGCTCGCCACTGTGCAGCAGCAGATACTCGACCCCTTCGCTGGCTTCGATAGTGCGGATCTTGTCATCCCATTGGCGATCATCGCGGCTGGTGAGGGTCACCGGCAGTTGCCAGCTGGCAGCAATTTCGAGCCAGTCGTAGAGATCGCAGCTGATGGGTTGATAATCCGGCATGATCGGCTCCAAAACAGGCAGGTTGCTGAGTCAGGCTTCCTGTACGCGGGTCGGCCAGCCCATCTTCTGCTGGCGTTCCACTTCAAAGCGCAGCTCGCTGGCGCGCAGGTAGTGTTCATCCATCCAGCCCTTGGGCAGGGTCAGGGTCAGTGACTCCTCTTCTGCCTGCAGGGTGAAGCTGGGCACTGTGCCCTGGGTGCGGCGCATGCAGAGGATCAGCGCGATGCGCAGGATACGGGCCAGCCGGATCGCCTGACGACCGGTGACTGCACCCTGTTTCTCCAGCGGTTCCAGCTTGAATTCGTCCCGCTGGTTGAACAGCAGGGCCGACAACAGCTTCTTTTGCGCGGGAGTAAAGCCCGGCATGTCGATGTTGTCGATGATGTAGGCGGCGTGTTGCGGCGCCTTCTTGTACTCGATACAGAGGCCGATCTCGTGCAGCAGGGCCGCATAACGCAAGATCGGACGACCGTAGCGTTTGGAGAGTCGCCAGGCCGGTTGCAGCTGGTTGAACGCATCGACGGCGGTATCGCGTACTCGTTCGGCGTGCTCTTTATCCAGCTGATAGCGGCTGATCAGGCTGTCGGCGGTACGATCCCGGGCATCACAGTCGTGATTGTTGCCAAGCAGACCGTAGATCAGCCCTTCACGCAGGGCGCCCCCCGCGAGGGTCATGCTCTCGATATCGAGGGTTTCGAAGATGGCGATCAGGATGGCAAGACCGGAGGGGAATACGGTCAGCCGCTCGGCCGCCAGTCCTTCCAGTTGCAGCCGGTCGAGCTTGCCGCAGGCGATGGCCTGACCCATCAGCTCCTGGAGCTTGGGCAGGGTGACCCGCTCGCTCTTCCCTTGCGCCAGCATGATCTCTTGCAGCGCCTGCACCGTGCCGGAGGCGCCGACACAGGTACGCCAGCCGAGGGCGCGGTAATCGTCCGCCACCTTCTCCAGCACCGCCTTGGCGGCAGCAATCGCCTGCTCGAAACGGGCTTCGGAGAGCTCGCCATCACCGAAGTGATTGTTGAGCCAGGTGACGCAGCCCATGTGCAGGCTGTTGAGCAGTTTTGCTTCGCTATGTTCGCCGATCACCAGTTCGGTACTGGCACCGCCGATGTCGATCACCAGCCGGTTGCCTTCTCCGGCAGAGGTCCAGGAGACCCCTTCATAGATGGTCTTGGCCTCTTCCTCGCCCGAGATGATCTCGATGCTGTGGTTGAGTACCCGTTCAGCTTCGCTGAGGAACTCGTCGACGTTGGTGGCAAGGCGCAGTGTGGCCGTGCCCACCACTCGTATATTGTCGGCCGGAATGTCCTGCAATTGTTCGGAGAAGAGACGCAAACAGTCCCAGCCCCGCTCCATGGCGGCACGGCTGAGACGAAATTCCGGATCGAGCCCGGCAGCGAGGCGAACCTTGCGCTTGACCTTGGCGACGGTGCGCAGGGCACCGGCGACCTCGCGCACCACCAGCATATGAAAGCTGTTGGAGCCGAGGTCGATAGCGGCATAGAGAGGCGAGTTGTGCAACGGGCCTGTCCTTAGCTCTTGCGCGGCGGACGACGACGGTTGTTGCTGTTGCCACCGCCCTGACGATCCCGCATGTTGCGGTTCACCGGCTGACGGTTGCGGAACACCCGTTTCGGCGGGGTCACGTCATCCAGCAGCGCTTCACGGTCGTACTTGCTGACCGGAATGGCGTGGTGGATGTACTCCTCGATGGCCGGCAGGTTGAAGGCATAGTCTTCACAGGCCAGGCTGATGGAGTGACCGCTCTTGCCGGCACGACCGGTACGACCGATACGGTGTACATAGTCTTCGGCGTCGTCGGGCAGGTCATAGTTGAAGACGTGGGTCACGTCAGGGATGTGCAGACCACGGGCGGCCACGTCGGTGGCGACCAGAATATCGAGCGCACCCTTGGTGAAATCCTCGAGGATCTTCATCCGCTTTTTCTGCGGCACGTCACCGGTCAGCAGACCGACGCGGTGGCCGTCGTTTTCTAGCCAGGCATGGACGTCTTCACAGACATGCTTGGTGTTGGCGAAGACGATCGCTTTTTCCGGCCACTCCTCTTCCATCAGGGAGAGCAGCAGCAACATCTTGTCTTCGTTGGAGGGGTAGAACAGCTCCTCCTTGATCCGCACGCCGGTCATCTGCTCCGGCTCTACCTGCACATGTTCCGGGTGGTTCATGTGTTCGTAGGCCAGCTCCTGCACACGCAGGGAGAGGGTGGCGGAAAACAGCATGCTCAGGCGCTCGGTCGCGGGCGGCATGCGGCGAAACAGGAAGCGGATGTCCTTGATGAAGCCCAGATCGAACATGCGATCCGCTTCGTCCAGTACCACGACCTGAATGTTGCTCAGATCGATCACCTTGGACTTGAAGTAGTCGATGATGCGGCCAGTGGTGCCGATCAGGATGTCGACGCCCTGCTCCAGCACGGCCAGCTGCTTGTCGTAACCTTCGCCACCGTAGGCGAGGCCGAGTTTCAGGCCGGTAGAAGCGGCGATGCTGTCAGCATCGTTATAGATCTGTACTGCCAGTTCCCGGGTGGGTGCCATGATGATGGCTCTGGGTTGGTTAACCAGACGGGGCTTGGTCAGCGGGTGAGTCAGCAAATAGTTGAATGTCGCGGCCAGGAAGGCAATGGTCTTGCCGGTTCCTGTCTGGGCCTGACCGGCGAGGTCATGACCTTCTACCAGCAGTGGCAGAGACAGTGCCTGGATGGGCGTGCAATAGTGAAATCCCTTTGATTCCAGACCAGCCAGAACTTCGGGTTCGAGGCCCATTTGGGCGAATTTGTCGGTCGTTAAGTGTGTTTTGCTCATGGCGGTAGGTTATCAGGTTAGGCTTGCAATAATAAACAGGATCATTTCAAATAGGGCAACTATTGCCTTTGTTGATATGTCAATAAAGCCTTAATTACTGACTGGAGTTGGAGATGAGTGACAAGATTGTTCAGCTGAGCGATGCCAGCTTCGAGGCAGATGTAATCAAAGCCGATGGCGCCGTTCTGGTCGACTTCTGGGCCGAGTGGTGTGGTCCGTGCAAGATGATTGCCCCGATCCTGGAAGAAGTTGCCCAAGAGTACGAAGGTCGCGTGACCGTAGCCAAACTGAACATCGACCATAACTCTGATACTCCGCCCAAGTACGGCATTCGTGGTATCCCGACCCTCTTGCTGTTCAAGAATGGCGAAGTGGCAGCGACCAAGGTCGGTGCACTGTCCAAGACTCAGCTGAAAGAGTTCCTGGACGGCAACCTGTAATAATTAAAGAGGAGCGCATTGCAATAATGCGCTCCTTGTGTTTTATCACCTAGACGCTCATCCCGATTGGTGCTAGTTTATCGCTCGTTTGCTAACCTTTTTGCCTGACTCTTTGCTAACCACAGCCTGGCAATCAAATCCGATCAGCATCAATCCAGCAGACTGTCTCCTCATTTCAATCCTTGCTTACAGACTTTCACCACTATGAATCTGACTGAATTAAAGAACACTCCTGTGTCCGAGCTGGTCAAGCTTGGCGAATCCATGGGGTTGGAAAATCTGGCTCGGGCGCACAAGAAAGATATTATTTTTGCAATCCTCAAGGCGCACGCCAAGGGTGGTGAAGATATCTTTGGCGACGGTGTGCTGGAAATCCTGACCGATGGTTTCGGCTTCCTGCGCAGTGCAGACGGCTCCTATCTGGCAGGCCCTGACGATATCTACGTCTCCCCGAGCCAGATCCGCCGCTTCAACCTGCGTACCGGCGATACCATCTCCGGCAAGATCCGGCCACCGAAAGAGGGCGAACGCTACTTCGCACTGCTCAAGGTCAATGAGGTCAACTACGACCGTCCGGAAAACTCCCGCAACAAGATCCTGTTTGAAAACCTTACCCCCCTGCATGCCAACGAACGTCTGCGTATGGAACGGGGTAACGGCTCTACTGAAGATATCACCGCCCGTGTACTGGATCTGGCTTCCCCCATCGGTAAAGGCCAGCGTGGCCTGATCGTGGCGCCGCCCAAGGCCGGTAAGACCATGCTGCTGCAGAACATCGCCCAGAGCATCGCCTACAACCACCCGGACTGTGAACTGATCGTTCTGCTGATCGACGAGCGTCCGGAAGAAGTGACCGAGATGCAGCGCATGGTGAAAGGTGAAGTGATCGCTTCCACCTTTGACGAACCTGCTTCCCGTCACGTTCAGGTTGCCGAAATGGTGATCGAGAAGGCCAAGCGTCTGGTCGAGCACAAGAAAGATGTGGTGATCCTGCTGGACTCCATCACCCGTCTTGCTCGCGCCTACAACACAGTTATCCCGTCATCCGGCAAGGTACTGACCGGTGGTGTGGATGCCAACGCCCTGCACCGTCCCAAGCGCTTCTTCGGCGCCGCGCGTAATGTTGAAGAGGGCGGCAGCCTGACCATCATCGCCACCGCGCTGATCGATACCGGCTCCAAGATGGACGAGGTTATCTACGAAGAGTTCAAGGGTACCGGCAACATGGAACTGCACCTCTCGCGCAAGATTGCCGAGAAGCGCGTCTACCCGGCTATCGACATCACCCGCTCAGGCACCCGTAAGGAAGAGTTGCTCACCTCCGGTGACGAGCTGCAGAAGATGTGGATCCTGCGCAAGATTGTCCACCCGATGGGCGAGATCGACGGTATCGAGTTCCTCATCGACAAGCTGGCGATGACCAAGACCAACGACGAGTTCTTCGACGCCATGCGGCGCCAGCAGAAGTAAGTCCGGTCAGAAAATGACGAAACCGCGGCCCTGGTCGCGGTTTTTGTTTATCTGTTTTCCGGTCGCCCTAGTAGTATGAGATCCCGATGTCACATGGATGGAGACGTCATGAAGCCTGTTTTCTGGTTATTGCTGGGGTTGCTGAGTGCAATGCCAGCCTGCGCGCAGAGTGCACCGGTCGGGGTGACAGCCGAGACGTTGCAGACGCACCAGCGCTATCTGGCGGGCCGTCTGCAGGAGGGGCAATTTGCAGCCATCGACTCTCTGCTGGCGACCCTGAGTCGCGAGCGGCGGGAGTTCCTGCTGTTGCAGCTGCTGCGGGATATTCCCGCTACCACCCCTGCATCCCCTGCGTTGCAACAGTGGGTCGAGGCTCAGGCCGACAAGGCCCCCGAGTGGCTCATGGAGCAGCAGGTCGACGGTTTTCTGGTGCAGCAACCTGTCTATGATTTTGCCGCGCAGGCCCGTCAGTTGCTGGGGGAGTGGCAGTTGCAATCACTGATGCATCGCTATCGGCAGCTGCTTGCCCAGGGCAGCTTCCAGCTAAAGTCCATCTACTACAGCAGTAACCCCGATCTCGCCATGCAGCAGCAAGCCCTGTTGCTGGCCCTCGACACCTTGCCGCAGCCGATCTGGATGCGGGAGGCGCAAGCGCTGGCCAGCCAGAATATCTATCTGCCCGACAATCACCTGTTGTTCCATCTGTTGCAGCGCACCGGCGAACCGGCGCTCTATAGCATGCTGTGGCGGCGGCCGGCAGATCAGGATGCGCTGCGCGCACTCTCCACCATTAACCGCTTTCATCACGGCAGTGCTGCCAGCGATCTGCTGATTGCCGCCAGTGGCAACGAGGGGTTGAAGGGAGCCGCCCTGCGGCAGCTGAGCGCACTCTCCCCCTTGCCGCCGCAAGCCCAGAAATACCTGCTGGCGGAACTCTCCAACCGTCAATACGGGGCGCTGGTGGCCGGTCTGTTGATGGAGGTGGACGAGCCCCAGCTGCTCTCTGCACTGGCCAGACGCCTCGGCCATCGTGACGTGCCACCCATTGCACCGAGTCTGCTACCCGATTCGGGTACACCCGATGGGCAGCCAGGGTTATAATGCGTGACCTCCTGAACCCGGTTGGGAACTTGCATGAAATACAAGGATTTGCGTGATTTCATCGCGCAGCTGGAACAAAACGGACAACTCAAGCGGATCACCCGCGAGATAGATCCCTATCTGGAGATGACCGAGATCAGCGATCGCACCCTGCGTGCGGGTGGCCCGGCTCTGCTGTTCGAAAATCCCAAAGGCTACACCATGCCGGTGCTGACCAACCTGTTCGGTACCCCGGATCGGGTTGCCATGGGCATGGGCCAGCCCGATGTGGGCGCCCTGCGTCAGGTCGGGGTCTGGCTCTCCTATCTCAAGGAGCCCGAGCCGCCCAAGGGATTCAAGGAGCTGATGGAGAAGCTGCCGATCTTCAAGCAGGTGCTCAACATGCCGACCAAGCGCCTCTCTTCCGCCCCCTGCCAGCAGGTGGTGCAGGAGGGAGAGGCGGTCGATCTCGACCAGATCCCGATCCAGCACTGCTGGCCCGGCGATGTGGCGCCGCTGGTCACCTGGGGCCTCACCATCACCCGCGGCCCCTACAAGAAGCGCCAGAACCTCGGCATCTATCGCCAGCAGAAGATCGCCAAAAACAAGCTGATCATGCGCTGGCTGGATCACCGTGGCGGTGCCATCGATTTTCGCGAGTGGCAGGAGGCCCATCCCGGTGAGCGATTCCCGGTGGTGGTGGCGCTCGGTGCCGATCCGGCGACCATTCTCGGCGCGGTGACGCCGGTGCCGGATACTCTCTCCGAATATGCCTTTGCCGGTCTGCTGCGCGGCAGCCGTACCGAAGTGATCAAGGCCATCAGCTGCGATTTGGAGGTACCCGCCAGCGCCGAGATTGTGCTGGAAGGGTATCTGGAGCCGGGTGAGATGGCGCCGGAAGGCCCCTATGGCGACCACACCGGTTACTACAACGAGGTGGACGAGTTCCCAGTCTTCACCATCACCCACATCACCAAGCGGCGCGATGCCATCTATCACAGCACCTACACCGGCCGTCCGCCCGATGAACCGGCGGTGCTGGGTCTGGCGCTGAACGAGGTGTTCGTGCCGCTGCTGCAGAAGCAGTTTCCCGAGATTGTGGACTTCTATCTGCCGCCGGAGGGGTGCTCCTACCGGATGGCGGTGGTGACCATCAAGAAGCGTTACCCGGGCCACGCCAAGCGGGTGATGCTGGGGGTCTGGTCCTTCCTGCGCCAGTTCATGTACACCAAGTTCGTGGTGGTGTGTGATGACGACGTCAACGCCCGCGACTGGAAGGATGTGATCTGGGCCATTACCACCCGGATGGACCCGGCACGGGACACCACCTTGATCGAGCACACCCCGATCGACTATCTGGACTTCGCCTCGCCGGTCTCCGGCCTCGGCTCCAAGATGGGGCTGGATGCCACCAACAAGTGGCCGGGCGAGACCAATCGGGAGTGGGGTCAGCCCATAGTTCAGGATGAGGCGGTGAAGCAGAAGGTTGATGCCATCTGGGATGAGCTCAATATCCTCGGATGAGGCAAACATGACAGCTTTGCTGCAAAAAGTGATGCGATCCGCACTGATTTGAGTATTCTCGACTGACGGGGCCAGGGCTGCTGGTCGTCACTCCATAGTGAAACAATGAGCGAAGCGGGCCGAGCGAGCCCGCCACAAGGACAAGAATGCAACGTATCAAATGCCGCGTAGAGGAACTGCGCGAATATGTCGACACCATCTGGCATGTGGCCCTGACGCCGCAGCAAGCTATCAGCTTCAAGCCGGGCCAGTATCTGCTGGTGGTGATGAGCGATTCGGACAAGCGCCCCTTCTCCATCGCCAACTCGCCGACCCGCCCGGGCGTGCTGGAGCTGCAAATTGGTGCCACTCCCGAAAACGCCTACGCCGGTCAGGTGCTTGCCCGCATGCGCGAGCAGGGGGAGATCGAGGTCGAATTGCCGGCTGGCAAGGCGTTCCTGCGCGATGAATCTCCCCGTCCGCTGATCCTGATGGCGGGCGGCACCGGCTTCTCTTACGCCCGCTCCATTCTGGAGTACCTGATCGACACGGGCAGCAAGCGTCCGGTGTTCTTCTACTGGGGTGTGCGTCAGGCTCACTGGCTCTACGAACTGGAGCAGATGCAGCAGTGGGAGCGTGACTATGCGCCGCTCACCTTTATCCCGGTGGTGCAGGAGCCTGACGCTGACTGGACTGGCAAGAGCGGGCTGGTGCACAAGGCGATCATGGATGACTTCGTCAGCCTCCACGACTACGACATCTATGTCGCCGGCCGTTTCGAGATGGCGGGTGCCGCGCGGGAGGAGTTCAAGATCCTCGGCGCCGAGCCGGAGCGCATCTTTGGTGATGCCTACGAATTTATCTGACGGGATCCCCGCTTGGATGACGCAGCCCCCGGTTTTGCCGGGGGCTTTTTTTTGTGGCTGCCGCAGTATCGGATCGCCCTGAATGGTTGGATTATCGCGGCGTTATCCCATTATTTTTCAATATTTTGACTATGAATGGCTACTAATCAAACGTAGCTGATGGCATCTTTGTGGGGGATTGACAAGAGCATCCATAGAGCAAGCACAAGGAGGCGCAGTGTTGAGTGAAGAGGGCAGGGCATCTGCGGAGGATGACAGGGGAGAGACCGGCTCTGTCGAGCGGGTCGCAACGCTGATCCCGTCCCCTCATGGCGGTGAAATGGCTCGTTTGCAGGCAGAGATCGCCGCTTTGCAGCATGAAAACGGCCTGTTGCAGGAGAAGCTCAGTGCCGCCCTCGATGGCACCGGCATCTGTCTCTGGCAGGGCACCATTCCCACCGGCGAGCTGCGGGTCTTCAATCTGCAGAACTTTCAGGCCGGTGACATGGCTCCTCATTTCGATCAGTGGAGCGCCAAGCTCCATCCCGACGATCGCGCCCATGCCATGGGTAGCTACTTTGCCCACCTTGAGGGGAAAACCCCCTTCTATGAAGCCGAATACCGCACCATCAGCCCGGCCGGAGAGATCACCTGGCTGTGGGATAGGGGACGGGTCGTCGATCGGGATGGCGATGGCAAGCCGCTGCGGATCATGGGCTCCCATATCGATATCACCCAGCGCAAGGCTTATGAGCAGCGACTGGCGGAGCGTGCCAACAACGACGCGCTGACCGGCTTGCTCAACCGGCAGGGGTTTGGCAAGGCGTTTGCCCAGCTGCAGCCGCAAGGAGCGGGGGCGCTGCTCTTTATCGATCTGGATGATTTCAAGGGGATCAACGACCAGCTGGGCCACGCCTGCGGCGATCTGGTGTTGCAGCAGATGGCGGACTGGTTGCGCCTTATTATGCCTGGCTCGGCGCTATGTGGCCGTTACGGCGGCGACGAGTTTGTGGTGCATCTGCACCGGGATGTGTCGAGCCATGGCCTGGCGCAACTGGCTGACGCCCTGATCAGCCGGATGCACGGCTATGTGCCCAAACCCGGTTGCCCGCAACGGGTGGGGCTGAGTATCGGCATCGCCCTTTGGGAGGAGGAGCCATTGAGCTTCCGACAGGCATTGGAGGTGGCCGACCGTGCCATGTATGAGGCCAAGGCACGCGGCAAGCGGGCCTGGTATCTGCTTCAGGTGTGATGCTTTTTACAGGTTCAATTCAAAGCAAAAACCCCAGCCGAGCTGGGGTTTTTGTTATTCGCCTTTGGCGCCGAGCTGCTGCTCGAGCTGAGCCAGCTTGCTTTCGAGGGCGGCCAGTTTTTCACGGGTACGCAGCAGCACCTTGGTCTGCACGTCGAACTCTTCGCGGCTGACCAGATCCAGCTTGCCCAGCTGGGCCTGCAGTACCTGACGCATCTTCTTCTCGGCCTCTTCACCCATGCTGCGAATGCCGGGCGGCAGGGAGTTGTGCACCTGCTTGGCGATCTCTTCCAGTTTCTTCGGGTCGATCATGATGTCCTCCTTAAGCGTTGGCGGACATTCTACCGACAATTCCCTCACTTTGCCGAGATCGCGGCGGCTTTTTACCATTTGTGCTGGCAAGCAAACGCCGCCCTTCGGGGCGGCGTTCTCGTTTCTGCGGCTGCTGAAAAATCAGCCCGGCTGGTGGTTGCGATCCAGCCAGCCTTGCAGCAGGCCGACCAGCAGGCCGGTCAGGTGGGCGATGTTGGCGGTGCTGGTGCCGAGCATGTCGAAGAAGCCGAGCACCATCCAGAACAGCATAAAACCCATCAATGCCGGTGGCAGAGTGAGGCCACAGGCGGGTTGCAGCTTGCTGCGCAGCCAGCAGTAGCCGAGCAGGGCATAGACCACGCCGGAGAGGCCGCCAAACAGCGGGCCGCTGGCAAAAAACTCGGCGATATTGGGCAGGGCGGCGCCCACCAGCAGCAGGATCAGCAGCTTGCCGCTGCCGAGGCGCTGCTCGATCTGGCCTCCCAGATACCACCACCAGAGCAAGTTGAACACCAGATGGAGCACCGAGAAGTGGATCAGGGCGGGGGTGAAATAGCGCCACGCCTGCCAGTCGGTGAACTGGGCTAGCGTCGGGTGGAATGCCAGTTCATCGTAGATGGGCAGGCCGATGGCCTCGATCCCGTAGATGGCGAGACAGGCGATGATGACCACCAGCGTCAGTGGCCCCGCCTGATGGAGGAAATCGGTGATGGGGTCCGTCATCCCCTTGCTGTAGTCGATGCGGGCATCGGCGCGGCCGGATTGCCAGGAGGCCTCCATGTAGCGCGGGTGGCCCGGCTCGGCCAGAAAGCGCTTCACCTCCAGCTGGGCCTGAGCGAGGCGTTGCTCGTCCGCC
Organism: Aeromonas sp. 82P; assembly: GCF_051919365.1. NCBI lineage: Bacteria > Pseudomonadati > Pseudomonadota > Gammaproteobacteria > Aeromonadales > Aeromonadaceae > Aeromonas > Aeromonas sp. 82P. The sequence goes on from NZ_JBQBEV010000001.1 coordinate 409,486, forward strand.
AGCCAGATGGTGACCCCCAGCTCGGACTGGGTCAGCTCGCAGGAGATGCCCAAGGTCGCCAGATAGTCTACCAGCGCCTGTGCCATGCGGGCGTTGTCGAGCACCAGCAGCTGGATCATGCCTCGCCTGCCTCGATGGGAAACTCCCGGCGCCACGCCTCGAAGCCGCCATCCAGACTGTAGACCTCGTCATAACCCTGTTGCAGCAGGTATTGGGCCGCCCCCTGACTGCTGTTGCCGTGATAGCACATCACGATGACCGGGGTATCGAAATCCACTTCATTCATAAAGCGCACCAGCGTGCCGTTGGTAAGGTGGAAGGCGCCGACCGCGTGGGCCGCTTCAAAGGATTGCGGGTCGCGAATATCCACCAGACGGGCTTCACCCGAGCTCAGTTTCTGGTAGGCATCATGGGCATTGATATGGGCAAACTGGTCCATCGGGATGTCCTGCGAATAGGTTGATTACGGGCCAGTGTACCGCAAGCTTGGGCGCAAACTAACCCCACAAAAGATAAGGGAGCCAGCGGCTCCCTTGTTGATATGGCATGCGGGGCAGTGGGTTAACCGCCCAGATAGGCCTGCCGCACTGCCGGGTTGGCCAGCAGGGCGGCGCCCGTGTCTTGCAGCACCACGTGGCCGTTCTCCAGCACATAGCCGCGGTCGGCCAGCTTGAGCGCCTGGTTGGCGTTCTGCTCCACCAGAAAGATGGTCATCCCCTTCTGCCGCAACTGTTCGATGGTGTCGAAGATCTGCTGGATGACGATGGGGGCCAGCCCCAGCGAGGGTTCATCCAGCAGCAGCAGGCGCGGTTTGCTCATAAGGGCGCGGCCGATGGCCAGCATCTGCTGCTCGCCGCCGGACATGGTGCCCGCCCGTTGTTGCAGGCGCTCGTGCAGGCGCGGGAACAGGGTAAACACCTGATCCAGCAGGCCATGCTGCTCGGCCTTGTCGACGAAGAAGGCGCCCATCAGCAGGTTCTCCTCCACCGTCAGGCGGGCGAAGATGCGACGCCCCTCCGGCACCACGGCGATATCCTTGCGCATGATGCGGGCGGTGGTGAGGGAGCTGATCTGTTCCCCCTCAAACCAGATGGAGCCGCTGCTGGGCTTGGGTTCGCCGCAGAGGGTCATCAGCAGGGTGGTCTTGCCTGCGCCGTTGGCGCCGATCAGGGTGACGATTTCCCCCTCTTTCACCTCGACGCTGACATCGTGCAGTGCCTGAATTTTGCCGTAGTGGGTCGATACGTTGCGAAGTTCTAACATCTTTTTGTCCTTACGACTCGCCCAGATAGGCCTTGATCACTGCCGGGTTGTTGCGGATCTCATCCGGCTTGCCGTGGGCCAGCGGGGTGCCCTGACTGACCACGAAGATGCGGTTGGAGATGCCCATCACCAGCTTCATATCGTGCTCGATCAGCAGCACCGAGACCCCGAATTCGTCCCGCAGGCTCATGATGAGCTCGTCCAGCTCGTCGGTCTCCTTCGGGTTGAGACCGGCGGCCGGTTCGTCCAGCATCAGCAGCTCGGGACGGGTCGCCATGCAGCGGGCGATCTCGAGGCGGCGCTGCTGACCGTAGGCCAGATTACCGGCGGCGCGGTTGGCAAGATCCTTGAGGCCCACTTTATCCAGCCAGAAGGCGGCCCGCTCCAGCCCCTCCTGCTCGGCACGGCGGAAGGCCGGGGTCTTGAACAGACCGGCGATAAAGCTGGTGTTGAGGTGCTGGTGCTGGGCAACCAGCAGGTTCTCCACCGCTGTCATCTCCTTGAACAGCCGCACGTGCTGGAAGGTACGCACAATCCCCTTGCGGGCGATGAGGTGGCCGGGCAGCCCCTGGATCTCCTCACCCTTGTAGCGGATGGTGCCGCCGCTCGGGCTGTAGAAGCCGGTCAGGCAGTTGAAGATGGTGGTCTTGCCCGCGCCGTTGGGGCCGATGATGGAGATCACCTCGCCCTTGTCGATATCCAGTTTGACCCCGTTGACGGCCAGCAGGCCCCCGAAGCGCATCGACAAATCAGAGACTTCCATTAACTTCTGATGAGTACTCATTTCTTCAACTCCAGATGCGGACGGGTCATCGGCAGCAATCCTTGTGGCCGCCAGATCATCATGAACACCATCAAGAGGCCGAACATCAGCATGCGATACTCGTTGAATTCGCGGGCCAGCTCCGGCAGCACCGTCATCACGATGGCAGCCAGCACCACCCCGATCTGGGAGCCCATGCCACCCAGCACCACAATCGCCAGCACAATGGCCGATTCGATAAAGACGAAGGATTCCGGGCTGATAAAGCCCTGCCGCGAGGCAAAAAAACTACCCGCAAAACCGGCGAAGGTAGCGCCTATGGTGAAGGCGGTCAGCTTGATGATGGTGGGGTTGAGTCCCAACGATTTGCAGGCGATCTCGTCTTCCCGCAGCGCTTCCCAGGCGCGGCCAAGGGGCATGCGCAGCAGGCGGTTGATGACGAACAGGGTCACCACCACCAGCACCAGCGCCATCAGGTAGAGGAAGATCACCTTGTGGTTGGCGTTGTAGGTAATGCCGAAGAAATTGTGGAAGGTATCAAAGCCCCCATCCTTGACGGTGCGGTTGAACTCCAGACCCCCCAGCGTCGGCTTGGGGATGCCGGAGATCCCGTTCGGGCCGCCGGTCAGGGTAGTCATGTTGTTGAGCAGGATGCGGATGATCTCGCCAAAACCCAGGGTGACGATGGCCAGATAGTCCCCCCGCAGCCGCAGCACCGGGAAACCGAGCAGGAAGCCGAAGGTCGCGGCCATCAGCCCGGCGATGGGCAGGCACTCCCAGAAGCTCAGTCCGAAGTAGGTGTTGAGCAGGGCATAGCTGTAGGCGCCGACCGCGTAGAAGCCGACATAGCCGAGATCGAGCAGACCGGCGAGGCCGACCACCACGTTCAGCCCCAGCCCCAGCATGATGTAAATCAGGGTGAGGGTGGCGAGATCGATGGCGCCGCGAGAAGCCATAAAGGGCCAGCTCACCGCGAACAGCAGCACCAGCACGGCGGTGAGGTTATAGAGCTTGGGCGCCTCTTCCGGGCTCGGCAGCACCAGCTTGGTGAAGCCGACCGAGAAGCCGCTGATGGAGGCCTGAAACAGCTTGGCGATCTGGCCGCGCAGCATCTGGAACCAGAAAACGAGGGTGGCGCCCCCCAGTAGCCAGGCCAGCGACACATCGAGGCGGCTCACTACCTGCAGGCTGGAGCCATCGGTCTCCAGCTTGAAGCCGAGCAGCCAGAAGGAGAGCACCAGCAACACCAGGCTGGCGATACAGGCGTGGATAAATTGATGTTTCATCACACTTTCTCCACTTCCGGACGACCCAGAATGCCGGTCGGCATAAAGAGCAGCACAAAAATGAGCAGGGCAAACGCCATCACATCCTTGTACTCGGTGCTGAGATAACCGGCGGTGAGCGCTTCAACCACGCCGAGCAGCAGGCCGCCCAGTACGGCGCCCGGAATGCTGCCGATACCGCCCAATACAGCGGCAGTGAAGGCCTTCAGACCGGCCATAAAGCCGAGGTAGGGGTTGATGACGCCGTAATACATGCCGAGCAGCACCCCGGCGACGGCGGCCAGCGCGGCCCCCAGCACGAAGGTGATGGAGATGACCACGTGGGTGTCTATCCCTAACAGGTTGGCCATCTTGATATCTTCCGAACAGGCGCGGCAGGCGCGGCCCATGCGGGAGCGGCCGATGAACTGGGTCAGTGCCAGCATGGTGATGAAAGTCACCACGAAGATAATCAGCTGCATATAGGAGAGGCTGGCCTGAAAACCATCTTCACCCCCCAGGGTCCAGCCACCGGAGATCAGGCTGGGCATGGCGATATCCCGTGAGCCCTGCGCCATTCGCATCATGTTCTGAAGGAAGATCGACATGCCGATGGCGGAGATGAGGGGGATCAGCCGGTTGCCACCGCGCAGTGGCCGGTAGGCGACCCGCTCGATGCTCCAGCCATAGGTGCCGGTGATGATGATACTGACCAGGAAGGCGCCCCCCAGCAGTAGAAAGGTGCTGTCGATGCCCATCATCATGAGCCCCGCCATCACCATAAAAGCGACATAGGAGCCGATCATGTAAACCTCGCCGTGGGCGAAGTTGATCATGCCGATGATGCCATAGACCATGGTGTAGCCAATGGCGATCAACGCATAGGTGCTGCCTATGGTTAATCCGTTCAGCAGTTGCTGAACCAGATAGAGGAGGTGTTCGGACATACTGCGTTCCCTGTACTTGCCCGCAAAGAGAGGAGGGGGTGAGCGTACTCACCCCCGATCGGCAGATTATTTGACTTGGCTGGAAGTACCGTCAGCGTGCCACTGGAACACACCGAATTCGAAGCCTTTCAGGTCACCGTTCGGTGCCCAGGTCAGGGGGCCCATCACGGTATCGATCGGCGCAGCCTTGATGGCGGTGGCAACGGCAGCCGGGTCATCTTCACCCGCCTTGGCGATACCGGCTGCCAGGGTTTGCACCGCTGCATAGGTGGTCCAGACGAACGGGCCGGAGGAGTCCTGACCCTTGGCCTTGAACGCCGCCACCAGCGGGGCGTTGGCAGGTACCAGATCGTATTTGTTCGGCAGGGTCACCAGCAGGCCTTCGGAAGCCGGGCCACCGATGGCGGAGATATCCTTGTTACCCACCCCTTCCGGGCCCATGAACTTGGCTTTCAGCCCCTTCTCGCCAGCCTGACGCAGGATCAGACCCAGCTCAGGGTGATAGCCGCCGTAGTAGACGAAATCGACGTTCTCTTTCTGCAGCTTGGCGATCAGGGCGGAGAAGTCCTTGTCACCGGCGGTGATCCCTTCAAAGGCCACCACTTTCACGCCAGCCTTGTCGAGCGCCGCTTTGACGCTGGAAGCGATCCCTTCGCCATACTGCTTCTTGTCGTGGATAACGGCCACGCGCTGGGGTTTGACCTGCTCGATGATGTACTTGGCGGCAGTCGGGCCCTGATCGCTATCCAGGCCTATGGTGCGCAGGGTCAGCTGGTAACCGCGCTCGGTGATCTTGGGGTTGGTGGAGGCAGGGGTGACCATCAGGATCCCCTCGTCTTCATAGATGTCGGAGGCGGGCAGGGTGTTGTCGGAGCAGAGGTGACCGACCACGAACTTGACGCCGTCGTTCACCACCTTGTTGGCAACGGCCACCGCCTGTTTGGGATCGCAGGCATCGTCATAGACGACCGCTTCGATCTGCTTGCCATTGATGCCGCCAGCCTTGTTGATCTGCTCGACCGCCATCTTGCCGCCGGTGAACTGCATGTCCCCGTACTGGGCGACCGGGCCGGTGACCGGGCCTGCGATACCTATCTTGATGGTGTCTGCCGCGTGGGCGATGGAGATCGATCCAAACAGAGCCAAAGAAACCGCTGCGCCAACTGTGATTTTGCTCAACTTATGCATTGATTCGTCCCTTAATCAGTGGATTGTTTCATTTCCGTGTGCCATTCCGGATCTACATCCCGTGCATCCGGCTATAGGTATGGTTCTATCATTCCTCACGGGGCAATAACAAGCTGTTAAAGATACTAACCAGAGGGGGTTGGATGGGTGGATTTTGAAATAAATGACCTGTTATTTTCGGCTAATTAGAGCTTAATTTTGATTTGTTGACTTAACATCTTGGTAACGAGAGGCGATTGCGACAAACGCCAGAGGATTAATCTGGCGATATTTTACTCTGACAGCGCTCCCATTTTGACCACAATCCATTTGCGCAAACAGAAATGAGCGCCTAAATTAGCCGGCATTGACAATTCCGTGGCAGAGCTCGTTAAAACCAAGCCTTTATTCGGGAAATCTGCTAATGTTCCGCCTTTGACAGTCAGGAGACAGAGATGGCCACTATCAAGGATGTCGCCTCGCGCGCAGGCGTATCCATCTCCACCGTCTCACATGTGCTCAACCACACTCGGCGGGTCAGCGAAGACGCGACCCAGAAAGTGATTGAGGCGGTGGCAGAACTCAACTACGCGCCCAACTCGGTAGCGCGCAGTCTTAAAATAAATTCGACCAAGACCATTGGCATGCTGGTGACCACCAGCGTAAACCCCTTCTTCGCAGAAGTGGTGCAAGGGGTTGAAGCGTACTGCTTCGAACAGGGCTACAGCCTGATCCTCTGCAACACCGAAAACCAGCCGCCTCGCCAACAGCATTACCTGAGAATGCTGATGGAAAAACGGGTGGATGGCCTGCTGGTATTGGGTACCGATATCGACACCCCGTTGCGTGACATGCTGCGCATCCACAAGAACGTGCCGCAGGTGGTACTGGATTGGGGCACGGAGTGCGATTTCGCCAACGTCATCAACGACAACGCCCGCATCGGCGCCCGCATGGCCGTACGCCATCTGCTGGAGCTGGGGCACCGCGATATCGTCTGCATCACTGGCCAGCTCTCCAAGCCGACCACTCAGCAGCGACTGGACGGGGTACGTGATGCGCTGGGCGAGCACGGTCTGACCCTCAAAGATGAACAGGTCTTCGAAGGGGACTACGAGAGCCAGAGCGGCTTCGATGCCATGCAGCGCATCCTGGCCCTGCAGCCTCGTCCGACCGCGGTCTTTGCCTTCGACGATCCCATGGCGATCGGCGCTATTTGCGCTGCCTGGGAAGCCGGAGTCAAGGTGCCGGACGATATCTCCATCATCGGCTACGACGATGTGGAGATGGCGCGCTTCTCCAGCCCGCCGCTGACCACCATCCGTCACCCGAAGGCCGAACTGGGCCAGCTGGCGGTGAAGCATCTGGTCAGCCGGATCCGCAACAAGGAGCTGGAAGTGGAATCGATGACGGTACAGCCCGAGCTGATTGTCCGTCGCTCGGTCAAACCGCTGCGTTAATCCGCACCCGTTGCCAAAACGAAAAACCCCCTCTGTCACGAGGGGGTTTTTGTTTATGGGCGGGTTACTTTCAACCTGTGGCTCGCAGTGCCGAGCTCGGCCTTGTGAGTGAATATTCCCCCCGTTTGACCCACCTCGCATTTTGCCTGTTAATCGTTTGATCAATATCAACAAAGGGTTAAGTTCTGATGGACTCCCGACTTAACCGTTCCATCCTGTAGGTTGGGTATGACTGTCAAGGATGGTGTCTTATGTTCCCCCCTCGCAAGCTGGGTCACCAGATCACGCTGCTGGCAATTGGCGGCATCGTATTGCTCGCCGTGGTGCTGCTTACCTTTAATCTGTTTGAAAATCGCCAGCGGGCGCTCGCGGCCGAGCAGGCTGCACTGCGTAGCCAGCTCCAGAACGTGGAAGCGGTGATCAAAAACACCAGCCATGAAACCGTGCTGGCGGCGACCCTGATCGCCCAGCGGCCGGATGCAGCCAAAGCGGTGGCCGACAAGGATTGGCAGACCCTCGCCAATCTGTTTGATCCGCTCTGGCCCGCCATCAAGGTGCAGGGGATCGAGCAGTTCCAGTTCCACCTGCCGCCAGCAACATCTCTTTATCGGGTACACAAGCCTGAAAAGCACGGTGATGACCTCTCTGCCATTCGCCCCACTGTGGTTGAGGTGAATCGCGAGCATCATGCCGTTGGCGGACTGGAGATTGGCGTGGCGGGTACCGGTTTGCGCGGGGTCGTGCCGGTCACCTTCAACGGGCAGCCGGTTGGTTCGGTGGAGTTCGGTCGTGCCCTGGATGAAAAGCTGTTTGGCCAACTGCTGGACAAGCAGGTGCAGCTCGCCATCTATCTGTTTGAGCAGGGCAAACTGGTGACGCTGGTTGGCACATCCCGGCTTGGTGAGGCGATGGAGTGGTATCAGCCGGTACTGGCCGGTGAGGAACGTTTCGTCAATATGACGCAGCAGGGGAGTGATTTGCTGGTGATGGCGGCCCCCCTGCGCGATTACTCCGGCAAGGCGGTCGGTATCATCGAGTTGACCCGGGATCACAGTCTGGTCGCGGCCGATCTGGCTCGTCAGGGCTGGCAGATGGCGATCATCTCTCTGGTAGGGGCTCTGGTGATTGCCATGGTGATGGCGCTTGCACTCAATCGCATCAATCGACCGCTGCTCGACAGCGTCAAGGCGCTGGAGGCGCTGGCCAATGGCTCCGGCGATCTCGGCAGCAAGCTGCCGGTGGCGGGGCCGGAGGAGATCCGCCGCCTCGGGTCGGCGTTCAATGGCTTTGTTGCCAAGATCCGCGACACCATCAGCCAGCTCACCGCCACTCTGGGCGAACTGGCTGGCGAGAGTGAGCGGTTGTCGCGCAGTGCGGCGGGCAACCTTGGCAGTATGACGCGCCAGCAGGAACAGACCACCCAGCTCGCCACCGCCATGACCGAGATGACCAGCACGGTACACGAGGTGGCCAACAACACGGCACAGGCGGCCGAAGCGGCCAACGAAGCGGACAATCAGGCGGTCACCGGTGATGAGGTAGTGCAGCAGAGCGTCAACATGATCGAACAGCTGGCGGAGGAGATCGCCAGTGCGGGCAACACGGTGAAAGAGGTTGCCAAGGCCAGCGAGCAGATTGGCTCTGTGCTGGCGGTGATCCAGTCCATCGCCGAGCAGACCAACCTGCTGGCCCTCAACGCCGCCATCGAGGCGGCCCGGGCCGGTGAACAGGGGCGCGGTTTTGCGGTGGTGGCCGACGAGGTGCGCTCGCTGGCCGGGCGCACCCAGCACTCCACCGCCGAGATCCGCGGCACCATCGAGCAGTTGCAACGGGCGGTGGGCACCACGGTGACCCTGATCGAACACAGCGTCTCGCGAGCGGGGGCGTCGGTGGAGCGGGCCAATCAGGCGGGAGAAGCCCTCGGCCGGATCAAGGGGGCGGTCAACAGCATTCGCGACATGAACACCCAGATCGCCGCCGCTTCGGAGGAGCAGTCCTCGGTGAGCGACGAGATCACCCGCAATATCGTCAGCGTCCACGAGATCTCCCAGGCCACCACGCTGGTGGCGCGGGATACCGCCCATATTGCCAGCCATGTGGCGACCCTGGTGGACAAGCTGGGGGATCTGGCCGGGCAGTTCCAGGATGGTTCCAACGTGCGGATGGTGCTGAGTCGCGCCCGCGCCGCTCACATGGGCTGGAAGACCCGGGTGCGCGCCTATCTGGATGGGCAGGAGGGACTGTCGCGCAGCGAGGCGGTCAGTGACAAGGAGTGCCGCCTTGGCCACTGGTACTTCAGCGAAGGGCAGGCATGCTGCGGCGATCAACCCGCCTTCAGGGCGATGGCCGCCCCGCACGCCAGACTGCATCAGGTGATCCAGCAGATTATCGAGCTGAAAAATCAGCACAAGCATGAAGAGGCAGAGGCTCTCTATCGCGAGATCGAGCAGAACTCAGAGCAGGTAGTGGGCTGCATCGATCAGCTGCTGCGGGAGATGACCAAACCGGAGCGTTAATGACGAGCGGATCGGATAGCCAAAGGGCTGACAGCGATGTCAGCCCTTTTTCATGGTGCGGGTCTGGGGCGAGGTTACTGCTCCTGACTCTCATCCTGATAACGGGCGGCGGTGATGAACTGGCCGAAGGTTTCACACCAGACGATCACGCTGTTGTAGCGGGCCGGATCGATCGTGGCGGGCAGCGGCACGATAAAGTTGTCGAAGGTCTTCACCGGCCCGACTCGCACCATCTGATCCTTTAGGCGGGCAAAATCGGCTTCAGTCTCGACAAACTCGGGGGAGAGGTAGAGCTGGTAGTCCGGCCCAGGGGCCAGCTTGCCCATCAGGCTGACGGCATCCGGCCCTATGCTCACCTTGCCCTCCCCCCAGTGCAGCCGATCGCTGTCTTTCAGCTCCCGGCGAAAGGTGCCGTGGAATCTCGCTTGCTGCTGGCTGGCCGCGACCTGCTCGGTATCAGGGGCGGGTGGCGCGATCAGGATCGGCAGGGTGTAGACACCGGCGGCAAAGCCTGCCGCCGCGACCAGCAGATGGGTGCCCAGCAGCAGGGCCATGGTTTTGCGTTTCATGATATCTCGGTCGTTGATGAACAGGTGCCAGCATCATAGCAGTGGTGCTGGCTAAACCGCTTGTCATCCAGCGCTATGGAGCCGGATGTTTGCGCAGCCGCAGTTGATATGGCTTACAAGCTGGCGAAATCCACTTCGGGCAGGGTTTCGAAGCCGGGGCGGGCAAACAGATAGCCCTGCATCAGGCTGATGCCCATCTCCCGCAGACAGGCCATCTCTTCGCGGGTTTCGATCCCCTCCGCCAGCGGGGTGATCTGCAGCTCGGCAAACAGTGCCATACAGTGGCGCACTATGGCTTGCCGGGTCGGGTCATGGTCGATGCCGCGCAGCAGGTGCATATCGAGCTTGACGATGTTGGGGTGAAAATCGGCCAGCAGGTTGAGGCCCGAGTAACCGGCGCCAAAGTCATCGATCGCCGTCTTGAAGCCAAGCGCCTGATAGTGATCGACGATACCGCGAAGATGCTGGCTATCCTGCACCTGCTCCACCTCGGTCAGCTCGAACATGATCTGCTCGATGGGGAAGTGGTGCTCGCGGGCCGCCTGCAGGGTGGTGCGGATGCAGCGCTCCGGGCGGTAGACCGCATTGGGCAGAAAATTGATGCTCAGCATCCCCTTCATCCCGAGCCGTGCCGCCAGCGCGATGGCCTTGATGCGGCACAGCTGATCGAAGCGGTAGCGGTTGTCGTCGTTGACCCGGGCAATCACGCTCTGCGCCGGTTCGTTGTTGAGCCCTCGCACCAGCGCCTCGTAGCCGAAGATGGTGCGCTGGCTGCAATCGACGATGGGCTGAAAGGCCATGGTGAAGTCGAAGTCGAGATCTGCTTTCTCCTGACATCGCTGGCAGATGGCGGGGGACGGGGCGGCAGGTATATCCATGACGTTCCTCTGATTGGGCGTGGCGGCGCTGGGGACTGTCTCAAATGATAACAGCTCATTACCCCCTGTAGGTTCGATTAGCGAAGCGTAATCGGACGATCGAGAGGCTTTGATTGCGGTTGTTGCTGTGAAGCCGGATCGGCCAGCTGGAGGGGAAATTCGGCTGGCTGTTATCGCGGGAGAATCGATTTACGCGAATGTCCGATTACGCCTGACGGCTAATCGAACCTACGGTCCTAAAGTAGCGTAAACAAGACACCGGTTTGAGGCCGGTGTCAGGTGATAACTAGATCTGTACATACGAGGTGAAGGCTATTTTCCTGTAGTAAATTCCTGTATATCAAGAAAGGTGGTTTCTTGTTGTTTTTGGTGTTCTTCCAAAATAGCTCTACTTCTTTTTGCTTGAATATTCCCCCAAAGAAGGAAACTAGGTGATGTTAATGTTGACAGTACAATGGCTAAGGCTATTTGCCAAAATGAAAATGCTATCTCTGGTAAATAACCAAGGCAGGACAACAAAAGCATTATTGCTGAAGTTATTAACAGGCCAACAATTTTTGCAATTTGAGATAGTTTTTCTAAACGCTGAAGTTGCTCATTCTTTTTCTCTGCAAATTTTTGTGCGCATCGACTATCTTTATAATTAACACCTAAATTCAGCTCAAGATTTTTCTCAAGTTCATCGGATATTTTTTTCAAGCGCTCAACGGCTTGATTTCTCAGGCTATCCCACATGGAAAAAACAAGATTAAGACCAACCGCGACTTCAAATAATGAGGAAAAGTTACTAAGCAAATATAGCGTTGATGTGCTAGCTTGGCTCATTTTTTGAACTCTCCACCATTGAGAATAAAGTCCTTTAATCCATTAAAATAGTTATTTAATAGTTCAGAACTATTTACATCAAAAAAATTAACATATAGAGACTCTGTGAAATCTGGTGATGTAAAATCACCTACAATAAGAGTCTCGTTATCTCCTAGTAGTAAACTTTTAATTTTATGAGGTTTCCCTTCCTCAAGAGTACTTATCATTTTTTGATTAATAGAGAGGATCTCTATCTTACTTTTATTCTCTTTATGGTAGATGGTAGATGATTTCACTCTCTCTTTTTCATTCGTTATGATTGATATTTTTGCATCTTTTTCAGATAAGAAGTCAACAATGTTTCTTTCTACATCGCTATGTGTAAGTGAATTAAACAGAGTGTTTGGGTTTTCATTATTAAATATCAGCACTGATTTTATATGTTTATCACTTCTATTGAATGTCAAACTAATTGCTAATTTTAAAGCATCAACACTTTCAATTCTGATTGGTAGATTTTTGTTTTCTATAGAGCAATTCTTCATCATTGCAAGTCGCTCAGGATTACCCATTTCTATTACCTGCTCATTGAGTTATTAACACCACAATCATATCAGAATTTAGCACGATAAAAGAATAGTGAAAATTAGAACATTCTCATTTTTCATCGTATGTAAGAGCCAAAATCGATTATATCTTAAGTGCGCATGTAGCGATCATTTTCCTTAAATTGTGGTTCTATTGCATTTCTAATCGCTGTGTATTCAATAAAAAAACGGCGCCTTAACGGCGCCGTTTTTTATATCACTCACCCAACCAAGATCACTGCAGCAGGGAGATATCCGCGACTTGCAGGAACAGGTTGCGCAGGTTGTTCAGCAGCGCCAGACGGTTGGCCTTGAGGGCCTCGTTATCGGCCATCACCATGACTTCGTTGAAGAAGGTGTCGACCGGCTCGCGCAGGGCGGCCAGACGGGTGAGGGCAGCCTGATAGTCACCGGCGGCGAACAGCGGGGCCAGTTCGGCTTGCAGTTCGGCAACCTGGGTGGCCAGTGCCTTCTCGGCGGCATCGACCAGCAGTTCCGGTTTGACGGCAGTCGGCAGTTCGCCTTCGACCTTGGCCAGAATGTTGCTCACGCGCTTGTTGGCGGCAGCCAGTGCCAGTGCGGCATCCAGCGTGCGGAAGTGGCTGACGGCCTTGACGCGACGGTCGAAGTCGAGCGGACGGGTCGGGCGGCGGGCCAGTACGGCCAGCACCACGTCGGCACCGATGCCTTCGTCCTGATAGGCGGCGCGGAAGCGGCCCAGCATAAAGTCGACCACGTCGGTAACGACGGTTTTGTTGGTCAGCTTGTCGCCGTAGACGCGTACCGCTTCTTCAACCAGTTCAACCAGATCCAGATCCAGCTGCTTTTCGGTCATGATGCGCAGGGCACCGATGGCGGCGCGACGCAGGGCGAACGGGTCTTTGTCACCCTTCGGCAGCATGCCGATGCCGAAGATACCGGCCAGGGTGTCGAACTTGTCGGCCAGCGCGACGGCGCAGGCAACCAGACCGGACGGCAGGGCATCACCGGCAAAGCGCGGCATGTACTGCTCGTTGAGGGCCACGGCGACCGCTTCGTCTTCGCCATCGTGACGGGCGTAGTGCATCCCCATGACACCCTGGGTGTCGGTGAACTCGCCGACCATGTTGGTCATCAGGTCACACTTGGAGAGCAGACCGGCACGCTTGGCCTGAGTGACATCGGCGCCGATACGCTCGGCGATAAAGCCGGCGACGGTTTCGATGCGCTCGACCTTGGCCTTGACGGTGCCGAGCTGTTGCTGGAACAGCACGGTTTCAAGGCGCGGCAGGCGGGAGGCCAGGGTCTGCTTGAGGTCGGTCTTGAAGAAGAACTCGGCGTCAGAGAGACGGGGGCGAACCACCTTCTCGTTGCCGCTGATGATCTGGCTCGGGTCTTTGGACTCGATGTTGGTGACGAAGATGAACTTCGGCAGCAGCTTGCCGTTCTTGTCGTAGACCGGGAAGTACTTCTGGTCACCCTTCATGGTGTGAACCAGCGCCTCGGCCGGCACGGCCAGGAACTTCTCTTCGAAGTTGGCGGTCAGCACCACCGGCCACTCGACCAGTGCGGTCACTTCTTCCAGCAGGGCGTCGTCCAGATCGGCTACGCCACCGAAGGCGGCAGCGGCCGCTTCGACGTCAGCCTTGATCTTGGCCTTGCGCGCCATGAAGTCGGCAATCACCATGCCGCGCTCCTGCAGGATCTGCGGGTACTGGCTGGCGTTGTCGATGGTGAATTCGCTCTCACCCATAAAGCGGTGACCGCGAATGGTGCGGGCAGAGTCGATACCCAGAATGTGGGCGGGAACCAGCTCCCCATCCAGCAGCAGGGTCACGGTGAAGACCGGACGCACGAACTGGATGGTCTTGTCGCCCCAGCGCATCATTTTCGGGATCGGCAGCTTGGCCAGTGCAGAGGCAACCAGCTCACCCAGCAGATCGACGGCCGGACGGCCTTCGACCTTGGCGGTGTGAACCAGCCACTCGCCCTTGTCGGTGACCAGACGCTCGGCCTGCTCAACGGTGATGCCGTTGCCACGGGCCCAGCCTTCGGCAGCCTTGGTCGGCTTGCCTTCGGCATCGAACGCCTGCGCTACGGCCGGGCCGCGCTTCTCGACGCTCTTGCTCGGCTGTTCGCCAGCCAGCTCGCTCACCTTGAGTGCCAGACGGCGCGGTGAGGCAAACCACTCGACGTTGCCGAAGGCCAGATCGGCCTTGGTCAGTTCGGCTTTGAAGTTGTCGGCAAAGGCTTCGGCCAGGGAGCGCAGGGCTTTGGGCGGCAGCTCAGCAGTACCGATCTCTACCAGAAATGTATGTTGTGCCATGTCCGTTCCTTAACCTTGCTTGTTCTCACTGCGCTGACACATAGGGAAGCCCAGCGCTTCGCGGGAGGCGTAGTATGCCTCTGCCACGGCCTTGGTCAGGGTGCGAATGCGCAGGATGTAGCGCTGACGCTCGGTGACCGAGATGGCCTTGCGGGCATCCAGCAGGTTGAAGGAGTGAGCGGCTTTGAGGATGCGCTCGTAGGCAGGCAGCGGCAGCGGTTTTTCCAGTGCCAGCAGATTCTGGGCTTCCTTCTCGTACTGCTCGAAGCAGTGGAACAGGAACTCCACATCGGCGTGTTCGAAGTTGTAGGTGGATTGCTCCACTTCGTTCTGGTGGAACACGTCGCCGTAGGTGGTCTTGCCCAGCGGGCCGTCAGACCAGACCAGATCGTAGACGCTGTCTACGCCCTGAATGTACATGGCCAGACGCTCGAGACCGTAGGTGATCTCGCCGGTGACCGGCTTGCACTCGAGGCCGCCAACCTGCTGGAAGTAGGTGAACTGGGTCACTTCCATGCCGTTCAGCCACACTTCCCAACCCAGACCCCAGGCACCCAGAGTCGGGTTTTCCCAGTTGTCTTCCACGAAGCGGATGTCGTGGATTTCAGGATCCATGCCCAGCTCTTTCAGGGAGCCCAGATAGAGTTCCTGAATGTTGTCGGGGGAAGGCTTGATGATCACCTGGAACTGGTAGTAGTGCTGCAGGCGGTTCGGGTTTTCACCGTAGCGGCCGTCAGTCGGACGGCGGGACGGTTGCACGTAGGCGCAGGCGATGGGCTCCGGGCCCAGGGCACGCAGACAGGTCATGGGGTGGGAAGTACCGGCACCCACTTCCATATCCAGCGGCTGAATGATGGTACAGCCCTGGCGGGACCAATAGTCCTGCAGCTGCAGGATCAGGCCCTGAAAGGTTTTGACATCGAATTTTTGCATAATTTTTTTCGCGCGAAGTGAAAATCAGAGCAAGATTTGCTGAATGTGAACCGAGGGAGTATACCGTCTGGCATGGTCGGATAATAGGCGAAATTGCAGCGGATTCGCGGGATGGTGCTGCGCTCTGGCTGGTCGGGCGGGATGTCCGGTATATGATGTGAGCAGTGCCGCCTGCAGAGTGGGCAGGGGCGGGCAAACCGCTGAAATGACGAGGGAGAGAAAATGGAACTGCGCTGCGCCTGGGTGACCAAAGACCCGGAATACATTGAATACCATGACAAACAGTGGGGCAGGCCGGTCTATGACGCCCGCGAGCTGTTTGCCAAGCTCTGCCTCGACGGCCAGCAGGCGGGGCTGTCGTGGATCACCATCCTTAAGCGTACCGAGAGCTACTACCGCGCCTATGCCGACTTTGATCCGGTGCAGATTGCCCGCTTCGACGAGCAGGATGTAGAGCGGTTGATGCAGGACACCGGCATTATCCGCAACCGGCTCAAGGTGCAGTCGATCATCATAAATGCCCGCGCTTATCTGGCGTTGCAGGAACAGGGGATCGACTTCGCCGACTACCTGTGGGGCTTTGTTGGCGGCGCCCCCATCGTCAACCAGCGGCAGGGCAACGGCGATATTCCGGCGACCTCGCCGGAGTCGGATGCCATGTCGAAAGCGCTCAAGAAGCTCGGCTTCAACTTCGTTGGCAGCACCATCTGTTACGCCTTTATGCAGGCGGTGGGGATGGTGAACGATCATCTGGTCAGCTGTCCTTGCCACGCCGAGTGTCAGTTATCGCGCTGACAGTCCGCCGGTTGGCCAAAAAAACACCACTCTCGCCATCTGTTCAGGCTTGCGTCAGACAATGGCGTGCCAGCGCGTTACAATCCGGCCCCCGGCATGGTGCCGGATTGTTTTCACAGAGGTTTTTTCATGCGAGCCAAGATCCTGGTGCCAGCTCTGGCACTGACCGTTGCCCTGAGCGGCTGTACCACCAACCCCTACACAGGTGAATCCCAGACCTCCAAAGGTGCCTGGGGCGCGCTGGCTGGCGCCGCTGCCGGTGCGGCCGTAGGTGCGCTCTCCTCCAGCAAGGGTGACCGCAAGAAGGGCATCCTGACCGGCGTTGCTGCCGGCGCGGCGCTGGGCGGCGGTATCGGCTACTACATGGACGTGCAGGAAGCCAAGCTGCGCGAGAAGCTGCAGGGCACCGGCGTCAGTGTGACCCGCAATGGCAATGAGCTGATCCTCAACATGCCGAACAACGTCACCTTCGACAGCTCCAGCTCCCAGCTGAAAGCGGCCGGTGCCAACACCCTCTCCGGCGTGGCCATGGTCGTTGCCGAGTTCGACAAGACCCGCCTGAACGTGGTCGGTCACACCGACAGCACCGGTTCCCGCGATCTGAACATGAAGCTTTCCCGGGATCGTGCCGATGCCGTTGCCGCCCAGCTGATTGGTCAGGGCGTAGCAGGTAGCCGCATTTCCACCACCGGCGTGGGCCCGGATCAGCCGGTTGCTACCAACAGCACCGCTGCTGGCAAAGCCCAGAACCGCCGCGTGACCATTACCCTGACCCCGACCGCCTAAGTCGTTCAGGTTTCGGTAACGAAAAGGCCCCGCCAGTGATGGCGGGGCCTTTCTATTGGCGCCGTGGCGAGCAATGACGCCTTGTTGCTTGCTCCCTTCTCCCCTCGTGGGAGAAGGGGCGGGGATGAGGGGGATAAGCGCCTCTTAGACTGCCGCAGTCAGCTGCACTTCCACCTTGTAGCCTTCGTGGGCGAGGCGGGCTTGTACGCAGGCACGCACGGGTGCGGTGCCAGCCGGGATCCAGGCATCCCACTGCTCGTTGAAGGCCGCGATGTCACCAATGTCCTTGAGATAGATATTGGCCATCAGAATTTTGTCGACGCCGGAACCGTTGGCTTCCAGCAGGCGCTGCAGGCTTGTCAGCACTTCGCGGGTCTGCTGGTGGATGTCGGCCTCTTCGCTGACGGGCACTTCCACCACGTAGAGGGTGCCATTGTGGATGACCACGTCTGACCAACGCTGGGTGGTGCCGATTCGGGTAATGGTTGTCATGGAGTGCTCCGGTACGGGGGCTTATTGACCCTTGCGGATCAGATAGCGGTAGGGGGCCTGCTCTGTCTCGCTGGCGACCAGGGTGTGATCCATAAAGCGGCAGAAACTGGGGATGTCGCGGGTGGTTGAGGGATCGTCGGCGCTGACCAGCAGGGTCTCGCCATCCGCCATCAGCCGCACTTTCTTGCGAACCATCATAACGGGTTCCGGGCAACGAAGCCCGATTGCGTCCAACTCATGAGTTGCGCCGCAGAATAAATCACTCATCTATTATCAACCTTCAACCTATT
The DNA here is from genome assembly GCF_051919365.1 of Aeromonas sp. 82P. Lineage (NCBI taxonomy): Bacteria > Pseudomonadati > Pseudomonadota > Gammaproteobacteria > Aeromonadales > Aeromonadaceae > Aeromonas > Aeromonas sp. 82P. Next base: position 427,309 of record NZ_JBQBEV010000001.1, read on the forward strand.
CGGCTACCAATGATACTCAGGGCTAAAAAATAATCAAACAAACGCCCCATCAACCAGCATATGTAACCGAAATGTTATTCAGCCCTATCCAGCTTGCGCCGGACGAGTAATATAAAAATTGAACCATATTCAACAAGGAGGTGAATATGCAGGTCTCCTACGGCAGATTACAAGCCTATGCAGGCATGGGGTTCTTGTCCTTCGCCATGATAGTGATGGGCAGTCCGATCGGGAATACCGGTACCTGGTTCGGCTCCATGGTGATGGTCGGGTTGGGGCTCTGGATCGAGCTCAGCGATTACTATGACGAGGATGAGGACGAGAACGATCAATCCTGAATCGGATGACGATTCAGCAACAAAGGCGGAGCAATTCCGCCTTTGTCATTTCTGCCGTTTGGCAATGTACCCGGATCAGCGGGTCGAGCGCATCGCCCGCTCCAGATGCAGCGCCGTCTGCTCCGGGTTGGCCTTGGGATCGTTGAAGAAGTTGCTCAGCACATCGAGGATTGCCTGCCGCATATTGGTCGGCGTCGCCATCCCTTCCGCCATGCTGGGCAGCAGGTTGTCCTGCTTTTCCGCCAGCAGGAAATCCTGATAGGAGCGGACGGCGCAGCGGTCGAATTTGCTCATGTCGGGATTGGTCAGCGCCGGGATCGACCCCTTCACTCGATTGAACTCCTCCTGGAATTTTGGCGTCATCAGCAGCTGGGCCAGATCCCCCTGCGCCTGCAGCTGGGCTGGATCCCGTTGTTTGAACATGGCGATGGAGTCGAGGTTGTAGCTGAACAGTCCGGCGCTGCCCGGGCTCGGCAGACAGGCGATATCCTCGCCCGGCCGGTAGTTGCCCGCGCTCAGCTCCCCTTTCACCCAGTCCCCCATCACCTGCATGGCGGCGCCACCGCTCTCCAGCAGATTGGTGGCCTGATGCCACTTCAGCCCGGCGTATTTTTGCGGCACATAGGCGCGCAGCTGCTGGAAACGGGTCAACACCCGCACCATGTCGGGGCCGGTCAGGGTGGCGCTGTCCTGCTCGAGGAACGCCTTGCGATAGAATTCTTTTCCGCCCTCACCGAGTGCCACCGTTTCAAACAACACCGCCAGCTGCCAGGGCTCGTTGCCAATGGCGAGCGGGGTGATGCCCCGTTTTTTAAGCTGGTCGGCGACGGTGACAAACTGGGCCCAGTCGGTGGGCGGAGTCAGCTTGTTGCGCTCGAAGATCTTGCGGTTGAGCCACAGCCAGTTGACCCGGTGGATGCCGGTGGGCACCGCCATCAGGGCGCCATTCTGGCTGAGGGTGGCACGCACCATGGGCGGCATCTGACTGTACCAGCCGAGGTGTTCGGCCATCGGGCTGAGATCGCGCAAAAAGCCGAGTCCGGCCCACTCCTTGAGCTCATAGCCCTTGAGGTGGGCCGCTTCGGGCGGGTTGGCGGCCAATGCCCGGCTCTTCAATACCGTCATGGCGCTCTTGCCACCGCCGCCCTGTACCGCGAAGTCGTTCCACTGGTTGCCCTGTCTGGTCCACTCGGATTTGAGTACTTCGACCGCTTTCGCTTCGCCGCCGGAGGTCCACCAGTGCAGTACCTCCACCTGGGAGGCGGCAACGGGAGCAGAGAGCAGGGCGATGACAGAAAAAGACAACCACTTCATAAGGTTACTGCCTTGGTAGGGAGAGCGTGGCCTGCAGGCCACCTTGCGGACGGTTTTCCAGCACCAGATCGCCGCCGTGGGCGTGGGCTATGTTGCGGGCGATGCCAAGGCCGAGGCCGGTGCCAGCCTGATCCGTGCTGAGCCGGTAATAGGGTTCGAAGATGCGCTCGAACTGATCGTCCGGCAGGCCGGGGCCCTCATCCATGATAAAGAGGATCAGCATCTCCTCGTCATCCATGATGATGATGCGCACCTTCTGGCCGTACTTGATGCCGTTATCTACCAGATTGCCGATACAGCGTTTGAGCGCCAGCAGCTTGCCGCGATAGGGCCACTTGCAGTGGCCTTCGATGGTCAGCCGCTCGTCGTGCAGGTTCATCGACTCCGCCATCTGTTCAAGCAGGGCGTTGATGTCGATCTCCTCGATATTCTCGTGAATGTCGGTCTCTTTGACCGTCTGCAACGCCCCTTTCACCATCAGCTCCAGTTCGTCGAGATCCTTGTTGAACTTGGCGATTTGCACCTCGTCGTCGAGCAGTTCGACCCGCAGCCGCAGTCGGGTGATAGGGGTCTTTAGATCGTGGGAGATGGAGCTGAACAGCCGCTCTCTATCGTCGATATAGCGACGAATGCGGTGCTGCATGATGTTGAAGGCGCGGGTGGCCGCCACGATTTCCGACGCTCCTTCCTCTTTGAGCGAAGGCTGGTCGATATCCTTGCCGAGATTGACCGCCGCCTTGGCGAGACGGCGCAGCGGGCGGGTCTGCCAGCGCACCAGCATAAAGGTGAAGAAGCAGAGGAACACCGTCATCAGGGCGATGAAACGCACCTGGTTGCTCGGCATCACGGTATCGTCGAGGGTCATGTAGGGGGCGGGCAGCAGGGCCGCCAGATAGAGCCACTCCCCCTTTTCAATCTCGATCTGGGTCACCAGCACCGGCGGATTGAGCGGTTCCAGCGACAGTGTGTAACGGGCCCAGGAGGAGGGGAGATCCGCCAGCAAGGTGTCGTTGTTGAAGACGTGGAGGTCATCGGGTCGGGAGAAATCCACCTTGATCGCCATGGCGTCGGAGAGCTTGCGGGTCAGCACCCCGTGCACCTCCTCCAGTACCTGCGTCTTGCGTTCGCTGTCGGGGATGGCGTTGATGTGGATCTCTTCCTCATTGAGCGAGACGAAGAAGCGGCTGCCCCCCATGTTGCGCAGCTGGTCCAGCGCGATATGGCGATACTGCAGCGGCAGGGATTTGAAGAAGTTGACGGTGGAAGCGGCAGACATGGCGAGGTTGCGGGTGGTGCTGAGCATCCCCTCCAGTTCCCGCTTCTGGATCTGCTGCATCCAGATGCCGGTCAGAATGGTCTGGGAGAGCAGGATGGCCAGCAACAACAGCAGGATCATCCGTGACAACAGGGAGCGGGGCACCAGTGCCCCCCAGGACCACTTGTTGCTCATGGCAGCTCGTGCACCTCGGCAATCAGCATGTAGCCGCTACCGCGAATGGTCTTGATGATGCGCGGGCTCTTGCCGTTGTCGCCCAGCTTCTGGCGCAGACGGCTGATCTGCACGTCGATGCCGCGCTCCATCGGCAGGCTTTCGCGGCCGCGGGTGGCATCCGAGATGGTGTCCCGATCCAGCACCACGCCGGGCTGTTGCAGGAACATGCCGAGCAGCATGGCGTCGCTGCCGGAGAGATCCAGCAGGCTGCCATCATCATGGGTCAGCTGGTGGCTCAGGGTGTCGAGGGTCCACTCGGCAAAACGCAGGCGGCGGCTCGGCTCTTTCTCTTTTTCCGGCTGGCGGAATTCGGCGCGGCGCAGCAGCGCCTTGATGCGGGCCTGCAGTTCGCGGGGGCTGAACGGCTTGGCGATATAGTCGTCGGCACCGAGTTCCAGGCCGATCACCCGATCCGCTTCGTCGGAGGCGGCGGTCAGCATGATGATGGGCACCTGGGAGTCACGACGGATCTGCTGGCAGAGGGTAAAACCGTCCTCGCCGGGCATCATGATGTCCAGAATAATCAGGTCCGGGCTGTGCTGGGCGAGTTGCTGGCGCATCTCGTTGCCCTCCGCCGCCGTCAATACCTGAAAGCCCGCCCGGGTCAGGTACTCATTGAGCAGCTCGCGGATCTCTTGGTCGTCATCGACGATCAGCAGTTGTTTGCTCATTGACATATGTATGTGCATCCACCCATTTTTTTGTGCAGATTGAACCTGTCGGGGGAGTAAAAAGCAAGCAAGCCCCCTATCTAATGTGAGGTTTAAGGCAATAACAGCCTATTGATAAGATTAAAACGAAAAAAGGCCGACCCAAACGGGACGGCCAACAGACAGCTTCTGACCACTGACGAGCACCCCGTGTGGCGATCGTCACAGACTTGAAAAGGGGCCAGTCAGACTGGCCCCGAAAAGGGACAACTCTCAGTAGTGCATCCCGTCGATCCGGTTGGTTATCACACCCGTTCAAACACGGTGGCGATGCCCTGGCCCAGACCGATACACATGGTGGCAACCCCCAGGGTGGCATCCTTCTCCTCCATCAGATTGATGAGGGTAGTGGAGATGCGGGCGCCGGAGCAGCCAAGCGGGTGACCCAGCGCAATGGCGCCGCCGTTGAGGTTCACCTTCTCGTCCACCTGATCCTGCAGACCCAGATCCTTCACGCAAGGCAGCGACTGGGCGGCAAACGCCTCGTTCAGCTCGAACAGGTCGATATCACCGACAGTCAGACCGGCACGCTTGAGCGCCTTCTGGGTGGCCGGCACCGGGCCGTAACCCATGATGGCGGCGTCACAGCCAGCGATGGCCATGGCACGTACCTTGGCGCGCGGCGTGAGGCCGAGGGCCTTGGCGCGATCCGCGCTCATCACCAGCATGGCGGCGGCGCCATCGGACAGCGCCGAGGAGCTGCCGGCGGTGACGGTGCCGTTGACCGGATCAAACACCGGGCGCAGCTGGCTCAGGGTTTCGACCGTGGTCTCCGGACGGATCACCTCGTCATAGTCGTAGAAGAAGCGGGCGCCGCTGGCGTCATGGCCTTCCAGCCCGACGATCTCCTTGGCAAAACGTCCTTCCACGGTTGCCGCGTGGGCGCGGCGGTGGGAGCGGGCGGCAAACTCGTCCTGCTGCTGGCGGCTGATGCCGTGCAGCTTGCCGAGCATCTCGGCGGTCAGCCCCATCATGCCGGAGGCTTTCGCCACCGACTTGGCCATGCCGGGATGGAAGTCAACGCCGTGGCTCATTGGCACGTGACCCATGTGCTCGACGCCGCCGATGATGAAGATATCCCCGTCACCCACCTGAATGGCGCGGGAGGCATCATGCAGCGCCTGCATACTGGAGCCGCACAGACGGTTGACGGTGACCGCCCCCACCTGCTTCGGAATGCCGGCCAGCAAGGCGGCGTTGCGGGCGATGTTGAAGCCCTGCTCCAGGGTCTGCTGCACGCAGCCCCAGTAGATATCCTCGATCTCGTTCGGGTCGAGGTTGGGGTTGCGCAACAGGATGGATTTCATCAGGTGCGCGGACAGGTCTTCTGCACGCACGTTGCGGAAGGCGCCGCCCTTGGACCGGCCCATCGGGGTCCGGATACAGTCGACAATGACTACGTCTTTCATGAATGGATCTCCTTTCCGCAATCAGTAGAAGGTTTTGCCCTGGGCGGCCATCTCGCGTAAGCGGTCGCTGACGCGGTAGAGCGGGCCCAAGTCGGCATACTGGTCGGCCATGGCCACGTAGCGATCCAGACCAATGGTGTCCAGATAGCGGAAGACGCCGCCGCGGAAGGGAGGGAAGCCCAGACCGTAGACCAGCGCGATGTCGGCTTCGGCTGGCGTGGCGACTATGCCCTCTTCCAGACAGAGCACCACCTCGTTGATCATCGGGATCATCATGCGAGCGATGATGGCGTCTTTGTCGAAATCCTGTTTCGGCTTGGCAATGGGGGCCAGCAGCTCGTAGCTGGCGGCGTCGGCCACCTTCTTCGGCTTGCCCTTCTTGTCCTGCTCGTAGGCGTAGAAGCCCTTGCCGTTCTTCTGACCGAAGCGGTTCACTTCGTACATCACGTCGATGGCGGTGCGACCTTCCTTGCTCATCCGCGCCGGGAAGCCTTGCGCCATCACGTCACCGGCATGGTGACCGGTGTCGATGCCGACCACGTCCAGCAGGTAGGCGGGGCCCATCGGCCAGCCGAACTCCTTCTCCATTACCTTGTCGACGGCGGCGAAGTCGGCACCATCGGCAACCAGCTTGTTGAAGCCGAAGAAGTAGGGGAACAGCACGCGGTTGACGAAGAAGCCCGGGCAGTCGTTGACCACCACCGGGGACTTGCCCATGGCGGCGGCGTAGGCCACCACGCGGTTGATGGTTTCATCGGAGGTTTGCTCGCCGCGGATGATCTCCACCAGTGGCATGCGGTGCACCGGGTTGAAGAAGTGCATACCGCAGAAGTTCTGCGGGCGCTTCAGCCCCTTGGCCAGCAGGGAGATTGGGATGGTGGAGGTGTTGCTGGCGAGCACGGCGTCTTCGCCAATGATCCCTTCCACTTCGCCCAGTACGGCGGCTTTCACCTTGGGATTCTCGACCACGGCTTCGACCACGACGTCCACATGCTTGACGTTGTCATAGCTGAGGGTCGGAGTGATGGCAGAGAGCACCTGGCCCATCTTGATGCCATCGATGCGGCCCTTTTCGAGCTGGCCGTTGAGCAGCTTGGTGGCTTCGCCCATGCCAAGTGCCAGCGCCTTCTCGTTGATGTCTTTCATCACCGCCGGAATGCCTTTGCTGGCAGACTGGTAGGCGATGCCGCCACCCATGATGCCGGCACCCAGTACGGCGGCGTGGCCAGTGGCCTTGCTCGCCTGCTTGGCAGCCTTCTTGGCCAGTGCCTTGATGTGCTGATCGTTCAGGAAGATACCGACCAGTGCCTTGGCCACGTCGGTTTTGGCCAGCTTGATAAAGCCCTGTGCTTCAACGACCAGCGCCTCGTCACGGCCCATACCTGCGGCGGCTTCGACGGTTTTCACCGCAGTCATCGGTGCTGGATAGTGTTTGCCCGCCACGGCGGCAACCATGCCGGCGGCGGTGGTGAAGCTCATCATGGCTTCCAGTTTGGAGAGGCGCAGCGGCGCTTTTTTGGCGGCGCGACGGCTCTGCCAGTCCAGCTTGCCCGCTATGGCGTCCTTGATCATCTGCAGCGCAGCGCTCTGCAGTGCATCCGGGGCGACCACGGCGTCGATGGCGCCCACCTTGAGGGCGTCATCGGCACGGTAATCCTTGCCGGTGGTGATCCACTCAAGCGCGTTGTCAGCGCCGATCACCCGCGGCAGACGGACAGTGCCGCCAAAGCCCGGCATGATGCCGAGTTTGGTCTCGGGCAGGCCAATCTTGGCGCTGGTGTCAGCCAGACGGAAGTCGGTGGAGAGGATGGTCTCGCAGCCGCCGCCCAGAGCGTGGCCCTTGATGGCGGAGAGGGTCGGAACCGGCAGATCTTCGATGGCATTGAAGATGTCGTTGGCCTTTTTCAGCCAGCCGAGCAGATCTTCTTGCGGCAGATCGAACAGTTCCAGGAATTCGGTAATGTCGGCACCGACGATAAAGGCGTCTTTGCCGGAGGTGAGGATCAGACCTTTTAGTTCACGTTCTTGTTGTAATGCGGCGATCGCTTCGCTCAGGGAGAGCAGGGTAGCGCGATCCAGCTTGTTGACTGAACCCGGGGCATCAAACCTCAGCTCGGCAATGCCGTTTTCGAGGTAGCTGACCGACAGGGTTTCGCCTTGGTAGATCATGAGAGTGTCTCCTTGTTCCCACTCAGTGGGGAGTGGTGCTCCTTAATCCCCAGCAGGGGGCGAGGCTCACTATTGATCCAAAAGGAGACATTTTCAACACCTATTTAAAACATTTGTTTAACAGATCTCGAGTAAAAGCTCTTCATCACAAAACGGGCAAAAGAGAGGCGCCTTGCGGCGCCTCGGATAGATGTGAGTTTGTTATCAACTGGCCAGTTCAGGCCGGTTGCGATACTGGTTAAGCACCTCGGGATCGGCGAGGGCATGGGAGTTGTTGACCGGCCGGTTGTGTACCACTTCACGCACCGCCAGTTCGACGATCTTGCCGGACTTGGTGCGGGGGATGGCATCCACCTGCAGGATGCGGGCGGGCACGTGGCGGGCGGTGCAGTGCTGCTTTATTTGCTGGCGGATCCGCTCGCGCAGCGGCTCATCCAGCTTGCAGCCCGCCTTGAGCTTGACGAACAGCACCACCCGCTCGTCCTGCTGCCACTGCTGGCCGATGACGATGCTCTCTTCCACTTCGTCGAGCTGTTCGACGTAGCGATAGATCTCGCTGGTGCCGATACGCACGCCGCCCGGGTTGAGGGTGGCGTCGGAGCGGCCGTAGAACAGAATGCCGCCGGTCGGGGTCAGCTCGATCCAGTCGCCGTGGCACCAGATGTTGTCGAACCGCTCGAAGTAGGCTGCGTGGTACTTGTCGCCATTCTCGTCGCCCCAGAAGTAGATGGGCTGGGCCGGGAACGGCTTGGTGCAGACCAGCTCGCCCTTCTCCCCCTGCACCGGCTGGCCCGCTTCGTTGAACACCTGCACCGCGAGACCGAGGCCGCGCCCCTGACTCTCGCCGCGATAGACAGGGCTGAGCGGGTTGCCGATGACGAAGCAGGAGCAGATGTCGGTACCGCCGGAGATGGAGCTGAGCTGCACATCCAGCTTGATCTGCTGATAGACGTAGTCGAACCCCTCCGGCGACAGCACAGATCCGGTGCTGCAGATCAGCCGCAAGTGCGGCAAATCGTGGCTCTTGATGGGGGCATATCCCTGTTTGTGCAGCGCATCGAGATACTTGGCCGAGGTACCGAACAAGCTGACTTGCTCGTCGCGGGCGAGATCCCACAGCACGTTGCCATCCGGGTAAAACGGCGAGCCATCGTAGAGCACCAGAGTTGCGCCGGAGGCGAGGGCGCTCACCAGCCAGTTCCACATCATCCAGCCGCAGGTGGTGAAGTAGAAGATCCGCTCCCCCGGCTTGATATCGCAGTGCAGCTGGTGCTCTTTCAGGTGTTGCAGCAGGGTGCCGCCGATGCCGTGCACTATGCACTTGGGTTTGCCGGTGGTGCCGGAGGAGTAGAGGATATAGAGCGGGTCATTGAAAGCCATCGGCTCGAAGGTGAGCTGGGCATCGTGCTGGCTTGCCAGCAGTTGTTGCCAGTCGTGGCCAAGCTGCAACGGGTTGCCGAGCAGGGGGATCATCACCGTCTGCTCTATGCTGCCTAACTGGCTCACCACGCTGGCGACTTTCTGTTGAATGTCGATAGCCTTGCCGTTGTAGCGATAGCCATCCACCGCAAACAGCACTCGTGGTCGGGTCTGGCCGAAGCGCTCTACCACGCTGGCTTCACCGAAGTCGGGGCTGGTGGAGGTCCAGATCGCCCCGAGGCTGGTGGTTGCCAGCATGGCAACCACTGTTTCCGGAATATTGGGCAGGTAGGCGGCGACCACATCGCCACGACCAATCCCCTGATGACGCAGCCACTGAGCCAGCCGGGCAACCTGATCACTCAGTTCACCCCAGCTCAGGGTGCGGCTTGGGCTCCCTTCGATACGGGAGATGATGGCCGGGCTCTCGTCCTGGCGGCGCAGCAGGTTTTCGGCGAAGTTGAGGCGGCTGTCGGGGAACCAGCGGGTGCGCTGCATATCCTGACGGTTCTCCGCCACTATGTTGCCGAGCTCGCCCTTGACGCCGCAGTGCTGCCATACCAGCGGCCAGAAACGGGTGGTCTTCTCCACCGACCATTGATAAAGCTGCGGGTAGTTCTGCAACTGCAAGCCGTGGAAACGGTTCACCTCCGCCATAAAACGGTAGAGGTTGGATTGCTGCATCCCGAGCGGATCCGGTTGCCACAGGCAGAGGTTGTCCATGAGTAATCCCTGACTTCATGTATCTACCGGCAGTGTATTGAATTGTTTTTGATTTGTTAATGATTGGTTTTGTGTTGATAACAAACACGTTTGTAACGTATGCGTTACCTCACGAAGCGGCAGCTTGACGGGTCGAGCCGCCAAGCGCTTGATGTTATGCTGCAATCACACTCACCTCGGAGCAGGACGCCATGAGCAGCTACAGCCAACTTTTTGCCCAGCACCTCGATACCTTGCAGCAGCGCACCCGCGACATTCTGCAACAACAGGGGCTCAGCGGACTGGCCATCCACTCCGGCCAGACTCACCGCATCTTCCTCGATGATCAGGATTACCCGTTCAAGGTAAACCCGCATTTCAAGGCCTGGTTGCCGGTGCTGGACAATCCCCACTGCTGGCTGCTGGTGGACGGGGTGAACAAACCAATCCTGCTGTTCTACCGCCCAGTGGATTTCTGGCACAAGGTAGCGGATCTGCCCAATGCCTTCTGGGTCGAGTTCTTCGATATCCGTTTCCTGACCCGGCCGGAACTGGTGGCCGACCATCTACCTGCCAACAAGCAGGAGTGGGCCTATCTGGGCGGTCATCTGGAAGTGGCCGAGCTGCTGGGGCTGACCCAGCCCAATCCGGAGGCGGTGCTCAACTACCTGCACTATCACCGCGCCTACAAGACCCCCTATGAGCTGGAGTGTCTGCGCGAGGCGAACCGGATCGGGGTACGCGGCCATATTGCCGCCAAGGACTCCTTTATGGCGGGGGCGAGCGAGTTCGAGATCAATCTGGCCTACATGAAAGCGGTCGGGCAGGGGGCCAATGAGGCGCCCTACGGTAATATCGTCGCCATCAACCGCAATGCGGCCATCCTTCACTACACCCACTTGTCTGCCGTGCGGGTGCCCGATGCGGAGCGCCACTCCTTCCTGATCGATGCCGGTGTCGATTTCCACGGTTATGCCTCCGACATCACCCGTACCTGGGCGTGGCGGCGAGGCGAGTTTGCTGATCTGATTGCAGCCCTCGACGAGCAGCAGCAGGAAATCATCAAGGAGATCAAACCGGGTCGCCGCTACAGCGAGCTGCACCTGCAGATGCACCACAAGCTGGCGCGCCTGCTGCAAGCGACCGAGTTGGTGGATATGTCGGTGGACGAGATGATCAACACCGGGGTGACCAACGTCTTCTTCCCTCATGGCCTCGGCCACTTCCTCGGTTTGCAGGTACACGATGCGGGCGGTTTCATGCAGGATGAGCGCGGCACCCATCTGGCGGCGCCCGAGCTGTTCCCCTATCTGCGCTGCACCCGGGTGATGGAGGTTGATCAGGTGTTCACCATCGAGCCGGGTCTCTACTTCATCGACAGTTTGCTGGAGCCGCTGCGTCAGGGCGAACAGGGTAAACGGGTCAACTGGAACAAGGTGGAGGCGCTGCGGCCGTTCGGCGGTATCCGCATCGAAGATAACGTGGTGCTGCATGCCAACGGGGTGGAGAACATGACCAGACAAGCAGGACTCTGATGGCGGCTGCGTACTCCATTCCGGCTGCCCCGCTGGAGTTGACCGAAGAGATAAAGAAGAGCCGCTTCATTACCCTGATCGCCCACACCCCGACCGTCGAGGCGGCCAAGGGGTGGGTCAACGAGATCAAGCGCCAACATCCGACCGCGCGCCATCACTGCTGGGCCTTTGTGGCGGGCGCGCCGCAAGATAGTCAGGTCTATGGCTTCAGCGATGATGGCGAACCGTCCGGTACGGCTGGCAAGCCGATCTTGGCCCAGCTGATGGGGTCGGGGATCGGTGAAATCTGCGCCGTGGTAGTGCGTTACTACGGCGGCATCCAGCTCGGCACCGGTGGACTGGTCAAAGCCTATGGGGGCGGCGTCGGTGCCGCCCTCAAGCAGCTGCCTACCCTGCTCAAGGTGCCGCGCACTCCCTCTCTCATTCACTGCGATTACGGTGACATGGGGACGGTCGAGTCGCTGATCAGCAGCCATAATGGCGAATTGCTGGCGGCGGATTACGGTCAGCAGGTCATCTTGCAGGTGGCGTGGGAGTCCTCGGTTTGGGCTCAGGTGGACCGTGAATTGACCGACCGGACTCATGGGCGGGTATCCCTCAGCCCCTTAGATGGCTAGAATCCATCGCTCTTTAATTGGGGAAAGGGAGCTGTAATGCACATTCTGAGCATTATTCGCATTGTTGGCCTGCTGGTTGCGCTGTTCAGCTCGACCATGCTGTTGCCTGCACTGGTGGCCTTTGGCTATCGGGATGGTGGTGGTGCCGAGTTCGTCAGCTCTTTTCTGATCGCCCTGCTGCTCGGCGTGGTGCTCTGGTTTCCCAATCGCTATCACAAGAAGGAGATGCGCTCGAAAGAGGGCTTCCTCATCGTGGTGCTGTTCTGGACCGTGCTGGGCAGTGTGGGGGCTGTGCCCTTCATCATGAGCGACGTGCCGGATATGTCGGTCTCGGAGGCCTTCTTCGAATCTTTTTCCGGCCTGACCACCACAGGCGCAACGGTACTGACCGGGCTCGATAATCTGCCCAAGGCGTTTCTGTTCTATCGCCAGCTGCTGCAGTGGCTGGGGGGGATGGGGATCATCGTACTGGCGGTGGCCATTCTGCCACTGCTGGGGATCGGGGGCATGCAGCTCTATCGCGCCGAGATCCCGGGGCCGGTGAAGGATACCAAGGTGACGCCGCGCATCGCCGAAACGGCCAAGGCGCTCTGGTTCATCTATCTGCTGCTGACCGCACTCTGTGCGCTGGCCTACTGGCTCGCCGGAATGACGCTGTTCGATGCGGTATGCCATTCGTTCTCGACTCTGTCGGTCGGTGGCTTCTCCACTCACGATGCCAGCATCGGATTCTTCAACAGTCCGGTCATCAACCTGATTACCGTGGTGTTCCTGCTGCTGGCCAGCGTGAACTTTGCGCTCCACTTTACCGTTTTCTCTCACCGCCCGGTTCGGCTCGGGCGCTACCTCTATGATTCTGAACTCAAGGTGTTCCTGGCCATTCAGGCGACCCTGGTGATGATCTGCTTTGTCGCTTTGCTGACCCACGGGCACTACGCCACCTGGCAAGAGGCGCTCAACCACGGCCTTTTCCAGGCAGTCTCTCTG
>NZ_JBQBEV010000001.1:445000-492500 GCF_051919365.1 Aeromonas sp. 82P
ACGGAGAAGGCTAGGTGGGCCAGGCGACGGTTGTCCTGGTGAAAGTGCGTAGGTGGTGTTTCTAGGCAAATCCGGAGACACAACACTGAGACACGAGACGAACGCACTACGGTGCGGAAGCCATTGATGCCCTGCTTCCAGGAAAAGCCTCTAAGCTTCAGATTACAAGTCATCGTACCCCAAACCGACACAGGTGGTCGGGTAGAGAATACCAAGGCGCTTGAGAGAACTCGGGTGAAGGAACTAGGCAAAATAGAACCGTAACTTCGGGAGAAGGTTCGCTCCTGACAGTGAAGTCCCTTGCGGATGGAGCAGTTGGGAGTCGCAGTGACCAGATGGCTGGGACTGTTTATCAAAAACACAGCACTCTGCAAACACGAAAGTGGACGTATAGGGTGTGACACCTGCCCGGTGCCGGAAGGTTAATTGATGGGGTTAGCGCAAGCGAAGCTCTTGATCGAAGCCCCGGTAAACGGCGGCCGTAACTATAACGGTCCTAAGGTAGCGAAATTCCTTGTCGGGTAAGTTCCGACCTGCACGAATGGTGTAACCATGGCCATGCTGTCTCCACCCGAGACTCAGTGAAATCGAATTCGCCGTGAAGATGCGGTGTACCCGCGGCTAGACGGAAAGACCCCGTGAACCTTTACTACAGCTTGGCACTGAACATTGAACCTACATGTGTAGGATAGGTGGGAGGCTTTGAAGGCGTGACGCCAGTTGCGCTGGAGCCGTCCTTGAAATACCACCCTTGTATGTTTGATGTTCTAACGCAGGCCCATGAATCTGGGCCGCGGACAGTGCCTGGTGGGTAGTTTGACTGGGGCGGTCTCCTCCCAAAGAGTAACGGAGGAGCACGAAGGTTGGCTAATCCTGGTCGGACATCAGGAGGTTAGTGCAATGGCATAAGCCAGCTTAACTGCGAGACGGACAGGTCGAGCAGGTACGAAAGTAGGTCATAGTGATCCGGTGGTTCTGAATGGAAGGGCCATCGCTCAACGGATAAAAGGTACTCCGGGGATAACAGGCTGATACCGCCCAAGAGTTCATATCGACGGCGGTGTTTGGCACCTCGATGTCGGCTCATCACATCCTGGGGCTGAAGTCGGTCCCAAGGGTATGGCTGTTCGCCATTTAAAGTGGTACGCGAGCTGGGTTCAGAACGTCGTGAGACAGTTCGGTCCCTATCTGCCGTGGGCGTTGGATGATTGAAGGGAGTTGCTCCTAGTACGAGAGGACCGGAGTGAACGAACCTCTGGTGTTCGGGTTGTCACGCCAGTGGCACTGCCCGGTAGCTAAGTTCGGAATCGATAACCGCTGAAAGCATCTAAGCGGGAAGCGAGCCCTGAGATGAGTCATCCCTGACCCCTTGAGGGTCCTAAAGGGCCGTTGGAGACCACAACGTTGATAGGCGGGGTGTGTAAGTGCAGCGATGCATTGAGCTAACCCGTACTAATTACCCGTGAGGCTTAACCATACAACACCCAAGAAGTGTTCTAAGGCTTGTAGCAAACCTAAGCGAACTACCAATTCAGTGATAGTGACAAGGCAAACTAGCCAAGTTGTTATTCACTTCAGCTTTCTAGATTAAGAATTTGCCTGGCGGCCATAGCGCCGTGGAACCACCTGATCCCATGCCGAACTCAGAAGTGAAACGCGGTAGCGCCGATGGTAGTGTGGCATTCGCCATGCGAGAGTAGGACACTGCCAGGCACCCAATTAAACGGTGATGTGAAGAATCACATCACTGGCTGCGAGGTTGACACCTCAAAAGAAGCAGCAGAAGATTTAGCGAAAGCTAACCGAATGCGGAGCGGTAGTTCAGTCGGTTAGAATACCGGCCTGTCACGCCGGGGGTCGCGGGTTCGAGTCCCGTCCGCTCCGCCACTAATTCGAAGGCCTTCCCGATTGGGAAGGCCTTTTACTATGGGCGTTTTTATCAAGTGACCCACAGGTTTGCATACCAGAACAAATACAAAAGCCCGGCTTCATGACCGGGCTTTTGTATTTTTAGCGCCTTAAACCACCGATATCTGGCTTTTCTCTGCCAAGTAAGAGTGCCAGATAGCCGATTATTCCCACCATTTTCTGGCTATATCCGAGCCCTATCAGTTTCATTCACTGCCATTTGAACGACTCTACAGATGGTCAAATCAGCCTTCTGCTGCCTGCTGGTTGCAGGGCAGTTCCATATTGACCACCCCCTCTTCCATTTGCACATCGATCTTGAAGCCAAGCCGTTTGGCGAGGTTGACCATGCCACGATTGCTGGGCATGGTCATGCCAGATAACTGGCCAATCCCCTGCTCTTTGGCGTAACGGATGATCTTCTCCATCATCAATTTGCCGAGCCCCACCCCTTTCAAGTCCGATCGCACCAGAATGGCAAACTCGGCATCGCTCATGTCCGGGGTCGAGATAGCGCGTACCACGCCGAGGATTTGATCCTGCAGCTCGCCATCTTGCCCCACCGCCACAAAGGCCATCTCCCGGTCGTAATCGATCTGGGTCATGCGAGCCAGCTCTTCATGACCCAGCTCGCCCACATCGGCGAAGAAGCGTTTGTACCTGTCTTCATCGGAGACCCGCAGCACGAACTGCTTGTGAGCCGGTTCATCTTCCGGCCGGATCGGGCGCAGCAGGATATGGCGCTGATCTTTAAGCCAGGCACCCTCCTCCAGTTCGGTAGGATAGGGGCGGATTGCCAGTCGGTTGATTGTCGGGATGGTAGGGTCACTCAGTGTGAGGCTGGCATCCAGCACCACCATTTCGGCGCCGTACGCTTGCAGCGGGTGCAGGTCCAGCTCCTGAATTTCAGGAAAGGCGAGCAGCAGTTCGGAGAGCTGGCAGAGCACCTGACCGAGAGCATCGATATCCAGTCGTTCCGGCGTCGCTTGCTCACGGATCTTGCGGCTCTTGAGGGCTCCTATGATCTGGTAACGAGCCAGTGCCTGATTGAGCGGTGGCAGGGCAGCCACCATCTCCTGCGGTTCCGCACCCGACTCACCCAACAGAATGACGGGGCCAAAGATGGCGTCTTGCTGGATGCGTACCCGCAGCTCGAGGCCGCCGCTGCGGCGAGCCATGCGTTGCACCAGCAAGCCTTCGATGCGGGCGCCCGGATCATGCTGTTTGACCCTGTCCAGAATGGCATCTGCAGCTTGCGCCACTTCGGCCGAGGTGCGCAGATTGAGCACCACCCCGTGCACGGCAGACTTGTGCAGGATATCGGGCGATCGCAGTTTCACCGCCACCGGATAGCCGATCTGCTCGGCGGTCAGGGTCGCTTCGATGGCGTCGGTGACGATCCAGGTTGGCAGGGTCGAGAGACCTGCGGCTTGTAAAATTGGGTGAACCAGATGGGTATCCAATCTTAGCTGTTTGCGCTCCTGCGCCTGACGGATCAGCTGCTGGCACAGCTCGACATTGAGCTGGTTGCCATGTAGTGACGCCGGTGTCTCCATCAACTGCTTCTGGTTGCGGCGGTATTCCACCATGTGCATGAAGGCGGCCATGGCGCTTTCCGGTGTGCGGTAGGTCGGGAAGCCCGCTTCAGTAAAGAGTTTACGTCCCTCCTGCGCCGAGTATTCACCCGCCCAGTTGGTGAGGATGTTGAAACGGCGCGCTCTGGGGTGCTGTTTCAGATGGGCGATTAGATGGCTGGCCAGCGGCGCGCTCGGTGCCGTGAGCGAGGGGGCGTGGATGATCAGGATGGCGTCGATGCCATCCTCCTGCAACACGCTGTCCAACGCCTCCTGATAGGTGGCGATGGTGGCATCGCTGCCGATGTCGAGCGGCGGGCGAGCCAGCTTGCCGCCACGCTCCAGTAGTACATCTACCGCCATATTGGCCAGCCCTCGGCCGTTGGAGATGATGGCGAGCCGCTCTCCCTTGAGGGTCATGGAGTGGCTCAAGGTTTCTACCGCGGCGAATAGTTCGTGGGTATCCCGCACCCGTAACATGCCGGCGCGGCGGATGGCGGCATCATAGACATTGTCGAGACCGTGGGCCGGTTCGTGGCGCCCGCTTTTCAGTACCAGGATCGGCTTGTTGCGCGAGGCTGCCCGCGCCGCCGAGAGAAAGTGGCGGGCGTCGTGCAACTTGTCCATATAGATCAAAATGGCGCGGGTGACGCTATCGCGGGAGAGTTGATCCAGCAGCTGGCCGAAGTCGATATCGCAGTGATCGCCAAGGGAGATGAAGGCGGAGAAGCCCAGCTCATGCTGCTTGGCCCAATCCAGAATGGTGGTGCTGACGGCGGCGGATTGCGACAGAAAGGCGACTTGCCCCGGCTTGGCGGCAATGGGTGAAAAGCTGGCGTTGATCCCTTGGCCGGGCAGCAGCATCCCCATGCTGTTGGGGCCGAGCAGGCGAATGTCATATTGCTGGCAGACCCGTTTCAGCTCCAGTCGCTCCTCGGGGGAAAAGTCGGCGGCCAGTATGATGGCCGCCCCCGCCCCCTTCTGGCCAAGCGCTTCCAGCAACGGCAAGACCCGCTCCCGCCTGGTGCAGATGATGGCGAGATCCGGGGTTAGCGGCAGGCTGGCAATATCGGGATAGGCCAGCACGCCGGCGATGGACTTGTTGCGCGGGGTGACAGGGAGGATGGGCCCTTTGAACTGGCCCGCCAGCAGGTGGCGCACGATCACATGACCCGCCTTGAGCGGGTCGGTCGAGGCGCCGATCACGGCGATTGAGTGGGGTTTGAACAGCCGATCCAGACCGCTTGCTTTCATGGGCACTCCCGACAAAAGGGGGAAGATACCAGTCTAATACGCCTTTGCTGCGGGTTCTGTGACCGGATCCTGATCACCGTTTGTTCAGGGCATTGGCACGCAAATAAAAGCGCAGTTCGCCTTGTACCCGGCGAATGGCTCTCAGGTGGCGTTCCTGCAGATAGATATCCTGCTCCCGGTCGAGCGCCGTGCTGGGCACGCCCATGCTTTGCAGATACTCGTCAAACAGGGTTGAACCCTTGATCTCTACCAGATGCTGTTTCATGGCTCTCCTCCCTGCGCCTTGGCGTTTGTTGATGAACGTCCAGTCTGCGATAACCTGCCGGGTTTGCCTATTGTCACTTTTGACACGAGATTTGACACGAGAGCGCTCACACATCTTTCAGAGAGGGCGCCGTTGAGGCGCTGGCTGGCGTTATAGTATGGCGAGGAGCACGAGGCATAGTTGGTGCACAGGATGATCAGAGTCTGGTGGTGGTGCATGGCACTGTGGACGGTTGGCGTATCGGCAACCGAGCAGCCTATCCGCGCCTGGAATCTGCTGCTGGATCACCCCAACCCCGCCGTCGTCCAGTTGCTGCGGCTCTCCCTCGATCTCACCGTGCCCGATTATGGCCCTTACCAGCTGGTCTCCAGCCCGCAGATGGAGCAGGGGCGGGCGGTGAAGGAGCTGCACAGCGGCGAGCTGGTTCAGGTCGGTGTTTTTGCCCCCGATGGTGAGCGAGAACGGGAGTTGCTGGCAATCCACATTCCGCTGGCCAAGGGGTTGCTGGGATGGCGGGTGTGTCTGGTTCGGCAGGGGGATGAGGGGCGTTTTGCCGCGATCGGATCGTTGGCGGACTGGCATCGCGCCGGGCTCTCCATCGGCCAGCACAGATCCTGGCCAGACACCCAGTTGCTGCGGGCTAACGGCCTCAAGGTGACGGTGGGCAATCTTTATGAGGCGCTCTTCAACATGCTGCGCAAGAAGCGCTTTGACTGCTTCCTGCGTTCGGTCATCGAGATCGAGGATGAGCTAAGGCAGCATCCCGATCTCGCCATCGAGCCCCGTCTGGTGTTTCGCTATCCGCTGGCGCTGCTCTTCTTTGTCTCGCCAAAATATCCGGAGCTGGCCCAGCGCATCGAGCTTGGCCTGCTGCGAGCGCGGCAGTCTGGTGCTTTTGACCGGGTCTTTGAAGAGGGATTTGGCAGCACCATTCGGCGGTTGAAACTGGATGAGCGGGTGCGCCTCGAGTTGCACAACCCCGACTTGCCGCAGCCCAGTCGCGTCATGATGGTCGATCCGGCCCTTATCTATAATCCGGTGTCAGCGCAGTGAGCCCTGATTCTGCGCGGTATCCCAGAAGGCGCGGATCAGCGGCTCCTCCAGCCGCTTCTTGAGCACCCCGATCCCCACATCAAATGGCTTGAAGGCGGGTTTGAGGTCGATGATCCGTACCTTGTCGCCGAGCGGGCTGTGGTCGATCACCGCCGCCGGCACCAGTCCCACGCCACAGCCGAGCGCCACCATGGCGACGATTCCCTCGTTACCCGCCACTTCGGCATAGATGTTGGGGGCGATCCCCTTGTTGCGAAACCACTGATCGCTGCGTTTGCGGGCCAGCCCCTGCTCGGAGAGGATGACTGGCAGTTGCTCCCAATCAGGTTCTCCCTGACGGAACCACTGGTTCAGTTGCGGGGCGTTGCGCGGTGCGATAAAGACCAGCGGTACCAGCTGCAGGCTGGCGAACTCCAGCTTGGCGGGCAGGGCATCGGGGCGGGCGGCGATGGCGAGATCGGCCTCATCGGCCAGGATCTTGTCCACCGCCAGCGCCGGGTCACCGGTCTCCAGCTTGATCTCCAGCTGGGGGTAGCGGCGGCGAAAGCGCTCCAGTACCTCGGGCAGCAGAAAGTAGCTGGCAGTGACCGAGCAGAACACCCGCAGCCGCCCCTGCAGCGGTTCATCGCTGCGTTTGAGCTCCTGTTTGAGCTGACGCCACTCCTGCAACAGGCCGCCACCAAACTCCCGCAGCTTCTCGCCGGCGGGAGTGAGCCGTACCGAGCGGTTGTCCCGCTCGAACAGGATGCAGCCGGTCTCCTGCTCCAGCCGCTGGATGGCGCGGCTCAGGGTGGAGGGGCTGACCGCCATGGCATCGGCGCTTTTGCCGAAATGAAGGGAGTCGGCGAGGTGGAGAAACAGCTCGAGATTGCGAAGGTCCATCTTTCAGCTCCTGGCGCGGCATATGTGCCCGATATCCAGCGGTTGGCGGCTTGTTTCTGCCATCTCGCGGTACATTCAGCAGGCAATTATGAAGGGTGATCGTTTCAGTTATTGCAACGTACTGTTTCGAATATATCAGTTCAGGCAATAAGTGTCCCGCGCTATAGTGGTTCAGACAACGCCGCTATCCGGCATGGAATCAATCGAACGGAGCAATCACCATGGCTAACTATTTCAACACCTTGAACCTGCGTCAGCAGTTGGCCCAACTGGGCAAGTGTCGTTTCATGCAGCGCGAAGAGTTCGCGGACGGCTGCAACGTGCTGAAGGGCAAGAAGGTGGTGATTGTGGGCTGTGGTGCTCAGGGTCTGAACCAGGGTCTGAACATGCGTGACTCCGGGCTGGATATCTCTTACGCCCTGCGCAAGGCCGCCATCACCGAGAAGCGCGCCTCATGGCAGAAAGCCACCGACAACGGCTTCGCGGTCGGCACCTATGAAGAGCTGATCCCGACCGCCGATCTGGTGCTGAACCTGACTCCGGACAAACAGCACTCCGACGTCGTGAAGACCGTGATGCCGCTGATGAAGCAGGGCGCCGCATTGGGCTACTCCCACGGCTTCAACGTGGTGGAAGAGGGTCAGCAGATCCGTTCTGACATCACGGTCGTGATGGTGGCTCCCAAGTGCCCGGGCACCGAGGTGCGTGAGGAGTACAAGCGCGGTTTCGGCGTACCGACTCTGATCGCCGTTCACCCGGAGAACGATCCCAAGGGCGAAGGCATGGCCATCGCCAAGGCGTGGGCTTCTGCTACCGGCGGCGACCGTGCCGGGGTGCTGGAGTCCTCCTTCGTGGCGGAAGTGAAATCTGACCTGATGGGCGAGCAGACCATCCTCTGCGGCATGCTGCAGGCCGGTTCCCTGCTCTGCTACGACAAGCTGGTTGCCGAAGGCACCGACCCGGCCTACGCCGGCAAGCTGATCCAGTTCGGCTGGGAGACCATCACCGAAGCCCTGAAACAGGGGGGCATCAGCCTGATGATGGATCGCCTTTCCAACCCCGCCAAGCTGCGCGCCTTCGAGCTCTCCGAGCAGCTCAAGACCCTGATGCGCCCGCTGTTCGAGAAGCACATGGACGACATCATCGCCGGTGAGTTCTCCCGCGGCATGATGGCCGACTGGGCCGAAGACGATGCCAAGCTGTTCGGCTGGCGCGAAGAGACGGGCAAGTCCGCCTTCGAAAACGCCCCGGTGTTCGCTGGCAAGATTGCCGAGCAGGAGTACTTCGACAATGGCGTGGTGATGGTGGCCATGGTCAAGGCGGGTGTCGAGCTGGCGTTCGAGACCATGGTGGCCTCCGGTATTTACGAGGAGTCCGCCTACTACGAATCCCTGCACGAGTTGCCGCTGATCGCCAACACCGTTGCTCGCAAGCGTCTGTACGAGATGAACGTGGTCATCTCCGACACCGCCGAGTACGGCAACTACCTGTTCGCCAACGCCGCCGTGCCCTTGCTGCGCGAGTACTTCATGCCGACCCTGAAAGCGGGCGATCTGGGTGCCAGCAAGGCGGAAGGGCAGAGCGTCGACAACCTGGCGCTGCTGGCGGCCAACGAAGCGACCCGCAACCACCCGATCGAGAAAATCGGTCAGGTACTGCGTGGCTACATGAAGGACATGAAGCGCATCGCTGTTGGTGGTTAAGCCAGCATCGGGCTGGAGGATGAAGGGGCGGGGATGACGATCCCCGTCGCCGGTCGGACTGGACACCCGACCGGCCAGCCAGAAAAATCAGCCTGACAGTCATAAAAAAGCCCCGCTCATCGAGCGGGGCTTTTGCATTCAGAAAGGCCGGATAAATCAGGCTTTCCACGCTTTCCAGGTGTTGATCAGACCGTTGGTGGAGCAGTCGTGGCTGGTGACCGCCTCGTTGTTGCCCAGCTCCGGCAGGATCTTGTTGGCCAGCTGTTTGCCCAGCTCCACGCCCCACTGGTCGAAGGAGAAGATGTTCCAGATTGCGCCCTGTACGAAGATCTTGTGCTCGTACATGGCGATCAGGGCACCCAGGGTTTTCGGGGTCAGGCTCTTGAACAGGATGGAGTTGGTCGGGCGGTTGCCTTCGAACACCTTGAACGGCACCAGATCCTTGACCTGCTCCAGGGTTTTGCCAGCAGCCAGGAACTCGGCTTCGACCTCTTCCTTGCTCTTGCCGAAGGCCAGCGCCTCGGTCTGGGCGAAGAAGTTGGCCAGCAGTTTCGGGTGGTGGTCACCGATCGGGTTGTGGCTGATGGCTGGTGCCAGGAAGTCGCAGGGGATCAGCTTGGTGCCCTGATGGATCAGCTGGTAGAAAGCGTGCTGGCCGTTGGTGCCCGGCTCACCCCAGATGATGGGGCCAGTCTGGTAGTCAACCGGCTTGCCGTTGCGATCCACGTACTTGCCGTTGGACTCCATGTTGCCCTGCTGGAAGTAGGCAGGGAAGCGGTGCATGTATTGGTCGTACGGCAGAATGGCTTCGGACTCGGCACCGTAGAAGTTGTTGTACCACAGGCCGATCAGCGCCAGCAGCACCGGCACGTTCTGCTCATAGGAGGCAGTGGCGAAGTGCATGTCCATCTCGAAGGCGCCTTGCAGCAGGGCTTCGAAGTTCTCGAAACCGACGGACAGGGCGATGGGCATGCCGATGGCAGACCAGGAGGAGTAGCGGCCGCCAACCCAGTCCCAGAACTCGAACATGTTGTTGGTGTCGATGCCGAACTCGGCCACGGCCTTGCCGTTGGTGGAGAGCGCGGCGAAGTGCTTGGCAACGTGGGCCTTGTCACCGGCGATCTTGATGAACCAGTCGCGGGCGGTCAGGGCGTTGGTCATGGTCTCCTGGGTGGTGAAGGTCTTGGAGGCCACCAGGAACAGGGTGGTTTCCGGATCGATCTTCTTCAGGGTCTCGGCGATGTGGGTGCCATCGACGTTGGAGACGAAGTGCATCTGCAGGTGGTTTTTGTAGGGACGCAGTGCCTCGGTGATCATCACCGGGCCCAGATCGGAGCCACCGATACCGATGTTGACCACGTGCTGGATCGCCTTGCCGGTGTAGCCTTTCCACTCGCCGGAGATGATCTTCTCGCAGAAGCCTTTCATCTTGGCCAGTACGGCATTCACTTCCGGCATCACGTCCTTGCCGTCGCACTCGATGGGGCGGTCGGAGCGGTTGCGCAGAGCAACGTGCAGTACGGAGCGCCCTTCGGTCATGTTGATCTTTTCGCCATTGAACATGGCATCGATCGCGCTGCGAAGATCGGTCTCTTTGGCGAGATCAACCAGCAACTTGAGGGTTTCTTCGGTGATCAGGTTCTTCGAGTAATCAACCAGGATGTCGCCGCCGAAGGTAAGGGAAAACTTGTCAAAGCGCTTCGGGTCCTGCGCGAACAGATCCTTGAGTCGGGTCTCTTTGTTTGCTGCAAAATGGGCTTCCAGTGCCTGCCAGGCCTGGGTTTGGGTTGGATTGATATTTTTCATAGGATTCCTGAAATGCCAAGTTGTGTTTGAACCTTGCAGGCAAGGTCCCGCCAAACCTTATTATCCGAGCATTATAGCGAGCCGATCGGGCGGCCCGTGTAACAGATTTTTACCGATTGTCTTTTACCGCAATGGGTCACTGTCGGGAGCATACAACCAGAACATTGGGATTATGTGTCACGAAAGCAAGGCGGATCTTGCGCTTGCTCATGATTGGGGCCACCCCGATAGCCTGAAATTGTTTTCATCCGGTTGGCGTGGTTATGCACCGACATGGCCATGGGCTGGGGCCAGAAACGACAATGCCAGCCCGAAGGCTGGCATTGTGGGTTGCTGCTTTACCGCGATCACGCCTGCGGTTTTTGCATGTGCATCACCATCTGCGGGAAGGGAATTTCGATCCCTTCGGCATCAAAGGTGAGTTTCACCTTCTCGTGGAAGTCGAACCAGACACCCCAGTAGTCGCCAGTCTTGACCCACGGGCGCACCACGATATTGACCGAGGAGTCGGCCAGTGCGGCGACGGCGATGGTGGCGGCCGGATCTTTCAGGATGCGCGGCTCTTCGTTCACCAGACGCTCCAGGATCTGCTTGGCCTTGCGCAGGTCGGAGCCGTAGCCGATACCGAAGGTCATGTCGACGCGGCGGGTATCCATGCGCGAGTAGTTGACGATGGTGCCGTTGAGGATGGCGGAGTTCGGTACTACCACCATCTTGTTGTCACCTGAGGTGAGGGTAGTGGTAAAGAGCTGAACGGACTGTACTACACCCGCGGTACCTGCCACTTCGATAAACTCGCCCGCCTTGATGGGGCGGAAGATGATCAGCAGGAAGCCGGCAGCGAAGTTGGAGAGCGAGCCTTGCAGCGCCAGACCGATGGCCAGACCGGCGGCACCGATAATGGCGACGAAGGAGGCGGTCTGCACGCCGACACGGCCCAGCGCGGCGATCACTACGAACACCAGAATGGCGTATTTGAGGATGCTGCCGACGAAGTGGGTGACTGTGGTGTCCAGCTTGCGGGCCTGCATCACCTTGACCACGCCACCGCTGATGAGGTTGGCGGCGATATAGCCGACCAGCAGGGTCAGCAGGGCGGCGGCGATATTGACGCCGTATTCGATCAGCAGTCCCTGATTATTGACCAGCCAGGTCTGCGCTTCGGTAATGATTTCGGGTTCCATAGGATGTCCTGTCAGGTTCTAAAAGGTTTATGGTGGATAAATCTAACACCGCAGCGCGACAGTACGGGTCGCATCTGGTACTTCTTTTCTGCCATAAAAACCTGACACAAAAAAGAAGGGAGGCCAAAGCCTCCCTTCTTTTTGCTGAATGATGCGAAAAAACCATCAGCTCTGCAGCAGTTGGCTGCGGATAAATTGCCACTGATCTTCAAAACCGGCGGTCGGCTTGAGCTTGAACTCGGAGCGCACGAACTGGCTGATGCGGCCTTCGGTGTAGGCCAGCAGCAGATTGGCCAGCATAGTCTCGTCGAGCTGGAAGCCCTGACCTTCGCGTAGCCGCTTTTCGCGCAGCACCTGCTTGATCTGGGTCTCCAGCTTGTCGAACAGGATGCTGATGCGATCCCGCAGCCGATCGTGCTCGCCCAGCAGGGCGTCGCCATTGAGGATGCGGGTGATGCCGGGATTGCGCTCGGCGAACACCAGCAGCAGCTGCAGGATATGGTGACAGCGCGCCATGGTGTCCTTCTCTTCCGCCATGATCAGATTGACCCGTGACAGCAGGGAATCCTCGATAAAGTCGATCAGCCCCTCGAACATCCGCGCCTTGCTGGGAAAATGTCGATAGAGGGCTGCTTCAGAGACGCCGACCTCGGCCGCCAGACGGGCCGTGGTGATGCGCTGACCCGGACTGGTTTCCAGCATATGGGCGAGCGCCTGCAGGATCTGATCGCGCCGACTCTGTTTCTGATTACTGCTTGCCATGGATTCCCCTAAAAAAACAATGGCTTGATTCTATTATTAGGCACCGCCCATCGGGCTGGTGTGGTCTGTTATTGGCGACCAGAAGAACCAAAACCGCCTTCACCCCGTTCGCTCTGATTGAACTCATCGACCAGTTGGAAGCTGGCCTGAACCACCGGCATGATCACCAGCTGGGCGATGCGCTCGCCGGGTTGCATGGTGAACTCATCTTTGCCGCGGTTCCAGACCGATACCATCAGCTGACCCTGGTAATCGGAATCGATCAGACCGACCAGGTTGCCCAGCACGATGCCGTGCTTATGGCCGAGGCCGGAGCGGGGCAGGATGGTGGCACACAGACCCGGATCCTGGATGTGAATGGCCAGACCGGTCGGCACCAGGGTGGTATCACCCGGAGCCAGAGTCAGCGGCGCATCCAGCAGTGCGCGCAGATCCATACCGGCAGAGCCCGGTGTGGCGTAGGCGGGCAGCGGGTACTCGGTACCGATACGGGCATCCAGAATCTTCAGTTCAATTTGTGTAGTCATGAATCGCTTTTTCAGTTGGATCTTGTATTGGCGCCCCTCTTGGCAGGCGGGGTGCCGTGAGTCTTGTTCTTTCGGGACGCTCAGTGCCGGTAGTGGCGTGCAATCAGGGCGATCAGGTGACGAGCCAGCGTCAGCTTGTCGGCCAGCGGCAGCGGGGCCTGGCCCCCTTGCCAGAACACGGTCAGGGCGTTGTCATCGGCGTTGAAGCCTTGCCCCTCGCGGGACACATCGTTGGCGGCGATCATGTCCAGCCGCTTACGCTGCAACTTGTCGAGGGCGTATTGTTCCACATCCACGGTTTCGGCGGCAAATCCGACGGTGAAGGGTTTGTCTGAAAGGGCACCAACGGCCGCGATGATGTCGGGGTTTTTCACCAGCTTCACCACCATCTGGTCGTTGTCGCCGGTTTTCTTGATCTTCTGGCTGGCCACCTGCTCAGGACGATAGTCGGCTACCGCCGCGCAGCCGATGAAGAGATCGCACTCGCCCACCCGGCTCATCACCGCCTGATGCATCTGCTCGGCGCTCTCGACATCGATGCGGGTGACTCCAGCAGGTGTAGCCAGCGTCACCGGGCCGCTCACCAGCGTCACCTCGGCGCCTGCTTCACGGGCAGCGCGGGCGATGGCGTAGCCCATCTTGCCGGAGCTGTGGTTGCTGATGTAGCGCACCGGATCCAGCGCCTCGCGGGTTGGCCCTGCGGTGAGCAGCAGCTTGACGCCTGCCAGCAAGGGCTCGGTGGCCAGCTGCTGGCAGCAGCGATCCACCAGTTCGAGGGGATCCAGCATCCGCCCCGGGCCCACATCGCCACAGGCCTGGCTGCCGGCATCCGGCCCCCACAGCAGAATGCCGCGGCTGGCCAGGGTCTTGAGGTTGGCCTGGGTGGCGGCGTTGAGATACATCTGCTGGTTCATTGCTGGTGCCAGCGCGATGGGCGCCGGAGTGGCCAGACAGAGGGTGGTCAGCAGTTCGTCGGCCATGCCTGCTGCCATCCGCGCCATCAGGTTGGCGCTGGCGGGGGCGATCAGCACCAGATCGGCCCACTTGGCCAGCTCGATATGGCCCATGCCCGCTTCGGCGGAGGGATCCAGCAGGCTGTAGGCCACCGGATGACCGGAGACCGCCTGCAGGGTCAGCGGGGTGATGAACTCCTTGGCGGAGCGGGTCATCACCACCCGCACTTCGGCGCCCTGATCTTTCAGGCGGCGTACCAGCTCGGCACTCTTGTAGGCGGCGATCCCGCCACTGACACCCAACAGGATGCGTTTATCGGCCAATCTCATCTGCTGTTTCTCTATCCGGCTCATTCTGACTGGTCGGCTAAGATACCACAGGCAATGGATGACGACAGGGGTTGGCATCAAGGGGTGTGGTCGGGCGCGCGCAATTTTTTGCTATGTTTTTTCTCAACAGGGATGAGGGAGAGACAAATGAGCATCAAAGAGTGGCCGGAAGATGAACGCCCCAGAGAGAAGCTGCTGCGCCAGGGGCCCGCGGCGCTCTCCGATGCCGAGCTGCTCGCCATCTTTCTGCGCACCGGCGTCAATGGCCTGAGTGCAGTGGATCTTTCACGCAACCTGTTGAATCAATTCGGCTCTTTGCGCAGCTTGCTGGGGGCGGATCAACGGGCATTCTGCGAGGCGCACGGCCTTGGCCCGGCCAAATATGCCCAGTTGCAGGCGGTGCTGGAGATGGCCAGACGCCATCTGGCCGAGCAGTTGCA
The DNA here is from genome assembly GCF_051919365.1 of Aeromonas sp. 82P. Lineage (NCBI taxonomy): Bacteria > Pseudomonadati > Pseudomonadota > Gammaproteobacteria > Aeromonadales > Aeromonadaceae > Aeromonas > Aeromonas sp. 82P. Next base: position 459,642 of record NZ_JBQBEV010000001.1, read on the forward strand.
GCGGGGCGATGCCCTCACCTCGCCCCAGCTGACCCGCGACTATCTGCAGGCCCAGTTGCGGGATCGGCCGCGTGAGGTGTTTGCCCTGCTGTTGCTCGACAATCAGCACAGAGTCATTCAATTTGTTGAGCTTTTTTTCGGCACCATCGACTCGGCGAGCGTCTGGCCAAGAGAAATCGTGCAGATCGCGCTCAAACATAATGCAGCCGCGGTGATTCTGGCGCATAATCACCCGTCCGGCGTCGCCGAGCCCAGTAGGGCCGACCGCCAGATCACGGATCGGATCACGGCCGCTTTGGCCCTGATCGATATCAGAGTGCTGGATCACTTGGTGATCGGTGATGGCATCACGGTTTCTTTTGCCGAGCGCGGTTGGCTATAACTGTGCTCTGGCACCGTATTAGTTGATCTTTGATCACGGATGCTGTATAAAATGCCGCCTTCTGTTTGCCCCGCAATCGAAGGCCAGCGGGGCAGATATTTGCTCGAGCAATGAAGTAAGATTTGGAGAGACTGACATGTCTAGAGTATGCCAAGTAACCGGCAAGCGCCCGGCAGTTGGTAACAACCGTTCGCACGCTAACAACGCCACCAAGCGTCGTTTCCTGCCGAACCTGCACACTCACCGTTTCTGGGTTGAGAGTGAAAAACGCTTCGTAAGCCTGCGCGTATCCGCAAAAGGCATGCGTATCATCGACAAGCGTGGCGTTGAAGTGGTTCTGGCTGAACTGCGCGCCAGCGGTGTTAAGGTATAAGGAATTAGATCATGGCTAAAGGTATTCGCGAGAAAATTCGCCTGAACTCCAGCGCCGGTACTGGTCACTTCTATACCACTACCAAAAACAAGCGCACCATGCCCGAAAAAATGGAGATCAAAAAGTTTGATCCCGTTGTTCGTCAGCATGTGATCTACAAGGAAGGCAAAATCAAGTAATTACTTGATGCTGCATTCCCAAAAACCCGGCTTCGTGCCGGGTTTTTTTATGCGCCGAATTCAGTACACTGCCGGTTCAAAGGGAGGCTTGCCATGTTCAAATTGAGCCGCAAAGGCTGGAATAACGTGATCATTGTGGTGGTGCTGATCGTGATCACCCTGTTGCATCGTATGGAGACTGCCCAGCAGGAGAACAGCGCCAAGCGGGCTCGCCCCTTGCTGCCGGATGCGTCTGTGGTGCTCACCTGGCAGGGACCGAGCTGGCAGATTGAGCGGATCGGTCAGGGCTGGCGCAGCATGCCGGATCTGGGGCTCGACACGGTGCAGCTGGATGCCCGGCTGGCACGCTGGCAAGGCTGGTTGCTGCCCCCCGGCGAGGTGGTGCGCGGCACCCCGGTGACCATCAAGGTGTGGATTGCCGGCCAGAACGATCCGGTCGAGATCGGCCTCTATCAGAACAGCGGCCAATATGGCGCCCAGCCGCCCTCCGGTCTCTGGCTCGCCCTCACTGCCGAACAGTATCGCGATCTGCTGCGTCCTGCCCCCTGAGTTCCTTTTCCTTGCGAGGTGCCCATGCCCGAATTGCCAGAAGTTGAAGTCAGCCGCCAGGGGATCTCCCCCTGGCTCACCGGTATCAAGGTGACGCGCGTGGTGGTGCGGGATGGCCGCCTGCGCTGGCCGATCCCCGGTGAAATTCAGGAGCTGGTGGACCTCACCATCCATCGGGTGCGTCGCCGCGCCAAATACCTGCTGCTGGAGACCGATTTCGGCACCGCCATCCTTCATCTGGGGATGTCCGGCAGCCTGCGGGTGCTGGATATCGGCACGCCAGCCGAGAAGCACGACCACGTGGATATCGAGCTGGAGAATGGCAAGCTGCTGCGGCTCAACGATCCGCGCCGCTTCGGCGCCCTGCTCTGGACTCGCGAACCGGCCGAAGCCCACGCGCTGCTCGCCAAGCTGGGGCCAGAGCCGCTCACCGATGCCTTCAGTGCTGATTACCTGCAGGGGCGCGCCAAGGGGCGCAGCACCGCCATCAAACAGTTCCTGATGGACAATCAGGTGGTGGTCGGGGTGGGCAACATCTACGCCAACGAGGCGCTCTATGCTGCCGGCATTCACCCCAAACGGGCGGCGGGTAATATCAGCGCCGAGCGGCTGGGAACCCTGGTGGCCGAGATCAAGCGGGTGTTGGCCGAGGCGATTCGCCAGGGCGGCACTACCCTCAAGGATTTCACCAGTGCCGATGGCAAGCCGGGCTATTTCGTGCAGCAGTTGCAGGTTTATGGCCGTGGCGGTCAGCCCTGTTTCCACTGTCACACCCTGCTGAGCGAGATCAGAATGGGGCAGCGCACCACGGTTTTTTGCAGCCATTGCCAGCGCTGAGCGCACTTTTTGCCCCGATCCGGGGGAAGTTGTAACAGCGTATTTCCACTCTGTTGAAGATTTGCACAGTCAAGACTAGAATCGCGCCCGTTCAGGCAGTATGAGAATCGGATCGTGATAAAAAAAGCAGTAGATTGGGGCGATTTGTCTCAGTCAGGGCGTTACTGTGCCCAAGATATGGCTCGTTACTTATATCCGGAGGATAACGATAGGAAGGTTTTTAATCGTGGCAAGTTCGTTTTACGCAGCCTGCTATATCGTCGACAACTGAGCAAGGTTTTTGACCTGTTTCAGGTATCTCATCTGAATGCATTGCCAGCAAGTCATCCTGAGTTGCTTGATAAACCGATGCGCCCGTATTGTTTTGCTGGTTCTACTCCTGCCCAACGTGCCGACATGCTGGAAAACCACTATCGTTTGTTGCTGGAGAGCTACCCGCAACTGATCGACCCCCTCTATCTGGGTGAGGGGATCGCGCTGGGGCGTTATCCACTGAGCGGTTGTGGCATTGTCTTGCGTTACGATGGCACCTTCCGCCGCGAGGCCGAGCTGGCGCTCTCCATCGTCAACGGCGAGGGACAGCGCCTCTACAGCTGCGCCTTTTCGCTGGCGGGCAGCGTGGATCGTTTGATTCTGATGATCGGCTCCATGCAGGGGCCGGAGCCTGCAGTCGAGAATGCCCAGGATCGGGTGCGCGAGCTGACCAAAGAGGGGCACGGCCTGCGGCCCAAATCCCTGCTGGTGCAGCTGGTGCTGCAACTGGCGCAGAGCATGGGTGCGGCGGAGGTGCTGGCGGTGCGCAAACGGGCCCACGTGTTTCAGGCCAAGCGCTACAGCAGCAAGCAGAAAGCCAATTTGCAGGCCGATTATGACGAGCTGTGGCAGGAGTTCGACGCCCGGGATGTGGATGCCAACTTCGTCGCACTGCAAGCCCAGCCGCGCAAGCCGCTGGAGGAGATCGCCTCCAAGAAGCGGGCCATGTATCGGCGCCGCTACGAGTGGCTCGATCAGCTGGTGCAGGAGATGAATGAGCGGTTTGCCCGTCAGTAACCGGCAAGCAGGCTGACCTCTCCATGCGAGAGAGATACAACAAGGGCTACCCACGGGTAGCCCTTGTTCGTAGTTGCCGTCGGGAATGGCCAGTGTGGAAGGGGATCACCCTTTCTGTTTGGCTGCGATGGCCTGGGCCACCACGGGATCGACAAACTGACGAATGTCGCCACCGTGCAGCGCCACCTCTTTCACCAGAGTGGAGGAGATAAAGGAGTTCTCCTCGGCCGGGGTGAGGAAGACGCTTTCCAGCTCAGGCATCAGGCGGCGGTTCATGTTGGCCAGCTGAAACTCGTACTCGAAGTCGGAGACGGCGCGCAGGCCGCGGATCAGCACGTTGGCCTGATGCTCTTTGGCGAAATCGACCAGCAGACCGGAGAAGCCCACCACCTTGACGTTGGGAAGCGTGCTGGTCACTTGCTGGACAAGCTGGACACGTTCTGCCAGATCGAACAGAGGTCGCTTGCTCGGGCTGTTGGCGACCCCGACCACCACCTCGTCAAACAGCTTGGCGGCCCGGCCGATCAGATCGGCGTGGCCATTGGTAACGGGATCAAAAGTCCCGGGATAAATTACCCTGGTAGTCATCTTTGCGGTCCTGCAACCTGGAAATTTGGTCGCATTATAAGGTCGTCGCTTGAGAATAGCAGTGCATCAGGCAAGAATACGCCATCGCGCATCAAGCCTCCTTGCATTGGTGACAGGGAGCAAAGGGATTTTTTATGAAACGTATTCTGGTCGTTCGCAATGACAAGATTGGTGACTTCATGCTGGCGTGGCCGAGCTTCGCCATGCTCAAAGGCTCCATGGAGTGTCATGTGACTGCCCTGGTTCCGGCCTACACGGCGCCGCTGGCCCGGCTCTGCCCCTGGATTGACGAGGTGATCATCGATCCGGGCGTGCGGGCCGACAAGGAGCAACAGCGAGCGCTGCTGGCGCGGATCAAGGCGGCGGCGTTCGACGCGTCCATCTGCCTCTTCTCCAACTCCCGCAACGCCATGCTGGTGTGGAAGGCGCACATCCCTTACCGGCTGGCCCCGGCGACCAAGCTGGCGCAGGTGCTCTACAACCAGCGACTGGTGCAGCGTCGCTCCCGCTCCCAGAAGCCAGAGTCCGAGTACAACCTGGAGCTGATCCGCCGCTTCCTGGCCGATCAGCAGGTGGCCGTGGTGGAGCCCAAGACCCCCTTCCTGCAGTTCGATGATGAGACCCTGCTGCAGGTGCGCGAGCAGTTGGCACTCAAGCTCAAGCTCGATGCCAGCCGCCCCTGGCTGATGGTGCATGCCGGTAGCGGCGGTTCGGCCAACAACCTCTCCATCGAGCAGTATGCCCGCATCATCATCAAGCTCAATCAGGCCTGCCCCGAGCTGCAGTGCGTGCTGACCGCAGGCCCGGGCGAGGAGAAGATGGCCGAACAGCTGGCGGCCGAGTTGCTGGCCCACGGCGGCAACGGCTGGATCTACCGCTCCAGCGATGGTTTGCCGATGTTCTGTCAGGTGTTGGCCAACGCAGCCCTGTTCGTTGCAGGCAGTACTGGCCCGCTCCATATCGCCGGCGCGCTCGATGTGCCGACCATCGGCTTCTTCCCGATGCGCCGCTCCGCTACTCCGCTGCGCTGGAAGCCCCTCAACAGCGAAGGGCGTCACCTTGCCTTCAGCCCGCCGGAGGATAGCGACCATCCTGAGGATATGAGCCAGCTCGATCCCAAGACCATGGTGCCGGTGATGGCCCGCTGGGCGGCGCCTTTCTGGCGCAAGTAACGTATGCAGCAATGCAAACAGGGCCCCGCGGGGCCCTGTTTCGTATGACGGTTATTCCGGCTGCTGCGGCTGCTGGCGCACCCAGAGGTCGGCGTATTTGACGAAGGTAGAGTGGGCGGAGAGGATCGCCAGCAGCAGCCCCTGTTTGCCATCGAGGAAGCCCGCTTTGAGCAGGTACATCTTGAGGAAGCAGCCAACCGCGTGGATCAGCCCCTGACTGAGGGAGCCCTTCTTGCCGCGAGCGGTGCGCTGATCGGCCCAGGCGCGGGCATAACCGGCCGATTTGACCAGATAGTGCTCCAGATCCCGATAGGTGAAGTGGAGCAGGTCGCCATGAATATTGACGATCTTCATGTTGGCCCGTACTTCTACCTTTTCGTGAACCAGCGCCTCGTTGTAGCTGGTGAGCGCCTTGGGATAGAGGCGCAGCACCCGATCCGGATACCAGCCACTGTGGCGGATAAAGCGGCCAAACACCCAGGAGAGGCGCGGGATCGAGTAGATGGTATCGCTGGCCGGATTGGTCATCACGTTGGCTATGGCGGTTTTCAGCTCGGGGGTGAGCCGCTCGTCGGCATCCAGCCACAGCACCCAGTCGGATTGCACGTGGGACTGGGCCAGTCGGCGCTGTTTGCCAAAGCCGGGCCACTTGGCGTTGACGAAGAAGCGGGCCCCAAATTCGGCGGCAATGGCCGGGGTCTCGTCCTGGCTGCCGGAATCCAGAATGACGATCTCGTCTACCAGTCCGTCGAGGGAGGCGAGGCACTTGCGCAGGTTGTCGGCTTCATTCTTGACGATCAGAACGGCAGCCAGAGTCGGTTTTTTCACGAAATGGGGCTCACGGTTATTGCCCGGCTGGCGGGTCGAATGCGTATTGATGGGCCATTCTAACGGAAAAACGGGTCAAAGAGAGAGCCGCCATTGCCCGTTTCTATCAGCTGTTTGCCTGTCTCGTCTCGTCTGGTTGGAAGCGGGGCACCGCTGGAAAAATGGGGTGACGGCAGCGTCTGCCAAGGATCTTCTGTTATTTATCCAGTCATTCTTGGGGCATAATCTCGCCCAGTGATGATTAACTGCCGGGCCAGTCCCGAGAGAAGACGCGTGATGAAAATATTGGTGATCGGCCCCTCCTGGGTCGGCGATATGGTGATGTCCCAGAGCCTCTACAAGGCGATCAAGGCCAACCATCCGGAGTGCGAACTGCACGTGATGGCCCCCGCCTGGTGCTGCGCCCTGCTGGAGCGGATGCCGGAGGTGGACAAGGCGATCACCATGCCCCTTGGCCACGGTGACTTCAAACTGGTGGCGCGCCGCCGCCTCGGCAAGCAGCTGGCGGCGGAGAAGTACGATCAGGCCATCGTCCAGCCCAACTCCATGAAGTCGGCGCTGATCCCCTGGTTTGCCCGCATTCCGGTCCGTACCGGCTGGAAGGGCGAGAGCCGCTACGGCCTGCTCAACGACCTGCGTAGCAACAAGTCCGCCTTCCCGCTGATGGTGGAGGGCTATCTGGCGCTCGCTTATCCCAAGGAGCAGATGAAGAGTCGGGCCGATATCCCGACCATTCCGCATCCGGCGCTCCATGTCGATCTGATAAACCAGAGCAAGGCGCTGGAGCGACTGGGGCTGGATCGCGCCCGCCCGGTGCTGGTGCTCTGTCCCGGTGCCGAGTTCGGCCCGGCCAAGCGCTGGCCGGAAGGGCACTACGCCGTGGTGGCCCAGCAGCATCTGGACGAAGGGTGGCAGGTGTGGATCTTCGGTTCCAACAAGGATGTGCCGGTGGCCAATACCATCCGGGATCGGGTCAATCTGCTGACTCGCCCCAACTGCCACGTGCTGGCGGGCAAGACCAGCCTGCACGAGGCGATCGATCTGATGGCGCTAGCCAGCCGGGTCATCTCCAACGACTCCGGCCTGATGCACATCGCCGCCGCCCTCAACCGGCCGCTGGTGGGCGTCTATGGCTCCACTTCGCCGCTCTACACCCCGCCGCTGGCGGATCGGGTCGAGATCGTTCACACCGACATCGAGTGCCGCCCCTGCTTCAAGCGCACCTGCAAATTCGGCCATCTCAAGTGCCTGATCGACCTGGCGCCGGAGCAGGTGGTCGATGCCTGCAAGAAGCTGGAGCAGAGTCAGTAAGATGCCCTACCGTCTGCTCTACAACCTGCTGATCCATCTGGGATTGCCGCTGGCGCTGCTGGTCCTCTACAAGCCGAAGAAAGGCAAGCCCGGCTTTGGCAAGCGCTGGGCCGAGCATCTCGGGCGGCAGCCCGCCACCGGACAGGATGCGCCACTGTGGATCCATGCGGTGAGCGTGGGGGAGACGCTGGCCATCACGCCGCTCATTCGCGCCCTCAAGGCGGAGCGGCCCGATCTGCCGATCCTGCTCACCACCACCACCCGCACCGGCGCCGATCAGGCTGCCAGGCTGGGAGATCTGGTGCTCCATCGCTACGCGCCGCTCGACTACCCCTGGGCCATTGCCGCCTTTCTCGACACCTTCAAGCCGCGCGCGCTCTGGGTGATGGAGACCGAGCTGTGGCCGAACTGGCTGGCCGCTTGCGAGGCGCGCCATCTGCCGGTGACCATTATCAACGCCCGCCTTTCCGAGCGATCCTGCCAGCGTTATGCCCGCTTCCACGGCGCCTTCGACGCCCTGAGCCGGCCACTGACCCATCTGCTCTGTCAGCATCAGGATGACGCCGACCGCTTCGCCCGCCTCGGCATCGATCGTTCGCGGCTGGCGGTGACCGGCTCCATCAAGTTCGACATCCAGTTTGGTGACGAGGTGCAGACCAAAGGGCGTGCCCTGCGCCAGCAACTGGGGGCGGATCGGCCGGTCTGGATCGCCGCCAGCACCCATCAGGGTGAGGATGAGCAGGTGCTGGCCGCTTTCGACCTGCTGCTCAAACGCCATCCCGATGCGCTGCTCATTCTGGTGCCGCGCCACCCCGAGCGGTTCGACCGGGTGGCCGAGCAGTGTGCCCCTTACGGCTGCGTGCGGCGCACTGATGGTGCTGCGGTGAGTGCGGAGGATAAGGTCTACCTCGGCGATACCATGGGCGAGCTGCCGCTGATGCTGGCGGCGGCCGATGTGGCCTTCGTCGGTGGCAGTCTGGTGAAGATTGGCGGTCACAACCTGCTGGAGCCGGCAGCCCTCGGCAAGCCCTGCCTGACGGGGCCCGCCTACTTCAACTTCAGCGATATCACTCGTCAGCTGGTGGCTCAGGGGGGCGCCGCCATCGTGGCCGATGCCGCCGAGCTGGGCGAGCAGGTGAGCCAGCTGTTTGCCGACGAGAGCACCCGCCGCGAGATGGGCGAGCAGGCCCGCGCCGTGGTGCTGCGCAATCAGGGTGCGCTGGCGCGCACCCTCTCTCACAGCCTGGCTGCGCTGGAGAACGACTGAGTGTCAGCCTTTCATACAGCCCGCCATCCATCATCGATGGCCTACCATAAAAAAACGGAGCGCGATGCGCTCCGTTTTGTTTTTGGCGGTGGCCGGGATTAGCGAACGATCAGCCCCAGCAGGATGCCGACCACACCGAAGTCGGAGTCGCTGAAGGTGGTGTTGGCGAAGCCGAGGTCGCCCAGCACCGGCAGCAAGAACACCGGCAGAATGGTGAGCAGCAGCAGGCCGTTGGCGAAGGAGCCCAAAATCGCGCCGCGACGACCACCGGTGGCGTTGCCGAAGACCCCGGCAGCGGCGCCGACGAAGAAGTGCGGTACCACGCCCGGGATGATGACGGTCAGGCCCATGGCGTAGAGCAGCGCCATCCCCACCAGACCGGCGGCAAAGCTCGCCAGGAAGCCGATCAGCACGGCGTTGGGGGCATAGGGGAAGACGATTGGGCAGTCGAGTGCCGGCTTGGCGTTCGGCACCAGCTTGTCGGAGATCCCCTTGAAGGCCGGTACGATCTCGGCGATGACCATCCGCACACCCTGCAGGATGACGTAGACACCGGCGGCGAAGGTGATGGACTGCATCAGGGAGAACATGAACCAGTGCTTGCCCTTGGCGACGCTGGAGACAAACTCTGGGCCGGCGAAGGCGGAGGTCACCAGGAAGATGATGCCCATGGTGAAGGAGATGGCCACCGGGGTATCGCGCAGGAACAGCAAGCTCTTCGGTACCTGCACATCTTCGCAGCTGTGGGCCTTGTTGCCGAACTTGGCGCCGATCAGGGCGGAGAGCACGTAGGAGCAGGTGGAGAAGTGGCCCAGCGCCACGTCATCGGAGCCGGTGATCTGCTTCATGAAGGGGTGGGCGATGGCCGGGAAGAAGACCATGGCGACACCGACCACCAGACTGCCCACCGCGATCAGCGGCACGCCGCTCATGCCACCGGCGGAGAGGATTACGGCTACCATCATCGACATGAACAGGGTGTGGTGACCGGTCAGGAAGATGAATTTCCACGGGGTCAGACGGGCGATCAGGATATTCACCAGCATGGCGAAGAACATGATCATCGCCATCTCCTTGCCAAACGAGGTCTGGGCGATGGAGACGATGGCTTCGTTGTTGGGGACGACCCCCTTGATGCCGAAGGCGTGCTGGAAGATGACGGCAAAGTCACCCAGCGAGTTGATCACCAGAGTGGCACCGGCCCCCAGAATGACGAAACCCATGATGGTCTTGACCGTGCCCTTGATGCACTCGGTCACCGGTTTCTTCTGGGCAATCAGGCCGATAAGCGCGATCAGGCCGACCAGCACGGCGGGCTCGGACAGCACGTCAAACATCAGAAAGTTGAAAAATTCCATGGTCAGCTCCTGGCAACGGAAGATGCGGCCCGCAGGCCGCATGGAGGATCCTTAGAGGGCGCCCAGTTCGCGCAGGGCGGTGGCGAGCTTCTCTTTCATCGCGGCCTTGTCGACCATGTTGTCGAGGGCCACCAGACGGCCGTTGACCCCCATGGATTGCAGCTGCTCGGCGATGTCGCGGGTGGCGACAAAGATCTCGGCGGTTTCGCTGCCGGCGGAGGCCAGATCGCGGTGATCCACCTCGGCGGTGACAGCCAGCTCTTTCAGGATGCTCTTGATGCTCATCTCCATCATCAGGCTGGTGCCCAGACCGTGACCGCATACAACCAGAATTTTCATTGTCTCTTCCTCTGTCAGGTGCGCCGTGGCGCAGATCAGTAGCGCGCCAGAATGCGCAGGATGTCGTCTTTGGTGTCGGCCGCAATGATGGCCGCCACGTCCTCTTCATTCATAAACAGCTCGGCCAGCTGGGCGATGGTCTCCACATGGGAGCTGCTGTCGCTGGCGGCCAGGGTGATCAGCAGCCGGATCGGGTCGTTGCCCTCGGAATCGAAGTTGACACCCTGCTTGATGACGGTCAGCCCCAGACCCAGCCGGTTGACGCCGTCTTCGGGGCGGGCATGGGGCATCGCCAGACCGGGGCCCAGCACGTAGTAGGGGCCGAGCTCTTCATGAGAGCGAAACAGTGCTGCCACGTAGGAGGGCTCGATGGTGCCATTGGCCAGCAGGGGCGCCGTCGCCAGTTCGATGGCTTGGCGCCAGTCGCGGGCTGCGGGTTCGATGCGGATGACATCCTCGGTCAGCAGTTGAGTCAGCATGGTGGTGATCCGGCTAGTTAAGATGGCGCCAATCTATCGATCTTGCGGTGGTGAAACTGTGAGGGTGATCGCGAAAGTTAGCGCTATCAGATAGCGCTAACATCAAACTGTGATAGCGCTATCACTTCACCCATTAACGGGAGTCATCTTGCCCCCGTGATCCGGGAAAGAGGGTAGAATCGGCCCTGAGCAAATGGTCAGTGGCGCTCTTTTGCCTTAAAGTGAGCAGCCGCAAGTCGAGGATGGGATGGATGTCAGAAGCAAAGAAGCGCCGTAGCACGGGTCGGGTGACCCTCAACGATGTGGCCCAGCTGGCTGGTGTGGGGGCCATGACGGTTTCCCGTGCCCTGCGCACGCCGGAGATGGTCTCCGACAGGATGCGTGAGCGCATCGAAGCTGCGGTGGAAGAGCTCGGTTATATCCCCAATCGGGCCGCCGGGGCGTTGGCCTCTGCGACTTCCCAGACCATCGTAGTGATCGTCCCGAGTCTGGCGGAAGCGGGCTGTGGCGAGATGATCGCTGGCCTGCAACAGACCCTGCTCGACGAGGGTTACCAGATCATGCTGGGGGATGCCCAGCATCTGAAGCAGCAGGAAGAGCGCCTGCTGACCAGCTTTTTGCAGCACAATCCGGCGGCGGTGGTGCTGTTTGGTGGCGATCCCGGTGAGACGATCCGTACCCGCCTGAAAGCCTCCCGCCTGCCGGTGGTGGAAGTGGGCGCCATGGCCCGCAGCCCCATCGACATGAATGTGGGAGTCTCCAACTTCGATGCCGGTTATCAGCTGACTCGCCACCTTATCGAGCGGGGCTACCGCAATATCGGTTTTCTCTGCGCCCGTCAGGAGCAGTGGATGTTGCAACAGCGGATGCAGGGCTGGCAGAAGGCGCTGCTCGACAACTACCTCTCCCCCGATGCCATCATCAACACCTCGGAGCGGCCCAGCTTCAGCACCGGTGCCACCATGCTGGGTGAATTTCTGCTGCGCTGGCCCGAGCTGGACGCGCTGATCTGCGTCAACGACGAACTGGCGGCCGGGGTACTGTTCGAGTGCCAGCGTCGCCATTTGAATGTGCCGGGCAAACTCGCCATCGCCGGATTTGACGATCTGGATGTGGCGCGCGCCTGTTATCCGACCCTTACTTCGGTCAGGATCCCCTATCGCAAAATGGGGCAGGAGGCTGCCGAGCTGATCCTGCGCCAACTGGCCGGGGAGCCCGTGATGGGCACTGCTCTGGCTCTCGATTTTCAACTGCAAAAGCGCCAAAGCAGCTGATCCCCGTTTCACACGTCATCAAAGAGGCAACCATGTTCAAGGCTCTGTTACTGGAAAACCAAGACGGCAAGACTGTTCCGACTCTGACCCGGCTGGCCGAGAGCCAGTTGCCGGAAGGTGAAGTGCGGGTTGCGGTCGCTTACAGCTCCATCAACTACAAGGACGGGCTGGCCATCACCGGCAAGGGCAAGATTGTGCGCCAGTGGCCGCTGGTGCCCGGTATCGACTTTGCCGGTACCGTGCTCGAATCTGCCGACAGCCGCTATCAGCCCGGTGACAAGGTGGTGCTGACCGGTTGGGGCGTCGGCGAAGGGCATTGGGGCGGCATGGCCGAACAGGCGCGGGTCAAGGGGGACTGGCTGGTGCCGTTGCCCGCCGGGCTGGATGAGCGCCAGGCCATGTGCATCGGTACCGCCGGTCTCACCGCCATGCTCTGCGTGCTGGCGCTGGAAGAGGCGGGCATTACTCCCGAAAGCGGCGAGGTGCTGGTCACCGGCGCGGCTGGCGGCGTGGGCTCCACCTCGGTTGCCCTGCTGGCAGCCCTGGGCTATCAGGTGGCAGCGCTGACCGGTCGGCCCGAAGAGCAGGGCGCCATGCTCACTGCGCTGGGTGCCAGCCGCATCGTGCCGCGCAGCGAGCTGCTGGTGCCCGCCAAACCGCTGGAGAAGCAGCTGTGGGCCGGTGCCATCGATACCGTCGGCAGTCAGGTGCTGGCCAAGCTGCTGGCTCAGATGAACTATGGCGGCGCCGTGGCGGCCTGCGGGCTGGCGGGTGGCTTCGATCTGCCGACCAGTGTGATGCCCTTTATCCTGCGCAACGTGCGGTTGCAGGGGGTCGATTCGGTGATGTGCCCGTTTGAACGTCGTCAACTGGCGTGGCAGCGACTGGCACGGGATCTGCCCGCCAGCTTCTTTGAACAGGCGGTTACCGAGATTGGGCTGGAGCAGGTAGTGGAGGCCGCCGAGGCCATCACGCAAGGCCAGATCGCCGGCCGCACCCTGGTCAAACTTTGAACTCTCTCTGACTGGCGAGCCCGACAATTCCGGATAAAATTGGAGTGCGGGTGAACTATCCAAGGAGAGTGAAGATGGGTGGACACAAGCCGGATTACGACTCCTCTGATGATGATTGGGAGCCGGATTCCTGGGAAGAAGAGCTGGATCAGTGGGAAGATGAAAGCTGGCAGGATGATGACACTTTCGATGACCAGTGAACCACGGCATTGAACGAACAGGCGGGCTTTGGGCCCGCCTGATTTTTTTGCCGCGCTCACACGGCTGAGCGTTCGTCCTTGGTCAGGGGCGGGCCGCTGGGTAGAATGAACTGCCCAAATGACGCTCAAGGATGACTATGCGACTCTCCATCATATTGTTGGCTGCCCTGCTGGGTGGCTGTGTCTCCAACGATGATCCCTGCGAGAAGGTATGGAGTGAGGTTGGGGAGGCGGATGGCAAGTTGGGCTTCACCACCGAACGGGTCGAGTTCCATCAGGGCCAGTGTGGCAAGAAGGTGGATGCCGAAATGTGGAAGCAGGGACACCAGAAGGGATTGGCATGGTATTGCCGCCCCGAGCACCTCTATCTGGCTGGCCGCTCAGGCGAGGAGTATCGCGGCGTTTGCCCGAATGATACCCAGGCACGCAGATTGTTCGAACAGGGGCGTCAGGGGTGGACCGATCAATAACGCCCTGACAGGGAGGGGCGTTACTCCTCTTTCAAGCGCAGCGGTTGGCAGAGGTAACCCTTGTCATTGGCACTGCGGGCACACTTGCTGCAGACAAACTTGGGTTTGCGGACTATCTTGCGCAACGCCTTGAGATCGGTGGGGATCTCGTGACGGCGCCATTCACACAGGGTTTTGCTGCCCATAACGACTACCTCTACGACTTGACGGCCGTATTGTAATCGATTTTCATTTCGAATAAACCGGCAAAGCTCGCTTATTGGCCGATATGCCAATAAGCGATTGTTTCGGGAGGGATTACTGGTAGAGGAACTTGGTGAAGATAAGCTCGCGCACCGCTTTCTTGCCGGTCTCTTTCACCAGCAGTTCGTTGACGGTTGTCTCGCACTCCTTGCGCAGCTCTTCTCTGTTGGTCAGGGACTTCACTTGATCGGCATTTTTGCTGCCAATCAGACGGATGATGGCATCGCGGATCAGCGGGTCATGCTGCTCCAGCAGCTTGAGATCGGCCTCGTTTTCCGCCATCAGCTCTACCGTGACCCGGATATAACCGAGGGTTTTGCTATCACTCAGGTAGTTGGTGATGATGTCGGGATCGAGCGCGTGGTAGGAGAAACCGGGCTTGGCAGCCCCCTCTGCGCCCTCGGCGGGCGGCTCATCTTCAGCCAGAGCTTGCTGCTGCAGGGCGCCACAGCTCAGTAACAACACCAGCAGAATTTTGAAGATCTTCATATAGATGGCTCATCAGCAAGAGATAACCCATTTTTGATGTTGCCATCGGGGCCGTCAAGCACGGATGTTCTTACATTTCGCTATTGATTTACGGATAATAAACCGGATTTTAACCTGAACACGGAAATCTCTGGATGGTGAAGCTGTGAAGTCCGAGTTGACTGTTCCCCTCACGCCGTTAAGCGGGTGGCTGGCCCCCGAATGTTGCGAATTGCCCGCCAGCTTGCGCCCCTGGCTGCTGGAGCCCGGCTCCATGACCCGGCGGCTGCGTCAGCACAATCGCCACTTTTCGGTGGAGTGGCTGGGCAATCACCCGGTCGCCCTTACTGCCGATGAGCAGTGGCTGGTGGATTCGGCCTCGCCGGCCGGTACCTGCCGCGAGGTGATCCTGCACGGGGATCGTGGGCCCGCCGTGCTGGGCTGGACCCTGTTTGCCGATGACGCATTGCAAGGGAGCGGCATTGCCGAGCTTGGCGAGCAGCCGCTGGGTGAGCGGGTATTTGGCCATGAGCCTGCCCGCCGCGATCACCTGCAGCTGGCCCGTTTCGATATTGCCGCCAATCCCCGTTGCCCGGCCGCCACTGTCTGGGGGCGTCGTTCCCGTCTGTTTCTGGGGCAGTGGCCACTGCTGGTGCACGAGCTGTTTCTGCCCTCTCTCGTCTGTGACAAGGAGCTGGAGTGAATCTGTTAACCAAGGAGCGGGGACTTGCCTACATGCAGTTGGCCCGCGTCGACAAACCCATAGGTACTCTGCTGCTGCTGTGGCCAACCCTGTGGGCGCTCTGGCTGGCCGCCGGTGGCCTGCCCAATCTCTGGGTGCTGACCGTGTTTGTGGTCGGGGTCTTTCTGATGCGCTCGGCAGGGTGCGTGATCAACGATTATGCGGATCGCAACTTCGATGGCCACGTCAAACGCACCGCCGGTCGCCCCTTGCCCACGGGCAGAGTCAAGCCGTGGGAGGTGCTGGCGCTCTTCTTCGTGCTGGCGCTCATTTCGTTTGGTCTGGTGCTGACCATGAATCCGCTCACCATCGGTCTGTCGTTTGTCGCCCTGCTGCTGGCGGTGAGCTACCCCTTCATGAAGCGCTTTATCTCCAATCCCCAGCTGGTGCTCGGGATGGCCTTCTCCTGGTCGATCCCGATGGCCTATGCGGCGCAGGCGGATGCTCTGCCGCTGGTGGCCTGGCTGCTCTTCTTCGCCAACCTGCTCTGGACCGTGGCTTACGACACCCAGTACGCCATGGTGGATCGGGATGACGACCTCAAGATCGGCCTCAAATCCAGCGCCATCCTGTTTGGTCGTTACGACAAGCGGATCATCGGCGCATTGCAACTCTCGACGCTGCTGCTGCTGCTGGCGGTCGGGCAGCTGATGACGCTGGGGGGCTGGTATTACTGGGGATTGCTGGGGGCGGCGGTGCTGTTTGTCTATCAGCAGCGGCTCATTCGCGAGCGGCAGCGGGAAGCCTGCTTCCAGGCGTTTCTCAACAACAACTATGTGGGGGCGCTGGTGTTTGCCGGTCTGGTGCTCGATTACCTGCTGGCGTGACATGTTCCCGCGCAGACTCCGATAAAAAAGAAGGCCGCATGATGCGGCCTTCTTTGTTTGCGTTGCAGATCAGAGCTGATTGCCTGCCTGAATGGTGCGACGGATCTTGTTGCTCAGCAGCGGCACTATGTTGTCGGCCAGCGCCTGGAAGCGGCCAAGATCCGGCTTGCACTCGGGAGAGAGGTAGCCCTCTTTGCGCAAGGTGTGGATCAGGGTGCTAAACAGCTTCTGGTCGAAGAACTCGGGGGCGTTGATGCCGTGCAGGGTGCCGAGGCGCTCTGCCATCATCAGGCCATCCGCCTCCAGCTGCTCCGCCTCGATATGGGGCTGGGCCAGCACCCGGGTCAGCACGATGGCGTAGCGTTGCAGGGTCTCCTGAATGCTCTCCGCCAGCAGTAGCAGGCGCATCTGGTTGGCCGGATTGACCCAGTAGCCGTCATCGCGGGTCTCGATCAGTTGCTGGGTCTGCAGCGCGTCGAGCAGGCTGTCAACCAGCGCCGGCAGCTCATCCTCTTCATAGCGCAGGAACAGCTCGGTCTTGAGCAGCGGATAGATGTCGATGCAGCGGGCCATGATCTCGCTGCGGGAGATCCCTTCGCACCGTTCGATCAATGCCGCCACCAGAGAGGGCATGGCGAACAGGTGGAGGATGTTGTTGCGGTAGTAGGTCAGCAGGATCGCCTGATAGCGGTCGAGACTGATGATCTGACCCAGCTTGTCCTCGCTCACCTCGAACTTGTTGAGCTCCATCGCCTGATCCAGCAGGGTCTTGGCATCCTCATCCGGAATGGTGCTCTGCGGGCTGTAAGGCACCGCTTTGAGCAGATCCAGATAGGTGTTGAGCTGGGCCTGCAATTCGTCGCGGGTCAGGGCGTGGCGCTCGGCGGCCAGCAGCGCCAGCGCGCTCAGGGTCAGGCCGTTGACCGCGGCAGCGCCGTTGATGCGGGTCATCAGCAGTTCGGCCAGATTGTTGACGGTGCCCGCCATCCACTCCGGACGCTCCTCTTCCCCGATGTGCTTTTTCCAGTCGGGGATATGTTCGCTCAGGTAGCTGTTGAGGGTCAGCGGCTCGCCGAAGTTGACGAAACCACGGCCGTAGTTGCGCAGCTTGCGCAGGATACCGAGCACCTGCAGGAAGCTCTCTTTCTCCTTGCGACTCCCCTTGAGCTCGTTGTGGTAGGTGTTCACCTCCATCACGTGCTCGTAACCCAGATAGACCGGCACCAGAGTGACCGGCCTGTCCAGCCCGCGCATCATTGCCTGCAGGGTCATCGCCAGCATGCCGGTCTTGGGCGGTAGCAGACGGCCGGTACGGGAGCGACCGCCTTCGGTGAAGAACTCTACCGAGTAACCCTTGGCAAACAGCAGGTTGAGGTATTCCCGGAATACCGTGCTGTAGAGCGGGTTGCCCTTGAAGGTGCGGCGAATGAAGAAGGCGCCGCCGTGGCGGAAGATGGGGCCCGCCGGCCAGAAGTTGAGGTTGATGCCTGCCGCGATATGGGGCGGCACCATCCCCTGGTGGTAGATGACGTAGGAGAGCAGCAGGTAGTCCATGTGGCTGCGGTGGCAGGGAACGTAGACGATCTCGTGCCCTTCCTGCGCCAACTGGCGTACCTTCTCGGCGCCATTGACCGACAAACCGCGGTAGAGCTTGTTCCACAGCCAGCCGAGGAAGCTCTCGCCCAGGCGGATCAGCCGGTAGGAGAAGTTGGAGGCGATCTCGTCCATGTAGCCATGGGCGCGCTTTTGCGCCTTCTCGAGGCTGATCCCCTCGCGCTGGGCCTCCTCTTCAATCGCCTGCTGGATCACCGCGGAGTCGAGCAACTGCTTGAACAGCAGGTTGCGGTTCGGCAGTTTCGGGCCGGTAGCGGCCAGCTGCTGGCGGCTGAAGTGGGTACGGGCCACTCGTGCCAGCTTGTGGGCGATCGCCTCGTCGGTGCCATGCTTGTCGGCCATGTAGCGCAGGGAGAGCGGCGGCGAGAAGCGCACCAGATTTTCGCGACCCTTGAGGATCACGATAAGTGCCTTCTTCAGCCGGTTCGGCGCCAGGCTACTGATGATGTTGAGGCCGGAGGCTTCTTCCCCTTCCCGACCCGGAGCGCGGCCCCAGAACAGGGTGACGGGCACTACCTGGATATCCAGCGCGGGATCCTGCTTGTGCAGATCCAGCAGCTGGTGGAACTCCTGCAGGAAGGGGAGCGGTTTGCTGCGTTTGCCAAACAGGGGAGGCGGACGATCCAGACAGACATAGCGCGGCAGCAGCTGGCCGTTCAGTTCCAGCGGCGTGAAGGGGCCGGGCAGACCGAGATCCTCGCAGCACTGCTGCAGGGTCATCAGGTCGGTGATCGAACTGGTTTTCAGGGCATAGACGATGGGTCTGGCCGGATCCAGATTGAGTTCTGTGATGGGATTTTCCGGCAGGCTCTTGTGATTGACCAAGCCGCTGACCGGCCATTGCAAGATGGCTCTGGAAATCTTCTGTCCTAGGGACATGTGCGTCTGCTCTCCAAAAAAATGCGGCGTGAGCATAGCAAATCGGCGGCCCCTTGTCGCCGAGAGGTACGATGAGTCGGCTGCGCAGGATCAAAACAGTAGTAAATGAGGGGTTGGTTGCGACAAATGTCAGCTGCGCCTTGCCTTGGCCACTGCACTGTATATACTGCCAGTGTGCTGTATAAAAAGACAGGTGCCAATTCTATGAAACCCCTTACCCCCCGCCAGGCCGAAGTGCTGGAGCTGATCAAGGTGAACATGAGCGAGACCGGCATGCCGCCGACTCGTGCCGAGATTGCCCAGAAGCTTGGTTTCAAGTCGGCCAATGCGGCCGAAGAACATCTGAAGGCCCTGGCCAAAAAAGGGGTCATCGAGATCATGCCGGGCACGTCCCGCGGCATTCGCCTGTTGCTCGAAGAGGAAGAGGTGCTGGAAGAGAGCGGCTTGCCGCTCATCGGCAAGGTGGCCGCCGGTGAACCTATCCTGGCTCAGGAGCATATCGAGAGCCACTATCAGGTTGATCCCGCCCTGTTCCATCCGCGCGCAGATTTTCTGCTGCGGGTACAGGGGATGAGCATGAAGAACATCGGTATTCTGGATGGCGATCTGCTGGCGGTGCACAAGACCCAGGAGGTGCGCAACGGTCAGGTAGTGGTCGCCCGTCTCGATGAGGATGTCACCGTCAAGCGCTTCCAGCGCAAGGGCAGTCAGGTATGGCTGCTGCCGGAAAATGAAGAGCTCTCCCCCATCGAGGTGGATCTTTCCTGCCAGCAGCTCACCATCGAAGGGCTGGCGGTCGGGGTGATCCGCAACGCCGACTGGATGTAATCATCCCCGCCAACTGCGTTTGCCACACGGCCTCCTTTGGGAGGCCGTGCTGTTTCTGGCGCACTTTCCTTGTCATATCAAACAGATCATCGGTGGCGGCATTTTTGTCCTGCGCGACCGGCTACCAATCATCCATTTCAGATATATGCTCAGATCAGTGCCCTGTCGCCGAGACAGGGCTTGGCACCTCCCTCTGACCATCACAATGCGCAGGACGGGAGGGCCGGTAACAACGAGAATCGGGCAGTACACCTTCACGGGATATGAAGGGGGAGTGGGGAGATCCCGAGCCTTGTCAGGCAAAGGGGACCACTCGTAATGGTTGCAGATAGTCGTGACGGGCCTGTTCCCAGTTCAGGCCGACGAAGCAACATGACCTGTCGGTCAAGGAGGACTGGTATGGCATCAAGATCGCCATGGGATTCAGAGGCTGGGGCTGCGCCAGCGGAATCGTCAATCACCCGTTTCGTCAAAGGTAGCCGGATGACCTGGTTTTACGGTCTCTGGCTGCACCATCGTGGTTCGCACTGGACGCTCTGGCTGGGATGCCCGAAAGAGAAGGTGGTGCGTCTGGTGCTGCTGTTCAAGCGTGGTCACGGTGATCGCCAGGGGGAAGAGGGCTGGCTGGCCCCCGTGATTCCCATCGGCGTGCGGGCCATCGGCAAGATGTTGCAGCAGGGGCGTAACGCTCGCCCCTGAGCAGAAGAGACAAACAAATCCATCCATAACCGGCACCCGAGGGGGCCGGTTTTTTTATGGCCGCAACTGGCGATTAATTATGCCAAATGGTCGACTCCTGACAGGGCGTTGCACAAGGTTGAACCACCTTGGCGGCTCGCTGGGGTACAATGCCCCCCTCTTGTCCGGTCACTGCTGGCCATCTGCCTCGAACTGAAAGGGTCTCTTGTTATGATGAAGCTCCGCTATCCCCTGCTCTTTCTGCTGCTGACAGCCTGCCTGATCCTGGTGTTTTACGCCACGCAGCCAGAGCAGCCGGAACAGGCCGACTACTATCCGGCGGGGCGGGACATCAATGAGTTCGCCTTTACCGATGCGGACAACCAGCCGTTCACCCCTGCCAACCTGAAGGGGCACTGGACCTTCCTGTTTGTCGGCTACACCTTCTGCCCCGATATCTGCCCCACCACCCTGGCAGATATGCGCTCCGTCTATGACCAGCTGAAGAAAATGGCGCCCGACAGTCAGGTGGTGTTTATCTCGGCGGATCCCCAGCGTGACGACATTCCACGCCTCAAGACCTATACCGCCTTCTTCAATCCCGAGTTCAAGGCGGCCACTGCCCCCCACGACAAGCTGTTCCCGTTCGTGCGCAATCTGGGGCTCATCTACTCCATCGCTAATCAGGGGGAGAAGGATTACCTGATCGATCACTCCGCCTCCATCGTGCTCATCAATCCCAAGGGCAAGCTGCAGGCGGTATTCCGTCCGCAAGTGGCGCCGGGTCAGGTGCCCAGGGTGCAGATGGCCACCATGCTCTCTGACTTCTCCCGCATCCTGAAGCTGGCAGGCCACTGAGCGTGACCCCAGCTGTTGCCCCCTGGTGGCGAGATCCCTCTCGCCACCGCGCTGTCTTTGCGCTCGCCCTGCCCATGGTTTTCTCCAATATCACCACCCCCTTGTTGGGGCTGGTGGACACCTGGGTGATCGGTCATCTCGGTCAGGCCTGGTTTCTGGGGGGCGTTTCGGTCGGAGCGACCCTGATCAACCTCATCTTCTGGCTGCTCGGCTTTTTGCGGATGTCGACCACCGGCCTGACGGCACAGGCGTACGGCGCAGCTGATGGTCGTGCCCAGCTCGATACCCTGCTGCGGGCGCTGGGGCTGGCCATTGCTCTCGGTCTGGCGCTGCTGCTGTTGCTCTTCCCCCTGTTGCCACGGTTGATCGCCCTGAGTGGCGGCTCGCCCGAGGTGCAGCTCTATGCGGGCCAATATGTGGCGGTGCGGATCTGGAGCGCCCCGGCGGCGCTCTGCAATCTGGTGATCATGGGGTGGCTGCTGGGGATGCAGGATGCCCGCAGCCCCATGGTGATGTTGATCCTCACCAATCTGGTCAATATGGCGCTCGATGCCCTGTTTGTGCTCGGGCTCGGCTGGCAGGTGCGGGGTGTGGCAGCGGCCTCGGTCATGGCTGACTACTGCGCGCTGGCGGTCGGGATCTGGCTGGTACGCCGTCAACTGCGGCAACTGGCGCCGACGGTGTGGCTGGATGGCTGGCAGCGCTGGCGGCAGCTCGCGCCCATGGTGCGGTTGCTCGGCCTCAACCGCGATATCTTCCTGCGCTCCCTTTGCTTACAGCTCTGCTTTGCCTTTATGACTCTGCAAGGGGCGCGGCTGGGGGATGTGGCGGTGGCCGCCAATGCGGTGCTGCTCAACTTCCTGATGCTCATCTCCTACGGACTCGATGGTTTTGCCTATGCGGTGGAGGCCATGGTAGGACGAGCCATCGGTCAGCAGGATCGGCAGAAACTGCGGGAGGCCATCGTGCTCAATCTGGGCTGGGCCGCCCTCATCGCCAGTGGTTTTACCCTGGTGTTTGCCCTCTTTGGTGCCCACCTTATCGGCTATATCACCGATATTCCGGCCGTGGTGGCGGAGGCACATCATCAGCTTCCCTGGCTGATCGCCATGCCGTTGCTGGCGGTCTGGTGCTTCCTGCTGGATGGCGTATTTATCGGGGCGACCCGGGCGCGGGAGATGCGCAACAGCATGTTGCTGGCCGCGTTTGGCGGCTTCTTCCCGATCTGGTGGCTCTGTCAGTCGTGGGGCGTGGCCGCGTTATGGGCGGCGATGGCAGCGCTGATGGTGGGGCGCGGTCTGTCGCTGGGGGTCACTTGCTGGCGGCTGGAGCGCAGCGGGCATCTGCTCGACGCCCGCCACTGAGCATCGGTGGCGCTTACATGGCGCCGTCGTAACCGAGTTGGCGCCAGCTCTCGTAGACAAAGACAGACACCGCGTTGGAGAGGTTCATGCTGCGGCTCTGGGGCACCATAGGGATGCGCAGCCGCTGCTCGAATGGCAGGCTCTCGATGATCTCGATGGGCAGGCCGCGACTCTCCGGGCCAAACAGCAGGGCATCGCCAAGGGCATATTGTGCTGCCGAGTGCGCGGTGCGCCCCTTGGTGGTGCAGGCAAACACCCGCTTGGGTGCCACGGCAGTCAGAAAAGCCTCATAGCTCGTCCAGCGCTTCACCTCGGCAAATTCGTGATAGTCGAGTCCCGCCCGTTTTACCCGCTTGTCATCCCACTCAAACCCCAGCGGCTCGATCAGATGGAGCCGGTAACCGGTATTGGCGCAGAGCCGGATGATATTGCCGGTGTTGGGCGGAATTTCCGGCTGGTAGAGGACGATATCGAGCATGACGAGCTCCTGCAAAGAGATGTAAAGCCAAGAAGGGGCGCCAGCATACCCAGCGCCCGTCCGGATGAAAAGGATCAGGCGATGGGCAAGCGGATGGTGATGGTCAGCCCGGTCGGGTGATTGTTGCTGGCCGCAATGGTGCCGCCGTGGCGCTGGATCGCCTCCGAGGCGATGGCCAGCCCCAGCCCGGTACCGCCAGTTTTGGCGTTGCGGGCATCATCGACCCGGAAGAAGGGCTGGAACAGCAGCGCCTGCTGCTCGTCAGGCACGCCGGGGCCGTCATCCCGAATGGTCATCACCCACTCCTGCCCCTCCCGATACCAGTCCACCTTGATGAACTCGCGGGCATATTTGAGGGCGTTGCGCAGGGGGTTCTCCACCGCCCGGGCCAACAGCTCTGGCCACATCTGGATCGACTCTGCGGGCAGCGGCGGCAGTCTGAGTTGTTTGCCGCTCTGATTCGCTTCGAACATGGCATCTTCGAGGATGGGTTCCAGCAGGTCGGCCAGCGGGTGCACCACCGGTGCCTCCACATGCTGCTGCACCCGCGACAGATCCAACAGATCGCCGATCAGCTTGTCCAGCCGTCCGATCTCCGATTCGATCCGCGCCAGCTCGGCGCTGTCACCCTGCTTGCGGCGGATCAGCGCCTGCGCCAGTTGCATCCGGGTGAGAGGACTGCGCAGCTCGTGGGAGATATCGGAAAGCAGCTGTTTCTGCTTCTGGATCATGCTCTTGAGCGTCTCCACCATGCGGCTGACGTTATCCGCCAGCTGGCCAATCTCGTCGCCCCGTCCCAGGTTGGGGATCTGTACCTCCAGATTGCCGGCCGCCAGTTGGGAGACCGATTTCTGCAACTGCAGGATGGGGCGGGTCAGCCGCCAGGCGAGCAGCAGGCAGAGCGGGGTGCTGACTAGCATCGAGATGCCCAGAATGCGGATCGGGTGATCCAGCACCTGAATAAACAGGAACAGGTAGGGATTCTCGGCATTGAGGCCGAAATAGACGTGATAGCGATGGCCGTGGTGCTCCATCAGGAAGGGGCCGGCGATCGCCTTGCGATCCTCGTTGCCCAGCATGGGATTGGCCGGGTCATCGGCATCCACCATAAAGCGCACCACGAACTTGCGCGGATGGGTGGTGGACTGGATCTGCCCCTTCTCGTCGCGCAGGTAGACGTTGTCCACCGGCAGCATGGCGATCTTGTCCATCGCCTTGGCCAGATCGAAATCCTGATCCGGTTCGGCGGCGTTGAGCAGAGCCTGCACGTTGTTCTGCATCCGCGCGACTTCGTGGGTCGGCAGCGGGATCTGGTTGCGGGGATCCAGGGTCGGCAGGCTGATCACGGCGGCCAGCATCACCAGCAGCATGAACCAGAACCAGAGGAAGATGTGGGTCGAGATCCCGTTGAGGGAGTTGATGCGCTCTATTCTTGCTCTAGCCACAGGTACCCGCGCCCCCGTACGGTTTTGAAGCGGGGCTGGCCATCGGTGCGGTCCGGCAGCTTCTTGCGCAGGTTGCTCAGGTGCATGTCGATGGCCCGATCGAAGGGTTCCAGCTTCTTGCCCAGCACCTGCTCGGAGAGGTGGCTCTTGCTGACGATCTGGCCGGGATTGCGCAGCAGGCACTCCAGCAGCCCAAACTCGGTGGCGGTCAGCTCCAGCAGCTGTTCGCCGCAGCGGGCCTGCTGCAGGCCGGGTTGCAGCACGATATCCATGAAGTGCACTTCGTCGGAGGAACTGCCGCGCTGGGGCGGGGCGCTCTGGGTACGGCGCAGGATGGCGCGTACCCGGGCCAGCAGCTCCCTGTCATCGAATGGCTTGGCCAGATAGTCGTCGGCACCCGCTTCCAGACCGTTGACCCGATCCTGGCTGTCACCGCGGGCGGTCAGCATCAGCACCGGGGTATCGTGGGTCTTGCGCAGCTTGGTCAGCATGGCAAAGCCGTTGAGTTTGGGCATCATTACATCCAGCAGCACCAGATCGAAGCTCTGCTCCGCCAGCCGTTGCAGCCCCTCTTCACCATCCTCGGCGACCGTGACCTGAAATCCCTCCAGGGTCAGAATTTCGGTGAGCAGTTGGGTCAATTCAAGATCGTCGTCGACCAGGAGTATTCTGTTCATCTGGTGTTATTCCGCAGATTTTCGCGCCAAACTGACGCCGGGGTCAGGGTATAATAAGTTTTTCATCGCCAGAGGAAAGCCGGTTTTGAGCCATCAACAATATTCCCGTTGGGTGACCTTTGCCAGCCTAGCGGCGGTCACCACCGCTACCTTGCTGATCATCGGCAAACTGATCGCCTGGCTGATGACCGATTCGTCGACCCTGCTGGCGTCGCTGACCGACTCCTTCATGGATGTGAGTGCCTCCATCATCAACCTGCTGGCCATTCGCTATGCGCTGGCCCCCGCCGATGACGAGCACCGTTTCGGTCACGGCAAGGCGGAGTCGCTGGCTGGCCTCATCCAGTCGGCCTTTATCTCCGGCTCCGCCCTGCTGCTGGTGATGCACGGAATTTCATCCTTGCTCAATCAGGCGCCGATTCTGCGGCTGGAGGCGGGTCTCTGGGTCAGCGGCGGATCCATCGTGCTGACCCTGCTGCTGGTCAGCTTCCAGAGTTTCGTTATTCGCAAGACCAACAGTGTGGCCATCAAGGCCGACATGCTGCACTACCGTTCCGATCTGCTGCTCAATGCCGGTGTCTTGCTGGCGTTGGTGCTGGCGGGGCAGGGATGGTACTGGGCCGACGGCCTGTTTGCCATCCTGATCGGGCTGTTCCTGCTGTGGGGGGCGGGACACATCGGCTACGAGTCGGTGCAGGCGCTGCTCGATCGTCAGTTGCCAGCGGAAGAACAAGCGAGAATAATGGCGCTCTGCTGTGCCGTAGAAGGTGTACACGGCGTACATGACCTGCGCACCCGTCAATCCGGGCCGACCCGATTCGTACAGTTGCATCTTGAACTGGATGATCAGATCCCCCTGGTCAAGGCCCATCAGATCGCCGATGAAGCCGAACTGGCGGTACGCCAGGCATTCGAGCGGATGGATGTCATCATCCACATGGACCCCATCTCGGTGCTGACAAAAGAACAACAGAGCCCTCACCCAGAACAACAGTAGGCTGCAACATGGATGAACTGGTTGCCAAAACCTGGCACAAAATTCAGCAAGAAGCACAGTGCATGGCGGCCCAGGAGCCGATGCTGGCCAGCTTCTTCCACTCCACCATTCTCAATCACAAGAATCTGCGTTCGGCCCTCAGCTTCCAGCTGGCCAACAAGCTCGACAGCGCCACCATGCCCGCCATCGCCCTGCGCGAGGTGATCGAGCTGGCCCTGCGCAGCGAGCCCGAGCTGCTGACGGTAGTGGCGGCCGACATCTGCGCCGTGCAGGAGCGCGATCCGGCGGTCGACCTCTTCTCCACCCCGCTGCTTTATCTCAAGGGATTCCATGCCCTGCAGGGTTATCGGGTCGCCAACTGGCTGTGGCGTCAGGGGCGCCGCTCGCTGGCCCTCTATCTGCAAAACCAGATCTCGGTGGTGTTCGGGGTGGATGTGCACCCGGCCGCCCGCATCGGCAAGGGGATCATGTTCGACCACGCCACTGGCATAGTGGTGGGCGAGACGGCGGTGATTGAGGATGATGTCTCCATCCTGCAGAGCGTGACCCTCGGTGGTACCGGCAAGGAGAGCGGCGATCGCCATCCCAAGATCCGCGAAGGGGTGATGATAGGGGCGGGCGCCAAGGTGCTCGGCAATATCGAAGTGGGCGTGGGTGCCAAAATTGGCGCGGGCAGCGTGGTGATCAACCCGGTGCCGCCTCATACCACGGTCGCTGGCGTACCCGCCAAGATCGTCGGCCGTCCGGAGTGCGACAAGCCTTCACTGGATATGGATCAGTGTCTCTGATCTCCCGGCCGGAGTAGTCGATGGCCAAACGCTGGTCGGGTTATCTGATTTTGGGGATGTGGCTGCTCAACCTGCTGCATCTCTATCTAGGGCTCTCCCCCTGGCCAGCGGCCATTGCGGCCTGGGGGGCATCACTGCTCACCTGGCCCTGGCTGGTGGGAGCCGCCAAGCGGCAGGCGCTGGCCCTGTATGGCGCCGCCCTGCTGCTGCTCATCTTCTCCTGGTGGCAGGGCGCGCCCCTCACCGCCGGTGACTGGCTGCTGCCCAACATCAATATGCTCACCATGTTTGCCGCGGTGAGCACCCTCAACCTCGCCACCTCAGGTCTCTTGACCGGCACCACCTCCTGGACCGGGCGTAAAGGTCTGTGGAGCACCATGGCCAGCCTCAATCTGCTGGGGGCGGTCATCAACCTCTCGGTGTTGTTCATCATCGGCGATCGGCTGGAGCGCAATGGCACCCTGGAGCGGCGTCAGGTGATGGTGCTGAGCCGGATCTTCTGTGCCGCCGCCTTCTGGTCGCCCTTCTTTGTCGCCATGGCGGTAGCGCTCACCTATGCGCCGGGCTTGCAACTCTCCCATATTCTGCCGTTCGGGATCCTCGCCGCCTTGCTGGCGATGGGGCTGACCGCCTGGCAGGTTGAGCGGATCGGGGTGGCCGACTTTGCCGGTTATCCGCTGCGGTTGCAGACTCTGGGGTTGCCGGTCACGCTGGCGTTGCTGGTACTGCTCATCAAGCAGATCTGGCCCCAGCTCGGCATTCTGGCGGTGATCGCGCTGGTGGCCCCGCTGCTGGCGCTGCTCTTTATGCCGAGGGTCGGGCGCAAGGCGGCCCTCAAGCGGCAGGTGGTGGAGCGCTTCCCCGCCATCGGTGGCCAGCTGGTGCTGTTTCTGGGGGCCGGTTTGCTGGCGGCAGGCATCAACAGTGCGTTGTCGGTCATCGATCTCGGTGCTGGTCATGGCCTGCCACTGTTCAACCACTTTGGCTGGCTTGAGGCATCCGTCACCCTGCTATTGATTTTGCTGGTGGCCATCGTCGGGGTGCATCCGCTTATCAGTATCTCCGGGCTGGCGCCGCTGCTCTGGCCGCTGGCGCCGGATCCCAGCTTGCTCGGCATGTGTTTCCTGCTGGGGTGGGGGCTTGCCACCGGCACCAGTCCGCTCTCCGGCTCCAATCTGGCGCTGGCTTCCCGCTACAACCTCAGTGCCGGGCTGATCCTGCGCTGGAATCTGCTCTACGGCCTGCTGATGTATGTGGTCGCCTGTCTGTTGCTGGGGGCTTATATCGCCTTGCATGGATAACGGCGGCGCCGTCAGGAGGGGGCAAATGATGCGCGGGTGGCGGGGCCTTTTACGCACGGTTCAGTGTGTTGTCGCGGCTCGGGCGCAGGATGCGAGAAAAATAGACGCATATTTAGACAATACATCTATGGAAGGCGCATTTTACAGCGCACTGGCTTGTTTGTGCCGATGCGCTCGGGGTATGCTGGCTTCACGCGCTTGAATCGCCCTCTGTGGGGCATCGCAATTGAACAAACAGGTATGCATATGTCACTAGAAGTCCTTGAGCAACTCGAATCCAAAGTACAATCCGCCGTCGACAACATCTCCTTGCTGAAGATGGAGCTGGACGAGCTGAAAGAGCAGAACAGCAAGCTGCAAGACGAGAACCATCAGCTGCGCAACGAGCACACTGCATGGCAGGAGCGTCTGCGTGCCCTGCTGGGCAAAATGGATCAGATGGGCGAAACCATCTAATTCATCGCCTTCAGGCAGAATTGAAAACGGGCCGCTCCATGAGCGGCCCGTCTGTTTTTGGCAGGGTGAAGATTACAGCGCCAGCAGTTGCTTGACTGTCTTCTCGATGCCGTCTGCCGCTTCGACTATGTTGTTGGCCAGCATGTAGGCGGGGGTCGAAATCACCTTGCGCTCCTGATCCACCACGAATTCGTTGACCGGGCAGTTGAGATGGTTGCCGCCCATCGCCTCGATGGCGTTGGCGGTGCCTTCGTCATGGCCGATGGTCGCCAGCGTCCCGGCACCATAGATCAGCGGGATCATGGCGGGCGCGATGCAGATATAGGCGGCCGGTTTGTTGGCGTTGGCAAAGCTCTGGCACGCTTTCAGCACATCGGGCTGGATGTTGCATTCGGCTCCTTTGATAGCAAAGTCACACAGGTTTTTGGCCGCGCCAAAGCCGCCGGGTACCAGCAGTGCGTCGTAATCGGCCGCATCCAGCTCGGCCACATCCTTGATCTGGCCACGGCAGATGCGGGCCGCTTCGACCAGCACATTGCGGCTCTCTCCCTCGCTCACTTCACCGGTCAGGTGGTTGATGACATGGAGCTGCGCCACGTTCGGGGCGAAGCACTGGACGGCGGCTCCCTGACGGGCCAGCGCCAGCAGGCTGATGACGGCCTCGTGGATTTCGGCCCCGTCAAAGACACCGCAGCCACTCAAAATCACGGCCACTTTTTTCATGGCAAACTCCTCGTTGTTGAAAATGTGAGCCAGGATGGATTGTTGTACTTTTGTATGGTTATCGCTCGCCCTCCGCTGGTCAAGTCATCTTGCTGTGCTAGGATTGTTTCGTTTTGGATCCTGCCGTACCTACTCCCTTAAATCTTTTTCCACATTGATCGAGATCATTCTAACTGTCTCTCGATCGGTTTTTACGATCTCAATCAATTGTTTTTAATGGCTTTTTGTATTCTTATTCACAGCTTTATCACTGTGCACTCTGATGCGCCCCATTTTTGAACACAGAGTTATCCACAGACTGAGTCCCTTTATCAGGCGCTGTGTGCTGTTGCTGCGCCCCTTGGTGTGAGGGGGGCCCTGTGGCATCCTAGCGGCTGTTTATCTCTGGCAGGACGATTTCATGGCCCCTAGCAACCCCCTTATTCTGGTCGACGGCTCCTCTTATCTTTACCGCGCCTTCTTCGCCTCCCAGCAGGCTGATCTGCGCACATCGACCGGTTTGCCGAGCGGCGCCGTCCGTGTCATGGCCAACATGATGCGCAGCCTGCGCAAGCAATATCCTGACTGTCATGTGGCCGTGGTGTTTGATGCCAAGGGCAAGACCTTCCGCGATGACATCTATCCCGAGTACAAGGCGACCCGTGCCAGCATGCCGGACGATCTGCGCAGCCAGGTTGCCCCGATCCACCAGATGATCAAGGCGATGGGTTTCCCCTTCCTGATGGTGGAAGGGGTTGAAGCCGACGACGTGATCGGCACCCTGGCCCGCCAGGCGACCGAGAAGCAGCTGCCGGTGCTGATCAGCACCGGTGACAAGGATATGGCACAGCTGGTCTCCGACCATGTCACCCTGATCGACACCATGAAAGATGTGAAGACCGATCGGGAAGGGGTGATCGAGAAGTTTGGCGTACCGCCCGAGCTCATCATCGACTATCTGGCCCTGATGGGTGACAAGGTCGACAACATTCCCGGCATGACCGGTGTCGGCGAGAAGACCGCGCTGGCCCTGCTGCAGGGGATCGGCAGCATCGACGAGATTGCCGCCAACCTCGACAAGGTCGCCGCCCTCGGCTTCCGTGGCTCCAAGGCGTTCGCCGACAAGTTCCGCGAGCAGGAGGAGCAGGTTCGTCTCTCCTATCGACTGGCGACCATCAAGACCGATGTCGAGCTGGAACAGAGTCTGGAAGAGCTGTTGCTCAAGCCGGTCGACAAGGAGTCCCTGCTGGCGGTCTATCGCGAATACGAGCTGCGCAACCTGATCAAGGAGCTGGAATCCGGTGGTGAAGAGGGGAGCGAGAGCGCCGGACAGGGCGACGCTGGCGATGAGAGCGCCGCTCCGGTTGCCGCCATCGAAACCGACTACCGCTGCATTCTGGACGAAGCCGAGTTTGACGGTTGGCTGGAACAGTTGAAAGCGGCACCGCTGTTTGCCTTCGATACCGAAACCACCAGTCTCGACTATATGGAGGCGCGGATCGTCGGGGTCTCCTTCGCCGTCGAACCGGGCAAGGCTGCTTATGTGCCGTTTGGCCACGACTATCTGGGGGCACCGGTACAGCTGAGCGAGGCCGTGGTGTTGGGCAAGCTCAAACCGCTGCTGGAAGATCCGACCCGTCTCAAGGTGGGGCAGAATCTCAAGTACGATCGCAACGTGCTGCTCAACCACGACATCGACCTGCAGGGCATCGCCTACGACACCATGCTGGAATCCTACGTGCTCAACTCCACCGCCAGTCGTCACGATATGGATTCGCTGGCCAAGCGTTATCTCGGAGTCGAGACCACCTCCTTTGAAGATATCGCGGGCAAAGGGGTGAAACAGCTCACCTTTAACCAGATCGAGCTGGAGCAGGCCGCTCCCTATGCGGCGGAAGATGCCGATATCACCCTGCGTCTGCACCAGACCCTGTGGGGTCAGCTGGAGGCCGTGCCGGGTCTCGCCAAGGTATTCAGCGAGATCGAACTGCCCCTGCTGCCAGTGCTGGCGCGGATGGAGTTGCTCGGCACCACCATCGAGCCCAAGCTGCTGCATCAGCAGAGTCAGGAGATCGAAGTGCGTCTGGCAGAGCTGGAAAAACAGGCTCACGAGCTGGCCGGGCAGGAGTTCAATCTCTCCTCGCCCAAGCAACTGGGGGAGATCCTCTTCACCAAGCTGGGGCTGCCGATCATCAAAAAGACCCCCAAGGGTGCGCCATCCACTGCGGAAGAGGTGCTGGCCGAGCTGGCTGAGACCTATGAGCTGCCGCGCCTCCTGATGGAGCACCGTGGGTTGGCCAAGCTCAAGTCCACCTACACCGACAAGCTGCCGCTGATGATCAAGCCGCAGACCGGACGGGTGCACACCTCCTATCATCAGGCGGTGGCGGCGACCGGTCGGCTCTCCTCCACCGATCCCAACCTGCAGAACATCCCGGTACGCAACGAACAGGGGCGCCGCATTCGGCAGGCCTTCATCCCGTGCGCCGGTTACAAGCTGGTGGCGGCGGACTACTCCCAGATCGAGCTGCGTATCATGGCGCATCTCTCCGGTGACAAGGGTCTGCTGACTGCCTTCGCCGAGGGCAAGGACATCCACAAGGCGACCGCCGCCGAGGTGTTCGGTGTAGCGCTCGATGCGGTCACCAGCGACATGCGCCGCAGCGCCAAGGCGATCAACTTTGGCCTCATCTACGGCATGAGTGCCTTTGGTCTGGCCAAGCAGTTGGGTATCGGCCGTGCCGAGGCGCAGAAGTACATGGATCTCTACTTCGAACGCTACCCGGGCGTGCTGGAGTATATGGAGCGTACCCGCCAGCAGGCGGAAGCTCAGGGTTATGTCGAAACCCTGTTTGGCCGTCGTTTATATCTGCCGGATATCAAGTCGCGTAACGCCGGTCTGCGCAAGGCTGCCGAACGGGCCGCCATCAACGCGCCCATGCAGGGTTCGGCTGCCGATATCATCAAGCGCGCTATGATCAACGTGGACAGCTGGATCCGCGGGATTGAAGATGAGTCGATCCGCATGCTGATGCAGGTACACGATGAACTGGTGTTCGAGATCCGCGAAGAGAAGCTGGAGGAGTACATCGCCATCATCAAGGAGAAGATGTCTGCCGCAGCTGAACTGGATGTGCCGCTGGTGGTGGAGGCGGGCACCGGCGACAACTGGGATCAGGCCCACTGATCTCCGGTCAGCCGTTTTGCACTGCTATATAGCTATATAAGAAGCGAAGCCCGGTATCATGCCGGGCTTCCTGTTTCTGGCAGCTCTATCAGGTCTCTTGCAGATACTCATCCTTGAGCAGGACATAGTTGTCCGCCGAGGTTTTGAGGAAGGCGACCTCGGCGGGTTTGAGCGGACGAGCCTGTTTGACGGGATTACCTATATATAGAAAGCCCGATTCGAGTCGCTTGCCCGGTGGTACCAGCGAACCTGCGCCGATCATCACATCATCTTCAACCACGACGCCATCAAGCAGAATGGCACCCATACCGACCAGCACCCGGTTGCCGATGGTGCAGCCGTGCAGCATCGCCTTGTGACCGACCGTGACATCCTCACCGATCAGCAGCGGATAGCCGGTCGGGTTGCTGGCGCTCTTGCGAGTCAGGTGCAGCACAGTGCCGTCCTGAATATTGCTGCGGGCGCCGATGCGGATATGGTTCACATCCCCCCGTGCCGCCACCATGGGCCAGATGCTGGCATCATCGGCCAGTTCGATATCGCCCACCAGTGTCGCGCAGGGATCTACATACACCCGTTTGCCCAGTTGCGGGCGTGTTCCCTTATAGGGTCTCAGTCGCAAGTCCATCTTGGCCTCCTTGTTTTCGGCCATTCTAGC
>NZ_JBQBEV010000001.1:495000-665000 GCF_051919365.1 Aeromonas sp. 82P
ACACTTCTTGGGGTTGTATGGTTAAGTGACTAAGCGTACATGGTGGATGCCTTGGCAGTCAGAGGCGATGAAGGACGTACTAACCTGCGATAAGCTGTGAGAAGTCGGTAAGAGACGCTATTACTCACAGATTTCCGAATGGGGAAACCCACCCGAGATAACTCGGGTATCTGTTACTGAATACATAGGTAACAGAGGCGAACCGGGAGAACTGAAACATCTAAGTACCCCGAGGAAAAGAAATCAACCGAGATTCCCTCAGTAGCGGCGAGCGAACGGGGATTAGCCCTTAAGCATCTTGGAAGTTAGTGGAACGGTCCTGGAAAGGCCGGCGATACAGGGTGATAGCCCCGTACACGAAAACAACCTTGATGTGAAATCGAGTAGGGCGGGACACGTGACATCCTGTCTGAATATGGGGGGACCATCCTCCAAGGCTAAATACTCCTGACTGACCGATAGTGAACCAGTACCGTGAGGGAAAGGCGAAAAGAACCCCTGTGAGGGGAGTGAAATAGAACCTGAAACCGTGTACGTACAAGCAGTGGGAGCCCTTCGGGGTGACTGCGTACCTTTTGTATAATGGGTCAGCGACTTACATTTTGTAGCGAGGTTAACCGTATAGGGGAGCCGTAGGGAAACCGAGTCTTAACTGGGCGTCTAGTTGCAAGGTGTAGACCCGAAACCGGGTGATCTAGCCATGGGCAGGTTGAAGGTTGAGTAACATCAACTGGAGGACCGAACCCACTAACGTTGCAAAGTTAGGGGATGACCTGTGGCTGGGGGTGAAAGGCCAATCAAACTCGGAGATAGCTGGTTCTCCCCGAAAGCTATTTAGGTAGCGCCTCGGACGAATACTACTGGGGGTAGAGCACTGTTTGGGCTAGGGGGTCATCCCGACTTACCAACCCCATGCAAACTCCGAATACCAGTAAGTAATATCCGGGAGACACACGGCGGGTGCTAACGTCCGTCGTGAAGAGGGAAACAACCCAGACCGCCGGCTAAGGTCCCAAAGTTCTGGTTAAGTGGGAAACGATGTGGGAAGGCTCAGACAGCTAGGATGTTGGCTTAGAAGCAGCCATCATTTAAAGAAAGCGTAATAGCTCACTAGTCGAGTCGGCCTGCGCGGAAGATGTAACGGGGCTCAAACCAGGCACCGAAGCCGCGGATTCACACTTATGTGTGAGTGGTAGGGGAGCGTTCTGTAAGTCTGCGAAGGTGTATCGAGAGGTATGCTGGAGATATCAGAAGTGCGAATGCTGACGTAAGTAACGATAAAGGGGGTGAAAAGCCTCCTCGCCGGAAGACCAAGGGTTCCTGTCCAACGTTAATCGGGGCAGGGTGAGTCGACCCCTAAGGCGAGGCCGAAAGGCGTAGTCGATGGGAAGCAGGTTAATATTCCTGCACGACTTGTAATTGCGATGGGGGGACGGAGAAGGCTAGGTGGGCCAGGCGACGGTTGTCCTGGTGAAAGTGCGTAGGCGGTACCTTTAGGTAAATCCGGAGGTGCAACGCTGAGACACGAGACGAACGCACTACGGTGCGGAAGCCATTGATGCCCTGCTTCCAGGAAAAGCCTCTAAGCTTCAGATTACAAGTCATCGTACCCCAAACCGACACAGGTGGTCGGGTAGAGAATACCAAGGCGCTTGAGAGAACTCGGGTGAAGGAACTAGGCAAAATAGAACCGTAACTTCGGGAGAAGGTTCGCTCTTGACAGTGAAGTCCCTTGCGGATGGAGCAGTTGGGAGTCGCAGTGACCAGATGGCTGGGACTGTTTATCAAAAACACAGCACTCTGCAAACACGAAAGTGGACGTATAGGGTGTGACACCTGCCCGGTGCCGGAAGGTTAATTGATGGGGTTAGCGCAAGCGAAGCTCTTGATCGAAGCCCCGGTAAACGGCGGCCGTAACTATAACGGTCCTAAGGTAGCGAAATTCCTTGTCGGGTAAGTTCCGACCTGCACGAATGGTGTAACCATGGCCATGCTGTCTCCACCCGAGACTCAGTGAAATCGAATTCGCCGTGAAGATGCGGTGTACCCGCGGCTAGACGGAAAGACCCCGTGAACCTTTACTACAGCTTGGCACTGAACATTGAACCTACATGTGTAGGATAGGTGGGAGGCTTTGAAGGCGTGACGCCAGTTGCGCTGGAGCCGTCCTTGAAATACCACCCTTGTATGTTTGATGTTCTAACGCAGGGCCCTGAATCGGGCTCGCGGACAGTGCCTGGTGGGTAGTTTGACTGGGGCGGTCTCCTCCCAAAGAGTAACGGAGGAGCACGAAGGTTGGCTAATCCTGGTCGGACATCAGGAGGTTAGTGCAATGGCATAAGCCAGCTTAACTGCGAGACGGACAGGTCGAGCAGGTACGAAAGTAGGTCATAGTGATCCGGTGGTTCTGAATGGAAGGGCCATCGCTCAACGGATAAAAGGTACTCCGGGGATAACAGGCTGATACCGCCCAAGAGTTCATATCGACGGCGGTGTTTGGCACCTCGATGTCGGCTCATCACATCCTGGGGCTGAAGTCGGTCCCAAGGGTATGGCTGTTCGCCATTTAAAGTGGTACGCGAGCTGGGTTCAGAACGTCGTGAGACAGTTCGGTCCCTATCTGCCGTGGGCGTTGGATGATTGAAGGGAGTTGCTCCTAGTACGAGAGGACCGGAGTGAACGAACCTCTGGTGTTCGGGTTGTCACGCCAGTGGCACTGCCCGGTAGCTAAGTTCGGAATCGATAACCGCTGAAAGCATCTAAGCGGGAAGCGAGCCCTGAGATGAGTCATCCCTGACCCCTTGAGGGTCCTAAAGGGCCGTTGGAGACCACAACGTTGATAGGCGGGGTGTGTAAGTGCAGCGATGCATTGAGCTAACCCGTACTAATTACCCGTGAGGCTTAACCATACAACACCCAAGAAGTGTTCTAAGGCTTGTAGCAAACCTAAGCGAACTACCAATTCAGTGATAGTGACAAGGCAAACTAGCCAAGTTGTTATTCACGTCAGCTTTCTAGATTAAGAATTTGCCTGGCGGCCATAGCGCCGTGGAACCACCTGATCCCATGCCGAACTCAGAAGTGAAACGCGGTAGCGCCGATGGTAGTGTGGCATTCGCCATGCGAGAGTAGGACACTGCCAGGCACCCAATTTCAAGATTACGCCCAGCGTGGTCTTTACCGGTTAGTGTGCTGATATGGCTCAGTCGGTAGAGCGCATCCTTGGTAAGGATGAGGTCCCCAGTTCGATTCTGGGTATCAGCACCATTTTCAAGTTAGTTTTAAAAGCTTTTGCCTGACGGCAATAGCGCCGTGGAACCACCTGATCCCATGCCGAACTCAGAAGTGAAACGCGGTAGCGCCGATGGTAGTGTGGCATTCGCCATGCGAGAGTAGGACACTGTCAGGCACCTATTTAGAAGAGGCCTCCCATTCGGGAGGCCTTTTTGCATTTCTGCGATTTCAAAAATCGGCCCTGCTATCGGCATTTTAGTAAAAATGCTGGGCTATCAAGGGATTGCCCGTTACTCTTTAGCCGTTACCGATTAACACGTGATGCTGCCAGCGAGGTATTGATGGCTACGTTGAAGGAAATTGCACAGGAAGCGGGGGTTTCTCTCGCGACGGTATCCCGGGTACTGAACGAGGATCCCAGCCTGAGCGTCAAGGAAGAGACCAAGCAGCGGATCTTCGAGATTGCCGAACGGCTGGAGTACAAGACCAGCAGCGCCCGCAAGGGGGTACACAAGAGCAAGCTGCACTTTCTGGTGGTCTATGCCTATCCCCAGAGTACCGAGGTCAACGACCCTTACTATCTCGCCATCCGTTATGGTATCGAGACCCAGAGTGCCCGCCTCAATATCGAGCTGACCCATCTCTACAACTGTGGTGAAGGGCGTGAGCTGAGCCCTGTAGATGGCATTCTGGTGGTCGGTACCCTCACAGCCGAGCGTCTCGTCCAGCTCAGGGCTTGTTCCAGCCAGCTGGTGTTTGTCGACTGCCGTTCACAGGGAGAGTTCGACTCGGTCGATGTGGATCTCGCCCTGATCAGCCAGCAGGTAGTCGATTACTTCATCGCTCAGGGACACCAGCGCATCGGTTATATCGGTGGCCAGGATGAGAATCCGGATCTGCGCGAACTGGCCTTCCGGGATTATGGCCAGCGGCTGGGGGTGGTGCAGGAGAGCGATCTCTATCGTGGGGACTTCTCCAGCGCTTCCGGCTACCAGTTGGCGAAGGAGATGCTGGCGGGTGACTGGCCCAAGGCGCTGTTCGTCGCCTCCGACTCCATCGCCATTGGTGTGCTGCGTGCCATCCACGAGAAGGGACTGGCGATTCCCCAGCAGATCGAGCTTATCAGCGTCAACGATATTCCGACCGCCAAGTTCACCTTCCCGCCACTCTCTACGGTGCGGATCCACTCCGAGTTGATGGGCTCCCAGGGGGTCAATTTGCTGGTTGAGCGGCTGCGAGACGAGCGTGATATTCCACTCCGAGTGCTGGTACCGAGCAAGTTGACCCTGCGCGGCACCACTCGCTGATTTTAGTAAAGCACTCTGCTTTTTAGTCGCGCCATCTTACGATGGTGCGACACCTCTCCCTAGCAAACCTCTTTCCCATATCATCCAACAACTTCATATCATATTGTTTTATAGTTGATTTTATTGCAATCCAGCCAGCTATTATCAACATCCATGCCACTCCTCCATATCTTGCCTTCCTTTATCTCCCGCTTCTGATCTCGCTCACAAAACCATCTGCTCATTGTGATCAGGTTAAAACTTTACCAATTCAAAGCTGATATTTAGTAAATGTTTATCTAGAGTTTACCCAGTCAAAGTTGCCTTGTTCCGGGAGGACATGTGAATAACTGGGAAAACGTCCAATTCGTTGGTGAAAACAGGCTGGCCCCGCGTGCCTACTTCTTCTCTTATGCCGACCACGCGCTGGCGGCCACCATGCAGCGCGAGCTGAGCCGCCGTTTTCTGAGCCTTGGCGGCCAGTGGCAGTTCCACTACTTCGACCACCCCCTGCAGGTGCCGGAGGCCTTCTATCACAGCCCCATGAACGAATGGGGCCAGATCACCGTGCCCAACATGTGGCAGATGGAAGGGCATGGCCAGCTGCAGTACACCGACGAAGGTTTTCCCTTCCCCATCGACGTGCCCTTCGTGCCGACCAACAACCCCACCGGTGCCTATCAGCGCAGCTTCACGCTGAGCCCGGCCTGGGACGGCGAGCAGGTAATCATCAAGTTTGACGGGGTGGAGACCTACTTCGAGGTCTATGTGAACGGCCAGTATGTCGGCTTCAGCAAGGGGAGCCGCCTCACCGCCGAGTTCGATATCAGTGCCTACGCCAGCATTGGCGAGAACCTGTTGTCGGTGCGGGTGATGCAGTGGGCAGACTCCACCTATATCGAAGATCAGGACATGTGGTGGATGGCGGGGATCTTCCGCGACGTCTATCTGGTGGGCAAACCTGCCGCCCATGTGCAGGACTTCTTCATCCGCACCGCGCTGGCCGATGACAATCAAAGCGCAACCCTGAGCTGCGATCTCCAGCTGGAAAATCTGGGGGCGCCCGCCCGTGATCACCGTCTGGTCTGGTCCCTGCTGGATCAGGGCAGCGAGATCGCCAGTGGCACACTCGACCATCTCGTCATCGACGGCAAGTGTGATTGCCACTTCACGTTGGATCTGGCCAACCCCCATCTGTGGAGCGCCGAAGATCCTTACCTCTACCAGCTGCAACTCTCCCTCTACAACGGTCAGGGCGAGCTGCTGGAAGTGATCCCGCAGCGGGTCGGGGTGCGTGAAATCAAGGTCAAGGATGGCCTCTTCTACGTCAACGGCCACTACCTCAAGCTGCACGGGGTGAACCGCCACGACAATGACCACCTCAAGAGCCGCGCGGTCGGCATGGACCGTGTTGAACGCGATATCGTGCTGATGAAACAGCACAACCTCAACTCGGTGCGCACTGCCCACTACCCGAACGACCCGCGCTTCTACGAGCTGTGCGACCAGTACGGTCTGTTCGTGATGGCGGAGACCGACGTGGAGACCCACGGTTTTGCCAACGTCGGCGATCTCAGCCGCATCACCGATGACCCCTTCTGGGAGCCGGTGTTCGTGGATCGCATCGAGCGCCACGTGCACGCCCAGAAGAACCACCCCTCCATCATTATCTGGTCGCTCGGCAACGAGTCCGGCTACGGCTGCAACATCAGAGCCATGTACCAGCGCTGCAAGGCGATCGACCCGACCCGGCTGGTGCACTACGAAGAGGATCGCGATGCCGAGGTGGTGGATGTGGTGAGTACCATGTATTCCCGCGTCTCCCAGATGAATTGCTTTGGCGAGTTCCCGATGGAGAAGCCACGCATCCTCTGCGAATACGCCCACGCCATGGGCAACGGCCCGGGTGGCCTCAGCGAATACCAGCAGGTGTTCGACCGCCATCCCCACATTCAGGGTCACTACATCTGGGAGTGGTGCGATCACGGCATTCTGGATCAGGACGAGCAGGGCCGCCCAGTCTACAAGTATGGCGGCGACTACGGCGACTACCCCAACAACTACAACTTCTGCATGGATGGCCTCATCTATCCGGATCAGACCCCGGGGCCTGGCCTGCGCGAATACAAGCAGGTGATCTGCCCGGTCAAGGTGCGTGCGCTGGATCTGGCGAGCGGCAAGCTGGCAGTGGAAAACCGCTACTGGTTCTCCACTCTCGACGACATCCGTCTGTTGGTCGAAGTGAAGGCCGAGGGCGAGCTGCTGGCCAGCCAGCAAATCCGGCTGGAAGGGGTTGCCCCCGGTGCCACCACAGAGTTGCAGCTCGAGCTGCCATCCCTCGATGGGCGGGAAACCTTCGTCCAGCTGCGGGTCATCAAGGCCACCGCCACCCGCTACAGCGCGGCGGAGCACGAGCTGGGCCAGTACCAGTTCCAGCTGAAAGAGTCGACTCGCCAGCTGCAGCTCTTTGCCAACCCCAACGCCACTCCGTTGCAGATTGCCGATGAGCGCCTTGACCTGACCTTGAGCGGCAGCGGCTTCGCCCTGCGCTTCTCGTGCCTCGATGGCAAGCTGGTGAGCTGGCAGCAAGATGGCAATGAGCTTATCGAGCGGGCGCCGCGTCTCACCTTCTTCAAGCCGATGATCGACAACCACAAGCAGGAGTACGAGAGCCTGTGGCACCCGAACCACCTGCAGATCATGCAGGAGCACTTCCGCACTCTGAGCTGGCGTCAGCTGGGCGAGGCGGTCGAGGTAACGGTTGAGAGTCTGATCGCGCCGCCGGTGTTCGACTTCGGCATGCGCTGCCGCTACGTCTACACCCTGAGCCCGAATGGTCAGCTGCACGTGGCGCTCTCTGGTCAGCCTTACGGCGGCTACGACGACATCATCCCCAAGATCGGCTTCGAACTGGGCATTCGTCAGGATCTCGACCGGGTGCACTACTACGGCATGGGACCGGGCGAGAACTATCAGGACAGCCGCCAGAGCAACTGGATCGACCGCTTCAACAGCACGGTGGGTGAGATGTGGGAGCACTACCCCTTCCCGCAGGACAACGGCAACCGCCAGCAGGTGCGCTGGGCGACCCTGACCAACCGCCACGGCGCCGGTCTCTACGTGCGGCCTGATGCCCCCATCAACCTGAGCGTCTGGCCCTACAGCTGGGAGCATATCCACGCGGCGCAGCACATCAATGAGCTGGAACCCTGTGGCTATCTCACCCTCAATCTGGATCACAAGGTGCTGGGGCTGGGTTCCAACTCCTGGG
This sequence comes from Aeromonas sp. 82P, assembly GCF_051919365.1. Lineage (NCBI taxonomy): Bacteria > Pseudomonadati > Pseudomonadota > Gammaproteobacteria > Aeromonadales > Aeromonadaceae > Aeromonas > Aeromonas sp. 82P. The sequence continues at coordinate 502,792 of NZ_JBQBEV010000001.1, forward strand.
GCTCCGAGGTGTTGGACTCCTGGCGGGTGCGCTTCGAGCCGTTCAGCTTCGGTCTGACCCTGCTGCCCATCGCCCGTGGCAACCTCAATCCGGCTGCGCTGGCCGGGCTCGATCTCACCATCAACGGCGGGAGGAACCTCGCATGATCACTCTGGACAACCTGACCCTGTTCAAAAACATCTACCGGGAGGGCAAGAAGTGGGGCCGCTGCGTGGAGGCCATCAACAACCTGGCGAACCTCAAGCCCGGCATCTGCCACTCCATCGGTGACTCCCTCACCTACCGCTTGCAGGAGGGGGCCAGCCCGGCCACCTCACTGTTCGAGGGGCAGCGCCGCTACTTCGACGTTCACTACTACCTGGAAGGGGAAGAGACGGTGGAGTGGGCAGCCAAGAGCGAGCTGCGGGTCGAGCAGGCCTATGACGACACCACCGACCGCGAGTGGCTGGCAGGCGAGGTGCGTGAGCGCCAGCAGGTCGGCAACGGGCAGGTGGTGATCTTCGAGAACGACGAGGCCTACCGATTCGTCGGCGACAGCCCGGTGCGCAAGGTGATCATCAAGGTCACCGTCGAAGGCGGCTACTTCAAGAACAAATAACAAGCCGCCGGTTCGCACTGACAAAAGCCGGAAGGGCGGGGCTCACCCTACAAATCATGCCCCGCCCTTTCGCGGCAATAACTACAGGTCTGGAGATGCACCATGTCTGATTCCAAACGCAATACGATAGGCAAGTTTGGTCTGCTGTCGCTCACCTTCGCAGCGGTATTCAGCTTCAACAACGTCATCAACAACAACATCGAGATCGGTCTGGCCTCGGCCCCGATGTTCTTTCTGGCCACCATTTTCTACTTCATTCCGTTCTGCCTGATCATTGCGGAATTTGTGTCACTGAATAAGAACTCCGAAGCGGGGGTTTACGCCTGGGTGAAGAGCTCCCTCGGCGGTCGCTGGGCCTTTATCTCCGCCTACACCTACTGGTTCGTGAACCTCTTCTTCTTCACCTCGCTGCTGCCGCGGGTCATCGCCTATGCCTCCTATGCCTTCCTCGGCTACGAGTACATTCTCACCCCGGTGGCGACCACGGCATTGAGCATGGTGCTGTTCGCCTTTGCCACCTACGTCTCCACCAACGGCGCCAAGATGCTCGGCCCCATCACCTCGGTGACCTCGTCCCTGATGCTGCTGCTGACCCTCTCCTACATTCTGCTGGCAGGTGCGGCACTGGTGGGCGGCGTGCAGCCGGCTGACCCGATCACGGTAGAGGCGATGGTCCCCGATTTCAGCTGGGCGTTTCTGGGCATCACCACCTGGATCTTTATGGCAGCCGGTGGCGCCGAGTCGGTGGCGGTCTACGTCAATGATGTGAAGGGGGGCTCCAAATCCTTCGTGAAGGTGATCATCGTCGCCGGGATCTTTATCGGGGTGCTCTACTCCATCGCCTCCCTGCTGATCAACGTATTCGTGCCGAGCGGCACCCTGAAATATACCGGCGGTTCGGTGCAGGTGTTTGAAGGGCTAGCGGCCTACTTCGGCCTGCCGGAGATCCTGATGAACCGCTTCGTCGGTCTGGTCTCCTTCACCGCCATGTTCGGCTCCCTGCTGATGTGGACCGCGACGCCGGTGAAGATCTTCTTCTCCGAGATCCCGGCCGGCATCTTCGGCAAGAAGACGGTCGAGCTGAACGAGAATGGCGTGCCCGCCCGTGCTGCCTGGATCCAGTACCTCATCGTGCTGCCGCTGATGGTGATCCCGACTCTGGGCTCCAACACAGCGCAGGATCTGATGAACACCGTCATCAACATGACCGCAGCCGCTTCCATGCTGCCGCCGCTGTTCATCATGCTGGCCTACCTCAATCTGCGTCTGAATCTCGATCACCTGCCGCGGGATTTCAGGATGGGTTCGCGCACCACCGGCATCGCCGTGGTCTCGGTGCAGATCGCCATCTTCTCGGTGGGCTTCCTCGCCTCCACCTTCCCGACCGGCGCCGACATCATGACCATCATCTTCTACAACGTCGGCGGGATCGTGATTTTCCTTGGCTTCGCCTGGTGGAAATACAACAGATACGAGGCCTCCCTCAGTGCCGAAGCGCGTGCGAAAGAGGCCCAGCCGGCGGCGCAGGTTGCCATGCAGACGCCATAGGCACGGCATTGAATCCCAATCAAACCGGGTGGCCGTTGGCCACCCGCAAACCGTTGAACCAGAAAAGGAAAAGAGCATGAGCGAGACGATCGAGTTTGCCGAATTCAAGCGGGTCGAGATGAAGGTGGGCAAGGTGCTGGAGGTGGTGCGTCACCCCGGGGCCGACAAACTCTACATCGTCCAGATCGACGTGGGTGGCGAGCGGCCGCTGCAGACCGTCACCAGTCTGGTGCCTTACTACAGCGAAGAGGAGCTGATGGGCAGTGAGGTGGTGGTGCTGACCAACCTTAAGCCCACCAAAATGCGCGGTGAGCGATCCGAGTGCATGTTGCTCTGCGCCGAGACCCCGGACGAGAGCCAGAGCGTGCTGCTGCAGCCGCGGGTGCCGATGGCGCCGGGCACTCCGATCGTCTGACTGGTATTGCGAGCCGGTGCGGGAGACGGCACCGGTTCACCAACGAGGCCGTCCACGCGGCCCGATCATAACAAGAGAGTAAAGCGCGGGGCCGACAGACCCTTGCCGAACACATCACAGAGTCACAGCGTTACCCGCAGGGAGCGCGAGTCCACTGGAGGACACCATGTCTGAATCCGTACGCGGCACCATAGGCAAGTTTGCCTTGTTGTCGATGACCTTTGCCGCCGTGTTCAACGTGCGCAACATCGTCAACAACAACATCGAGCTGGGGCTCAGCTCCGCCCCCATCTTCCTGCTGGCGACCATCGTCTACTTCATTCCGTTCGTCTTCATCATCGCCGAGTTCGTCTCGGCCAATAAAAACTCCGAGTCGGGGATGTACGACTGGCTGAAAAAACCGCTCGGCACCCGGATGGCCTATCTGGGCTCGTTTCTCTACTGGTTCGTGAACCTGTTCTGGTTCGTCTCATTGCTGCCCAACGTCATCGCCTACGCCTCCTACGCCATGCTGGGCTATGAGTACAGCTTCTCGCCCATGGTCACCTCGATCATCTCCATCGTGCTGTTTGCGGCGGCGACCCACATCTCCACCAAGGGGGCGAGCTGGCTCGGCAAGATTGCCGAGATCGTGGCCTACGGGGTATTTGCCCTGTTCGCCATCTATGTGCTGGGCGCGTTGATGGCCCTGAGTGGCGATCATGTGCCAGCCCAGCCCATCACGCTGGGGGCAATGACTCCCACCGTCAACTGGGCGACGCTGGGCATCATGTGCTGGATCTTCCAGGCGGCGGGCGGTGCCGAGACCGCAGCGGCCTACCTCAATGATGTGAAGGGCGGCCAGAAGTCCTTCATCAAGGTGATCATCAGTGCCGGTATCGTCATCGGCGCCATGTATGCGGTCGGTTCCCTGCTGGTGAACGTGTTCGTGCCGCGCGAGAGCCTCACCTATGCCGGCGGCATGGTGGAGATCTTCACCGGCATGGCCCAGTACTTCGGGCTCTCCGAAGCGCTGGTGGGCCGCTTCGTCGGCGTGGTGCTGTTTATCGCCATGTTCGGCTCCATGATGATGTGGACCTCGGCGCCGGTGAAGATCCACTTCTCCGAGATCCCGCAGGGGGTTTACGGCGAGAAGACCACCCAGCTCAACGAGCACGGCGTGCCGGTGCGCGCCGCCTGGTGGCAGTTTGTCTTCGTGTTCGCGATGCTGGTGGTCAACGGCTTCGGTTCCGAGTCGGTGCAGCAGATGATGAACACCGCCATCAACCTCACCGCCGGTACCGCCATGTTGCCGCCGATCTTCATCATGGTGGCCTACTTCGTGTTCCGCTGGAAACATGACGACACCCCCCGCGACTTCCGCATGGGATCGCGCAAGTTCGGGATGAGCGTGGTGTCGGTGCTGATCGCCATCTTCGTGGTGAGCATGAGTGCCTCCGCCTTCCCGGCCGGGGTGGATCTGGTGCGCGCCTTCTTTATCAACGTCTTTATGACCGCGGTCTTCTCGGCGCTGGCCTACTGGTGGATCTCCCGCTTCGAGAAGCGGCAGGCCCGCAAGCTCGCCGGCAATGAGAAGAAAGGCGGCAGCGGCAGGCTGGCCAGCCAGCGCTGATCGGCTGGGTGAAAAAGCGGAACGGGCGGCCTTGGTCGCCCGTTTTTTTATCCATTTTTAGCCGTTTGGGAGCTGTCAGGGCCGGTTTATCGTCAACTTTTGCTACTCGATATGGCGAAGGCGTTAAGCATTGATGAACAATTATTCGCCGCTCAACTTTGCGCCTCTCCGTTATCGGGGTAAGCTGGAGGTTCGTTTTAGCGGGAGGTGCCAGACATCTCCCGCTCTGTTTCTTGTCTTCCCCAGTCCTGACTGCCGCCACGGCAGCAGGATGCCCTTCTGATGGAGACCTTTCGTGCGTCTGGATCCCTTTACTGTTGTGCTGATTGCGGTGGTCACCCTGGCCTCCCTCTTTCCCTGCGAGGGGCAGGTGGCCGTCTGGTTCGGTCTGCTGACCAAGCTGGCGGTGGCGCTCCTGTTCTTCATGCATGGCGCCAAGCTGTCGCGCCAGAACCTGCTGGCGGGCCTCGGTCACTGGCGGCTTCATCTGGTGGTGATGCTCAGCACCTTCGTGCTGTTTCCGCTGCTCGGGCTGCTGCTCACCCCGCTGGTACCGAGCTGGCTGAGCCCGGCCATCTACCTCGGCTTCCTCTATCTCTGCGCCCTGCCTGCCACCGTGCAGTCGGCTATCGCCTTTACCTCGATGGCAGGGGGCAATGTGTCGGCGGCGGTGTGCAGCGCCTCGGCCTCCAGCATCCTCGGCATCTTCCTCTCGCCGGTGCTGGTGGGGATGATGATCCACGTGCAAGGGGAGGGGATCGACACCTGGCACTCCATTCAGTCCATCATGATGCAGCTGATGCTGCCTTTTGTGGTGGGCCACCTGTCGCGTCCGCTGATTGGTCGCTGGGTCGATAGCCATCGCCCGCTCATCGGCAAGCTGGATCAGAGCTCCATCCTGCTGGTGGTCTATGTCGCCTTCAGCGAGGCGGTGGTGCAGGGGATTTGGCACCAAGTAGGTTGGTACGATCTGGCCAGTATCGTGCTGCTGAGCTGCGTCTTGCTGGCGCTGGTGCTCTGCTGGAACGTCTGGATCAGCCGTCGCCTCGGCTTCGACAAGGCGGACGAGATCACCATCGTCTTCTGCGGCTCCAAGAAGAGCCTCGCCAACGGAGTGCCGATGGCCAACGTCATGTTCCCGGCCGCCAGCGTCGGCGTCATGGTGCTGCCGCTGATGATCTTCCACCAGATCCAGCTGATGGTCTGCGCCGTGCTGGCGCGCCGCTATCACGAGCAGGGGCATTGATACTCGCGCCGTTTTTATTGCCATAACAAGAGGGAGACCCGTTGGCCTCCCTCTTCTCATCTGCATGCCGATCGGCGGATTAGCGTTTGCGCCAGACGGTCAGCTGCGCCACCGTGTGCTGGTATTTGCGGGCGGTCTCGCGGATGACGAAGGGCACATCCCGGGGCGGGCAGTGCTCCTCGAATTCGGCCGCCAACAGCCGTTGCAGCGCCTGATAGGTGGTGAGCGCCTCGCCGTTTTCACGAATGCCGCCGAGCCAGTTGGCGGGCGGGGTATATTCCGCCAGCCAGGTATAGGGGCTGGTGAGCACCAGCAGGCCACCGCTGCGCAGTCGGGGAGCTATGTCACGCAGGAAGCGGGCGGGCTCCCGCAGCCGGTCGATCAGGTTGGAGGCGAGCACCAGATCGTAGTGATCATATTTGGGCTTGAGGTTGCAGGCATCCCCCTGACTGAAGTGGATGCGCTCAGCCTGACTCGCCCCCAGCCCGTGGCTCGACAGGCGTGCCTCGCAATACTCCACCAGTTCACCCTCCAGCGGAATGGCGTAGCGGAAGCTGTCCTGGCTGGCGAGGGCCAGCGCCACATCGATGAAGCGGGCCGAGTAGTCCACCCCGTCCACATGCTGGAAGTGGCGGGCCAGTTCGAAGCTGGCACGGCCGGTGGCGCAGCCGATATCCAGCGCCCGCTGGTGGTTGCTGCAGAGCTCGCCAGCAAGATCAGCAAGCGTCTTGGCGTAGTTGGCTACCCCGAAGTGGCTCGGGCCGTACTGGAAGTCGAGGTACTGAGCGACCAGCGTGTCGGTTTCATAGGGATTCACGATAACGGGTTCCTGATAACGGGAGACCAGATAGCGGAAACCCGCATGCTGGAAGAAGTGACGCCGGAAGGCGTAACGGGATGATTTGAGCGCTTCGTTACCCGTGCTGATCCAGCTGCCGCCCTTGATCAGGGTGTGCTTGCCATCAAAAGTGGGGGTGGAGAAGTCGTCGTAGAGCGGGTGGATTTTAAAGCCGTCGAAGCCATCGATGGCGGTGCTGGTCCACTGCCAGACATTGCCCACCAGATCGAAGAACTCCCCTTGCAGGCAGGCATCCACCGGGCAAGAGGAGGCGAAACGGGCCAGATTGATATTGCCGGGGGCCTGTGTCCAGTCCGGCTGATCGCCGGGTAGCTGCTCGCGCAGCAGCATCCATTCCGCCTCGCTCGGCAGCTGGATGGGGAGTCCGGTCAGGGCCGCCTTCCAGCGACAGAAGGCGGCCGCTTCCAGCTGATTCACCTCGACCGGCCAGTCCCAGGGCATGGCGACCTGCTCGGTCATCAGCCGCAGCTGCAATTGTTCGGGCTCGGCGGGGTCACCCACCCAGAAGGTGGGCATCTGCGCCTTGGCGTACTGGCACCAGCCCCATCCCTCCTCATCCCACCACTGTTGCTGGTCGTAGCCGCCCGCCTGGACGAAGGCGAGGTACTCGGCATTGCTCACCAGCATGCGGCTGGCCTGAAACGGGGCCAGCTCGATCTGGCGCTCGCCATATTCGTTGTCCCAGCCGTAGGTGGCGTCCTGCTTGCCAAGGCGCACCTTGCCGCCGGCCACCGGCAGCAGGCTGTTGGCGGGTACCAGGTCAATGCGGTGGCGGGCTTCGGTACAGGTGGGCCAATAAGGCTGCGGCCGCACCCAGGCGAGCGGCAACTGGCGGATCAGCACGCTGGAGGTCTCGAGGTGGATGCGCTCGTGCTCTATCCCCATCAGGATCACCCAGGCCGGGCTCTGCCAGTCGATGGGCAGGGTGAGCGGCATCTGGCGGATGAAATCACACACCAGCGAACGGACTTTGGCCCGATAGCTGCGCAGCTCGCTGACCTTGGGCCAGTCGTAGTGGGTCTCGTCCAGATCGTCCCAGCTCATCTCGTCCACCCCGATGGCAACCATGGCCTCGATGCGGGCATCCAGCCGCTGGTCGATCAGGCGCGCCGCCAGCAGTTTGTTGATGAAGAAGGCGGCGGTGTGGCCGTAGTAGAAGATGAGCGGATGGCGCAGCGGGATCGCCTTGTTGAACCAGGCCCGCTCATCGGCCAGACAGTCGAACAGTGAGTCGTAGAGATCGAAGGTCTGGCAGAAGTAGGCGAGCAGCTCGCGCCGTTTCTGCTCGGGATCGCTGCCGGTCAGCAACGGGGTGCGAGTCGGCTCCGGCAGACCGGTGGCAGTGGAATAGAGAGGGCTTGCTTGGGTCACGCTCTGACTCCTTGTTGGCAGTGAAGACTGACAAGACAGTGGTAATGACATTACCGCAATGGAGAGCTTGGTACGCACGAAGTACCACTATTGGCTCAACAGACCGACAGGGCAATTAAAAACTTCTGCGGGCTGTCAGCATAGTGACCGGCAGGACGACCCGCCAATCAGCCACAATCATATCCGTTCGAGAATGGTTATTTTCACCAGAATATGGTCTAAATGACTCTCTAAATTCTTCGTTCTGTTCTGGGTGAAACAGTTATTTCCTTTTGAATCATCATGTTAATTTTTGGCTCACGCTTTGCAGAGCATGAAAACCAATTGGCCCTGGATGGCCAACACATAAGGAGGAGAGTAGCGATGAAATGGATGATGGTTGTCATGTTGATGGCGGGGCTCAGTGGTTGTCACTGGCTGGATCAGACCAGAGTGACCGGAACGGGGGCTGTGGTCGAGCGCCAGCAGGCGCTCGGTGATGGGGTGACCCGTGTGCTGGCGGGGGTGCCTGCCACCCTCCATCTGGTCGCGGGGGCGCAGCGCGGCATCCTGATCAAGGGGCAGGCAAATCTCTTGCCGTATCTGGAGCTGAGTGAGCGCGGCAGCAAGCTGGAGATCGAGGTAAAGGAGGGTTACCGACTGCGGCCTACCGAACCGCTGGAGATCACCATCATCCTGCCAGAGCTCAGTGAAATGGCGCTGGCAGGTACCGGCAACGGCGATCTGCACGGCTTCAAGGGCGAGGCGCTGGAGCTGTCAGTGGCGGGAACAGGTGGTATCGTCGCCAGCCAGCTGGAGGTACAGCGATTGAAAGGCAATATCGCTGGTGCAGGTAGCCTGGATCTGGGGAGTGGCTCTGCTGCCAGCATCGAGCTGAACATTGCCGGTGCTGGCGATGTGCTGGGCAGCGAGATGCGTGGCAACGAGGTCGAGGTCAATATCGCCGGCAGCGGTGATGTGGAGGTGCGGGCCCAGAAAACCCTCAAGATCGGCATCGCAGGCACCGGCAACATCACCTACTGGGGTGACCCCGAGGTGGAGCAGCAGATCGTGGGCTCCGGCGGAGTGACCCGAGCGGGCAGCTGATATCAACCGATCACCACAACTGAAACAGGCCCGCAACGGGCCTGTTTTGATCAGAGGTGGCGGGCGTGAAAGCGCAGGTGCGCCTCGATAAAGCTCGCCACGAAGTAGTAGCTGTGGTCATAGCCCTCGTGGCGGTTGAGCTCTAGCGGCCACCCCTTGCTGGCCGCCACCTCGGCCAGCGCATCGATATGCAACTGCTCGGCGAGGAAGGGATCATCCAGCCCCACATCCACCAGGGTTGGTAGCGGCGTGACCGGCTGGTGGCGCAGCAGTTGGCAGGCATCCCACTCCTGCCACAGCAGAGGATTGCTGCCGAGATAGGCGCCAAGCGCCTTCTGGCCCCAGGGGCAGCGGCTCGGGTGGCAGATCGGGCTGAATGCCGAGACCGAGCGGTAGCGACCCGGCTCTCGCAACGCGGCGATCAGCGCTCCGTGACCGCCCATGGAGTGGCCGCTGATGGCGCGGCGGGTCGAGACCGGGAAGTGGGTCTCCATCAAGTCAGGCAGCTCGCGGGTGACGTAGTCATACATCTGGTAGTGAGCTTGCCAGGGGCTCTGGCTGGCGTTGACGTAAAAGCCTGCCCCCATGCCGAGGTCATAACCGGGATCGTCGGCCACGCCGTCGCCGCGAGGGCTGGTGTCCGGCGCCACCAGTGCTATGCCCAGCTCGGCGGCGATACGCTGGGCACCCGCCTTCTGCATGAAGTTCTCATCGGTGCAGGTGAGGCCGCTGAGCCAGTAGAGCACGGGCACCTTCTGGCCGGTGAGAGCCTGAGGCGGCAGATAGATGGCAAAATTCATCTCGCAGCCGAGCACGCTGGCGCTGTGGCGATAGCGCTTGTGCCAGCCGCCGAAGCTCTTGTTGCTGCTGATAATCTCCAGATTCATCGAAGGACTCCTGCACCCCGCCCACAATGGCGGGCGGGGCGATCATGCTCAGTAGTGGATGACGGTGCGGATGCTCTTGCCTTGGTGCATCAGATCAAATGCCTCGTTGATCTGCTCAAGCCCCATGGTGTGAGTGATGAAGTCATCGAGGCGGAACTCACCTTGCATGTAGCGCTGCACATAGCTCGGCAGTTCGCTGCGACCGCGTACCCCGCCGAAGGCGCTGCCGCGCCAGACCCGACCGGTGACCAGCTGGAACGGACGGGTGCTGATCTCCTGACCCGCTCCGGCGACGCCGATGATGACCGACTCGCCCCAACCCTTGTGGCAGCACTCGAGCGCTGCACGCATCACCTTGACGTTGCCGATGCACTCGAAGGAGAAGTCGACGCCGCCATCGGTCAGCTCGACGATCACCTCCTGAATCGGTTTGTCGTAATCGTTCGGGTTGATGCAGTCGGTGGCACCCAGCTTGCGGGCAAGCGGAAACTTGCTCTCGTTGATGTCGATGGCGATGATGCGACCGGCCTTGGCCAGACGGGCGCCGATCACTGCCGAGAGGCCGATGCCACCCAGCCCGAAGATGGCGACACTCTCACCCTGCTTCACCTTGGCGGTGTTCATCACGGCGCCGATGCCGGTGGTGACGCCACAGCCGAGCAGGCAGACCTCTTCCAGCGGGGCGGCCGGGTCCACCTTGGCGATGGAGATCTCCGGCAGTACCGTGTATTCGCTGAAGGTGGAGGTGCCCATGTAGTGATAGATGGGCTGGCCATCCTTGGAGAAGCGGGTGGTGCCGTCCGGCATCAGCCCCTTGCCCTGAGTGGCGCGGATCTTCTGGCAGAGGTTGGTCTTGCCGGATTTGCAGAATTTGCACTCGCCGCACTCGGGGGTGTAGAGCGGGATCACGTGATCGCCCACCTTGACGCTGGTGACCCCTTCGCCGACCGATTCGACGATGCCGCCCCCCTCGTGACCGAGAATGCAGGGGAAGACCCCTTCCGGATCTTCACCGGAGAGAGTGAAGGCATCGGTGTGGCAGACGCCGGTCGCGACGATGCGCACCCGCACCTCTCCCGCTTGTGGCGGCATGACCTCGACCTCTTCAATGGAGAGGGGCTGACCCGGGCCCCAGGCGATGGCGGCTTTACACTTGATGCTTTGAACCTGTGCCATGAATGACATCCTTCTTGTTGAGCAGGGTGAACAGAGATGAGTTCGGACAGTCAGTGTAGTTTCCCGCCGATTTGGTGATAATGAGGGCAAATCTCAAATCACTTTTACACACAGGTAATAATGTTCGGCTGGGAAGGGATCTGTGAATTTGTCAGCGTGGCGGAGCAGGGGGGCTTTACCCCGGCGGCGCGCAAGCTGGGGGTGTCGGTGGCGCAGGTCAGCCGTCAGGTGGCACAGCTGGAGGATCGGCTGCAGGCCAAGCTGCTGCTGCGCACCACCCGTCAGGTGCGGCTCACCGAGCTTGGCGAGATCTACTATCGCCACTGCCGTCAGCTGCTCGACAACCTCTACGAGGCGGAGCTGGCGGTGGGGCGTCATCAGGCGGTGCCGCAAGGGTCGCTGCGCATTACGGCCCCCGTCTCCTACGGCGAGAGCCGCATCGCCCCGCTGGTGAACGACTTCATGGTGCGTTTCCCCCAGTTGGAGGTGACTCTCAACCTCACCAACCAGCTGCTGGATCTGGTGCACGAAGGCTACGATCTGGCGCTTCGGCTCGGCCACCTCAAGGATTCGACGCTGGTGGCGCGCAAGCTGGCGCAGCGGGTGCCCTATGTCTGCGCCTCACCGGCCTACACCGCCCGCCACGGCATGCCCAACAGCCTTTCCGAGCTGACCCGCCACACCTGTCTGGTGGGCAACAGCGACGAGTGGCACTTCACTCTGGATGGTCGCCCCCACAGCGTGCGGGTGCGCGGCCTGTTGCAGTGCAACAGCGGCCACGCCCTGCTGGATGCGGCGCTCAAGGGGATCGGCATCATCCAGCTGCCGGACTACTACGTGAGCGACCATCTGGCCCGAGGCGAATTGATCGAGCTGCTGCCCGAACTGCGGGCCCCGGCGGAGGGGATCTGGGCTCTCTATCCCCATAACCGCCACCTCTCCCCCAAGGTGCGGCTGCTGGTGGACTACCTCGCCGAATGGCTGAGCGACCCTCACCAACCGGCGCTGGTGATGCCGATAGGCTAGGGTGTTCCCCGCCCGTTGACTCACCGGTGGTGGGCGACAGGTGCGATGGCTGGAAAATAAAAGAGCCCTTGAGGAATCAAGGGCTCTTTTGCAGGCAACAACCGGATAGTCAGCGACCCATCACTCGATGTTCTGGATCTGCTCGCGCATCTGCTCGATGAGGACTTTCAGCTCGACGGCGGACTGGGTCACTTCGGCGTTGATCGACTTCGAACCGAGGGTGTTAGACTCGCGGTTGAACTCCTGCATCATGAAGTCGAGGCGACGGCCACAGGCGCCACCCTTCTTCATGATCTTGTTGGTCTCGCTGATGTGCATCTCCAGACGATCCAGCTCTTCGGCCACGTCGATCTTCTGGGCCAGCAGCACGATCTCCTGTTCGATGCGGGCTGGATCCAGCTCCACCTTGGCTTCGGCCAGACGGTCGGTGAGCTTCTGGCGCTGCCACTCGATGATCTGCGGCAGGTGGACGCGTACCTTCTTCACTTCCACCTGAATACCGGCAAGGCGCTGTTCGATCAGCGCCTTGAGGTTGGCCCCCTCGCTGGCGCGGGAGGCGAGGAAATCTTCCATGGTCTGGTCAAAACCGCCGAGCAGCTCGGTGGCGACCGCGTCCATGTCCTGCTCGGCGGCAGCCATGACGCCCGGCCAGCGCAGTACGTCGACCGGGTTGAGCTGGCCCTGACCCGCCTCTTTCATTACCCAGCTGGCGCTGTCGATGATGAGCTTGGCCAGCTCTTCATTGATATGGAGTTGGCTGGCAGCGGCCTGAGCGGCCTCGAAGCGCAGGTTGCACTCCACCTTGCCGCGCTGCAATTTGGCGCGGAAACGCTCACGCAGAACCGGTTCCAGGCTGCGCAGTTGCTCCGGCAGGCGAATGTAGGTCTCCAGATAACGCTGGTTGACCGAACGAATTTCCCAAACGGCTGTGCCCCAGTCGCCCTTGAATTCCTTGCGGGCGTAGGCGGTCATGCTGTGAATCATTGATTGTTCCGGGCTTGATGAAGTGTGCGGTCAGTATACTCAGCCCGGCCCTGCTCGTCAGCCGATGCCGTGGTTTTAGCGGCTGATATTTGGGGCGGGATCACTTATAATCCCCCGCCAATTTGAGCCAGCCCAGAGGTCCGTCCCATGTCACGTCCAAGCGATCGCAGTGCCGCGCAGCTTCGCCCGGTTACCATTACCCGCAATTTCACCAAACATGCAGAAGGCTCAGTGCTGGTGGAGTTCGGTAACACTCGCGTGCTCTGCACCGCCAGCGTCGACACCAGCGTTCCGCGCTTCCTGAAAGGGAAGAACCAGGGCTGGGTCACCGCCGAATACGGCATGCTGCCGCGCTCCACCCACTCCCGGATGAACCGCGAAGCGGCCTCCGGCAAGCAGAGTGGCCGTACTCTGGAGATCTCCCGGCTGATAGCCCGCTCCCTGCGTGCCGCGGTAGACCTGACTGCGCTGGGCGAGCACTCCATCACTGTTGACTGTGACGTGCTGCAAGCCGATGGCGGCACCCGCACCGCTTCCATTACCGGTGCCTGCGTGGCGCTGGTGGATGCGCTGAACTGGATGGTCGAGAAGGGCATGATCAAGCAGAGCCCGCTCAAGCAGATGATCGCCGCCGTCTCCGTCGGCATGTATCAGGGCGAAGCCATCTGCGATCTGGAGTACATCGAAGACTCCGCCGCCGAGACCGATATGAACGTGGTGATGACCGAAGATGGTCGCATCATCGAGGTGCAGGGCACCGCGGAGGCCGAGCCCTTCACCCATGAAGAGTTGCTGGAGATGCTGGCGCTCGCCAAGGGCGGCATTGCCGACATCATTGCGCTGCAGAAGCAGTCGCTCTCCTGATACCAGGACCTGTTGATGTTTCGGCACAAGTCGCGTTGCAGTGTCAAAGGATGCCAGGCTAGGCGCAGGATGCCGCCAATGGTTATTCCCTTGGCAAGTCCTGCAACAACGCATGGCATCCTTTGCCACGCAACCCGTAGGGACGGGGCGGTTTTTGTGCATAACGTCGTTATTCGATGCCTCGTTTGGATTACCAAACTTCGCATCTCATGCCTAGTTCTGCGCAAAAACCGACTCCGTCGCGGCTGTGACGAAGCGTCAACAGATCCTGCAAACGCGGCATTGACCGCGTTTTTTTATACCCCCACACAAGACAACGACAAGCCAAGCAAGGAGCCAGAATGAAAGCCTACCAGCGTCAATTTATCGAGTTCGCCCTGGAGAAACAGGTCCTCAAATTCGGTGAATTTACCCTGAAATCCGGTCGTAAAAGCCCCTACTTCTTCAACGCCGGTCTGTTCAACAGCGGCCGCGATCTAGCCCGTCTCGGCCGCTTCTATGCCGCCGCTCTGATGGATGCCGGTATCGAGTTCGATGTGCTGTTTGGCCCGGCCTACAAGGGGATCCCCATCGCCTCCGCCACTGCCGTACAGCTGGTGGAGCAGCACGATGTGGACGTGCCCTGGTGCTTCAACCGCAAGGAGGCCAAGGATCACGGCGAGGGCGGCAATCTGGTGGGCAGCCCGCTCAAAGGTCGCATCATGCTGGTGGACGATGTCATCACCGCCGGTACCGCCATCCGCGAATCCATGGATCTGATCCAGGCCAATGGCGCCTCGCTGGCGGGCGTGCTGATCGCGCTGGACCGTCAGGAGAAGGGCAAGGGCGAGCTCTCCGCCATTCAGGAGGTGGAGCGTGACTACGGCGCCCACATCATCGCCATCATCCAGATGAGCGACCTGATTGCCTATCTGGAAGAGAAGCAGGCCGAGCAGCCGGAGCTGGCGGCGCAATTGGCTGCCATGAAGGCTTACCGCGCCCAGTACGGTATCTGAACTCCGCTCACACCGCGCAATAGCTGAATGCGGTGCCCGTTTGTTCTCTGGCAGCAAACGGGCGCCGTTTTTTCATCTGCAAAAAGGGGATCATGTGGCTTGAGCTTGCCCTTACAGTAAAGGTTAGGGTTTGCCAGTCGGCGTTTTGTGGTGCCGATAGGTTCCGGGGAGGAACAACATGACCACTCATCTTCAATCACCCACTCATCTTCAATCACCCATTCATCTGCAGTTGCCGCTCAGCGGCATGAGCTGCGCCAACTGCGCAGGCCGCATCGCGACCAGCCTCAACAAACTCGACGGGGTATCGGCCACAGTCAACTTCGCGCTGGAGCAGGCGGCCATCGAGCTGGCCAGCCCCGATCGCCTGTCTGCGGTGCTCGACAGCATCAAGAGTCAGGGTTACGACTACGGCAGCGAGACCTTTTTGTTTCAAATTACCGGTATGACTTGTGCCGGTTGTTCGGCTCGACTGAACAAGATGCTGGCCGCGCTGCCCGGCGTTATCTCGGCCGAGGTCAACTTCTCCATCGAACAGGCCCGCATCGTGCTGGTCCCCGGGATGCAGACGCCAGCCGCTTTGCGCGAGCAGATCGAGGCGCTTGGCTTTGGCGCCCAACTGGCACAGGGTTCGGCCAGCGGCCGCCGCCAGCAGTTGCTGGAGCGGGAAGCGCAGGAGGCCGCCACTGCCCGTCAGGCGCAGATCCGGGTCATCGTCTCGGCGTTGCTGACCTTGCCACTGTTGGTGGGGATGCTGGCCATGGCCGGACTGTTCCCTTGGCATCTGCCCGCCTGGCTCGAGCTGCTGCTCGCCACCCCGGTGCAGTTCTGGATCGGGGCCCGTTTCTATCGCGGCGCCTGGCTTGCCATCAAGAACCGCGCAGCCAATATGGATGTGCTGGTGGCAACCGGTACCAGCGCCGCCTACTTCTACAGCCTCTATCTGCTGCTGACGTTGGGGATGGCCGCCAGCGGCAAGCTCTATTTCGAGGCGAGCGCCATCATCATTACCCTGATCTCCCTCGGCAAGTTGCTGGAGGCACGGGCCAGACGCAGCACCCAGTCCGCCATTCGCGAACTGATGGAGCTGCGGCCGGAAACCGCCACCGTCTGGCGTGGCGAGAACTGGCAAAGCGTCGCCATCGACGAGGTGCTGCGCGGTGATCGGCTGCGGGTGCTGGTGGGTGAGCGGGTGCCGGTGGACGGCAAAATCGTGAGCGGCGCCAGCGAGCTGGACGAGTCGATCCTCACCGGCGAGAGCCTGCCGGTACCGCGCAGTGTGGGCGACAAGGTGCTGGGTGGCGCCATCAACCGCTCCGGCGTGCTGGAAATTGAAGCCACTACCGTGGGAGAGGACTCCAGCCTCAGCAAGATCATCGCGCTGGTGGAGAGCGCCCAGATGGGCAAGGCCCCACTGCAACAGCTGGTGGACAAGGTTTCCGCCGTGTTCGTGCCGGTGGTGATGGCCATCGCCCTGTTCACCCTGCTGGTGTGGTACGCCATCAGCAACGACTTCGGTCAGGCGCTGCTGGCAGCGGTGGCGGTGCTGGTGATCGCCTGCCCCTGTGCGCTGGGGCTGGCAACCCCGGCGGCCATCGTCACCGGTACCGGCGTCGCGGCGCGCCACGGCATTCTGATCAAGGATGTCGATACCCTGCAGAAGGCCCACGCCATCAAGGCGCTTATCTTCGACAAGACAGGCACTTTGACCCAAGGCAAGCCCGTGCTGGCGAGCTGGAGCGGCAATGACGAGCAGTTGCATCTGGCCGCCGCCCTGCAGCAGGCGAGCGAACACCCGCTGGCGCTGGCGATGCGCGAGGCGGTCGGCAGCGGGGTGGCACTGCCTCAGCCCGACGCGGTCGAGGTGCGGGTCGGTGCCGGCATAGTCGGTCAGGTGGCGGGCCACAGTGTCGCCATCGGCAATGGTTCCCTGCTGGCCCAGCTCGGCATTGATCAGCCGCAACAGGATGAACAAGCCGCCGATGGGGCGACCCGGGTCTGGGTCGCTATCGACGGCGTGGTAGCGGGGATCGCGGCGCTGGCCGATACCCTGCGCCCCGAGAGCCCGGAAGCCATCGCCACCCTGCGCCAGCGCGGTATCGCCAGCTGGCTGGTGAGTGGCGATGCACCTGCTCCCGTGGCCCATATCGCCGCCAAGCTGGGGCTGGACGGAGCCTTTGACTCCGTGCTGCCAGCGGGCAAGGTGGAGAAAGTGGAGGCGCTGCGGGCGCAAACCCGCGGGCTGGTGGCCATGGTGGGGGATGGAGTGAACGATGCCCCGGCGCTGGCGGCGGCGGACGTCGGTATCGCCATGGGCTCCGGCTCCGATGTGGCGATGGAGACAGCTTCCATCACCCTGATGCGCTCCGACCCGCGGTTGGTGGCCGATGCCATCGACATCTCGGCGGCGACCTGGCGCACCATACAGCAGAATCTGTTCTGGGCCTTCGTGTTCAACATCATCGGTATTCCGCTGGCGGCACTGGGCTACCTGAGCCCCGAGCTGGCTGGGGCGGCCATGGCCCTGAGCAGCATCACTGTTTTGAGTAATTCCCTGTTATTGAAACGCTGGCAGCCCAGGGCGGCGCACGGGCCAGCATCCAACCCGATCAGTAAGGAGGCATAAATGAACATCAGCAAGGTTGCCAAGGCCACTGGGCTGACCGCCAAGACCATCCGTTATTACGAGAGTATTGGCCTCATCACAGCCCCGGTACGCAGTGACAACGGCTATCGCAGTTACACCGAGGGGGCGTTGCGGGAGTTGCGTTTCGTCAAGCGGGCGCGGGAGACCGGCTTCAATCTGGAGGAGTGTCAGGAGCTGCTGGCGCTCTACCGTGACGAACACAGAACCAGTGCCCAGGTGAAGAAGCTGGCGCAGGAGAAGATCGTCGATCTGCGCGCCCGCATCGCCGGGCTGCAGGCCATGCTTACCTCCCTGGAAGGGCTGGTCTGCTGCTGCCACGGGGATGAAAATCCCGAGTGCCCGATCCTCGACGAATTGGAGAAGGGGTGAGCAAGGACTCACCTGCCAGCGCAGAAGAAATCGTTATTGATTGATTAACTTCTTAATAAGCGGCGCTTTATTGTTGCGGGTCAGGGGGTAATGGTAGACTGCTCGGCTCTTGTACAGGAGTACTCAGTTGACCCAGAGTGTGACACGCCAGGTTAAGCAGGCCATTATGGCCCAGCTCTATACCCATGCATCGTTCAGTCTCCCCTGTTTGGGCGTGTTGGCATTTGGCTGGAGTCTGCTGTTTCACGACTATCTACCCGCCATCGAAGCGCTCGGTTGGCTGGCAGGCACTTTTCTGTGGCTGCTGGGTCGGGGCTGGCACTTGCGCTGGCGCCGAGCCCGCCTGCACCAGACTCCGTTGCCGGTGCTGGAGCGGGAGCTCTTTATCGGAGCCACCATCACCTCCATCATCTGGGCTCTCGGGGTGCTACTCTACATGGACAAGCTGCCCGATACCTACCGGGCCGCCATGATGATGCTCTCCAGCCTCATTCTTACCGGCAGCGCCATCATGCTGTTTGGCAGCCGCCGTACCCTCTATGGTTCCGCCCTGCCGCTGGGCATGGCGATGCTGTTCGAGCTGGGCAATGGCAACGAGCAGGAGCGGATTGTCTCCTGCATGCTGGCGGGCTATCTGTTTGTCTTTCTGCCGACCCTGTTGCGCCGGATGCGGCGGGATCAGATCGCCTCGCTCCACCACCGTTTCTCCAACGCCGAGCTGGTGGCCGAACTGAAGGCGGTCTCCGAGCATTTGCGCCTCACCTCTCGCCTCGACGGCCTGACCGGCATCGCCAACCGCGCCCATCTCGACGACTCTCTGGAGCGGGCCTGGCGGCGCTGCCATCGCGCCCGGGCGCCGTTGTCGCTGGTGCTGGTGGATGTGGATTACTTCAAGCAGTTCAACGATCTCTACGGCCATCAGCTGGGGGATGACTGCCTGCAACAGGTGGCTGGCTTGCTGGCCGAGGTGGAGCGGCGCGAGGATGATCTGGCGGCCCGTTACGGGGGCGAAGAGTTCGCCTTGCTGCTGCCCTGCACCGGCATGCAGGGGGCATTGCAGGTGGCGGACAATGTGCGGCAGGCGCTCAAGGAGCTGGCCATCCCGCACCAGAAGTCACTGGTCTCCGGTCGGGTCACATGCAGTTTTGGTGTTGCGACACTGATACCGGACAACAGCATGAAAATCGCCGATTTGATCCAAAAAGCGGATGCGGCCCTGTATCAGGCCAAGCATAATGGGCGGGATCGAATCGAAGTAGCCTTGATGGGTAAGGTTGCCTGAATTTAACGTGACAGATTAAAGAGGTTGTCTATGCAATGTCATCGTATCGAAGAGCTGCTGGAGTTGTTGCAGCCTGCCTGGATCAAGGAACAGGATCTCAGCCTGGTGCAGTTTGTTGCCAAACTGGCCCAAGAAGCGGGATTTGAAGGGCCTCTGTCCGAGCTGACCGACGACATGCTGATCTATCACCTCAAGATGCGGGAATCCGACAAGCAGGCGATGATCCCCGGTCTGGCCAAGGATCATGTGCCCGATTTCAAAGAGGCACTGCTCAAGGCTCGCGGAATCAAGTGAATCTTTAGCGGAAGCGCATCACCCTGGGGTGATGCGCTTTTTTGTTGCTGAAAATTGCGATCCAACCCCAATATTAGATACATCTAATCCACACAATTAGCATGCTGTTTAAGATATAATCCGCTCCATAACAAATAAGGGAGCGATGTCTTGCAATGGCCGACCACGATAAAATCGATATCAAGGACGTCACCGACAAGGGCGTAACCGGGACCTTCAACCCCAATACGTTCAAAGCCAGCGACGACAGATTCAACCCGGGCAACCGCATCTATGTGCGGGCCCAGAAAGGGTATTGGCAGCGGATGCGCAAGGCCATGGGCTGGTTCTTTGTGGCGCTGTTCGTGCTGCTGCCCTGGCTGCGTTACGACGGGCGACAGGCGGTGCTGTTCGACCTCGGTCACCAGCAGTTCCATATCTTTGGCGCCACCATCTGGCCGCAGGATCTGACCCTGCTCGCCTGGCTCTTCATGATCGCCGCCTTCGGACTCTTCTTTATTACCACCTTCCTTGGCCGGGTCTGGTGTGGCTATCTCTGCCCACAGACGGTCTGGACCTTCATGTTCATCTGGTTTGAAGAGAAGCTGGAAGGGCCCGCCAACAAGCGGCGCAAGCTGGACGAGGCGCCCTGGAGCGGCGGGAAGCTGGCTCGCAAGGGAGCCAAGCATCTGGCCTGGCTGGCGATCTCGCTGGTAACCGGCCTGACCTTCGTCGCCTACTTCCAGGATGTAACTGAACTGGTGCCGGATCTCTTCACCCTTCAGGCCAGCGGATGGGTGCTGTTCTGGGTGCTCTTCTTCACCATCATCACCTACGGCAACGCTGGCTGGATGCGTGCCATCATGTGTATCCACATGTGCCCCTATGCCCGCTTCCAGTCCGCCATGTTCGACAAGGACACCTTCATCGTCGGCTATGACACCAAGCGTGGCGAGACCCGTGGCGCCCGTTCCCGCAAGGCGGATCCCAAGGCGATGGGGCTGGGCGACTGTATCGACTGCGATCTCTGCGTGCAGGTCTGCCCGACCGGTATCGATATTCGCGACGGCCTGCAGTACGAGTGCATCAACTGCGGCGCCTGCGTTGATGCCTGCGACCAGACCATGGAGCGGATGGGCTACCCGAAAGGGCTCATCAGTTACACCACCGAGCACAAGCTGGCCAACGACTCCACCCATGTGGCGCGGCCCAAGTTGATCGGTTACGGGCTGGTGATGGCGGTGATGCTGGGGGTGTTTGTCTACAACGCCATGTCCATCATGCCGATGGGGCTCGATATCCTGCGGGATCGCAACCAGCTGTTCCGCGAAAACAGCGAGGGGCTGATTGAGAACACCTACACCCTCAAGATCCTCAACAAGACCCTGCAGTCCCAGACCTACCAGCTGGATGTGGAGGGCTTGCCCGAGTATCAGTGGTTCGGCCCCCGTGAAGTGACCCTGAAGGCGGGCGAGATCTACACCCTGCCGGTCAGCCTGGCGGTCGATCCCTACAACCTGAAACGGCCGGCGCTGGATATCCAGTTCGTGCTGAAACGGGAGGGTGCGGCGCCCGATGACAGCAAGGGCAACCTGCGCCAGGGCAGCAAGTTTATCAGCCGGTTGTAACTGCGTGTGGCTGCGGGCCGGGCGTGACACCAGTCCGGTCACCAACGAGTACGGCAATGCCGGTCAGTAGTGATAGAATGGGGCGCAACGGCGCCCCTTTCTTATGGTGGATGACATGCGTTTCAACTATTCCGACCTCAATCCCGACCTCATCATGGATGCGCTCGATCTCAGTGGCCTGCGGCTCGACTCCGGCCTTATCGAGCTCAACAGCTACGAAAACCGGGTCTATCAGTTTCAGGATGAGGATCGTCGCCGCTATGTGGTGAAGTTCTACCGTCCCGGCCGCTGGAGCCGGGTCCAGATCCTCGAGGAGCACGAGTTTGCCACCCGCCTTGCAGAGGCGGAGATCCCGGTCGCCGCACCGCTCGCCT
This sequence comes from Aeromonas sp. 82P, assembly GCF_051919365.1. Taxonomy (NCBI): domain Bacteria; kingdom Pseudomonadati; phylum Pseudomonadota; class Gammaproteobacteria; order Aeromonadales; family Aeromonadaceae; genus Aeromonas; species Aeromonas sp. 82P. Next base: position 524,032 of record NZ_JBQBEV010000001.1, read on the forward strand.
TCGCGGGCGAGACCCTGCTGGAGCACGAGGGCTACCCCTTTGCTATCTGGCAGAGCGTCGGTGGCCGCCAGTTCGAAGTGGATAATCTCGATCAACTGGAGTGGGTGGGGCGTTTCCTCGGCCGCATTCATCAGATCGGCGCCAGCAAGCCGTTTCACCATCGGGTGCGGCTCGATGTGGAGAGTATGCTGCATGAACCGCGTCAGCTGCTGGCGTCTGGCGAATGGCTGCCAAGCGGGCTGGCGAAGCAATTCTTCGGGGTGCTGGACGAGCTGATTAAACATGTCAGCGACGCCATGACCCTTGATGTGGCGCAGATCTCCCTGCATGGCGATTGCCACCCGGGCAACATCCTGTGGCGCGATGGCCCCATGTTTGTCGACCTCGATGATTGCCGTACCGGCCCCGCGATTCAGGATCTCTGGATGATGCTGAGCGGCGAGCGCCACGAGCAGCAGATCCAGCTCGACACCCTGCTGGCGGGCTACGAGGAGTTTATGGAGTTCGACTCGCGGGAGCTGGCGCTGATCGAGCCGCTGCGGGCGATGCGCATCGTTCACTACATGGCGTGGCTGGCGCGGCGCTGGGAAGATCCCGCCTTCCCCCGTCACTTCCCCTGGTTCAATACCGATCACTACTGGCGCCAGCAGATTGCGACACTGCACGATCAGCTGGAGGCACTCAAGGCGCCGCCGTTGAGTCTGATGCCAAACTGGTGAAATAGAAGGGATCTTGCGCGGCAAGGGGGACTCGATCTCCGGCCCTGACCATTGACGTCAGCATGGCGAAACAATAGGCTTGGCACTGCTTCGGTTCGCCGGGCGTGCCTCACAGTGATCCCTTAACAGGAAACATCATGAAAAAAGTTCTATTTTTCCTTGCTGCCATGCTGATGATCCCCATGGTTCACGCCGCCCCCGAGTTCAAGGAAGGCGTCAACTACGATGTGGTCAAACAGACTGGCAGTGCCCAGCCGGAAGTGATGGAGTTTTTCTCCTACTACTGCCCGCACTGCGCTACCTTCGAACCGATCGTTGAACAGTTGAAGGCTGGGTTGCCAGAGGGTGTGCCCCTCAAGAAGAACCCGGTTGCCTTCCTCGGTCGCGAAATGGGCCCCGAGATGCAGCGTGCCTACGCCGTTGCCAGCCTGCTAAATGCCGAAGCCAAGCTGACTCCTGCCATCTTCACCAAGATCCACACCCAGCGTCAGCCGCCGATGAGCCGTGACGATGTGAAGAAGATCTTCGTGGACAACGGCGTACCGGCTGAAGAGTTCGACGGTGCCGTCGACAGCTTCGCCGTCTCCGGCATGGTCTCCCAGTTCGATCGCAACACCGAGAGCTACAACATTCGCGGTGTACCGGCCTTCCTGGTGAACGGCAAGTACATGGTGAAGATTGAATCCATCACCTCTCAAGAGCAGTTCAACAAGCTGGTGCAGTTCCTGCTGGCCAAGAAAGACTGATACCCCTTGAGTCGATAAAAAGCCCGCCGGTGTGAACCGGCGGGCTTTTTGTTTTCTGGCAATCTGGCAGGTCAGACCCCGACGTGGAACGCCTGTTTGAGGTTGCGGATAAACTCCGCATCCCGGCAGAGGGTCTTGCCCGGGCTATCGGAGATCTTGGCAACCGGGCCGCCATTGCACTCGATCAGCTTGAAGACGATGTTCATCGGGCTGACGCCGGGCAGATCGCAGGTGAGCTTGGTGCCTATGCCGAAGCTGGTATTGATGCGGCCACGGAAGTGACGGAATAGCTGCACCGCCTTGTCGAGATTGAGCCCGTCGGAGAAGACCAGCGTTTTGTCAGTAGGGTCGATGCCGAGGCGCTGATAGTGGCTGATCGCCTTCTCGCCCCACACTACGGGATCGCCGGAGTCGTGGCGCAAGCCCTGATAGCTGCTGGCCAGCTCGAAGTCGAAGTCCCGCAGGAAGGCATCCATGGTGATGCAGTCGGTCAGGGCGATGCCGAGATGGTCGGTGAACTCGTCCAGCCAGCTGGTGAGGGCAGCGCGCTGGCTGTGCTCCAGCGGGAAGCCGAGCTGCTGGTGCGCCTGGAACCACTCATGGGCCTGGGTACCGACCGCGGGCAGCTTGTACTTCTGGGCCAGCATGTAGTTACTGGTGCCGCGAAACGCCGGCAGCCGCTCCTTGAGGCGACCCACTACCGCATCCTGTACCGCGTGAGAGAAGCGGCGGCGGGTGCCGAAGTCGATGAGGTTAAACTCGCTCATCTCGTCGCTGCTCAGCTCCTTCTCCAGCTTGTCGATCTTCTGATCGAGCCGCTCCAGCGCGTGGCTGACGCCGAACTGGGGGTAGCGGAAGCGGTTGCGCATCTCGCTGATGATGGCGAGCACCGGGATCTCCCACAGGATCACATCCTGCCAGGGGCCCTCGACCCGCACATTGATGCGGCCATCCTGCTCGAACACCTTGAGCAGGGAGGCGTCGAGCGGCTTGCGGCGCAGGTGGTCGAGGTAGTCAGGGGTGAAGAAGGGACGCTCGGCCAGAAAATCGAGCTCTGGCCTGGTCAGTCGCAGGGAACCGGCGAGGCGCAGTTGCTCCTCGATCTGCCCCATCATGGGCAGCAGATCCTCTTCATTGCGGCTGTGAAACTCGGCCACCACCTCGGCATCCGGATAGCGATGGAACACCGCCTGCTGCATATGCAGTTTGTAGGCATCGGTGTCGAGCAGGCTGGTGAGGATTGGGGGCATATCAGGCTCCTCGCAGACTGGTGAGCACGATGGAGCTCCCCTGCCACATATGTAACGTGCAGGCATTGGTGTCGAGCAGGCTGGTAAGAATCGGTGGCATATCAGGCGTCCAGCAGGCGTTGTACATCGATCAGGGTCTGGGCCAGTTCGGCCCCTGCCTCGATCATCTGGGTGTGGGCGCTGGCAACCGTCGCGGGGGCGATGCCACGACAGGCATCGAGATGGACGATCACCCGGAAACCGGCGCGGCGCAGTTGCAGCACGCTGGTTTTGACACAGTAGTCGGTGGCGAGGCCGCCGACCAGTACGGTATCGACCTGGCGGGCTTGCAGGAATTCGATGAGTCCGGTGCTGCGCCGTTCAGCCAGGTCGTGGAAGCAGGTGCCGTAGGGATGCAGATCCGGCTCGACCCCCTTCCAGACGAAGAAGTCATAGTCGATGGGGGCGGGCAGGCCGTCGAGCAGCTCGAAGCCCTTGCTGCCCGGTACGCAGTGAACCGGCCAGGTGAGGTCGGCGTTGGGCAGATCCAGCGGCAGCAGCATGCCTGCGGGGTCAGAAACGGCCCAGTCGGCATTGGCAGGGTGAGAGTCTTTGCTGCCGATCCGCAGCGTGGCGAGGGTGGCCTGAGCGTTTAGCGCAGCCACAATATCATCACCGCCCGCAACGGGCAGTTCGTTCGGGCAGAGGGGGGTAAAGCCCTTCTGCGCATCAATATCCAGGCTGGCGACGGTTCCCATGATTGGCTCCTGCACATACTATTCGTGTGATATTATCTACCAAACATTAATGGAAGGCGAGCAGGGCGATCGGCATGCTGAGAATGAGTCTGGATATGGTGGTGCTGCGGTTGCATGAGGAGCGGCTCGAGCTACTGCTCGAGACCCGCGATCGCCCCCCCTTTGCCCACTGCTGGCAACTGCCGGCGCTGTGCATCGACGAGACCCAGGATCGGGATCTGGATGCCGCCCAGCGCCGTCTGCTGGCGGAGTGGGGGCTCGGTCACTGCTACAGCGAGCAGGTCTGCACCCTCGGCAATCTGGAGCGGGATCCCCGCGGCTGGTCCACGACCCTGGTCTATCTCTGTCTGGTCGATCCGGAAGTGGAAGCGATCCACGGTTGCTGGCATCCGCTCGCCAACCTGCCGGGGCTGAGCCTCGCCTTCGACCATGTTCAGCTCATCGCCAAGGGGTTGGAGCGGCTGCGGATCAAGAGCCGCTACAGCACCCTGCCGCTGCAACTGCTGGGGCCCGAGTTCACCCTCTCCGAGGTGCAGCGCGCCTTCGAAATCATCCTGCAAACACCCATGAATACGGCGGCATTTCGCAAGCGGATCCATCGCGCCAACATTCTGGTAGATACCGGCCGTAAGCGCACCGGCAAACAGCGCCCCGCCATTCTCTATCGGCTGGAGAGCCCCTGCTGCGTGATGTTCGATCAGGTGATGCACGGAGCGGAAGCATGAGTGAGACCGGCGTGCACAAGGTGCTGGTGAGTGCCTGCTTGCTGGGTCAGCCGGTGCGTTACGACGGTCAGAGCAAGGGGATTGTCAGCGACTGGCTGAGTGCGCTGGGTGCCGAGGGGCGGGCGCTGGCCTTCTGCCCCGAAGTGGCGGGCGGTCTGCCGACCCCGCGTCCTCCCGCCGAGCGGCAGGGCGAGCGTGTAGTGACGGCGAGCGGGCTGGATGTGACTGAAGAGTTTGATCGCGGCGCCGAGCTGGCGTTGGCTATTTGTCAGGCGCAGGGCATTCGCTTTGCGCTGCTGAAAGAGGGGAGCCCCTCATGTGGCAGCGGCCGTATCTATAACGGCCGCTTTGAGGGCATTTCTGTGGCGGGCGAGGGCAAGACCACCGCCCTGCTGCGCCGCCACGGGATTGCCGTTTTTTCCGAAGATCAGTTGGTCGAGTTGGCTTCTGCGCTCTCTTTGGATTCCTCCCCGGATTTGGCGGCAACCGGCAGCGGCGCCTGACCGCTCTGCCACCCCTCCAGCACCTCGTCCTTCTCCTGCCAGCGCTGGTTTAGCCACTCCTGAAAACCGCGCTTGAACTGCTTGTCGTTGAAGTAATCTCCTATCAGCTGTTCATTCACCGGCAGCTCCTCAATCCGCACCTGAATGCGTTTTACCCGTCCCATCAGGAAGTCCTTGAACGGGGTCTCGGCGTTGTCCGGATAGCGGATGGTGACATTGATCAGGCTGTCGAACTGTTCGCCCATGGCTGCCAGCGTAAAGGCCAGCCCCGCCGCCTTGGGCGGCATCAGGTGACGATAGCGGGAGCGGGCCGCATCCCGTTTCTGCTCGGTGAAGCGGGTTCCTTCCACGAAGTTGATGACGGTAGTGGGGATGTGGCGAAACTTCTCGCAGGCGTTGCGGGTGGTCTCGATATCCTTGCCGCGCAGGTGCGGGTTCTTCAGCAAAAACTCCCGTGAGTAGCGACGCATAAAGGGCATATCGAGCCCCCAGCAGGCGAGCCCCAACAGCGGGATATAGATCAGCTCGTGCTTCATAAAGAACTTGGGCACCGGCAGCCGGTCGCGGAACAGGTGGCCGAGCACCACGATATCGGTCCAGCTCATATGGTTGCTGATGATGAGATACCAGCCATCCTTGCGCAGCTTGGTGCTGTCCTCCACCTGCCAGTCGATGCGGGTGGTGAGGCGGATCACCAGCGCATTGCAGGCCAGCCACAGGCGCATGACGCGGTTGTTGAGGCGGCTGCAGGCGCGGCCAAAGGCCGGGATCGGCAGCAGCAGTTTGGCCAGCGACACCAGCAGGATCAGGCTGGCGCACAAGGCGGTGAAAAGGATGGTCAGGCCGGCGCTGATGATCAGCACCAGCGGGCCGGGAAGCAGGGATAGCATGAATGTTTACTGCGCCTTGGTTGCCAGCAGTTGGCTCAGGGTCTGGTCCTTTTCGTGCCAGATCCCGTTCAACCACTGTTGAAACTCTTGTTGGAACTCGGGGTCATTGAAGTAATCCCCCACCAGCTTGCGGTCGATCGGCAAATAGCGGACCTGAACCTTGATTTGCCCGACCCGGCCACACATGAAGTCCCAGTAGCTGGGGATGCCGTCCGGATAGGCGATGGTGACATCCACCAGTTGATGCAACTGATCACCCATAGCGGCCAGAGTAAAGGCGATGCCCCCCGCTTTCGGGAGCAGCAGATGACGATAGGGCGAGCCCTGCTTCTGATGCTTGCTGCCGGTGAAGCGGGTGCCTTCGACGAAGTTCATCACACTCACCGGAATGTGGCGGAACCTGGCACAGGCCTTACGGGTCGTTTCAATGTCTTTTCCCTTCAGATGGGGATGTTTTTCCAGAAATTTTCTGGAATATCGCCGCATGAAGGGGAAGTCGAGCGCCCACCATGCCAGACCGAGAAAAGGTACCCAAATCAGCTCTTTCTTGAGGAAAAACTTCAGGAAGGGGATTTTTTGGTTAAAAACCCGCTGCAGTACCAGTATGTCGACCCAGGATTGATGGTTGGCAATCACCATATACCACTCATTCCGGCGCCCTTTGTCCACTCCGACCACCTCGAAAGGGGTTTTGATGATGGTTTTCTGGATCAGATTGTTGAAACCGATCCAGCAGCTGGCACAGCCATCGAGCAGCCAGTTGCAGAGGGTGCGCCACCCCTTGAGGGGGAGCAGGAGCTTGAGCAGACCCAGCGAGAAGATGGGGACAAACCAGAAGAGGGTGTTGAAAAAATAGAGCAGGGTGGAGAGGCTGCCGCGCAGTCGCTCTGTCAGCTTGTTGGGCATGAGTCGGGTCCGTCTTGCTGTCGATAAAGGGCCATCAAGTGGTCAGATCTGTGGCCATAATATCAGCCGATTGCCTGCGAGACCATTCAGAGCCGTTACGGGGTTGGACTCACCCTTTCCCTTCTGTCAGCTGCTGCGCAGTCGCGACAGCAGCCGGTCCATGGCCCTGTAACCGAGCGCCTCGATAAGATGCTCCTTGCCGATGGCGGGTTGCCCGGCCAGATCGGCGATGGTGCGTGACACCCGCAGGATGCGATGCCAGGCCCGGATGCTGAGCCCCAGCTTCTGGATGGCGTTCTCCAAAAATTCGGCATCTTGCGGTGATAAGCGGCAAATATCCTCTATCTCACGGCTATCCAGCAGGTTGTTGAGCTTGCCGTTGCGACTCAGCATGCGCTCTCTCGCCACCAGCACCCGATCGCGGATCTGCTGGCTAGACTCCCCCCGCTCCGCCTTGCCGGTCAGACTCCCCTTGGGCAGCAGCGGCACCTCCACCGTCAGGTCGAAGCGGTCGAGAAAGGGGCCGGAGAGTTTGCCGAGGTAGCGCAGGATCTGATCCGGGCTGGAGCGGGTCTGGCCGTCGCCATAGTGGCCGCAGGGGCTGGGATTCATGGCGCCCACCAGCTGGAAGCGAGCGGGAAAATCCACCTGGCGGGCGGCCCGGCTGATGGTGATGTGGCCCGTCTCCAGCGGCTCACGCAGGGAGTCGAGCACCTTGCGCTCGAATTCGGGCAATTCATCCAGAAACAGCACCCCGTTGTGGGCCAGCGAAATTTCGCCGGGCCGCGGGTGGCTGCCACCGCCCACCAGCGCCACCGCTGAGGCACTGTGGTGGGGCGTGCGATAGGGTCTGTGGTGCCAGTGACCGGCGCGCGGGGTGAGGCCGCCGATGGAGTGGATGGCGGCGGTCTGCTGCGCTTCCTGCTCGCTCAGCGGTGGCAAGATGCCGGGCAAGCGGCTGGCCAGCATGCTCTTGCCGGTGCCGGGCGGGCCGATGAACAGCAGGTTGTGGCTGCCGGCGGCGGCGATCTCCAGCGCCCGCTTGGCCTGAGACTGACCAATCACATCCTGCAGATCCGGTACATCGGGCAGGCTCTCCGAGCTTTGTGGATCCGGTAGCGGCAGTTCGTACTGACCGGTCAGCCAGGCGGTAACGGCCAGCAACTGGTGGGCGGTGCGCACCTCGGCATCCTGAATGAGAGAGGCTTCCGGGCCGTTCTCTCGCGGTACCAGCAGGGTGCGCCCCGCATCCCGGCAGGCGAGCACGGCGGGCAGCACCCCGAGCACGGGGCGAATTTCGCCGGTCAGAGCCAACTCCCCCAAAAATTCATGATCGAGCAGGTATTTTGCCGGTATCTGCTTGGAAGCGGCAAGAATACCGATGGCGATTGCCAGATCGAAACGGCCTCCCTCCTTGGGCAGATCGGCGGGGGCCAGATTGACGGTGATGTGTTTACTCGGGAACTCGAAATTGCCGTTGAGCAGGGCGCTGCGGACCCGATCTCGCGACTCCTTCACCGAGGTTTCCGGCAGGCCGACCATGTTGAAGGCGGGCAGGCCGTTGGAGAGGTGAACTTCCACTGTAACTTGCGGGGCCGCGATCCCGAGGCTGGCACGGCTATAAACCACAGCTAATGACATAAATCCCGTCCTTGAGTTGATATATGTTCTGACTAACTGCTTGTTGTTGGCTTTTTATTCCAGAGTTCCGGCTGGGGAATAGCCAAAATCAGTGGGTTGTCACAGAAAAAAGGCTTGCCCAATAAAAATCACCGTGCTAGTTCTAATAGCCATTCGCGGTAGAAACCGCCCCAATTTCACAGGATTTCCGGTTGTAACTATGAACATGGCCTCCCGTTTCGTCAGCATTATTGTGGTCCTAGTGGTGATTATTATCTCACCGCTCGGGGCTCGTTTAGCTGCACGGAACAAGGGATAGACCCACCACCGGACAGAACGAAACAAGCGACCCCCGAGCCTCACAGCTCGGGGGTTTTTTTTCGACCAAAGGACAGGATTTTCCACATGAACGGCGCGCAGTTTTTGGTACAGGCTCTCAAGAAACAGGGTGTGACCCAGGTGTTTGGTTACCCGGGCGGGGCCATCATGCCGGTCTACGATGCCCTGTATGACGGTGGTCTGGCCCATCAGCTCTGCCGCCACGAGCAGGGTGCCGCCATGGCGGCGGTGGGCTACGCCCGCGCCTCCGGTCAGGTGGGGGTCTGCATCGCCACCTCCGGCCCCGGCGCTACCAATCTGGTAACCGGTCTGGCGGAGGCGCTGCTCGACTCGGTGCCGCTGGTGGCCATCAGCGGTCAGGTGCCCTGTTCCGCCATCGGCACCGATGCGTTTCAGGAGGTCGACGTGCTCGGCATGTCCCTCTCCTGTACCAAACACTCCTTCATGGTGACCGATGCCGCCGATCTGGGGCGGGTGCTGGCAGAAGCTTTCGCTATTGCCACCGAAGGGCGCCCCGGACCTGTGCTGATCGATCTCCCCAAGGATGTGCAACTTGCTGCAGTGCCGCCCCAGAGCCCGCTGTTTGCAGTGGAAGAGCCGGAGGTGCTCAACCCCTCGGAGTTGGCCGCAGCCCGCACTCTGATCGCTGCTGCCGAGCGCCCGGTACTCTACGTCGGTGGCGGTGTAGGCATGGCCAATGCCGAGCAGCAGTTGCGCAACTTTGCTGCCGCCACCGGCATGCCTGCGGTCACCACTCTCAAGGGGATTGGCGCGCTCGACCCCGACAGTCCTGTTTATCTGGGTATGCTCGGCATGCACGGCACCAAGGCGGCCAACTATGCGGTGCAGCAGTGCGATCTGTTGCTGGTGGTGGGCGCCCGTTTCGATGACAGGGTGACCGGCAAGCTGGAGGAGTTCGCCCCTGAAGCCAAGGTGATCCATCTCGATGTGGATGCTGCCGAGTTCGGCAAGCGCCGCGCTGCCGAGGTGGGTATCACCACGGATCTCAAACAGGTGCTGCCGCGCCTCGCCATGACTCTCGACATCGCCCCCTGGCGTGAACACTGCGCCGCCATGGCCCGCGAGTATGCGTTTCGCTACGACCACCCGGGTCAGGCCATCTACGCCCCGGCCCTGCTCAAGCAGCTCTCTGCCCGGCTGCCGGAGAGCAGCGTGGTGGCCTGCGATGTGGGTCAGCACCAGATGTGGGTCGCCCAGCACATGCGCTTCACCAGCCCGCGCAACCACCTCTCCAGTGCCGGTCTCGGCACCATGGGCTTTGGTCTGCCCGCCGCCATCGGCGCCAAGATGTCGCGCCCGGAGGATGAAGTGGTGCTGGTGAGCGGTGACGGCTCTTTCATGATGAATGTGCAGGAGCTTGGCACCATCCGCCGGGCCCAGCTCAAGGTGAAGATGGTGCTGCTGGATAACCAGCGCCTCGGCATGGTGCGCCAGTGGCAGGAACTGTTCTTCGACGGCCGCTATAGCGAGACCATCCTCTCCGACAACCCCGATTTCGTCGCGCTGGCTGCCGCTTTCGGCATTCCGGGCGAGACCATCACATGCAAGGAACAGATAGCCGGTGCCCTCGATCGCCTGCTGGCAAGCGAGAGTGCCTACCTGCTGCATGTGGCCATTTCAGAGGAAGAAAACGTCTGGCCCCTGGTTCCGCCGGGAGTCGCCAACCACCAGATGATGGAGCAACGCCCATGAACCCGCACACCCTTGCACAGCCCGCATTTGCACAGCACACCCTGCATATCCATGCCCAGCCCAGACCCGAAGTGATGGAGCGGGTGTTGCGGGTGGTGCGCCACCGCGGCTTCAATCTCTGCGCCCTCAACATGGAGCAGGATTGCCAACAGCTGCGGATCACGGTTACTGTCGAGTCGGTGCGTCCCATCCAGCAGTTGTGGAGCCAGCTGGTTAAGCTGGTGGACGTCTCCCGGGTCGATGCACTGGAACAGCAACCCCGGATCAGAGCTTAAGGAGCCAAGCCAATGTCACAGCCTTCCCAATCCGCCACTCATCCCCAATACATCTGGTTCAACGGCAAACTGGTGCCCTGGCAGGATGCCCAGGTGCACGTGATGAGCCACGCCCTGCACTACGGCTCCTCGGTGTTTGAGGGTGTGCGTGCCTACGATACCCCCAAAGGCACCTGCATCTTCCGTTTACAGGAGCACACCCGCCGCCTGTTCGACTCCGCCAAGATCTACTGGATGGACGTCCCCTACAGAGAGTCCGACGTGAATGAAGCCTGCCGCACCGTGGTGCGCGAGAACGGCCTGAAGAGCGGCTATCTGCGCCCGCTGGCCTTTGTCGGCAACGTGGGGCTGGGGCTGCATCCGCCGCTGGATGCCAAGGCTGACCTGATGGTGGCCGCCCTGCCGTGGGGCGCCTATCTGGGGGAAGAGGGACTGAAAAACGGAGTGGATGTCTGTGTCACCTCGTGGAACCGGCTCGCTCCCAACACCATCCCCACCGGCGCCAAGGCGGGTGGTAACTATTTGTCCTCCCAGCTGATCAGCCGCGAGGCCAAGCGCAACGGCTTCGCCGAGGGGCTGGCGCTGGATGTGAACGGCTACCTGAGCGAAGGCGCGGGGGAGAACCTGTTCCTGGTGAAGAACGGCGTACTGTTCACCCCGCCCGCTACCGCCGCCATCCTGCCCGGCATCACCCGCGACACCATCATGACGCTGGCCCGCGATCTCGGTTATGAGGTGCGCGAGCAGGCACTGCCCCGTGAGGCGCTCTATGTTGCAGACGAGATCTTCATGACCGGCACCGCCGCCGAGGTGACCCCGGTGCGCTCCGTCGATCGGATGAAGGTGGGCGCTGGCAGCCGTGGCCCGGTGACCGAGCAGCTGCAGAATGCCTTCTTCGGCCTGTTCAATGGCCAGACCGAAGACAAGTGGGGCTGGCTGACGCCCGTCAACGACTGATAAGAGAGGGGAGGCGTCATGCCTCCCCGAGTCGCTTCCGGTGAGGGTGCCTGGCGGTGCCTTCACCAGGATCGATTCCGATCCACTCGTATCATCACTGCATAACGCATCGAGCCCATATGGGCATTCAGGGAGTAGAGACATGCCGAAGTTGAGATCCGCCACCACCACCCACGGACGTAACATGGCCGGGGCCCGCGCCCTGTGGCGTGCCACCGGAATGACCGATCAGGATTTCGGCAAACCCATCATCGCCGTGGTCAACTCCTTCACCCAGTTCGTACCGGGTCACGTCCACCTCAAGGATCTGGGCCAGCTGGTGGTGCGCGAGATTGAAGCTGCCGGCGGGGTGGCCAAGGAGTTCAACACCATCGCCGTAGATGACGGCATCGCCATGGGCCACGGCGGCATGCTCTACTCCCTGCCATCGCGCGAGCTGATTGCCGATTCGGTGGAGTACATGGTCAACGCCCACTGCGCCGACGCCATGGTCTGTATCTCCAACTGCGACAAGATCACCCCGGGGATGCTGATGGCGGCCCTGCGTATCAATATCCCGGTGATCTTCGTCTCCGGCGGCCCGATGGAAGCGGGCAAGACCAAGCTGTCGGATCAGATCATCAAGCTGGATCTGGTGGATGCCATGATCCAGGGCGCCGACCCCAAGGTGTCGGATTCCCAGAGCGAACAGGTTGAGCGCAGTGCCTGCCCTACTTGCGGCTCCTGCTCCGGCATGTTTACCGCCAACTCCATGAACTGCCTGACCGAGGCGCTCGGCCTCTCCCAGCCGGGCAATGGCTCCATGCTGGCGACTCACGCCGATCGCGAGCAGCTGTTCAAGCTGGCGGGTCAGCGCATCGTGACTTTGGCCAAGCGCTGGTATGAGCAGGACGATGCCTCGGCACTGCCGCGCAATATTGCCACCAAGGCGGCGTTCGAGAACGCCATGGCGCTGGACATCGCCATGGGCGGATCCACCAATACCGTGCTGCACCTGTTGGCTGCGGCGCAGGAGGCGGGCGTCGACTTCACCATGGCCGATATCGACCGCATGTCGCGCAAGGTGCCGCAACTGTGCAAGGTGGCACCCTCCACCCAGAAGTACCATATGGAAGATGTGCACCGCGCCGGCGGCGTGGTCGCCATTCTGGGCCAGCTGGAAAAAGCGGGTCTGGTGCATGGGGATACCCGTACCGTGCTGGGTTGCTCTCTCGTCGAGCAGCTCGATGAATATGACGTCAGCCGCCAGCCGAGTCAGGAGGTGGTGGACTTCTACCGAGCTGGTCCGGCCGGCATCCGCACCACCAAGGCGTTCAGTCAGGATTGTCGCTGGCCAGAGCTGGATCTGGACCGCGCCGAAGGGTGCATCCGCTCGCTGGACAACGCTTACAGCCAGGAGGGCGGCCTGGCGGTGCTCTCTGGCAACCTCGCGGTCAACGGCGCCATCGTCAAGACTGCCGGGGTGGATGAGGAGAACCTCACCTTCCGTGGCCCGGCACGGGTGTTCGAGAGTCAGGAGAGCGCGGTGAGCGGCATCCTCGACGGCACCGTGAAAGCAGGCGAAGTAGTGGTGATCCGCTACGAAGGGCCGAAAGGAGGACCGGGCATGCAGGAGATGCTCTACCCCACCACCTATCTGAAATCCATGGGATTGGGCAAGGCGTGCGCCCTGATCACCGATGGCCGTTTCTCCGGCGGTACTTCGGGTCTCTCCATTGGCCACGTCTCGCCGGAGGCCGCTTCCGGCGGCACCATAGGTCTGGTGGAGGATGGCGATATCATCAGCATCAATATCCCGGCCCGCAGCATGGTGCTGGAGGTGGCCGACAGCGTGCTGGCTGCCCGCCGCGTCGCCGTGGAAGCCCGTGGCTGGAAGCCGCTCGATCGTCAGCGTCAGGTCTCCTTTGCCCTGCGCGCCTACGCCATGTTCGCCACCAGCGCCGATAAAGGCGCGGTTCGCGACCGCTCGATGCTGGGGGAATAAATCATGGTTTCTGCGGCGGATTATCTACGCAAGGTGTTGCTCTCTCCCGTCTATGAGGTGGCGCGAGTCACCCCTTTGCAAACACTGAAGAAACTCTCCGAGCGGCTCGGCAACCATGTCAGCCTGAAGCGGGAGGATCTGCAACCGGTCCACTCCTTCAAGCTGCGCGGGGCCTACCACAAGATCGCTACCCTGACCGAGGAGCAGAAGGCGCGCGGCGTTATCGCCGCCTCTGCTGGCAACCACGCGCAGGGGGTCGCCCTGTCGGCCGCCAAGCTCGGCATCAAGGCGATCATCGTGATGCCCAAGACCACGCCGGACATCAAGATCGACGCGGTACGCCGGCAGGGCGGCAACGTCATGCTGTTTGGCAACAGCTTCGATGAGGCTTATGGCGAGAGTCGCCGCCTAGCCGAGTTGGAGGGCTACACCCTGATCCCGCCGTTTGACGACGTCGAGGTGATCGCCGGGCAGGGCACCATCGGCAAGGAGCTGCTGGAGCAGGATACCCATCTCACCCACGTCTTCGTGCCGGTGGGCGGCGGCGGACTGGCCGCCGGGGTTGCGGTCTACATCAAGCAGCTGCTGCCGGATGTGAAGGTGATCGGGGTGGAGGCGGAGGGGTCCGCCTGTCTCAAGGCGGCCATGGCAGCTGGCGAGCCGGTCAATCTGGAGCGGGTTTCGCTGTTTGCTGACGGGGTGGCGGTCAAGCGCATCGGCGAAGAGACCTTCTGCCTCTGCAATCAGTATCTGGACGAGGTGGTGACCGTCTCCAACGACCAGATCTGCGCCGCGCTGAAAGATATCTTCGATGACTGCCGCGCCATTGCCGAGCCGTCGGGCGCCCTGTCTCTGGCGGGCCTCAAGGCCTACAGCGAGCGGGAGCAGGTGAAAGGGGGGCGGATGGCGGCTATTTTGTCCGGCGCCAACGTCAACTTCCACAGCCTGCGCTACGTGTCGGAGCGCTGCGAGATCGGCGAGAAGCGCGAGGGCATGCTGGCGGTGACCATTCCCGAGCGCAAGGGGGCCTTCCTCGACTTCTGCCGTCAGCTCGGGCCCCGCATGGTGACCGAGTTCAACTATCGCTATGCGGACGCGGAGCAAGCGTCGCTGTTCGTCTCGGTGCGCCTCACCGGTGGTGACGAGGAGCTGGGCCAGATCATCGATCAGCTCGGTGGCAACGGCTACCCGGTGGTCAACATGACCGAGAGCGAGCTGGCCAAGAATCATGTGCGTTACATGATTGGCGGCCGCCCGGCCCGGCCCCTTGGTGAACGTCTCTACAGCTTCAAGTTCCCGGAGCAGCCTGGCGCCCTGATGCGTTTCCTCGAGACCCTGGGCTGTCGCTGGAACATCAGCCTGTTCCACTACCGCAACCACGGTGCCGACTACGGCCGCGTGCTCTGCGCCTTCGAGCTGCCGGACGAGGACGTAGCAGCCTTCCACGACTACCTGCGCGAGATTGGCTACGGCTGGAAAGAGGTGAGCGACGACCCCGCCTACCGGCTGTTCCTGGCCAGTTGATCAAGGGGGGCTTCAACAACTTATCAGGAGGGAGGCATTATGCCTCCCTTTTCTATTGCTGCGTGCGGATAGGTCCACTCCGTACGACGCAAGGTCATGGTTTAACTGGCAAAACAGTGTGAATAGGTACACAGGTGATTTTTACGCCGGATATTGCTGGCAAGCTCACACTCCTGATGGCTTGGTCATTTGAGGCTGCGTTCGGATGGGATACCCTGAATATCGGAGAGGCCGCCTGACGGCTTCACACAGGGAAAGTGCGCACTCAGGCGCCCATAACGACTTATTGCAGAGGCGAAAATATGAATAAATCCATGCTTGCCGTATTGGTCAGTGGTTTGCTGGCGGCCGGAGCCGTGCAGGCCGCCGCTCAGGACAATACCTGGTATGTCGGTGGCAAGGCCGGTTGGTCCAATTACTATGGCGTTGATTACAACCAACAAGTTAAGGATGTAGTCGATTTTGTATCACCCAGTGATAAACAAAGTGATCTCGGTTTGGGTGGTTTTGTCGGCTATCAGCTTAATCAGAACTTGGGTTTTGAGTTGGGTTATGACTGGCTTGGTAAGTATCAGCTTGATAAAACTGCGTCCTTGGGAACCCTGTCTGCCGGGTTGCACGGTGAAGCTAAAGCACAAATGATACAGGCCACCATGAAGATTAGTTTCCCTGCTATATCTGTATTGGATGTCTATGGTCGCTTGGGCGGCGCGTATGCCTGGACTGAGAGCTCTTATTCTGGTTGGTATAAAGATTCCGCTACCCCAGCCAACGATGTGTCATTTGACAATAATGGACACAAATACCATGGCGCTGCGTTTGTTGGTGCACTTGGTGTTGAATATGCCATCGACAAAGACTGGGCTGCTCGCCTTGAATACCAATACACCACCCCGTTGGGCAGTACATCTGAAGATCGTTCCGGTATAGAGATGGATAATGGTCTGCTCTCTGTTGGCATGCTCTATCGCTTCGGTCAGCAAGGTGGCGAGGTCGTAGCACCGGCGCCCGCTCCGGCCGCCGAACCGGCACCTGTAGCCGTGGTTGAGCCCAAGACCTTCAGTCTGAGTTCCGATGTGCTGTTCGAGTTCAACAAGGCGACCCTGAAGCCGGCTGCCAATCAGGCGCTCGATGCCCTGTTCAGCCAGATTGTGGCGGCCAATCCGAAAGATGGCGTCGCAACTGTCATCGGTTATACCGACCGCATCGGCTCCGACAACTACAACCTGGCCCTCTCCGAGAAGCGGGCCCAGAGTGTGGCCAGCTATCTGGTATCCAAAGGCTTGTATGCCGACAAGGTACGGGTCGAGGGGCGTGGCAAGTCCAATCCGGTCACTGGCAATAGCTGTGCCAGCCGCTCCAAGCAAGAGCTGATCGCCTGTCTGGCACCGGATCGCCGGGTGGAAATCCATCTGGAAGGGGTTTCCCAGCCTGTCCAATAAGCAGAGCGACGGGAGCAATAAATGTAAAAACGGGAGGCTTGGCCTCCCGTTTCTTATGGGGTGTTTACGATGTCGAGCCTCAGAGTCCGAACAGCGGGCGCAGGCGAATGCCGATCAGGCTGCCAGCGAGGGCCATCAGCATCCAGACCCAGCCGTGCAGGCTGCCAGAGGCGGTGCCATCGAAAAAGCCGCCGAGGTTGCAGGCGGCGTACATGGCGCCCATCCCCATCAACAGGCCGCCGATGATGGAGGCCAGACTGTTGCCGATCCGCATCGGGGCGAAGGTGCCGCCACCGCTCAAACAGCGCGCCAGCATGGCCCCCAGAATACCAAGCCAGAACATGCCGACCATGGGGTTGATAAAGAGCGGCTGGGCCAGTTTCGGGTTCCCCTCGAACAGGCCAAACAGGGAGGCACCGCGCAGCGCCATGTCATAGACGGCGCCGGTGATGGTCCAGGCCGAGCCGTGCAGAGCGACCACGGACGAGTTAAGCAGGGCGATGATGATGCCGCCGGTCAGCACGGTGAAGCGGCCATCGCGCCAGAACAGGTTGCCGCCGCTGAAGAGGGGCTTGAGCTCGCCGGTGCGCTTGAGTTCGCTCTTGCGAAACAGCAGGAACAGCGCAGCGACCAGCGCCAGATTGAGCAGCATGCCACTCCAGATATTGCCGGTCAGATCCCGGGCTAATACCACATGGCTGGAGAAGGTAGCCTCCAGTTCGGGGCGGAACTGGTTGCTGATGAGGGTGCCGATGCCGTAGCAGATCAGCACCAGCCAGAAGCGGGGTTGCCCCTCGCCGCAGCAGTAAAGAGTGCCGGTGGCGCAGACGCCAGCCAGCTGCATGCCGATGCCGAACAGGAAGGCTCCGACGATAAATGGAATGCCGATAGCCATCACGTTACCCACCATGGCATCGCCAAACAGGGCGTGGCTAAAGGAGAGGAAGGTGGTGAACAGCAGAATTTCGATGGCGATGGTGAGCAGGTGAACCCGCACGTAGTAGCTGTTGCGCTTGGTCAGCATTTCGCGCCAACCGAATACGATGCCGAAGCGACTGAAGGAGAGGGTGAAGCCGAAGCCGAATCCGAGCAGGGCCATCAGAGCCCATTTCATACCAAAAGTATTGCCAAGCCAGAGTAACGCTCCCCCCGCGATTACCACGATGGGGAGCGACCATTTTCGAGTCATGTCAGTTGATCCTTGCAGTTGGTTTTCAGAGGGGCGGATCCTATTCCCTCACGGAGTCTAATGCTACCCATTTAACCAGTGCAGAGAAAAAGGGGAGCGCTGACTCCCGTCAGCGCCGGGGATCAATGGCGGGTGGTGTCGAGATGGAAGTGGTGAGTCTGCCTGGTCAGGATGCGGGCGTGCTGGGCGACCATGGTCGCCTCTTCGGCGGCCTGACTGGCGCTCTGGTTGGCCTCGGCCGCCAACCGCGACATCTCCCCGACCTGATGGTGGATCCCTTGTACCAGCCGGGTCTCATCGCTCATCAACTGATCGACCTGAGCGATGCGCTGATTGATCTCCTCGCAGCTCTGCGCGATCCGGGCGACGCTTTGGCGCGCTGTCATTGTGTGAGTGACCGCCTGTTCGACCCGGGCCAGCTCGGTATCCATCTCGCTGGCGGCGCGCAGGCTGACATCCTGGATCTTGCCGATGATGGTGTTGATCTCGGTGGTGGCGCTGCCGGTGCGGGTCGCCAGCGAGCGTACTTCATCGGCCACCACGGCAAAACCGCGTCCCTGTTCACCTGCCCGCGCCGCTTCAATGGCGGCGTTCAGCGCCAGCAGATTGGTCTGTTCCGCAATATCGTGAATGGCGCCCGCCAGCCCGGCAATCTGCTGCGAGAGGCCAGCCAGATCCGAAATGGTATGGGAGACCTGCTTCACGCCCGTGACTTGCTCCCCGATCACCTGTTCCACGGTGTGGATGGCGAGTGTCGCCTCTTGTGCCCGCTCTGCTGACTGCAGGGTTTGCTCCCCTACCTGATGCAGCTGGCTACCCGCCTGTTCAATGGAGTGGGTGAGCTGTTCGATGGCCTGTTCGATATGTTGGGCCGCCCCGACCTGAGCCTGACTGTCATCGGTGTGCCGTTGTGCCATGGCGGTCAGGCTGGTGGCGCGATCATCCAGCGTACTGGCGCTGCGTTGCAGGGACTCCACCAGGGTTGCCAGCTGGTCACGCATGGCCCCGATCTGGCGGATCAGCTCGCCGATGGCATCGAGGCCCGGCTCTGGCATGGGGCGGTTCAACTCCCCTTCGGCGATGGCGGCGGTGGCCTTGCCAGCGGCCAGCAGCCGCTGTTGGGTGGGGCGTCCCAGCCAGAAGATGAGCCCAGCCCCCAGCAGTGCGGCGCACAACAGCAGGCCGTAGCAGAGTCGGGTGGTGTTGGCGAGATGGGCCATCTGCTCGGCGGCATACTGGTTACCGCGGATGACGGTGGCGTCCACCCCTAGCCGGTGGGCGTTATAGAGGGTGTGCAGGCGCGCCGCAATCGCGCCCGCCTGCGCCAGATCCCCCGCCTTGATGGCGGGGACAAACTTGTCGTTGAGCAACTGCCAGAACAGTTCCCCCTGTACTTTTTGCTCCCCCAGCAGCAGCTCCCTGAGGGGCTCGTTCAGGCTGCTCTCTTGCCAGAAGCGGTTACGGCTCTCGAACTCTTGCTGAAGCCGGGTGAGGGTTTGCAGCAGGGGCTCCCGCTCCTCCGGTTTGGCATGGAGCAGGGTGTAGACCTGCAACTGGGATTCGATGAGGTAGAGGGGCGGCGGCAGAATATCGGCTACCACATCCTTCCCCTGTCCCATCTGATCGGCTGCGCTCCGGACCGAATAAAGCCCGAAAAAGCTGATGGAGATCAGCGTGATAATGACCATGATCCCCAGAATCTGACCAAAAAGCAGGGATCTGTCGTGAATGTGCTTGAGCATGTTGCCTCCATTCGGCTCCGTTCATGGATAGCATAGCTCTCTGGCGGGATAGTGAGACTCGTGTGTGGTCTGTTGATGGCGAGTCGGCTCTGGAGAAGGAGGAGTCGCAGTCTGAAGGCCGCTGGTGGCACGAAAAAGAACCCCGGCTGATGAGCCGGGGTCGATGGTGGTGAGGCGGTGTCAGGTCCGGCTTGGCGCGGCTTTGCCGCTGCGCAGCCCATCCAGACTGAACAGCACCAGCGCGCTCCAGATGCAGGCAAAGGTGAGCAGTTTGTCCATCGCCAGTGCTTCCTCATAGAGGGTGACCGCGAGGATGAACATCAGGCTGGGGCCTATGTACTGGAAGAAGCCCAGGGTGGAGAGCTTGAGCCGGGTCGCAGCGGCGGTGAAGCAGAGCAGGGGGGCCGTGGTGACGGCGCCAGCGGCGATCAGCAGCAGGTTGAGGTGCCAGTCGTTCTGGGTGAGATGGCTGGTGGGGCTGTCGGCAAAGCCCCACAGATAGATGGCCGCTGGTGGCAGCAGATCATGGTTTCGATCAGCAGACCGGTGAGGGCATCGAGGGCCAGTTTTTTGCGCACCAGCCCATAGATGGCAAAGCTCGACGCCAGCACCAGCGCAATCCAGGGCAAGGAGCCAAAGGCGATAAGCTGGATGGCCACGCCGGCAAAGGCCAGCGCCACCGCCCACCACTGCAGGCGGCGCAGCTTCTCGCTCAGAAACACCATTCCCAACAGTACGTTGAACAGCGGGTTGATGTAGTAGCCGAGGCTGGCATCCAGCATGTGACCGTTGTTGATGGCCCAGATAAACAGCAGCCAGTTGCCGCCGACGGTGACCGAGGTAAACGCCAGGGTGAGCAACACTTTTGGCTGGCGCAGCACCGCCTGCACCTTGTGCCACTGGCGTCCTGCCAGGGTGAGTACCATCAGCAGCACGCAGGACCAGATCATCCGGTGGGTCAGGATTTCGGCGGCCGGAACGGCAGAGATGGTCTTGAAATAGATGGGGGCTATGCCCCAAAGGGTATAGGCGCACAGGGCGTAGATGACGCCCTGACGCTGGATCTGTTGCGGCATGCGGATGACCTTTACTGAAGCGTTGGATGCGGGAAAACATCGCAAAAAATCAGTGTAGCGATCCTTTTGCGGGGAAAGAAGCGAATAAACGAAGTTTGAGGGATAAGAGGAGTGTGGCTGGCAGGTCAGCCTTTACCACGGCGGATCTTGTCGACGTCCATCAACAACCACAACATCAGGGCGATGGCGGAGATCCAGGGGCCCCAGGTCACGTAGGCCTCGCCGTGCCCCAGCACGAAGAACAGCAGGGGCAAACCGATCACCAGAAAAAGTACGCTTCCCAGAAAAAATAGCATTTTTGTCTTTATATTTAACATGTTGGCTTTTTTATCATTATAAGGATTGAGCCCGGTGATGGAAGGCCAAAAATGCAAAAGGGGGATTTCTCCCCCTTTTTGATCCGATAGTGCTGCTTTGTCGTGTTATTCCAGCTGAATCCAGGTGCTTTTCAGCTCGGTGTACTTCTCCAGCGCATGAAGTGACTTGTCGCGACCGTTACCGGACTGTTTGAAGCCGCCAAATGGCATGGTCATGTCACCACCGTCCCAGTTGTTGACGAACACGGTGCCAGCGCGCAGGGCGCGGGAGCCTTTCACCGCCTTGTTGAGATCCGCCGTCCAGATCGCCGCCGCCAGTCCGTAGTCGGTATCGTTGCCGAGCGTGATAGCCTCCTCCAGCGTATCGAAACCGGTCACTGCCAGCACAGGGCCGAAGATCTCCTCGCGGAAGATGCGCATCTGAGGGGTCACGGCGTCGAAGATGGTGGGTTCGATATAGAAGCCGCCACTCTCCATATTGGTGCGGTTGCCCCCCAGCAGCAGCTTGGCCCCCTCCTGCTTGCCAATCTCGATATAGCGCAGCACCTGCTCCATCTGGATGTGATCCACCATGGCGCCAATGCGGGTCGCAGGGTCGAGCGGGTTGCTCGAGATCCACTCGCGGGCATGGGCCAGCAGTCGCTCCATAAATTGCGGTTTGATGCTGTTTTGCACCAGCAGGCGAGAGGCGGCGGTGCACACCTCGCCCTGGTTGTAGAAGATGGCGCCAGCGGCGCTCTTGGCAGCGGCGTCCAGATCCGGTGCGTCGGCCAGTATGATGTTGGGGCTCTTGCCGCCACACTCCATAAAGGCGCGCTTGAGGTTGGACTTGCCGGAGCACTCCACCAGATGTTTGCCGATCTTGGTGGAGCCGGTGAAGGTGATGCAATCCACATCCATGTGCATGGCCAGCGCCTCGCCCACGGTGTGGCCAAAGCCCGGCAGCACGTTGAACACGCCGTCCGGAATACCCGCCTCCTTGGCCAGACCTGCGATACGCAGGGCGGTCAGGGGGGATTTCTCGGAAGGCTTGAGAATGACCGAGTTGCCGGTAGCGAGCGCCGGGCCCAGCTTCCAGCAGGCCATCACCAGCGGGAAGTTCCATGGAACGATGGCGGCAACCACCCCGAGCGCTTCGCGGGTCACCAGCGCCAGTGCTGACTCCTCCACCGGGGCGACCTGATCGTAGATCTTGTCGATCGCTTCGGCGTTCCAGGCGATGCAGTTGGCGGCGGCGGGGGCGTCATAGCCCATGGCATCGCCGATGGGTTTGCCCATATCCAGCGACTCCAGCAGCGCCAGCTCCACCTTGTTGAGACGCATCAGTTCGGCGAAGCGCTGCATGATCTGTTTGCGCTGTTTCGGCGGCAGGCCGCTCCAGCGCTTGTCGTTGAAGGCGTCACGGGCAGCCTGTACCGCCAGTTCGGCATCGGCGGCATCGCAGGCTGCTACCTTGGTCAGCAGCTTGCCGTTGGCCGGGTTGATGCAATCGAAGGTGGCGCCATTGACAGCATCCCGATAGCTGCCGTTGATAAAGGCTTGCGAGGGCAGGGTCAGATGGGAGGCCTTGTGTTGCCACTGGGCCAGGGTCAGGTCACTCATGTTCACTCCTTGAACCGGCAAAAGTCAGATTCCGCGTGTCAATATGCTAAACATCTTGCCGCTTGTAAATCCATCTTGTAACAATTCATTAAACATTGCTCCCCTGCCGATGCGTGTCTGAATGTCAGAAACTGGCGGGGGTGTTGGCCGAAATCAGCACGCACTCCTGTTCGCCACTATTGCGAAAACGGTGGGGGGTGCGGCTGTCGAAGTAGTAGCCATCCCCGGCGCCCAGCAGGTAGATCTGCTCGCCCACGGTCACTTCAACTTCGCCCTTGATGACGATGCCGCACTCTTCACCCTCGTGGCTCAGCATGTCGTCGCCGGTGTCGGCGCCAGGTGGCAGCACCTCCTGCAACATGCCGATGGCGCGGTTGGCTCGGCTGTGCCCGACCAGCCGGTAGCTGATGGGATGCGTGCCGAGATCCGGCATATCGGCGGCGCGGAAGATCACTTCGGTGCCCATTTCAGTCTCTTCGGTGAAGAAGCTGGCCAGCGACATGGGGATCCCTTCCAGCACCTTGCGCAGGGAGGCGACAGAGGGGCTCACCTGATTTTTCTCGATCTGGGAGATAAATCCGTTGGTCACACCGGAGCGCTTGGCCAGCTCGCGCTGGGAGAGGGCTGCCTTGGTGCGAACCGCCTTGAGGCGGTGACCGATATCCATCTATAGACACTCCTTGGCTGTTTACTATTATTAAAATTGTGTTAAATATCTTATACCACCCTGCTGATGCGTCTAGCTAGGGGTGGCACCAGACAGGGCGATAACGGGCCCTTTTTTATGGATTCAGGTGTTTAATTTAATAGGCATTGGCCGACAGTTGCTAAACACCTTAAGGATGAGGTGACCATGAAACCGATCAGCGACATCAATACGCCCTCCGACATGTCCGCCTTCTGGATGCCGTTCACCGCCAACCAGCAGTTCAAGGCGGCGCCGCGCATCCTGAAGTCGGCAGAGGGGATGTATTATCACTCAGAGGATGGCCGCAAGATACTGGATGGCACAGCCGGACTCTGGTGTTGCAACGCGGGCCATGGTCGGCGCGAGATTGCCGAGGCGGTCTCCCAGCAGATTTCCCACCTCGATTTTGCCCCCACTTTCCAGATGGGCCACCCCCTGCCGTTTGAGCTGGCCAACCGGCTGGTGGAGATCGCCCCCAAGGGGTTTGGCCACGTCTTCTATACCAACTCAGGTTCCGAGTCGGTCGATACCGCGCTCAAGATTGCGCTGGCCTGGCAGCGGGCTCGCGGTCAGGGCACCCGCACCCGGCTGATTGGCCGCGAGCGTGGCTATCACGGGGTCGGCTTTGGCGGCATCTCTGTGGGGGGGATTCCCGGCAACCGCAAATGGTTCGGCTCCCTGCTGACCGGGGTGGATCATCTGCCTCATACCCTCAACATCGCCAAGAACGCCTTCACCAAAGGGCTGCCCGAGGAGGATGTGGCGCTGGCCGACGAGCTGGAGAAGATCGTCTTCCTGCACGATGCCAGCAATATCGCGGCAGTGATCGTCGAGCCCATCGCCGGCAGTACCGGCGTGCTGATGCCGCCCAAGGGCTACCTCAAGCGGCTGCGCGAGATCTGTACCAAGCACGGCATCTTGCTGATTTTTGACGAGGTGATCACCGGTTTCGGTCGCCTCGGCTCCCCCTTCGCAGCACAGGAGTTCGACGTCATCCCCGACATGATCACTTGCGCCAAGGGGCTGACCAACGGCGCTATCCCCATGGGCGCGGTGCTGGTGCAGAAGCACATTTATGACGACATGATGGCGGCAAGCAAGGGGGCTATCGAGCTGTTCCACGGCTACACCTACTCCGGCCATCCGGTGGCTGCTGCTGCGGGTCTCGCGACCCTCGAGATCTATCGCAACGAGAACCTGCTCAGCCGCGCCGCCGATCTGGCGGGCTACTGGGAGGAGGCGGCCCATTCGCTGAAGGGCTGCAAGCATGTGAAGGATGTGCGCAACTACGGGCTGGTGGCGGGTATCGAGCTGGAGTCCATGCCGGATGCGCCGGGCAAGCGCGCCTACGAGGTGTTCGTGCGCTGCTTCGAGAAGGGGGCATTGATCCGGGTGACCGGCGACATCATCGCCCTGTCGCCACCCCTCATCATCGAGCGCAGCCAGATCGACGATCTCTTCACCCTGCTGCAGGATGTGTTGCAGGCACAACCCTAATCCATTTGATGGCCCCGCACTGGCGGGGCCTTGCGTTGGTTTGCTCAGCGCATTTACCACATCAGTTATCACGGAGGATACATGACATACAGGGTCAGCAACTTCATCAACGGCCAGCCGCAGGAGAGTCGCAGCGAGCGCCAGGGGGCCATCTTCAATCCCGCTTGTGGCAAGCAACAGGGGAGTGTGGGGCTTTCCAGCGCCGCCGAGTGTCAGGAGGCGATCGCCATCGCCGAGCGCGCCTTTGCCGACTGGTCGCAAACCCCGCCGCTGGTGCGGGCCCGGGTCTTTTTCCGCTTCAAGGAGTTGATGGAGCAGCACAGAGACGAGCTGGCCCAGCTCATCAGCCGCGAACATGGCAAGGTCTTCTCCGATGCGCAGGGTGAGTTGACCCGCGGGCTGGAGGTGGTGGAGTTTGCCTGCGGCATTCCCCATCTGCTCAAGGGGGAGCATTCCCTCAACGTCGGTCGCGGGGTAGACAGCTACTCCATGATGCAGCCGGTGGGGGTTTGCGCCGGTATCACCCCGTTCAACTTCCCGGCCATGGTGCCGCTCTGGATGTTCCCGGTCGCCATCGCCTGCGGCAACACCTTCATTCTCAAGCCCTCCGAGAAGGATCCCTCCCTCTCGTTGCGGATGGCCGAGCTGCTCAAGGAGGCCGGTCTGCCGGATGGCGTGCTCAACGTGGTGAACGGTGACAAGGAGGTGGTGGATGTGCTGCTGACCGACCCGCGAGTGGGTGCCGTGTCGTTTGTCGGCTCCACCCCCATTGCCCAGTACATCTATGCCACCGCCTCGGCCCACGGCAAACGGGTACAGGCGCTGGGCGGCGCCAAGAACCACATGGTGGTGATGCCGGATGCGGATCTCGATCAGGCGGTCTCTGCCTTGATGGGGGCCGCTTATGGGGCAGCGGGCGAGCGCTGCATGGCCATTTCGGTGGCCGTGGTGGTGGGTGACGACACCGCCGATGCGCTGGTGGCCAAGCTGACACCGCTGGTGGAAAAACTGCGAGTGGGCCCGGGGTTGGGCCAGAGCCCGGAGAACGAGATGGGGCCGCTCATCAGCAAGGAGCATCTGGCCAAGGTGCGTGGCTACGTGGATCAGGGGGTGGCCGAAGGGGCCGCGCTGCGGGTCGATGGTCGCACGCTGAGCCACGACGAGGGTTACTTTATCGGGGGCTGCCTGTTTGACGAGGTGACCCCCGAGATGCGCATCTACCGCGAGGAGATCTTTGGCCCTGTGCTCTCCATCGTGCGGGTGCCGGATTACGAGACGGCGCTGCGCCTCATCAACGAGCACGAGTACGGCAACGGCACCGCCATCTTTACCTGTGACGGCGACACCGCGCGGGACTTCACGGCACGGGTGCAGGTCGGTATGGTAGGGGTGAACGTTCCCATTCCGGTGCCGATGGCGTTTCACAGCTTTGGCGGCTGGAAGCGCTCCATCTTCGGGCCGCTCAACATGCACGGGCCGGACGGGGTTCGCTTTTATACCCGGATGAAGACGGTGACGGCGCGCTGGCCCCAGAGCCTGCGCAGTGGTGCCGAGTTCTCCATGCCGACCATGAAGTGACGCGCTGGCGCGTGCTCATGGCCTAACTTCTTGCCCTCGCCGGTCAATGATTGGCGGGGGCGAACTCTGTAAAGGAACAACAGATGCGATTGGGAATTCTCGATTGTGACCGGCTCGATCCCGATCTGGCGGATCGTTTTGGCCCCGTTTACTCCGAGATGTTTATCAGGGGCTTTGCGGCCCTGGCCCCCGAGCTGGAATTTCGGGTCTGGTCGGCTCTCGATGGGGAGCTGCCGGAGGATCTGCACGAGTGCGATGCCTGGCTCATCACCGGCTCGCGCCACGATGCTTACAGCGATATCCCCTGGATTCAGGCACTGCGGGCGTGGATCCGTCAGGCGCACGATGCCGACGTCAAGCTGGCCGGTGTCTGCTTCGGTCATCAGGTGATCGCCCAGGCGCTCGGTGGCGAGGTGGTGAAGTCCACCAAGGGATGGGGGCTGGGTGTGTCGGTGCATCCCATGCTGGCAGATGAGCCCTGGATGGCGCCAGCGCGGGATCAGATCCGCATTCTGGCCAGTCATCAGGATCAGGTGGCCCTGCTGCCGCCGGGGGCGACCCGACTGGCGGGCAACGATTTTTGTCCCAACTTCATGTTTTTGCAGGGTGATCACATCGTCGCCATTCAGGGGCATCCGGAGTTCTCGGTGGAGTACAACCGGGCGCTGATCGAGCGGCGCCGCGGCCTGTTGCCCGACGAGCGCTACCAGAGCAGCCTCTCCTCGCTGGAGGGGGAGGTGGATTCGGCGACCATGATGCAGTGGCTGCTGCAGTTTCTTGGGATCCTGCCGCTGCGGGCTGGCGCGGCCTGAACCCGGTTTGTCAGCCACCCCTTCGGATGCTAGATTTTGTAGCAAAATGAAGGATCAAGCGCTGAGATGTCGGGATCGGATGGTACACTGGCCGCCCATGTGGCGGCCTGTTTGTCTGGCTTGATTGCCGTCCCGGCCTGAGCCAAACCTGTCTGAGCCAAACCAGTGTGAGAGTGTGACGCCTTGAAACTACAGCAATTGAAGTATTTGATCGCGATCCGGGACCACAACCTCAATGTGTCCGTGGCTTCCGATGCGCTCTTCACCAGTCAGCCGGGGGTCAGCAAACAGATTGGCCTGCTGGAGAGCGAGCTGGGGGTGCGGATCTTCGAGCGCCGTGGCAAGCACCTGCACCGCATCACCCCGGTGGGGGAAGAGATCATCAAGTGTGCCGAGGCGATGCTCAACATCGAGAGCAAGATTAAGGCGATCTCCCGCGAGTATCTGGATCCGACCGTGGGCACCCTCAATATTCACACCACCCACACCATCGCCCGCTACCTGCTGCCCAAGTCGGTCACCTACTTCACCAAGAAGTATCCCAAGATCTCGTTCCACCTCCATCCGGTGATGTCGGCGAGCAAGGAGCAGATCAGCAAGGGTTACTCCGATTTCTCCATCGTTGCCCACGAGATTGGCTTCGACAAGGAGCTGATCGCGCTGCCCGCCTACCTTTGGACCCTCTCGCTGGTGGTGCCGCAGGATCACCCGCTGGCCAAGGTGAAGAAGCCGACCCTGGAGCAGCTCTGCCACTACCCGATCCTCAGCTACGAGAGTGGCGCCACTGGCCGACAGGTGCAGGACGAGGTGTTTCAGGCTGCGGGGCTGACCCCGAGTTACTACATGACGGTGATGGACGCCGGGGTGATCAAGCGCTACGTGGAGCTGGGCTTTGGCATCGGCATCATCTCCTCGCTGGTGGCCAACGACACCGACAGCCCTGGGCTGGTCTCCATCAATCTGGAGCACCTGTTCAAACCCTGTCCGGCGCAGATCTGTTTCAGCAAGAGCATCCTTCTGCAGAACTACATGTATGACTTCATCAGCTCCTTCTCGCCCCACCTCACCAAGGAGGTGATCCAGAGTGTGATGCAGCAGCCGAGTCAGGCGCGCATCGACGAGCTGCTGGCCGGGGTGGAGCTGCCCATCTATTGATCCCGATCGGATTCCCGATCGCTGCCGGTTGTCTCTTCTGTCAGGCTGGGCTCTACTCGGGGTTCAGCCTGTCTCTTTTGGGCTATCTCCATCGTCCGAGGTCTCTATGTCCCGCATTCTGCTGCTTGCCAATCTCAACTGTGATCATGTGCTCTCCCTCTCCGAACCGCTGGTAGCGGGGGCCCGGCTGCAATACGTGGATCAGGGACGCAGGCTGGGAGGCGGCGCGGCCAACACCGGCATCGGGCTGGTATGGGCGGGCCACGAGGTGACCATCGCTTCCCGTATCGGGCTGGACGAGACCGGCAACTGGCTGCTGGAGCAGGCGGCCGGTTACGGGCTGGATTGCAGCCATGTGGAGCGCTTTGGCGGCGAGACCGGCGAGCTGCTGATCCTGGTCGACTCCACTGGCGAGCGCACCATACTGCGCCGGCCGCGGCGTCCCGATCTGCCCGGCGATCTGCCGCTGGAGGGGATCGACTGCCTCTATGTGAACTATCCCGGCACCGCCATCATCAGCTACATGCGCCAGATGCTCGGCAAGAGCTTCGTGGTGGCCCAGTATCCCAAGGGCGGCCAAGCGCGCCGTCCCTGTCACGTGCTGGTGGCCTCCCGCTCCGATCTCGGCGAGGTGAGCGACCCTTGGCAACATGCCCGCCAGCTGGCGGGGGAGCAGCTCGAATGGCTGGTGCTGACCGAAGGAAAGGCGGGCGCAGTGGCCATCCACGGCGATGAGCAGATCCGGGTTGCCGCTCGGCCCGTCTCGGTGGTCGATACCACGGGGGCGGGGGATGCTTTCGCCGGCGGATTGATACACGGATTGGCACGGGGCATGGCCATCAAGGATGCGTTGCAGTGTGCGGTGGACTGGGGGGCGTTTGCCGTCGCCTCCGAGAGCTCCATCCCCTCGGTTGCCCTGAAAAACTGGCTGAAACAACCCCACTGAACCACCTCTTTGACGGTCGATTGAGGGGCGGTTTGCGGGCCATATGGCCGCTGGTCGAAGGGGCTTGGCGAGGGGGACTATTCGGTAGATTTACGCGCCATAAAGCGGGCAAACGCCGGGCTAACCCGGCAAGTTTGCGATCAATCAAAGAAAGTGTCGATTTATGTGCATCTTCATCGACACCCGGTTGTGCTGCTCTTAACCTGTCACTCCGCAACTCAGATTAAGAGACAGGCCCCCCTCTGGCAAACCAATGGGCAAACAGAGGCAAACCGGTTGTCTCCTGCCTCTTAGCTCAATGTTGTCGTCCTGATTCCTGGCTTGTAGTAAGAGGCAAGTGCGACCATGCAACTGACACGATTTACCGACTACGCCCTGCGTACCCTGACCTTCCTGGCGGTTCAGCCGGGGGATCGTCTGTCGACCATTACCGAAGTGGCCGATACCTTTGGCATCTCTCGCAACCACGTGGTCAAAATTGTGCACCAGCTTGGCATCAAGGGGTACATCGAGACGGTACGCGGCAAACATGGCGGTATCCGCCTCGGTCGATCGGCGGTCTCCATTAACCTGCGGGATGTGGTGATGGACATGGAGCATGTGCTCTGTCCGGTCGACTGCAAGCGAGAAAACTGCCGTCTCTCCGGCGGTTGCCGCATTCAGGGCATTCTGCGCCGCGCCATGAACGCCTTCCTCGAAGTGCTGGGTGAGTACACTCTGGCTGATGCGGTGCGCGATCCCAATCGTCTCTGCCACCTGCTGGGTATCGAGCAAGAGACTATTGTGACCATGGCCTGACGGGGTGTGGAATATCGAACAAGATGTGAAAGGGGCCTGATGGCCCCTTTTGCTTTTGTACGCGGGGGGTTTTTAGCGACTGCCTGGCTGGCGGATCAGGGTGATGGCGCCGTGCAGGCAGGCGAGGCCACAGGCACCGCAGCCATTGCAGGCATCCATATTGACGTTGATGCCGTCGGCCGTGGCCTTGATCGCCTGTTGCGGGCAGGCATCTTCACAGAGCAGGCAGTAGAAGCCCTGCCGAGCCTGACAGCTCTCCTCAATCTGCACCCGGGTCTGCACCTGACGACCCAGCTGCAGGTCGAGGGCGCCGGTGGGGCAGGCTCTGGCGCAGCTGCCGCAGTAGCTGCACTGGCCACAGGCGAGATCGAGTACCGGCGTACCGGCGATGGGGCTCCCCTCGTACTCCTCCTGGGTGGCCGGTTTGAGCAGACCGCGCGGGCAGGCCTTGAAACATTCGCCACAGCGGGTGCAGAGGGAGAGGTACTGGGACTCCTCGATGGCCCATGGCGGGCGCGCTTCATGGCAAACCACGGCGGGCTTGCGGGAAGCTTGCCAACCTTGTGTCAGCCAACGGAGGAAATAGTGAGTCATGCTCGCCTCTGATACCTATTAGGGGTTAATTTTATCGAAGTTTCGGGAAGCAGGCCAGAGAATAGCGGCCGTCAGGATCGCAAGCGCAGTTGCCCTTGTGTAAGCTAGGCGGGTCTTTTTACGTGGTTGAATGAAATCATATGTGGCTATTTCTCTGGCGTGCGTCCCTGCTCTATGTCTTTCCCCTGCTGATGTGGGCCTACTGCCGCATCAAGGATATCGAGTTCGCCGAGCTCGATACCGGCGTCAACACCCACAAGTGGGTGGTGCTGGCCGCCTACCTTATCTACGTGGTGCTCTGGATCCTGGTTAACCGCTATCTCGAACTCTTCCTGCGTCAGCGGAGCCGCAAATGATTGACCCCGGGCTCTGGGGGATCTTGCTGCCTGCCGCCGTGCTGGCCCTCGGATTGGGCTGGCTGATCGGGCGGCGGGCCGCCACGGCGCAGGCTCAGGAGCTGATGCTGGTGCAGGAGCGTTATCAGGCGCTGCAGGATCGCTTCGACGAGTTGCAGGATGAGCGGATGCAGGGCCAGCAGAAGCTTGATCAGCAACAGACCCTGCTGATCAAGCTCACCGCCCGCCTCAAGGATGCGGAAGCGACCCTGCGCAGCGAACGGCTGGCCGCCGCCGAGAAGCTGCAACTGCAACAGGAGGCGGAGCAGCGCCTCAGCCAGCAGTTCGAGAACCTTGCCAACCGGATCTTCGAGCAAAACTCCGGCAACTTCCGCGAACTGAACCAGAATAGCCTCGATCTGCTGCTTACTCCGCTCAAGGAGCAGCTCGAGGGCTTTCGCCGTCAGGTGGGGGAGACCCACGCCCAGGAGACGGCCCAGCGCCACAGCCTCAAGTTCGAGCTGGAGCGCCTTGCCGAGCTCAATGCCCGCATGACCGAGGAGGCGGCGGCGCTGACCCGCGCCCTCAAGGGTGACAGCAAGCAGCAGGGTAACTGGGGGGAAGTGGTGCTGGCACGGATCCTCAGCGAATGCGGCCTGCGCGAGGGCCACGAGTACCACACCCAGGTCAATATCGAGGTGGAGAAGGGCAAGCGCTACCAGCCCGATGTGATTGTCCACCTGCCGCAGGAGAAGGACATCATCATCGACGCCAAGGTATCGCTGACCGCCTACGAGCGCTGGTACAACGCCGAGGACGAGCTGGAGAAGGCGGTGGCGCTCAAGGAGCACGTCGCCTCAGTGCGCAACCATATCCGCGAGCTGGGCCGCAAGGATTACCAGCAGTTGCCCAGTGTGCGCACCCTCGACTATGTGCTGATGTTCGTGGCGGTAGAGCCCGCCTTCCTTACCGCGATGGAGGCCGATCCCTCGCTGGTGCGTTACGGTCTCGACAACAACATCCTGCTGGTGAGCCCCACCAACCTGATGGTGGCGCTGCGCACCATCGAGAACTTGTGGCGCTACGAGCGGCAGAACCAGAATGCCCGCCAGATTGCCGAGCGGGCCGGTCGCCTCTACGAAAAGCTGCGGCTGTTTGTCGAGGAGATGCAGCAGATGGGCGGCAGCCTGCACAAGGCGCAGGAGAGCTACGACAAGGCGATGGGACGGCTGGTCAACGGCCGTGGCAACCTGATTGCGCAGGTCGAGCGTTTCCGCGAGCTGGGGGTGGAGGTGACCAAGAGTCTGCCCGAGCCGCTGGTGGAGCGGGCGCTGGAGCGCGACAAGGAGCGGGAGTAGTTTTTCCCCTGTACCGCCATCAGCCAAGGCCCAAACCCGGTTTGGGCCTTTTGCTATCTGTCAGCTGGCCAAGTGCTTACCCATTATCAGAAATCCGCAAAGCAAACGGCCCACCGAAGTGGGCCGTTTTTATTTGCAGTGCCGGTGTGGATCAGCGGCTGGCAGCGCGGGCGCTCAGCTCTGCCTTCTCGCTATCGCTCAGGAAGGCCAGGGTCAGGCCATTCTGCTGGGCGGTGCGGATCTCGCTCGTCGTCATGCCAGCGGCCGGGGCAGCCACCTCATATTCGTGGGGCAGGTCGATGCCCTCTACTGCCGGGTCGTCGGTGTTGAGGCAGGCCAGTACACCGGCAGCCAGGAACTGGCGGATCGGGTGCTCGGTCAGGCTCGCCACCGTAGTGGTCTGGATGTTGGAGGTGAGGCAGGATTCGATGCCAATGCGGTGCTCGGCCAAATAGGCCATCAGGGCCGGATCCTGAATCGCTTTGACGCCGTGGCCGATACGCTCGGCGCCCAGCTCGCGAATGGCCTGCCACATGCTCTCGGGGCCAGCGGCTTCACCGGCGTGTACGGTGACGCGCATGCCAGCATCGCGCACCTTGCGGAAGTGGTCGACAAAGAGTTCGCCCGGGAAGCCCAGCTCGTCACCGGCCAGATCGATGGCCACCAGCTTGTCGCGGTGGGCCAGACAGGCGGCCAGCTCCTGATTGCACTGCTCGGTGCCGAAGGTGCGGCTCATGATGCCGATCAGGTTGGTCTTGATGCCGAAGTCACGGCTGCCCGCGGCCACGCCGTCGATGATGGCTTCCACCACACCCTGCGGGTGCAGCTTGTGGGCCATCGCCATATAGGCCGGACTGAAACGCAGTTCGGCATAGTCGATACCGGCGCGCAGCAGATCTTCCACGTTCTCGTAGGCGACCCGGCGGCAGGCGTCGTAGTCGGCCAGCACGGCCACACCCCAGTCCAGTTTCTTCAGGAAGGCAACCAGACTCGGCTCGTTCTCGACGATCTGTACGTGGGGACGCAGCGCTTCCAGCTCGAAGGCGGGCAACTGAATGTTGTGTTGGCGACCCAGCTCGAGGATGGTTTGCGGGCGGATGTTGCCGTCCAGATGGCGGTGCAGGTCGGTCAGGGGGATAGATCTGTCAATCATGGGGGCGCCCTCGTCGAGTCAGGTTTGAAAGCCTGCCATTCTAGGCGGGGCTTTCAAAAAAGATACCCCGTTTATGGTTAAACGGGGTTCTGGCAGGCGGTGATTTGTCAGGGCGTGATGGGAATCGTTTTTCCCCGGGACTCAGGAGAGATCGAGTTCCTTCAGCTTGCGGGTCAGGGTGTTGCGACCCCAGCCAAGCAGGCGGGCGGCCTCCTGCTTGTGGCCGTGAGTGTGTTCCAGCGCGGTTTCCAGCATGATCCGCTCGAACTGGGGCATGGCATCGGCCAGGATGTCTGTCTCTCCCAGCGCCAACTTGCTGGCCACCCACTCCTGCAACTGTTGCTGCCAGCAACCGGGCAACGCCGGTTGGCCCGGTTCGGCACTGTTGGTGATGGGGGTGAGCAGCTCGGCAGGCAGGTCGCCGACCAGCACTTCTTGCCCCGAGGCCATCACGGTGAGCCAGCGGCAGACGTTCTCCAGCTGGCGCACGTTGCCCGGCCAGGGCAGGCGGCTGATATAGGCCTGGGTATCGGGGTGCAGGCTCTTGGCCTCCACATTCAGCTCTTTGGCGGCGCGCAACAGGAAGTGACGGGCCAGCTGGGGAATATCCTCACGGCGCTCCTTGAGAGCGGGGATGTGGATGCGGATGACGTTGAGGCGGTGAAACAGATCCTCGCGAAACTCGCCATCGGCCACTCTTTTCTCCAGATTCTGGTGGGTGGCGGCGATGATCCGCACATCCACCTGCACCGGCTGGTGGCCGCCGACCCGGTAGAACTGGCCATCGGCCAGCACCCTCAGCAGTCGGGTCTGCACATCCAGCGGCATATCGCCGATCTCGTCGAGAAACAGGGTACCGCCGTCGGCCTGCTCGAAGCGGCCGTGGCGGATGTTGTTGGCGCCGGTGAAAGCCCCCTTCTCGTGACCGAACAGCTCAGATTCGATGAGATCTTTGGGGATAGCCGCCATGTTGAGGGCGATAAAGTTCTTGTGGGCGCGCGGGCTGTGCTTGTGCAGCGCATGGGCGACCAGCTCCTTGCCGGTACCGCTCTGACCGTTGATCAGCACCGAGATGCTGGAGCGTGACAGGCGACCGATGGCGCGGAACACCTCCTGCATCGCCGGTGCCTCACCGATGATTTCGGGAGTGGCGGTGGCTTCTTGCTGGCGAGACTTGCGCTTGGTGCGCTGCTCCTTGAGGTGATTCTCGGCGCGGCGCACCAGGGTCACCGCTTCGTCGATGTCGAACGGTTTGGGCAGGTACTCGAAGGCGCCGCGCTGGTAGGCGTTGACCGCGCTGTCGAGATCCGAGTGGGCGGTCATGATGATGATGGGCAGATCGGCCTGACGGCGGTGGATCTGCTCCAACAGGCTCAGGCCGTCGATACCGGGCATCCGGATATCGGAGAGGATCACATCGGGCGAGCGCAGCTCAAGGGCGTGCAGCAGGGCTTCGCCATCGGCAAAGCTCTCGCAGTTGAAGCCTTCGCTGCCGAGAGTGCGCTCCAGCACCCAGCGGATAGAACTGTCGTCATCGACGATCCACACTTTGGCGGTCATGGGGTTCCCTTACTTGCGAAGCGGTAGAAAAATGGTGAATTCGGTGTGACCCGGCCAGCTGATGCAGTCAATTCGCCCCTTGTGCTGGTCGATCAGGTTCTGGGCGATGGAGAGGCCGAGCCCGGTTCCCCCCTCCTTGCCGGTGATCATCGGGTAGAACAGGGTGTCGCGAATGGCATCGGGAATGCCGGGGCCGTTGTCGATGATCTTGATCTCCGCTGCCAGCCGGTAACGCTGGCCGTGGATGGTGATCTGGAACGCGGTGCGGGTCTTGATACGGATAAGCCCGGTTTGATCGCCCAGCGCTTCGGCGGCATTGCGCACTATGTTGAGAAACGCCTGCTGCAGCTGATCCGGCTCCATCTCGAATTCGGGGATGCTGGGATCGTAATCCCGTTCGATGCGAACAGAGGGAGGGAGTTCGAGCTCCACCAGTCGGCGTACCTGCTCCAGCACCGAATGGACATTGTGCATCTGGTGACGGCCGGGGCGCTGGGGGCCGAGTAGCCGATCGACCAGTACCCGCAGCCGATCGGCCTGTTCGATGATGATGCCGGTATATTCGCGCAGGGCCGGATCCGGCAGCTCTTTTTGCAGCAGTTGCGCCGCGCCGCGCAGGCCGCCGAGGGGATTCTTGATTTCGTGGGCCAGCCCGCGCACCAGCTCCTTGGCCGCCAGCTGCTGGGCATGTTGCTGCTGCTCCTGGCTGATCTTCTTCTGCTGGTCGATCTTGCGCAGCTCCACCACCAGCAGACGCTGTTCGTGGTCGGCCATCGGGGTAGCGCTCAGTTCCACCAGTCGCGGTTCTCCCTCTACCACCAGAGTCACTTCGCTATCGGTAAAGCCTTGCCCTGACACGAGGCACTGCTTGAGCCGCTGCAAATCGAGGGAGATATGTTCCAGCAGATGGGGCAGTTCGATGCCGATCAGCCTGCGTTCACTGAGGGAGAGCAGCTGTTCAGCCGCCGGGTTGACGAACTGGATGCAGAGCCGCTCATCCATCAGGATCACGGCGGTCAGCAAATTATCCAAGAGTGTTTTGGCGTTGTCCGAGCGGGTTGGCACAGGTTTCTCCCTAAAACGGTGCTACACACCTGTCATGCACCGATATGGTGCATAGAGTTTACCCGCATCGGTGCGCTATATCACCCCTAGTCGGCTTTGGGGGTGGGTTTGGGAGCCGGCGTCA
Organism: Aeromonas sp. 82P; assembly: GCF_051919365.1. NCBI lineage: Bacteria > Pseudomonadati > Pseudomonadota > Gammaproteobacteria > Aeromonadales > Aeromonadaceae > Aeromonas > Aeromonas sp. 82P. Next base: position 559,951 of record NZ_JBQBEV010000001.1, read on the forward strand.
CGCTCGCTCTATGCAGGTAAAAGGTGACTGCACTGGATTTAGCAAGGATCGTACCGTCTTTGGCGAGCAGCTCGAGTTGAGCCTCGTGGGCGCCGCGATCGACGTTTTCGACGCGGACAGAGAGGCTGTTGCTGACGATGGGGGCGGCTTTGCCATCCAGGGTCAGGCGCACATCATACTGGGTCGGAGGTTTGGGGCTGATGGTGCCCTGAAAGACGATGTTGCCTGTGTTGTCGCGCAGGGTGCTGCCCTGTTCCGGGGAGAGCAGTTCGATGGTCAGCTTGGCCGCCTCTTTCTCTTTCTTGGCATCGGCGCCGGTCAGGCTGTTGAAGTTATCCACCTGCACCGATCTGGGCGCGCTGCTGCCCAGCAGCGGGGCGACCCGCAGATCGACCTCTTTGGCGTTTTTGCCGGGTGGTGGCGCATCCGAGTAGTGGGTGATGCCATTGCCATCGACCCAGGAGTAGACCTTGGCCGCATCCGTACCGAACGAGGTCAGCAACAGGAGGCTGAGCACCCCTATGCCATGCTTGTTGTTCATCCATCTCTCCTTGACGGTATTTTGCTTAATCCTATCAGAGAAAAAACCCGCCAGATGGCGGGTTTTGTCACGATTAAGCAAGCTGACCTGATTTAAACGGCCAGTCTGCTGAGACTTAGACGGAGTAGTACAGTTCGAACTCCAGCGGGTGCGGGGTCATGCGCACACGGTCAACATCCTGCTGTTTCAGTTCCAGATAGGAGTTGATGAAGTCATCGCTGAACACGCCGCCACGGGTCAGGAACTCGCGGTCAGCATCCAGAGCGGCCAGGGCTTCGTCCAGAGAACCGGCAACGGTCGGCACTTCTGCAGCCTCTTCCGGCGGCAGGTCGTACAAGTTCTTGTCCATGGCATCGCCCGGATGGATCTTGTTGATGATACCGTCCAGACCGGCCATCAGCTGGGCTGCGAAGGCCAGGTACGGGTTGGCAGCCGGATCCGGGAAGCGCACTTCGATACGACGGGCTTTCGGGCTCGGTACCACCGGGATACGGATGGAGGCAGAGCGGTTGCGGGCAGAGTAGGCCAGCATGACCGGTGCTTCATAACCCGGAACCAGACGCTTGTAGGAGTTGGTGGTCGGGTTGGCGAAGGCGTTGATGGCTTTGGCGTGCTTGATGATACCGCCGATGTAGTGCAGCGCCATCTCGGACAGACCGCCGTACAGGTCACCAGCGAACAGGTTGACGCCGTTCTTGGCCAGAGACTGGTGGCAGTGCATGCCGGAGCCGTTGTCACCGAACATGGGTTTCGGCATGAAGGTAACGGTCTTGTTGTAGGCGTGGGCCACGTTGTGGATCACGTACTTCAGTACCTGTACTTCATCAGCTTTCAGCGTAAGAGTGTTGAAGCGGGTAGCGATCTCGTTCTGACCGGCAGTGGCCACTTCGTGGTGGTGAGCTTCAACGACCTGGCCCATCTCTTCCAGCACCAGACACATGGCGGCGCGGATATCCTGGGAAGAGTCGACCGGTGCAACCGGGAAGTAACCGCCTTTCACGAACGGACGGTGACCCTTGTTGCCATGCTCATAGGCAGTGCCGGAGTTCCATGCGGCTTCTTCAGATTCGATTTTCACGAAGCTGTGGCCCATGGTGTTGGAGAAGGTGATGTTGTCGAACATGAAGAATTCCGGCTCCGGCCCGAACAGCACGGTGTCAGCGATGCCGCTGGACTTCAGGAAATCTTCTGCACGCTTGGCGATGGAGCGCGGATCGCGGTCGTAGCCCTGCATGGTGGCAGGCTCCAGCACGTCACAAACGATGTTCAGGGTGGTCTCTTCGGTGAACGGGTCCAGCTTGGCGGAGGCTGCGTCCGGCATCAGTACCATGTCGGATTCGTTGATGCCCTTCCAGCCGCCGATGGAGGAACCATCGAACATCTTGCCGTCTTCGAAGAAATCTTCATCAACCTGGTGAGCAGGGATGGATACATGCTGCTCTTTACCCTTGGTGTCGGTAAAGCGCAGATCAACAAACTTGACTTCGTGTTCCTGGATCAGGGCCAAAACGTTCTGGGCTGACATGCTAAGTAACCTCCGGTGTTAAAACTCTCTGGGTGAATGCGTCGTCGTATTCACATAAGCCAGTATCGTGCCAAGTTTGTGACAGCTTGATTTCAGGGCAATCTCGCTGAAGAGGCTCCCCAAAATCAGGCGATCTCGACTCGCGTTGCATCAATTTAGTGCGGTGGTGGATCGTTTTGGTGCACTGTAATGGTGCGCGAAATACGGTCACCGCCCATCTAAGCAGGGTTTGTCAGAGAGGTCTATGATCCAGATCTGTTGTTATGCGCGAATGTACTGCAATTCTGCTAGGCAGATCACAAAGGCAAGAGTACAATTAGCGCCCAATTTTACCCGGTGATTGAGGCGAGAATGTTAGAGAATTTACGCAATATTGCGATTATTGCGCACGTTGACCACGGCAAAACGACTCTGGTTGATAAGCTGCTGCAGCAGTCCGGCACCCTGGACCGCTCCACGGAAGGCCAGGAACGGATCATGGACTCCAATGATCTGGAACGGGAACGTGGCATCACCATTCTCGCCAAGAACACTGCGATCCGCTGGAATGACTACCGCATCAACATCGTTGATACCCCGGGTCACGCCGACTTCGGTGGTGAAGTAGAGCGCGTACTGTCCATGGTTGACTCCGTGCTGCTGCTGGTTGACGCCGTAGACGGCCCGATGCCGCAAACCCGTTTCGTGACCCAGAAAGCGTTCGCTCAGGGTCTGAAGCCGATCGTGGTCATCAACAAGGTTGACCGTCCGGGTGCTCGTCCTGACTGGGTAATGGATCAGGTATTCGACCTGTTCGACAACCTGGGCGCGACTGACGAACAGCTGGATTTCAAAGTTGTTTACGCCTCTGCACTGAACGGTTGGGCCACCATGGATCAGGACGTCGAGTCCGAGAACATGGAGCCGCTGTTCCAGGCTATCGTAGACAACGTTGAAGCGCCGAAGGCTGATGCCGAAGGTGGTTTCCAGATGCAGATCTCCCAGCTGGACTACAACTCCTACGTGGGTGTTATCGGTATCGGCCGTATCACCCGTGGTCGCGTCAAGACCAACCAGCAAGTCACCATCGTTGGTGCTGACGGCAAGACCCGTAACGGTAAAGTCGGTCAGGTGCTGGGTTACCTGGGTCTGTCCCGTACTGAAGTTACCGACGCGCAAGCGGGTGACATCATCGCTATCACCGGTCTGGGCGAGCTGAAAATCTCCGACACCATCTGTGATAACGGTGCCGTTGAAGCCCTGCCGCCGCTCTCCGTTGACGAGCCGACCGTGAACATGACCTTCCAGGTCAACACCTCACCGTTCGCCGGTAAAGAGGGCAAGTTCGTGACCTCCCGTAACATTCTGGAGCGTCTGAACCAGGAGCTGGTCCACAACGTGGCCCTGCGCGTGGAAGAGACTGATGATCCGGACAAGTTCCGTGTATCCGGTCGTGGTGAGCTGCACCTCTCCATCCTGATCGAAAACATGCGTCGCGAAGGTTACGAACTGGCTGTGTCCCGTCCGGAAGTAATCCTGCGTACCGTTGATGGCGTTCTGCAAGAACCGTTCGAAACCGTAACTGTGGACGTTGAAGAAGCGCACCAGGGTTCCGTGATGGAGCAACTGGGTCTGCGTAAGGGCGAAATGACCAACATGACTCCGGATGGCAAGGGTCGTGTCCGTCTGGACTTCATGATCCCGAGCCGTGGCCTGATCGGCTTCCAGACCGAGTTCATGACCATGACTTCCGGTACTGGTCTGCTCTACCACACCTTCGACCACTACGGTCCGCACAAGGGTGGCAGCATCGGCGAGCGTCAGAACGGCGTGCTGATCTCCAACGCAACCGGTAAGGCTCTGACCTACGCCCTGTTCGGTCTGCAAGACCGTGGTCGTCTGTTCATCGGTCACGCGACCGAGGTGTACGAAGGCCAGGTGATCGGTATTCACTCCCGTTCCAACGACCTGACTGTTAACTGCCTGAAAGGCAAACAGCTGACCAACATGCGTGCCTCCGGTACCGACGAAGCTCAGGTGCTGACTCCGCCGATCCGCATGACTCTGGAACAGGCTCTCGAGTTCATCGATAACGACGAACTGGTCGAAGTGACTCCGAAGAACATCCGTATCCGCAAGAAATTGCTGACCGAGCTGGATCGCAAGCGCTCTGGCCGTGGTTAATGTCATGTGCTGAGTCTCGGCAGCCCTCGCGGCCGCTGACGGTTCACTGATAAACGGGCCCAAACCTCTGGTTTGGGCCCGTTGTTTTTATACCTGTGATTCACTCTGGCCATCTTGATGAGGTCGTCCAGGCTATCCGGTAATGGGGCTGATGAGCGTTGAGGGAAAGTCGTGGGGATGGGTGAGATAAAAAAGCCGCAGCGGGTGAACGCTGCGGCTTTTTGCTGGCTTGTAGCGAGGGATTACTGGCGCCAGAACGAGGGGAAGAAGAGTACGGCGACCGTCAGGATCTCCAGTCTCCCCAGCAGCATGCCGAATGACAGCAGCCACTTGGCCGATTCCGGCAGGCTGGCAAAGTTGGTACTGGGGCCGACCACCGGGCCCATGCCCGGGCCGACGTTGGCAACGGCGGTGATGGAGCTGGAGATGGCCGTCAGGGGGTCAAGCCCGATGGCACCCAGCAGCGCGGCTATCACCAGAATGATGGCGAAGTAGGCCAGCACGAAGGAGATCATCGAGCGGATGATGGCGTCATTGACCGTCCGGCCGTTGTACTTCTGGGGGAAGACGGCAGAGGGGTGCATCAGCTGGCGCATCTGCTTTCTAAACAGGGCAAACGCCACCTGTACCCGGAAGATCTTGAGACCACCCGCAGTGGAGCCGGAGCAGGCCCCCAGCGCCAGCAGCACGATGAAGACGATGCTGGCGAGCGGTCCCCAGGTGCCGAAGTCACCAAGACCGTAGCCGGTGGTGGTGAGCACCGAGACGATGTTGAAGCAGCTGATGCGCAGGGCATCCCAGAAGCCGAACAGGTCTCTCTCCCACAGATAGAAGGTCATGATGACGGTGACCCACACGACCAGCCAGAAGAAGCCACGCACCTGGGCATCCTTGAACAGGCTGTTGTCCCTGTGGTTGAGGCTCTGCACATAGAGCAGGAAGGGCAGGCCGCCGAGGAACATGAACAGGGTGCCAATCCAGTGGGCCGAGTTGGAGAAGTGGGACATGGATTGATCGGAGGTGGAGTAGCCGCCGGTACTGAGGGTGGTCATGGCGTGGTTGATCGCCTCGAACATGTTCATGCCGCTGGCCCAGTAGGCCATGAAGCAGAGCATGGAGAGCACCAGATAGACCACGACAATGTTGTTGGCGACCGTCTTGGCACGCGGGGCGCTTTTATCTGACCAGTCCGAGCTCTCGGTCTGGAACAGCTTCATGCCGCCGACGTTGAGGTAGGGCAGCACGGCAACCGCCATCACGATAAAGCCGACCCCGCCCAGCCACTGCAGTATGGATCGCCACAACAGGATGCTGTGGGCCATGTTGTCGAGGCCGGAGAGCACGGTGGACCCCGTGGTGGTCACCCCGGACATGGTCTCGAAGTAGGCGTCGGTGAAGTTGATGTGGGTGATGAAGACAAAGGGCAGCGCCCCGAAGATACAGGCCACCACCCAGACCGAGGTGGTGAGCAGGAACATCTCCCGCACCCCCAGGTGGAACTCCGCCTTGCGCCCGTAATGGAGGCAGAGCAGGGCGGCGCCGTGGGTGATCAGCACGGACTTGAGAAACTCGACAAATCCCTCTGACCCGGTGAGCAGTGCCAGCAAGGTGGGCAGCCACATGAAGAGCGCCAGCTTGGAGAGCACCAGCCCGAGGGTGAAGATAATGGGACGCAGCTTGATCATGTTCGATAACCTGGTCGTTGATTAACAAAAGACCCGGACCATCCCCTTGGGGGAGCTGAGCCGGGTCTGGTTTGACAGCCTGTGCACATGAAGACGTTACAGGAAGAAGGGGCTTGGCTGGAACAGCCGCTCCACTTCCGGGATGTACTTCTTGTCCACTAGGAACATGACCACATGGTCATCCTGCTGGATCTTGGTGCGATCGTGGGCTATCAGCACCTCATCCCCGCGTACTACGGCACCGATGGTGGTGCCCGGCGGCAGCTTGAGCTCGCCCACCGTCTTGCCGACCACCTTGGAGGTGTTCTCATCGCCGTGGGCGATCGCCTCGATCGCCTCGGCAGCACCGCGGCGCAAGCTGTAGACGTTGGCGATATCGGCCCGGCGCACGTGGGTCAGCAGGGCCGAGATGGTGGCCTGCTGCGGCGAGATGGCGATATCGATGGAGCCACCCTGCACCAGATCCACGTAGGCGCCGCGCTGGATCAGCACCATGGTCTTCTTGGCGCCCATCTTCTTGGCGAGCAGCGCCGACATGATGTTGGCCTCATCCTCGTTGGTCACGGCGATGAAGACGTCGATCTGGTCGATGTGCTCCTCGGCCAGTAGCTCCTGATCCGCCGCATCGCCGCAGAAGACGATGGTGTTCTCCAGCAGTTCGGAGAGCTGCTCCGCCCGCTTCTGGTTGCGCTCGATAAGCTTGACGCTGTAGCGCTTCTCCAGCTGACGGGCGAGGCCTGCGCCGATGTTGCCGCCACCGACGATCATGATGCGGCGGTAGGGGCTCTCTAGGCGCTGCAGCTCCGACATCACGGCCCGGATATGGCCCGCGGCGGCGACGAAGAAGACCTCGTCATCCGCTTCGATGATGGTGGTGCCTTGCGGACGGATCGGGCGGCCCTGACGGAAGATGGCCGCTACCCGGGTCTCGATGTTGGGCATGTGCTCGCGCAGGGTGGAGAGGGCGTTGCCTACCAGCGGGCCACCGTAGTAGGCCTTGACCGCTACCAAACCGACGCGGCCACCTGCAAAATCAACCACTTGCAGGGCACCCGGGTATTCGATTAGGCGACGCACATAGTCGGTCACCAGCTGCTCCGGCGCGATCAGGTGATCCACCGGCACCGATTCTGGCAGGAACAGGCGATCCCGCTCGGTCAGATAGGCTGGCGAGCGGATCCGCGCCACCTTGTTCGGGGTGTTGAACAGGGAGTAGGCCACCTGACAGGCGATCATGTTGGTCTCGTCACTGTTGGTGACGGCGACCAGCATGTCGGCATCCTGAGCCCCCGCTTCGCGCAGCACCTTGGGGTGAGCGCCATGGCCGTTGACCACCCGCAGGTCAAACTTGTCCTGCAGTTCGCGCAGGCGTTCGCTGTCGGTGTCGACGATGGTGATGTCGTTGTTCTCTCCGGCCAGGTTCTCGGCCAGAGTGCCGCCGACCTGGCCGGCTCCCAAAATGATGATTTTCATAGGGAACGTCTACTCACGTTGAGGCAGTAAAGGGGCATTTCGCCTGCATGGCGATTGCCCCGGAAGAAGCATGTCAGCGTCACAGCTTGACCAGCTTGGCGTAGTAGAAGCCATCCATCTCGGCTTCACCCGGCAGGAACTGACGACCCGGGCAGTCCGGGGTGTCCTGTTCGTGCAACGGTACCAATTTGGCATCTTTGGTCGCGGCAAGGAAGGCGCGGATCTGTTCGCGGTTCTCTTCCGGCAGGACGGAGCAGGTGGCGTAGAGCAGGGTGCCGCCGCTCTTCAGCTTGCCCCAGAGGGCGTTCAGAATACGGCGCTGCAGCTCGGCCAGCTCGCGGATGTCCTGATCACGGCGCAACCACTTGATGTCGGGGTGGCGACGGATAACACCGGTGGCGGAGCAGGGGGCGTCCAGCAGGATGCGGTCGAACTGGCCCTCCGGCCACCACTGTTCCGGTGCCGCGGCATCGCCGTGGATCACTTTGGCGGTCAGGCCGATGCGATCCAGGTTCTCCTGCACCCGCTTGAGGCGGTTCTCGTCGGCATCAACGGCGACCACCCCGGCCAGCTTGGGCTGACGCTCCAGCAGGTGGGCGGTCTTGCCGCCGGGGGCGGCGCAGGCATCCAGCACCCACTCACCCGGTTGCGGGTCGAGCAGTGCCGCGGCCTGTTGTGCTGCACCATCCTGTACCGAGCAGTCACCGACCTCGAAGCCGGGCAGCTTGGTCACATCGCAGGGACGCTCCAGCAGGATGCAATCCTCGCCCTCTTCACCGGCCACCGCATTGATGCCGGCTTCGGCCATGCGAGCCAGCATGGCATCGCGGCTCTGGCGCTGGCTGTTGTTGCGGATCCACATGGGGGGACGCTGGTTGTTCGCCTCCATGATGAATTCCCACTCATCGTGATAGGCCTGACGCAGGCGCTTGGTGAGCCACTCCGGATGACCGAGGCGAATGCTGGGAACGCGGTCGATGCGCAGCAGAATGACTTCGGCGCTGCGCTGGAAGTTGCGCAGCACGCCGTTGATGAGGCCACGCAGGGAGGTGCCCTTGAGCAGTTTGACGGCGTTGACGGTCTCGGCCACCGCGGCGTGAGCCGGAATGCGGGTGTAGATGAGCTGATAGAGACCGACCAGGATGAGGTAGTGGAAAATGCGGCTCTTGTTTTTGAGCGGCTTGTCCATCATCTCGTTGACTGCCGCATCGAGGCGGGGCAGCCAGCGCAGGGTGCCGTAGCAGAGTTCTTGCAGGAGAGCGCGATCGCGAGGTGCAACCTTCTCCTGGGCAGCAGGCAGAACAGCGGAGAGGGATTGACCCTGATCCAGCACCTGTTGAATAACGAGAGCGGCCTGTGCACGTGTTTTCATAGAGTTACCTTAGATGCGCAAGTCGGGGCCTGGGCCCCGCTTGTGTCAATTCAATCCAGTTCAATTCAATTGCGTGCCGGGTTCAAACCAGTCGCGGCGAGAGTTGAGCAGATCCGAAACGGACATCGCCTTCTTGCCGGGCGGTTGCAGGGTCAGCAGGCGCAGTACCCCTTTGCCGGTAGCGATATCGATCCCCTGCTTGTCGGCCTTGAGCAGGGTGCCGGCGGGTTGGCCGTGGTCACTGTCAATGACGGCGGCTTGCCATACCTTGACGGTCTGGTCAGCCACTTCAAACCAGCTGATGGGCCAGGGGTTGAACGAGCGGATGCAGCGTTCGATGGCAGCAGCCTCCATCGACCAGTCGATACGGGCCTCTTCCTTGGAGAGCTTTTCGGCGTAGTTGGCCAGCGCATCATCTTGCGCTTCGGCAGCGGTTTCACCGGCGGCCATGGCATTGATGGTGTCGACCAGTGCCTGCGGGCCCAGCTCGGCCAGCTTGTCATAGAGGCTGGCGGAGGTCTCGTCGGCGGTGATGGGGCAGCTTACCTTGCGGATCATGGCGCCGGTATCCAGTCCCACATCCATCTGCATGATGGTGACGCCGGTTTCGGCATCGCCCGCCCAGATAGAGCGCTGGATCGGTGCGGCACCGCGCCAGCGGGGCAGCAGGGAGCCATGGACGTTGATGCAGCCCAGCCGCGGGGTATCGAGTACCACCTTGGGCAGGATCAGGCCATAGGCAACCACCACCATCAGGTCGGCACCCAGTGCAGCAAGCTCGGCTTGCGCCTCTTCCTTGCGCAGAGAGGCAGGTTGGTAAACCGGCAGGTTGTGGGCCAGTGCCAGCTCTTTGACCGGGCTGGCGGTGAGCTTCTGGCCACGGCCAGCGGGCTTGTCAGGCTGGGTATAAACGGCAACGACCTCGTGGTCGGAAGACAACAACGCCGCCAGATGACGGGCGGCGAAGTCGGGAGTACCGGCAAAAATCAGTTTCAGCTTATTCAATGGGGCAGATCCTCAGAGGACTTTGCGATCTTCACGGGCCATCTTTTCCAGCTTCTGGCGAATGCGCTGGCGCTTGAGCGGGGACAAGTAATCCACAAACAGCTTGCCGACCAGATGATCCATCTCATGCTGGATGCAAATGGCGAGCAGATCGTCGGCTTCCAGCTCGAATGGCTTGCCGTTGCGATCCAGGGCGCGGATTTTGATCTGTTCAGCGCGAGGCACCAGAGCACGGCTGCCGGGCACGGAGAGGCAACCCTCTTCAATGCCGGTGCTGCCGCACTGCTCGATGACCTCCGGATTGATCAATACCAGAGGATCTTCACGGTTTTCAGAGACATCGATCACTATGATGCGCTGGTGAATGTCGACCTGAGTCGCGGCCAGGCCAATGCCTTCCTCCGCGTACATGGTTTCGAACATATCATCTACAATCTGTTGTAACTCGGGTGTAAAGGTCTCGACAGGGGCTGCAACGGTGCGCAGGCGCTCATCGGGAAAACGCAATACATCTAGAATGGCCATAGTTTTTTCTTTAGTTTCGTATAAATGCAGTCAATATTGGCGTAATTCTAGTCATTTACGCCGACAAAAAACAGCAACACTTTGCGTACAGAGGTAACAGGGAGTGTTATGTATCTGAAGCAAACCATCCTCGCCTGCCTGCTGGTGACCGTGAGTCAGGCAGCATTGGCCGATCAGCTCAGGCTGAAAGCGGGTTACCCCGAAAGTTATGTAGTGCAAAAAGGCGACACCCTGTGGGATATCTCCGGCAAGTATCTTTCCGAACCCTGGCTCTGGCCCCGTCTCTGGAACATCAATCCGCAGATTGCCAATCCTCACTGGATCTACCCCGGTGATGTACTGCATCTGAGCTGGGTCAATGGTGAACCCCGGCTCGGCAAGGCGATGCAGGGGGGCAAGCAAGTTATCCATCTCGGCCCGAAAACCCGTTACGAGAACAAAGCCAACCCCATTCCGACCCTGCCTATCAGCGAGATAGGCCCCTTCCTGCAAACTGACCATATTCTGGCAGACAGCCAGCAGCAGAAAACCTTGCCCTATCTGCTGGGGTCGGATCAGAAGCATATCGGCATGCTGGAGGGGGACACCCTCTATGTGCAGGGCTCCCTGACGCCGGGGCAGGTTTATGGCATTTATCACCCCGGAGTGGTCTACAAGGATCGCGAAACCGGTGAACTGCTGGGCCAGGAGGCGATCTTTGCCGGTGTGGTGCGGGCCGTGGCGCGTCTTGATGGCGATCGGACTGAGGTGACTCTGACTCATAACCAGCGCGAAGTGCTGCAGGGCGACAAGGTGATGCCGCTGCCGGCTCAGGAAAACATGCCCGCCGTCTTCACACCGAAAGCGGCACCTGCCATCACGCCGGGCTATATCATCGATTTGCCGAACAAGACCCGGGGCGGTGGCAAGTTTGATGTGGTGCTGATCAACCGGGGTGGCCGCGATCAACTGGTCGCCGGGGATGTACTGGATGTCAGACGGCCCGGTGCTGCTCTGGTAACCAAGAATGGCGATGTACAGTACAAGGAGCTCTCGTCGGTTTTTAACCGGGTGTTTTACAGCAGCAACAAGAAGGCACCATTGCCCTCTGAAGCGATTGCCCGTGTCATGTTGTTCAAGGTGTATGACAAGCTGAGTTACGGTCTCATCATGCAGAGTAACGACATGGTGAGTGCGGGCTATCAGGTCACTCACTTCTGACGTGAACTACCCCGACGCGCGTCTGGCGCTCTGGCTAACTCTCGATGCGGTCACCGGTATTGGTCCGGTGACCGCTGCACGTCTGTTGGAACGGGCTGGGGGAAGTATTGAGGCCCTGTTTCAGAGCGATGAAGCGCAACTGCATGGTATGGGGCTGTCGTCAGAGCAGATCAAACAACTGCGCTGGCCCTCGCCTGTGGTTGAGCAGAGCCTGGCTTGGGCCGCTTTGCCTGACAATCTCCTTATTCCGCAAGATCACCCGATTTATCCACCCTTGTTGCGGGAGATTCCCGCGGCACCCCTGTTGCTCTACTGTCGTGGCGATCTTGCTGCGCTATCGCGACCCCAGCTGGCAATGGTGGGGACACGCCATCCTACCTATGCAGGCAAAGATAATGCCTCCCGCCTCTGTAGCGAGCTGGTTGGATGCGGGTTAGCTATCACCTCGGGCCTTGCGCTTGGTATCGATGGTGTTTGCCATCAGCAAGCGCTGGCTTGTGGTGGTATCACCCTTGCCGTATTGGGTTCCGGGCTGGATTGTCTCTACCCCAAACGCCATCAGGGGCTGGCAGGTCAGATTCTGGAGAGCGGTGGTTTGCTTATCTCCGAGCTGGCGCCGGATAAAGGACCGCTGGCTGAACATTTTCCTCGTCGCAACCGTATTATCAGTGGTCTGTCGCTGGGAACTCTGGTGGTGGAGGCGACCGAGCAGAGCGGTTCGCTGATCACCGCCCGCTATGCACTTGAACAGGGGCGCGAAGTGTTTGCGGTACCCGGTGCCCCGCAAAACGCCCAGGCGATAGGGTGCAACAGATTAATTCAGCAGGGGGCCAAACTTGTGTTGAGTGCGGCCGATATAGTGGAAGAGCTGCCAGAGTGGATCGCACGGCCACATCCGTCGGTCATACCATCTGAGCAACCGCATAATAGCGAATTGCCTTATGCCGATTTGTTGGATAACGTAGATTATGAGACCACGAGCGTGGATACCGTTGCCGAGCGGGCCCAGCTTCCTGTCGAAGTGGTATTGGGCAGGTTGGTAGAGCTGGAGCTGGCCGGTGCAGTGATGGCGGTAGCCGGTGGATACGTCAGAGCGAGGAGGGCGAATCATGTTTGATGTATTGATGTACCTTTTCGAGACCTACATCCACAGCGATGCAGATGTGATGGTCGAGCAGGATGAGCTCACCGACGAGTTGAGCCGGGCCGGTTTCGATAAAGAAGAGATCGACAAGGCACTCGACTGGCTGGAGCGACTGGCTAATCTGCACGATAGCGAGCGGGAGGTCTATGTCACCGCCAGCGCCCAAGGCTCGATGCGTATCTATGCTCCGCAAGAGCTGGCACGCCTCAGCACCGAGTGCCGCGGCTTCCTGCTCTTTCTGGAACAGGCCCAGGTGCTGAATGCCGAAACCCGCGAGATCTGTATCGAGCGTCTGCTCGAACTGGACAAGCCGGATATCGAGCTGGATGACCTGAAGTGGGTCGTCATGATGGTGCTGTTCAACGTACCGGGCAGTGAAAATGCCTACCAGCAGATGGAAGAGCTGGTGTTTGATGAGTCAGACGGCGTCATTCACTGACAGTCCGGTGCCGCGCTGGTAGAATTCAGGCCATCTGGATTTCAAGGCGCGGCCCATGTCAAAAATCGATCATCACCTCTTTTCAGCCCACGAACATGCCTTCGAACGCGAGCCGTGCCCGCAGTGCGGGGCCGAGCTGGTGATCCGCCAGGGCAAACATGGCCCCTTTCTCGGCTGTTCTGCCTATCCTGCCTGTGATTACATCCGCTCCCTGACGCCATCCGGCCGCGACATCGAAAAGGTGCTCGAAGGCTCTGCCTGTCCCGATTGCGGAGAGCCGTTGGCGATCAAGAAGGGGCGTTACGGTCTCTTTGTCGGTTGTACCCAGTATCCGGCCTGTCAGCACATCGAATCCCTGCAGGAGAGTGACGATACCCAGATCCTCTGCCCCGAGTGCGGTAAGGGTCATCTGGTGAGCCGCACCTCCCGCTACGGCAAGCAGTTTTACTCCTGTGATGGCTATCCACACTGCAAATATGTGGTGAACGACAAGCCGATCCCCATGCCTTGTCCCGCGTGTGGTTGGGGCATCATGGTAGAGAAAAAAGTGAGGGGAGCTCTGCGTTGGGTCTGTCCGCAAAAGAAATGCGGCCACCAAAGTGAGCAGGTATAATCCCGCCGCCGCAACCGGATTGAAACGTTTTCGGTGAACTTCAACCCCCCACTTGGAGTAAGGAAATTCCCACCATGAATAAACCCTTTGTTGCCGTATTGATGGGCTCTGATTCTGATTTCCCCGTGATGCAAACCACCCTCGAGGTGCTCAAGTCATTTGATATCGCAGTGGAAGTCAAAGTCACCTCCGCGCACCGCACGCCGGCTGCGACCCATCAATATGTGACCGATGCCGAGGCCCGTGGCTGCAAGGTCTTTATCTGTGCTGCCGGTCTGGCGGCGCATCTGGCGGGTGCCGTTGCTGGCATCACGACTCGTCCCGTGATCGGGGTGCCCATCGACGGTGGTCCGCTCAAAGGGCTGGATGCGTTGCTCTCCACCGTGCAGATGCCGGGTGGTGTACCGGTAGCGACCGTGGCGATCGGCAAAGCCGGTGCCAAGAACGCAGGTTATCTGGCAGCCCAGATGCTGGCAGTAGCCGATGATGAACTGGCGGCCAAGGTTCGGGCCGAACGCCAGAAGAATGCCGAAGAGGTGATTGCCAAGGATGCCGCCCTGCAGGCTCAACTCAAGTAAGTGAATAGGTGGCGATCCGGATGTGTCGTATTTTTCCTGTGCAACAGCAACACGTCACTTTGCCATGGTCGCCGCCATACGGATTCAACTTGCTACTAAGTGACGAGGCGGCAGCCAGGCTGCCGCATTTTTCCTATGCCAAATGAATTTGAACAGGCGGTTGCCGCCCTCCAGCAGGAAGGGGTGATTGCTTATGCGACCGAGGCCGTGTTTGGTCTGGGATGTGATCCCGACTCCGAAGTGGCGGTGCAGCGGCTGCTGGCCATCAAGCAGCGTCCGGTTGAGAAGGGGTTGATCCTGATTGCTGCCGACGTAGAGCAATTGCAGGATTACATCGATCTGAGCCAACTTAGTGGTGAACAACTGGCTCGGGTTGAAGCCAGCTGGCCCGGCCCCTTTACCTGGATCATGCCTGCCCGTGCAACGACGCCGGCCTGGCTGACCGGGCAGTTCGAGACCCTCGCGGTGCGCGTGACGGCTCATCCTCAGGTGCAGGCGTTGTGCCGTGCCTTTGGCAAGCCGCTGGTCTCTACCAGCGCCAACCTGACCGGTGAGGAGCCTGCCCGTCGGGTGGCCGATATTGGTGAGCGGCTGGCAAGCAAGTTGGCCTATATCCTGCCCGGTGAAGTGGGTGGTCAAGCTAACCCCTCCGAGATCAAGGACGCCCGAACCGGCGCCATTATCCGCCCCTCCTGAGCTGGCGGATACGTCATGATTTGCTATCAATCTGCTGAGTGGTGAGCTCACCGGATTGATTTAACTATAAAAATGGACAGGGCGTTCACGATCCTGCCTGACTGGAGACAAGATGAGCAAACCGGATGTGGCCCAGGTCAAGGCCTTCCTGTTGCAGTTGCAGGACGAGATCTGCCGTGGTCTGGAGCAGGCCGACGGCAGTGGACTCTTTGTGGAAGATGCCTGGAGCCGTGAAGGCGGTGGCGGTGGTCGCACCCGTGTGCTGCGCCACGGCGCGGTGATCGAGCAGGGGGGCGTCAACTTCTCCCATGTCTATGGCGATGCCATGCCTGCCTCTGCTACAGCCCATCGGCCCGAGTTGGCCGGTCGCAAGTTCGAGGCTATGGGCGTGTCGCTGGTGATCCATCCGCACAACCCCTATGTGCCGACCAGCCACGCCAACGTCCGTTTCTTCATTGCCGAGAAAGAGGGTGAAGAGCCAATTTGGTGGTTTGGCGGTGGCTTCGATTTGACGCCGTTCTACCCGTTTGCCGAGGATGTCCAGCACTGGCATCAGGTCTCCCATGATCTCTGCCAGCCCTTTGGTGATGAGATCTACCCCGAGTTCAAATCCTGGTGCGATCGCTACTTCTTCCTCAAGCACCGCAACGAGACGCGAGGGGTGGGCGGTCTCTTCTTCGACGATCTGAATCGCTGGCCTTTTGCCGACTGCTTTGCCTTTATGCAGGCGGTAGGTCGAGGTTATCTCGATGCCTACCTGCCGATCATTGAACGACGCAAGGCCCTGCCCTATGGCGAGCGGGAGCGGGAGTTCCAGCTCTATCGTCGCGGTCGTTATGTGGAGTTCAATCTGGTGTATGACCGTGGCACCCTGTTCGGGCTGCAGACCGGCGGACGTACCGAGTCGATCCTGATGTCGATGCCACCGCTGGCACGTTGGGAGTATGACTGGCAGCCGGAGGCGGGCACTCCTGAAGCCTTGCTCTACACCGATTACCTCACGCCGCGAGAGTGGCTGTGACTCGAGGGACCATGATGGTCCCTTTTTACTGGCCGTTATTCGGCTTGTTCCCGAGTGCGAAAACCCGTTAAATCGGAATATTGCCCTCTGATGGAACTCTTTGATGGATCGTTATCTGGTTTTTGGCCACCCGGTGCGCCACAGCAAGTCCCCCTTCATTCACACCCTGTTTGCCAGACAAACCCAGCAAGAGCTGGAGTATGGGCTGGCTGAACCCGCCGTCGACGAGTTTGCCCAAGCCCTGCGCACCTTCTTTGACCAAGGGGGAAAGGGATGCAATGTCACCGTTCCCTTCAAGGAGCAGGCATTCACTCTGGTCGATTGCTTGAGCCCGAGGGCCAAGCGGGCGGGCGCGGTCAATACCATCAAGCTGACCGATGATGGCGTGTTGCTGGGGGATAATACCGATGGCGCCGGATTGGTCGCCGATCTCAAGTCCCATGGTGTGACGCTGGCGGATAGCCGGATCCTGCTGCTGGGGGCCGGTGGCGCGGCTCGCGGTGCATTGGCGCCGCTGCTGGCTGAGTTGCCGAGCGAGCTGGTGATCGCCAACCGCACCCACACAAAAGCGCAACAGTTGGCTGCCGAATTCCACGATCTGGGGCCTGTGACTGCCCAGACCTATGAGCAGTTGGCAGGGCCATTCGATCTCGTCATCAACTCTACCTCCGCCAGCCTGCAAGGGGAGCTGCCGCCGTTGGTCCCTGCCCTGATCCACACTGATATTGCCATCTACGACATGATGTATGGCGCCTCGGATACGGCGTTTATCAGTTGGGCCAAACAGCATGGGGCCCGTCAAACCATGGATGGACTCGGCATGCTGGTGGAGCAGGCCGCCGAAGCGTTTACCGTGTGGCGCGGAATTCGTCCCGGGACTAAACAGGTATTGAGAGAGTTGAAGCGCAACTTGGGGGTGATATGAACCAGGGTATTCTGTTTCCCGACCTGATGGAGTGGCAGGCTGACGAACAGCGGGTGCGTTTTCCTGCCCAGCAGATGGGGGCGCTGATAGATTGTTACATCAGTCAGCGGCGGCTGGAGAGAATGACAGGTCTGGCGCTGACGAGGGAGGATGACATCGTCAGAGCCTTCGAAAGTGTACGTTTTGATATTGAAGACATGGCTGAAAAACTCATTGAAGAACAAGAGTTTGCTGAAGATGGCGCTATCTATCTCTGATTTTCAAAGTTTTTTTGTTTTGTAGCGGAACTACTTTGAAATGGCGCTGACTAACTAGATAGTTGAGGAAGTGCTAGCTAGTCACCTTTATAACTCCCCGGTATTCGTACTGGGGATTTTTTTATCTTTATGAAAATAAAAGATTTTTTCTTAATCTGTAAGTTGTGAAACTAAATTACATAAATTACTTTCACTTTCTGCTGCTTTGCTGTACAGTTGTCTGCGTAGGGTACAGAGGTAAGATGTTCTATCTTTCAGACCTTTTATTTCACGTAATTGAATGTGGCTGAATAGCTGCCCCGATGAGGTTCTCATCGGGGTGTTTTTTTATGCGCATCATTTAGAGTAAATGCTTTAAATTGGCGATGCATTTGATAGAATGAGGCTGCTTCTTGAGGAATACCTGTCGTCTGGTACTCAAGATTCAGCTTCTTCCCAATTTTTTGAACTTATTATTTCAGGCTGGATGGCATCACTGTCGTCCGGCCTCATTTTTATCCCTTCTAGTTAGATTTTGTAATTAAATTTCATTTTTGTCTCTTTTTGTAATTCTTGTTCGTTTTTAAAGAACGAACTTGAAAACGCTATCAACACCTACTTAAGTTAATTATTTTTGTGAATTAACTACCTATCTATATGAACTTTAAGCAGTATTGGATATAGCAGGGGAGGCGAATGCGGGGTATTTGTCGTGAGGCAGGTGAAAGCGGCAATCTGAAACCCTTTCAATCAGCGGAGGAGTGCTCCGCCAATTGCAAGGAGAGCGAGGAGTAGATTACTCCTCGGCAGGTTGCTGTTCATCAGCGTCCAGCAGGTCGGTATCGTCACCACTGACGTACCATTCGGTCAGGGTTTGCGCCAGCTTCTCCACACCGATATTGGTGAGGGAGGAGAACGCTTCGACCTGGATCTGGGAACCGAGGTTGGCAACGGCCTGGCGCACCTTGATCACCTGGTTGTTGCGCGGGCCGGGGCTCAATTTGTCAGCCTTGGTCAGCAGCAGCATGACGGGCAACTGACGGTGCGAGCTCCACTCCAGCATGTTCATGTCGGTATCTTTGAGCGGGTGGCGGATGTCCATCAGGATCACCAGACCTTTCAATGACTCACGGCGCTGCAGATACTCTGCTAGTGACTTTTGCCACTTGAGCTTCATTTCGAGCGGAACTTGCGCATAACCATAACCCGGCAAGTCGACCAGACGCTTGCCCGGTTCCAGCTCAAACAGGTTGATCAGCTGGGTACGACCGGGTGTCTTACTGGTGCGCGCCAGGTTCTTGTGTTTGGTTAAGGTGTTCAATGCAGATGACTTACCGGCGTTGGAACGGCCGGCAAACGCGATCTCGACACCCCCATCATTTGGCAGGTGACGGATGTCGGGTGCGCTGGTCACAAAATGCACCTTATTGAAATTCAGAGTTTGTGTATCCAACGTAAATTCCCCATGGAGATAGAGGGTTATAGAGTTACTTTTTTGTAAAATGGTGTAAAATAGCGTCGCTTAAACGCGTTTATTTTAACATGCCTTCAGCGGCATGGGATCTGGAAGCCTAATAACGAAAAGTTGGAACGCCATGAAGAACCTAGTCATTACTCTTGCTCTGATGGTTGGCGTAACGGGGATGGCACAAGCCAAGGGCGATGCCGCTGCGGGACAGACCAAGGCTGCCGTTTGTGCGGCTTGTCATGGACCGGACGGAAACAGCCTGGTTGATATGTACCCCAAAATTGCTGGTCAGCACGCATCATATATCAAAAAGCAGTTAGTTGAACTGAAGGCTGCCGCTTCTGGTCAAATTGGCCGGGTTGCGCCAGTGATGGGGCCGATGGCGTTACCTTTGTCGGAACAGGACATGGATGACCTGGCGGCTTATTTCTCCAGCCTGAAGGTTACCCCTATCGCTGTCCCTGACGACGTGGTCGAAGCGGGCAAGGCACTCTATATGGGTGGTGACATGAGTCGCGGTCTGGCAGCTTGTACGGCTTGCCATGGTCCCCGTGGCTCGGGTGTCGAACAGGCGAAGTATCCCAACCTGTCCGGCCAGCATCCTGCCTATATCAAGGCTCAGCTCACCGCATTCCGTGCCGGGACGCGTGACAACGATCCGAATGGCATGATGCGGGATGTTGCCAAGAAACTGACTGATCAGGATATCGAAGCCCTCTCCAAATATGTGGCGGGTCTGCACTGATATAGTCGATACGGTCGATTTGAGTTGAAACGGGGAGCCTGGGCTCCCCGTTATTTTTATGGCTTTCAGATAATTCTCGGTTTAATCCCCCCGTTCTGTAAGAGATCTCCCATTCTCAAGGCAGGCCAAGGCTCATAAAATTGCATAAAATATTAAATAATCATTATTTATCAATGAATTATATAAGTATTGATATTTTTCGACATGTTGAGAATGTTTTGAGTGGATTGAGCCGCTTTATAGAGTTGGTACAGTAGGCTTAATGGATTCACCCACGGATTGGGTGGCGGTTTCACGACAGGGTGTTGTGAGCAGAGGATGGCTGGCGTGGCGGGATGCCATGGGCTCGGATGAGCTGGCAAAGGATTGAAGGATCAGGATGGTGACCATCTCCGGAGCGGGATGGGGTTGCGGGATGCAGACTCCCCGGCACGATGGCAGGATGCGGTCGAGACGGGTCAAACAGGCACACGCACATTCAGGAACGACCAATATAAGGTCAGGATGACCACACAACGATATGATGCGGCGACAAGTTGTCAAGGAGAGGACGAAACAGATTGTTTTGCCATTCAGGATGGCGCACGCATGAACATATCAAGGCAGCTTCGGCTGCCTTTTTTCTTTTGGGTCATTAACCCGATCAGCCATTCTGTGTCAAAATACCAGCAACATGCCCAGAGGATACCGATCCTGCGGTGTTCAGTGGCCTGATTGGGCCTGATTGGTGCGGGATCCTGCTCTTGTTCCAGCCTTACTGTTCCTCGCATCGTATCCCACCGGGTGAGATCATCCCGGGTACGGGTCAAACCAGTTATTTTCGGAGTTAGCCATTCATGTCTGCCAAACAACCCACTCGCAAGCCTACTGGCAAGCGCAAAGAATCTGATGTCAGTGCTCAGGAAGGCCGTGAGCGTAAACGGGCTGCCAAGCGCAAGGGCCTGAAGGCTGGTTCTCGTCAGCAAGTTGAACAGCCGAAGAACAAGTCTGGCAACAGCCAGTCCAAAGATCCGCGTATCGGTTCCCGCAAGCCGGTAGTTCTGGTGGTGGATGACAAACAGAAGAAGCCGGCAGCACCCAAGGCGGTGAAAGAGAAGAAGCTGGTGATGACGCCCGAGCAGGAGCTGGCTTCCATCGAAAACGATGACCGCTTGAATGATTTGCTGGATCGTCTTGATGCCGGTGAAACTCTGGAAGCGGCCGAGCAGGCTTGGGTTGATCAGCGTGTCGACCGTTATCAGGAGCTGATGGATGAGCTGGGCATCATCGACAACGACGATGATGAAGATGATGAGCTGCCGTTTGATGATGGCGATGACGCCGAGTTCGACGAGCAGAAACCGGCCTCCGAAGAGGAGTTGTGGGACCGTTTCAACCAGGTCGATTTCAAGCCGGAACCCAAGCCTGAGCCGAAGAAAAAGTGATGAGTGGATGGATGCTGGCCGCCCTGTTGGGCGGCCTGATTTTGTCAGGATTGGCCATCTATGCAGGCATGCTGCTGGCCAGGCTGAGACGACAGCAAGCGATGCAGTGGCAGGCGATTACCGCTCGCAATGAACGAATTCTGGAGAGCGTGCGGGTCATTGCTCATGCGGTGCAGGAGGGGCAGTGCGATTACTCCGAAGGCGCCATTCGGCTGACCAATCTGCTGGATGCGTTGCAGATCAAGGGGGGGCGAGCATTCGTTGCCGAGTTCCCGGGTCTGTACGGGCTGTATGAGAAGGTGAAAGATATGCCGACTCATGAGGCCAGACGTGCCCTCAAGCGCAATGAAGTGATGAAGATGGATCTCGAACGAAGCGGCTACGAGGCCGAGCTGGAGGCTCAGATCCTCAAGGATGTGGCCCAGCTGAAGGATTTTCAGTTAGGTCGGTGAGCCAACAATAACAACAAGAGAGGAAGCGAGCGTGCAAGCAGAACAGATTGTGTGGGATCAGGCCCTGATCGAAAAATATAACTACAGTGGCCCGCGATACACCTCTTATCCCACTGCGCTGGAGTTCAACGAGAGCTTCGGCTATCCGGATTTTGTCCGCGCTGCCGGCCAGTATCCCGAGCGCAATCTGTCGCTCTACGTGCACATCCCTTTCTGTCACAAGCTCTGCTACTACTGCGGCTGCAACAAGGTCATTACCCGCCATCAGCACAAGGCTGACGAGTACCTCGACTACCTGGAGCAGGAGATCAAGGCGCAAGCCCCGCTCTTCAAGCACCGTATGGTTACCCAGCTGCACTGGGGTGGCGGTACACCCACCTATCTGGATGAAGCGCAAACGCGCCGCCTGATGGCCATGCTGCGTGAGCACTTCCAATTCGCCGAAGAGGGGGAGTTCAGCATCGAGGTCGATCCGCGCGAGATTGCCATTACCATGCTGGATGTGTTGCGAGATGTCGGCTTCAACCGCATCAGCCTTGGGGTGCAGGACTTCAACAAGGATGTACAGGTTGCGGTCAACCGCGAGCAGGACAACGACTTTATTAAAGCCATGTTGGAACGGGCCAGAGAACTGGGTTTCCGCTCGACCAACCTCGACCTTATCTATGGCCTGCCGCATCAGGACCGTGCCATTTTCCACCATACGCTGGAAGAGGTGCTCAAGACGGATCCGGCGCGCCTCTCCATCTTCAACTATGCCCATCTGCCGAGCCGCTTTGCCGCCCAGCGCAAGTTGAAAGAGGTGGATATGCCTGCGCCGCAGGAGAAACTGGCCATGCTGCAGGACACCATCGCCTTCCTCACCGGTCAGGGTTACCAGTTCATCGGCATGGACCATTTTGCCAAACCCGATGACGAACTGGCGGTCGCGCAGCGCGAGGGCAAGCTGCACCGCAACTTCCAGGGCTATACCACTCAAGGTGATTGCGATCTGCTGGGGCTGGGGGTCTCCTCCATCAGCATGATCGGTGATGCCTACTCCCAGAACCAGAAAGAGCTCAAGACCTATTACGCACAGGTTGCAGAGCTGGGTCATGCCCAGTGGAAAGGCTGCTCGCTCAATCAGGATGACCTGATCCGCCGTGAGGTGATCAAGCGGCTTATCTGTGATTTCCGTCTGAACTTTGCGTCTGTCGAGCAGGCGCACGCTCTCAATTTCAGAGAGTATTTTGCCGACGATCTCAAGCTGCTGCAGACCTTCATCAACGATGGATTGGTGCGTATGACGGAGGATGGTCTGGAGGTCTCCTCCACGGGGCAGCTGCTGATCCGCAATATCTGCATGTGTTTCGACGTGTACTTGCGCAACAAGGCGCGCCAGCAGCAGTTCTCTCGCGTGATATAAGCTTGTTTGCCGATTAGAAAACAAAAAAGGGCGCCATCGTGGCGCTCTTTTCATATGTATTTTTGCTTAAGCAGCGGGTCGGAAAGGTTCTGGTAAGAAGTCTCTGCGCTGAGGCAAGCAATTGAGAGCCAAGCAAGGGGACGGTGAAATGCAGATAAAAAGATGGGGGCGACTTGCGTCGCCCCCGGTAGTCGTATCGCTCAGATCCTTGAACGAAGTTGCTCCCTGCAATCCCTGACTGTTTACCTCTTCCTTTAGGTTTCCCCTTCCCAATCCTTTGGGGTGTCCTTTAGCCATCTTGGCCTGACGAGTCATCCTGTCCCGTCGCACTTTCTCCGTCCTGGGAGGTGTCCTTTACCACATCCTGTGGTGAGTCCATTTGCCCAACCCTGGCAGCCAGCCTTCCTGACCGACTTCATTGCGTCCGTGCATGAGTAACTATAAGGATTTTCTAACCGGCTACAACGCCAGATTGGAAAACGTTTTTGTCATTAGCTATTTCGAAAGTTATGGGTTTCGATTTTTTCATTTATAAACAGCTGGTTAAGTTAATCATCTTCATGTTTTAAGATCTTATCTTCCGATTATCTCGGGGATCTTTTCGGCTGTTGGCTTACATCTGGAATGGCAGATCTCTTACACGGCGTTTTGGTTGCTTCAGAAACAGATTTTGCCGTCTGATGATGGTCATTCGGGGTGAGTGGGCGAGGCAGACAAAGAGCAGCTGAATGGAGAAATTATTAGCGCTGGTTGAGCCGCTCATAGATGGTCTGGCGTTCTTCAGGAGTCAGCGAAGAGAAGTAATGGGTAAAGAGGCGCAGCAACAGGGACTTGTTCATGCCATCTTGCTGGGTCAGATTACCCAGCTCGTCGATGGCCACCGTGCTCATGGAGAAAGTGGCTTTTTTGTAGCTGGGCTTCAGGTGCTCGCCACTCTCGATAAAGGCCAGCGCCGACAAGGCTTCATCACGATGCAGACCCAGTTCAAGGCTGACCACCTTGGGTTTGCCCTTGGCGTAGAACTCCGCATCTTCGATAAATTCGTCGACGGTGAACTTCTTCTGGTGATGCAACTGGTGCTTTTTCTTCAGATCGGCCAGACCCATCTCACACCCCCACTTGCAGGAACTCTTTGGCGATGGCCCGGATCTCTTCGGCGGATTTGCCATCCGGCTCGATCTCCATCACCGACAGTCCCTTCTCTTCGCTGTCGTCATAGACGTTGCGGCCATAGGTGATGGCGTTCAGGACGTCGACACCGAACGAGGAGCAAACCTCTTTCGCTTCCAGAATGCGTTTTACCTGATTGGGCAGGGCGGGACACTGGGTCAGCACTACGGCTGCATTGAGGGTCGGATTGACCATTTTGCATGTAGTGATGAGATCTTCCATGTGGGGCAGGGTCTTGAGGTCACGTCGTTTCGGGCGCAAGGGGATCAAGGCGTGGGTGGCGACAGCCATGGTGGAGCGCAGAGCCCGGTTATCTTGCCCGCCGCAATCGACGATGACGTAGTCGTAGCGGTTTTTCAGGCTGAGCAGGTCGTTGTGAATATTGCCATAGAGCTGCACGCAGTTGATTTGTGGTAGCTCCGGGTTGTCATTGCGCTCCTGAATCCAGTCAGAGGTGGTGCGCTGCGGGTCGCAGTCGACCAGTAACACCTCCCCCTGAAATTGGGATCTGAGGTAGACCGCCAGATTTTGTGCCAGGCAGCTCTTGCCACTCCCCCCCTTCTCTCCACCGACCAACAAGATCATGACGTTCCCCTATCCATGAGAAAACCGCTGATTTCAGTATAGGAGGGGCCAGTCTCATCACAAGGCGAGAGGAGTGATGCTCCTCTCGTTGTTTCGACTAGTAATGAACGCTGCCTCCCTGCCAGCGGCAGACATAGCCAGGCACCAGCATCTGGGAGGCCTTGTCGACATGGCATACCACCATGGGCATGGCAGGGGCTCCTTCAGCCTGACTGAGGGTGGGGAGCGCAGAGAGCAGCAAAGTCGCGAGCAGCAGCATGGGTTTCATCTTCATAACAACTCCTTGGTAGTACCATTCCTGTGTGATCTGGATCACTTTCTGAGTTAAGTCGAGGTTGGCGCCAGTGCAAGGTGAGACGAATAAATTCAATTAATGAAAAAAGTATCAAAAGGCGTTGTGGTGACCGAAGAGGATGGCTGCCCACCTCGATGCGGACTTTGTGCATATTAAGTTGAACCGCACAAAGAGGTGGTGACTGATGAGGCCTGGCCTGATGGGGTTGGCATCAATGCCATGATCTGGAACAAGAAAAGATTTATGCAGTGAATGTGGTTGATGTGAGTATTTATTTCTACCGCGCTCCCCTCGTCACGGCGATGTATTCAATACCTAGGGAGTAATATTCAAATTCTATTTGTCATTTCATTTATTATTATGATTTTTAACGGTTTTTATTATTTGAATTTAATCGCTCCAGTGAGTTGGCATGAATAAAAAATGAATCAACTTGAAATATAGCGGGGTGGTTTTGCATGGTTATTCGGTGCGCTTTGTGTGGAAAATGCGCAATTTGCTACCGGTGTCATAGAATAGATGGTGAATATATTCAGTTCTAAGTGAATGTGATCAATGTCTAAGTTTGTCGTGATTTGCAGGGCTAACCTCGGTCTCGAAAGGCAAGGGCAGGATAGAACATAAGCCGATTACCCTACATAAAGAATATCCCGCCTTAGCCACGAGCATGAATAGAAGGAATCTATTCAATCACTCGCAGGGACCACTGCTAGACGGAATATAATCATGAGCAAATTTTATGTAGGTTCTGAAGTTGGCCAATTGCGCCGTGTCATGTTGCACCGCCCCAACCTCAGTCTGAAGCGTCTGACTCCTTCCAACTGCCAGGATCTGCTGTTCGATGACGTCCTGTCTGTTGAACGCGCCGGTCAGGAGCACGACAAATTCGCTCAGGTACTGCGCGATCAGAATGTCGAAGTTTTCCTGCTGACCAATCTGCTGGCTGAAACACTTGATGTGCCGGAAGCCAAAACTTGGCTGTTGCAACATCAGGTCTCCGACTACCGCCTCGGCTCTTCTTTTGCCAACGATGTGCGCTGCTTCCTGGCTGACATGCCGCACCGCGAACTGGCCCGCATTCTCTCCGGCGGCCTGACTTACTCCGAGATGCCCTACAGCGGTGTCAACATGGTAGTGGGCATGCACGCTCCGACCGATTTCATCATCGAGCCGCTGCCCAACCACCTCTTCACTCGTGACACCTCCTGCTGGGTTTACGGTGGCGTTTCCATCAACCCGATGGCCAAGCCGGCTCGTCGCCGCGAAACCAACCATGTGAAGGCTATCTATCGCTGGCACCCGATGTTTGCCGGTCAGGACTTCATCAAGTACTTCGGTG
Organism: Aeromonas sp. 82P; assembly: GCF_051919365.1. Classification (NCBI taxonomy): domain Bacteria; kingdom Pseudomonadati; phylum Pseudomonadota; class Gammaproteobacteria; order Aeromonadales; family Aeromonadaceae; genus Aeromonas; species Aeromonas sp. 82P. The sequence goes on from NZ_JBQBEV010000001.1 coordinate 585,975, forward strand.
ACGAGGAGCGTGACTACGACAACTCCACCATCGAGGGTGGCGACGTACTGGTGATCGGCCGCGGCGCCGTGCTGATCGGTATGTCCGAGCGCACCACCCCGCAAGGTGTCGAGCACCTGGCTCGCAGCCTGTTCAAACATGGTCAGGCCAAGCAGGTCATCGCCATGGAGTTGCCGAAACACCGCAGCTGCATGCACCTGGATACCGTCATGACCCACATGGATATCGACACCTTCTCCGTCTATCCGGAAGTGATCCGCAAGGATGTGCAGTGCTGGAGCCTGACTCCGGGCGGCGCCACTGGCATGAACATCAAGGAAGAGGGTTACTTCGTCACCGCTATCGAGAAAGCACTGGGCGTCGATCAGCTGAAGATCATCACCACTGGCGGTGACAGCTTCGAAGCCGAACGCGAGCAGTGGAACGACGCCAACAACGTACTGACCGTACGTCCCGGCGTGGTGGTGGGTTACGAGCGCAATACCTACACCAACGAGAAGTATGACAAAGCCGGTATCACAGTTCTCTCCATCCCGGGTGATGAACTGGGCCGTGGCCGCGGCGGCGCCCGCTGCATGAGCTGCCCGATGGAACGCGACAGCATCTGATGAGACGGCGTGGCGCCGGCAGAAGCTGGCGCCACACAGAACCAAACTCGAGATTAACCACTATGAAAAAACCAACTGTCGTCGTCGCTCTGGGTGGCAATGCACTGCTCCGTCGTGGTGAGCCACTGGAAGCGGATATCCAGCGCAAGAACATTGCAACTGCCGCCAAGACCATCGCCCTGATCGCTCAGGAGTACAACGTGGTACTGGTGCATGGTAACGGCCCGCAAGTCGGCCTGCTGGCCCTGCAAAACAGCGCCTATACCAAGGTATCCCCCTATCCGCTGGATGTGCTGGGTGCCGAGTCCCAGGGCATGATCGGCTACATGCTGATCCAGGAGCTGAAAAACCTGATGCCGAGCCGCAACGTCACCGCGCTGCTGACTCAGGTGCAGGTTGATCCCAAGGATCCGGCATTTGCCAACCCGACCAAATTTATCGGCCCCGTCTACGAAGAGGCTGAAGCCCGCAACCTGGCAGAAGAGAAGCACTGGGTGGTCAAGGCTGACGGCAAGTTCTTCCGTCGTGTAGTGCCGTCCCCGCTGCCCCAGCGCATCGTCGAAGGCGACGCCATCGAAACCCTGATTGCCCAGGGCCACCTCATCATCTGTACCGGTGGTGGCGGCATCCCGGTGACCTGGGATGGCCAGAGCCTGACCGGTATCGAAGCCGTCATCGACAAGGACATGTCTGCCGCCTATCTGGCCAAGCAGATCAAGGCCGACGCCCTGCTGATCCTGACCGATGCCGATGCCGTCTATCTGGATTGGGGCAAACCGACCCAGCGTCCGCTGCGAGTCACCAGCCCGGACGAGCTGGCCGGGGTCAAGTTCGATGCAGGTTCCATGGGACCGAAAGTCGAAGCCTCCTGTGAATTTGTCAAAGCGACCGGCGGCATGGTCGGCATCGGCTCGCTGGAAGATGGTCTTGCCATCCTCAAGGGTGAAGCCGGCACCAATATCGTCGCCACCCGCACCGTACATGCGTAATTACCGATATCTGTACTGAGAATGCGTAGTCAACACTACTGCCCGAACTGGTCTGAAACATATATAGAGAGAACTCATCATGGCTTTTAATCTGCGTAACCGTAACTTCCTGAAACTGCTGGACTTCACCCCGCGCGAAATCCAATACATGATCGATCTGGCCATCGACCTGAAGAAAGCCAAATACGGTGGCTACGAGCGCAAGCATCTGGTCGGCAAGAACATCGCCCTGATTTTCGAGAAGACCTCCACCCGTACCCGCTGTGCGTTTGAAGTAGCGGCCTTCGACCAGGGCGCTCAGGTCTCCTACCTTGGCCCAAGCGGTTCCCAAATCGGTCACAAGGAGTCCATGAAGGACACCGCCCGTGTACTGGGCCGCATGTATGACGGTATCGAATACCGCGGCTACGGTCAGGAGATCGTCGAAGAGCTGGGCGCCTACGCCGGAGTCCCGGTCTGGAACGGCCTGACCAACGAATTCCACCCGACCCAGATCCTGGCCGACTTCATGACCATGCTGGAGCACGGCAAGGGCAAGCGTCTGGATCAAATCAAGTTCGCCTACCTGGGTGATGCCCGCAACAACATGGGTAACTCCCTGATGGTCGGCGCCGCCAAAATGGGCATGGACATCCGTCTGGTCGCGCCGAAAGCCTTCTGGCCGGAAGAGGAGCTGGTTGCCAAGTGCCGCCTGATCGCCGAAGAGACCGGCGCACGCATCACCCTGACCGAAGATGTGAAAGAGGGTGTGCTGGGTGCGGACTTCCTCTACACCGACGTCTGGGTATCCATGGGTGAAGCGAAAGAAGCCTGGGATCAGCGCGTCAAACTGATGACTCCGTATCAGGTCAACATGGATGTCATCAACGCCACCAAGAACCCGGATGTGAAGTTCATGCACTGCCTGCCGGCGTTCCACAACGACGAGACCACCATGGGCAAGGAAGTGGCTGACAAATATGGCATGAAAGGCCTGGAAGTGACCGAGGACGTGTTCGAATCCGAGCACAGCATCGTGTTCGACGAGGCCGAAAACCGGATGCACACCATCAAGGCAGTGATGGTTGCTACGCTGGGCGACTAAGGTCGCAGTAGTGGTGCCGGGGGGCGACCCCCGGCTTTTCGACCATGTGACAGCGGCATAATACCTCTAACCCTACAACCCGCAGCCTGCATGGATACCACACCCACAGAAGGAAGCTGGACCATGACCAAATTCAAGTTCCCGTCAGCCTACACGATACTGTTTGTGCTGATCGCCCTGGTGGCCGCCCTGAGCTGGATAGTGCCGGCCGGCAAATACGAGATGACCATGAACGAAGCCCTCGGCAAAGAAGTGCCGGTGGCGGGTACCTACAAACTGGTGGAGGGGAATCCCCAGGGGATCGTCGACGTGCTGCTGGCACCTATCGATGGCCTCTACAACCACGACACCTATGAGGCAGGCGCCATCGACGTCTCCCTCTTTATCCTGATCATCGGTGGTTTTCTTGGTATTGTGACCAAGACAGGTGCCATCGATGCCGGTATTGAACGTGTGACCGACCGCCTGCGCGGCCGGGAAGAGTGGATGATCCCGATCCTGATGGCGCTGTTCGCCGCAGGCGGCACCATCTACGGCATGGCCGAAGAGTCGCTGCCGTTCTACACCCTGCTGGTGCCGGTGATGATGGCCGCCCGCTTCGACCCTGTGGTCGCCGCGGCAACCGTATTGCTGGGTGCCGGTATCGGTACTCTGGGTTCTACCATCAACCCGTTTGCCACCGTTATCGCCGCCAACGCCGCCGGTATCTCCTTCACCGACGGTATCTGGCTGCGCGTTGCCATGCTGGTCGCCGGTTGGCTGCTCTGTGTTGCCTACGTCATGCGTTACGCCAAGATGGTGCGCAGCGATCCGAGTAAATCTCTGGTGGCTGACAAGTGGGAAGAGAACCGTGCCCACTTCCTTGGCAACAAGAGCGACCAGATGCTGGAGTTCACCCTGACCCGTAAAATCGTGCTGGGTATCTTCGTCGCCGCCTTCGCCGTGATGATCTACGGTGTGGCCGTGCTGGGCTGGTGGATGGCGCAGATCTCCGGCGTGTTCCTGGCTGCCGCCATCATCGTTGGTCTCATCTCCCGCATGAGCGAAGAGGAGCTGACCTCCAACTTTATCGACGGTGCCCGTGACCTGCTAGGGGTGGCGCTGATCATCGGTATCGCCCGCGGTATCGTGGTAGTGATGGATAACGGCATGATCACTCACACCATTTTGCACAGTGCAGAAGGGATCGTGACCGGCCTCTCCACCATCGTCTTTATTAACGTGATGTTCGTGCTGGAAGTGGTGCTCTCCTTCCTGGTGCCGTCCTCCTCCGGTCTGGCGGTGCTGACCATGCCGATCATGGCGCCGCTGGCCGACTTCGCCAACGTGGGCCGCGATCTGGTAGTGACTGCTTACCAGTCTGCCTCCGGTCTGGTGAACCTGGTGACCCCGACCTCCGCCGTGGTCATGGGTGGCCTGGCCATTGCAAAGGTGCCTTATGTACGCTGGCTGAAGTGGGTGGCTCCGCTGCTCGGTATCCTGACCGTGCTGATCGTGGTCTGCCTGAGTCTGGGGGCCGTGCTCTCCTGAGGGATGACAAGCAAGATGAAACGGGAGCCTGCGGGCTCCCGTTTTTTATGGGCGCAGCTGACGGCCAAAAAATGAGAGGCAACAAAAAGGCGACCCGCGGGTCGCCTCGATGCATTTGATGGAAGGGGTTAGCGGGCTTGCGCCAGGGTGCGCACCACGGCGGCGTGGGCCTGACGGGTGCGGCTGATATGGCGCGGCGCGACCAGCACCACGTCATTGCCCGCGACGGCGCCCATGATCTCGGGATTGGCGTTGCGATCCAGCAGGCGGGCTACCACGGTAGCGGCCCCCGGGGTGGTGTGGATCAGCACCATCTGCTGGTTGTGCACCACTTCGCGTACCATGTCGTGGATCGAGCGGGTGCTGCCAGCGGGTTCCAGCTGCTCATCGACCAGGGTGTAGACCTTCTTGCCGTTGGCATTCTGGGCCTTGGCGACGCCGAGGCGGCGCAGCAGGCGGGAGATGGTGGATTGGCTGATGTCGGCAAAGCCGCGCTCCGACAGCTCACGTCGGATCTCTTCCTGGGTGCTGTAGCAGTGCTGACCGATGATCTGGCGACAGGCATCCAGCTGGGCCAGATCGGGCTCTTGGGCAACGGGACGACTGAGGGTTTTGACCACGGCGAATTCCTTTGATGATGACCGGAGGTAAACGCGCGATATCTGCCATAGCAGTCAGTTATCAGGCAAAAACACTGATAATCCATCTATATGCAGGGAATGAGCGGGCATTACCATCTTGCGATGGCAAATTATAGCTGACTGGAAATTCGGTGATGTGACAGGGTTCAAAAATGGGCCCCGCAGGGCCCAATCAGATATCAGTAACGCTCGCTGACGATGTCCTGAGTGAAGGACTTCTCGCAATATTTGCACTTCATCCGTACCACGCCTTTCACTTCGCGCACCCGGAAGTAGCTGTCTACCGGCTCGTTGTGGGAGATGCAGTTGGAGTTGGGGCAGTGGAACACCCCGGCGATGAACTCCGGCAGCTCCAGCTGGTGCTTCTTCACCACATTGAAGTCTTCGATGATGTTGACGGTCGCTTTCGGGGCGAACAGTGCCAGCTGGTTGGCCTGCTGTTCGGTCAGGCGGGTGTTCTCAATCTTGATGAGATCCTTCTTGCCCAGCGCGCCGGATTTCAGGTTGAAGCCGACGGTGATCCGCTCCTGGGTTTCGACCAGCTGGAACAGCTTGAGGATCTTGATGCCCTGGCCAGCGGGGATGTGATCGATGACGGAGCCGTGACGGATGGCTTCGACTTGCAGTTGGTTCTTGTCAGACATGATATTCCCCTAAGCTCAGACAGTTTCGTTCAGTACCAGTGCCAGCAGCGCCTGGCGTGCATAGACCCCGTTCTCCGCCTGCTGGAAGTAGCAAGCGTGGGGAGTCTTGTCGACCGCCACATCGATCTCGTCGACGCGGGGCAGGGGATGCAGGATCTTCATGGTGGGCTTGGCCCCTTCCAGGGTCGCCAGTTCCAGAATGAACTTGGCGGCCATGTGCTTGTATTCAGTCTCGTCGAAGCGCTCTTTCTGGACGCGGGTCATGTAGAGAATGTCCAGCTCCGGCATCACCTCTTCCATGGTCTGGTGGACGCTGAACTGGATACCCTTCTCTTCCAGCTCTTCGCAGATGTAGTCCGGCATCGCCAGCGCTTCCGGGGAGATGAAGAAGAAGCGGCAGTTGAACAGGCTGAGGGCCTGGGCCAACGAGTGCACGGTGCGGCCATATTTCAGGTCACCGACGAAGGCGACGTTGAGGTTGTCCAGACGGCCCTGGGTCTCATGGATGGTGAACAGGTCGAGCAGGGTCTGGCTCGGATGCTGGTTGGAGCCGTCGCCGCCGTTGATGACCGGCACGCGGGAGAACTCGGAGGCCAGACGGGCCGCGCCCTCTTTCGGGTGGCGCATCACCACCGCATCCGAGTAGGAACCGATGATCTTGATGGAGTCAGCCAGCGTCTCACCCTTCTTGGCGCTGGTGTTGCCACCGTCGGCGAAGCCGATGATGTTGCCGCCAAGGCGCTGTACCGCGGTCTCGAACGAGAGGCGGGTGCGGGTGGAGGCTTCGAAGAAGCAGCTGGCAACCAGCTTGTCTTTCAACAGGCTGGTGTCAGGTTCAGCCTTCAACCGTTGTGCGGTTGAGACTACCAGTTCCATTTCTGACCGGGTCAGGTCCGAAATGGAGATGACATGTTTCTTATAGAGTGGATTGGTCATCGTCTGCATTCCCTTTGACATCATTGGAGGTTTTTCGGGCACAAAAAAAAGCCCCTGAAACAGGGGCTTTTTTTAAAAATAACTGGGGATCTTTGGGGTGGGAACCGGAAACAACGGGGCCGCTCTGGTGCGCACCACCCGTCTGCAAGGCTGTTTTCTGAATCAAAAACTGCATCGTTTCGTCCCGACCTTTTTCAAAACCGGACAGATTATAGGGCCGCTTTTTTAATTGTCAAAATTTTATTTCCGATGCCAATTTCAGCATGAAAAACGTTTAAGTGGCGGAAACATGACGACAAATCCACACCTTGTGCGTCTCTTGCAGCGATTCCCCATCGCGGGCCATGGCGCGCAAATAACCGAGTCTGTGGTGCCCTTCCAGCAGGCAGTAGGGTTGCGGTAACGGTTGCCCGTTCGGGTAGCTGGCTCCCTTCTCCGGCGCCAGCACGATGACAGGTTCGGGCCAGGTGCCGTCGCTCAGCATCTTCTCGCCTAGCCAGGAGCGGCGGACATACCGGTTGCTGCGCAGCATCTCCCCCCAGCGCTCGATCACCTCCATATGGCGGGAGTCCACCTGATCCAACAGTTGCGCGGTGGGCCAGCTTTCACAGGTGAACTGATGGCTGGCGAGATCGATAAAGCTCCAGTTGGACTCAAAACCGCGCCAATGACGGTAAATCCACTGGGAGAGCACATTTTCAGGAATAAAGGGCACCAGCGGCGCGACCCGTTCAAGGTAGGCTGGCAGGGACTCTGTTTTGCGTTCATCCCTGAAGTTGAGGGGCGCCAGTTGTTGGAGCAGTCGGTAATTGAGCATAAGTGGCCTCCCGGTACCTGATTTTACCCTACCCCCATTTATGTCCCATTCCTACCCCGGCAGGGCTGCAAATACAGCAAGTTATCCTGCTTCGCTGCACAAACAACCGCGACTTGTTCGGGATTTGTGCAATCGCATCGAAAGCGTAAAAAAAGCCTTTACCTTTGATCTCCACTTTGTATACTACGCCTCGTTTGTTGCAGGGGCGTAGTTCCAATTGGTAGAACAGCGGTCTCCAAAACCGATGGTTGCGGGTTCGAGTCCTGCCGCCCCTGCCATTTTCAGAAAGGCCAGCTCATTGAGCTGGCCTTTCGCATTTCCGGCGTTCGCCAATTTATCCCTCTCTCCTTTCTCTTTTTCTTCTTGCCGTTAGCCGTCCGGTGACTGTGGCCACATTGATCTCGATGTCTGCCGCAAGAGCATTCAGTGTGCAGCAACCCGCTGTTTCAGGACGGTGACCAGCCGCTGGTGGCGGGCGGGGAGCAGCCACTCGGCGCGGTAGATCAGCCAGAGGGTGTCGATCACCTCAATACTGCTCTGGATCACCCGGATCTTCTCCTGTTGGGCAAAGGCGGTGACGGCGAAGCGGGGCAGCACGGTAAAGCCGAGGCCGCGGGCGACCGGCTCCAGGATCTGGCCGATCTGGTTGGTAAAGCCGCGCAGCGGGATCTCGTCAACGCGCTGGCCGGGGTAGCGTCGTCCCAACAGGCGTTGTGCCATGCTGCGGCCATCCGGGTGGTCAATAAAGCCGAGCTGACAGAGGTGCTGCCAGCTCTGCTCCTCGCCGTTGTTGGGTACCACAAGGCAGAGGGGTTCGCGGGCGAAGGGCTCGGCGGCGATGCTGGGGTGCTCTGGCGGTTGATCCACCAGTCCCAGATCGCTGCGCCCCGCCAGTACCGCCTGCACTATGTCGGGGGTGGGGGCAAAGCGGTGCTGGATGGTGAGTCCGGGGTGCTCCTGTTGCTGGTCGAGCAGCAGGGGATAGAGCAGCAGGCCAATGCTGCCCGGGGTGGACAGGGTGATGGCGCCGTGGTGAGGGTCATCGTCAGAGAGGCGCGCTCGCAGCTGTTCGGCTGCCTGCGCCTGCTGGCGGGCAAAGTCGAGCAGCACCAGCCCGCGCGGAGTGAGCTCCAGCTGACGGGGCTTGCGCAGCAGCAGGGGGCCAAATTCGGCCTCGAGGCGCGAGATATGCTGACTGACGGCGGCCTGGGTGAGATCCAGCCGCTCGGCGGCACGGGTAAAACTGCCGGTTTCATGCACCACCACCAGGGTGTGGAGCCAGAGTGGATTAACCATAAATTTAATTTATGTCTTCCATTAGTTTGACCTTATTTTTCATTATGTCGCCCCTTCCTATCATGTCACCTGTTTCCCACACACAATTTCAAGGTGACGTATGACCTATCCACGCAACTTCTCCCACATCGGCATCACGGTGACTGACCTCGACAAAGCGGTCGAGTTCTATACCAAGGTGATGGGCTGGTATCTCATCATGCCGGCGACCACCATCACCGAGGATGACTCCGCCATCGGTGTGATGTGTAACGACGTGTTTGGCCCGGATTGGGGCTCCTTCCGCATCGCCCACCTCTCCACCGGCGACAAGATTGGCATCGAGCTGTTCGAGTTCCCCAACAGCGAGCAGCGCGAAAACAACTTCGAATTCTGGAAGACCGGAGTGTTCCACTTCAGTGTGCAGGATCCGGATGTCGAGGGGCTGGCGGCGCGCATCGTCGCGGCGGGCGGCAAGCAGCGGATGCCGGTGCGCGAGTACTACCCGGGCGAGAAGCCCTACCGCATGGTCTACATGGAAGATCCCTTCGGCAATATCGTCGAGATCTATAGCCACAGCTATGAGCTAACCTACTCCGCCGGTGCATATCAGGGGTAGGTGACAGGCCGCCTTCGGGCGGCCTGCTGCTTTGTTGTTACAAGAGTCAGTAGCATGGAATAGCGATCTGCTTCACACGAATAGCGCGTTCTGTTGTTGATAGATGGGAAAATATACAGATTCACTAAAGTCTGTTCATATTGCGGCCGATAGCCTTTGATACATCAGGGTTTTCCCTGCCTGACACAACAACAAGGATCTGTCGTCATGACCCTCTCTCTGCGCGGCAAGCTGCTGGCCACCAGTCTTGGTGTGGTGCTGCTGATGGCATCACTGCTCGGCATCGTTGCCTTTCACACCCTAAAATCCCGCACCATGAGCGCCATCCAGAGCGAGGCGGTCAACTATGGCCACGCCTACTCGGTCGCCATCGGCGAATGGATGACGGATCGCAAGAACACCGTCCATGCGCTGGTCAACCTGATCAGCGACAACCCCCAAGCCGAGCTGGTGCCGCACCTGAAGCAGGCCTACACCTCCGGCGGCTTCGGCCTCACCTATTTTGGCTCCGCGCAGGGGGTGATGACCCGGCAGGACCCCTCCCTCAACACCGGTAACTATGACCCGCGCGAGCGCCCCTGGTATCAGGATGCGGTGAAGGCGGGGCAGCTGATCGTCACTGCCCCCTATGTCAGCGTCACCATGCAGAAGCTGGTGGTCACCCTCTCCGAGCCGGTACGCCATCAGGGCGAGCTGGTCGGCGCCGTGGGGGCCAACCTGGCGCTCGACAAGCTTATTGACGAAGTGCTGGCGATGAAGGTGCAGGGTGAGGGCTACGCCATGCTGCTCGACAGCAGTGGCCTCATCGTCGGCCATCCGCAGAAGGATCTGGCGCTCAAGCCCATCGCCGAGCTGGCGCCGGGACTCTCTGCCGCCACCTTCCAGCAGTGGGGCCGCGAAAACAGCGAGCTGCACGCCGCCACCCTCGACGGGCGGGATGTGCTGCTGGCGGTACAACCGGTGCCGGGCACCGACTGGCTGCTGGCCATGGTGATGTATCGCGATGTGCTGGAGGCGCCGCTCAGCAGCCTGCTGTGGGAGCTGGTGGGGCTGACTCTGGTGCTGATGCTGGTATTCAGCGCCCTGCTCACCGCCACCTTCAAATACCTGTTCGCCGATCTCGGTCGGGTCGCGCACGCCCTGCACGACATTGCCCACGGCGAGGGGGATCTCACCGTTCACATCAACACCCACAGCAAGGATGAGGTGGGTCAGCTGGCCCAGAACTTCAACCAGTTCGTGGCGCGGCTGCACGGCATCGTCAGCCGGTTGCGGGATGTGACCATCGAGCTGGCGGCACAGTCCCGTGCCCAGGCGGCCGGGGCGCAGGCCCGCAGTCAGCGGGTACGCCAGCAGCAGGACGAGATCGTGATGGTGGCGACCGCGGTGACCGAGATGGCCTCCGCCACCCAGGAGATCGCCGGTAACGCCGAGTTTGCCGCCACCACCGCCACCGATGCGGTCGCACTGGCGGTCGCCGGCCAATCCCAGGTTGGCCAGAGTCAGCGCAGCATTACCGGTCTGGCGGACGAAGTGGCCGATGCCAGCCAGATCATCAATGAGCTCGACAGCCATGCCCAGAAGATCAGCGGCATTCTGGCGACCATCAGCGGCATCGCCGAGCAGACCAACCTGCTGGCACTCAACGCCGCCATCGAGGCGGCCCGGGCCGGTGAGCAGGGCCGCGGCTTCGCGGTAGTGGCGGACGAGGTGCGGGTGCTGTCGCGCCGTACCCACGACTCCACCGACGAGATCCAGCAGATGATCGAGACCCTGCAGCAGACCACCCGTCGCGCCGTGGGTGGTATGGAGACCAGCCGTCAGCTGGCGGGTACCAGCGTCGAGGATGCGGAAGCGGCCAACCAGAGCCTTGCCCGGATCAACGAGGCGATCGGCTCCATCAGCGACATGGCGACCCAGATCGCCGCAGCGGCCGAGGAGCAGACTTCGGTGACCGGCGAGATCAGCCGCAATACCGAGAATATCCGCCATGTCTCGCAAGAGCTGGCCGAGCAGGCGGGCAACGAAGCGGCGCAGGCGGCCGAACTCAAGTCGCTGACCGAGCGGCTGGAGCAGGAGATCGGCCGCTTCCGGCTCTGACATCCCGCCACTCCAGCAACAGAAAGGGCAGCCCGCGGGCTGCCCTTTGTTATTTTACGGCTGGCTTAAGGGGTCTGTTTGACCCAAATCAGCTGGTCGGTGGCAAAGCCCAGCGACTTCGCCTTGGCGACCAGCGCATCCACCTTCGCCTTGGGCGGGTTGGGTGAGCGGGAGAGGATCCAGAGGTAGTCGTGGTTGTAGCTGGTCACCAGCGAGAGCTGGTAATCGGGGTCGAGGTCGATGACGTTGTAGCCGCCGTAGAAGGGGCCGAAGAAGCTCACCTTGAGCCGCGCCTCGTCCGGGTTGCCGACGAAGTAGGCTTTGCCCTCGGCTTCGCGCCAGCTGCCATCGCTCTGCTTGCCGCGGTTGAGCACCTTGACGCCGCCATCGTCCCGCAGGCTGTAGGTGGCGCTCACCTGCTCCAGCCCCCGCTCGAAGCTGTGGTCGAGGCGGGCAATCTCATACCAGGTGCCAAGATAACGGTCGAGCTGGAAGCCGGTAACGGGGCGAATGCCGTCGGCAATCCCGGTACAGGCCGTCAGCAGCAAAGCGGTGAACAGGCAAAGCAGTGAACGCATAAGTAATCCCTCTCTTGTTATCCCTCGATGATGCGCAGCTGGCCATCCCGGAAGCGGGAGGCCTGATCCGTCGGCGTGCTGCCGAAGAAGCGCTTGTACTCCCGACTGAACTGGGAGTTGCTCTCGTAACCGACTCTGGCCGCCGCGGTGCCCGCCTTGATGCCATCGTGCAGCATCATCATCCGCGCCTTGTGGAGGCGAAACGACTTGATGTACTGCAGCGGCGAGGTAGCGGTGACCGCCTTGAAGTGGTGGTGAAAGGCGGAGACGCTCATGTTCACCTCCCGCGCCAGCTCCTCCATGGTGAGGTTGTCGGCATAACGGGACTCTATCATACGCAGCACCCGGGCGATCTGGCCTACATGGTTGTGGCGATTGGCGAGCGCCTGCAGCGCCGGGCCGCCCCCCTCTGTGAGGGCGTGGAACAGCATCTCGCGCACCGTCTGCGGCCCCAGCACCCTGGCGTGCAGCGGGTTGTCCATCAGCTCGATCAGTCGCTCGGCAGCGCAGAACATGGTTTCCGACAGGGGGACCGAGTGGACGCCGCTCTTTTGCGGCGCGGGGGCGGGCAGGGCATCGCCCAGCTCCAGCAGCAGCTCTTGCAGGGTGACCAGATCGATCTCGATGGTAAACCCGATAAGCGGCTGCTCGGGGGAGGCGAAGCACTCGCACTCGCAGGGGAGCGGCAGGGTCATCAACAGGTAGTGGTTGGGGTCGTAGCGAAACACCTGATCCGCCAGATAACCCACCTTGTGTCCCTGCAGGATAACGATCATCCGCGGTTGGTAGAGCACCGGGGTGCGGCCATGGTGTTCGGTGGTATAGATGAGGTTGACCTGTTTCACCGGTGATGGGGTGATGCCGGGGGCGGTGACGTGGCGGGTCAATCTGGTTGCGAGGTCGCTGTAACGGTTTTGCATGGGGGCTCTTTGATTCGACAGGTCCGGTTTTCGCTGCTTTGTAGAAATAGGCAAGAATCAAGCAGGATGTTGTCTTGATGGTAGGGTGGTTCTGGAGAAAAATGCAATCACGATTTCGCGGCCTGGCCGCCCTGACTATCAGAAGAAGGCAATGTCGATGAACAACTTTACTCTCCATACCCCGACCAAAATCCTGTTCGGCCAAGGGCAGATCGCCCAGCTGCGCGAGCAGCTCCCGAGCGATGCCCGCGTCATGATCACCTATGGCGGCGGCAGCGTGGTACGCAGCGGCTTGCTGGAGCAGATCCGTAACGAGCTGGCTGGCATGACCCTGTTTGAATTTGGCGGCATCGAACCGAATCCGGCCTACGAGACCCTGATGGGCGCCGTGGAGCTGGCCCGTGCCGAGCGGGTCGACTTCCTGCTCGCCGTTGGCGGTGGTTCCGTGCTCGATGGCACCAAGTTTATCGCCGCTGCCGCGCACTACGATCTGGCCAAGGATCCCTGGCACATTCTCGAGACCGTCGGCAGCGAAGTGCGTTCCGCCATCCCGCTCGGTTCTGTGCTGACCCTGCCGGCGACCGGTTCCGAAATGAACATGGGTGCCGTCATCACCCGTCGCAGCAGTGGCGACAAGGTGCACTTCTTCTCGCCGTTCGTGATGCCGCGCTTCGCCGTGCTGGATCCGGTGCTCACCTACACCCTGCCCGAGCGTCAGGTGGCGAACGGGGTGGTGGATGCTTTTGTTCACATCGTGGAGCAGTACCTCACCTATCCGGTCAATGCCAAGGTGCAGGATCGCTTCGCTGAAGGCTTGCTGCTGACCCTGATCGAAGAGGGTCCCAAGGCGCTGGCCGAGCCGCACAACTACGAGGTACGCGCCAACATCATGTGGAGCGCCACCATGGCGCTGAACGGCCTGATCGGTGCCGGTGTGCCGCAGGACTGGGCCACTCACATGCTGGGTCACGAGCTGACTGCCCTGCACGGCCTCGACCACGCCCAGACTCTGGCGGTGGTGCTGCCCGCCCTGCTGCAGGCCAAGCGCAAACAGAAGCATGCCAAGCTGCTGCAATACGCAGAGCGGGTGTGGGGTCTGGACAGCGGCAGCGAAGCGGAGCGCATCGACGATGCCATCGCCGCGACCCGCGACTTCTTCGAGCGGATGGGGGTCAAGACCCGACTGCGCGACTACGGTCTGAAAGATCTGGGTATCGACACCCTGATCGGCAAGCTGGGTGAGCACGGCATGACCCGTCTGGGCGAGCACGGCGATATCGATCTGGTGCAGAGCCAGCATATTTATGAAGCGGCCTGGTAAGGGCCGCCAATCGGTGCCAAACGGGCGAAACGATTGAATTGCCGGGGCCCTCTCCCGCCTTCTGGCGGCTGAGTGGCCCCGCTTTTGTTGGGAAAATGTTACTTTTCGGCGTTTCGCTGCGAGAAGTGAGACGAAAGCGGATTTCGTAAGAACAAAAAACGCTAAGATAGAGGGCCGGTAAAACATTTTTTTTGACTGGTTGGATCACTTTTTTCAGCCGTTTTTACTGGTATAAGCCTCTAATTTGGTTTGTTTTTTTTAATCGTAGCCAGGGATGGGCTGAATTCTGTACGAGTGCCGTCGGGACTGCGGTTGTAATAAAACTCCAAAATTTGATACTAATCACCTTCGCGCCTGAAAAGCGGGGGCCTGACCATGACAGGAGGTTGAGGTAAAGCCTACTGATTTTCATAACAAAGAGCCCTGGACCTGCACTTTGGTCATGTCTTGTTTCGTCAGAAGTGAGACACTGGGCAGCGATTGTTTATTAACCATCAGGGAATAGTCATGCAGATTGGAATACCGAGAGAGAGTCTCGCCGGTGAGACCCGGGTCGCAGCGACCCCGGCTACCGTCGAGCAGCTGAAAAAGCTCGGCTTCGAGGTCGCCATCGAGACCGGCGCAGGCCTGTCGGCCAGCTTCGATGATGCCGCCTTCGAGGCTGCCGGTGCCAGCGTGGTGCCGAATGTCTGGCAAGCCGACCTTATCTTCAAGGTCAATGCGCCGACCGATGCCGAGATCGCACAAATTAAAGATGGCGCCACTCTGGTGAGCTTCATCTGGCCTGCCCAGAACCCCGAGCTGGTCAAGAAGCTGTCCGAGCGCAACATCAATGTAATGGCGATGGATATGGTGCCGCGGATCTCCCGTGCCCAGTCCCTCGATGCCCTCTCCTCCATGGCCAACATCGGTGGCTATCGCGCCGTGGTTGAAGCTGCGCACCAGTTCGGTCGCTTCTTCACCGGTCAAATCACCGCAGCCGGTAAAGTGCCGCCTGCCAAGGTCCTGGTGATCGGTGCTGGTGTTGCCGGTCTAGCTGCCATTGGTACGGCCGGTTCCCTCGGTGCCATCGTGCGTGCCTTCGATACCCGTCTGGAAGTGGCCGAGCAGATCGAATCCATGGGTGGGGAATTCCTCAAGCTGGACTTCGGTGGCGAAGACGGTGCATCCAGCGATGGTTACGCCAAAGTCATGTCCGATGAGTTCATCAAGGCCGAGATGGAGCTGTTCGCCCAGCAGGCCAAAGAGGTGGACATCATCATCACCACCGCCCTGATCCCGGGCAAGCCGGCTCCCAAGCTGATCACCAAAGAGATGGTCGACAGCATGAAGCCGGGCTCCGTCATCGTGGACATGGCCGCTCAGGCTGGCGGCAACTGTGAATACACAGTGCCGGGTGAGCTGCATGTCACCGACAACGGCGTCAAGGTGATTGGTTACACCGATCTGCCGGGTCGCCTGCCTGCCCAATCCTCCCAGCTCTACGGTACCAACCTGGTCAACCTGATGAAGCTGATGTGCAAGGAGAAGGACGGCAACGTTGCCATCGACTTCGAAGACGTGGTTCAGCGCAATATGACGGTTATCCAGGCCGGTGAAGTGACCTTCCCGCCGCCCGCCATCTCCGTCTCTGCCGCCCCGCAGAAACCGGCCGCCGCCAAACCGGCAGCCAAGAAGGAAGAGGCCAAGCCCTCCAACAAGAAGTTCGTGTTCGGTGCTCTCGGCATCGCCGCCTTCGGCTGGATCGCCTCCGTTGCCCCGGCAGCCTTCCTCTCCCACTTCACCGTATTCATCCTGGCCTGTGTGGTCGGTTACTACGTGGTGTGGAACGTCTCTCACGCCCTGCACACGCCGCTGATGTCGGTCACCAATGCCATCTCCGGCATTATCGTGGTCGGTGCCCTGCTGCAGATCGGGCAAGGGTCGACTCTGGTTACCGCATTGGCCTTCATCGCCGTGCTGATTGCCAGTATCAACATCTTCGGCGGCTTCACCGTCACTCAGCGCATGCTGAAGATGTTCCGTAAGGATTAAGGGGGTTTAACGTGTCTCAAGGACTGGTAACAGCATCCTATATCGTTGCCGCCGTGCTCTTCATCCTCAGTCTCGCGGGACTGTCGAAGCAAGAAACGGCCAAGCATGGCAACTTGTTCGGTATCGCGGGTATGGCTATCGCCCTGCTCGCCACCGTATTCAACCCGGAGACCAGTGGCGTTCACTGGATCATCCTGGCCATGGTGATCGGCGGTGCCATCGGCGTGCGTCTGGCGCTCAAGGTCGAAATGACCGAGATGCCCGAGCTGGTGGCCGTGCTGCACAGCTTCGTGGGTATGGCGGCAGTGCTGGTGGGCTTCAACAGTTTCATCGATCTGCACCCCTCTGCCCCTGCTGAGGTTGTCGTCTCCGTCGGTTCCAATCTGGATGCCACCCTGGCAGCCGCCCGTGCGGCGTTCGAGCAGGCCAACAGCGTTGCTCAGGTCGAGCACCTGACCGGCGCCATGCTGAACATCCATCTGGTCGAGATCTTCCTGGGCGTCTTCATCGGTGCCGTGACCTTTACCGGTTCCGTGGTTGCCTTCGGCAAACTGCGCGGTCTGATCTCCTCCAAGCCGCTGATGCTGCCACACCGCCACAAGCTGAACCTGCTGGCCGTGGTCGCTTCTCTGGCGCTGATGGTCTACTTTGTCAACGCGGGCGGCTCTACCTTCGCCCTGCTGGTGATGACCCTGATCGCCTTCGCCTTCGGCTGGCATCTGGTGGCCTCCATCGGTGGCGCCGACATGCCGGTGGTGGTCTCCATGCTGAACTCCTACTCCGGTTGGGCGGCGGCAGCGGCGGGCTTCATGCTCTCCAACGACCTGCTGATCGTCACCGGTGCTCTGGTAGGTTCCTCCGGTGCGATCCTCTCTTACATCATGTGCAAGGCGATGAACCGCTCCTTCATCTCCGTGATCGCCGGTGGCTTCGGCTCCGATGGCGTGGCCTCCACGGCTGATCAGGAGATGGGCGAATACCGCGAAACCAGCGCCGAGGAAGTGGCTGACCTGCTGAAGAACTCCAGCTCCGTCATCATCACCCCGGGCTACGGTATGGCGGTGGCGCAGGCCCAGTATCCGGTGGCTGAAATCACCCAGAAGCTGCGTGATCGTGGCGTCAAGGTGCGCTTCGGTATCCACCCGGTTGCCGGTCGTCTGCCTGGCCACATGAACGTGCTGCTGGCGGAAGCGAAAGTCCCGTATGACATCGTGCTGGAAATGGACGAGATCAACGACGACTTCGCCGATACCGATACCGTGCTGGTGATCGGTGCCAACGACACCGTCAACCCGGCCGCGATGGAAGATCCGGGCAGCCCGATCGCCGGTATGCCGGTGCTGGAAGTGTGGAAAGCGCAGAACGTCATCGGCTTCAAGCGCTCCATGAACACTGGCTACGCCGGTGTCCAGAACCCGCTGTTCTTCAAGGAAAATACCCAGATGCTGTTTGGCGATGCCAAGGCCAGCGTCGAGGCAATCCTGAAAGCACTGTAAGTGCCATTCAGAGAGTGAATATCAAGGAGGCTTCGGCCTCCTTTTTTATTGCTCATCCCTTGTATATCCTCAATCCATACGGACCATGAGGGATCTCCATGATGTGGTGTCAGGGTTGGCGAAGGATCGGGTTGTACGGCTGGCTGCTGGCCTCCCTGTTGGGGGCCGGTTTGGCAGCTGCGGCGGACAAACCGCCGACACTGACGCTGCTGACCGAGCTGTGGCCCCCTTATGTGATGCGTGGTGACAATGGCGAGCTGGCCGGCGCCGATCTCGATCTGGCCTGTACCGTGTTGCGCCAGATGGGTTATCGCACCGAAATCAGGGTGCTGCCCTGGAAGCGGGTTCTGCAGCAGGCCCGTCTCAGGCAGGGGGATGCGGTGCTTGATGTCTTCTTTGAGCCTTCCCGCCAGCATTGGCTCCACTACCCCGAAGAGCCGCTCTCTTACAGCGGAGAAGTGCTCTTCTATCCATCGGCTCGTCCGGTGGATTTCAAGCAGCTCTCCGACCTCAAGGGTCTGCGGATAGGTATTCAGGAAGATTATGCCTACAGTCCCGATTTTCTGACCGATCCCGGGGTGATCCGGATGCCGATGACGGGGGAGGGGAATGCCATCAAACAACTGCATCTGATGATGGCCGGTCGGCTGGATGGGGTGGTGCTCAACGAGCGGGTCGGTCGTTATCTGCTGCACACTCAGGGGTTGCAGGATCAGGTTAACCACGGCTCGCGCCTGCTGACCGACGACAACCGCAACTTCCTCGCGTTTACCCACAAGCCCGGCCACGACCAGCTGGCTATCCGCTTCTCCTCTGCCCTCAAGGCGTTCAAACAGACTCCCGCCTACAAGCAACTGCTGGCCCGCTATCACCTCTGAGTTGCCGCCCTGCTGTGCGCCGCTTCACAATTTGTCGCACTTTGTTAAAAGGTGGGCATAATGGCGAGCAAAAAGGGGATGCCGCTCAACATTAGTTGATCTTGTTGATAGTAGAATCAACTGCGGTTTACTCAAAGTTACTCATATATGTCCACAGCAGCCACCACTGACCAGATCAATTCGTTAACGGATGAAGAACGTCATCTGATCGCCAGTTTCGAGCCCGCGGTCGAGGCGCTGGCCGCGCTGTTTGGCGCAGGGTGCGAGGTGGTGTTGCATGCGTTCGATACGCTGGATGCATCGGTCATCAAGATTGCCAACGGCCATGTTACCGGTCGTCGGGAGGGGGCGCCGGTCACCGACTTTGCCCTCAACCGCTTGCAGGGGGAGGCGGGCAGCCAGTGGAGCAGTTACTTCAGCCGTACCCGCGACGGGACGCTGATGAAGTCCTCCTCCATCACTATCAGCAACCGACAGGGCAAGCCCATCGGCATGCTCTGCGTGAACTTCAGTCTGGATACCTCCCTTGGCTGCCTGCTCGATACTTTTGCGCTGCCCGCGGTACCGGCGCCGCTCAATAACGAGACCTTTGCCAGCTCGGTGGACGATCTGGTGACCCAGGTGATTGAGAAGGTGGATCGGGACGATTCGCTCTCCTGCACGGTGCGCAACAAGGAGATAGTGACCCGGCTCTTCGACATGGGGATCTTCGAGATCAAGGAGGCGGCCCAGCTGGTTGCCCGGATGCTCGGCATCTCCCGTCATACTGTTTATCTGCATATCCGTAATCACAAAGCGGATCTGAACAAGCAATAACTGCCTGCGGGCACCCTGAACATGAGAAACACTGCGATGAAAGCACAATGGACCGACTTTATTACCCTGCTCAAGCGTGAAGTGGTGCCGGCCCTGGGCTGTACCGAGCCGATGTCGGTGGCGCTGGCAGCGGCCAACTGCCGCAAGCTGCTGGGGGAGACCCCGACCCGCATCAGCGTCTGGGTCAGTGGCAATCTGTTCAAGAACGGTATGGGGGTCGGAGTGCCGGGCACCGGCATGATCGGTCTGCCGGTGGCTGCTGCGGTCGGCATCACAGGGGGCAACCCGGATGCCGGGCTGGAGGTGCTCAAGACCCTCACACCAGAACAGGTGGAAGCGGCCAAGACGTTGTTGCCGGTCATCAAGGTGGATGTGAAGGATGTGCCGGACGTGCTCTACGCCGAGGTGCTGGCCGAAGTTGAAGGGCACAGTGCCCGGGTGGTGATCTGCACCGACCACACCCGCATCATCCTGATGGAGAAGGATGGCGAGGTGCTGATGGAGCAGGCCAGTGCCCCCGGCGTGCAGATCCAGCCGGCCAAATCCGCCAAACCGGCCATGACCCTGCGGGAGATCGTCGATTTTGCATTGGAAGTGCCGCTGGCGGAGATCGACTTTATCCGCGAGGCCGCCACCATGAATCAGGCGCTGGCGGACGAAGGGTTGCAGGGTTACGGCCTGAAGATTGGCAAGATCCTCACCGAGCAGGTGGAGCGCAAGCTGCTCTCCGATGACCTGATGACGCTGGCGATGCGCCTCTCCTCTGCTGCTTCCGATGCGCGGATGGATGGCGCCATGCTGCCCGCCATGTCCAACTCCGGCTCCGGCAATCAGGGCATTGCCGCCACCATGCCTGTGGTCGCGGCGGCCCGCTTCCTCAAGGCGAGCGACGAGCAGCTGACTCGGGCGCTGGTGATGAGCCATCTGGTGGCCATCTACATCAAGACTTACCAGAACAAGCTGTCGGCCCTCTGCGCCGCCAGTACCGCCGCCATGGGGGCCGGTGCCGCCATCACCTGGCTGCTGGGCGGCCAGTATCAGCAGATCAGCCACTGCATCAACAACATGATTGGCGATGTCTCCGGCATCATCTGCGACGGCGCGGGCAGCGCCTGCTCCATGAAGGTCTCCACTTCCACCTCGGCGGCGGTTAAGTCTTCGCTGATGGCCATCAACAACCTGCATGTGCCCCAGAGCGAGGGGATCGTTTCCGATGACGTGGATCAGACCATCGCCAATCTGGGCCGCCTCTCCAAAGAGGGGATGCTGGATACCGACATCGAAATCATCAACATCATGCGAGCGAAACAGCAGAAGCAGTGAATCTGTGATAAGGGGGCGATAGACCCCCTTGTTCTTGTCACGACGGCGCAGACCGTCTGACACGGTTGCCAGGGCAAGCATGGCGCTTGCTCTTGTTTCTCGGGCCCAAGCCCGCTTTTTGGGGAGTCATACCATGACATTTAGCGTTATCGGCAATCTGGCCATCGCCGCCATCTTGCTGTTCTTTCTCTACCGGTTACAGGAAAAACATGTGAGCTTCACCCGCCGGGTATTTGCCGGTCTGGGGCTCGGTATTCTGTTCGGCGCCGCGTTGCAACTGCTTTACGGTGCAGGTTCGCCCGTCATTGTTCAGACCATCGACTATCTGGATATCGTGGGTAGCGGCTATGTGAAGCTGCTGCAGATGATCATCATCCCGCTGATCATGGTCTCCATCATCAGCGCTATCTTGAAGCTCAATGGCGGCACTGCGCTGGGCAAGATCAGCGCCATGACCATAGGCGTGCTGATCTTCACCACCGCCATCGCCGCCGGGGCGGGCATCCTGATGTCCAACCTGTTTGGCCTGACCGCTGAAGGGCTCACCTCCGGTGCCGCCGAGAGCGCCCGGGGCGCCGCGCTGCAGACCACCCTCGGCAGCGTCGAGAGCATGTCGTTCGCCAAGATGATGCTGGAGTTCATTCCGGCCAACCCCTTCCTCGACATGACCGGCGGTCGCAAGACCTCTACCATCGCCGTGGTGATCTTCTCCATCTTCATTGGCCTCTCCGCTACCGGCATCGCCCGCAAGAAGCCGGAGATCTTCGCCAGCTTCAGCCACTTCGTGGCTGTGGCCCACGCCATCGTGATGCGAATGGTGACTCTGGTGCTGCGCCTGACCCCGTTTGGTGTACTGGCGCTGATGACCAAGGTGGTCTCCGGCTCCAACTATGCGGATATTCTTAACCTGCTCAGCTTTGTGATGGCCTCTTACGGCGCCATCGCCATCATGTTTGTCGTGCACCTGCTGCTGGTGAGCATGGTCGGCATCAACCCGCTGCGCTTCCTCAAGAAGATCACTCCGGTGCTGGCGTTTGCCTTCACCTCGCGCACCAGTGCGGGCTCCATCCCGATGAACGTGCAGACCCAGACCAAGTCGCTGGGTATTCCTGAGGGGATCGCCAACTTCGCCGCCTCCTTCGGTTCCACCATCGGCCAGAACGGCTGTGCCGGTATCTATCCGGCCATGCTGGCGGTGATGATTGCCCCGACCGTCGGGGTTAACCCGATGGATCCCGGCTTTATCATGACCCTGATCGCCATCATCACCGTCAGCTCCTTCGGGGTGGCCGGGATTGGCGGCGGCGCCACCTTTGCCGCGCTGATCGTGCTCTCCGCGCTGGACTTCCCGGTGGCGCTGGCCGGTCTGCTCATCTCCATCGAGCCGCTGATCGACATGGGCCGTACCGCGCTCAACGTCTCCGGCTCCATCACCGCAGGGACGGTCACCAGCCGCCTGATGGGCGAGACCGACATGCATGTGTTCAACAGCGATCACGAAGTGAGTCTGGACGGCGAAGAGTCCACCGTCTGATTTTCTGTCGGTTGATCTGCCCGTGGAAAGGGGTAACTCTTTCCCGTCATAGACCGCAGGGAGGGCATGCCCTCCCTGCGCCATTGAGAGGAAAAACTATGAGAATTCTGATCATCGGTGGCGAAGCCGCCGGTATGAGTGCGGCCGCCAAGGCGCGCCGTCTGGCCATCGATGCCGAAATCGTGGTGTATGAGGCCTCCGAGGTGATCTCTTTCGGTGCCTGTGGCCTGCCTTACTTCGTCGGTGACGAGTTTCAGGAGCCCGGTTACATGGCCGAGTTCACCCCCGAGCAGTTCGCTGCCAAGGGGATCGAGGTCAAGATTGGCCATCGGGTGCTGAGCGTCGATGCAACTGCCCAGACCTTGGTGGTGGAGCACAACGGCGACACTTTCACCGATCGCTACGATCGGCTGATGATCGCCACCGGTGCCCGCGAAGTGATGCCCCCCATCCCCGGTCTGCAGCAGCAAGGGGTATTCGGTCTGCGCCGGATGGCCGACGGGCTGGCGCTGAAGGCGGCGGTGCAAGACAAGAACAATCGCCGCGCCGTGGTGATCGGCTCCGGCTTTATCGGGCTGGAAGTGGTCGAGGCGCTGGTCCATCAAGGCAAAGAGGTGCGCCTGATCGAGCTGGCGGATCGAGTCATCCCCGACGCGTTTGATGGCGAGATCACCCAGCACATCGAAACCGAACTGCGCGAGCAGGGGGTCTCTCTCCATCTGGGTGAGCGAGTTGAAGCACTGCTGGGGGATGGTCGGGTGACCGGCGTGCGTACCAGCCAGGGCGAGTATGAGGCCGATATCGTGGTGGTCTGCACCGGGGTCAAGCCCAACACCGAGTTTCTGGCCGATACCGGCATCGAACGGCTCGGCAACGGCGCCATCAAGGTGGATCGTCAGGGACGCAGCTCGCTGGCCAACGTCTGGTCAGCCGGTGACTGTGCCAGCGTCTGGCACAGCGTAAAGCAGCAGCAGGTCTATGTACCGCTCGCCACCATTGCCAACAAGCTGGGCCGCATGGTGGGTGAGAACCTGGCCGGGGCCGAGCTGGAGTTCCCGGGCACCCTCGGCTCTGCCGCGCTCAAGGTGCTGGGGCTGGAGGCGGGCCGTACCGGCCTTTCCGAGCAGGAAGTCAAGGCGATGGGCATCGAATACCGCACCGTGGTGATCAAGGACAAGTGCCACACCAACTACTGCCCGGGTCAGTCCGACATTCACGTCAAACTGGTCTATGAGGCGGGCAGCAAGCGGCTGCTGGGCGGCCAGATCCTCGGTCGCAAGGGGGCGGTCCACCGCATCGACGCGCTGGCAGTGGCCATCACCATGGGGGTGACCACCGAGCAGCTCGGCATGCTTGACTTTGCCTACGCGCCGCCCTTTTCTCGCACCTGGGATGCCCTGAACGTGGCGGGTAATGTCGCGAAGTAAGCGTTGCGATGACGGCGTTGGGAAGGCGCCGTCACACTGATCCTGGTCTGCAGAGCCTCTGCGGGTAATATCAGTGGCTAAATTGCAGCGATAAAAAAACCGATGCCAAGGCATCGGTTTTTTGTTACCGGTTTATCCGTATCACTCAGCCACGGCCGAGGCGGTTCTCCGGGTAGTTCTTGGCCAGCACTTCGCGGGCATGCTTGGCCAGCTGCGGCATCTTCAGAGCGTCGTAAGACTCGACCATGATCTCCAATGCCTTCTCGGTTTCGGCTGTGTCGGGGTAGGTTTCGACAATCAGCTTGGCCCGGTTGGCGGCCGCGACCAGTGCATCACGCTTCACGTAATACTCGGCCACGCTCAGGTCATATCGGGCCAGACGATTCTTTAGGCCAATCATGCGAGCGCGGGCATCGGCGGCATAGACGCTGTTGGGGTAGTTCTGCAACAGGGTCTTGAAGTCCTGGAATGCCTGACGGGCATAAGCAGGGTCTTTGTCGTCCCGATCGATACCGAACAGGCTCTGGAAGAAATTGTAATCCGCCGCCATGTTGGTCAGGCCGCGCATATAGAAGACGTAATCGATATTTTTATGCGCCGGATTGAGGCGGATAAAACGGTCGATATTGGCGATCGCCTGAGCGGTATCATCCTGCTTGTAGTAGGCATAGATGAGGTCAAGCTGCACCTGATTGGAGTAGGCACCGAACGGGTAGCGAGAGTCCAAAGCCTCCAGCAATTCAGTGGCTTGCACGTAATTGCCAACGTCCAGTTTGAGGCGTGCTTTCTGGTACAGGGTCTCCGGCGGTTCGTCGGGTACCTTGGGTTTGGTGCTGGAACAGCCTGTGATCAAGGTAGCGACCAAGGCGAGCGACATCAGCAGGTGAGACTTCTTTCCCATCAACAACATCCGGTCCATTTCCACGAAATTGGCAAAGTATCCGTTATGCTTGGCTAAAAGAAAAGCTAGAATACCCGGATTATTTCGAATTGATACCCCCCGCTCAAGAGACCATACATGAGCCAGCATATTGAACTGACAGGCGAATTCCAGGATCACCAATTCGGGCAGCGACTCGACCAGGCCCTGGCCGAATTGTTTCCAGACTACTCCCGCACCCGCATCAAGGAGTGGATTTTACAGGACAGAGTGACCCTGGACGGTCAGGTTGCCAACACCCCGCGCGAGAAGATTCTGGCCGGGCAGCAGGTGCATGTGAATGTCGAGCTGGAAGATGATACTCGCTGGGATGCCCAGGATATCGAGCTCAACATAGTTTACGAAGATGAACACATTCTGGTGATCGACAAACCGGCCGGTCTGGTGGTTCACCCGGGCGCAGGCACGCCGGATGGCACCATCCTCAACGCCCTGCTGCACCGCTACCCCGGCATTGCCGAGGTGCCTCGTGCCGGTATCGTGCACCGTCTGGATAAAGACACCACAGGTTTGATGGTGGTTGCCAAAACCGTACCCGCCCAGACCCATCTGGTGGAAGCGTTGCAGGCGCGCCAGATCACCCGTGAGTACGAAGCGATCGCCATCGGTCACATGACCGCAGGTGGTACCGTTGATGCGCCCATCGGTCGTCACCCGACCCAGCGTACCCATATGGCCGTGGTGCCCAATGGTCGTCCTTCCGTAACTCACTACCGGGTTCACGAGAAGTTCCGTGGCCATACCCGTCTGCGTCTGCGTCTGGAAACCGGTCGTACCCACCAGATCCGTGTCCACATGGCGCACATCAAACACCCGCTGGTGGGCGATCCCGCTTACGGTGGCCGTCTGCGCCCGCTGCGCAACGCGACTCCCGAGCTGACTCAGGCACTGCGCAACTTCAACCGTCAGGCGCTGCATGCCACCATGCTACAACTGGCTCACCCCATCACGGGTGAAGTGATGCAGTGGCATTCAGCTACACCGCAAGACATGGTGGAGCTGATGGAAGTGCTGCGCGCGGATACGCTCGCCAATCCGGATGATTTAGTCTGGAACTGATGCGATAGGGCCTGCTGCGTCGGTTTCTGGCGTCATCCGGCCCGAATAGATGCCAATCGGGGTTCCCTTGCAGGAGCCCCGTTTTTATATCGGTGAATTGAAGGAGTCACAGATGAAATGGATCGAACCCGACTGGCCAGCCCCGGCGTGTGTCAGGGCGTTGTCGACCACCCGGGATGGCGGCGTCAGTGAAGGGGTCTTTACCGGTCTCAATCTGGGCGCCCATGTGGGTGACGAACCGGCGCGAGTCGAGGCTAACCGGGCCCGGCTGCAGCAGGTGGCAGCCATCCCGGGGCCCCTCAACTGGCTCAATCAGGTGCACGGCACCGTGGTCCATCCAGTCAGCAGCCATTATCAGCAGGCGCCGGATGCCGATGCCGCCTGCGCCCATGAGGCGGATCAGGCCTGCATCGTGATGACCGCCGACTGTCTGCCAGTGTTGTTTTGCGATCGGGCAGGTACCGTGGTCGCAGCGGCCCACGCAGGCTGGCGTGGACTGAAAGAGGGGGTGCTGGAGGCAAGCATCGCCGCCATGGGCTGCGAGCCGGGCGAGCTCCTGGCCTGGATGGGCCCGGCCATTGGCCCCACTGCATTTGAAGTGGGGGGAGAGGTGCGCGAGGCCTTTATGGCTGAGCAGGCTGAAGCAGAAGCGGCGTTCGTCCCTTCGTCCAACGACGGCAAATGGTTGGCGGATATCTACCAGCTGGCGCGGTTGCGCCTCGCCCGTGCCGGCGTTACCGCCGTCTATGGCGGCGAATACTGCACCTTCAGCGATAGCGAGCAGTTCTACTCCTATCGTCGCGACGGCCAGACCGGCCGGATGGCCTCCCTCATCTGGTTGGCCCGCTAAGCAATCACCCGCCAAGTAATACCCCGTCTCTCTCAAGAGCAGAGCCGTATGAGAGAGGCGGGGCTCCTGCCCTCTCCCCGCTTTGCAGAAAAAATAACCAGTCCATGCCCTTGAAATAGCCCGTACGGGCCTCATCTTTCATCTCAGAAAGTTATGTTGTTTGCCGCGCAAGCGGCGTCTGCCTGTTTGAAGGGGGAGTGCAATGCGCCTCGATCGCCTTACCAGCAAATTCCAGATTGCTATTTCCGATGCCCAGTCTCTTGCGCTGGGTCGTGACCACCAATTCATCGAACCCGTTCACCTGATGACCGCGTTGGTCAATCAGGATGGCGGCTCTATCCGTCCGCTGCTCACCCTGACCGGGATGGATATCAACGCCCTGCGCTCCCGCCTTGGCGAGGAGCTGGATCGCCTGCCGCGCGTGAGCGGTGTGGAAGGGGACGTGCAGCTCTCCAACGGCCTCGGCCGCCTGCTCAACGTCTGCGACAAACTGGCCCAGCAGCGCAAGGATCAGTTCATCTCCTCCGAACTGTTCGTGCTGGCTGCCCTCGACGACAAGGGAACGCTGGGTGAGCTGCTGCGCGCCCAGGGGCTGACCAAGGAGAAACTCGAAGCGGCCATCGACAAGGTGCGGGGCGGCAAGAAGGTGGAAGATGCCAATGCCGAGGAGAACCGTCAGGCGCTGGAGAAGTACACCATCGATCTGACCGAGCGGGCCGAAATCGGCAAACTTGACCCGGTGATCGGCCGCGATGACGAGATCCGCCGTACCATTCAGGTACTGCAACGCCGTACCAAGAACAACCCCGTGCTGATCGGTGCTCCCGGTGTCGGTAAAACCGCCATCGTCGAGGGGCTGGCCCAGCGCATCATCAACGGTGAAGTGCCGGAAGGGCTGAAGAACAAGCGGGTGCTGTCGCTGGACATGGGGGCGCTGGTGGCCGGTGCCAAGTATCGCGGCGAGTTTGAAGAGCGGCTCAAGGCCGTGCTGACCGATCTCGCCAAGGAGGAGGGCAACGTCATCCTCTTTATCGACGAGCTGCACACCATGGTCGGCGCCGGCAAGGGCGAAGGGGCCATGGACGCGGGCAACATGCTCAAACCTGCGCTTGCCCGTGGTGACCTGCACTGCGTCGGCGCCACCACCCTGGATGAGTACCGTCAGTACATCGAAAAAGATGCCGCGCTGGAGCGCCGTTTCCAGAAGGTGCTGGTAGAAGAGCCGAGCGTGGAGGACACCATCGCCATCCTGCGCGGCTTGAAAGAGCGTTATGAGCTGCACCACCATGTGCAGATCACCGACCCCGCGATTGTGGCGGCGGCCCAGCTGTCGCACCGCTACATTGCGGATCGTCAGCTGCCGGACAAGGCTATCGACCTTATCGATGAGGCGGCAGCCAGCATCCGGCTGCAGATCGACTCCAAGCCGGAGGCGCTCGATCGCCTCGAGCGACGCATCATCCAGCTCAAGCTGGAGCAGCAGGCGCTGATGAAGGAGGACGATGACGCCAGCCGCAAGCGTCTGGAGCTGATCAATCAGGAGATTGGCGAGAAGGATCGGGAATACAACGAGCTGGACGAGGTATGGAAGGCCGAGAAGGCCGCCCTTGCCGGCACCCAGCATATCAAGGCTGCGCTGGAGCAGGCCCGTCAGGATCTCGATGTGGCGCGCCGGGCAGGCGACTTGGGTCGGATGTCCGAGCTGCAATATGGCCGCATTCCGGAGCTGGAGAAACAGCTGGATCTCGCCACTCAGGCCGAGATGCAGGAGACCAGCCTGCTGCGCAACCGGGTCACCGATGTGGAGATCGCAGACGTCCTGGCCCGCTGGACCGGTATTCCGGTCGCCCGCATGCTGGAAGGGGAGCGCGACAAGCTGCTGCGGATGGAAGATCAGCTGCACAGCCGGGTGATTGGTCAGGAGGAGGCGGTCGATGCGGTCTCCAACGCCATTCGTCGCTCCCGTGCCGGTCTCTCCGACCCTAACCGCCCCATCGGCTCCTTCCTGTTCCTGGGGCCCACCGGGGTGGGCAAGACCGAGCTGTGCAAGGCGCTGGCCGAGTTCCTGTTCGATACCCAGGATGCCATGGTGCGGATCGATATGTCCGAGTTCATGGAGAAACACAGCGTGGCCCGTCTGGTGGGGGCGCCTCCCGGATACGTGGGTTATGAAGAGGGTGGTTATCTGACCGAGGCGGTACGCCGTCGTCCCTACTCGGTGATCCTGCTGGACGAGGTGGAGAAGGCACATCCCGATGTGTTCAACATCCTGTTGCAGGTGCTCGATGATGGCCGCCTGACCGATGGTCAGGGTCGCACCGTCGATTTCCGTAACTCGGTGGTGATCATGACCTCCAACCTCGGGTCGGATCTGATTCAGGAGCACCACTCCGAGAAGGACTACGACGAGATGAAGGCCATGCTGATGGATGTGCTGACCCGCAGTTTCCGGCCGGAGTTTATCAACCGGATCGACGAGACGGTGGTGTTCCATCCCCTCGGCGAGGATCACATCAAGTCCATCGCCCGCATCCAGCTCAAGAGCCTGATGGGCCGACTGGAGGCTCAGGGCTACGAGGTGGAGGTGAGCGAAGCGCTGCTCGAGAAGCTGGTGCATGCCGGGTTCGACCCCGTCTACGGGGCGCGTCCCCTCAAACGGGCGATCCAGCAGAAGGTGGAGAACCCGCTGGCGCAGGCCCTGCTCTCCGGTCGCATCGTGCCGGGCAAAAAACTGGTGCTGGGGGCCGACAGCAATGGCCTGACCATGACCCAGTAACCAGTCTCGCATCTATGTTTGCAACGCCAGCCTTCGGGCTGGCGTTGTCATATCTGGTGGCGGGGATTCGGCAGAAAAAAACGGCAATCCGAAGATTGCCGGGAGGAATGTAGTGAAGCGACCTGACGTGGGTTGAGCGGGTCGCAGGGGCAAGCCCCCGATTTCGAAACAAAGCCGCTAACGGCCTTGCGTCTTACAGCCTGCCGGGGATGCGCTCGCTCAACCCCGACGGCCACCTGCCTGTTGCCATGCCGGCTGCGATGGCGCCGGCATGGCCTTCATTCGTTACAGCATGCCTTGCACGGCAGCTTTCATCTCGGCTGGCCAGACACCAACCTGCACCTGACCGATATGCTCTTTTTGCAGCAGCAGCATGGCCAGACGAGATTGGCCGATGCCGCCGCCGATGGTCTGCGGCATCCGTGCGGCCAGCAGATCCTGGTGCCAGTCGTACTGCAGGCGATCCTCGTCGCCGGTGATGGCCAGCTGGCGGCGCAGCGCCTCGGCATCGACCCGGATCCCCATGGAGGAGATCTCGAAGCTGTCTTGCAGCACCGGGTTCCACACCAGAATGTCGCCGTTCAGGCCTGCCAGACCCAGCTCGCTGTGGCTGCTCCAGTCGTCATAGTCCGGGGCACGCACATCGTGACGCTCACCGTGGGAGAGGGCACCGCCGATGCCGATCAGGAACACGGCCCCCAGCTCTTTGGCGATGGCACGCTCGCGCCCCTTGGCATCGAGGTCCGGGTAACGGGCCAGCAGCTCTTCGCTGTGCAGGAACTGGATCTCGGCCGGCAGGAAGGGGGTCAGCTCATGCTCGGCACAGACCGCGCGCTCGGTGGCCTTGATGGCGGCCCAGATGCCGCGCACGGTTTCCTGCAGATAGGCCAGATCGCGGCGCTCGCTCGGCATCACTTTCTCCCAGTCCCACTGATCCACGTAGACGGAGTGGATGGGGGTGAGCTTGTCTTCATCCGGACGCAATGCCTTCATGTGGGTGTAGATCCCTTCGCCCGGGCCGAACCCGAAGCGACCCAGGGTCTGGCGCTTCCACTTGGCGAGTGAATGGACCACTTCGTAGCTGTGCTCCGGCAGGGTTTTCACTTTGACCTGCACTGCATTCTCGTGGCCAGAGAGGTTGTCCTGAGTGCCATCACCGACCCGGCTCAGAATGGGGGCTTGCACCTCCATCAGACCCAGTTGCTGGGCGAGTTGGCGGGAGAACATCTCTTTGACGAAGCTGATCTGCTGTTGGCTGCGAATGTAGTGCTGTTTCATGCTGAATTCCTGTTTCAAACCCCGTTGGATGTGGTGATTCTTCAACGGAATGCCAACTAAATTCAATATTCGATAATAGAAATAGGCTTTGTGTATTTTTTTCTTCAAAATAAGCCGTTTTTTAATGAGGTATCGTCAACGGGAGTGCAAAAAAATGCCGGAAAATTACCGGATCGATAATCTCGATCAGGCCATCCTCACCGCTCTGATGGAGAATGCGCGGATCCCTTACGCCGAACTTGCGAAACAACTGGCGGTCAGCCCGGGCACCATCCATGTGCGGGTGGAGAAGATGAAACAGGCGGGGATCATCGAGGGGACACGGGTGCAGGTTAACCCCAAGAAGCTGGGTTACGACGTCTGCTGCTTTATCGGGATCAATCTGAAGAGTGCCAAGGATTACCCCTCGGCACTGGCCAAGCTGCAGGCGCTGGACGAGGTGGTGGAGGCCTACTACACCACGGGCCACTACAGCATCTTCATGAAGGTGATGACCCGCTCCATCGACGAGCTGCAGATAGTGCTGATCAACAAGATCCAGACCATCGACGAGATCCAGTCCACTGAAACCCTGATTTCACTGCAAAACCCGATCCTGCGGGATGTGAAACCCTGACCCCTGATCAGGGGTCGATATAGGGGATGGCGTACTTGTCGTAGAGGGCTTTGAGACTGCCGTTGCTTTTCATGCGCAGCAGTTCGGCATCGTAGGCCGCCATCAGGGCCGGCGTCTGTGCATCCGCTCGTGCGCGGGCCCAGGTGTTGAAGTAGGGGCTGCTCTTGAGCGGTTTGGGCAGGTAATCGACCTTGCCTGTCAGCCCCTCCTCCTTGATCTGGGTGAAGGCGGTGACCAGCGGCATGGGCACGGTATCGATCCGTCCGGCCAGCAGTTTGCGCAGTTGCAGCTGGTTCATGGTGATCTCCTGAAACTGATAGGCCGGGTCAGTCATGGCCGCTGCCAGTTCAGGGGTATAGGAGAAATCCTTGGTCACGCCGATGCGCCAGGGTTTGAGATCGGCCAGCGTTTCGTAGCGGATCTTCATCAGGTCCGCCTTACGCACGAAGAAGTGCCAGCTGTGGCGAAGATGGGCCTGTTGGGGATAGATGAGATAACTCTCCCGCTCTGCCTTGTAGGAGTGGGTCATCACCAGGTCGCAGGCGCCGGTTTCGGCGTTGCGGGTGAGGCGGGCGCCGGAGTCGGCCAGTTCGATCCGAAAGGGCGTCTCCAGCTTGTCGAAGATGGCGGTGACGATGTCGATATCGAGTCCGCGGGGTTTCTGATCGACATCGATAAACTTGAGCGGGGGCTCCATGGTGCCGCAGATCACCAGCTCTTTGGCGGGCAATCCGAGTGGAAACAGCAACCAAAACAGGGGGATCACACGCAAACTACGTCTCCTGAGCCCGTTTGAAGATATTCCAAGACCTGATTCCAGTATATTGGATGGCACCTGATCCGTTAGAAGCGACTGTTTATGGCAAATCCTGAAATCGAGAGCCCGCTGGACGGGATCGACAAGTTGACCGTCTCGCTCTACCGCCTTGGCTTGAGTGCAGCTGCCCTGTTGCTGCTTTGCCGCGGTGCGGCGCTGCTGAGCGGGATGGCACTGC
Organism: Aeromonas sp. 82P; assembly: GCF_051919365.1. NCBI lineage: Bacteria > Pseudomonadati > Pseudomonadota > Gammaproteobacteria > Aeromonadales > Aeromonadaceae > Aeromonas > Aeromonas sp. 82P. The sequence continues at coordinate 618,059 of NZ_JBQBEV010000001.1, forward strand.
TCCCGTCGGCACAATGGTTGATGTCGCTGGCAGTGGCAAGCGCAATCTGCGGCTTCTCGCTGCATATCTACGACAAGCGGATTCGCCTGATTCTGCAGGGGTTTGGTTGGGGCGCACTGGCCCTGGCTGCGGTAGGGGCGCCGGATGCGCTGGTGCTGGGAGCTGCGTTGGCGACCCTCTCCGGGCTGGCGTTCAAGGAGCAGTTTTGTTTCGCCATTCCCGGCATCAAGCTGGTGCCCGTATTGCTGCCGGCGTTATGGCTGCTGGAGTGGTTGCGGGTGGAGTGGGCCGCCGCACTGGTGGCGCTGGTTTGCGGGGCCCTGTTGACCTTGCTGGCGCTGGCCAAGTGGCGAATGCCCCTGCACTTCGATATCGGTGACAAGGGGCGTTACCAGATCTAGGTCTGCTGGCACACCTTCATCTGCTGATTGAGGGCCTGCATTACCTGACGGCGACTGATGATGCCGATCACCTTGCCCTGTTGCAGCACCGGGTAGATCTTGGGCTTGGCGTCGGCCATCTGGCGAGCCAGATCCAGAATGCTCTCATCCGGCCCGACCGAGAGGGGCGAGCGGTTCATCAGATCCTCCACCCGGGTGCGGGTATCGCAGTGGTAGCTGCCGGTGAGCAGGCTGGGGATGCAATCTTGTTCGGAAAGAAAGCCGATCAGCCGTTTCTGCTCATCCAGTACCGGCAAGCCGCCAAGACCCGATTGATGCAGGCGATCCAGCGCTTCTGCCAGGCTGAGTCCGGCAGTGAGGGAGTGGGTCAGGCGACCCATGTGGTGGTGTACTTTCAGCATGGTGGTGACTCCGCAAGAGGGGATGTCGCCACTATGACGCGGGCGAGTGGCCCGTGACCAATGGCTTGTGCCGCAGGGATTGATAGGCACAAGCCATCGGCGGTGATCCGCTGGCAGGCGGGCTTCGTTCATGCAAGACCATGAAAGGGAAAGGAGATCGTATGCGTGCATTGGTTACGGGCTGCGGCCGTCGACTCGGATTTTATCTCTGTGAACAGCTGGTGGCGGCGGGTTGGCAGGTGACGGGCAGTTATCGCAGCGAGCGGCCGGAGCTGGCCACGCTGGCGGCACTGGGGGTCGAGCTGGTGCAGGCGGATTTTGGTCGGGAAGAGGACGTTGGCAAGCTGATCGATGTGCTGGCGACCCATCAGGATCTGACGCTGGTGATCCACAACGCCTCGGCCTTCGAGCCGCAGGCAACTGATCCGGCTGCGCAACTGGCCCAGTTCGAGCAGTTCTACCGGGTGCACATGGCGGCCCCCTTCCAGCTAAACCGGGCGTTGGCCCCCCGGCTGGCCAGCAACCCCAACGCCAGCATCATTCACATCACCGATATCTATATCCATGCCCCGGCCCCCCGTTTTGCCAGCTATGTGGCCACCAAGGCGGGAGCCCATTCGCTGGCCATGAGCTTTGCCCGGGAGCTGGCGCCTGCGGTGCGAGTCAACACCATAGAGCCGGGGCCGATCCTGTTTCTCGATGAACATGACGAGGCATGGCGCCAGCAGGTGCTGGCGAAAACGCCGCTGGCGCGGGAGGGGGGGCTTGAGCCCATCTGGCAGGCGGTGCAGTTACTGATGGGGAACAGTTATATGACGGGGGCCAGCATCAAGGTAGATGGCGGGCGCGCGCTGGCCACTCTCTGAAGATTTGCCAAGCACCAGCGGCTCCAGCCCGACCTGCCGGGTCAGCAAGCCCTTGCCGGGTTTGAGCTTGCCCGACGGGGCGGGGAGCATCACTTGCAGCGCCACCTTGGGGTCATGCACCTCGCCATGGCCATAGAGCTCTGCCAGCAGCTCCGCCAGATAGGAATCGACCTCTGCCGAGGCAAAGTCACCGCTCCTGTTGCTGGCCAGAATATCGATGTCGAGCGGCCGATCGTGCACCTTGCAGAGCGGATCGCTGCGATCCCGGCCGTGAGCCACTTCAAGGGCGACAAAGTGCTGCTTGAGGCGGGTGGCATCGAGCGGGCTCTCCACCACCAGCAGGCAGTTGAGAAAGTCGTGGCTGGAGTGCATTCCCACCGGCTTGGTGCGGATCACCGAGCTCAGCCGCAGGGGGCCGACGTTCGCAAGCAGCTCGGCCAGCGCGTGGCTGACATGGATATGCGGGTCAATATTGGAACCAATGCTACACAGATAGAACATGCTCACCTTCCCGGGGTTGGGCTCATCTGAAATGTATACGCAGCTCACGGTTATCGGATTAACTATGGCTTAACATTGTCTTATCTATTGTGATCCGGCACTGATTGGCAGAAAGGAGGTTTGCATGAGTGTGGAGCTGAAATGGGCGCTGTTGACCGCCTCGGGCGCGCTGGCGATGATCATGATTATCTGTCTGGCCTCTGTCGCGTTGGCGTGAATCACCACAATCCAGATAATACAAACCGGCCTGTTGGCCGGTTTTGTTTTTTGGGGCGGTGCGGCTATGCTGGCGCACCGGTGAGAATGCAAGAGAAGAGATGATGACCAAGGTTCGCCCACGCTCCCTGCTGCAGGTGGTATTGATGGGATTTGTGCTGGTATTGATGCCGCTGGGCGGCATGATCTGGCACAACAGCACCTCCCTTGCCCACCTCAGTCAGCTCACCAGCGACGAGATGGAGCGGGCGGTCAAGGATACCCGCCGCGCCACCCTGCTGACGGCGCAAGCCATCGATATCGAACGCACTTTGCGCCGCTTCGCGGTGCTGGGGGATCGTCGTAGTCTCACCAGCTACCAGCAGCAACTCGACGGGTATCGGGTGTTGCTGGCGGAACACCGTAACTCCATCACCGACGGCCAGCTCTACAGCGGGCTCGATCAGGGGCTGGCCTGGCTCGATAGCCTGCAGGATGCCGCGCTGGCCCGGGCGGCGGTAGCGGGGGACAAGCTGGAGCAGTTCAACGATGCCAACAAGCAGCTCGAAATAGTCACCCGCAGCCGGGTTGACGAACACATGGATCGGGTGCAGCTCACCATCGCCGGACTGACCAGCGAGCTCTGGTGGGTGAGCGGAGCGGTGGCGGCACTCAGCCTGCTGATGGTCTTTATCTTCACCTACCTCATCATCCACCCGGTACGACAGATTGAGTCGCGCATCTTGAGTCTGGGTGCCGGGGTCGAACCCGATCCCAAGCCGGTTGACGGCCCTGCCGAGCTGGTATTGCTGGGGGAGCGGATCGTCTGGCTGCACGACAAACTCAAGGAGCTGGAGCTGCAGAAATACCAGTTTCTACGCCATGTTTCCCACGAGCTCAAGACCCCGCTGGCGGTGCTGCGGGAGGGGACGGATCTGCTCTGCGAGCAGCTGGTCGGGCCTTTGACGGCGGATCAGCTGGAGATCTGCCAGATGCTCGATGAGAACAGTCGGCGTTTGCAGACCCTGATCGAGCGGCTGCTCGACTTCAACCGGCTCAGTCAGCAGGAGGCCTTCGAACTGGAGCCCGTCCCCCTGCTGCCGATGTTGTCGGAACTTTCTGCCGAGTACCGGCTGGCATTGGAGTCCAAGCAGATCCGTGTACACTTGCCGACCGTGCCGGTTACCCTGTGGGCGGAGCCCTACCGGCTACGACTGATCCTCGATAACCTCTTCTCCAACGCCGTCAGTTACGGCGCCAGCGGGGGCAATATCTGGATCAGGGCAGGGCAGGATGAACAGATAAGCTGGCTGGAAGTGGCCAACGAGGGGCCCAAGATCCCCGTGGCCGATCAGCAACGCATTTTTGAACCCTTCGAGCAAGGCAGCACAGTGCGGCAAGGTCTCTTGAAAGGCTCGGGCATGGGCCTCTCCATCGCCCGCGAGTCTGCCAACAGCCTGGGGGGGGAACTGGTTCTGGTAGAGGATGAACAGGCGGATGTCTGTTTCAGGTTGACGTTGAAATGAGGACTATGAAGATACAACGCGTATTTCCAGCTCTGATGGCAGGGCTGCTCGCGGGTTGCTCCTTGCTGCCGCAACAGGCACAGCGGGAGTCCTCCGATATCGCTTTTGCCAAGCGGATGGAGTTTGCCAACAAGGAGATGCAGGTGCGTCTGCAATACTCCGACTGGCTGCTGGCCAGCCACCCCCAGCAACGGGTGCAGGAGCGTCAGCGTCTGAAAGGGGCCGACGATCTGGAGAGTCGGGTCAGTCTGGCGATGGTGGACTCCCACCCCGCCGAATCGGTGGCCAATCGCACCGCCGGTCTGGCGCGCCTGAAGCAGATGCTGCCCGAGCTGGGTCTCGATGCGCAGGCCTTTTTGCGCAGCTGGATCGCCCTCGGCGAACAGCTGCTGGCTCGCGACAGCCGTCGCGATGACCAGAGTCAGGAGATCCAGCGGCTGCGCCGCCAGATCGAGCAGCTGACCGCTATCGACGACCAGCTCAACCAGCGCAAGCTGAACGAGAATCGTGAGGTAATACCATGAGCCGGATCCTGTTGGTGGATGACGACGTCAGCCTGCTCAAACTGATGAGCATGCGGCTGCGCAGTCAGGGTTATGAAGTGGATACCGCCGACAGTGCGGAAGGGGCCCTCGACCGGTTGCGTCAGCAACGGGCCGATCTGGTGCTGAGCGATCTGCGGATGGCTGGCATGGACGGTCTGGCGTTGTTCGAGCGGATCCAGGCCCAGTGGCTGGGTTTGCCGGTGATCATCATGACCGCCCATGGCACCATCCCGGACGCCATTCAGGCGACCCGCTCCGGGGTCTTCAGCTTTCTGACCAAACCCATCAACAAGGATGAGCTGTTCGCCACCATCGAACATGCGCTGAGTCTGACGCGGCCGAAACAGCAGCAGGAGTGGCAGTCGCTGATCCTGACCCGCAATCCCCAGCTGGAACAGCTGCTGATCCAGGCTCACAGCATTGCCACCATGGAGGTGCCGGTGCTGATCATGGGGCCGTCAGGCTCCGGCAAGGGGGCGATGGCGCAGGCGCTGCATCAGGCCAGTCAGCGGCGCGACAAGCCGCTCCATACCATCAACTGCGCCGCCATTCCGTGGGCGTCACTCGACTTGCAGCTGTTTGGTGAAGATGGCCAGTCCGGGCTGTTCGAGCAGGCCAAGGGGGCGACTCTGTTTCTCGACGAGATTGGCAGCCTCTCCGAATCCCTGCAGGCCAAGCTGCTGCAGGTGATGGAGGAGTATGGTCAGGGCACGCCGGAGGTGCGGGTGCTCAGCTCCAGCCATCAGGATCTGGTCAAGGCGATGGAGGAGGGACGCTTTAGGGAAGATCTCTTCTATCGTCTCAACGTCGCCAATATCACCTTGCCGTCTCTCAGTGCCCGCAGCGAGGATATCCCCCTGCTGGCCCGACAGGCGCTCGACGATTACCGTAGCCGCCACAGCGACTGCGCCGCCATGGGTTTTTCGCCCGAATCGCTGGCGATGCTGGCGGCCGCTGCCTGGCCCGGCAACGTGCGCCAGCTCTGCAACGTGGTGGAGCAGCTCGCCAGCCTCTGTTGCAGCCCGGTGATCGGAGTATCCATGGTGGAGTCCGCCCTGAGCGGCGGTGGCGGTGGCATCCCCTCGTTCAACGAGGCGCGGGCCGAATTCGAGAAGGAGTATCTGATCCGTTTGCTGCGCACCACCGAGGGCAACGTGACCCTGGCGGCCAACATGGCGGGCAGAAACCGTACCGATTTCTACAAGTTATTGAATCGGCACGGTATCGAAGCTGCAAACTTCAAATCGAAGGGATAAATCAGGCGGGATCAACCACCGCCGGAGCGGCATCGGCTTTTTGAGTTTTATGGGAGAGCCAGAGGCCGCTCGCCTTCATCAGGTAACCGAACAAGGCGCCAATGATGAGGGAGGGCAGGATCAGCCGCCACTCGCCAGCCGCCCCGAAGGTGGCACAGCAACCGGCAAAGGTGCCGGGAATGTAGCCGAGCCACTGCTGCTTGGCCTGCACGCACATCAGGGTTGCGACTACCCCCGTCATCACATAACCCGCCACGCCCGCTCCCCACAGGCTGTCGCCATGGATCAGCAGCAGTGCCCACAGCATGCCGCTGGTGTTGCAGAAGATGGTCTGCAGCAGTGCCTTGTAGCCGCCGCTTGACGCGAAATAGCTGGTGCAGCCGAGAAAGCCGACCCAGGAGATAAGGCCGAACGCGACGGCAATCCAGCCCCAGACGGCGGAGAGAATTCCAGTGGTGATGGCGATGGCGATCAGTGGGCTCATGGGGCGACTCTTCAGTTGGCTTCGCAAAATGGGCAGCCTACCCCCGGCAATCGGGGCGGCAAGCGGGGGCCGAATTGTGTGTGATCTGCATCACCCTTTTCAACTCAGGAATACGCTTGCGCTCGCGAAAAAAATTCATTGGTGACCGGCCTGACAGTCGGCCATAGTTAGAGGCCCTGTCCTGCTCATGGAGTGAGTCTGATGGCGCCAAATGTGATCGTTCCCCTGCTGGTGTTCGTAGTCCTGTTTCTGGTCGGCACCATGGCCAAGGCACTGCCCCTGCACCACATGATGTAAATTTGTGTGAAATAAAAATCTGCCGGGGCGGGTCTTATCCATACTGCCTCACTCAGCCCCGGGAGTTTTTCATGTTGATCAAGCGTCGTACCGCCCACCCCCTTACCGAACAGGATGTCACCCCGGAAGCCGTCTATCAGGACCGCCGCCTTATTCTCAAAGGGCTGGGTCTGGGCGCAGCCACCCTGGCATTTCCCACTCAGGCCGGTGTACTCGATCTGCTGCGCGGTAAAGAGGATGCTCCCCAATTAGCCACCAAGCCGCTCAACAGCAAGCCTGCGGAGCGCCCGGCCAATCTGGTGCTGACACCGGAAGAGAAGGCAACCAGTTACAACAACTTCTATGAGCTGGGCACCGACAAGTCCGACCCGGCTCGCAACGGCCATTACCTCAAACCCGAACCCTGGACCCTCAAGGTGGAGGGGGAGGTGGCTAAGCCCTTTACCCTCGATGTGTGGGACCTCATCAACAAGAGCGAGCTGGAGGAGCGGATCTACCGGCTGCGCTGCGTTGAAGCCTGGTCCATGGTACTGCCCTGGAACGGCATCTCGCTGGCAGAGATCATCCGCCGTGCCGAGCCCACCAGTCGTGCCAAGTTTGTTGCCTTCGAAACCCTGTTTGATCCGAAACAGCTGCCGGGTCAGGCCTCCAGTCTGGGGGGCGGTATAGAGTATCCCTACGTCGAAGGGTTGCGTATCGACGAGGCGATGCACCCTCTCTCTTTCCTTGCGATGGGGCTCTATGGCAAGACCCTGCCCGCCCAGAATGGCGCGCCGATTCGGCTGGTAGTGCCGTGGAAGTACGGTTTCAAGAGCATCAAGAGCATCGTCTCGATCCGGCTGGTGGAGGAGATGCCGCCGACCACCTGGAACCTGCTGGCTCCCAACGAATATGGCTTCTACGCCAACGTCAATCCGCAGGTGGATCACCCGCGCTGGAGTCAGGCAAGCGAGCGTTTCATCGGTGAGGGCGGAGTGTTTGGCGCCAAGCGTCAGCCGACCCTGATGTTCAACGGCTATGGTGACGAAGTCGCCTCGCTCTATCAGGGGATGGATCTGCGCCAATGGTACTGAGATTGAAACCAGCCCATATCAGCGGTTTGCGGGCGCTGGTGCATCTGGGCTCCCTCGGCTTCCTGCTTTGGCTGGTTTTTGCCATTCCGGCAGGACTGCTGGGGGGGGATCCGGTGCCCGAGCTTATCCACTACCTCGGCAAGGGGGCGCTCAACCTGCTGCTGCTCACCCTGCTGGTGTCACCGCTGGCCAAGCGCTGGCGGCAGGGGCAGCTCATCAAGCTGCGCCGCCCCCTCGGGCTCTGGTGTTTTGCCTGGGCGCTGCTCCACTTTATGGCGTGGCTGGGGCTGGATCTGCAGTTTGACTGGGGCCTGATTGGCGGCGAGCTGGTCAAGCGCAGCTACATAGTAGTGGGGATGGTGGCACTGTTGCTGCTGGCCGCCCTCAGCATCACCTCGCTGCCCGCATTGCAGCGCCGCATGGGTGCCGCATGGCAGAAGCTGCACAACTGGGTCTATGCCATCGCCCTGCTGGTGCCGGTGCATTACTGGTGGTCGCTCAAGAGCGGTTGGGGGGAGCCTCTCATTTACCTGCTGCTGGCCTGCACCCTGCTCTGGCCGAGGCGGGAGAAGCTGCTGCGCCCCATGCGGGGACGCTGGAATGCAAAAGAGGCCTAATCGGCCTCTTGTTGTTTGATCTCGCCAGTGTAGGCATCGACGATGAGATGCACCTTCTGATCCTGGCGATTGAGGGTTTTGACCTCGAATTTGTCCCCTTCCAGCTCCACTTCCCGAATGTCGTGATACCCTTGCGCCAGCAGGAGTTTGACCAGCCCGGCCATGTCGAGACGGCTCTGGGCCGCCCAGCTTGTGGCACTCAACAGGCAAAGGATCAGCAGGAAACTGCGCGGGATCATATTCATTCCGGATTCATGGCTGGCAGACTATAAACGCCATTATGTTAGGTTTTTGGAGATGAATCATCCATGAATAGAGCGCTCCCTCTGCTTGGGTTATTGCTGCCGTTGCTGGCACAGGCGGTCACGCCTGATGAAGCCCAGCTGCAGCAAGCTGTCCATGAGGGACGGGTTCGGCCCTTCCATGAAATGATGGCGGTGGCGGCCAGATTGCCGGTGCGGGTGTTGCGGGTGGATCTGGGGGAAGAGGATGGTATCTGGCTCTATGAACTGCGAGTCATCGATCGGGAGAACAGCGTAATCAAGGTGGCCTATCGGGCTGACAACCTTGAGCTGGTGTGGGCCAAGGGCCACCATCTGGAGCGGTTGTTCGAACCGCCAAAGCCCCCGGTCGAGGATGATGAATAACCCCTGTGTGGAAGCCTGTTCATGCGAATTCTGATTGTTGAAGACGAAAAAATTCTGGCTGGCCAGCTGGCCGAACAGCTGCGCCTCTCCGGCTTTGTCACCGACCTCTGCCACGACGGCAACGAGGCCGGTTTCCTCGGTGAGACCGAACCCTACGACGCCATCATTCTCGACCTCGGCCTGCCGGGGCGCGATGGCCTGAGCGTGCTGAAAGAGTGGCGCAGCAAGGGGATCGATACCCCGGTGCTGGTGCTGACCGCCCGTGGCCAGCTGCACGAGAAGATCGAGGGGCTCAACGCCGGTGCCGATGACTACCTCACCAAGCCGTTCCAGGTGGCCGAGCTGGTAGCGCGGGTCCATGCACTGGTGCGCCGGGCAGCGGGCAACGCCAGCTCCATTCTGGAGATCGGCGGGGTGCGGCTCGACATGGCGGCGTCGCAGGTGTGGTACGAAGGGACTCCCATCAAACTGACCGCCCACGAGTTCCGGGTGCTCGGTTACCTGATGCAGCACAGGGGCAAGGTGGTGTCGCGCAGCGAGCTGATCGACCACATCTATGCTCAGGATTTCGACCGCGACTCCAATACCGTGGAGGTGTTCATCGGCCGGATCCGCAAGAAAACCAACCCCGATCTGATTGAAACAGTGCGCGGCCTCGGGTACCGGATCAACGAATGAGGCTGGTCAGAACCCTGCGGGGGCGACTGGTCGCCATCGCGCTGGTGTGGTGCGGGCTGTTTCTGTTCGCCACCGGTTTCAGCCTGCAGACCATGATGCGCAACTACTGGCAGGAGGCGGAGGCCGACGGTCTGCGCCTGCAGCTCTATGATCTGCTCTCCCGGCTGGAAGTGGCCAAAACCGGCCTGCCGGTGGTCACCGGCTCCCTCTCCGATCCCCGTTTCAATCAACCCTACTCCGGCTACTACTGGCAGCTGGAGCTGGGCCGCGATGTGGTGGGGCGCTCCCGTTCCCTGTGGGATACCAACCTGAAGAGCGATGGCCTCAAGTCCGCCTTTGGCGATCCCGACCTCTTCGTCGGCAAGGGGCCCAACAAGGAGCCCCTGCTGATCATGACCCGCACCGTGCTGCTGCCCGGTTCGGATCGGGTGTTCACTCTGGTGATGGCCAAGGACAGCAGTGCCCTGACCCAGACCCTCAACAAGACCCGCATCAGCCTGTTCCTCGGTCTCGGCTTTGCTGCCGCCGGTCTGGTGCTCGGCTTCATGTTCCAGATCGTCTACGGCTTGCGGCCGCTGCACCTGCTGCGCCGCGAATTGGGGCGGGTTCACGAGGGTCATCAGGAGGGGTTTCGGCTGCGCTATCCGCTGGAGATCCAGCCGCTGGTGGAGGATATCAACCGGCTGCTGCACCACTACGGCGAGCTGCTTCAGCGGGCGCGCTCCCACACCGGCAATCTGGCCCACGCTCTCAAGACGCCGCTCAGCATCATGCGCAATCAGGTGGCTCAATTGCCGCCGGAGGATCAGGCCGCCATCGGCGAGCAGCTCGACCAGATCCAGCGCCATATCGATTACCACCTCGGCAAGGCGCGGGTGACCGGCGCCGCCAAGATCCTCGGGGTCTCGACCCCGGTGCGGGCGCGGGTGGAGTACATCTGCCGCGCCTTCTCCCGCCTCTATCCGGGCAAGACGGTGGATCTGCAGGTGCCCGCCAATCTGGCGGTCGGGGTGGAGGAGCAGGACTTCGACGAGATGGTGGGCAACCTGTTGGAGAACGCCTTCAAGTGGTCAGCCAGCGAGCTGCGCATCTCCAGCGCCGAGCTGGGAGGCTGGATCACCTTGCGTATCGAGGATGACGGCCCCGGCATGAGCGAAGATCAGATCGCCAAGGCGGTGCTGCGCGGGGTGCGGCTCGACGAGAAGGTGCCGGGCTCGGGCCTGGGTCTCAACATCGTCTCCGATCTGGCTGAAGCCTATCGGGGCAGTTTCATCATGGGCCGCGCCGAACTGGGCGGTCTGGCCGCCTCCCTCTCGTTGCCCAAGGTGGCAAGAGTCGAGAGCTAGGCATAACATATGGCATTTGTTTTAGCCTGAGGAAGAGAAGCATGACCGACGATCCGTGGGCACTGTGTCACCTTGACGATTCGTTTGACGCCTCTGTGCTGGGGGTCAAGGGCGCCCAGATCCAGTGGTTTGAAGACAGGGATGGCCTGATCGCGTTCCTTCTGGAAGATTTTGTCGACCTGCTGGCCGATGTGGGCGAGCTGGACGAGGAGCAGACCGAGCAGGCGCGCGAGCGCTTCACCCTGTTGGTGGAGCAGAGCTTCGACGATCGCACCCTGATGGATGCCATCAACGATCTCGCCTCCGGCCTGCGCCGCATCGCCTGGTTGGGGCCGCTTTCGGAGCTGGCCGAGATCAGTGACGAGTTTGCCTCCGGCCTGCGCCGCTATTTCTGGAGCCAGTACGACGGGGACGAAGATGACCCGGACGCATGGGTGCCGGAAGAGCTGTGGCCGCAATTGGTGGAGTGCGCGCAGGAGTATATGGAGGAAGGGGAGTTCTAAACCCATCCCCATGCCTGCGCTTTGGCAGACAGATAAAGAAACGGCGCCTTGATGGCGCCGTTTTTATTGGGTGGCAATCGCCTTAGCCATTGGCCGGTACCGCGTGGGCGGTGTTGGCCAGCACAGGGCCTGTGTACTTCTCGATCTGCAGCTGGGCCATGTGGCCGCAGTTGCCTTGCGCCAGACTGGATGAGCCTTCGTCGAAGGTGAGGCAGTTGACGTTGCCGTTCTTGCAGATGCTGCCCGCTTCGCCCGGCTTGGCCGGGTCATACCAGGCCCCTTCGCAGATCCGCACCACCCCCTGACGCACATCTTCGGAGAGCAGGGCGCCCACCAGGATCTGGCCGCGCTCGTTGAAGGCGCGCACCAGATCCCCCTGGGCGATGCCGCGAGCCTTGGCATCGGCGGGATGGATCATGATCGCTTCGCGGTCGGCGATGGCGAACTTGTCCCGCAGTGGAGTGTTGTCGAGCTGGGAGTGCAGCCGCTGGGTCGGGTGGGAGGTGTTGAGCGACAGCGGATAGCGCGCCGCCACCTCGCTCTTCACCCACTCTTTGGGCTCATACCACTTGGGATGGCCGGCGCAGTCGGCATAACCCATCCCCGCCACCGTGTTGGAGAAGATCTCGATCTTGCCGGACGGGGTGCCGAGCGGGTTGAGCAGCGGGTTCTCGCGAAAATCGGCGTGACGGATCCACTGGCGGTTCGCTTCGGGGATCGGGAAGCGGATGTAGTTGTTGGATTCCCAGAACATGTTGAACGGCGGCAGCGCCACGCGGGCGCCGCGGGCCTGCGCTGCCATGCCGTCGTACATCTGCTTGAGCCACAGCATCTCGTCCTTCCCTTCTGTGTACTGCTCCTGCACGCCCAGCTTGGCGGCGATGGCGCTGAATATGTCGAAGTCATTGCGGGACTCGTGCTGGGGCGGCACGCACTGGTGCATCGGGAACACATAGCGCTGGGAGTAGTCGCCGCCCATCTCCAGATCGTTGCGCTCGTAGCTGGTGGTGACCGGCAGCACGATATCGGCGTGCTTGGCGGTAGCGGTCCAGTAAGGCTCGTGAACGATCACGGTCTGCGGCTTGCGCCACGCCTGCAGCAGGTTGTTGGTGTCCTGATGGTGGTGGAAGGGGTTGCCGCCCGCCACGTAGACCAGCTTGATGTCCGGATAGGTCACCTTGCGGCCGTTGAAGTCGATGGTCTTGCCCGGGTTGGCGAGACAGTCGGCAATGCGGGCCACCGGGATCGGTGCCGGGCTGTTCTTCGGTGCGTTGCCGGCGGAGATACCCGCCAGAATGCCGCCCTTGGCGGTGGGGCTGCCACCGGAGGAGTAGTGGTAGCTGAAGCCGTAGCCGCCGCCCGGCAGGCCGATCTGGCCCAGCATGGAGGCCAGCGTGACCAGCATCCAGTTCGGCTGTTCGCCGTGCTGCTGACGCTGCATGCCCCAACCGGCCATGATCATGGTGCGCTTGGCGGCCATGTCGAGGGCCAGCTGGCGGATCACCTTGGCATCGACGCCGCAGACGCTGCTCGCCCACTCGGCGCTCTTCGGTTGGCCGTCATCCTTGCCGAGCAGGTAGTTCAGGAACTTGTCGAAGCCGACGGTGTAGCGATCGAGGAAAGCCTGATCGTGCTTCTTCTCGCTGTAGAGGGTGTGGGCCACACCCAGCATCATGGCTACGTCGGTGTAGGCGTTCGGCGCAATCCACTCGGCGCCGACCAGCTTGGCGGTCTCGTTGTAGATGGGATCGATGCTGATGACGCGGGTGCCCTTCTCTTTCAGCTCCATGAAGCCGGCCTGACCTTCGTGATCCGGCATGTTCCAGCTGTTCTTCAGAGTTACTTGAGCGTTGACCCCCCACAGCACCACCAGTTCGGCGTTCTCCACCACGTTGGGCCAGGCGGTCTGCTGCTCGTACACCTCGATGGAGCCCATCACATGGGACATGATCACCTGAGCCGCACCGGTGGAGTAGTCACCGGCATAACCGGTGAAACCGCCGGAGAGGTTCATCAGGCGGTGCAGCAGGGTGCGGCTGTTGTGGAACATGCCGACGCTTTTCCAGCCATAGGAACCGGCGTGGATAGCCTGCGGGCCGAAGTCACTCTGAACCCGCTGGATTTCACCGGCCACCAGTTCGATCGCCTTGTCCCAGCTCACTCGCACCCACTCGTCGGCACCGCGCAGCTCGGGTTTGGCGCCCGGGCCATGCTCCAGCCAGCTCTTGCGTACCATGGGGTATTTGATGCGGTTCTTGGCGTGCACCTGGAACGGCGCCATGTCGATAAGATCGTTCGGCGCCGGATCATCGGCTACCGGCTGGACGCGCACCATGCGACCATCTTCGACGATCGCCTCGAAAGCACCCCAGTGGGCGCCGGTCAGAATGCCCTTCTGGGCGGGCACCAGAGTCGGGAACTGACTCAATGCGGTGCTGATGGCTTGTGCCAGCGCACTCTTGGGAAAAATGCCGCCGAGCAGGGGCAGGGCTGCGCAGGCGCCGAGCCCCTTGAGCAGGTTGCGGCGGGACAGATTGGTCTTCTTGTCATTGAAAAAAGTCATAACGGTTATCCTCTGTGCCAGCCTTAGTGGGCCGCGCTCATGTCACTGGCGTGTTTCTGGACATACTGGGTCAACATGCGAGCCTGTTCCGGGGTCAGGGAGGTACGAGATTCCATCCCCTTGATGACGCCGATCCACTGGTTGGCATTGAAGTGATCCAGCGCGGTGAGGCCGTGGCAGCCGGTACAGTTGTTGGACATCAGGGTGGAGGCGTATTGCCACAGCTTGCCCTGATCGCCGATGAGCTGGCTCTGGTCGACCCAGGCGGTCAGCTTGACCTGATGCCAGGTGAGGTTGGTGGCGCTGTCGGTTTCGCTCTGGCCGGTGACCAGCGCTTTCTTGGCGGCATCGCCGACCAGTACGCTGAGGATCCGTTTGCCCGGTGCGGCGTAGAATACTTCGCTCACACCATCCTGTTGCCAGCCTTCGATCTGCACCTTGGCGCGGCCGTTTTCGTTGGCCAGCACTTCCACCTTGGTGGATGGCATCAGGGTACCTTCGTCGGTCTTGGCTGCAGCATCGAGGAACAGCGGGGTGGTGGCGATGGCGTAGCGGGTGGTGACATTGGCCGGAGTCTGGGCCGCAGCCTGCGCCAGCTCGCTGGCACCGGCGGCAGCCAGGCCGCTCATGTCAGGCATGATGTGGGCGACACCACGGTGGCAGTCGATACAGGTCTGGCCCTCCTTGATGGCGACCGGGTGCTCGGCACGGGCATTGGGGCGTTGGGCCAGAATGTCCATCGCCTCGTAGCTGTGGCAGCTGCGGCAGGTGGCGGAGTCGTTGGCTTTCAGCTCGTCCCACACGGACTGAGCCATCCGCAGCTTGTGGGCTTCATACTTTTCCGGGGTGTCGAGCGTGCCGATCGCCTCGTGATAGATATCCTTCACGGCGCGGATCTTGGTCCACAGATAGGAGGTGGGGTCGCCCGGGATGTGGCAGTCGGCGCACTCGGCGCGGATCCCCTTGGTGTTCTGGAAGTGGACACTGCCCTGATACTCGGCGAGCGGAGTCTGCATGGAGTGGCAGGAGACGCAGAATTCGGTGGAGCTGGTCTTGTGCAGCACGGTCACGGTGACACCCAGTGCCGCGACACCCAGCAGGGCCCCGAGCAGCAGGAGCCAGAACCAGGTTTTTCTTATCAGTTTTCCAATCATGGCGGCGTTTTCCTACGGTCAATAATTACCTACATAGTACTAGTCCAATAGTAGTAGTAATGATAGGGATAAGGCGTTGACCTCCATCATGGTTTATATTTTTGATTGTTGTCACATTTTGTCTTTTGTTTTATTATTGGCACATTTATCGAATTAAATTCAGCTGTTTTCTGTTTTATCTATTTGTGCACTTTCCGCGACAGCTGTTAGCCCCCTCGCAAAACCCCACAAGATTCGCTGATATAGTGAGCAGTGAGCCTCAACGGAGTGTCGCTGATGAGCCCTTTCTCACTGCTGTGTGTCGCCGCCAACGTGCAACTGCTGGCCGAATTCGAACAGGAGTTGGCTCCGCTGCTCGGCCATTTCGCGTTGGTGGTGGTGGTCGGTCAGGGGTCGGCGGAGCTGGCCTTGGACGAGCTGGATCGAAAGGGGCAGCCACCCGCCGTGGTGGTGTGTGACAGCGAGCTGGGGGATGGGCGAGGGGCTGATTTTCTGATCCGCCTCGGCAGTCGTCACGAGGCGTGCCGCAAGATCCTGCTGGGCAGCCAGCCGGAGATGAAATCGATCATCGAGGCGGTCAATCTCGGTCGTCTCGACTACTACCTGCAACGCCCCTGGCGCGATGGCAGCCTGCGCCGGGCGGTGATCGAGCAGGCGAGCCACTTTGTATTGCAGCGTCCCGAGGCTGATCTGCTGAGCTATGCCGCCGTGCTCGACAACCAGAAGCTGCTGCGAGTCCACGTCGATCGCCAGTTGGCTGCCTATCGGCAAGGCTTTATGGATTACACCCACTGCAGCGATGAAGAGTTGTCGCGGGTGGTGATCGACGGCTTATATCAGTTTTTCGAGGGTAATGATGAGGAGCGGGTCTGCCGCCACTACAGTCCGGGCCATGTGCTGACCCGCGAGGGGGAGCCCAACAGCTTCCTCTGGTTTATCGCCAAGGGGGAGGTGGTGCTGCGCAAGCGGGACGAGCAGGGGATCGATCAGGAGGTGGTGCACTACCGTACCGGCTCGCTGGTGGGGGGCATGTCCTTCGTCACCGGCGAACCCGCCTTCACCACCGGCGTGACCCTGACCGGTGCCGAGGTGATCAAGCTCGACAAGCTGCAATTCTCCCGGGTGATGCAGGCGCGCAGCGAACTGCTCCCCTCCTTTACCAACCTGCTGCTGCGCCACTTCAACCGCCGTCTGCAAAACAGCATCCGCACCGAGATGCGGCTGCAACAGACCCTCAACTCACTCGATGCCGCTCACGCCCAGCTGGTGGAGAGCGAAAAAATGGCGATGCTGGGTCAACTGGTGGCCGGTGTCGCCCACGAGCTGAACAACCCGGTGGCGGCCATTATCCGTGGCAGCGAGACCCTGCGGGCCGCCATCCCCGATCTGGTCAATCTCGAGCTGCCAGCAACCATCAAGGGGCTGGGCAACCAGACCCTCTGTCAGGCGCTCTCCTCACAGCCGGTCTCGACCAGCGAGATCCGTGACAAGACCCGGCAGGCTGAGGGGCGCTTTGGTGATCGCCAGCAGGCGCGGCTGGCGGTGCAGATGAATCTGGATGACGAGCTGAACTGGCAGCGCTGGTTTGCCAGCCGTACCGCCGCTGAGCGGGAGGCGCTGCTCTCCCGGCTGGAGCTGTTCCAGCAGACCGGCAGCTTCCTGCGCAATATCGAGGTGTGCGCCCGCCGCATCGGCGATCTGGTCAAGAGCCTCAAGCAGTATGCCCGGCAGGATCGGGCCGAGCCCTCGCTGGTGGACCTGCACGAGGGGCTGGAAGATACCCTGATGATTTTCGAAAACCGCCTCAAGCATCATGAGCTCTGCAAGGAGTACCAGCCGCTGCCGCTGGTGCGCTGTCACCCCATCGCCCTGCAACAGGTGTGGACCAACCTGATCGCCAACAGTCTGGATGCCATGAGCGGCCCGGGGCGACTCACCATCCGTACCGGATTGCTGGATCCCGAGTGGGTCATGGTGGAGATAGAGGATAGCGGTTGCGGCATCGAGCCCGAGCTGTGGCAGCGGATCTTCGATCTCAACTTCACCACCAAGCGGGAGGGCCATTTCGGCCTCGGGATTGGTCTGAGCGTTTCGCTGCAGATAGTTCAGCAGCACCACGGCCGGATTGAGGTGGCCTCCGAGCCGGGCCGTTACACCCGGATGCGGGTCTGTCTGCCGCTGGATGGCATGGGGCAGGCCGGTTACGGGGGCGAACCTCATCACAACAAGGAGCATGCGGCCTGAGCCGTCGCCAGCATCAATCGCGCGGCGTGCCAAACCATGTCGCCAAGGAGGAGCAATGAACAAACACTATCTGATCCTGTGTGTGGACGATGAGCGTGAGGTGCTGGATGCGGTGATCCATGATCTCGCCCCATTCCGTTCCCACTTCGAGCTGGAGGCGGCCGAGAGCGTCGATGAGGCGCGAGCGGTGGTGGAGGAGTGGGAGCACGACGGCAACAAGCTGGCGCTGATCCTCTGTGACCACATCATGCCGGGAACCCTGGGGGTCGATTTTCTGGTGGAGCTGAACCGGCGAGCCTCCACCCGTGCCAGCCGCAAATTGCTGCTGACCGGACAAGCGGGGCTGGAGGCCACCGTTGAGGCGGTCAATCGTGGCGGGTTGCACTACTACCTTGCCAAGCCGTGGAAGCTGGAGATCCTGCAAGAAGCGGTGCGCGAACAGCTGACCGACTACCTGCTGGCGGAAGATGGCGAAAATGCCTTCCACTATGCGCCGCTGCTCAATCAGGCGCGGCTGTTTGCCGCCATCCACGATCACCCGTTCGACGAATAGGGGCAGTTGGGCTTTCGCGGTGGCAGTTGTATACTGTCTGCATATACAGTATTGCAGGTAGCCACCGATGCGACTCTTTATCGCCGAGAAGCCCACGCTGGGCCGCGCCATTGCCGATGCCCTGCCCAAGCCCCACAAGAAGGGCGACGGTTTTATCGAAACAGCCCAGGGGGATGTGGTCACCTGGTGCATCGGCCATCTGCTGGAGCAGGCCGAGCCCGATGCCTATGACGCCGCCTTCAAGCAGTGGCGGATGGAGCATCTCCCCATCATCCCCGCCCAGTGGCAGCTGGTGGCCAAGCCCAAGACCAAAACCCAGCTCACCGTCATCAAGCGGCTGATCAAGCAGGCCGACTGCGTGGTCAACGCCGGTGACCCGGACCGGGAAGGGCAGTTGCTGGTGGACGAGGTGATCGACTTTCTCGGCTACCCGAAGACCAAGCCGGTGCAGCGCTGCCTCATCAGCGATCTCAACCCGCCTGCGGTGCGCCGCGCCCTCGACAAACTGAGGGACAACAAGGAGTTCGTACCGCTGGCGGTCTCGGCGCTGGCCCGCAGTCGGGCCGACTGGCTCTACGGCATCAACATGACCCGCGCCTATACCCTGCTCGGCCGCAAGGCCGGTTGTAGCGAGCTGCTCTCGGTCGGTCGGGTGCAGACCCCGCTGCTGGGGCTGGTGGTGCGGCGGGATCTCGAGATCGAGGCCTTCGTGCCTAAACCCTTCTACGAGGTGCTGGCCCATCTGCTGACCGATAGCAACGAGCGCTTCACCGCCAAGTGGCTGCCATCGGAAGCCTGCCTGCCGTGGCAGGATGAGGAGGGGCGGGTGCTCAATCGGGCGCTGGCCGACAAGGTGGTGAACCGGATCAACGGCCAGCCCGCTCAGGTCGAATCGGTGGAGGAGCAGGCCCGCAAGCAGGCGGCGCCGCTGCCCTATAACCTCTCCAGTCTGCAGATCGATGCCGCCAAGCGCTTCGGCATGGATGCCAAGCGGGTGCTCGACATCTGCCAAAGCCTCTACGAGCGTCACAAGCTCATCACCTATCCGCGCTCCGACAGCCGCTATCTGCCGA
Source organism: Aeromonas sp. 82P (assembly GCF_051919365.1). Lineage (NCBI taxonomy): Bacteria > Pseudomonadati > Pseudomonadota > Gammaproteobacteria > Aeromonadales > Aeromonadaceae > Aeromonas > Aeromonas sp. 82P. Next base: position 636,982 of record NZ_JBQBEV010000001.1, read on the forward strand.
CCGACCACTTCAAGCGGGCCGAGCAGGTGCGCGGTGCCATCGCCGCTACAGCGCCTGCACTGGCCAAGGCGGTGAGCGAGGCAGACGGCAAGATCCGCAGCAAGGCGTGGAACGACAGCAAGGTGGATGCCCACCACGCCATCATCCCCACCGAGAAGCAGGGCAACCCCGCCACGCTGGGGGCCGACGAGGCGAAGCTCTATGGCCTGATTGCCCGCCAGTATCTGCTGCAGTTCTATCCCCTGTTCGAATACAACGACAGCAAGGTGCTGCTGCGCATCGCCGGTGGTCTGTTTCAGGCCAAGGCACGGCGCATTCTAAAAGCGGGCTGGAAGGCGCTGCTCGGGGTGGAGGAGGATGACGACGAAGAGAAGGCGGGCACGCTACCCGCGCTGAAGGAGGGCGAACAACTGTTCTGCGAGCGGGGCGAACTGCAGGAGAAGATGACCCAGCCGCCCAAGTCGTTCACCGATGCCACTCTGCTGGCGGCAATGACCGGCATCGCCCGCTATGTGCAGGATCCCGAGATCCGCAAGACCCTGCGCGACACCGATGGTCTCGGCACCGAAGCGACCCGAGCAGGCATTATCGACCTGCTGTTCAAGCGCCGCTTTCTGGTGCGTCAGGGCAAGAGCATCAAGGCGACCCCGACCGGGCGCGCGCTGGTGCAGGCGCTGCCTGCTACTGCCACCACGCCGGATATGACGGCGCTGTGGGAGCAGAGCCTCGGCCAGATCGCCGAGCGCCACGGCAGCTACCAGCAGTTTATGGGGCCGCTCACAGATCAGCTCAACGGCCTGATTGAAGGGGCGCGGCAGGACTCCGGCGCCAGCTTCAGCGCCCTGCCCAAGGAGGCGCCGGGTGCCGGCAAGCGGCGTTTTACCAGGCGCAAGAGTCCGGCGGCCAGCACGACTAGCGGGCCCCGACCGCGCAAGACGACCAGCAAGCGCCAGACCAGTGCTGCATAACGAAAAAAGGCGCCCATCCTGGGCGCCAAAGGCATTGTTGTCAGGCTGCCTGAGCGGACAAGCTGGCACGGATCCTGTGCTGGTAGTGCAGAACCACACCGAGAAACACCAGATCCTTGAACAGGAAGAACTCGGTGACTGGCACGCCGTCAACCATCTTCCAGACACCTGTCAGGGTCAGCAGGAAGCTCAGCGTCGCCAGGAAGGTGACGATAGCCCCCATGCTGCACCAGTAACCGATGCGAGGTTGCCATAGACCCACGACCAGTCCGATGGCGATCACTATCTCGACCACCCCGATCAGGTTCGATACGTTCTGTTCCGACAGGGGGCCATAGAGCCAGCTCATCAAGGGGTGGCTGGCTACCAGTGGTTTGATGGCGGCTGCCTCTGTCGGGGTAAACTTGAAGACGCCGATCCAGAGCAGGGTCAATACCACGCCCGCCAGAGCGACCAGAAAGCCTTTGTCATGTTGCTGCATGGGGGCTCCTTGTTTAAGGGGTCAGAGTGACAGGCGGGAAGTCGATCTCGGTCGCCGCCAGGTGGTTGCCATAGTTGGTCAGGGTATTGACCACCACCTGGCCGAGCACCTCCAGCAGCAGCTCATCATCTACGCCTGAGGCACGGGCGCTAGCAAGCTGCTCGTCACTGATCACCCCGCGCTGACTGACCAGCGCTGTTGCCAGTTGCAGCAGGGCGTGATCAAGGGGAGCCGAGGCCTGGCCGAGTCGGGCAGCCCGGATCTCCTGGGCCGAGAATCCGGCCTTGCCCGCGAGCAGTGTGTGGGCAGACAAACAGTATTGGCAGGCGTTGGCTTGACCTATGGCCAGTGCCAGCAACTCCCGTTGTGGGGCAGTGAGACGCCCCTTGCCAAGCGCCTCGGCAAAGGCCAGGAAACCATTGAGCAGGGCTGGCGAGTGGGCCAGGGTGGCGTAGAGGTTGGGCACCATACCCAGATTGCGGTGCAGGGTGGCCAGGGTCTGGGCGGCTGCGGGTTGCGGTTGGGATACGGGTTGGATACGGCTCATGATCTTCTCCTGTGGTAGTGAAGGTACGGGAGACAGTGTGCCGTTATTCGTGATACGGTTTATCACTCATCGTCTGCAAATAAATACTATTCGTCTCAAATATGGATCCGCTCTCTGCCCTGTTGGTTCATGCCTCCCCCGAAGCCAAGATCTTCTTCGCCGGCAATCTGTGCCAGAACTCCTCCAGTGATGATTACCCGAGTGGTGGACATCTTCATCTGCTGCGCAGCGGTGCCGTCATGCTGCGTGAAGAGGGGGGAGCCAGCGTGCTGCTCGAGGAGCCGACCCTGATCCTGTTCCCTCGGGGACGTCCCCACAAGCTTGAACCCAGAACGCTGGGGGGTTGTGATTTGGTGTGCGCCAATGTCGCATTCGGCAAGGGGGGCGCATCGCCGTTGCAACTGGCATTACCGGGCTCGCTGGTGCTGCCGCTAAGGGAGTTGCCTGCCCTGACGTCGGTGCTGAACCAGTTGTTTGATGAGGCGTTTCACCCCCGCTACGGGCAGGATCCGCTGATCTCCCGCTTGCTGGAGGTACTGTTGATCCTGCTGCTGCGTCATCTGGTCGAGCAAGGGGTGTGTCAGCAGGGGATGCTGGCAGGTATTTCCGATCCCCAGTTGGCCAAGGCGATCTCGGTGATGCATCAGCGTGGGGATGAACCCTGGACGGTGGCCACGCTGGCGCAGGAGGCCGGCATGTCGCGGGCCCGCTTTGCCGCGAGGTTTCAGGAGCGGGTTGGTCAAGCGCCGCTTGGTTATCTGACCCACTGGCGCATGGCGCGCGCCTGCCAGCAACTGCTGGCGGGGGAGCCCATGGTGCAGGTGGCGCTGGGGGTGGGGTATAGCAGCAGTGTTGCCTTTGGTCGGGCATTCGAGCGTGAGCTGGGGGTGAGCCCGGGGCGCTGGCTCAAGTCGCAACAACAAGCCGAATAAAAAACGGGGCAGCCAGTGGCTGCCCCGTGTTCATAACCGGTCAGCCGGTGTAGACGTTCTCTTCCGGATAACGGATGCGGGTCTCGACCGGGCGGGCCAGCATAAAGGCCAGGGTGAGGGGGCCGAGACGGCCGCAGATCATCACAAGCACCAGGATCAGCTTGCCCGGCTCGCTCAGGGAGGCGGTGATGCCGGTGGAGAGGCCGACGGTGGCAAATGCCGAGATGGTCTCGAACATGATTTTGTCGAACGGCAGATCCTCGGTCACCATCAGCAGGAACATCGCCAGCATCAGCACCATGGTACTGACGATGATGATGGCCAGCGATCGGGTCACGATCTGGGGCGACAAGGTGCGGCCAAAAGCGGTGACATGGGGTCGTTTGGTCAGAAACGCCTTGGTCGCCAGCAGCACAACCGCGAAAGTGGTGACTTTGATACCGCCACCGGTGGAGGTTGCACCGGCACCGATAAACATCAGCATCATCAGGAACAGCAACGCCGCCGGGGTCATCAGCCCGATATCTATGGTATTGAAACCGGCGGTACGGGCACTGGCAGATTGGAAAAAGGCCGCCAGCAGCTGGCCACCGATACCTGCCTTGCCGAGGGTGCCCGGGTTGTTGTGTTCCAGCAGCCAGAACATCAGGGTACCGGCCAGCAGCAGCGCCGAGGTCATCAGCAGCATCAACTTGCTGTGCAGCTTCAGCTTTCGCCAGCGGCGGTTGCGCACCAGATCGACGATGACGGTAAAGCCGATCCCCCCGAGGATCAGCAGACCGGCGATGGTCAGGCTGATGATGGGGTCGTCCCTATAGTCCATCAGGTTGTTGGCAAACAGCGAAAACCCGGCGTTGTTGAAGGCCGAGACCGCGTGGAAGAAGCTGACATAGAGGCCGTGCACCCACCCCATCTCGGGCACCCAGCGGATCGCCATGATGCCGGTACCGATCAGTTGGGCGATAAAGGCGAATAGGACGATCCGTTTGACCAGCTGGATGATGTTGACCGAGCCTTCCTGTCCCAGCGCCTCCTTGGCCAGCACCTGCTGGCGCAGACCGACCCGCTTGCTGAAGATGGCGATCAGCAGCAGGGTCATGGTCATCTGGCCCAGACCGCCGATCTCCATCAGCATCAACAGGAAAATCTGCCCCTGCAGGGTGAAGGCAGTGCCGGTATCCACCACGCCAAGACCTGTCACGCTGATGGCCGAGGTGGCGGTAAACAGGGCGTTGACGAAGGTAACCTCGCCATTGTGGCTGGAGGGTTGCACCAGAAAGATGGTGCCAATCAGCAGAATGATCAGAAAGCTGCCGAGGATCAGCCGGGCTTCGCTCCAGCGAGAGTCCTGCTCCCGATGGAGGGCGAAGGCGTAGCTGCTGCGCCAGTTGATCATAGGGTTTCGAGCCAGTGGTCGATGGCGTGCTTGTTGCCCGCCAGGATCAGGATGTCGCCCAGTTGCAGCTCCATCTTGCCGGTCAGCACGTTGTGCAGCACATCACCACGCTTGATGGCGAGCAGCTGGAAATCGCTCTGTTGCAGCAGGTGGAAGTCGCCTAGTTCCCGGCCGTTCTGTTGCAGGCCGATCACGAACTCGGTCAGCACCATGTCGTGGCCCAGCTCCAGATAGTCGAACAGCCGGTTGTCCAGCATGCTCTGGGCGACCCGGCGGCCCATGTCCCACTCCGGGTTGATCACCTTGTCGGCGCCCACTTTCTGCAGGATCTTGGCGTGGAACTTGTCGCGCGCCTTGACCCACACCTTCTTCACGCCCGCCTCTTTCAAGACGAGGGTGGTGAGGATGCTGGTCTCCAGGTTGTCACCGATGGCAACGAAGACGATATCGAAATTGGCCAGACCCAGCTCGGCCACGGTAGCCTCATCGGTGGCATCCGCCACGATAACGTGATTGCAGAGGGCGGCGATTTGCCGGGTCTTGCTCTCGTCGATATCGATGGCCAGTACTTCGGCATCTTGCCGTTGCAGCTCTTCGCACAGCGCGCTGCCAAACAGGCCCAGGCCGATGACGGCAAACTGGTTGTTCATGAGTTGTTCCTCAGCAGTTGAAGTCGCCTACTCTAAACCACTGCTATTCCCCCGAAAAGGGCTCGGGTTTTTCGTGATGGGGTAACTTGAGGTAGACTGCGCCCTTGCACCAAGCCGGGATAGACCGATGAAACTGAATGCCAACGCCTCCTTGTTGAAGCTCAACACCCTTGCCCTCGATGCGTACTGCCTCTGGCTGGCCGAGGTGGAGCAGATTGCCGATCTGGCGACCCTGCGTGCCGATCCACAGCTCAACCAGTTGCCACGCCTCAATCTGGGCGGCGGCAGCAACATGCTCTTCACCACCGATTTTCTCGGCCTGGTGGTGCTCAACCGGCTCAAGGGGATTACCGCTGAAGATGGTGGCGATCACTGGTTGCTCCATGTGGCGGCGGGTGAAGATTGGCATCAGCTGGTGCGTCATACCTTGCAACAGGGCTGGTTCGGGCTGGAGAATCTGGCGCTCATTCCCGGTACGGTCGGTGCAGCGCCGGTGCAGAACATCGGTGCGTATGGCGTTGAGCTGGCCGACTTCTGCGCCTATGTCGAGGCGTTCAACTGGCAGAGTGGCGAGATTGAACGGATCGCGGCGGCAGAGTGCCGCTTCGGTTATCGCGACAGCATCTTCAAACACGAGTATCAGGATTCCCACCTGATCACCGCCGTCGGGCTCAAACTGCCCAAGGCGTGGCAACCTGTGTTGGGCTATGGCCCACTGGCGGCGCTCGGTGACGCGCCTTCGGCGCAGGCCATCTTCGATACCGTCTGTGCCACCCGCATGGCCAAGTTGCCGGATCCCGCCGTGCTCGGCAATGCGGGCAGTTTCTTCAAGAATCCGGTGGTGCCTGCCGCGCTGGCGGAGAATCTCAAGGTGCGCTATCCGCAGATGCCCTGCTATCCGGCCGGAGAAGGGCAGGCCAAGCTGGCTGCGGGCTGGCTCATCGATCAGTGCGGTCTGAAAGGTTTCGCCATCGGCCGCGCCGCTGTTCATCAGGAGCAGGCGCTGGTGCTGGTCAATCTGGGGGGCGCCAGTGCCATGGAGCTGATCGCGCTGGCGGCTCATGTCCGTGACAGCGTGGAGCAGACGTTCGGCGTGGTGCTGGAGCATGAGGTGCGTTTTATGGGGGCGCACGGTGAAACCTGGCTCGACGAGGTGCTCTCATGACGTTGACTCCCATCAGACAGACCCTGATCACTCTGCTTAGCGACGGCCAGTTTCACTCCGGCGAACAGCTGGGTGAGCAGCTCGGCATCAGCCGGGCTGCGGTAAGCAAACACATGGCGGCGCTCAAGGAGCTGGGGCTGGATCTCTTTAGCCTGACCGGTAAGGGCTACCGGCTGGCGGTGCCGATGGCGCTCTATGATCAGGCTACCTTGCAGGCACTGGCCCCGATGGCGCCGGTGCACTGTTTTCCGGTCATTGGCTCGACCAACCAACACCTGCTTGATCGGGTCAATGAGCTGCGCTCTGGCGAGAGCTGTCTGGCCGAGTGTCAGACAGCCGGGCGCGGTCGTCGTGGCAAACCCTGGATTTCGCCGTTTGGTTGCCAGCTGATCCTCAGCATGTACTGGCGGCTGGAACAAGGCATGGCGGCGGCCATGGGGCTGAGTCTGGCGGTCGGCGTGGCAGTGGTTGAAGCGCTGGAGTCCCTTGGTTATCAGGGGGTCGAGCTCAAGTGGCCGAACGACCTCTACTATCAGGGCCGCAAACTGGCGGGGATACTGGTGGAGATGAGCGGTAGCGCCGGCGCCAGCTGCCATCTGGTGATCGGCATCGGTCTCAATCTGGCGATGCCTGCCCGCGAAGGGGAGAAGATCGATCAGGCCTGGGCCGAGCTGCGCCACATCAATCCGGAACTGGTGGATCGCAATCAGCTGGCAGCCCGGATGATCGTCCATTTGCAGCGGGCGCTGCACACCTTTGAGCAGCAGGGGCTGGCAAGCTTTGTTGATGAATGGAACCGGCTCGATCACTTTGCCGGTCGCCCGGTGCGCCTGCTGATGGGGGATCAGGAGATCCGTGGCATCGCTCGTGGTATCGACGATCGCGGCGCCCTGCGACTGGAGACAGCTGAAGGGATCAAATTCTATCTGGGCGGCGAACTCTCCCTGCGCCGGGGCGACTGAGGGTCAGCAAGGCCGCTCATGATACAAAACAGAAGAGGGGGCCCGCGGGCCCCCTCTTCGTTATCCGGCAACCGCCGTCATCATTTGCGCAGCTTGATCTGCTCGATGGCGTGCTCATGGCCCTTGGTCATGATCAGGTTGGCACGCTCACGTGTTGGCAGGATATTCTCTTGCAAATTCAGATAGTTGATATCTTGCCAGATGTTGCTGGCGATCTGGGTCGCCTCACTCTCCGCCAGCTTGGCGTAGTTATGGAAGTAGGAGTCGGGATCCGAGAAGGCGCCGCTGCGGAATTTCAGGAAGCGTTCGATATACCAGGTACGCAGCAGTTCGGCATCGGCATCCACATAGATGGAAAAGTCGACGAAGTCCGACACGAAGACCCGATGGGGCTCCTGAGGGTAATCCATGCCGCTTTGCAGCACATTGAGCCCTTCCAGGATCAGGATGTCCGGCTGCTCCACCACCTTCTTCTCATCGGGAATGATGTCGTAGATAAGGTGGGAGTAAACCGGCGCTTCGACCTTCTCGTGACCGGCGCGGATGTTGGCGACAAACTCCACCAGATGGCGGATGTCGTAGGATTCCGGGAACCCCTTGCGGCGCATCAGGCCGCGCTCTTCCAGTACCTTGTTGGGATAGAGGAAGCCGTCGGTGGTGACCAGTTCTACCCGCGGGTGTTCCGGCCAGCGCTCTAGTAGGGCCTGCAGAATACGGGCCGTGGTGCTTTTGCCCCCCGCCACGCTGCCGGCAATGCTGATGATATAAGTGCCCTTGCCGCGGGACTGGCCGAGGAACTGCTCCAGCACCCGGCTGCGGCGCTGTTTGGCTTTGACATAGAGATTGAGCAGGCGGGAGAGAGGCAGATAGATCTCTTCCACTTCCCGCAATGACACCTTCTCGTTGATCCCGCGCAGGGTCTGCAGATCGTGTTCGGTCAGGGTCAGGGGGACCGAATCGCGCAATAACGCCCATTGTTCGCGGGTGAATTGCAGATAGGGGTTATGCTCTGTCGTCATGGTGTCATCACTGTTTCTTGGGCACGGCGACCATACACCAAGGGTGGGGGAGCGACAAGGGACGCAGCAGGATTGGCTTGTTTGCCCCCGCTTTTTTGCAAACTTCCCAGCAATAAAGCATATTTTGCCGGGTTCAATGGTTGCATCCCCCAAAACCTTACAATAAAATGCGCGACGCTTGACTGTCTGTCGTCTATTTGCCGTGCAAAAGCGATAAACACAACGGGTGCAAGCAGAATTACCGTTGTGACAATCTGGCGTCTGGAGGGGTTCCCGAGCGGCCAAAGGGATCAGACTGTAAATCTGACGGCTCTGCCTTCGAAGGTTCGAATCCTTCTCCCTCCACCATATTTCTCTGCGGTTTGAGTTCTTTGGGTTAGAGAAATGCGGGCATCGTATAATGGCTATTACCTCAGCCTTCCAAGCTGATGATGCGGGTTCGATTCCCGCTGCCCGCTCCAAGATGCTGATATGGCTCAGGCGTTAGCAGAGCCGCACCCTAGGGTGAGCTCGGCAAGCGAACCAGCCATCAGTACCTCTCTCTTTCCCACCAGATTCAAATCCATCATATAAACTGTTCTGTGGTTAGCTTGCCACCGCGTACTCAGCGTTAGTTTAGAGGGACGATCATGTCTAAAGAAAAATTTGAGCGTAATAAACCGCACGTTAACGTGGGTACCATCGGCCACGTTGACCACGGTAAAACCACCCTGACTGCAGCTATCACCAACGTGCTGGCCAAGCACTTCGGTGGTAAAGCTTTCGCCTTCGACCAGATCGACAAGGCACCGGAAGAGCGTGAGCGTGGTATCACCATCAACACCTCCCACGTAGAATACGACACCGCTACCCGTCACTACGCTCACGTAGATTGCCCGGGTCACGCCGACTACGTTAAAAACATGATCACCGGTGCTGCCCAGATGGACGGCGCGATCCTGGTAGTAGCTGCGACTGACGGCCCGATGCCGCAGACTCGTGAGCACATCCTGCTGGGTCGTCAGGTTGGTATCCCGTACATGATCGTGTTCATGAACAAGTGTGACATGGTTGATGACGAAGAGCTGCTCGAACTGGTTGAAATGGAAGTTCGTGAACTGCTGACCGAGTACGACTTCCCGGGTGATGACCTGCCGGTAGTTCGTGGTTCTGCACTGAAAGCGCTGGAAGGCGACGCTCAGTGGGAAGAGAAGATCATCGAGCTGGCTGGCCACCTGGATACCTACATCCCGGAGCCGGAGCGCGCGATTGACCAGCCGTTCCTGATGCCTATCGAAGACGTATTCTCTATCGCTGGCCGTGGTACCGTAGTTACCGGTCGTGTAGAGCGCGGTATCGTTAAAGTAGGTGAGACCGTAGAAATCGTTGGTATCAAAGATACCGTTTCTACCACCTGTACCGGTGTTGAAATGTTCCGTAAGCTGCTGGACGAAGGTCGTGCAGGCGAGAACATCGGCGCGCTGCTGCGTGGTGTTAAGCGTGAAGACGTAGAGCGTGGTCAGGTACTGGCCAAGCCGGGTTCTATCAAGCCGCACACCAAGTTCGAATCTGAAGTGTACGTACTGTCCAAAGAAGAAGGTGGTCGTCATACCCCGTTCTTCAAAGGCTACCGTCCGCAGTTCTACTTCCGTACTACCGACGTGACCGGTACCATCGAACTGCCGGAAGGCGTAGAGATGGTAATGCCGGGCGACAACATCAAAATGGTTGTTACCCTGATTGCCCCGATCGCGATGGACGACGGCCTGCGTTTCGCTATCCGTGAAGGTGGCCGTACCGTAGGTGCCGGTGTTGTAGCCAGCGTAATCGCTTAATCTTTGGCTTACATAAATAAAGCAAAGCCCCTATAATAGGGGCTTTCTTGTGTAGGGGCGTAGTTCGAATTGGTAGAACAGCGGTCTCCAAAACCGATGGTTGCGGGTTCGAGTCCTGCCGCCCCTGCCATATACCTCGTCTCGTACGGGGCTTTTGTGTCTTTGGTTACGTCAGATACAGGTGGGTTGTATGAGTGTTAGTTCTGAGAGCCAGGGCGGAAGCAAGGATACCCTGCTTTGGGGCCTGGTTTTCATTATCCTGGCGGCCGCTGTAGTGGGTAATTACCTGCTCAACGATGTTGTCGCTGCCGTCCGCGCCCTGGGTGTGGTCGTTGTCATTGCTGCTGCTGGTGCAGTAGCCCTGCAAACCACCAAGGGAAAGGCAACACTGGCATTCGCCCGTGAGTCTCGCCTGGAAGTCCGCAAGGTCGTATGGCCGACCCGTCAGGAAGCCATTCAGACAACCCTGATTGTGCTGGCGGTGACCGCCGTGATGGGGCTGCTGCTGTTCGTTCTGGACGGTGCCTTGGTCTGGTTGGTCAACCTGATTACCGGTGTGTAAGGATAAGCCATGACTGAACAACGTGAACAACGTATGAGATGGTATGTCGTGCAGGCTTTTTCCGGCTATGAAGGCCGTGTAGCCAAGTCCCTGCGTGAACATATCAAGATGCATGGCATGGAAGACATGTTCGGTGAAGTACTGGTCCCGACCGAAGAAGTGGTCGAGATGCGTGCTGGCCAGAAGCGCAAGAGTGAGCGCAAGTTTTTCCCGGGTTATGTCCTGGTCCAGATGATCATGGATGAAACCACATGGCACCTGGTGCGTAACGTACCGCGTGTCATGGGCTTCATCGGCGGTACTTCCGACCGTCCGGCACCGATCTCCGACAAAGAGGCCGATGCCATCTTGAACCGTCTGCAGGATGCCCACGACAAGCCGCGTCCGAAAACCCTGTTTGAACCGGGTGAAATGGTGCGGGTTGCTGATGGTCCGTTTGCAGACTTCAACGGTACCGTTGAAGAGGTCGATTATGAGAAGAGCCGCGTGAAGGTCTCTGTACTGATCTTCGGTCGTTCTACTCCTGTTGAACTGGATTTTGGTCAGGTCGAAAAAGGCTGATTGAATTCTGTACGTTTAACGGTTGTCAGGGGCAGCGAATATCTCTATAATTCGCTGCCCCTTTATTAGTTGGGGAGCCGTTTGCAGGAGCAAGTCTCCGAGGCGCTAGAACCCATTTTTGAGGTATTTTCCTAATGGCTAAGAAAGTCACAGCTTATATCAAGCTGCAGGTTGCTGCTGGTGCAGCCAACCCGTCTCCTCCCGTTGGTCCTGCACTGGGTCAACACGGTGTTAACATCATGGAATTCTGTAAGGCGTTCAACGCTCGTACAGAGAAGCTGGAAAAAGGTTCACCGACTCCGGTCGTGATCACCGTTTACAGCGACCGTTCCTTCACCTTCGAAACCAAGACTCCGCCTGCTTCCTTCCTGCTGAAGAAAGCTGCTGGCATCAAGTCTGGTTCTTCCAAGCCGAACAAAGACAAGGTTGGTAAGGTGACCGTTGCTCAGCTGCAAGAAATCGCCAAGACCAAAGAGCCGGATATGACTGGTGCCGATCTGGATGCAAAAGTACGTTGCATCGCAGGCTCCGCTCGTTCCATGGGTCTGGTAGTGGAGGATTAAGACAATGGCTAAACTTTCCAAGCGTATGCGCGTTATTCGCGAAAAAGTTGACGGTACCAAAGAGTACTCCATCAACGAAGCCATTGCCCTGCTGAAAGAACTGGCTACCGCCAAGTTCGTTGAAAGCGTTGACGTTGCTGTCAACCTGGGTATCGACGCTCGTAAATCTGACCAGAACGTACGTGGTGCTACTGTACTGCCGCACGGTACCGGTCGTGATGTACGCGTTGCCGTATTTACTCAAGGTGCAAACGCCGAAGCAGCTAAAGCTGCCGGTGCTGACCTGGTAGGTATGGATGACCTGGCCGATCTGGTTAAGAAAGGCGAGATGAACTTCGACGTAGTTATCGCATCCCCGGATGCCATGCGCGTTGTTGGTCAACTGGGTCAAATCCTGGGCCCGCGCGGCCTGATGCCGAACCCGAAAGTTGGTACTGTAACTCCTAACGTTGCCGAAGCAGTCAAGAACGCCAAGGCTGGTCAGGTTCGTTACCGTAACGACAAGAATGGTATCATCCATACCACTCTGGGTAAGGTTTCTTTCAACGAAGTTCAGCTGAAAGAAAACTTGGAAGCTCTGCTGGTTGCCCTGAAAAAAGGCAAGCCCTCTTCCGCCAAAGGTCAATTCATCAAGAAAGTCAGCATCTCCACCACCATGGGTGCCGGTGTTGCCGTAGACCAAGCTTCTCTGGAAGCTCAGGCCTAATTGATGGGTTTTACAAGGCGCAAAATTTAATCTATAATTTTGCGCCTTGATTGGTTGGGGGTTTCGACCTCCGTCCAAGACCGCAGGAGGCTGCAAAGCCTTAATGTTTCCTGCGTAGACGGTGCCGGAAACCCAGCGAGAAAGATTCTTTCTCTTCTGGAATCCTGCTACCGCATCGTTCCCCTCTGTTGTGAAGGTAGGGGGGATGTGTCAGTACTGGGTCAATAGACCCGGATTCAATCCAGGAGTTAAGCCAATGGCATTGGGACTCGAAGACAAAAAGGCAATTGTTGCTGAAGTCAACGAAGCTGCCAAAGGCGCTCTTTCTGCAGTTGTTGCCGATTCTCGCGGTGTAACTGTAGACAAGATGACCGTCCTGCGTAAAACCGCTCGTGAAGCCGGTGTGTACATGCGCGTTGTGCGTAACACCCTGCTGCGTCGCGCGGTAGAAGGTACCGAATACGAGTGCCTGAACGACGCATTTACCGGTCCTACCTTGATTGCTTTCTCTAACGAACACCCGGGCGCAGCTGCTCGTCTGTTCAAAGAGTTTGCCAAAGCGAACCAAAAGTTCGAAATCAAGGCTGGCGCTTTTAACGGTGAGTTTATCGCCGCAGCACAAATTGATCGTCTGGCCACGCTGCCGACTTACGAAGAAGCAATTGCGAAGTTGATGGCGACTATGAAAGAAGCCTCTGCTGGCAAGCTGGTTCGTACTATCGCTGCTGTTCGCGACCAGAAACAAGCTGCTGCTTGATTCTCGCCTATTTAGGCTGTTTGAGTTTATTCAACATCAGGAATTTTTGTCATGTCTATCACTAAAGACCAAATCATCGAAGCCGTTGCTTCCATGTCCGTAATGGAAGTTGTTGAGCTGATCGAAGCTATGGAAGAGAAGTTCGGTGTTTCTGCCGCTGCTGCCGTAATGGCTGGCCCGGCTGCTGCTGAAGCAGTAGAAGAGAAGACCGAGTTCGACGTAGTTCTGACTGCTGCTGGCGCCAACAAAGTTGCCGTTATCAAAGCCGTTCGTGGCGCTACCGGTCTGGGCCTGAAAGAAGCCAAAGATCTGGTAGAAGCTGCTCCGGCTAACCTGAAGGAAGGCGTGTCCAAGGACGAAGCTGAAGCTCTGAAGAAAGAGCTGGAAGCTGCCGGTGCTTCTGTTGAGATCAAATAATCTGCATTTATGTAGATTAGCCTGATAAAACAGGCTAGGGCTGGTGAATTTTTGTTCACCAGCCTTTTTGCGCTGTAGACTGAGAGCATTTCACACCGTTTACGACTCTCGGTGCACCAGCAATCCGGACTGTCTTCTTTCGTCCGGGCCAACACAAAACGGTGTTGAGACAGAGCTGTCCCGCGGGACAGAGTGGGTCACTTATCAGCGAGCTGAGGAACCCTATGGTTTACTCTTATACCGAAAAAAAACGCATTCGTAAGGACTTCGGTAAGCGAGACCAGGTACTGGACACGCCTTATCTGTTGTCCATTCAGCTGGACTCCTTCAAGCAGTTCATCGAGGCTGACCCGGAAGGTGAATATGGCCTAGAGGCCGCTTTCCGTAGCGTTTTCCCGATCACCAGTTACTCCGGTAGTGCTGAGCTTCAGTATGTCAGCTATCGCCTGGGTGAGCCGGTATTTGACGTAAAAGAATGCCAGATCCGTGGAGTGACCTACTCCGCGCCGCTGCGTGTCAAGCTTCGTATGGTTCTGTACGACCGTGAAGCAGCTGCCGGCACCGTCAAAGACATCAAGGAACAAGAAGTATACATGGGCGAAATTCCGCTCATGACCGAGAACGGCACCTTTGTTATCAATGGTACCGAGCGGGTTATCGTCTCCCAGCTGCACCGCAGCCCGGGCGTCTTCTTCGACCACGATAAAGGCAAAACTCATTCATCCGGTAAGGTACTGTATAACGCTCGCGTTATCCCCTACCGTGGCTCCTGGCTGGACTTCGAGTTCGATGCGAAAGACAACCTGTTTGTCCGTATCGACCGTCGTCGCAAACTGCCAGCATCCATTATTCTGCGCGCCCTGGACTTCACTTCCGAACAAATCCTGGCCACCTTCTTCGAGACCATCGGTTTTGAAGTAAAAGATGGCAAGTTGATGATGGATCTGGTGCCGGAGCGTCTGCGTGGTGAAACTGCGACCTTTGACATCGTGGCCAATGGCGCCGTGGTGGTTGAGACCGGTCGTCGTGTGACTGCGCGTCACATCCGTCAGTTGGAAAAAGACGCCGTTACCCAGATTGAGGTACCGGTTGAGTATGTTGTTGGCAAAGTTGCTGCCAAGGACTACGCACATCCGCAAACTGGCGAGATGGTCGTGACCGCCAACCAGGCACTGAGCCTGGAAGCGATCGCCAACCTGTCCCAAGCCGGCTTCAAGCATTTCGAGGTTCTGTTCACCAACGAACTGGATCACGGTGCTTACATGTCCGAGACCCTGCGTGTCGACTCCAGCTCCAACCGTTTGGAAGCGCTGGTCGAGATCTATCGCATGATGCGTCCGGGCGAGCCGCCTACTCGCGAAGCTGCAGAACAGCTGTTCGAAAACCTGTTCTTCTCCGCCGAGCGTTACGACCTGTCTACCGTAGGTCGGATGAAGTTCAACCGCCGTCTGGGTCGTGAAGACGAGACTGGCGCAGGTGTACTGACCAAAGACGACATCGTCGATGTGATGAAGCGCCTGATCGACATCCGTAACGGTAACGACGAAGTGGACGATATCGACCACTTGGGTAACCGTCGTATCCGTTCTGTCGGTGAAATGGCTGAAAACCAGTTCCGCGTCGGTCTGGTGCGTGTCGAGCGTGCGGTCAAGGAGCGTCTCTCCTTGGGCGACCTGGACACCCTGATGCCGCAGGATCTGATCAACGCCAAGCCGATCTCCGCCGCAGTCAAAGAGTTCTTTGGTTCCAGCCAGCTGTCCCAGTTTATGGACCAGAACAACCCGCTCTCCGAAGTGACCCACAAGCGTCGTATCTCCGCGCTGGGCCCGGGCGGTTTGACTCGTGAGCGTGCCGGCTTTGAAGTCCGAGACGTACACCCGACTCACTACGGTCGTCTGTGCCCTATCGAGACTCCTGAAGGTCCGAACATCGGTCTGATCAACTCTCTGTCCGTGTACTCTCGTACCAACGAGTACGGTTTCCTCGAGACCCCGTACCGTAAGGTCATTGACGGTGTGATCACCGACGAAGTGGACTACCTGTCTGCTATTGAAGAAGGCAAGTACGTGATCGCACAGGCTAACGCCGCGACCACCGAAGATGGCCGTCTGAAAGATGAATTGATCCCGTGCCGTCACAAAGGTGAATCCACCTTTATGAACGCCGACCAGATCCAGTATATGGACGTGAGCCCGCAGCAGATCGTATCTGTGGCAGCGGCTCTGATCCCGTTCCTGGAACACGATGACGCGAACCGCGCATTGATGGGTTCAAACATGCAACGTCAGGCTGTACCGACTCTGCGTGCTGACAAGCCGCTGGTAGGTACCGGTATGGAACGCGCTGTGGCCGTTGACTCCGGTGTAACCGTAGTAGCCAAGCGTGGCGGCGTAATCGACTATGTCGATGCCTCCCGTATCGTCCTGAAGGTCAATGAAGATGAGCTGATGCCAGGCGAAGCCGGTATCGACATCTACAACCTGACCAAGTACACCCGTTCCAACCAGAACACCTGTATCAACCAGCGTCCTTGCGTGATGTTGGGTGAGCCGGTCATGGCTGGCGACGTACTGGCTGACGGCCCGTCCACCGATCTGGGTGAACTGGCTCTGGGTCAGAACATGCGCGTCGCGTTCATGCCGTGGAACGGTTACAACTTCGAAGACTCGATCCTGGTGAACGAGCGTGTTGTTCAGGAAGATCGCCTGACCACCATCCATATCCAGGAACTGGCCTGTATCTCCCGTGACACCAAGCTGGGTCCGGAAGAGATCACTGCTGACATCCCGAACGTGGGTGAAGCCGCTCTGTCCAAGCTGGACGAGTCCGGTATCGTCTACGTGGGTGCCGAAGTGAAGGGCGGCGACATTCTGGTCGGTAAGGTAACCCCGAAAGGTGAAACCCAGCTGACGCCGGAAGAGAAGCTGCTGCGCGCCATCTTCGGTGAGAAGGCGTCCGATGTGAAGGACTCCTCCCTGCGTGTACCGAACGGTGTGTACGGTACCGTGGTTGACGTGCAAGTCTTTACCCGCGATGGCGTGGAAAAAGACAAGCGCGCCAAAGAAATCGAAGAGATGCAGCTGAAGGAAGCGAAGAAGGACTTGACCGAAGAGTTCAAGATCCTGGAAGACGGCATTTTCGGCCGCTCCCGCAACCTGCTGCTGGCCGCCGGTTACAGCGAAGATCGTCTGAACAAGCTCGATCGCTCCAAGTGGTTTGAACTGGCCATCGAAGACGAAGGCAAGCAGACCGAACTGGAACAGATCGCTGAACAGCACGTTGAGCTGAAAGCCGAGTTCGACAAGAAATTCGAGAACAAGCGTCGCAAGATTATCCAGGGTGATGATCTGGCGCCGGGCGTACTGAAAATCGTCAAGGTTTATCTGGCAGTCAAGCGTCGCATCCAGCCGGGTGACAAGATGGCGGGCCGTCACGGTAACAAGGGTGTTATCTCCAAGATCTGTCCGGTCGAGGATATGCCTCATGACGAGTTCGGCCGTCCGGTCGACATCGTACTGAACCCGTTGGGCGTACCATCCCGTATGAACATCGGTCAGATCCTCGAAGTGCACCTGGGTCTTGCGGCCAAGGGTATCGGCGAGAAGATCGATCGCATGGTCAAAGAGCAGCGCGAGCTGCACGAGATGCGCAACTTCCTGCAACAGGTCTATGACCTGGGCGAGAAGGACACCCAGCAAGTGAACATCGCCGAACTGTCTGACGACGACGTACGTACCCTGGTGGGTAACCTGCGTAAGGGTCTGCCGGTTGCTACTCCAGTGTTTGATGGTGCCAAAGAGCGCGAAATCAAAGCCCTGCTGAAGCTGGCCGATCTGCCGGAGTCCGGTCAGATTGATCTGTTCGATGGCCGTACCGGTAACCGCTTCGAGCGTAAAGTAACCGTTGGTTACATGTACATGCTCAAGCTGAACCACTTGGTCGACGACAAGATGCACGCGCGTTCTACCGGTTCTTACAGCCTGGTTACCCAGCAGCCGCTGGGTGGTAAGGCTCAGTTCGGTGGTCAGCGTTTCGGTGAGATGGAAGTGTGGGCCCTGGAGGCTTACGGTGCGGCATATACCCTGCAGGAAATGCTGACCGTCAAGTCTGACGATGTGAATGGCCGTACCAAGATGTATAAGAACATCGTGGATGGCGACCACCGTATGGAGCCGGGCATGCCCGAATCCTTCAACGTATTGCTGAAGGAAATCCGCTCTCTGGGTATCAACATCGAGCTGGACGAAGAGTAAGAGCTCGCTCTTATTGTTCGAGAATTGACGTGGGCGCCCCGCTGTTTTGGCAGCCGGGGCGCCGAGGTTAGACTCCTGACAGGGGAAACACGTGAAAGACTTACTCAAGTTTTTGAAGGCTCAGACCAAGACCGAAGAGTTTGACAGTATCAAGATCGGTCTGGCCTCTCCTGACATGATCCGCTCCTGGTCATTCGGTGAGGTCAAAAAGCCTGAGACCATCAACTACCGGACTTTCAAGCCGGAGCGTGATGGTCTGTTCTGCGCCCGTATCTTCGGACCGGTGAAGGACTACGAGTGTCTGTGCGGCAAGTACAAGCGCCTGAAACACCGTGGTGTGATCTGTGAGAAGTGCGGCGTTGAAGTGACCCAGACCAAGGTCCGTCGTGAGCGTATGGGCCACATCGAGCTGGCCAGCCCGACTGCCCACATCTGGTTCCTGAAGTCCCTGCCGTCCCGTATCGGTCTGCTGCTGGACATGACCCTGCGCGACATCGAGCGTGTGCTCTACTTCGAATCTTTCGTGGTAATCGAGCCGGGCATGACCAACCTCGAACGCAGCCAGATGCTCTCTGAAGAGCAGTACCTGGATGCGCTGGAAGAGTGGGGCGACGAATTTGACGCCAAGATGGGTGCCGAAGCAATCCTGGCATTGCTGCGCGCTATCGATCTGGAAGGTGAAGTCAAAACCATGCGTGAGGAGCTGGATCAAACCAACTCCGAGACCAAGCGCAAGAAGACCACCAAGCGTCTGAAGCTGATGGAAGCTTTCCTGCAGTCCGGCAACAAGCCGGAGTGGATGATCATGACAGTGCTGCCCGTGCTGCCGCCGGACCTGCGTCCGCTGGTACCGCTGGACGGCGGCCGTTTCGCGACTTCCGATCTGAACGATCTGTACCGTCGCGTGATCAACCGTAACAACCGCTTGAAGCGTCTGCTGGATCTGGCTGCTCCGGACATCATCGTGCGCAACGAAAAGCGTATGCTGCAAGAGTCCGTCGATGCGCTGCTGGATAACGGCCGTCGCGGTCGTGCCATCACCGGTTCCAACAAGCGCCCGCTGAAATCCCTGGCCGACATGATCAAGGGTAAGCAGGGTCGTTTCCGTCAGAACCTGCTCGGTAAGCGTGTCGACTACTCCGGTCGTTCCGTTATCACCGTAGGCCCGACTCTGCGTCTGCATCAGTGCGGTCTGCCGAAGAAGATGGCGCTGGAACTGTTCAAGCCGTTCATCTATGGCAAGCTGGAAACCCGCGGTCTGGCGACCACTATCAAGGCCGCCAAGAAGATGGTGGAGCGCGAGGAAGCTGTCGTTTGGGATATCCTGGACGAAGTGATCCGCGAACACCCGGTTCTGCTGAACCGTGCACCGACTCTGCACCGTCTGGGTATCCAGGCATTCGAACCGACTCTGGTCGAAGGCAAGGCAATCCAGCTGCACCCGCTGGTTTGTGCTGCGTATAACGCGGACTTCGATGGTGACCAGATGGCGGTCCACGTACCGCTGACCCTGGAAGCCCAGCTGGAAGCGCGTGCGCTGATGATGTCTACCAACAACATCCTGTCGCCTGCCTCCGGTGAGCCGATCATCGTTCCTTCTCAGGACGTGGTCTTGGGTCTGTACTACATGACCCGTGCCCGTATCAACGCCAAAGGCGAAGGTATGGTGCTGGCCGGCCCGAAAGAAGCCGAGAAAGTATATCGCGCCGGTCTGGCCGATCTGCATGCTCGTGTGAAAGTACGTATTACCGAATACCTGCGTCAGGAAGACGGTTCTCTGCGTGAACACACCGAGATGAAGAACACCACCGTTGGTCGTGCGATCCTGAGCCTGATCCTGCCGAAAGGCATGGAATACGCCCTGATCGACGAGCCGAAGGTGCTGACTGCTGCAGAACAGGCTGATCTGGATGCCAATCCGCAGAACTGGATCAAGTGCGTATCCAACAAGGCGCTGGGCAAAAAGCTCATCTCCCGTCTGCTGAACACCTGCTATCGCAAGCAGGGCCTGAAGGACACCGTTATCTTCGCTGACCAGCTGATGTATACCGGTTTCCACTACGCGGCCCTGTCCGGTGCTTCCGTTGGTATCGATGACATGGTCATCCCGGATGCCAAGAAAGACATCATCGCAGCAGCCGAAGCCGAAGTTGCCGAGATCCAGGACCAGTTCCTGTCAGGTCTGGTAACTGCGGGCGAGCGTTACAACAAGGTTATCGATATCTGGGCCAGCGCCAACGAGCGCGTCTCCAAGGCCATGATGGAGAACTTGTCCAAAGAGCGTAACGTCAACTCGCTGGGTGAAGAAGAAGAGCAGGCCTCGTTCAACAGCATCTTTATGATGGCCGACTCTGGTGCGCGTGGTTCCGCCGCCCAGATCCGTCAGCTGGCCGGTATGCGTGGCCTGATGGCCAAGCCGGATGGCTCCATCATCGAGACCCCGATCATCGCGAACTTCCGCGAAGGTCTGAACGTACTGCAGTACTTTATCTCTACCCACGGTGCTCGTAAGGGTCTGGCGGATACTGCACTGAAGACTGCGAACTCCGGTTACCTGACTCGTCGTCTGGTAGACGTGGCGCAAGACATGGTGATCACCGAGGACGATTGCGGCACTACCGACGGTCTGTGGATGACTCCGCTGATCGAGGGTGGCGACGTGGTCGAGCCGCTGCGTGAGCGCGTGCTGGGTCGTGTGGTGGCAGAAGATGTCATCAAGCCGGGTACCGAGGACGAGATCCTGGTTGCTCGCAACACCCTGCTCGACGAGCAGCTGTGTGACCTGCTGGAACGCAACTCCGTTGACCGTGTGAAGGTACGTTCTGCCATCACCTGTGAAACTGACTTCGGTAACTGTGCTCACTGCTACGGCCGTGATCTGGCCCGTGGTCACCTGGTTAACAAGGGTGAGGCTGTCGGTGTTATCGCCGCCCAGTCCATCGGTGAACCGGGTACCCAGCTGACGATGCGTACTTTCCACATCGGTGGTGCTGCATCTCGTGCCGCTGCTGAAAGCAGCATCCAGGTCAAGAACACCGGTACCATCAAGCTGCAGAACGCCAAGTTCGTTCACAACAGCGATGACAAACTTGTTATCACCTCACGTTCTACCGAACTGACCATCATGGACGACATGGGCCGTACCAAGGAAAGCCACAAGCTGCCTTACGGTTCCGTGCTGGAAGTGAAGGACGGCCAGGCCGTGAGTGCTGGCGAGACCGTTGCCAATTGGGATCCGCACACCCACCCGATCATCACCGAAGTGGCAGGTCGCCTGCAGTTCGAACACATGATCGATGGCGTGACCATCACTCGTCAGACCGACGAGCTGACCGGTCTCTCTTCTATCGTTGTTCTGGACGTCAACGAGCGTCCGAGCGCCGGTAAAGAGATGCGTCCGACCGTTAAACTGGTCGACCTGAACGGCAAAGACGTGATGATCCCGGGTACCGATGTAGCCGCCCAGTACTTCCTGCCGGGCAAGGCGATCGTGAACCTGGAAGATGGTGCCAACGTGGGCGTGGGTGACGCGGTAGCGCGTATCCCGCAAGAGTCCGGCGGTACCAAGGACATCACCGGTGGTCTGCCGCGCGTTGCGGATCTGTTCGAAGCACGTCAACCGAAGGAACCGGCAATTCTGGCCGAGATCTCCGGTACCATCTCCTTTGGGAAAGAGACCAAGGGCAAACGCCGTCTGGTCATCACCCCGACTGATGGTGGCAACGTCTACGAAGAGATGATTCCGAAGTGGCGTAACCTGAACGTGTTCGAAGGTGAAAAAGTTGAGAAGGGTGAAGTGCTGGCGGACGGTCCTGAGTCTGCTCACGACATCCTGCGTCTGCGCGGTATCAGCCCGGTCGCCAACTACATCGCCAACGAAGTGCAGGACGTTTACCGTCTGCAAGGCGTTAAGATCAACGACAAGCACATCGAAGTCATCGTTCGTCAGATGCTGCGCAAGTGTGAGATCCTGAGCGCTGGCGATACCGATCTGATCGAAGGCGAACAGGTTGAAGTTGCTCGTGTGAAGATTGCCAACCGTAAGCTGGTTGCCGAGGGCAAGACCCCTGCGACCTACCGTCATGTACTGATGGGTATTACCAAGGCATCTCTGAGCACCGAGTCCTTCATCTCTGCGGCTTCCTTCCAGGAAACCACTCGCGTTCTGACCGAAGCCGCCGTAGGTGGCAAGCGTGATGAACTGCGTGGTCTGAAAGAGAACGTCATCGTGGGTCGTCTGATCCCGGCTGGTACCGGCTTTGCCTACCACCACAGCCGGATCAACCAGCGTGCTGCCGCAGCTCGTGCTGTTGGTACCCCGCAGGTGACCGCTGATGAAGCGGAGCAGAACCTGGCGGATCTGCTGAATGCAGCCGGTAGCTTCGACGAAGAGTAACTCGTCATCCGTGATTAAAAAGGGCTCCTTCAAGGAGCCCTTTTTGTTGGCCAATTCCTCGGCAAAGGTAGACGCAGCGCGGGTTTCAGGATGATCCAGAGCAAAGTTGTAGAGTAAAAAATCAAAAAAAGTTGACTTTACTCCCCTGCAATTTAAAACTCGGGAAAGTTGAATGGTTATTACAGGGGTAGAACATGACTGTCGGTATCGAGGAAGCCATGCTTCCCGAAGAACAGCTGATCAGCCGCACTTTTACAGATGAAGACAGGGAATTGTTGCGCTCATACGATGGGCTCATCGATGGCTTGGCCGAGCTGTTCGGCAAGCATTGTGAAGTGGTACTCCACTCCCTGGAAAATCTGCACGAGTCGGTGATCAAGATCGCTAACGGCTTCAATACCGGACGCACCCTCGGGGCGCCCATCACCGATCTCGCCCTGCGCATGCTCAAGGATATCGAGAGCACCGGCCAGGATTACACCCAGAGCTATTTCGCTCGCAGCCGTACCGGCGCGCTGATGAAGTCGAGCACCATCGCCATTCGCAACAGTGAGCGGCAAGTGGTGGGGCTGATCTGCATCAACCTGCACATCAATGCGCCTTTCCACGAGTTCGTGGCCGAATTTTTCCCGACGCCCCAGCAGGCGGCGCGCCAGTCACCAGAGACCTTTGCCAACAGCGTGGAAGAGCTGGTTGCCCAGACGGTTGATAACACCATCGACGAGATCAATCGCGATCCCACCGTGGCCAACAATGCCAAGAATCGCTTCATCGTGACCCAGCTGTTCGAGAAGGGCATTTTCGATATCAAGGATTCGATCAATCTGGTGGCGGACAAACTCAATATTTCAAAACATACCGTTTATCTTTACATCCGACAGCGCAAGCAGGGTGAAGACGAGAACGAGTAACTCATTCCAGAAGGGGATAGATGAATGGCTAAAGAAGTGATTGCAACCGACAAGGCGCCTGCCGCGATTGGTCCGTATGTTCAGGCTACCAAGGTTGGCGAGATGATCTTCACCTCCGGGCAGATCCCGCTCGATCCTGCCACCATGGAAATCGTGGCTGGCGGCATCGAAGAGCAGGCCGAACGGGTGATGAAGAATCTGGTTGCCGTGTTGCACGCTGCGGGTGCTGATGCCAGCAAAGTGGTCAAAACCACCTGCTTCCTGAGTGACATGAACAACTTCGTTGCCTTCAATCAGGTCTATGCCCGCTACTTTGGCGATGCAGCACCAGCCCGCTCCTGCGTAGAGGTGGCCCGTCTGCCGAAAGATGTGCTGGTCGAGGTCGAGGCGATTGCCCATCTCTGATCAACAGATCGAATCAAGCCCCTCCTGGCAGGGGCTTTTTTGTTTTTGGCGTAAAATGGACCGGGTCTGCACAGGAGTCCTGCTATGAGTCTGAGTTTTGCCATCCTGGTCACGGGGCCCGCCTATGGCACCCAGTCGGCCAGCACCGCCTATCGTTTTGCCCGCACCTTGTTGGCACAGGGGCATACCTTGTCCCACCTGTTCTTCTATCAGGATGGGGTCTGCAACGGCAACGGTCTGCATCTGCCTGCATCCGATGAGACTGACCTGGCGCGTCTGTGGCGAGAGCTGGCAGAAGAGCAGGGGATCCGTATCGACGTCTGTGTCGCCGCCGCCATGCGGCGCGGTGTGCTCGATGAACAGGAAGCCAAGGGGGCAGGGCTGGAGCACTTCAATCTGCAAGCGCCATTTTGCCTGAGCGGTCTGGGCCAGTTGGCCGAGGCGGCGCTCACAGCCGATCGGCTGGTTCAGTTTTAGGGGGAGTCATGAGCAAGAAAATCGCCTTTATCTGCAGTCGTGGTCCCCATGGCCATGCCGCCGGCCGGGAAGGACTGGATGCCTTGTTGGCCACCTCGGCCATGACCGATGAGCTGGCCCTCTTCCTGATTGGGGACGGCGTGCTGCAACTGCTCAAGGAGCAGCAGCCTGCCGCCATTTTGCAGCGCCACTACGCGCCCACCTTCAAAATGCTGGAACTCTACGACATCGAAGAGGTCTATGTTTGTGCTGACTCGCTGGCAGAGCGTGGCGTGACAGTGGATGATCTGCTGATCCCCGTCGAGAGTCTGCCGCGCCAGGAAATGGCTCGGCGCTGGGCACAGTGTTCGACTCACATCAGCTTTTGAGGTCTCCATGTTGCATCTGATATTGAACTCTCCCTTTCAGAGTCAGGCTCTGGCAGAGGCGCTCTCATACCTTCAGCCCGAGGATGAGCTGGTACTGATGCAGGATGCCGTGATTGCGGCATCGGCTCCCCAGTGGAGCGCGCGGCTGGCGGGTATCCCGCTTTATGTGATGCAGGAAGATCTGCAAGCTCGCGGTTTGCAGCATCGGGTGGGCAATGTGCTCGATATGGCGGGTCTGGTGGCACTGATTGCGCAAAAAGGTTCCCCGCGCACCTGGGGTGGCTGATAAGCACATTTCCAAGAAAATTCAAGGAGATGTCGTGAAATCAAACGGATCCGAATTGCCCTTTTGTGACGCAAATTGTATAAATCTTGACTCCCCAGACAACAGGGCATAAAATTTCGCGTCCCCGTATCTGCGGGGAGGATTTTCCACACGTTTATGAAGTCATTATCAGGAGCCTTTTGATGGCAACTATTAACCAGTTGGTTCGCAAGCCACGCATCAAGCTCGTTGTGAAAAGCAACGTGCCGGCGCTGGAAGCGTGCCCTCAGAAGCGTGGCGTATGCACTCGTGTATATACCACCACCCCGAAGAAGCCTAACTCTGCACTGCGTAAAGTGTGCCGTGTACGTCTGACCAACGGCTTCGAAGTCACCTCCTACATCGGTGGTGAAGGTCACAACCTGCAAGAGCACTCTGTTGTTCTGATCCGTGGCGGTCGTGTAAAAGACTTGCCAGGTGTTCGTTATCACACCGTTCGTGGTGCGTTGGACTGTGCCGGTGTTAAAGACCGTAAGCAGGCTCGCTCCAAGTATGGCGTGAAGCGTCCTAAAGCTTAATGGTTCTCCGTTAAGTAAGGCCAAACGTTAATTCGTTTCTAGTTAGATAGCTTTCTAGTTTTGGGTAATCCCTGAAGTTACGGAGAATTTGAAATGCCAAGACGTCGTGTTGTTGGTCAGCGTAAAATCCTGCCAGATCCCAAGTTCGGATCAGAGCTGCTGGCTAAATTTGTCAACGTAGTAATGGTTGACGGTAAGAAATCTGTTGCAGAAGCCATTGTTTATGGCGCCCTGGACATCATTGCCACCAAATCTGGCAAAGAGCACCTGGCCGTATTCGAAGAAGCTCTGGATAACATTCGTCCGGCGGTCGAGGTTAAATCTCGTCGCGTCGGTGGTGCAACCTATCAGGTGCCGGTAGAAGTTCGTCCGGTACGTCGCAATGCCCTGGCAATGCGCTGGTTGGTTGATGCCGCTCGTAAACGTGGTGAAAAATCAATGGCTCAGCGTCTGGCTGGCGAGCTGCTGGATGCCGCTGACAATAAGGGTTCGTCTGTCAAGAAACGTGAAGACGTTCACCGTATGGCTGAAGCGAACAAAGCCTTCGCTCACTTCCGCTGGTAATCCGCTTGCGCAGGGTCTTTTGACTCTGCGCACCTTTAATTATCTAGGGACAAGCGCCTTAGTAAGAGGATGACAATGGCTCGTACAACCCCCATTGAGCGTTATCGTAACATCGGTATCTCCGCTCACATTGACGCCGGTAAGACTACTACTACCGAGCGCGTACTGTTTTACACCGGTGTAAGTCACAAGATCGGTGAAGTTCACGATGGCGCTGCCACCATGGACTGGATGGAACAGGAACAAGAGCGTGGTATCACAATCACCTCCGCCGCGACCACCGCTTTCTGGTCCGGTATGGGTAAACAGTTCCAACCGCACCGTATCAACATCATCGATACCCCGGGCCACGTTGACTTTACTATCGAAGTAGAGCGTTCAATGCGTGTTCTGGACGGTGCCGTGATGGTGTACTGTGCCGTAGGTGGCGTACAGCCACAGTCTGAAACCGTATGGCGTCAGGCTAACAAGTACAAGGTTCCCCGTATCGCGTTCGTCAACAAGATGGACCGTACCGGCGCCAACTTCCTGCGCTGCGTTGAGCACATCAAGACCCGTCTGAAAGGTACTCCGGTTCCCCTTCAGCTGAACATCGGCTCTGAAGAGAACTTCAAGGGCGTTGTTGACCTGGTCAAGATGAAAGCCATCAACTGGAATGAAGCTGATCAGGGCGTATCCTTCGATTACGAAGACGTCCCGGCCGAGTTGCTGGAACAGGCGCAAGAAATGCGCATGAATCTGGTTGAAGCCGCTGCTGAAGCGTCTGAAGACCTGATGGAAAAATACCTGGGCGGCGAAGAGCTGACCGAGGAAGAGATCAAAGGTGCTCTGCGTCAGCGCGTGCTGAACAACGAAATCATCCTGGTAACCTGTGGCTCCGCGTTCAAGAACAAGGGCGTACAGGCCATGCTGGATGCCGTGATCGAGTACCTGCCGGCTCCGACCGACGTTGCTGCTATCGACGGCCTGAAAATGGACGGCGAGACCAAAGACGAGCGTCACGCTTCTGATGACGAGCCGTTCTCTGCTCTGGCGTTCAAGATCGCTACCGACCCGTTCGTTGGTAACCTGACCTTCTTCCGTGTCTACTCTGGCGTGATCAACTCCGGTGACACCGTGCTGAACTCTGTCAAGGACAAGCGCGAGCGTTTTGGCCGTATCGTTCAGATGCATGCCAACAAGCGTGAAGAGATCAAAGAAGTACGCGCTGGTGACATTGCTGCTGCTATCGGTCTGAAAGACGTGACCACTGGTGACACCCTGTGTGACCCGAACGCACCGATCATCCTCGAGCGTATGGAATTCCCAGAGCCGGTAATTTCTATCGCTGTTGAGCCGAAAACCAAGGCTGACCAAGAGAAGATGGGTCTGGCACTGGGCCGTCTGGCTCAGGAAGATCCGTCCTTCCGCGTATGGACTGACGAAGAGTCAGGTCAAACCATCATCGCTGGTATGGGTGAGCTGCACCTGGACATCATCGTTGACCGTATGCGTCGCGAGTTCAAGGTTGAAGCCAACGTAGGTAAGCCGCAGGTTGCCTACCGTGAAACCATCCGTACCACCGTTAAAGACATCGAAGGCAAGCATGCCAAGCAGTCTGGTGGTCGCGGTCAGTACGGTCATGTTGTTATCGACATGTACCCGCTGGAAGAAGGCAAAGCCTACGAATTCGTCAACGACATCAAAGGTGGTGTCATTCCTGGTGAATTCATCCCGGGTGTTGATAAAGGTATCCGTGAGCAGCTCAAATCTGGTCCGCTGGCTGGTTACCCGGTTATGGATCTGGGTGTGCGTCTGCACTTCGGTTCTTACCACGATGTCGACTCTTCCGAACTGGCGTTCAAAATCGCTGCTTCCATGGCCTTTAAGGCTGGCTTCATGAAAGCCAACCCGGTTCTGCTCGAACCGATCATGAAAGTAGAAGTTGAAACTCCGGAAGATTACATGGGCGACGTTATCGGTGACCTGAACCGTCGTCGTGGCCTGATCGAAGGTATGGAAGATGGCCCGTCCGGCAAGATCGTTCGTGCTCTGGTGCCGCTGGCCGAAATGTTCGGTTATGCAACTGCACTGCGTTCCGCTACCCAGGGTCGTGCTTCCTACGCCATGGAATTCGCCAAGTATCACGATGCACCGACCAACGTTGCACAAGCTGTGATCGAAGAGCGCAAAACCAAGTAATTTAAGATTCCCCGCCTACGACGGTAGGCGGGTTTAACCTAGAAGGACTACGTCGTGTCTAAAGAAAAATTTGAGCGTAATAAACCGCACGTAAACGTCGGTACCATCGGCCACGTTGACC
>NZ_JBQBEV010000001.1:670000-830000 GCF_051919365.1 Aeromonas sp. 82P
GGGATGACCTGTGGCTGGGGGTGAAAGGCCAATCAAACTCGGAGATAGCTGGTTCTCCCCGAAAGCTATTTAGGTAGCGCCTCGGACGAATACTACTGGGGGTAGAGCACTGTTTGGGCTAGGGGGTCATCCCGACTTACCAACCCCATGCAAACTCCGAATACCAGTAAGTAATATCCGGGAGACACACGGCGGGTGCTAACGTCCGTCGTGAAGAGGGAAACAACCCAGACCGCCGGCTAAGGTCCCAAAGTTCTGGTTAAGTGGGAAACGATGTGGGAAGGCTCAGACAGCTAGGATGTTGGCTTAGAAGCAGCCATCATTTAAAGAAAGCGTAATAGCTCACTAGTCGAGTCGGCCTGCGCGGAAGATGTAACGGGGCTCAAACCAGGCACCGAAGCCGCGGATTCACACTTATGTGTGAGTGGTAGGGGAGCGTTCTGTAAGTCTGCGAAGGTGTATCGAGAGGTATGCTGGAGATATCAGAAGTGCGAATGCTGACGTAAGTAACGATAAAGGGGGTGAAAAGCCTCCTCGCCGGAAGACCAAGGGTTCCTGTCCAACGTTAATCGGGGCAGGGTGAGTCGACCCCTAAGGCGAGGCCGAAAGGCGTAGTCGATGGGAAGCAGGTTAATATTCCTGCACGACTTGTAATTGCGATGGGGGGACGGAGAAGGCTAGGTGGGCCAGGCGACGGTTGTCCTGGTGAAAGTGCGTAGGTGGTGTTTCTAGGCAAATCCGGAGACACAACACTGAGACACGAGACGAACACACTACGGTGTGGAAGCCATTGATGCCCTGCTTCCAGGAAAAGCCTCTAAGCTTCAGATTACAAGTCATCGTACCCCAAACCGACACAGGTGGTCGGGTAGAGAATACCAAGGCGCTTGAGAGAACTCGGGTGAAGGAACTAGGCAAAATAGAACCGTAACTTCGGGAGAAGGTTCGCTCTTGATGGTTAAGTCCCTTGCGGATGGAGCTGTCGGGAGTCGCAGTGACCAGATGGCTGGGACTGTTTATCAAAAACACAGCACTCTGCAAACACGAAAGTGGACGTATAGGGTGTGACACCTGCCCGGTGCCGGAAGGTTAATTGATGGGGTTAGCGCAAGCGAAGCTCTTGATCGAAGCCCCGGTAAACGGCGGCCGTAACTATAACGGTCCTAAGGTAGCGAAATTCCTTGTCGGGTAAGTTCCGACCTGCACGAATGGTGTAACCATGGCCATGCTGTCTCCACCCGAGACTCAGTGAAATCGAATTCGCCGTGAAGATGCGGTGTACCCGCGGCTAGACGGAAAGACCCCGTGAACCTTTACTACAGCTTGGCACTGAACATTGAACCTACATGTGTAGGATAGGTGGGAGGCTTTGAAGGCGTGACGCCAGTTGCGCTGGAGCCGTCCTTGAAATACCACCCTTGTATGTTTGATGTTCTAACGCAGGGCCCTGAATCGGGCTCGCGGACAGTGCCTGGTGGGTAGTTTGACTGGGGCGGTCTCCTCCCAAAGAGTAACGGAGGAGCACGAAGGTTGGCTAATCCTGGTCGGACATCAGGAGGTTAGTGCAATGGCATAAGCCAGCTTAACTGCGAGACGGACAGGTCGAGCAGGTACGAAAGTAGGTCATAGTGATCCGGTGGTTCTGAATGGAAGGGCCATCGCTCAACGGATAAAAGGTACTCCGGGGATAACAGGCTGATACCGCCCAAGAGTTCATATCGACGGCGGTGTTTGGCACCTCGATGTCGGCTCATCACATCCTGGGGCTGAAGTCGGTCCCAAGGGTATGGCTGTTCGCCATTTAAAGTGGTACGCGAGCTGGGTTCAGAACGTCGTGAGACAGTTCGGTCCCTATCTGCCGTGGGCGTTGGATGATTGAAGGGAGTTGCTCCTAGTACGAGAGGACCGGAGTGAACGAACCTCTGGTGTTCGGGTTGTCACGCCAGTGGCACTGCCCGGTAGCTAAGTTCGGAATCGATAACCGCTGAAAGCATCTAAGCGGGAAGCGAGCCCTGAGATGAGTCATCCCTGACCCCTTGAGGGTCCTAAAGGGCCGTTGGAGACCACAACGTTGATAGGCGGGGTGTGTAAGTGCAGCGATGCATTGAGCTAACCCGTACTAATTACCCGTGAGGCTTAACCATACAACACCCAAGAAGTGTTCTAAGGCTTGTAACAGATACCAAGCGAACTACTCAAAATTCAGTGGTAATGACAAAGCAAACTAGCCAAGTTGTTATTCACGTCAGCTTTTCAGATTAAGAATTTGCCTGGCGGCCATAGCGCCGTGGAACCACCTGATCCCATGCCGAACTCAGAAGTGAAACGCGGTAGCGCCGATGGTAGTGTGGCATTCGCCATGCGAGAGTAGGACACTGCCAGGCACCCAATTAAACGGTGATGTGAAAACACATAGCCGGCTGCGAGGATGACACCTCACAAGAAGCAGCAGAAGATTTAGCGAAAGCTAACCGAATGCGGAGCGGTAGTTCAGTCGGTTAGAATACCGGCCTGTCACGCCGGGGGTCGCGGGTTCGAGTCCCGTCCGCTCCGCCACTAATTTGAAGGCCTTCCCGATTGGGAAGGCCTTTTTGCTATGGGCGGTTTGTCCATAAGACCCACATATTTGCACACCAGAATCAACACAAAGCCCGCTCTCACGACCGCGCGTTGGTGTTTTTAGCGTGTTAAACCGCCAATGTCTGGCTTTTACCTGTCGGAAGAATGGCCAGATAGCCGATTATTCCCGCCATTTTCTGGCTATATCCGAGCCTTATCAGCGTCATTTACAGCCATTTGAACGCCTCTACAGATGGTCAAATCAGCCTTCTGCTGCCTGCTGACTACAGGGCAGCTCTATATTGACCACCCCCTCTTCCATTTGCACGTCGATCTTGAAGCCAAGCCGCTTGGCGAGGTTGGGAATACCGAGATTGCCGGATTAATCAGGTACCGTTCAAGCAAAGAGGCCTTCTCGACGGGAAGGCCTCTTTGCTTTATCTATCAGCTGATTACCATCACTCGGTCGATTTATCAGCGCTTCTCTTTGTTGCCAATGCTCAGGCCGAGCTTGATGGAGAGTGCTGCCAGTAACAGCAGCATCATGATCAGGGAGAAGAAGTTGCTGCCAAGCTCCGGGTATTGCACCTTGAGCAGCGCGGAGTGGCCGAAGACACCGATAAAGAAGCAGAGCAGGGTGCAGATGGGGGTGTTGCCCACCATGGGTTCATGGCGATAGTGCTGGAACAGCTGATAGGCCGCCAGCCAGAGGGCAATCAGCGGGAAGAAGGAGAAGGGCACGACTGAGTTTGTCAGTGCGGCCAGAGAGGCATCGCCACAGATACCAATCAGCATGGCCATGGCGAGCGGTTTTTTCGGGATCATAAGCTGTTCAGGCATGTCGTTCTCCATCCTGTGGTCATGGGTGAGGTTCACGGCGCTTCTGGTTTTGTACCTCGGCGCCCATGGCGATCATCCGCAGTTGGCGAATTGTTCGGTCGGAGAGTGCACGGCACTCTTCGCTGGTCATGTCGAGTGCATCGGCACCGGCACTGAAGACGATGGTGACCATGGCTTCTGCCTGGATGTAGGCATCTTCCCGTGGTGCTTCTGTGGTGGCTTCCAGATAATCGGTCAGCTCTGCGATAAAGTGCTGGATTTCGCGAGCCACCGCCTGACGAAAGGCGGCCGAGGTGCCGGAGCGTTCCCGCAGCAGCAGCCGGAAGATGTTGGGGTTGTTCTCGACGAACTCCATAAAGGTCTGCACCGAGGTGCTGATGACACTGCCACCACCGGCAATGCGCTGGCGTGCCTGTCGCATCAGTTGGCGCAAGGTAAGACCTCCTTCGTCAACCAGGGTCAGGCCCAGCTCCTCCATATCGCGAAAGTGGCGATAGAAAGAGGTAGGAGCGATACCCGCTTCGCGAGCGACTTCCCGCAGGCTGAGATTGGAGAAACTCCGATTGGCGCACAGTTGGCTGAATGCAGCATCGATCAATGTACGCCGGGTTTTTTCTTTTTGTTGAGCGCGAATACCCACGAAATCAGTCACCTTCAGCTTAACGAGGACAAATGATAACCCGAAGGCGCCTCAGGATCAGGTTTGTATCCTACTTTTTTACCATTGACCGTGAGGAAATCACCATAGAAAATAGCTAACAGCTGTTCGCTGAAAGGATGCAATGAGATGGCCAGACCCCCCATTATTTTCACCAATACCCTGCTGTTCTCCCTCTCCGGGATAGTGGCGTTGATTGTCGTGCCCTGGTACGGCATGAGCCACGGTTACGATCTCTGGCAGTAGGCCAGTTTCCTGTTGTTGTTCTGCCTGAGTGGTCTATCCATCACCGCAGGCTATCACCGGCTCTGGTCGCACAAGGCCTACAAGGCGCACCCTACTTTGCAGTGGTTGTTTGCCATCGGCGGTGCGTTGGCGCTTCAGAATTCTGCCCTGCACTGGTCGGCCGATCACCGCCGTCACCATCGTCATGTGGATGACAACGATAAAGACCCCTACAGCGCGGGGCGCGGCTTCTGGTATTCCCACATCGGCTGGATGTTGCGGGAGCATCAAGGAGATCGCTATGGCGATTACAATAATGTGCGTGACCTGCAGAACAACCCGGTGGTCGCGTTTCAGCACCGTCACTATCTGACGCTGGCGCTGGCTGCCAATCTGGGGCTGCCGCTGCTGCTCGGCCTATGGCACGGGGATATGCTCGGCATGTTGCTGTTGGCGGGCGTGCTGAGGATGGTGATGACTCACCACACCACCTTCTTCATCAATTCGCTGGCCCACATCTGGGGCAGTCAGCCCTATACCGACCGCAATACCGCTCGCGATAACGGCATCCTGGCTTTTTTCACCTTTGGCGAGGGGTACCACAACTTTCACCACCTGTTCGAGAATGACTACCGCAACGGCATTCACTGGTGGCAGTTCGATCCGACCAAGTGGTTGATTCGGCTCGCCTCCTGGTGCGGTCTGGCGGGGGATCTCAGATCCTCGCCGGAGGAGCGTATCGAACAAGCCCGGCTGCAGATGCAGCTGAAACGGGCACAAGCCAAGTTGCGCAAGCAGGAAGATCGCGAACTGTGGCAGGCGCTGCTGCAGGAGGAGTACGACAAGCTGAGCCAGCAGTTGCAACACTATTACGCCAGTCGCAAGCGGCTGCTGGAGCTGCGCAAGCGCAAGGCGCTGGCGCGCTATGACCGCCTCAAGCTGCAACTGGAGTACCGGGCCCTGCGTGACGGCTTCATCGCTGGTAAACGCAACTGGAGTCGTTTGCTGGCTGGTATTGCATGATGCCGTCCGGTTATCACAGAGACTAAAAGAGAAGACCGCCTGCTGGCGGTCTTCTCTATTTATGATTCAACTCAAGCTAGTTGGCTTGGCTCTGCTGTTGCTGCAACTGATCCAGTGCCTGTTGCTCCTGCTGGCTAAGACCCAGTTGTTCACAGGCCTGCTCAAAGCTAACCCCCGGATGGCACATCATGATATCCAATAACGGGAGGGCTTAGTTGGCTTGGCTCTGCTGTTGCTGCAACTGATCCAGTGCCTGTTGCTCCTGCTGGCTAAGACCCAGTTGTTCACAGGCCTGCTCAAAGCTGATCCCCAGATGGCACATCATGATATCGATGGCGGGCAGATAGTTTTTCATAGCTTCTTCCATGGTGATCCTCCAGACCCGTCACTTATGCCCTGAACCACTCGGGGCGGCAATTAGACTTTAGGCTTAGCCTGCCCATTTGATAAGCACCCCTGCCACTGGGGGAGGGAATTTGTTACCCTGCACCATGATAAAAACGGTTGCCGTATGACTGCGAGCAACAGGTGAGGAGCAGGGCATGTTATTGAGTTTCTTGATCATCGCTTCAGGTTGGTGGCACATCCGTGCGGCCTACGGTTCAGACAGCCGCCAGTTCTATATCAGCAAGCCTCTGACCATGCTGCTTATCATCGCGTTGGCGTTCGGCTACCAGAGTTATGACCACGATGGTTCCCACGCCTGGATCCTGCTCGGCCTTTGTCTCTCGCTGGCGGGCGATGTGCTGCTGATGCTGCCAAGCGATCGCTTCATTCAGGGGTTGGCGGCATTTCTTGTCGCGCATCTCTGCTATATCGTCGGTTTTGCTCAGGGGCCGTTGTTGCTCAATCTGGTGGATGGTTTGCTGCTGTTGCTGATCGCTGGCATGGTTTTTGGCCTGCTGTGGGGCAAGCTGGGGGAGATGCGGATCCCGGTCTTCTGCTACATGCTGGTGATCATTGGCATGGCCTGGGTGGCCGCCGGTGCCTGGCACGCCTCTCTCACTGCCGGTTCGGCCGCCGCTCTGGTGGGGGCGCTGATGTTCCTCTTCTCCGACAGCATGCTGGCGCTCGATCGCTTCCGCCGCCCCTTTCCCCACGCCCGCGCCTGGGTGATGAGCAGCTACTTCGCAGCGCAATTCCTGATTGCAGGGTCGCTGGCGGGATAACGTCTTCTGGTTGAGTGCAGGCAACAGATAACGAAAAACGGGCGCTTGCCCGTTTTTCGTTTTATGCCCTGCGGTTTTTCACGCCTCTAGCGGTTCGGCATCTGCTGCCCGTGGGGCGGGGGATTTGAGCAACAGCATCAGGCCGCTGGCGACCAGCAGGAAGATCCCCATGATGTAGAACACCTGGTTATAGGCCATGATGGCCGCTTCCCGGTTGATGGTGTTGGCGAGTATGGCGTGGGCTTGCTGCTGGGCAATCTCGGGGCCTGAACCCTGCGCCATCATGCTCTGGGCCAGCTGTAGCAGATAGTTTTGCCCCTCGATACTGCTGGCGGCCAGAGTGCTGCCAATCTGTAGCACATGGGTGCGGGTATCGTTGTCGAGCAGGGTCGCAATGATGGCGATACCGAACGCACCACCGAGGTTGCGCAGCACGTTGAGCAGGGTCGAGGAGGAGGGGATCTCGTCGTGGCTCAGGCTGGCGGTGGCGACCAGGGAGAGCGGCACCATGATGAAGGGCTGTCCCAGCGCTCGCACGATGAGCGAATGGATCAGCTGCGGCCCGGCGTAGTCGGCACTCATGTTGACGTTCATAAAGCAGCTGACGGCGAAGATCAGGAAGCCGAAACTCACCAGATAGCGCGGGTCTATCTTGTGGGTCAGTTTGGGCACCAGCGGCAACACCAGCAGTTGCGGCAGCCCCATCCACATCAGGACTTCGCCGATTTCCAGCGCGTTGTAGTTGTGGATCTGGGTCATGTAGAGCGGCAACACATAGATAGATCCCATCAGCGCCATGCCGAGGATCAGATAGGCGAAGCAGGCCAGCGCGAAGCGCGGGTTGTGCAGCAGCCGCAGATTGACCAGCGGGTGACGGCGGATCAGCTGGCTGATAACGAAGAACACCAGCGCCACAGCCGAGATGACCGCCAGTCGCACGATGAAGCTTGAGCCGAACCAGTCTTCCCGGTTGCCCTCTTCCAGTACCACCTCCAGCAAGCCGAGGCCAAGCGCCATGGTGACAATCCCGATGAGGTCTACCCGCTTGATCACGGCCCAGTCCACCGGTTTTTTATCCAGCCCGTGGGCCAGCATGGCCATCACCAGCAGTCCCGGCGGCACGTTGAGATAGAAGATGTAGTGCCACGACATCTGCTCGGTGAGCCAGCCACCGAGGGTCGGGCCGATGGCGGGGGCGAAGGTGGCGCAGAGGCCAAACAGCGCCATGCCGGTGGCCCGCTTCTGTAACGGCAACAGGGTGACGATGAGGGAGAAGGCCATCGGGATCAGCGCCCCGCCGGTGAAGCCCTGCAGCGCCCGGAAGACGATCATGCTGGTGAGGTTCCAACTGAACGAACAGAGCACAGAGGCGGCGATAAAGGCACCGGTGGTCCAGAGCAGGTAGCGGCGCACGCTCAGCCCCCGGCTCAACCAGCCGCTCAGGGGGATGGCGATCATCTCCGCCACCAGATAGGAGGTGGAGATCCAGGAGCTCTCGCTCAGGGTGGCCGACAGGGCCCCCTGAATGTCCTTCAGGGAGGCATTGGTGATCTGGATATCGAGGATGGCCATGAAGGCACCGATAAGGCCCCCCATGACCGCGATCCAGTTGCGACGTGGAATGGGTTCCATCAGTTGGCAGCCACCACGGGATCAGGGGTACGGGTATCCACGATCACTTCGGTAGAGAGACCCGGCAGCAGCTTGCCTGCCAGCGGGCCCGGCTCGGGGATGCGGATCTTGACCGGCACCCGTTGCACGATTTTGGTGAAGTTGCCGGTGGCATTCTCCGGCGGCAGCAGGGCGAACTTGGCGCCGGTCGCCGGGGCCAGGCTGTCGATGATCCCCTCGACCGGTTGATCCGGGTAGGCATCGAGCACCACTTCGACCTTCTGGCCCGGCTGCATATGGGCGAGCTGGGTCTCCTTGAAGTTGGCTTCGACCCACACCTGCTGCAGCGGCACCAGGCTGGCGACCTGCATACCGGACTGGACGTAGAGGCCTTCCCGCAGACTGCGCTTGCCAATGATGCCGTCAGCAGGCGCCCGCAGTTCGGTGTAGCCGAGCTCCAGCTTGGCCTGCTCCAGTTGTGCTTCGCTCAATGCCAGCTTGGCCAGATTCTGTTTGCGCTCGGCATCCAGTACCAGCAGTCGTTCACGAGCCGCCTGCAGGGCGGCTTGGGCCTCCCGGGCTTGCGCCTGATTGACCTGCAGCCCGGCGCGCACTTCGTCCAGACTGTCTTGCGAGCTGTAGTGGCGCTGGTTGAGCTGACTGATCCGGTTGACCTGCTGGCTGGCGCGCAGCTGTTCGGCATTGGCGGAGGCGACCTTGGCCTCGGCTTGCTGGATCAGGCTCAGTTGTTGGGTGCGGGTGGCGGCCAGATTTTCGGCCGTCGCCTGATTGAGGCGCAGGTCGGCTTCGGCCTCCGCGACCCTGGTTTTGTATTCGCGATCATCGAGACGGGCGATCAGTTGGCCCGCTTTGACCGGCTGGTTGTCGGTGACCAGCACTTCGCGGATATAACCGGGCAGTTTGGAGCTGATCCCGGTCACTTCACTTTGCAGATAGGCGTTGTCGGTGCTTTCAAAATAGCGGCCGTGAAGATACCAGTAACCGGCGAACAGCAGACCGAGCAGCGCCAATATCATGGCTGCCAGCAGGGGAATTTTTTTGTGTTGACTCATTTTTGTGATTCCTGAACTTAAGGGGCGCAGGCTAACACTGGTCAACTGTTTCGATTAGTATTGGTTCACGAGATATACAGTTTCACTGGTGCAACAATGGATCTCAATGCCGCGTTAATTCTGGTGCGTATCGTCGACAAGGGCTCGTTTACGGGGGCCGCCCGCGAGCTGGGGATGACCAAGGCGATGGTCAGCCGCCGCATCGCCGAACTGGAACAGCGGCTCGGTGTGCGTCTGCTCTATCGCTCCACCCGTCAGCTCACGTTGACCGAGGAGGGGGAGAAGTACTACCTGCACTGCAGCAAGGCGGTCGATGCCCTGACCGAAGCCGAGCTGATGCTGAGCGCCAGCCAGCAGGAGGTAACCGGCACCCTCAAACTGGCGGTGCCCATCGAGACGGGGCAACTGGTGGTCGGGCGCTTGGTCGCCAAGTTTTTGCAGGCCTATCCCGCCCTGCAGGTGGAGCTGGAACTGACCAACCGGGTGGTGGATCCCATCAGTGAAGGGCTGGATGCGGTGGTGCGGATTGGCGACATGAGCGACTCCAATCTGGCTGCGCGCCGACTCTGGAGCACCGGGAGGCTGCTCTGTGCCAGCCCGGACTATCTGGCCCGTAGTCCGGTCATCGAGCGGCCGGATGATCTGGCCAATCACGAGCGGGTGACGGTGAGCAGCGGGTTTCTCGCCTCTCACTGGTGTTTCGAGCTGGATGGCAGAGAGGTGCTGGTTGACCCCCCATCCCGTTTTCGGGTCAATAATATTACCTGTGCCCGGGAGGCGGCGAAGGCGGGGCTGGGGTTGGCCTCGTTACCCGCTATGCTCTGTCAGGATGAGCTGGCCAGCGGCGAGCTGGTGATCCTGCTGCCAGAGTGGCAGCAACCCAGGGTGCCGATTTATTTGCTGTTTCCGGAGCGGCAACTGATGCCGCGCAAGTTGCGGGCATTCATCGATTTCATGATTGATAACGGTGCCGAGTTTGGCATCGACAAGTTGTTGTAAGGGGGAGCTATGGATAACTGGATCAATCTCTATCGCGCCTCACACACTCTGGAGGCGCACGCGTTGAAAGGGGCGCTGGAGGCGGAAGGGGTGCTGGTGCGCCTCAATGGCGAGGGGCTGTCTGGCGCCCTTGGCGAACTGCCGGTCGACATGTTGCAGGTGACCCTGATGGTGCGGGCCGAGGATCGCAGCAAGGCAGGACGGGTCATCGAGCGTTACCAGCAACGTCAGGGAAACGGCTGGCTGTGCGGCCAGTGCGGGGAGGAGAACGGCGCCAACTTCGACGTCTGCTGGCGCTGTCATCACGATCCCCACGACAGCTGAGCTTTCTTCCGCTAGCGCGGCGGGAACTCGATATCTTCCCCTGCGCTGGCATCGTGATAGGTCGCCAGATCCAGCTCGTTTTCGCTGCGGGCGATCAGCACCGACACCAGAATATCCCCCGATACGTTGACCGTGGTGCGCGCCATGTCGAGGATCCGGTCAATGCCTGCAATCAGTGCCACCCCTTCCAGCGGCAAGCCCACCGCCGTCAGGGTCAGGGTCAGCAGCATCAACCCGGTGCCAGGGGTGCCAGCGGTGCCGATACTGGCCAGGGTAGCGATGCTGATGATGGTCAGGTAATCGACCAAGTGCAGATCCACACCGAATGCCTGAGCCACGAACAGCGCAGTCACTCCCTGATAGAGGGCGGTGCCATCCATGTTGATGGTGGCGCCGATGGGCAGCACCTTGGCGGTGATGGCGGGGGAGACTCCCAGCCGCTTCTCGGCGCAGGCCAGACTGATGGGCAGGGTGGAGTTGCTGGAACTGCTGGTGAAGGCCACCGCCTGTGCATCAACGATGCTCTTGAAGTAGTGCAGCGGATTGAGCCGTGCCAACAGGAGCAGCAGAGTGCTGTAGACCCCGAGCACGTGCAGCAGGCAGCCGAGGTAGACGGCGCCGATCACCTTGAGCAGCGGTAGCAGCAGGTCGAGGCCGTACTTGCCGGTCATCCAGGCCATCAGGGCGCAGACACCGTAAGGGGCGAGCGCCATCACCATCTGGGTCAGCTTGAACATCCCCTCTGCCAGCGAGGTGAAGAAGAGGATGGCGGGACGGCCACGGCGACCGCTGGCATTGAGGGCGACCGCCAGCGCCACCGCAAAGACGATCACTTGCAGGATCTTGCCATCCACCATCGCCTGTACCGGGTTACTCGGCACCAGATGGCTCAGCACGCTGGCCAGGGTGGGTGGTTCCGACATACCGACCCGCTCATAGGGGCCCATGTCGGCCCCCATGCCGGGTTCCAGCAGCCAGCCCATCATCAGGCCAATGCAGATGGCGATGGCGGTCGAACAGAAGTAGAGGCAGATCGCCTTACTGCCGATGCGATCGAGGGCCTTGCCCTTGAGCAGCGAGGTGAGACCGGCGATGACCGAGCAGAAAATGAGGGGCACCATCAGCATCTGGATGGTGTTGACGAACAGGACGCCAAGGGGCTTGAGCAGCAGGGCTTGCTCTTCAAAGCCGACGCCCAGACCCACCCCTGTCAGCATGCCGATCAGGGTCTTGAGCCAGAGTGGTCGGCGGGTCCAGATCTGCCAGGGCTTGAGAGCCTCTCCATGGAACAGCATGACGCCAATATCCTTATACATTGTCTGCGATGGCCAAAAAGGGGCGCCAGTGTAGCGATCCCTGACGCGGGTTGCCACATTATCGACAAAGCGGTGGCGGTGACCACTCCCCTGACCAGGTAATGCGCAATTTATTGGCCTATATCAAGATCCCTCCGGGCGGGGAGATATTTAATTGGCATTAAATATGTTCATTATTGAGGTGAGAGATGTCGCAATCGGTTCATGGTCACGAAGTGATGGAAATGATGCTGGCGCAAGGGGGGCAATTTACCCCTGCCAGCCTGAAACAGGCGATGGCCGAGCGGTTCGGTGCCGAGGCCCGTTTTCATACCTGCAGCGCCAGCGAGATGGATGCGGAAGCGCTGATCGACTTTCTGGTCGCCCGCGGCAAATTCATCGACTCGGCAGAGGGCTTCCAGACCCGCGCCGACAAGATCTGCAACCACGGTTAATCCCGCTGCGAGCGCATCATGGCGCTCGCTCAATTCTTCGCCCTTTGCTATATTTCGCCCCTTCTCTTTTCCCTATTCAGGGCGTAGCCCGGGCGTTGTATGGATACTTTTTCTGCCGCAGTCATGCTGTTTTTGATCATGGACCCGCTGGGCAACCTGCCGGTCTTCCTCTCTATCCTGCGTCATATCGATCCCAAGCGACGTCGCAAGGTGATGATCCGCGAGCTGCTCTTCTCGCTGGCCATCATGATGCTGTTCCTGTTCGTCGGTCAGCAGATCCTCGGTTTCCTCAACCTGCGGCAGGAGGCGGTCAGCATTGCGGGGGGCATTATCCTGTTCCTGATCGCCATCAAGATGATCTTCCCCAGTGAGGGGGGCGTGACCGGGCTGGCGGCGGGCGAGGAGCCCTTCCTGGTGCCGATGGCGATCCCGATGATCGCCGGTCCCTCGATCCTCGCCTCTTTGATGCTGCTGGCCAATCAGGAGCCCAGCCGGATGGTGGACTGGTCGCTGGCGCTCTTTATGGCCTGGGCCGCCAGCGCGGTGATCCTGATGTTCTACGAGGTATTCAACAAGCTGCTGGGTGAGCGGGGACTCACTGCGGTGGAACGGCTGATGGGCATGCTGCTGGTGATGATCTCGGTCCAGATGTTGCTGGACGGGGTACATCACTACCTGGCGGTGACCGGTCAGGGCTGAGCGGTTTACATCTTGAAGTGAATGAAACGGGGCTACGCAGAGCCCCGTTTTTTGTGCCGCCGAGAAGGGGGGGCGGTCACCCGTGAGTGGTCGCAGCGGGTTCTAGTTTGCTCATGATGAGGGAGAGCAGCAATTCTCGCAGCCAGCGGTGGCCCGGATCCTCGCTGTGACGCTGATGCCAGATGAGCAGATGGGAGATGCTGTCCAACCCGATGGGCAGCGGCAGCTGCAACAGCGGATAGACCTGGGTGGCGTGGCGGGCGTAGAGCCGGGAGAGGGTTACTATCATGTCGGAGTGCATCCCCATCCGCAGTGCCGCCTCGAAGGAGGGCACGGTTGCCTCGATACGCCGGTAGAGATCCTGCTCTGCCAGCTTGTGATCCAGCATCCAGCGGTCTCGCCCCTCGCAGTAAGTCTGCACATGGGGATAGCTGAGGTAGTGCTCCAGATTCCAGTTGGGCTCCCGCAGCGCGGGGTGGTGCTGCTGCACCAGACAGGTGAGATCATCGACCGCCAGCACTCGCTGACAGATGCTGTCGGGCAGGGTATCGAGCCGATAATCGGAGCTGATGCAGTTCTCCCGCACCGCGAAGGCGATGTCCACCTGTCCCTGACTCATCTCGGTCAGACTGTTCTCGGTCCACTCCTCGTAACGCAAGCGGATCCGTGGTGCCTGCCGCTTCAGCTCGCTCAGGTAGAGCGGGGCAAACAGGGTAAAGGCGCTGTCCATGCTGGCGATGACGAACTCCCGCTCCGAGCTGGCGGGGTCGAACTCGGGCGGCTGGATCAGGTTGTCCAGCGACAACAGGATGGGTTGCAACTGTTGTTGCAGCGCAAGGGCTCGGCCGGTGGGTTCCAGCCCGTAGGCGGAGCGGATGAAGAGGGGATCATTGAAGGTATCGCGCAGACGGCCGAGGGCTTTGCTGACCGCGGACTGGCTCAGATGAAGGCGGCGTGCTGCCTTGCTGCCGTTGCGCTCTTCCAGCAGTACCTGCAGGATAATCAGCAAATTGAGGTCGATGCGACCCAGTTGTTCCAGCAGCATGATATGAATCCTCTTCAATTCTAAGATGAATTTATACCATTTGTTTTCATATCTTGGCGATCTTATCCTCGAATGGTCTCAGGTTCGCATGAACCACTGGTACAGGATGTAGCGGTTGAGGGGACATGTAGCACAATCAATATGGCGACCTTTGGGTCGCCCTATTTTTTGGCTATGATTTATTTGCTCACTTGCACCTGCCTTGATTTTGCCCAACAATCCCTGCGCTCTATTTTGATACAAGTAACAGATATCTCTTTGTGAGGGAGTATCCCTATGGGACTCGGTGGAATTCATATCTGGCATATGCTGATCCTCTTGCTGGTCGTTGTGCTGGTCTTCGGCAGCAAGCGTCTTGCCAGTGCAGGTGAGGATCTGGGTACCGCCATCAAAGATTTTCGCAAGGCGATGCGTGACGACGCAAATCATCCGAAATAAGCAGTAGGAGTAGAAAATGTCTGTAGACGAGAAAGTTGAACTGAACGAAACCTGTGACAGCTGCGGCTGTTTTGCCGAGATCGGCACCATCATCGGCGAAGGCGACGATGTGATGGATCTGGTGATTGAAGCCGCTGCCGAGGCTGATGCCCGCGCCAAGCTGGCTGCCTATGAAGCACTGGCCAAACAGGTCACTGCCGAAGCTCAAGTGAGCAGCGAACTGACCCAGGGCGCCAACGGCGTTATCCTGAAAGCCCGCCTGCAATTCACCTGCACCGCCGAAAAACTGATTTTCGAAATGCGGGCCCGCTCTATCTGAGTTGTCTGATAACGCGGCAGGTTTGCCTGCCGTGTTGACCCTTCTGCTGTGGGTCGGCGTTCTATAGTTACTCTATCCCACAGACGTTTTTGCCCGGCGCGAGTCGGCCAACAGAAGGCGTAAATATCATGACGCAGCGATGGATCTCTGCCCCCAATCCCACCCTCTATCGTGATCCGTGCTGCCAACAGGCAGCAGACGTGACCTCAGCACAGGGGCAGCCATCGTGATGCGACGCTGGATCTGGGCGCTGCTGGCCCTCTGCTGTTTTCCCCTGCTCGCGGCTGAACTCAAGCCACAGCGTCTGCCCCAACCCGGGGACCTCGAAAGCATTCTGCAAAAGCGCGAACTTAGGGCACTGGTGGTCTATGAGCGCGGCTTCTACTTTCTCGATCGCGGCGCCCAGTACGGCATTCTGGTCAATCAGCTGCAAGGGTTCGAACGCTGGCTGAACAAGACCTATCTCGCCAAAGAGAAGGTCAAACTCAAGGTGGTCTACATCCCGGTGCGTCAGGACAAGCTGCTGGACTATCTGACCGAGGGGCGTGGCGATCTGGTGGCGGCAACCA
This sequence comes from Aeromonas sp. 82P, assembly GCF_051919365.1. Taxonomy (NCBI): domain Bacteria; kingdom Pseudomonadati; phylum Pseudomonadota; class Gammaproteobacteria; order Aeromonadales; family Aeromonadaceae; genus Aeromonas; species Aeromonas sp. 82P. Next base: position 685,302 of record NZ_JBQBEV010000001.1, read on the forward strand.
TGACGGTGACCCCGACCCGGCGTGAACAGGTGGCCTTCTCCCGGCCGCTCATTTCATCCATAGAGGAGTGGGTGGTGAGCCAGCAGAGCCTGCCCGCCTTCAGCCGCATTACCCAGCTCTCCGGCAGGCGGGTCTGGGTGCGCGCCAGCTCCAGCTACTACGAGAGTTTGCGCCAGCTCAACTGGTTGTTTCGCGAGTTGGGGTTGCCCCCCGTCTATATCGAAACGGTGCCCGAATACCTGCAGGATGGCGATCTGCTGGAGATGGTGGCCGCCGGCATTATTCCCCTGACGGTGACCGACAGCTACAAGGGGCGGATCTGGCTGGGTGGGATGATCTCCGGCCTCAAGGCTCACAAGTTGATCCCCCTGCGCAGCAACGGCACCAGTGCCTGGGCGCTGCGCAAGAACAGCCCCGAGCTGCTCAAGGCGGTCAATGGCTATCTGGCGAGTGTCAGCCGCAACAGCCTTTACAGCGACATGACCCTGCGCCGGCTGCTGGTTCGCAGCGATCAGATGAGCAATATCCTGGCGCCGGATCCCATAGGGCGCCTCGCGACCATTCGCAAGGTGCTGGAAAAGTACGCCAATCAATACGATCTCGACTGGCTGATGCTGGCGGCGCTTGGTTACAAGGAGTCCGGCCTCAATCCCAAGGCGCGTTCGCCCAAGGGGGCTGTGGGCCTCATGCAGCTGCTGCCCAGTACGGGGCGGGAAGTCGGCATCAACGGCGCCAGACTCACCACGCTGGAGGGCAATGTGGAGGCCGCCTGTCGCTACATGCGGTTGATCCTCGATACCTACTTCAATGATCCCAAGCTGGATCGGCTCAACCGCCACCTGTTTGCCCTCGCCGCCTACAACGCCGGGCCGAACCGGGTGCAGGCGCTGCGAAGCAAGGCGGAGAAGCTGGGGCTCGATCCCAACGTCTGGTTCGGCAACGTGGATCAGCTGGTGGCCAACGAAGTCGGACAGGGGCCGATCAACTATGTCGGCACCATCTACAAGTACTACGTAGCCTATCGTTTCAGCCTGCCCCAGATCGAGGGCAAGGCTGCCGCTATCGAAGCGGCTCAGCCCTGAGCCGGTTGACCGGCAGGGTCGCCTGCACGGTCGGCAATTGCCAGCCACCGTCCCTGTGTTGCAAAAACCAGTGAGCAGGGCCGGTGGCCGGGATGAGATCTGGCTGGCTGAGCTGGCCCAGATAGCGCAACATCGGGGTATCATGCAGTTCCATCAGCAACTCCTTTTGAATATGTGAAGAGGCTCGCCAGCGTTATGACACCCGGCCATGACAGCAGGATGACACCATGATCCCCGGATCCTTTGCCCTGATCGATGATCCCCTGCTGGCGCTCAAGGTGCGTTGCCACTGGATCCGCCATGCCCGAGAGCGGATCCAGGCGCAGTACTACAGCTGGGAGGAGGACAGCAGCGGCAAGCTGCTGCTGAGCGAGCTGCTTCACGCCGCCCGGCGTGGCGTCAAGGTGCAACTGCTGGTGGATGATCTCTATGCCGGTGACAACCGCTTTCTGGAGATGGTGGCTCACTACCCGGGGATCGAGGTGCGGCTGTTCAACCCCTTCTGGCTGCGAGGCTGGCGCCCGCTGGCACTGCTGCTGGAGGGACTGCTCAGCTTTCGCCGCATCAACCACCGGATGCACAACAAGCTGCTGCTGGTGGATGGCAAGCAGGCGCTGATCGGCGGGCGCAACATCGGCGATCGCTACTTCGGTCTGGATCCGCAAGCGCCCTTCGTGGATCTCGATCTCGCCTGTCAGGGGGGACTGTGCCAGCAGATGGCACAGGGGTTTGAGCAGTTCTGGCACAGCCGCTGGAGCCACCCCATCCGCCATCTGCTGCGCCGCGAGCTGCTGCCCGCCGAAATAGAGGTGGTCAACGACTTCCTGTTCACCATGACGGATCCGGCGGTAGCGACGGTCTACGATCTGCCCGCGGCGCTGTTTGACGAGAGCGATGTGCCGCTGCAATGGCATGAAGGGCGGGCCGAGGTGTGGTTCGACCGTCCCGGCAAGGGGCTGATCTCCCGCCCCACCACCGCCCGTCAGCTCTGGCGCCAGCTGGCTGACAATCCCGGCTCGCTGGGGCTGGTGACCCCTTACCTCATCCTTACTCGCGGGTTTCGGCACCGTCTGGCGCGGCTGCGCCAGCAGGGGGTCGCCATCGACATTCTCACCAACTCGCTGGCCAGCACCGATGTGCCGCTGGTCTATGGTGCCTACCAACGTTATCTAGGCTGGTTGCTGCGGCGCGGGATCCGGGTCGCCGAGTTTGACCATGGCCACGGCAGCCTGCACGCCAAGCTGATCCTGCTGGGGGAGGATCGAGCGCTGTTTGGCAGCCTCAACCTCGATCCCCGCTCGCTGTTTCTCAATACCGAGCTGATGCTGCATCTGCGCTGCCCGCCAATCTGCGAGGCGCTGCAAACGTGGCTGGCTCGCTGGCAGGAGCAGGCGGGTGGATTGCCGCGCAAACCCGAGGGGTGGCCAAGGCGACTGATAGCCCGCCTGAGCGACTGGTTGCCCCTGCGCCGTTGGCTGTGAGGCGGCCTTTTTTTGTGCGAGATCTCGCAAAGCCTTGTAAGCCATTGCTGATGCCCTTTGCGGGTGAATAACCATGCATGAACCTATCTTACTGTTTTATAACAATTTAGCGGTGATGATAAGGCTGTTTTTTGTACTCTGATGTGAATGGAATTAGCATAAAAACGTTTTTTATTTTGTTTTTATGCGTAATATTTCAGTTGCAAGGACAAACACGGCGGCCTGTCTGCCGTGTGGACGAAGGTTGTAACGGGTAGCTGGTCGGTTGCATTGCTGCAATTGGCGCGCACTTCAGATGGGTCGCGAACTATCGGAAAGTGAAACAGAGACCCGGCGTGGCCGGACTCCAATATGGAACATGCTATTTGCGAGGGGGTGACATGGACATGTCACCCCACTTTTTTGGCCGCTCGCCACCGTTTATCTTTTTCCATGATTGTTGCTCATCGCAAGAGCCGCAGAGGGCAAGGCAATAACAAGGCAATAAAAAGAGGGCCGCAATAGCGGCCCTCTGTCTCATCTGCCCGGTGGATTAACCGGCCTTGACGCTGCGGCGACGCTGCAGCCAGACGATCGCCCCGAACAGCAGGAAGCCCGGGATCCACATCCACTCCTTGGTCCAGCGCTCGGTCGGCGCCTTGACGGTGAGGATCTCCTGATCGAACTCCAGTCCCATGGTGGCGGCCGGGCTGCCAAAGGCGACGTTGTCGATCAGCGTCTTGCCGTCCTGCTCATAGAGGCTCAGCCCCAGATTGGCCAGCCGCTCTTCGCCATTTGCCCCATCCGGTACGGCGACCAGCAGGGTGAACTTGCGTGGCTTGCCCACTGCATCTTCACCGAGGATCCGCAGCCGCAGGGTGCTCTCCGCCTCCACTTCACCCATGGTTTGGGCCAGCTGGGCAGGTGGGGTCTCGCGATAGGGGTCGTGCACCATGTCCATCCAGAAACCCGGGCGGAACAGGGTGAAGGCGACCAGCAGCAGCAGCACGCTCTCGTACCAGCGGCTCTTCACCAGGAACCAGCCCTGAGTGGCAGCGGCGAAGATCAGCATGGCGATGGTCGCCACGATGAAGATCAGCACCCCGTGGGCGAAGTCCACGTCGATCAGCAGCAAATCGGTGTTGAAGATAAACAGGAACGGCAGCGCCGCGGTACGCAGGCTGTAGTAAAACGCCGTGATCCCGGTCTTGATGGGATCGCCCTTGGAGACAGCCGCTGCCGCAAAGGAGGCCAGTCCCACCGGCGGCGTCACATCCGCCATGATGCCGAAGTAGAAGACGAACAGGTGCACCGCGATCAGCGGCACGATCAGCCCGTTTTGCTGCCCCAGCGTTACCACCACCGGTGCCAGCAGGCTGGAGACGACGATGTAGTTGGCAGTGGTCGGCAGCCCCATGCCGAGGATCAGGCTCAGCAGGGCGGTGAGCAGCAGCATCAGCAGCAGGTTGCCCATGGAGAGGAACTCCACCAGATCCGCCAGCACCAGACCGACCCCGGTCTGGGAGACCGCACCCACGATAATCCCCGCGGTGGCGGTGGCAATGCCGATACCGATCATGTTGCGGGCACCTGCGACCAGCCCTTCCCGCAGATCCACCACGCCGTCAGCGACGGTGCCGTAGTCGTGCTTGCCGTCCTTGCGCAGCCAGTTGAGCAGCGGACGCTGGGTCAGCAGGATGATCACCAGCATCACGGTACCCCAGAAGGCCGACAGCCCCGGCGAGAGGCGTTCCACCATCAGGCACCATACCAGTACTACCACCGGCAGCAGGAAGTGCAGGCCGGAGAGCAGCACGGCGCGGGTGTTGGGCAACTCGGTGAGCGGCTTGTCGGGATCTTCGGCAGGCAGTGGTTCATTGCTGGCGGCGATCTTCAACAGGGCCACATAGGTGGCAGCCAGCAGTACCGAGATCCCCGGCAGTGCGTAGTCACCCAGTGCAGGTTTGAGCCAGCCGAGGCCATAGTAGACCGCCAGTGACAGGCCGCTGATGAGGGCCGCGCCAAAGGCAAAGCCGGTCAGGCGGCGCAGCCAGGGCTTGGGTTGATGGTTGCCGATGGGCTGCATGCCCAGTTTCAGCGCCTCCAGATGGACGATGTAGAGCAGCGCTATGTAGGAGATGGCGGCAGGCAGGAAGGCGTGCTTGATGATCTCCACATAGGGGATGCCCACATACTCCACCATCAGGAAGGCGGCGGCCCCCATCACCGGCGGCATGATCTGGCCGTTGACCGAGGAGGCCACTTCCACCGCCCCCGCTTTCTCTGAACTGAAGCCCACCTTCTTCATCATCGGGATGGTGAAGGTGCCGGTGGTCACCACGTTGGCAATCGACGAGCCGGAAATCAGACCGGTCAGGCCGGAGGCGACCACTGCTGCCTTGGCCGGGCCGCCGCGCAGGTGACCGAGCAGGCTGAAGGCGAGCTGGATAAAGTAGTGACCGGCACCGGCCCGCTCCAGCAGGGCGCCGAACAGCACGAACAGGAACACGAAGCTGGTGGAGACGCCAAGGGCGATGCCGAACACCCCTTCGGTGGTGATCCACTGGTGGTTGGCCAGCGCGGTGAAACCTACCCCGCGGTGTGCCAGCAGTCCCGGCATCCAGGGGCCTGCCAGGCTGTAAACCAGAAACACGATGGCGATGACCGCCAGTGCCGGCCCCAGGGCGCGGCGCGCCGCTTCCAGCAGCAGCGGAATGCCGATGCAGGCGGTCACCAGATCGGCGGTGGTGAGGGTGCCGGGACGCAGCGCCAGCGCTTCATACATCACGAACAGGTAAGAGGCGGCGCCAGCAGCGATCAGACCGAGGGCGATATCACCGAGGGGGACCCGATCCCGCGGCGAGGAGCGAAACGCCGGGAACACCAGAAAAGCGAGCAACAGGGCAAAGGTGAGGTGAATGGAGCGGGTTTCGGTGTCATTGAGTACGCCAAACCCCACCATGAAGGGGAGTGGCGAGGCGATCCAGAGCTGGAACAGGGACCAGGCCAGCGCCAGCGTGGTGATGATCCAGCCCAGCGGGCCCAGCGGCAGGCGAGCGCCCACATCCTGGGCGATCAGTTCCTCGGTAGAGAGTTGTTTATCTTGCATAGGGTTAACTTGTGCCAACGAGTACAACAAGAGCGACACCCGCCCCCGCAATCAGGCGGCGGACGGGTGTCGAAGAGAGTGACAAAGGCCCCGGGGCCTTCAATCAGAGCCAGCCGCGCTCTTTGTAGTAGCGGGCAGCCCCTTCATGCAGCGGTGCAGAGAGACCCACCTTGATCATGTCGGCCTCTTTCAGGTCGGCAAAGGCAGGGTGCAGGCGCTTGAAGCGATCCAGGTTGTCGAACACCGACTTGACCAGCTGATAGACCACTTCCGGATCGGTTTTGGCGCTGGTGGAGAGCACCGCTTTGCCACCGATGGAGGGGGTCGGTTTATCGCTGCCCTTGTAGATGCCGCCCGGGATCTCGGCCTTGCTGTAGTAGCTCTTCTCGGCCAGCAGCTTGTCGATGTCGGCGCCGGTCACAGGGACCAGTACTGCATCTGTGGTGGTGGAGGCTTCCTGAATGGCACCGTTCGGGTGACCGACGAAGTAGCTCATTGCGTCGATGTTGTTGTCACCGAGGGCGGAGGCCTGTTCGGCCGGTTTCAGCTCGGAGACCAGACCGAAGTCATCCTTCTTCCAGCCTTTGACCGCCATGATCTCTTCCATGGTGTCACGCTGGCCGGAGCCCGGGTTGCCGATGTTGACGCGCTTGCCCTTCAGATCGTCGAAGCTGGCGATCTTGGCATCGCGGCGAGCCAGGATGGTGAATACCTCGCTCTGCAGGGAGAAGACGGCGCGCATATCGTCCATAGCCCCTTCGGCCTGGAACGGTGGCAGCCCCTTCATCGCCTTGAACTGGTGGTCGGATTGCATGATGCCGAAGTTGAATTCACCGCTGCGGATGCCGTTGACGTTGGCAACACCGCCGCCACTGGCCGGGGCGTTGCACTTGATCTGGTGATCGGCGGCGCCGCGATTGAGGAAGCGGCAGATGGACTGGCCAGCGACATAGTAGACGCCGGTCTGACCGCCGGTGCCTATGGTCACGAAGCGCTCCTGCGCTTGTACCGGACCACCGAATGAAACACCGACCAGAGCCGCCGACAGGGCGCATGCCAAAGTTAATCCTTTCATTTTTTCTCCCTTTTCTTTGATTTTGTTTATCCGATCCCCGGATAAATTGATGGCAATCCCGTTCTGCGCCGGGCTTGCCCGCTCTTCTCGTTGCGCGAAAGCGGGGGAGTTGATTGCCCCCTTTTCCGGCGGTCACCCTCATCCTGTGGTGAGGCTACCGACCTCCTGTCGGTCGAAGATAAATTGGCCCCTGAGGGGCCAAATAAAAAGTTGCAAGCACTCCGATTAAGCACATTCACCCAACATAAATCAAACGAAATGGCAAAATAGCGGAGTTAAATCTTGAGAAACATGACCTCGATCATTCATTTTCTAGCCGAAGATTAATTTGATATGAAGGGAAATGGAAGAGGGAAAAACTAGGGTGGGATTCTTATGCGGCCCTTGTGTGACAAGGGCCGGGGTCATACTGGATCAGTTGGCCGGGGTGGCCAGATCCAGGATAAAGGCGTACTCCAGCGCGATATCTTCGTAGGCTTTGAAGCGGCCCGACTTGCCACCGTGGCCGGCGTCCATGTCGGTGTTCAGTAACAACTTGTTATCATCCGTCTTCAGCTCGCGCAGCTTGGCGACCCACTTGGCTGGCTCCCAATACTGCACTTGCGAGTCGTGCAGCCCGGTGGTGACCAGCAGGTTGGGGTAGGCTTGTGCCTTGACCTGATCGTAGGGGCTGTAGCTCTTCATGTAGTCGTAGTAGCGCTTCTGGTTCGGGTTGCCCCACTCGTCATACTCCCCGGTGGTGAGGGGGATCGACTCGTCCAGCATGGTGGTGACCACATCGACGAACGGCACCTGCGCCACCACGCCGCGATAGAGTTCGGGCGCCTGATTGATGACGGCCCCCATCAACAGGCCGCCGGCGCTGCCGCCCATGGCGTAGACCTGATCCTTGGCACCGTAGCCTTGCTCCACCAGCGCCTTGGTGACATCGATAAAGTCATTGAAGGTATTTTGTTTTTTCAGCAACTTGCCATCTTCGTACCAGTGACGGCCCAGCTCTTCACCACCCCGGATATGGGCGATGGCGTAGACGAAGCCTCTGTCCAGCAGGCTCAGGCGCGAGCTGCTGAAGTCGGGATCCATGCTGGCGCCGTAGGAGCCGTAGCCATAGACCAGCAGCGGATTCTTGGGCGCATCGGCCTGCTCTTTCTTGAACTTGTCCTTGCGATAGACCAGAGACACTGGCACCGATACGCCGTCGCGGGCGGTCACCCAGAGCCGCTCGCTGGCGTACTGGTCGGCCTTGAAGCCGGCCACCGGTTGCTGCTTGAGCAGGGTGCGCTTGCCACTCGCCATATCCAGCTCATAGGTAGAAGCGGGGGTGGTCATGGAGGAGTAGCCATAGCGCAGGGCGCTGGTATCCGGCTCTGGGTTGTAGGCGAGCCAGGTGACATAGGCGGGATCGTCGAAGGCGATCTCCTTCTCGTCACCGCTCTGCCAGTTGATCTGGCGCAGTCGGGTCAGCCCCTTGTTGCGCTCTTCCAGTACCAGCCAATCCTTGAACAGGGCGTAGCTCTCCAGCAGTACTTCCGGATTGGGGGCGATCACCGCCTTCCAGCGATCGACCGGGCTCTCCTTGGTCTCGTAGAGGCCGAAGTTCTTGCCATCCTTGTTGGAGCGTACATAGAAGCGGCCGCGGTAGTGATCCAGGCTGTATTCGTGATCCACCTGACGGGGCAGGAACAGGCGGGGGGCGTGCTCCGGCTGGTTGGCATCGATCAGCCGCGCTTCGCCGGTGGTGGTGCTGGAGAGGGCGATGACGATGAAATCTTCCGAGGTGGTGGCGTAGAGGCTGATGTAGAAGGAGTCATCCTTCTCCTCGTAGACCAGCTTGTCCGTGGCCGGATCCGTCCCGAGCGTGTGGCGATAGACCTGATAGGGCAGTAGGGTCTGCGGGTGCTTGCGCACATAGAAGACGGTCTTGTTGTCGTTGGCCCACACCAGATTGCCGGAGGTATTTTCCAGTTTGTCGGTGGCCCACTGACCGCTCTCCAGATCGAGGAACTGGATCTGGTACTGACGGCGGGAGAGGAAATCTTCCGCCACCGCCAGCCAGCGGTTGTTGCGGCTCACTTCAAGGGCGCCGAGGGCATAGAACTCGTGCCCTTCAGCCCGCAGGTTGCTGTCGAGCAGCAGACTTGACTGCTCTTCACCGAGCTTGGTGCGCGAGTAGATCCCGTACTCCTTGCCCGGTTCATAGCGGGTCTGGTAGCGGTAGCCATTCTTCACATAGGGTACCGACTCATCCTGCTGGGGGATGCGGGCGACCATCTCTTTGTAAAGCTGTTCGCGCAGGGGTTGGGTCGGCTTGAGGATGGCCTCGGTATAGGCGTTCTCGGCCTTGAGATAGTCCAATACCTCGGGCTTCTGCCGCTCGTCGTCGCGCAGCCAGTAGTAGTTGTCGATGCGGGTATCCCCGTGTTTTTTCAGCGTGCGGGGATGTTTGGCGGCCACGGGCGGCTGGATTGGATGTTCGCTTGTCAGCATGGCGGGCTCTTCATTGGCATAAGTGGGGGGGAGAACTGTCAGAAAGGCTAGCAGCAGAACTCCTCGGGAAAAGGTAAACATGTCGCATCCTTGGCGCTGGAAAGGGTTGGTAGACCTGAGCATCGGCTCCATGAATTGGCGTTAAATCTGCCCCTTGTTGCCGGTGGTTGCAAGCAATCCCTTGTTATTGCAGGAAATGTAATCAAAAAAAGCCGCTATCTCGCGATAGCGGCCCTCTTTCTGGCCATGAGCGGCAAGAGTCCGCTCAGGTGTGCCTCACATGATATGGTAGTGTCCTCTCATGGCCAGTTTTCGTCAGCCGGGGTAGCTCGACCAGCGGTTGGTCGCGCCCTCGTTGCTGATACTCAGTACCTCATAGGGATGGCCCGGAATATCCATGCCCGGCGCACTCTGGGGCATGCCCGGAATGGTCAGGCCACGGATCGCCGGTTTTTCCCTGAGCAGCTTCTGTACATCGGCGGCTGGTACATGCCCCTCGATCACATAGCCATTTACGATGCCGGTATGGCAAGAAGCCAGTTCCGGCGCGATACCGTATTGCTGCTTCACTGCGCCGAGCTGCTCGGTTTCGATGACCTCCAGTTCGAAGCCATTCTGCTCCATGTGCTCGTTCCAGCTTTGGCAGCAGCCACAATATTTGGATTTGTAGACGGTCATCTTCTCGGCCGCGAGAGCCGAAAAGCTGACGGTACCGGCCAGCATGGCCAGTAACAGGGGTTTGTACATCACTCACCTCAGATTGAAAGAAAAGATGCCCGATACGGGATGCGTTTCAGATCCGGGGGCGTGGGGGACGTTCGAGCCGCTCGCACGGAGCGTCCGGCATAAAGAGAGAGGGGGAGGCGAAGTCGGGGGTATCCGGTTCCAGCACGGCGACCGTCAGGCTGTCGCTGCCTACCAGCGTCATCGAGAGGGCGGTGGTAAAGCTGCCGCAGGGCATCGCTTTTTCCAGGGTGCGCTCGCTCTGGCTGCAGTGGGTGGTCAGGGTACAGAGGTCGGTTGCGGCCCGGCTGCCAAACGACATCAACACCAGCACCAGACTCCACAAGGGGAGCCAGCGACGGGCGTGAGCGAGTTGGCGACGGGTGAGAACCATGGAATGACTCGAAAATAACAAGGGGCACATGGTAACCCTGTGCCCCGGGGGAGGGTCAAGCCCTCCCCATGGTGTCAGTCAGCCAGGATTAAGGTTGCTGACGGGTCGCCGCCAGCACGATCTCGCGCACGCAGACGTTGGCAGGCTGGTTCCAGGCGTAGAGCACGGCATCGGCGATCACTTCCGGCGCAATGACGCCGCCCATCTGATCTTTCCAGTCGTGGTAACCGGCCTTGATGCTCTCGTCAGTGGTGTGGCTGAGCAGTTCGGTCTCGACCGCACCCGGGGCAATGGTCACCATCCGCACGCCGACATCGGCCACCTCTTCCCGGATGTTTTCGGTCAGGGCGTGCACGGCGAACTTGGTGGCGCAGTAGGCAGCATGGTTCGGGAAGGTCTTGCGACCGGCGATGGAGCTGATGTTGATGATGGTGCCGCTGCGGCGCTCCTTCATGCCTGCCAGCACTGCGTGGACGCCGTTCAGTACCCCCATCACGTTGATGTTGAGCATCTGCTGCCACTCGGCGGGATCCTGCACATCGGCCTGACCCAGCAGCATGACGCCGGCGTTGTTGACCATGCAGCCGACCGGGCCAAATTTGGCTTCTGCCTGCTGGACTGCGGCCTTCATGGCGGCGGTGTCGGTCACATCGACCCCGATGCAGAGGGTATAGGGCAGGTTCAGCGCCTGCATCGGCTCGACCCGGCGGGCCAGCAGCAGCAGCGGATGACCGGCGGCAGAGAAGGCACGGGCGATGGCGGCACCGATCCCGGCGGAGGCGCCGGTGATCACGACGAGAGATTTGGACATGGGTCTTTCCTTCTGATTCAAGAGTCGGTTTGAGCAAACAGGTGGCTGGCCAGCACGGAACCCAATCACTATAGTCACTGTATCTATAAGTGATAAATATTGTTTTCCGCTGGTTATCATCTGAAAAAACTATGGTTGGTTTATGCTGGACTTGAGATTGCTGCGTTTCTTCATCGCCATCTATGAAGAGAAGAACATCACGGCGGCGGCCGAGCGCTGCCACGTCAGCCAGCCCTCCCTCTCGGCGGGACTGCGCCAGCTGGAAGAGGCGCTCGGTGACAGCCTGTTTGTCCGGGGCAAGAAGGGGGTGGTGGCGAAAGATCCGGCCCACTATCTCTATCCTCACGCGGTCAAGCTGGTGGAGGAGGCGCGTCGTCTGCCGGAGCTGTTTCGCCAGAAGGCGACGCGTGCGAGGCTCAATATCGCCATCATGCCGGACTTGAGTCGCCGCCGGGTGGCCGGGCTGCTGCAGCAAGTACAGCGCGTGTTGCCGCAGCTGGATCTCACCCTCTCCGACTACACCACACCCGCCGACTGCCGCTTGACGCTGGATGCCTTGCGCCGGGAGGATGAGATCTTTCTGCCGCTGTGGGAGGAGGATTATGTGCTCTGCGTGCCGGTCGATCATTCCCTGGCCAGTCGCGAAAGGATCGAACTGGCCGAGCTGCAACATTATGATTTTATTGAGTGCCCGCCCTGCGAAGCCCATCAGCAGACTATCGGCTTGCTGGCCTGTGACCGCCTTACCCTCAATCTGGTGGCCAAGGCCGAGAGCAAGGGGTTGGTGATGGCGTTGGTGCTGGCGGGGGTCGGCATCAGTTTTCTGCCGGACGGGCTGGTGGAGGATGAGGAGGGGCTCTGTACTCTGCCGGTGAGCGGGCCGCGGATGTTTCGCCGGATCGGGCTCTGCTATCCCGCCCACCAGACCCTCAATCCGGCGCTGCGGGAGCTGATCCCCGAGTTGGCAGGCTATGGCGCTTCCTGATAAGGTCGCTCTCCTGTGCACCTTTACGATGCAGCTCCCCAGACTCCCCTTTTCTGTTTACCTCGCCTTGCACCGCAAGGCTTTGTTCGGGTGATGTGGTCATGAAACGCATTCTGGTTATTTTTTCCCATCCTGCGCTGCAGAGCTCGCGGGCCAACAAGCAGCTGTTGCAGGCGATTGAGGGGCTGGAGGGGGTCACGGTTCACGACCTCTATCAGCACTATCCCGACATGTTTATCGATGTGAAGCGGGAGCAGGCGCTGCTCTCTGAGCACGATATCATCGTCTTTCAGCACCCGTTTTACTGGTACTCCTGCCCGGCCATCATGAAAGAGTGGATGGATCTGGTGCTGGAGTATGGCTACGCCTACGGCCCCGAAGCCCACGCCCTCAAGGGCAAGCAGTGGCTGAGCGCCATCACCACCGGCGGGGCGCCGGAGTCCTACTGCAGCGAGGGGTACAACAGCCGACCGCTGCTCGATTTTCTGCTGCCATTTCAGCAGGCGGCCACCTTGTGCGGCATGAACTGGCTGCCCCCTTTCGTGCTGCACTCCTTTCACAAGATCAAGGATCCCGCCGCCCTGCGCCGCTGTGGGCAGGACTACCGTCAGCTGCTTTGCGCCTTGCGTGACGATCAGCTGACTCCGGAGCAGCTGGCCGGGCGTCCTTATCTGCGCGACTTGCTGGAGGTGCTCTGATGACACACGGGCAGCTTGTTGGCCGAGCTCATGAGCCGGAGCAGATGTTCATGCGGAGGGCCGACTGATGGGCCACGGGATCCTGTTTGATGCCTTTATCTACCTCTCCGCCGCCGTCATCGCGGTGCCGCTGGCCAAGCGCTGGGGGTTGGGCTCGGTGCTCGGCTACCTGCTGGCGGGGATCATCATAGGCCCCTTTCTGCTGGGGCTGGTGGGGGAGCAGAAGGATGTGATGCACTTCGCCGAGTTTGGCGTGGTGCTGATGCTGTTTCTGGTCGGGCTGGAGTTGCGTCCGGCCCTCTTGTGGCAGCTGAAGGGGCCGATCCTCGGCACCGGCGGCCTGCAGGTGCTGCTCACCACGGCGGCGCTGACCGGCGTGGCGCACCTGATCGGTCTGCCGCTGCAACAGGGGCTGGCCATCGGCCTCATTCTGGCGCTCTCTTCCACCGCCATCGTGTTGCAGAGCCTGCAGGAGCGCAAGCTGATGCAGAGCGAGAGCGGTCGCTCCGCCTTTGCGGTGCTGCTGTTTCAGGATATTGCGGTCATTCCGATCTTGGCGATCCTGCCGCTGCTGGCCATGGCGCCGGTCGCCAGCAATGGTGGCTCCGAGCTGGCGGGTTGGCAGCATGGTCTGCTGGTGGTCGCGGCCATCTCCGGCATCGTGCTGGGTGGCCACTACCTGATGCGGCCGGTATTTCGTGCCATCGCCCAGTCCCATATGCGGGAGATCTTCGTCGCCGCTGCTCTGCTGCTGGTGATCGCCATCGCTGTGTTGATGGAGTCGGTGGGGCTCTCACCCGCACTCGGCTCCTTCCTAGCCGGTGTGGTGCTGGCCGACAGCGAATATCGCCATGAGCTGGAGGCAGACATAGAGCCGTTCAAGGGCTTGCTGCTCGGCCTCTTCTTTATGTCGGTGGGGGCGGGGATCGACTTCGGGCTGTTTGCCGAGCACCCCTTCCTGATACCCACTCTGGTGGTTGGCCTGATGGTGCTCAAATGGCTGGTGTTGATGGCGCTCGGCTTCGTCATCCGCATCTCGCCGAGTCAACGCTGGACCTTCGGGCTGGCGCTCGCACAGGGCGGTGAGTTTGCCTTCGTGCTCTTCTCGTTTGCCGCGCAAAATCGGGTGCTGCCCGGCGAGACCATCTCGCTGCTGACGCTGGTGGTGGCGCTCTCCATGGCGCTCACCCCGCTGCTGCTGATCCTCAATGATCGGGTGATCCAGCCCTGGTTCGATTACCGTAACCAGAGCGACGCGCCGCAGCATGAGCAACCTGAGCTGGTGGAGCATCCGGTGATCATCGCGGGCTTCGGCCGCTTTGGTCAGATCGTGGGGCGCCTGCTGCACGGTCACGGCATCGGTACCACCATCCTCGAGCAGGATGCCAGCCAGATAGAGACCCTGCGCAAGTATGGCTATCAGGTCTTCTATGGTGATGCCAGCCGGATCGACCTGCTCCATGCCGCCGGGGCGCACAAGGCGAAGCTGCTGGTGCTCTCCATCAACGATCCGGCTACCTCGCTGGCGGTGATCGAGATGGTGCAGAAGCACTTCCCGCACCTGAAGATCCTGGCGCGCGCGCTGGATCGGCCCCACGCCCACGAGATCCTGCGCCACGGGGTCGAAAGCGTGCACCGGGAAACCCTGGGCTCTGCGGTCGATCTGGGGGTGGAAGCCCTGACCCAGCTCGGTTTTCGGGCCAACCAGGCCTGGCGGGCGGGGCAGACCTTCAAGCAGCACGATAACTGGCTGTTGCGCGAGCAGGTCAACTATCTGGACGACGAACACACTTATATCAACAAGAGCCTGCAATACCGGGAGATCCTCTCCGATCTGTTGCAAGACGACGAGGAGGGGCAGGAGCGTATCCATGCCCACAACTGGAATAGCGGGTTACCCGACGACGACAAGGAAGCAAAATGATTGCCTATTACCCCATGTTCAAACACCTGCATATGACGCTGGCGCTGGTCAGTCTGCTGCTCTTTATCTATCGCTGGAGTCTGGCGCTGGCCGGCAGCGCTCGGTTGCAGCAGAAGTGGCTGAAGATCCTCCCGCATATCAACGACACTTTCCTGCTGCTGTTTGGTGTGTTGCTGGCTGTGGCCTTGCAGTTGAGCCCGGGTCAACAACCCTGGCTGATGGCCAAGCTGGTTGCACTGGTGCTCTATATCGGTCTGGGTGTCATGGCGCTCAAGCGCCCGGCCCGCGGTCAGAAGCTGGTAGCCGGTGTGGCGGCACTGGCGGTGTTTGGCTACATGGTCGGTGCGGCCATCACCAAGTCAGCCTGGTCGTGGCTGATGTGAGCAAAAGGGGAGAGCTATGCTCTCCCCTGAAATCATATTCTGTGATGAATTAATTAATTGGAGTTTTATGCTAACAATAAATCGCAACATAGAACTTTCATTTGAGGGATTTTTGGCTAATTTTAGCCTCTAGCGGCTCCTTTTTTGAGTGCATTGTCTTTATAAATCAATTGGTTAATGTGTTTTGTATGAAAATGGCGACAGTTGTCGCAGCAAAACTTGCGACATAGACTGTCGCAAGTCACGACTAGCATACAGTCAACGCTAAACCAGTGAAGGCAAGCACCATGAGCAAGAAGCTGTTACGACAACTGACCTTGGCGCGTTGCATCCCGCACCGCCCTTACAAGCTGACCGCCAGCCAACTCCAGGTAAAACTGGAAGAGGAAGGTATCCACGTCAGTCTGCGTACCGTGCAACGGGACCTGGAGGAGATGTCCGGCATGGGACTGTTCGACCTCACCTCGGACGAGCGCAGCAAACCCCATGGCTGGTGCTTCGAGCGCCACGGCCTCAACGACTTTGCCAATATCATGCCGCTCTCGCTGGCGGTGGCCCTGAAAACCTGGAGTGATCAGGCGAGCCAACTGTTGCCGGCGAGTGTACTGACCGAATTGAATCCGCTGGTCGACAAGGCGAGCCAGGTGATCCGCGACAGCCAGAGTGAACTGGCCGAACGCTGGTTGGAGAGTGTCCATCAGTCACCGCGTCCGTTTGCTGGCAACCCGGAGATCCGCCGCAGCACCCTGATCCGCGATGCGCTTTGGCGTGGTCGCAAGTTCAGTGCCGAGATCCAGCGCGTGATCAAAGAGCGCACCGTATGGCTCTGCTACGACCGTATCAACCCGCTCGGCATTCTCAATCAGCCGGACGGTCCGATCCTGCTCTGCACTCTGTCCGAGCTGGATCCCAAGGTCTACGGCATTCCGTTTGACCATATCAAGAACGTGGAGCTGACCAACTTCAGCGCCACCCAGCCGAAGGATTTCAATATCCAGAAGCTGATCCGCGATCAGGGCTATCAGGATGTGAGCGGCCCGATCCGCTTCGTCGGCCGGATCGATGCCAACAGCCAGTCGCTGGTGGATAACCAGATCCCCGGCAATAATCCGCGCATGACCCGCTATGACAAGCGCAGTGTGGTGGTGGAGACAGAAGTGCAGGACACCCCGGAGTTTCGCAGCTGGTTGAACAACATCGGCGGTGAACTGGAAGTGCTGGCACCGGAATCGCTGCGCAAGGCCTATCTCAATCCGGCCAACCGCTTGAGCTGATTAAAAGATTGGAATGTTGAAGAGTCGAGCCTGGTCTCGGCTCTTTTTTTTGCGGTTTTTTTAAGCATTTTTATTCAACTAATTTTTAAGTCTTAACGTCAGGATTGAACCGTTTTCCTGCCCCGTTTTTGGGGGCGAAACCCGTGTAAGAGATCTGCCATAGCGACTGTAAGAGGCTGGCGCTTTGAGCCGTACGCGAAGCCATGCCAGAATGATCGAGCTTTCCTGTGAAACTAAATAAATGGCTGATATTAAAGGATTAGTTTTTAAGTTCGTATTTTTGGATGGGAGCTGCATCGGATCTTTATCATTGGATGGCCCTTGTTCGGGGTGCGCATTTCCTTAGTATGGGTCTCACAAGGACGGAGCTGGTCCGGCAGGATGCAGGGCAGCGCATAAAGATGGAATAGTCCGCAGGATGTGGACAAGGGACACCTCAGGATGAGCTCGATAATCAGGATGATTATCGTCACGGATGAATAAAGGAACACCGCGGGATGCGGCAGGACACTCTCGGGATGGGAGCAGAACGAACGGAACCTCGTTCTTCAGGATGAACAGGACCTCGCCGGATGCGAGAGGAATACTTCAGGATGAAGTGAGATAACCCGGATGGTTATCTGTCAGGAAGACGCAAGGAACCCCACAGGACGTGGTAATGGACACCTCCAGGATGGAGACAGGGAAGCAGTTCAGGATGAATTGCCAGGCTAGGAACGCCGCAGGACACGCCAACGGATTGGAAAGGGGATATTCCAAAGGATTAGGATAACGTCAGGGATTGCAGGGAGCATTGCAGTTCTACGGACAGGACGACACGACTCTAGGGGACGGCTACCGCCGTCCCCTTTTCTTTTATGGTTTGTCCGAGAGATTGCCGCGCTGGGCGGCGTTGACGATCTCTTGCAGGCGCTGACGAATGTCGACCATGCCAAACACGCCAAATATCAGCACAGTGACAAATTCGGCCTTGGTGACAGCGAAGTAGCGTTTGCAAGCTGCCTTGATCATGCTGGCCTGCAGCCAGTGCAGCAGGGCGACGATCACGCCGCAGACCGGCAGAAAGCCGTTGAGTTTGCCGGGCAGCGGGGCAATCAGGCTCACCAGCACGCCAAACCAGAAGAACAATATCAGCCCCATCGCCAACAGATTAAAGACTCGCTTCATTGTTTACCTCTCTTAGATGGAGTTGATAGCAGACCTGACCTGCTTGTTTGTCCTTGAGTAACTGCCAGTTGGCGGGCAGCGCCAGATCGGCCATCTCTTTTTCCCGCTCCAGATAGATGAGGGCGTCCGGCGCCAGCCAGCCGCGCTGCTCCAGCAGTTCGCACACTTGCGGCAGCAGCTCGCGGCGAAACGGCGGATCGAGGAATACCAGATCAAACGGCGTGGCCGGGCCTTGCAGCCAGCTCACTGCATCTGACTGGATCACCTGACCCTGACTGCTGCCGAGGGCGGTCAGGTTCTTCTTGATCTGGTCGGCGGCCCCTTTGTCCATCTCGATCAGGGTCACCTGCTCGGCATAGCGCGACAGCGCCTCCAGTCCGAGTCCGCCGCTACCGGCAAACAGATCCAGGCAGCGGGTGCCGCGAATGTGGGGGGCCAGCCAGTTGAAGATGGTCTCCTTGACGCGATCCGTGGTGGGTCTGAGCCCCTCCACATCCTTGACCGGCAATTTGCGGCCTCGCCACTGGCCGCTGATGATTCTTACAAAGCCCGATTTTCCTTGCGGGGCGGGACTCTTGCTCGGGTTGCTACGGCTGGATTTCACTCTGGGCATCGCGTTTCATCGTCAGAAAATAAAGTGGTAGTATAAGGCGGTTCATTTTTATGCCGACCCGCCAAGGGACGGCTATCTTAGCAGTCAGCCTTTGATGTGAGTATTTTTAGATGGCAAAAGGTTTGTTTTCCTGGCTGGGTTTCGGCCGCAAGAAAGAAGAGGCTGAGGCTGTCCAACCACAGACACCCCAAGCCACCCCCGTTACCGTTGAGCCCGAGGTCACTGCTACCCCCGCTCCCGTTTCCGATACCACTGTTTCCGATAGTACGCCGGCTGTTGCCCCCGAAGTGCCTGCCAGCGCACAGAATTCCGTTTTGCAAGATGATTGCTGCTTGCCTACCGAGCTGGACGATCACGGCCCGCTGGTGGTGGAGGAGTGCGCCTCCGATCTGGAGCCGGTGATCGTCAACGAAGCGCTGATCGCCGAAGAGGAGCGTGCCGCTGAAGCCGCTCGCACTGCCGCAGAAGCGCAAGCCGCTGAGGTCAAGGCAGCCGAAGAGGCTCGTATTGCTGCCGAAGCCCGCGCTGCGGAAGAGGCTCGCATTGCTGCCGAAGCCCGCGCTGCAGAAGATGCTCGTATCGCCGCCGAGGCTCGCGCTGCAGAGGAGGCTCGTATTGCTGCCGAGGCTCGCGCCGCGGAAGAGGCTCGTATCGCCGCCGAGGCTCGCGCTGCGGAAGAGGCTCGCATTGCCGCCGAAGCCCGCGCTGCGGAAGAGGCTCGTATCGCTGCCGAAGTCCGCGCTGCGGAAGAAGCTCGCATTGCTGCCGAGGCTCGCGCTGCGGAAGAGGCTCGTATTGCTGCCGAGGCTCGCGCTGCGGAGGAGGCTCGCATTGCCGCCGAAGCTCAGGCTGCGGAAGAAGCCCGTATCGCCAAAGAGGCCCAGCGAGCGGAAGATATGCGCCTGGTCGCCGCGATGGAGGCTGAGGCCGCCGCCCTTGCAGCCCTGCCGCTGGCCGCCAAGGTGGACGACGACACCCAGGACAAACCGCAGCGGGAGGGCTTCTTTGCTCGCCTCAAACGCAGTCTGGTACGCACCAAGGAGAATATCGGCTCCGGTTTCTTCGGCCTGTTCCGT
The DNA here is from genome assembly GCF_051919365.1 of Aeromonas sp. 82P. Classification (NCBI taxonomy): domain Bacteria; kingdom Pseudomonadati; phylum Pseudomonadota; class Gammaproteobacteria; order Aeromonadales; family Aeromonadaceae; genus Aeromonas; species Aeromonas sp. 82P. The sequence goes on from NZ_JBQBEV010000001.1 coordinate 704,563, forward strand.
GGCAAGAAGATCGACGATGAGCTCTTTGAAGAGCTGGAAACCCAGCTGCTGACCGCCGATCTCGGTGTGGATACCACCACTCGCATCATCGAAGGGCTGGTGCAGCACGCGGATCGCAAGCAGCTCAAGGATGCCGAGGCGCTCTACGGCCTGCTCAAGCAGGACATGGGCGAGATGCTGGCCAAGGTCGAACAGCCGCTGGTGATCGACACCAGTAAGAAGCCTTATGTGATCCTGATGGTCGGCGTAAACGGCGTCGGCAAGACCACCACCATCGGCAAGCTGGCCAAGCAGTTCCAGGCCGAGGGCAAGAGCGTGATGCTGGCGGCGGGTGACACCTTCCGTGCCGCTGCGGTCGAACAGTTGCAGGTTTGGGGTCAGCGCAACAACATTCCGGTGATTGCCCAGCATACCGGTGCCGACTCCGCCTCCGTTATTTATGACGCCATCGAGGCCGCCCGCTCCCGCGGGGCTGACGTGCTGATTGCCGACACCGCCGGTCGCCTGCAGAACAAGAGCAACCTGATGGAAGAGCTCAAGAAGGTGGTGCGGGTGATGAAGAAGCTGGATGAAGAGGCGCCCCACGAGATCATGCTGACGCTGGATGCCGGCACCGGCCAGAACGCCCTGAGCCAGGCCAAGCTGTTCAGTGAGGCGGTTGGCCTGACCGGCATCACCCTCACCAAGCTGGATGGCACCGCCAAGGGCGGCGTCATCTTCGCGGTGGCCGACAAGTTCCAGATCCCGATCCGCTACATCGGGGTGGGCGAGGGGATCGACGATCTGCGTCCCTTCGTTGCCAACGATTTCATCGAGGCGCTCTTTAGCCGCGATGAATAAGTCCGGCCGCGATGAGTCAGCTCAGCCGTGATGAGTAAGTGTTCCATACCCCGACTCCGGTCGGGGTTTGTCAATGTCAGGGAACCGTTATGATTCGTTTTGACAAGGTCAGCAAGGTATACAGCGGCGGCCATCAGGCGCTGCAAAAGGTCAGCTTTCACCTGCGCAAGGGAGAGATGGCCTTTCTGACCGGGCACTCGGGGGCGGGCAAGAGTACCCTCCTCAAACTGATCAGCGTGATGGAGCGCCCGACCGATGGTCGTGTCTTCTTTCATGGCGATGATGTTAGCCATATCCAGCGCAGCCAGATCCCCTATGTTCGCCGCCAGATCGGGATGATCTTTCAGGATCACCGCCTGCTGATGGACCGCACCGTGTTCGACAACGTGGCGCTGCCGCTGGTGATCGATGGCTACAGCCACGCCGATATCAACAAGCGGGTGGCGGCGGCGCTGGACAAGGTGGGGCTGCTCGGCAAGGAGCGTTACCAGCCGCGCATGCTCTCCGGTGGTGAGCAGCAGCGGGTCGGCATCGCCCGCGCCATCGTCAACAAGCCGCCGCTGCTGCTGGCGGATGAACCGACCGGCAACCTGGATCCCCAGCTCTCCATGGACATCATGCGGTTATTTCAGGAGTTCAACAATTTTGGGGTCTCGGTACTGATTGCCACCCACGATCTGGGGCTGATTGCTCGCATGCGCTATCGTACCCTGACCCTCAAGGCGGGTCGCATGTATTCGGCCGGGGAGGAGCTCTGATGGCTATCGTTCGTCATAAACAACCGCCGCTGCGCCGTCTGATGATGTACGGGGTTGACCATGTGCGGCAGGCGTTTGCCAGTCTCGGGGAGTTGTGGCGCAATCCGCTCGCCTCACTGATGACGCTGGCGGTGCTTGGCGTCAGTCTGGCGCTGCCCTCCTGCTTCCACGTGCTGCTGAAAAATGCCGAGGTCGTGGAGGGGAGCTGGCAGAGCAGTTCCCAGATCTCTCTTTACCTGCGCAAGGATCTGCCGGAGCAGAGCATTCTCGATCTGCAACACCGGATCCTGCTCTATCCCGAGGTGGATTCGGTCACCTACCTGAGCCGTGATGATGCGTTGCGGGAGTTTCGCGAGATCTCCGGCTTTGGCGATGCGCTCGATTATCTGGACAGCAACCCGCTGCCGCCGGTGCTGAGCGTCATTCCGGATCCACGCTGGCAGAACCCGGAAGGGGCCGCCGAGCTGCTCAGCAAGCTCAACAACGAGGTGGGGGTCGAACAGGGCAAGCTGGATCTGCAGTGGCTGACCCGGCTGCAGGGGATCATGAACCTGCTGCGCCACACCATTACCGGTATCGCGGTGCTGCTGCTCTCCGCCGTATTGCTGATCGTCGGCAATACCCTGCGTCTCAACATCCTCAACCAGCGTTCCGAGATTGAAGTGCTCAAGCTGGTGGGGGCGACCGACTCCTTCATTCATCGCCCTTTCCTCTATACCGGTATCTGGTTCGGGGTGATCGGCGGCATGCTGGCCTGGTGGCTGACCGAAGTGATGGTGATCTGGAGTGAAGGGGTGGTGAAGGAGCTGGCGGGCTTGTATAACAGTAACTTCCGGCTGGTTGGCATGGGAGCGGTAGACGGGATCAATCTGATCTTGCTGGGCGCCCTGCTGGGGCTGATTGCCTCCTGGTTCTCGGTCCATCGCCACATTCGCGACATCGAACCATCCTGATTACTTTGTCATCAAAGTAAATCGCTGGATTTTGAGAGGCGGATCAAGTAAAAGAGGGGCCGTTTCTGGCTTGGCCCCCATAGTCAGAGTATTCTGAATAACAATGATCTTCCGGATCTTCGCTAGATCCAGTGAACCTTCTGATTTATAAGCAGTCTATTAAAGCTGAAGCATTTATACGGGTGTGGCCCCTCTGCCTTGCTCGTCAGACTTGGCAAGCATGTGAAGGTTGCGAGCTCCGCAACAATGGACTTAGCATGCTACTTTTCGGGGGTCCTTCATTGTGACCCCCTTTTTTTGACTGTTCATTCATGATTCATCCTGCAGGCTTAAGATAAGCCGGTCTAAAACTGGGCATGTTCTTTGATACACGCCGCAGAATGGCATCCGGTCAGTAGACAGACCCTCTCAGGGTGTTAGACTGATTCGATTGAAAAGTAAGAGGTAACAGATGGGAACTTCATTGCAGCGCACTATGGCTCTGATTCCGCAAGGTAGTCTGGAAGGCTATATCCAGGCAGTAAACTCTATTCCTGTGCTGAGCGCAGAGGAAGAGCGTGAACTGGCTGAGCGTTTGCAGCAGGATGGCGATCTCGAGGCTGCCCGCCAGCTGGTTATGTCGCATCTGCGCTTTGTCGTTCATGTCGCCAAGAGTTATGCCGGTTACGGCTTGCCCCAGGCCGATCTGGTACAGGAAGGCAATATCGGCCTGATGAAGGCGGTCAAGCGCTTCGACCCTACGGTCGGCGTGCGTCTGGTCTCCTTTGCCGTGCACTGGATCAAGGCCGAAATCCACGAATATGTCCTGCGCAACTGGCGCATGGTCAAGGTGGCGACCACCAAGGCCCAGCGCAAGCTCTTCTTCAACCTGCGCAAATCCAAAAAGCGTCTGGGCTGGCTGAACCACGAAGAGGTTCAGGCCGTGGCGGCCGATCTCGGCGTCTCTGCCGCTGACGTGACCGAAATGGAAGCGCGGATGGCCAACTACGATCAGGCGTTCGATCTGGTGGGTGACGATGAGGAAGAGGGCGGTTTCGCTCCGGTTCACTATCTGGAGGACAAATCCTCCGATCTGGCCGCGACCATCGAGAACGACAACTGGGACGATCATGCCACCCGTCGCCTGAGCTCGGCCCTCGCCACCCTGGATGAGCGCAGCCAGCACATCATCCGCGCCCGCTGGCTCGATGATGACAGCAAGACCACTCTGCAGGAGCTGGCCGATACCTACGGCGTCTCTGCCGAGCGTGTGCGTCAGCTTGAGAAAAACGCACTCAAGAAGCTGAAAGATGCCATGGAAGCCTGATGCTTCCTCCCATAAAAACAGGGCCTGATGGCCCTGTTTTTGTTTCGCAGGGATCTGGTCGGCCTTGCTTTGGTTACCCTTGAGTGTGTTATGTTGCCGCCACTGCCACATTAGGGAGAGCAGAAGTGAAACTGTTGAACGACCTGTTTACCAACAACCGTGAGTGGGCCGAACGGATCAAAGCCGAAGATCCCGCTTTCTTTGCCACTCTTTCTGCCCAGCAGGCCCCCGAATACCTCTGGATTGGTTGTTCCGACAGCCGGGTCCCCGCCAACCAGCTGATGGGGTTGCTGCCGGGGGACGTCTTCGTCCACCGCAACGTCGCCAATCTGGTGGTACATACCGATTTCAACTGCCTCTCCGTGCTGCAATACGCGGTAGAAGTGCTCAAGGTGAAGCACATCATCGTCTGCGGTCACTATGGCTGCGGCGGCGTCAAGGCCGCGATGCAGAATCAGGAACTGGGTCTCATCGACAACTGGCTGCGCAACATCAAGGATGTCTACTTCAAATACGGTGAAGAGCTCGAGGCCATCGAGGATGAGCACGAGCGCTTCGACTACCTGTGCGAGCTGAACGTCGCCGAGCAGGTCGCCAACGTCTGCCACACCACCATTATCCAGAACGCCTGGCGCAAGGGGCAGGAGCTGGCCGTCCACGGCTGGATCTACGGGATCAAGGATGGCTTGCTGCATGATCTCGATCTCTGCATCAGCGGCCCGGATCAGATCCCCGATGTCTACCGCGCCTGGCCGGATATGCGTCCGCCCCACCGTCGGCGCTAGGGAGCTTCATGGTGGCGCCAGCTCTCTATCTGCAGATCAAGCAGCACATTCTGGACGGGATCCGCGAACGCCACTATCAGGCGGGGGACAGGATCCCGACCGAAGCAGCCCTGTGCGAGCTGTTCACCGTGAGCCGGATGACGGTCAACCGAGCACTGCGGGAGCTGGTGGCTGAGGGGTGGCTGGTGCGTACCGCTGGTTCCGGTAGCTTCGTGGCGGACAGGCGCACCGAGTCGCCGCTGCTGGCTATTCGCAATATTGCCGACGAGATCGCCGAGCGTGGCGGCGAGTACAGCGCCCGGGTGATCCGGCTGCAGCGGCTGGCCGCCGACGAGAAGGTGGCGGTACAGCTGGGACTGCGGGTTGGCGCCCCCATCTTTCACAGCCTGATCGTCCATCAGGCCGATGGCGAGCCACTGCAGCTGGAGGAGCGCTTCGTCGATGCTGGGCGCCTGCCTGGCTATGGCGAGCAGGATTTCACCCTGCAAACTCCCAACCGCTATCTGATGGATGTCTGCCCCCTCTCCGAGATGGAGCACGTAGTGGAAGCCGTGTTACCCAGCGCCGGTGAGGCGGGATTGTTGCAGATCCGCGTAGATTCCCCCTGCCTGTTGTTGCACCGGCGTACCTGGTCGGAGGGGCATCTGGTCTCCTACGCCCGTTTGCTCTCCCCCGGTTCCCGCTACAAGCTCAGTTCCAAGACTCAGCTGGAGTAAATGTCTATACAGCTCGATTTTGCAAAGCCCACCTCCTGGTGGGCTTTTTTGTGCTTAAACTCTAAGTTTGATGCTGTTATCAGGATGTGAATTTCGCTCTTCCTTTCGTCATAGAGATCGACTATAAGAATATGTATATACATTTGAGGTCGCTATGAACAAGGAACTGTTGAACTGCGAGCGGGTCTGGCTCAACGTGACGCCCGCCACCCTGAATGATGAGCTGGCCGACTACGGCCTGCTGCCGCTCCACGCCATCGGCGTAAAGGATGGCAAGATCCATGCGCTGGTGCCGATGGCCGAGTTGAAGGGGCCGTATCCCGCCCATTGGCTGGATATGCAGGGCAAGCTGGTCACCCCCGGCCTTATCGATTGCCACACCCATCTGGTCTTTGCCGGCAGCCGTGCCGAGGAGTTCGAGCTGCGTCAGCAGGGGGTGCCCTATGCCGAGATCGCCCGTCGGGGCGGCGGCATCATCAGCACGGTGTGTGCTACCCGCACCGCCAGCGAAGAGCAACTGTTCGAGCTGGCGTTGCCGAGGGTGACATCCCTGATCCGCGAAGGGGTCACCACGGTGGAGATTAAGTCCGGCTATGGCCTGACGCTGGATGACGAACTCAAGATGCTGCGGGTGGCCCGCCGACTGGGAGAGGCGTTGCCGATCCGGGTCAAGACCACTCTGCTGGCGGCCCATGCGGTGCCGCCTGAATATCGCGACGATCCCGACAGCTGGGTCGAGACCATCTGTCAGGAGATTATCCCGGCCGCCGCCGAGGCGGGTCTGGCCGATGCGGTGGATGTCTTCTGCGAGCACATCGGCTTCTCGTTGGCCCAGACCGAGCAGGTCTATCTGGCGGCGGATCAATATGGCCTGCCGGTGAAGGGGCATATGGATCAGCTCTCCAATCTCGGCGGCAGCACCCTCGCCGCCCACTTTGGCGCCCTCTCGGTGGATCATCTGGAGTATCTGGATCCGGAAGGGATCCTGGCGCTGGCCCACCGTGGCGTGGTCGCCACCCTGCTGCCCACCGCCTTCTACTTCCTCAAAGAGACCAAGCTGCCGCCGGTTGCCGCCTTGCGTAAGGCGGGGGTGGCGATGGCGGTCTCCTCCGACATCAACCCGGGTACCGCCCCCATCGTCTCGCTGCGGATGGCGATGAACATGGCCTGCACCCTGTTTGGCCTGACCCCGGTGGAGGCCATGGTCGGGGTGACCCGTCACGCCGCCAAAGCACTTGGCGAGCAGGATCGCCTTGGCCAGCTCAGGGTGGGCATGGCGGCCGATTTCCTGATCTGGCACTGCGCCCATCCGGCCGAGCTGAGCTACATGGTTGGCGTCGATCAGCTGGCAAGCCGCATCTTCAACGGCGAGGAGACCCTTCATGGATAAGTTCAACCCGATCGACATGTCGCTCTGGCAGGGGCGGCAGGATCCGGAAGATGGCGAACTGGCCCAGCGCTGGCACGACAAGGTGCTGCCCTGGACCGCCGGAGCACAAGACTCTGCCGGTGTAGTACTGCTCGGTTTTGCCTGCGATGAAGGGGTGCGCCGCAACAAGGGGCGTGTCGGCGCCGCCGGTGCGCCGCAAGCGGTGCGCAAGCTGCTGGCCAACACCGCTTGGCATCTGAGTCGCCCCGTCTACGATGGCGGGGATGTGAGCTGTACCGATGGCAATCTCGACGCTGCCCACGGCCGTCTGGCCGAGCAGGTCGCCGCTGCGCTTGATCTGGGCCACTTCCCGCTGGTGCTGGGGGGCGGTCACGAGGTGGCTTTCGGCAGCTGGAGCGGCCTCAACCTGCATCTGGCGGGTCAGGGGCGAGTCGGCATTATCAATTTTGACGCCCACTTCGACCTGCGCATGAAGCAGGAATTGGCAAGCTCCGGCACCCCCTTCTTCCATATTGCCGAGCAGTGTGCCGCTCAGGGCACGCCGTTTCACTACGCCTGCCTCGGGGTAGCCGAGACCGCCAATACCCAAGCCCTGTTTGCCCGTGCCAAGGCGCTGGGTGTGTGGCATGTGCTGGACGAGGCGATGACCCAGACCGAGCTGCCAGCCTTGCTAAGCGGACTGGACGCCTTTATCGCCCATTGTGATCACCTCTATCTGACCATCGATCTCGATGTGCTGCCCGGCAACCTGATGCCGGGAGTGAGCGCCCCCGCCGCCCGTGGTGTGGAGCTGGCGGTGATCGAACCGCTCATTGCCCATATCCGGGCCAGCGGCAAGCTGCGGCTCGCCGATCTGGCCGAGTACAACCCGACGCTGGATCAGGACAATCGCAGCGCCCGCGTGGCCGCGCGACTGGTTCATCTGTTGACCCGTTAACCCTTTGGCCGCCAGTCGCCGAAGGCACCCTATTGATACAACAAGGAGTGTGTATGTCTGTGCAACAGCAGGATCCCCGTCATGATCCGAACCGCATGATCCGTGCCCCGCGCGGTACCGAACTGACAGCCAAGAGCTGGCTCACCGAAGCGCCGCTGCGGATGCTGATGAACAACCTGGATCCCGAGGTGGCCGAGCATCCCCAGTCGCTGGTGGTCTATGGCGGCATCGGCCGCGCCGCCCGCAACTGGGCCTGCTTTGACAAGATCGTCGAGGTGCTGACCCGGCTAGAGGAGGACCAGACCCTGCTGGTGCAATCCGGCAAGCCGGTCGGGGTGTTCCAGACCCACAAGGACGCGCCGCGGGTGCTGATCGCCAACTCCAACCTGGTGCCCCACTGGGCCAACTGGGAGCACTTCAACGAGCTCGATAAGAAGGGTTTGATGATGTACGGCCAGATGACTGCGGGCTCCTGGATCTACATCGGTACTCAGGGGATCGTGCAGGGCACCTACGAAACCTTTTTCGCGGTGGCCAACCAGCACTTCAACGGCTCGCCTGCGGGGCGCTGGATCCTCACCGGTGGTCTCGGCGGCATGGGCGGCGCCCAGCCGCTGGCCGCCACCATGGCTGGCTTCTCGATGATCGCCGTCGAGTGTGACGAGACCCGCATCGATTTTCGTCTGCGCACCCGTTATGTGGACAAGAAGGCTCACAGCCTGGATGAGGCGCTGGCTATGATCGACGAGGCCAAGCAGAGCGGCACCGCCGTCTCCGTCGGCCTGCTCGGCAACGCCGCCGACGTCTTCGCCGAGCTGGTGGCCCGGGGCATCACACCGGATGTGGTGACCGACCAGACCTCCGCCCACGACCCGGTGCACGGCTACCTGCCGCAGGGCTGGAGCGTGGCCAAGTGGCGCGAGCTGCAGCAGAGTGCCCCGCAGGAGGTTAATCTGGCCGCCCGTCGCTCCATGGCCCGTCAGGTGGAGGCGATGCTGACCCTGCAAGAGCGCGGCGCGGCGACTCTGGATTACGGCAACAACATCCGCCAGATGGCGCTGGAGGAGGGGGTGACGAACGCCTTCGACTTCCCCGGCTTCGTCCCCGCCTATATTCGCCCGCTGTTCTGCGAGGGGATTGGGCCGTTCCGCTGGGTGGCCCTCTCCGGCGATCCGGAAGATATCTACAAGACCGATCAGAAGGTGAAAGAGCTGATCCCCGATGATCCTCACCTGCACAACTGGCTCGACATGGCCCGCGAGCGCATCGCGTTTCAGGGGCTGCCGGCGCGGATCTGCTGGGTTGGGGTCAAGGATCGGGTACGGCTCGGTCTGGCCTTCAACGAGATGGTAAAAAACGGCGAGCTGAAAGCCCCCATCGTCATTGGCCGCGACCATCTGGATTCCGGCTCGGTGGCGAGCCCGAACCGCGAGACCGAGTCGATGATGGATGGCTCCGATGCCGTCTCCGACTGGCCGCTGCTCAACGCCCTGCTCAACACCGCCGGTGGCGCGACCTGGGTCTCCCTGCACCACGGCGGCGGGGTCGGCATGGGCTTCTCCCAGCACTCCGGCGTGGTGATCGTCTGTGACGGCTCCGATGATGCGGCCCGCCGTGTGGGTCGGGTGCTGCGCAACGACCCGGCCACCGGCGTGATGCGTCACGCCGATGCGGGCTACGAGATTGCCATCAACTGTGCCCATGAGGCGAAACTGGATCTGCCGATGATTGACGGCGCCAACGGTGTCAAAGGAAAGGTGTAACACCATGTTTGAATTGACTATTACTCCGGGCGAGCTGGATCTTGCCACCCTGCGCCGCGTCAGCCGCGAGCCGGTACATGTTTCACTGGATCCGGCCGCCCTGCCGGGGATCCACGCCTCCGCCGCCGTGGTCACCAAGGTGATCGAGCAAAACCGGGTGGTGTATGGCATCAACACCGGCTTTGGCCTGTTGGCCAACACCCGCATTCCGGTGGAGCAGCTGGACGAGCTGCAGCGCTCCATCGTGCTTTCCCATGCGGCAGGGATTGGCGAGTACATGGATGACGCCACCGTGCGGCTGATGATGGTGCTCAAGCTCAACTCGTTGGCACGCGGCTTCTCCGGCATCCGGCTGACGGTGCTTGAGGCCCTGATGGCCCTCATCAACGCCGAAGTCTATCCGGTGGTACCGAAGAAGGGATCCGTCGGTGCCTCCGGCGATCTGGCACCGCTGGCCCATATGAGCTGCCTGCTGATCGGGGAGGGCAAGGCCCGCCACAAGGGCGAGCTGATCGACGCCGCTACTGCGCTGAAAATTGCCGGGCTCGAGCCTATCGCGCTGGCACCCAAAGAAGGATTGGCGCTGCTTAACGGCACTCAGGCGAGCACCGCCTTCGCGCTGGAAGGGTTGTTCCACGCCGAGGATCTCTACGCCGGCGCCATCACCATAGGCGCCATGAGCGTGGAGGCCGCCCTTGGCAGCCGCCGGCCGTTCGATGCTCGCATTCACGCGGTACGCGGTCAGCGTGGTCAGATCGATGCGGCCGCCTGCTATCGCCACCTGCTGGTGGATGGCAGCGAGATCGGCATGTCCCATCACAACTGCGAGAAGGTGCAGGATCCCTACTCATTGCGCTGCCAGCCGCAGGTGATGGGAGCCTGCCTGACCCAGATCCGCCAGGCCGCCGAGGTGCTGGTGTGCGAGGCCAACGCGGTCTCCGACAACCCGCTGGTGTTTGCCGATGACGAGGAGATCCTCTCCGGTGGCAACTTCCACGCAGAACCGGTGGCCTTCGCTGCCGATAATCTGGCGCTGGCTATTGCCGAGATTGGCTCGCTGTCCGAGCGACGCATGGCGCTGCTGATCGATTCCCGCATGTCGGGCCTGCCGGCCTTCCTGGTCAACAACGGCGGCGTCAACTCCGGCTTCATGATCGCCCAGGTCACCTCGGCGGCGCTCGCCTCCGAGAACAAGACTCTGGCCCATCCCGCATCGGTGGACAGCCTGCCTACGTCGGCCAATCAGGAGGATCACGTCTCCATGGCGACCTTCGCCGGCCGCCGACTGGCAGACATGGCCGAGAACACCCGTGGCATTCTGGCAGTCGAACTGCTGGCGGCGGCACAGGGGCTCGATTTTCGCGCGCCGTTGCGTAGTACCGAGCTGATCGAGCTGGCCAAGGGACGACTGCGGGCAGAGGTGAGCTTCTACGACAAGGACAGGTACTTCGCGCCGGATATCGAAGCTGCCGCCGCCCTGCTGGGCCGTGCCAGCTACAACGATCTGATCCCGGTCGGGGTGCTGCCCAGCCTGTAAGCCTCGATCACCCTTCTCCCCTGGCGGGAGAAGGGTTGGGGTTGAGGGGGAAGCCGCTTCACTGGCGCCGGTGAGGTCCGGGAGCAGATAACAAAAGACCGCCCAATCGGGCGGTCTTTGCGTGTCTGACGTTGGTTGAACGCAGTTATTCGTGTTCGAACATCAGGAACAGATAGACCACAAACAACACCAGATGGGTCGCACCATGGAGCACATTGGTGCGGCCGCTGCTGAAGGTTACTTTACAGACCATCAAGGTCGTGACCAGCAGCACCATATCGGCGGGGGAGAGGCCGAGGCGCACCTCCTGACCCAGCATGGAGCCGATAAAGAGCACGGCAGGCACGGTGAGGGCGATGGTGGCCAGCACAGAGCCGAAGTAGAGGTTCATTGCCCGCTGCAACTGGTTGTTGAAGGCGGCCTTGATGGCGCCGACTGCTTCGGGAGCCAGCACGATGCAGGCAACGATAAAGCCGCCCAGTGCGGCGGGCGCGTCCATGACATGCACCCCGTAATTGATGGGGATGGCCAGGGTCTTGGCCAGCAGGATCACCACCAGCAGGTAGGCGAGCAGCAGGATGGTGTGATAGACGTTGCTCTGCAGCGGGCCGTGGTGCTCCTCGTAATCCTCGTGATCGCTGTCGACGAAGAAGTGGCTGTGGCTGCGGGTCTGGATCAGCAGAAAGACCCCGTAGAGCAGGATCGAGATGATGATCAGCATCCACGACATGGCGCGCGACATACTGCCGATTGCACCACCCTCGGTGAAGTTGGGCAGCACCAGACAGAGCAGGGCGAGCGGGATGATGGCCACCAGATAGGATTTCACCCCGTCCAGATTGAAGCTCTGGGTGTGGTAGCGCCAGCCGCCAAACAGCAGGGTGAAGCCCACCAGACCGGTACTCACCAGCATCACTACCGCAAACATGGTATCGCGGGCCATGGTGGGGTTGGGCTCACCGGTCAGCATCACCGAGGAGATCATCACCACCTCCAGCGAGATGACCGAGAGGGTGAGGATCAGGGTGCCGAAGGGCTCGCCCAGCTTGATGGCGAGGGCATCGGAGTGGCGCACCACCGAGAAGATGGCCCAGGTGACGATGGCCAGTAGTGCCGCCGAAACCGGAAGATAGATCCCGAGCGGAGTTGTCTCTGTCAGCAGGTCACTGCCCAGGGTCTTGAAAAAGAGCAGGGTCAGCAGGCCAACGGGCAGGGCAATCTCTTGCCGGATAACTGTCTTCATAGGCAATGGTTCTCTATTGGGGGTCTTGACGACCGGATGACATAAACAGGTTGCTCGGTTATCGGTTGCGCAATAACCGGCTCCTTATGATAAAGGTTGTTATCCCCGTCAGGGCAGATCATTTTGTTGCTGAATGTAAATAAGGGGTGGCAGGAGCCGCTTCGATTTCACCATGGAGCCGGGCCCGGGTCTGCAGGGGGATTTACCCGCCTGATGGCTGGGCTGGGTTACGGCGCTACCGCCAGCATCAACCTGATGATGTCGAGCCGCTGGCCAAACCGTTTCACGGCCAAATCCTGCCATCTCTGTGTTAGCTGGCCTGCTGGTGTTGCAACTGCCACTCCCGTTGCCAGTGGGTCAGTATCTTCAGCGGCATGGGCTTGCCGAAGAAGTAGCCCTGGATCAGATAGACGCCGTGCTGGCTCAGATAGTCGACCTGCAACTGGCTCTCGACCCCTTCGGCGATCATCTCCATGCCCGATTCCCGACCGAAGACGATGATGGCATCCAGCACGCTGCGCTTGAGGTCATTGGTGCCTATGGTATCGACGAACATCTTGTCGATCTTGATCTGGCGGATCCCCAGGCTCTGCAGGTAGGCAAAGCCGCCGTAGCCGGTACCGAAATCATCCAGCTTGAAGTGATACCCCATCTGTTGCAGCAGGGTGATCTCCTCGGTGGCCGCCTTGATGTCGAGGATCGGCTTGCGCTCCGTCAGCTCGAAGGTGAGCCGGGTGGGTGAGGGGTTTTGGCTGTGAGCGAGCAAGGTGCGCAGCAGGGGCTGCTCGATATGGGCCGCCACCAGATTGACGCTGACCCACTGCTCCGGTGCCAGCTGCGGCAGGTCAGTGATCACCTGCTCCAGCAACTGTTCGGTCATCGGCAGGATCAGCCCCTGCTCCTCTGCATATTCGATAAAGGTGCCCGGGGGGATCAGCTCGTTTCCCCGCTGCCAGCGCAGCAGCGCCTCGAATCCCACCACTTGGTGGGTACGGGCATCCACTATCGGCTGGTAGAGGGGAATAAATTCCTTGCGGATCAACCCTGTTTGCAGCAGTCCCTTGAGGGAGCGCCGATAGCTGCGCAGCAGCCAGTATGTGATGCTTAACAGGGCGCCGAGTGCGATACCGAACCAGAGACCGTAGTGATTGAGTTGGTCATGGGCATATTGCTCCAGCGCTTTACCCGCCCAGACCGTCTGTTTGGTGAGTTCATTGGGATCGAAGAAACTCAGGCTGATATTGCTCTCTTCCTGTTTGATCTCTTGGTCGCCACGGGGAAAGTGGACTGTGCTTGCATCGGCATCCTGTCGGCTGAACTCCAGATAGAAGCAGTGGCTGCAGGGGTGTTGCAGCAGGTCGTGGCTCCAGCTGTTATCCAGCACCCAGTAGGCGAGGTTGTCGCCGGATCGGTAAAAGGCCACCAGCTCCTGTTCGGTATTGTATTTGGCCACTGTAGCGGTAATCCCCAACTTGCCAAACTTCTGCCCGCTATTCTGGAGCTCTTTGATCAGCGGGATCTCCACCCCCAGGCTGGAGCAGCTGTTGCCGGAGGCGAGCTCCAACCCTTGCAGGCGGATATGAGCGCTGTAGAAGCGCGGATCGCGCAGCAGCTCCATGTCTTTGGCGCCGCAGTTGAACTCAAATTGTGCCAGTTGTTTGTTGATGGCGGCATCCAGCTCCCGGTGGCGTACGGCCATGGCTCCCTTGAGCTCGGCAACCTTCTCTTCCAGCATATGAAAGGCCATCGGCTTGGCAAACCACAGGCCGAGAAACTGGCTGCCCACGACAGGCAGGACGAACAGCAACAGAGCGATCCAGACGGGTGATTTACGCAAAGGAAGTACCTGCCAGTTTCATGAGACACAAATGGACTTTGCCATCATAGAGCATTAGTGCAATCAATTTGAGTCCGAGTTGTCACACTTGTTGATTGATTTTTTAACTGCATGATTTTAAATGTTTTTATTATTAACTTTGGCTAGATTCAATCGCTGACCTGTCATAAATGACAATTGCTCAGCTTATCCGAACTGCATTAGAGTAGCCCTGCGGTTTGACTCACCGTGTGTTCAATACTCCTGTATCTGTTTTTTGTCAGTAGCACAGAGTGTTAGTTTTGATATGAGTGTTCCTTTTGGTCCCCTTTGAGGGACCATTTTTCTGTCTGTCATCCCGCCCTTTCCCGCGTCTGTAGCCCGTCATCCTTGGTATTCTCCCTCTGCTTTGGGTTATGCTTGCCCGCTTAAATTGCAGAAGCGGGATCTTCATCCATAGCTGTGGCCCGATCGCCGCTGCTACCATGAGGCGACATGGATGATGCTGGGCATACGGAAAGGCGCATGAAACTCACTACACAGCTTGTCTCATTTATCACCCTTTGCGTGATCGCTGCCATGGCGACCGTGCTGATTGGCGGGGTGTTCAGCTTTCGCGAGCTGGGCATGGAGTTGCAGCAAAAGAAGGTGGATGCGCTGGTCGAGGTGATCGACAAGCAGCTCGATGTTGCTCACGACATGGAAGATATGAGCCACTGGCTGCCCACTCTGCTGCGGGCTGCCCATGTGGTAGAGCTGGAGGTGCGTCAGAATAACCAGCGGGTCTACTGGTTCCGCGATGTGCGCAATCCGGTCGACGAACAGCTGCTGGTGCCATACAGCCACCCCCTTCCCCATCAGGCCGGCATGCAGGCCAACTTCAAACTGGAGCGCCCCTTCAAGGAGGCGGAATACTCCATCAAGGCGATGTCTGGCATCTCGCTGGGCATCTTTATCGTGGTGTTCGGTCTCTGGTACTCCATCCGCTGGCTGCGCCAGCAGTTGCGCGGGGCCGAGCTGCTGGGCATTCGCGCCCAGCTGATCCTCGATGACAAGCTCTCCAAACTGAGTCATGACCCCGCCGAAGAGTGGCCGGTGGCCGCCAGTCAGGCCCTCGATCATCTGCTCGCCGAGCTGGCGGATGCCCGCAAGGAGCGCAGCCGCTTCGACAACTTCATTCGCAGTAACGCCTTCGTCGACAAGATGACCGGCATCGGCAACCGGCTGTTTTTCGACAACCGGCTGGAGAGCGCCATCATGGAGGCGAGTGTGATGAGCGGCGGCGTGCTGCTGATCGATCTCGCCTGTCTGGAGGAGCTGGAGGCCGATCAGTTCGAACTGCTGGGGCACGATTTGATGATGGAGGCGAGCGCCACCATAGGTGCCTTCGTGCGCAAGCATAACGGTGCCCTGCAGGCCCGCTACGCCGGCCAGGTCTTTGCGGTGCTGCTGCCCAATATGTCCGAGAGCGAGATGGTGGATGGCGCCAGCCAGCTGCTCAAGAGCCTGCAACGGCTGCACTGGCCGCAGGAGGTCAATCCGGAGACTGCGGTCTATCTCGGCGCCGTCTGTTATCAGGCAGAAGACAGCCTGCTCAAGGTGCAGGAGGAGGCGGAGCTGGCCCTCAAGAGCGCCCGTCTGCAGGGGCACAACGGCTGGTTCCTCTACGAGAAGCAGCTGGATGAGGAGCAGAGCAGCAAGGGCACGGTACGCTGGCGCACCCTGATCAGCCGACGTCTCGAAGAGCACGGTATCGAATTTTATACCCAGCCGATCCAGCAGGATCGGGGGCAGGTGGTGCTGCAGCAGGAGCTGCTCACCTATCTGCACGACGAGCAGGGGCGTGCCCTGCAGGCGGGGATCTTCATGCCGATGGCGGAGAAGGTGGGCTTGTTGCTGCAACTGGATCGGCTGGTGGCGGAGCAGACCCTCACCCTGCTGCGCCAGCGCTCCGAGCAGAGCTGCCCCATCAGCCTGACCCTCAGTGCCCAGAGCCTGCTCAACCGCGAGTTCCAGCGCTGGCTCTTCTTCGCCCTGTTCCAGCTGCCGCGCAGCACCAACGAGCGGCTGATCCTGCAACTCTCGGAATCCCAGGTGACCCGTCACTTCGAGGCGCTCAAGCGGCCGCTGCGCTCTTTGCGGATGCTGGGTTGCCAGCTGGCCATCGCTCATGCCGGTCAGGATGTGGTGAGCACCCAGTACATCAAGGAGTTCGAGATCAACTTCCTCAAGCTGCACCCCAGTCTGGTGCGGGAGATCCATGCCCGTCAGGTCAACCAGATGGCGGTACGCAGTCTGGTAGGCGGTTGTGCCAATACTCGCACCCGGGTGCTGGCAGTGGGGGTGGAGAGTGGCGACGAGTGGAAGATGCTGCGCCACCTCGGAGTGCATGCCGGGCAGGGGCCCTGGTTTGCCGAGCCCCAGCGGCTGGTGCTGGAACCGGCTGGTGATTGAGACAAACAACAGAGGGTCGCCTTGGGGCGACCCTCTGTTGTTTGCGGTGCTGTTTGCGGTTGCCGTCAGGCGGGGATCACAGTCGCCCCTGCTCCCGCAGCCCGGCGAGCCCTTGCATGCCGCCGGTGTGGATAAAGACGATTTTGCTGCCGGTGGCGATGCGGCCCGCCGCCAGTTCGCGAAACAGACCCCACATTGCCTTGCCGCTGTAGATAGGCTCAAGGGGCAGATCGGTTGTGGCGCTGAAATCCTGCACCCACTGCCAGAGGGTCGGGCTGAACTTGGCATAGCCACCATCGTGGTGATCGAGCGCGATGCGCCAGCCGGGGATATGGGCAGCCGCGGGATGGAGGCGACACACCTCGTCAGCGATAAAGCCGCCTCCTTTCAGTACCGCAATGGCGAGGATCTGCTCCCGATCCCGTTTGCCAGCGATCAGGCCCGCCAGAGTGCCGCCGCTGGCGCAGGGCAGTACCCAGAGATCCGGCGAGAAGGGCACTTCGTCGACCAGTTCCGCCACGCCGGGTATGGCCAGCGGGCTGCTGCCCCCTTCCGGCACGATCAGGGTATCGGGGGCATCGAATTGGGCCAGCCAGTCGGGATCCTGCCGTCGCCGGTAACTCTGGCGGTCGACAAAAACGAGATCCATGCCCCAGCGCCGGGCATCCCGCAGGGTAGAGTTACTGACGGCGTCATATTCGCCCCGTATGATACCGGTAGTACGAAGACCAGATTGGCACCCCGCTGCCGCCAGCGCGTGGATATGATTGGAGTAGGCGCCGCCAAACGAGAGCAGATGCCGTTTGCCGTGCTCTTTGGCATGCAGCAAGTGGTACTTGAGCTTGCGCCACTTGTTGCCGGAGATGGCCGGATGGATCAGATCATCCCGCTTGCACCACAGCTCGACACCATAGCGGGTCAGCAACGGATGGTGGAGGCGTTGCAGGGGGAAGGGAGGATGGCTTGACCCTCTGAGTCGGCGGAAAGGCTGGCTTGCAATGGTGAGTCCGTCTTTTAATCTGGAGGCTAATCTGCTGTTTATGTTAATATTTCATACATTTAATCACTATTGATGGGCGGGCTTACATGAAACAACTGTTCAGACGGTCGACGCCAAGCCGCCAGGTCGGGCTCTTGCTGGCCAATGACAGGATCATGCTGGCTGCGGTGGGCAATCCCCCCGTCTTCGCGACGCGCACCATCAACGGCCCACAGGAGTGGGCTGTGGCCATGAACGAGCTGTTCAGCCGTCATGGGCTGGCCAAGTCTACGGTGCGGGTGGCCCTCGCCGCCAGCCTTTATCAACAGATCCAGATCGACAAGCCTGCCGTGCCTGACGCCGAGATGGCGGGGGCGCTCCCCTGGGCCATCAAGGATTATGTCAGCGAACCCGTACTGCAACTGGCGATGGATTATGTGGACTTGCCCACCCCGCCTGCCGGTCGTCCGCGCATCAATGTGATCTGCCTGCCCAAGAGCCGGGTGCAACAGCTGGCCGATGCCATCAACGGCATCGCCACCCTGCAATCCATCATCAGCGACGAATTGGCGCTGACCTCTCTCTATGACGCTGACGAGACGGTGCGCATGCTGCTGTGGCAGCCCAAGGGGCAGGATCTGCAACTGCTGGTCTTCCATCAGGGCGGGCTTTGCTTCTCCCGCCAGCTGCGCGGTTTCACCAGTCTGACTGGCGAACATGAGCCGGACAGCATGCTGCTCGATTCACTGGCGCTGGAGATCCAGCGCTCCCTCGACTATCTGGCGGGCCAGCTGAAATTGCCCGAGCTGGGGCAGATGCAGTTCGCCGTCGCCTCGCCCTTTATCGGTACCCTGGTGCGCCACATGGAGCAGACCTTCGGCTTTGCCGTCTCCGCCATGGCCAATAAAGCGGTGCTGGCTGGCGTCGAATACCTCTCGGCCTATGCCGCCGCCATCGGGGAGGATGCGTGATGAAACGTCAGATAAACCTCTATGGCGCCGAGTTTCGCCCCAAGCGGCAGTGGGCCAGCCTCAATCAGATGGCGCTGGTATGGGGCTTTGCGCTGCTGCTGATCCTGTTGACGGGTGTCGGTTACAGCTGGCAGCAGCAGCAGGTCAGCCGGGCGCTGGCGCAGCGCTCTGCCGAGCTGGAACTCAAGCGCAGTGAGGCGCAGCGGCTCGATGCCGAGCTGGCGCGCCATCAGGCAGATCCCCGGCTGCAACAGCAACTGGTCAACAAGCAGGATGAGCTGACGGCCAAGCAGGGGCTGATGCGCCAATTGGGCAGCCTGACCCTGCAAAAATCCCAGGGCTATGCCAGCGTGATGGCGGATCTCTCCCGCATTCGCAACAGCAACCTCTCGTTGCAGCGCATCGAGATCAACGAAGGGCGGATCAACCTCTCCGGCTTTGCCGGACGCAGTCAGGATGTACCGGCCTGGGTCAACCGCTTCAAGCAGACCTCGAGTCTGGTAGGCAAGGAGTTTGGTGAACTGACCCTCGGCCGTGACAAGGAGGGCCGTCTGACCTTCCAGTTGAGCGGCATTGCGCGGGAGAAACCCTGATGAACCTGAAAGCACAATGGCAGGCATGGTGCCAGCGTATCGCCGTGTTGAGCCAGCGGGAGCGGGTGTTGATCCTGCTGACTGGTCTGGTGCTGCTGGGCGCGGCCGGACTCTACGGCTGGCTCGATGGCGCCGATACCCGCCTGCAGCAGGATCGCATGGCCCTGAGCGCCGCCGAGCGCGACCTCGAGATCATGGAGCTGGAAAACCTCGGCAAACAGGCCCGGCTCAAGCGGGATCCCAATCAGGGAGTTCGCGACCAGCTGGCGCAAGTCGAGACGGATCTGGCCCGGATCGACGATGAGCTGAAGGCCCAGACCGTCGATCTGATCCCGGCGCACGAGATGCCGCTGGTGCTGGAGGCGCTGCTCTCCCGCTCCGCCAACCTTCACATGCTGGCGCTCAGTTCGCTGGAGCCTACCCCGCTGATGGCGGGGGAGCAGAAGGTCAATCTCTACAAGCATGGTATCCGGCTTCAGCTTGAAGGCGGCTATTTCGATGTGTATCAATATCTTAAAGCGCTGGAAGCCTTGCCGCGACACTTTTACTGGAAGCAGTTCGACTATCAGGTCAAAGCCTATCCCGGCGCGGTGGTGGAGATGGAGATCTACACCCTGAGTACCAGCAAGGAGTTTATCCGTGGCTAGAGTGTTTGCGTTGTGCTGTTGCCTGTTCAGCTTGCTGGTACAGGCGGAGCAGGTCGAAGTATTGCAAGATCCCACCGCGCCACTGGCGGATGTGGCGGTTGGCGCCCGTGCAACTGGCGAGAGCAGTGCCGGTTTGCCGAAGCTGCAGAGTGTGGTGCTGGGCAATGGCCCGGCACTGGCGGTACTCAATGGCAAGAGTTATCGGGTCGGACAACAGGTGGACGGCTATACGCTGGTGGCCATCAATGCCGATGCCGTGGTGCTGGAAAAGGCGGGAAAACGCCATGCGGTAACACTGTTTGCCAGCAAGATCCGGGTTTGAGTCGTGCTTGCCTCTCGAGAGGTGAATCGGCTTTATCGAGTTTAATTGCAAGTCAGGGTGCCCTAATTACATGAAAAAACACCGTCTCTGTCTGATCTCCGTGGCCATGATGGCTGCAGGCTGTACCACGTATCAGCACCCCGAGCCGACCCAGGCCAAGGATGCTCTCAAGCAGGCCATGAACGAACAGCAGAAACAGGCTGCCCCTCTGACCGCGTTGCCCAAATCGGTGCAAAGTGAATTGCTGCAGCTGAACCGGCCGCAGATGCCGGTCGGCATGCCGGAGAAGCGGCTGCGTATCGCGGCTCACGACGTGGAAGCGGTGGAGTTTTTCGGTTCCCTGTTCAAGGGCTCCCGCTACAGCGTGGCGGTTCACCCCGGGGTGGCCGGGCTGGTCTCCGTCGAGCTCAAGGATGTGACTCTGCCAGAAGTGCTGGCGGTGGTGGGTGATATGTACGGCTTCGACGTGCAGCGCAAGGGCAATGTCTTCCATATCTATCCGGCGGGTCTGCGTACCGAAACCATCCCGGTCAACTACCTGATGATGTCCCGTCGTGGCCTCTCCCGCACCTCGGTCAGCACAGGCGGGGTGACGGCCAATGACAGCAATAACAGCAGCGACAGCAGTTTTGACAGTGCATCGAACAACAACAGCGGCAGCAACAGCTCAACCAGCAGCAACTCGAGCGGTGACAACAACAACGGCACCCGTATCGAAACCGACACCAACAGCGACTACTGGACTGATCTGCGCGACTCCCTGCAGACCCTGATTGGCACGGGTGACGGTCGCGCCGTGATCACCAGCCCGCAGGCGGGTCTGGTCACCATTCGCGCCTACCCGAAAGAGCTCAAGGCGGTGCGTGAATTCCTGACCCAGTCCGAGAGTCACCTCAAGCGGCAGGTGGTGCTGGAGGCTCGGATCATCGAAGTTGCCCTCAACGAAGGGTATGAGCAGGGGGTGGACTGGAGCGGTCTCTCCGCCAGCTGGGATGGCAACAAGGGGATTACCGGTGGCCAGTCGTTGGCCAATACCCAGTTGCCTTCCACTCCCAACCAGATCTTTACTGCGCTCGGCGGGGGGGCTGGCTTTACCATCTCTGATGGCAACTTCAATGTGGCGGTCAACCTGCTCAAGACCCAAGGCGATGTGAATACCCTCTCCAGTCCCCGTGTCACCGCAACCAACAACCAGAAGGCGGTGATCAAGGTGGGGACGGACGAATATTACGTCACCAATGCGTCCACCACTATTACCACTACCTCGACGGGTACAGACAAGACACCTAACGTGGAGCTGACCCCCTTCTTCTCCGGTATTGCGCTGGACGTAACGCCGCAGATCGATGAAGAGGGGAAGGTGCTGCTGCACATCCATCCCTCGGTTATCGATACCGAAGAGCAAAACAAGGTGATCGACATGGGTACCTCGGGCGGCAAGTTGCAACTGCCGCTCGCCAAGAGCTCGATCCGCGAGTCGGATACCGTGGTGCAGGCCAATAACGGTGACATCATCGTTATCGGCGGTCTGATGAAGACCGACAAGCAGGAGATCGTCAGCAAGGTGCCGCTGCTGGGGGATATTCCCTGGGTGGGTGAAGCCTTTACCAACCGCCGCGAGAGCACCAAGAAGGTGGAGCTGGTGATCATGCTCAAACCGACCGTGGTGGAGAAAGATACCTGGCAAAACGAGCTGCAACGCTCCTCCGAGCTGCTCGACAAGTGGTATCCGGCCAAGGGCTGACCCATGACACCAGATGCGGTCACCCTTATCCCGAACGGCCTGTGCGGCCTTGCCAGCACAGGCTGCTTGCTTGCCGTTGCAGGTGAGTTCTCATGTACCTGACCCACTTCGGCCTGCAGGAGGCACCGTTCAGCCTCACTCCCAATACCGGCTTCTACTACGGCTTGCCGCCTCACGAAGAGGCGCTGCAGGTGCTGAACTGGGCGCTGGCGCAGGGGGAGGGCTTTATCAAGGTGACCGGCGAGGTGGGTACCGGCAAGACCCTGCTCTGCCGCAAGCTGCTCAGCGAGCTGGGTTCGGAAGCGCGTCCGGTGCGGCTTGCCTGGTTGCCCAATCCCCACCTCACTCCGGCCGAACTGCGCATCGCGCTGGCGCTGGAGCTGGGGTTGGCTGTACGGGACCAGAGCGAGCTGGATCTGACCGATCGTATCCATCGTCACCTGATCAGTCTGCACCAGCAGGGCAGCCGGGTGGTGGTGCTGATCGACGAGGCGCAAGCGCTGCCGGACGAGACGCTGGAGGCGATCCGCCTGTTCGGCAATCTCGAGACCGAATCGAGCAAGCTGCTGCAGATCGTGCTGTTCGGCCAGCCGGAGCTGGATACCAGACTGGCCAAGCCGCATCTGCGCCAACTGCGCCAGCGGATTGGCTTCTCCTACTGCCTGCGGCCGCTGCGTTTTGACGAGACCCGCGCCTATCTGGAGCACAGATTGCAGGTCTCCGGTTACCGCGGGGCACCGTTGTTTGCAGGTCGAGCCATGCGTCTGTTGTGGCGCGCATCGCGAGGGATCCCGAGACTGATCAATATCCTGGCGCAGAAGTGCCTGATGCTGGCCTATGGTCAGGGTGTGCGTCAGGTCGATAGCCGTCTGGTCCGGCTTGCCATTCGCGATACCGACGATGCCAGCCGCTTTGCGCCACGGCGCTGGTGGCCCCTGTTACTGTTGCTGGGGTGCGCCCTGGCTTATGGAGTCTGGCCATGAGCGTCATTAACCAGATGCTGAAAGATCTGGATCAGCGTCAGCAAGGATCCGATGGAGCTGCCGTCTATATTGCCCCTGCGCGTCAGCAGGGATGGTGGATGTTGCTGCTGACCCTGATCTGCGGTCTGGCACTGGGGATCCTCGGTTGGCGAACCTGGATCTACTGGCAGCAGACCCATACCGTGACGGCTGCCAGTGAAGTGATCGCCCCCGATGTGGTGGCAAGGGCCGCCGCGCCCGTCAGCCAGCCCGAGTCGGTCGAGGTGTCGGCTGCGCTGCCGCTGCCAAGTCAGGACGAGGTGAATGATGAGGTTGGGGAGCATGACTCTGGCGATACGGCCTATGGGGCGCCCTTTGATGCCTCCAGCGATGTTGACGAGTCCGAGCCGACCGATGAAGAGCTGCAGCCCGAGCTTTACGCCGAACTGGCGGCAGAGCAGCAGGCCGTCGCCAGCACACCCCGCAAACCGAGCGTATTGAAGATCGAGACGGTGGAGCTGTCGGCCAAGGAGCTGGCGGCACTGGCGGAGCGCAAGGCGACCACCGCCATGGCCAAGGGAAGCCTGCGGGATGCGCAGGACAACTACTATCAGGTGCTGGCCCACGACCCCTACAACCAGGGGGCGCGCGAGCAGCTGGCGGGGCTGCTCTACGGCGAGGGCCGCCTGACCGAGGCGCGTCAGCTGCTGGAAGAGGGGATCCGGCTCGATCCCCAACAGGCCGATTTTCGTCTGCTGCTGGTCCGCCTTGCCATCAGCGAGGGGCAACAGCAGCAGGCGCTTGGCTGGTTGTCCGGCTACCAGCCGGATCTCGCCAGCAACATGGACTATTACGCGACTTGGGCAGGACTGACTCAGGAGCTGGGCCAGAATGCCGATGCGGCGGCGCTCTATGTGAAGCTGCTGCGCCAGCAGCCGGATCAGGGCCGCTGGTGGCTTGGCCTCGGCGTGGCCGAGGATGGTCAGGGCCACAGCCAGCGGGCGCTCGATGCCTATCGCAACGCCTTGCTGCACGGCAACCTCGGCGAGGCGTCGACCAACTGGCTGGAACAACGAGTTGGTCAACTAACCCCTTGATAAACAGCAGATTCGATTAGCTAAGCCTAATCGGATGCGGCAACGGGTGTGAAGTAACAGAGATCGGAGCAAACATGGCACAACCCAGACTGAAAATGCGCCTCGGCGACCTGCTGGTACAAGAGCAGATCATCTCTGATGATCAGCTGCAGCTTGCCCTGCAGCAGCAGCGTCAGACCGGCCGCAAGCTGGGCACCACTCTCATCGACCTCGGCTTTATCAGTGAGGTGCAGTTGTTGCAGTTCCTCGCTCGCCAGCTGGATGTGCCCTTCTTCGATCTTAACAACCTCACCATCGACGCCGCCGCGGTGCCGCTGCTGCCCGAAGTGCAGGCGCGTCGCTATCGGGCGCTGGCGGTCAACCTTACCGACGACAAGGTGACGGTGGCGATGTCGGACCCGGCGGATCTGAGCGCACTGGATGCCGTCGCCGCCCTGCTCAGCCCGCGCATCATGGTGCTGGCGGTTGCGCGGGAAGGGCAACTGCTAGAGTATTTCGACCGCCTCTATCGCCGTACCCGCGAGATTGAGAGTTTCGCCGAACAGTTGCAGGAGGAGTATCAGGACTCCGGCTTCGAGCTGGGCTCCAGCAATCTGGGGGCTAACGACGAGGGGGAGGCAACGGTGGCCAAGCTGCTGCGCTCCCTGTTCGAGGATGCGGTGCAGGTGGGGGCGTCGGATATCCACATCGAGCCGGACGAGAAAGTGCTGCGCATTCGCCAGCGGATCGACGGCATCCTCCACGAGAATATCCTCAACGAGGTGCGCATCGCCCAGGCGCTGGTGCTGCGCCTCAAGCTGGTGGCGGGGCTCGATATTTCCGAGAAGCGCTTGCCGCAGGATGGCCGTTTCAACATGAAGGTACGCGGCCGCGATGTGGATGTGCGGATGTCCACCATGCCGGTGCAGTATGGCGAGTCTGTGGTGATGCGTCTGCTGGATCAATCCTCCGGCATCCTGTCGTTGACCGAGACCGGGATGCCGCCGGAGATCCTGACCCGTTTCCGTCGCCAGCTCAAACGCCCGCACGGCATGATCCTGGTGACCGGCCCGACCGGTAGCGGCAAGACCACCACCCTCTATGGCGCCCTCTCCGAGCTCAACCAGTCCAGCAACAAGATCATCACGGTAGAAGACCCGGTGGAGTATCGTCTCTCCCGCGTCAATCAGGTGCAGGTCAACCCCAAGATCGGCCTCACCTTCTCCAACGTGCTGCGCTCCACCCTGCGTCAGGATCCGGACATCCTGCTGGTGGGTGAGATGCGGGACAACGAGACGGTAGAGATCGGTCTGCGTGGCGCCATCACAGGTCACCTGGTGCTGACCACCTTGCACACCAACGATGCGGTGACCAGTGCCTTGCGCCTTATCGACATGGGGGCGCCCGGCTATCTGGTGGCGAGCGCCCTGCGGGCGGTGGTCGCCCAGCGGCTGGTGCGGCGGGTATGTGAGCACTGCGTCGAGGAGAAGGCGCCCGACGAAGGGCAGGCCACCTGGCTCACGGTGCTCTCCGGCGAGGCGCCTGGCCAGCACACCTATCACAAGGGCCGGGGTTGCCAGAGCTGCAACTTTACCGGTTATTCCGGCCGGATCGGGGTCTACGAGCTGCTGGAGCTGGATCAGCCGATGATGGATGCCCTGCGCCGCAACGATGCGGAAGGGTTCGCCAAGGCGGCCCGTCAACACGAACACTACCGGCCGCTGGCCCTCACTGCACTCGATTATGCCCGTCAGGGGATCACCTCGGTGGACGAGGTGCTGCGACTGGCCGAGGATTTGGGGTAAGCGATGGCTAACTTTGCCTACAAGGGGCGTGACAGCCAGGGCAACGCCACCAGTGGCGTGGTCGAAGCGGCCAACGAGATGGCTGCCGCCGAACAGCTGATGCGCCGTGGCGTGATGCCCACCGAGCTCAAACCGGGCAAGGCCAAATCCGCTGCCATCGACTGGTCACTGTTGCTGGAAGGGGGCGTCAAGCTGGATGAGCTGGTGATCTTCAGCCGCCAGATGTATGCCCTGACCCGGGCGGGGATCCCGATCCTGCGTGCCATCGCCGGGCTGGAGGAGAGCACTCACAGCAAGCCGCTCAAGCGGGCGCTTCACTCGCTGGGGGAAGATCTCGGCAACGGTCGCCCGCTGTCGAGCTCGATGCAGGGGCACCCCAAGGTATTCAGCAGCCTGTTCGTCGCCATCATCCATGTGGGTGAGAACACAGGTCAGCTGGAAGAGTCCTTTTTGCAGCTCGCCAACTATTTCGAGCTGGAGCTGGAGACTCGCAAGCGGATCAAGACCGCCATGCGCTACCCCAGCTTCGTGATGATCGCCATCGGTATCGCCATGGTGATCCTCAATATCATGGTGATCCCGGTGTTTGCCGGCATGTTCGCCAAATTCGGGGTGGAATTGCCGCTGGCTACCCGCATTCTGCTCGCCACCTCGCACTTTTTTGTCAACTATTGGTGGTTGCTGCTCGCCATTCTGGCTGGGATGGTGTTCGGTTGGCGCCGCTGGGTCGCCACCACCAAGGGTAAGCTGACCTGGCACCGCTGGCAGCTCAAGTTGCCGATCGTCGGCACCATCATAGAGCGCTCCCTGCTGGCCCGTTTTGCCCGCAGTTTTTCCATGATGCTCAAAGCCGGGGTGCCGCTGAACACGGCGCTGACCCTGGTGGCCGATGCAGTAGATAACGCTTATATGGCGGGGCGGGTACGGGATATGCGCGCTGGTATCGAGCGGGGCGAGAGCCTGCTTCGCACAGCCAGCAGCAGCGGCCTGTTTACCCCGCTGGTGATGCAGATGATCGCCGTGGGGGAGGAGACAGGTCAGGTCGATGACCTGCTGCACGAAGCGGCCGAGTATTACGAGCGGGAGGTGGATTATGACCTCAAGAGTCTCACCGCCCGCATCGAGCCGATCCTGATCGGGATCGTAGCAGTAATGGTGTTGATCCTGGCGCTGGGTATCTTCACCCCCATGTGGGACATGATGCGCGCTGTTCGCGGCAAGTAACTCGGCATCTTCACGCTTGAATGGTGGGACATGATGAGAGCCGTAAGAGGCAAGTGATCGGTGGAGTCGAGGGCTGGATGAGCAGACAGACGCAGCAAGATGATCGCTGGCTGACCGGATATCGGCGGATCGCCGTGATCATCCTGCTGATGGTGATTGTGGCGACCCTGGTGCGTAGCTATCAGGGCCACCGGGAAGAGGCGCAGCAGCTCACCCTCACTTTGCTGGGGGAGCAATTTGCCGAGCGGGCACAGCGTTTGCACGGCATTTGGCTCGATGAGCGGCGCCCGCAGACACTGCATGTCGCCGGCAAGGGGTGGCAGTTTGATGCCCGAGGCTGGCCCCTGGGGCTGGTGCCGCTGCAATCTCCTTCGGAAAATTGCCGTCAGTTGTGGCTGGCACTGATGGGTGAGACGAAGGGGGGCGTGCCTCCCCTGCAGGTTCTGGCCCTCCCCGATGGCAGTGGTTGCGAGATGGGGTGGGATGGTTATTGGCTGGTTTATCAGTTTTCTGACGGGCGGGTGATGAAAAAGCCTTGAATGAAACTAATCATATGACCCAACTACATGATTTTTTTGGGCCTGCATGAAATAATGTGGGGCATTACGGAGGGAGCATGACAATGAAACCAATGGCACCAACAATGCCGGAAAACGGGATGAGAAGACGGTCTGCCGGCTTTTCCCTCATTGAGCTGGTGATCGTTATCGTGATCCTGGGGATCCTGGCGGTGACTGCACTGCCGCGCTTTCTCGATGTGACAGATGAAGCGAAAAAGGCCAGCGTCGAGGGAGTCTCCGGCGGTTTTGCTACCGGCGTTTCGCTGGTGCGTGCTCAATGGGAGGCGGAAGGTCGCGCCAAACAGGACAGCCTCAATACCGTGCTCTATGACGGCAGCCGCTTCTATCTGACCACTCCGACCGATACCCAGATCAGCAACGGAGAGCTGTCGCCCGGCTATCCCATGGATACCGTTGCAAGCGGTAATCCCGATGTGGATCCGGCCAATCTGACCGCCGAACGTTGTCTCAATATTTGGGAGGGGTTACTGCAAAACCCGCCCAAGGCTACGGCCAGCTTCAATGAAGTGCGCGGTAGCGGCAATGACCTGAAATACTATGCCACAGTGAGCAGTAATGGACTGGATTCGGTCTGCCGTTACTATCTGGTCAATAGTTTGAGTAAGGGCAGTGATGGCAAGTATCAGGATCCGCAAGGCAAGACTGATGCATTTATGAGTTTCAGTTACCGCCCGGCGTCCGGTCAGGTGACCACAAATATTAATTAACAGAGGAAAGTGAAATGAAAAAACAGGCGGGTTTTACCCTGATCGAACTGGTTATCGTGATCATCATTCTGGGTATTCTGGCGGTTACCGCTGCACCCAAGTTCCTGAATCTGCAGGATGATGCACGTTATTCTGCCGCTCAAGGCGTGCAGGCTGCACTACAGAGCAGTTCTCAAATGATCTATAGCAAGGCTGCTATTGCTGGTCTGGAGAATACAGCTTCAGGAGCAACCGTATCTGTGGCAATCAGCACTACAGATACTGTGAAAACTAACTATGGCTATCCAGTAACAGATGAAGTTGCCAAAACCGTAACTTTGGATGGATGGTCAGAAGTATCTGGCAGCAAAGGCACCTTCCGTGCAGCAAGTGCACAAGATGACAAGTGTGACGTTACTTACGCTAATACTTTGACCAGCAATACCAATCGACCAACGATTTCTATCAACACTGCGTGTAATTGATTGATGTCTGAGCGAGGCTTCGGCCTCGCTTTCTCTTTTCCCTGATGAGAAAACCCATGCCTGCAACCAAGGGCTTTACCCTGATTGAACTGGTACTGGTGATCCTGTTACTCGGGATTCTGGCCGCCTTTGCCGTGCCAAAATGGCTGGGCAAAGGCGGCTTTGAAACTCAAACCGTGCGTGACGAGCTGCTTACCCGGCTGCGGCTGGTACAGACCGTCAATATGCACGAACCGGCCAATCGTTGTACCTCACTGCGGGTTGACGAGGGCCAGTTTGGCCACAGCACGCTCTCCCCTTGTGGCGATCCTGCGGTTATATCGAGCTGGAACGCTAATCAGCTCACCCGTGGCCGTCCGGTGACCCTGTCAGCCGGGATCTCCCTCTCCTCGAACAAGGGCACGCCTCCTTTTGTTATCCGCTTTGATCAGATGGGCCGCCCGCTCGGTAGCTGCGCCGGTGGCTGCGAGCTGCAAGTCACAGATGGCCGCGAAACCAGCCCCATCAAGATTGAATCCGAGGGGTTTATCCATGAGATCCCTTAAGCTCGGTTTTACCCTGATTGAGCTGATCGTTGGCATAGTGCTGCTGGCGGTGGCCTTGACCGGCATTCTTGGGTTGCTCATTAATCAGGCACCTCAGGCGGTGGATCCGGTGCAGCAGGTGCGTGCCGCCCAGCTGGCCCAGCGGCTGGCCAGCGAGATCTTGCAAAAGTCGTTTGATGAAAAGTCGGATCATAATGGTGGTCGTTATCGTTGTGGCGAGACCTTCAATGGCCAATTTTATGGGGATTGCAGTTGCCCTGTCGGTGTGACCTGTACCCAGAATCCTCCTGCTCCGGCGATTGCGGGTTGGCAGCCCAGCCAGTATGGCCCGGATGGTGGTGAACGGGAGCCCTATACCTTTAATGATGTGGATGATTATCAGACCAGCGTCATTTGTGCCAAGGGATGGGCTGAGGTTAACTGCTTGAACAGTGACTGGATTGAGGCGGCATTCTTTACTCAAGCCGATTCCAAGGTCGCAAGCGATGAGTATCGCAACTACCAGGTCAGGATCGCCGTGACGCCGGATGACCTGTTTGGCAGCCCGGGTCTTAAGGCAGAGTCTATCGGCAAGCGAGTTCTGTTGCAGGTGAAGCTGCCGGATGGGAGTGTGCTCGACTTCTCCTTCTATCGGGGGAACTACTGATGGAACGCTCCTGCTTGTCTGTCCGAATGTCTGCTCCTGCTGCTACTTCCGACGTCCGATTACGCCTGGCTGCTAATCGAACCTACCGCAAGCCTCGGGGTAACAGTGGCTTTACTCTGGTCGAGCTGGTGATGGTCATCCTGTTGCTCGGGATTATGGCGACCTTTACCAGCCAGTTTATCGGAATCGGCACCCAGATTTATGGCGATGCCAGTAGCCGTGAACAGTTGATGAGTGATGCCCGTTTCGCCATGGAGCGGCTTAACCGCGAACTGCGCGATGCGGTGCCGGGATCGGAGCGCATTGAAGATCAGAATGGTAATTGGCTGGACCAAGGCCCCTGTCTGCGGTTTTGGCCCATCAGCAACTCGGGGCGCTATCTTGCCCTCAATCGCCCGTCTGGCGCCTCGTCCACACTTGAGCTGGTCATGGTTGCGCCTCCTGTTGCAGTTGAGCCGGTAAACGACTGGTTAGTGGTGTTTCCCCAACCCGTTTCCAGCGGTACGCAGTCGATACGGGACCGCTGTGATTATGGTCGTTGCGTGGCGCAAGTTGAGGCTGTGGGTCCGGTGATCTCTGGAGCCCAATCAATCGGGTATAGCGGTGCGCTGCTGGATGGTACATCTCCCGGCATGAGAGTGTATTTTGCTCGCGAGCAGGTGCGTTACTGCGTATCTGGAGGGGCGCTATACCGAACCAGTGCAGGGATCAGTGCCGCTGGCAGCACCTTACCGCTAGGAGTCCTGATGGCCGAGTCACTTCGGCCTGGCAATGTCTTCTATCGTGAAACCTCGGCGTTTAACGCCGAAGGGGAGTTTGGCATGCGCTTTGTCTTCGAGCGCAAGGGGGAGTCGGTCACCTTCAACCACAAGATAGAGGTGTTCAATGTGCCCTGATCCACAGGCTTTCGGACGGATGCGAGGCAGCGCCTTGATGATCGCCCTGTTTGTGATTGTGGTGATGGCACTGCTGGCGGCTGCCATGGGCCGTTTTTTGGTCGATAGCGGCGAGAAAAATACGGTGGAGGTGCGCAGCGTGCGTGCCCTGCTGGCCGCCCAGAGCGGGCTGGAGATTGCCCTGTATCAGCTTTTTCCCAACCGACCGACCGCGCCACCTTCGGATCGATGCAGCTTGGTGCAGGAGGGGGGGCGTCAGTTTAGCAATCCTGGCTTGGTAGGCTGCAAGGTGGAGGTCATTTGCCAGGAGGTATCGGTGACCTATAACAACCAGAGCAGCACGGGCTATCGTCTCGAGAGTGTCGGAACCTGTGGTAGCTCCGACCTTAACAGTGCCAACCCTGATTTTGCCGTGAGCCGAACCCTGATGGTCGAAGCTTATGATGGAGGAACTCCCTGATGCGCAATTTATGGATCGTCGCAGCCGTGTGGCTATTTAGTGGCGCAGCAGGGGCGTTTCAGGTGATTGATACTGCAACCTATTTCCCTGCGGTAACTCAGGGTCATCGTGGGGACACGACCGATAGCTGTGCAGCCCTTAGTAATCCGGCATTAACTATGTATGGCTCCGCCAAGGTGAACGGTACTGCAGGGGCTGCACTCAATTACTGTGCCTCAACTCAAGGCTCCGGGATGCCGTTGGACGCGTGTGACAACGCAGATGGCTCTCGCCGCTTGTGTACTATTACCCGCAATACAATTCGTGGGTTATCTATTACCGGCGGCAATATCTTTTTATCAAGTAGTGGTTCAAGTGGGAATTTTACACAGTGCCAAGCTGGGCAGCAGTTGAGTGTCGGGAGTGCAACCTCAAACCAATTTAATTCCATCGCATTGAATACCAGCTGTTCGTTAAGTTTCTCCAGTGCTGCTACAGAATATCGGATCAAGTCGCTGGCATTGAACAATGGTGCCAAAGTGATTTTTTCATCTGGTGATTACTGGATTGAATCATTAACGATGAATCAGGGGACAGAAATTCAGATCCAGGGTGAAGTTCGTATTTTTGTCAAAAATAATCTTGAGCTGAATGATGCTATATTGAACGCCTCTGGTGAGGGTTCTCTACTGTTATTTGGTTATGGTGGGATTACTCTGAATGGCGGTAGTCAAATAAATGGTTACGTGTATTCCGATCAAAAATTGACGCTTAACAATTCAGCCATCATTCGTGGTCGTACGACAAGCCGTAGCCTGAATATGACGGATAATTCGGTAATCAATGATCAGACATTCACTCCCATACTTGGGTGTTTTTCAGATAATTTTCCTGGAACTGTGTTGAGTGACAAGTGGGTTGTCAAACGGACTTCTGGTACTTTTGACCCGAAGATTGTCAGCGGCCGATTACGGATGACTGAAGCGAGTGGTAACCAAGCTACCTCAGCGACTTATCAACGTTTATTCCCGGCTGCAAACAATTTGGTTGAAGTAACCTTTCGTTATTACGCATGGTCACCCAATTGGTGGAATACCGGGGGGGATGGATTAGCGGTGATTCTTTCTGATGCGACAGTAACCCCGCAGCCAGGTAGTTTTGGCGGTGCCCTTGGTTATGCCCAGCGTAATAATGGAACGTCCGGTTTTGCCGGTGGTTGGCTTGGCGTCGGGCTTGACGAATATGGCAACTTTTCCAACGGTAATGAAGGGAAAGTTGGTGGCCCAGGATTCCGTGCTCAAGCAATTGCGATTCGGGGGGGCGTCGGTTCAAGTTATCGCTATTTGGCAGGCACGGCAGCCAATCTTAATCCCAAGATTGATGTAAGTGGCACCAGTTCCGCCCAGCCCGGCCATCTATATCGGTTAAGGATTGATTCACGTGTGGCTGGCCGCTCCATGGTCTCGCTGGATAGAAATACTGGCTCCGGATTTAGTACCCTGGTTGCGCCATTCGATGCGATGGCGACCGCTGGGCAGGAGCAGGTTCCTGCAGATTTTTTGCTGTCGCTTACAGGGTCAACCGGAGGTGCCAACAATAACCATGAGCTGGATGATATCCAGATCTGTGCCCTGCGCTCCAACCCGATCGGGGTGCAGATTGATCATTTCCAACTTGATCACTCCGGTCAGCCACTGACATGCAACCCCGAGACGGTGACGGTCAAGGCGTGCGCCGATGCCGCTTGTACCACGCTTATCACGGACCCGGTTACTGCAACCCTGAGTCTTACCCCTACTTCTGCCAGCAATGGTTGGATTGGCGGCAATACGGTGACCTTTAGCGGCGGTTCGACCACGGTGCAGTTGCGCAACAATACGCCGACCGCGGTGACCATAGGCGTTTCCGGTTCGACTCCGACGACCAAGCCATTCAGTACCACCTTGTGCAAGGCCGGGGCCGGTACGCCCAGTGCGGCAGCCTGTACCCTGAACTTTGCCGATAGCGGCTTCTTCTTTGATGTGCCTGATACTTATTCCAACCAGCCTCAGGATGTGACTATCAGTGCGGTCAAAAAAGACGACATTACCAAGCAATGTGTGCCCGGATTTACCGGCGTGAGGTCTGTCGGCTTTTGGGGAACGTACAACAATCCAAATACCAATAGCTTTGGTAGCAAGATCTCCATCGATGGCAACACCATTGCAACTTATGCCGGCAGTGTTTCTTCACCAACACCAACCACCCTCGACCTGACTTTTGATAATCAGGGTAAAGCGACCTTGAAAAAAGTGACCTACCCGGATGCGGGTCAGATGAAGCTTTCAGCCAGTCATAATGGCAGTGGTGAGACGGCGGGTCTGGTGATGACGGGGTCCGACACGTTTGTGGCACGTCCTGTCGGCTTGTGTATAACCCCTCCGCAAGGGGTCTGCGCGGCAGGTGATAGCAGTTGTCCGGTATTCAAAAAAGCAGGGGAAACGTTCCAGGTGGATATCAAGGCGATGGCCTGGGAGTCGGCCAATGATGGGGATATCTGCGCTGGGAACCTGACTACGCCTAACTTTGCTTTGACTAACATCGCTCTTGCTACTCAACTGGTTGCCCCGATTCCCGGGCAAAATGCGCAGGTCGGTACAGCGAGCTATAACCACTCTAATGGGATGGGCATCAACAATATCAATAAGGTCACCCAGTCAGTCAGCGAGGTGGGTGTGTTCCGGATGACGGCGACGCCACCAGCCAATGGCTACTTCAATTACACCATCCCATCAGCCCAGAGCCAGCCGGTGGGGCGTTTTATTCCTGCCGACTTCAATCTGGTGAGCGGCGACATAGTGCCGGCTTGCAATGCGTTCTCCTATATGGGGCAACCCTTTGGTGTCATGCTGGATGTGCTGGCTCGTAATACGACGGGTGTACAGACCCGAAACTATACAGGGCCCTTTGCCAAGGGCGAAGCCTATCTCTCGGTTGCCAATGATAAGGATGGTAAATCCCTGTCGAGCCGCTTGCGCAGTCTGCAGCCGCTGCCATGGCTCGATGGCCGTGCGGCCTTGACTACCGGTAGCAGTGAGTTTGTGCGCCTCTCTGGCACGCAACCGGATGGTCCCTACAAGTCTTTGTTGTTTGGTCTGTATATGAGGGATAACGATGGCGACAGAACGCTGATTGCCAGCCCGAATTTCAATGATGCCGTGGTAGGTAACTGCAGTGGCAGCGGCTGTAATGCCCGTCAGATAGACAGTGTGCCTATGAAAGCCTATTTTGGCCGCCTGCAGGCTGGTACGGCGGCCGGCCTGGCCTCGGCGCCGCTGGCCATTCCACTGCAGATACAATATTACGAAGGGGGCAACTGGCTGCAAAACAAGGAAGATCAATGTACCCAGCTCTCTTTGGCCAATCAGGGGTTCACTTTCCTCAATCCGAGTCACACCTTTGATGCGGCGACTCGCGAGCTGAATCTGGGGGCGGGTCGCAAGATCAAGCTGGGGTTGGGTAGTTCTGCACCGGGTGGGGATGCTGCACTGGCGAAAGACGGAGAGATCCTGTTCCACTTTGCCAAGCCGGACATCTCGGTGCGCATTCCCTACAAGGTCGATTTGGCAAAACAGCCATCATCGCCACTCTGGTTGTCTGACCCAACGAGTGCCAATGACGGCAACCTGCAAGGTGAGGCCATTTTCGGCTCCAGCCGGGGTAATGACAGAATTATTTATCGGCGCGAAGTATTGCAGTAATTGATGTGTAAGGGGGGTTGGCTCAACAGCATCCCCCTAAATCCTTGTTTATTAGTGTTTGCAAGCGTGTGCGAGTGAGTGATGACTCGCATTTTTGTCGCGCCTGATTGATTGGCGACAGTTTGAGCGCTTGCCCATTGGGGTGGGCATTGGTAAAGTTAGCCGGTTTTCTGCACCTCCAAATTCTTAGGATTTCCCGTAGCCATGTTCAAAAAGCTCAGAGGCGTCTTTTCCAACGATCTGTCGATCGATTTGGGAACTGCCAACACCCTGATCTATGTAAAAGATCAAGGGATCGTCCTTAACGAACCCTCAGTTGTCGCCATTCGCCAAGAGCGCGGGAACGCCAAATCGGTCGCTGCTGTCGGTCATGCCGCCAAGCAGATGCTGGGCCGTACCCCGGGCAACATTTCCGCAATCCGCCCGATGAAAGATGGCGTGATCGCCGATTTCTACGTGACCGAGAAGATGCTGCAGCACTTCATCAAACAGGTTCACGACAACAACTATTTCCGCCCCAGCCCGCGCGTGCTGGTGTGTGTACCGTGCGGTTCAACCCAGGTTGAGCGTCGCGCCATCAAGGAGTCCGCACTGGGCGCCGGTGCCCGTGAGGTCTACCTGATCGACGAGCCTATGGCTGCTGCCATCGGTGCCGGCCTGCCGGTATCCGAAGCGACCGGTTCCATGGTGGTTGATATCGGTGGTGGTACCACTGAAGTGGCCATCATCTCCCTGAACGGTGTGGTCTACTCCCAGTCAGTCCGTATCGGTGGCGACAAGTTTGACGAAGCGATCATCAGCTACGTCCGTCGCAACTACGGCAGCCTGATCGGTGAAGCGACTGCCGAGCGCATCAAGCACGAGATCGGCTCCGCCTATCCGGGCGAAGAGGTGCGCGAGATTGAAGTCCGTGGTCGCAACCTGGCTGAAGGTGTACCGCGCAGCTTCACTCTCAACTCCAACGAGATTCTGGAAGCGCTGCAAGAGCCGCTGTCCGGTATCGTGGCTGCCGTTATGGTGGCGCTGGAGCAGTCTCCGCCGGAACTGGCTTCCGACATCTCCGAGCGCGGCATGGTGCTGACCGGTGGTGGCGCACTGCTGAAAGATATCGACCGTCTGCTGATGGAAGAGACCGGCATTCCTGTCGTCGTGGCCGAAGATCCCCTCACCTGTGTGGCCCGTGGCGGCGGCAAGGCGCTGGAGCTGATCGATATGCACGGTGGCGATCTGTTCCACTACGAATAAGACCCAAAGCCGGCCAGCGTGCCGGCTCTTTTTTGACGACCCATGAAACCCATTTTTGGTAGAGGCCCTTCGCTTCAGTTACGGTTGTTTCTCGCCGTCATCATCTCCATCGCTGCCATCGTCGCGGATTCCCGCTTCGGTGTGTTTACCCATGTCCGCGTCTACCTCAGTTCGTTAGTCAGTCCCCTGCAATACATGGCCAATGCGCCGGGTACCCTGCTCGACACCATGTCGACCCAGGTGCAGACCCGCGCCGATCTCATCGAGCAGACCAAACAGCAGGAGCAACAGCTGTTTACCCTGCGTGCCCGTCTGCTCAAAATGGATCAGCTGGAACACGAGAACCAGCGGCTGCGTGAGCTGCTGGGTTCGCCGGTGCACAAGGAGTCCCGCAAGATGGTGGCCGAGCTGCTGTCGGTGGATTCCGACCCCTTCAGCCATCAGGTGCTGATCAACAAGGGGGCGCTGGATGGCGTCTACAACGGTCAGGCGGTGATCAACGATCAGGGGGTGATTGGTCAGGTGCTCCACGTGGGCTCCACCACCAGTCGCGTGCTGCTGATCACCGACTCCAGCCATGGCATTCCGGTGCGGGTGCTGCGCAACGACTTGCGCGCCATTGCCTCCGGCAGTGGCGAGCTCGACAAGCTTGAGCTGCGCAACCTGCCACGCAACACTGATATTCAGGTGGGTGACCTGCTGGTCACCTCGGGTCTGGGTGGCCGCTTCCCGGAAGGTTATCCGGTGGCGACTGTGACCCGCTCCGAGTATGTGGAAGGCAAGCCCTTCGCTCAGGTCGAGGCCAAGC
This sequence comes from Aeromonas sp. 82P, assembly GCF_051919365.1. Taxonomy (NCBI): domain Bacteria; kingdom Pseudomonadati; phylum Pseudomonadota; class Gammaproteobacteria; order Aeromonadales; family Aeromonadaceae; genus Aeromonas; species Aeromonas sp. 82P. The sequence goes on from NZ_JBQBEV010000001.1 coordinate 741,455, forward strand.
CGCTGGTGGAGCTGGACAGACTGCGCTATCTGCTGCTGCTGTGGACCGACAAGAAGCCTGAAGTACATGATGAGGATGGCGAACGGGCGGCTCCCGCTGCGTCCGCCGCAGGAGCCACTCGCTGATGCTAGAACCCGCCAGCGGCAGGATCTGGATCTGGATCTCGATCCTGCTGGCCTTGAGCCTGTCGATCCTGCCGCTTCCTTTCGAATTTGACCCCTTCCGCCCGGACTGGCTGGCCATGGTGCTCATCTACTGGGCACTGGCCTTGCCGCACCGGACCAACGTCGGCACCGCCTGGGTGGCGGGCCTGCTGCTGGATGTGCTGCTTGGCAGCACCCTCGGCGTGCGGGCGATGGCGATGGCCATCACCACCTATCTGGCGGCCTTCCAGTTCCAGAAGATCCGCAACTTCTCCCTCTGGCAGCAGGCACTGATCATCGGTGGCCTCTCGCTGGTGGGTAAAATGACGGTATTCTGGGCCGAGCATCTGTTCAGCCAGGCCAGTCTCAACTTCTCCTACTTTTGGTCGACGTTGACGACGATGCTAATATGGCCCTGGGTGTTTCTGGTGCTGCGCAAGGTGCGACGCCGCTTCAATATCAGGTAAATATGAACAAAAACAACGAACCACAACTCTATCTCGCCTCGGCTTCTCCCCGTCGCCGTGAGCTGCTGACCCAGATTGGCTACCGCTTCGAGGTGCTGAAACTGGATGTGCCCGAGCAGCGGGAAGAGGGTGAAAAGGCGCAGGATTACGTCTGCCGTCTCGCCCGTGACAAGGCGATGGCTGGCGTGGCGTGTGCGCCGACGGCGTTGCCGGTGCTGGGTGCCGACACCATAGTGGTGCTGGGCGACCGGGTACTGGAGAAACCGTCCGATCTGCTGGATGCCAAAGATATGCTGGAGTCCCTCTCCGGCAAGGTGCATCAGGTGATGACGGCGGTAGCGCTGGCCAGCAAGGATCGTTGTGACGTGCGTCTGGTCACCACCAACGTGGCGTTTCGCAAGCTGGACGAGGCCGAGATCGAGGCCTACTGGCAGACCGGTGAGCCCTGTGACAAGGCCGGGGCTTATGGCATTCAGGGTATTGCCGGCAAGTTTGTCAGCCGCATCGAAGGGAGCTATAGCGCCGTGGTCGGCCTGCCCCTGCTGGAGACAGACCTGCTGATCAAGCATCATCTGGAACAGCTCAAATAATTTCCCGTCAGCTGTGCTCTGCTGCGTTTCTCCCTTGCGCGCGTTGTACCGGATTGGCTCTATAGAATTCAAAACTGGAACAGGCAAGGTTACTTATGTCGGTAGAACTGCTGGTTAACGTTACCCCCTCCGAAACCCGGGTCGCTCTGGTCGAAAACGGTCTGCTGCAGGAAGTGCATGTAGAACGTCAGGCCAAACGCGGCATCGTGGGCAATATCTACAAAGGCAAAATCAGCCGGGTGCTGCCCGGCATGCAGGCGGCATTCGTCGATATCGGCATGGACAAGGCAGCTTTTTTGCACGCCTCTGATATCGTCCCCCACACCGAGTGTGTGGCGGTGAAGGAGAAGGAGCAGTTCCAGGTCGGTAACATCGCCGAGCTGGTGCGTCAGGGGCAGGACATCATGGTGCAGGTGGTGAAAGATCCGCTGGGTACCAAGGGTGCCCGTCTCACTACCGATATCACCCTGCCATCCCGCTATCTGGTCTTTATGCCGGGCAGCGCCCACGTCGGTGTCTCCCAACGTATCGAGTCCGAAGCGGAGCGGGAGCGCCTCAAGCGCACCGTGGCCGGTTATGTGGACGAGCTGGGTGGCTACATCATCCGCACCGCCGCCGAAGGGGTGGGGGAGCAGGAGCTGGAGCAGGATGCTGCCTTCCTGAAACGCCTGTGGCGCAAGATCCTCGAGCGCAAGCAGAAGTATCCCCCCTGCAAGATCCTCTACGAGGATCCCAGTCTGGCATTCCGGGTGGTGCGCGACTTTGTCGGCGCCGAGCTCGACAAGATCCGCGTTGACTCGCGCCAGAGCTTCGATCAGCTCAAGCGCTTCACCGAGGAGTACGTGCCTGAGCTGGCCAGCAAGCTGGAGTATTATCCTGGCGAGTCGCCGATCTTCGATCTCTACGACGTGGAGAACGAGATCCAGCGGGCGCTGGAGCGCAAGGTGGAGCTGAAATCCGGCGGCTACCTCATCATCGACCAGACCGAAGCCATGACCACGGTGGATATCAACACCGGCGCCTTTGTCGGCCATCGCAATCTGGAAGAGACCATCTTCAACACCAACGTCGAGGCGACGGCGGCCATTGCCCGTCATCTGCGCCTGCGCAATCTCGGCGGCATCATCATCATCGACTTCATCGATATGCAGTCGGAAGATCACCGCCGTCGGGTGCTGCACAGCCTGGAGCAGGCGCTGTCAAAGGATCGTGCCAAGACCAACGTCAACGGCTTCTCCCAGCTCGGTCTGGTGGAGATGACCCGCAAGCGCACCCGCGAGAGTCTGGAGCATGTGCTCTGCTCCGAGTGCCCCGAGTGCAAGGGGCGCGGCCGGGTCAAGACGGTGGAGTCGGTCTGCTTCGAGATCCTGCGGGAGATCATTCGGGTCAATCGTGCCTATGATGCGGATCAGTTCACCGTCTACGCGGCCCCGGCCGTGGCCGACTACCTCCATGGCGAGGAGTCCCACAGTCTGGCGGAGCTGGAAGTGTTCATCGGCAAGCAGGTGCGGGTAGTGAGCGAACCCCTCTGTGGTCAGGAGCAGTTCGACGTGGTGATGATGTAATTGGTCTATCGCTGGCTGAGTCGGGGCTGGTTGGCCCTGGGGGTCCTGTTCGTACTGATGGCCATGCTGGTCACGCTGGTACGGGTCGGAGGCCCTTTGCTGAATCAATACCGGGAGAGTCTGATCCACACTCTGCTGGGCGATTCACAACTCAAGGTCAGCGTGGAGCAAGTGGGGCTGGACTGGACACAGTCCGGGCCCGCCCTCGAACTGCAGCAACTCGCCATCGCCCCGGATTCGGGGCGTTTTGCCGTACAGCTCGGCAAAGCCTGGGTGCATCTCGACTTCTGGCGCACTATTAACGAGCTCAAGCCGGTCTTTGGCGAGCTGATCCTGAGCGATGGCGATATCACCATCGACTTGCGCCAACCGGCTGACGAGAGCCCCTCCGGCGATCCCCAGCAGGGCGCCCTGCTGCGCTTTCTGCTGACCCAGCTCTCTACCTTCGATGTGCACAACACTCGTCTCAGCGTCACCACTTCCCTCGGTGATCTCCGCGCCCTCGACATCGCCCAACTGCGCTGGCAGAACCGCGGCAAGCGCCATCAGGGGGTCGGCAAGGCTTACCTCATCAACGGGGTGGGCGAGAGCACCCTCGATCTGATTCTGGATGTGGACGCCCCGACTGCTCGGCTCGATCGCCTCAAGGGTCAGCTCTATCTGGGGGCCCGCCAGCTCGATATCACCCCGACCCTGGCCAAGATCCATGCGGGCGAACCCAAGGTTGCCGGTCAGCTCGACTTCCAGCTCTGGAGCGAGTTTGACAGCGGCAAGCTGGGCAATACCCTGCTGGCGTTTGGCAACAACTACCTGATCTGGAAGGATCCCAAGAAAGGGGATATGCACCGTTTCGGTCTCGATGGTGGCAAGATCCAGCTGCGCCGTGACGGCACTGACTGGCAACTGGCCAGCCACAACGTCACCTTCAAGCTGGACGGCAAACCCTGGTTGCAGAGCCGCTTGCAGCTGGAGCGGATCGGGGAGCGGGTGCAGGGCTATCTGCCCAGCATAGAGTTCGACAAGATCACCCAGATCAGTCAGTTGGTCTCGGCGCTCTACCCCACACTCTGCGAGACCCTGCGCCAGACCAATCCGCAGGGTTCGTTGCAGGGTCTGACGCTGCTGGCCAATGCCGACTGGCAGGATCTCTCCCTCAGTGGCCGCTTCAGCAAGGTGCGTCTCAAGGCCTGGCAAGATATACCCGGGATGCAGGATCTCAACGGCGAGTTCTGGCTTACCCCGACCGGCGGTAGCGCCAGATTGGCGCTGGCGAACGACAAGGTGGATCCCGCCCGTCACTTCAAGATGCCGATCCCGGTCGACAACTTCTCGGCCCGCCTCGACTGGTGGCGCGAGGAACAGGGCTGGGTGCTCTACGGGCAGGATATCGCGCTGGATAACCCGGACCTGACCCTGTCCAGCCGTTTCCGCCTCGATCTGTTCGAGCACCCTTTCCTCGCCCTGACCGGTCGCATCGATGTGAAGAATGCGGGCCATGCGGATCGCTACTTCCCGCTGCAGGCGATGGACAAGGGGCTGGTGGATTACCTGAGCGGCGCCATCAAGGGGGGCAAGGCCAAGGGGGCCGACCTGCTCTGGTATGGGGAGTTTCGGGATTTCCCCTACGACAACGGCAAGGGCATCTTCCAGGTGGCGGTGCCGCTGGAGCAGGCCACCTACGAGTTCTTCCCCGGTTGGCAACCGCTCACCGACCTGCAGATCGACCTGTTGTTCCAGAATGCCGGTCTCGATATGCGCAGCCGATCCACCAAACTCGGCAAGGCGAGCTCCGACTCGGTGCATGCCTGGATCCCGGATCTCTCCCCCGGCGCCCACCTCTATGTGGATGCCAAGGTGCAGGGAGAGGGCAAGGCCATCAGCGACTACCTGCAGGACTCTCCGCTGGGCAGTTCGGTTGGTCAGGCGCTGCGGGAGATCGAGATCCGCGGCCCGATGGCAGGATCGGTCAAGCTCGATATTCCTCTCGATGGCGAGAGCGAGGTGAAGGCGAGCGGTGATGCCATCTTCAGCAACAACAAGGTGCGGGTTGCCAGTCTGGATCTGCCGCTGGAGAAGGTGCTGGGGCGCCTCGAATATGACAACGAGCAGACCCGTTTCAGCAACCTCAAGGCGAGCCTGTGGAACCAGCCGCTGACCCTCGACTATCAGGGGCGCCAGCATCCGGATCACTATCAGGTCGACCTCGATTTCAAGGGGCAGTGGGATAGCCGGCGCCAGCCCACTGCCATCTCTTCGTACGGTATCCTCAACGGTCGCAGCAACTGGGGCGGCAAGCTCGGGTTGACCCTGCCCGAGAGCAAGCCGTTCAGCTTCCAGCTGGCGCTCGACTCCAACCTGCAGGGGATGGGGCTGGATCTGCCGCTGCCGCTGGCCAAGAGCAGTGCCAGCCGGCTGCCGCTCAAGGTGATCGCTCGTGGCCGGGATGGCAGCGCCGACATTCGTGCCGTGCTGGGGGCGGATGTGGATATGCAGACCCGACTGGTCTACGGCGAAGGGGTGCCTTATCTCAGCCGGGTGCGGGTCGATGTGGGTCAGCCGGGCGCCCGGGTAATGCGCGATGCCCCCATGCTGCTCGCCATCAACCAGCAGGAGGCCGATGTCGGTGGCTGGCTGGCGCGACTTAAACAATGGCTGCCGGCGCAGAATCAGACCGGCAACGCGGTGGTCGGCCCCGCCTTCCTGCCACAGGAGTGGTGGGTGGATGGACAGCTGGCCCGCGCCTATATCGGCAGCGCCACCCTCAAGGCGGCGCGTTTCACCGTGGGGCCGACCAATCAGGCTACCGAAGTGATGATCGACAGCCCCGATGTGATGGGGGTGATCCGCCTGCCCGCAGTGGCCAATCGCCCGGTGGATGCCAAGTTTGCCCGCATCTACTGGTCTGGCAAGAGTTCGGATCTCAGCCCGGATCCCGATGCCAAGCAGGACAACGCCATCATGGCCTCCATCCCCTGGTTGAAGGTGAGCTGTGTCGATTGCCGCTTTGGTGAGCTACCTCTTGGTGAAGTGAAAGGGGAGCTGGTGCCCGGCGCCAACAAGGTGACCCTCAAGGGGCTGGATGTGCGGCTGGCGGGGAGTCAGCTCACCGGCAGCGTCGACTGGCTGGCCGATGACAACCGGATGCAGACCCGTGCCCGTGGCAAGCTGACCAGCAACAACAGCGAGCTGCTGCTCAAGCGGCTCGGCTACACCTCGCCCATCGGTGATGCCCCCGGCTCCCTCGCTTTTGATCTGAACTGGCAGGATGTGCCCTACCGCCCGAGTCTGCCGACTCTGGGGGGAAGTGCCAACTATCAGCTGGAGGGCGGCACCCTGCGGGAGGTCAACGACAAGGGGGCGCGACTGCTCTCCCTGCTCAGCCTCGATTCCCTGCTGCGCAAGCTGCGGCTCGATTTTCGCGATGTGTTCGACAAGGGCTTCTACTTCGAATCCATGTCCGCCTCTGCCACCATCAAGCAGGGGCAGGTAAGCAACGATGATTTCTATATGAAGGGGGCGGCAGGCAACCTGCGCGGTGAGGGGATCGCCGATCTGGTGCGCTGGCGGCTCGACTACGAGCTGAGCTTCTCCCCCAATCTGGGGGGCACCCTGCCGGTGGTGGCGGCCTTCTCCATCACTCCGGTCACGGGTCTCTATGTGCTGGCCCTCTCCAAACTGCTGGAGCCGGTGGTGGATGTGGTGACCCGCATCGATTTTCGCATCTCGGGCCCGCTCGACGCACCCAAGCTGATCGAGGCGGGACGAGATCGCGCGCGCATCAAGCTCAACCAGCAGCAGAAAGAGGCGGTTGACGCCGTTGCCCCCGGCCTGCCGACCCAAGAGGTGACCCCTTTCCTGCTGAGCCCCAAACACGCGGGGCCTGCTCAGCGCTGAACGAGCGGCCCGGCACCATCACAAGGAGTGAGCCATGATCCGACATATCCTGCTGATCGCCTTCAAGCCGGACACCCAGCCTGCCCGGATAGATGCGGTGCGTACCGCCTTTCTCGCCATTCCCCATCAGGTCAGCGGCGTGACCGCCGTGGAGTGGGGTCGGGATGACAGCCCGGAGGGGCGGGCCGATGGGTTTACCCACAGCGTGCTGATGACCTTCGCCGACGAAGCAGCCCGCCAGCGCTATCTGCCCCATCCTGATCACGATGCCCTCAAGGCCATCTTCCGCCCGGTGCTGGAGCGCATCATAGTGCTGGATTACACCCTGCAGGCGGGGGATGCTGTCACCGTCTGATGGCCCAAGCGACAAGGAGAACGTCATGTGGTTAGCCGCAATACAGCTGGTATCTGGTCGTCACTGGCAGGATAACCGGGAGCAGATCGTCGCCGAGCTGGCGGCCTTGCCTAAAGAGCGGCCGCTACTGGTGCTGTTGCCTGAGAACTTTGCCCTGTTTGGCGAACGGCAGGGCTATCTGGATGGGGCCGAGGCCATAGATGAGGGCCCGATCCAGCAGCAACTGGCTGAATGGGCCCGCGATTATGGCATCTGGCTGGTGGCCGGTGCTATGCCGACAAGAATGCCGACCACCATCTCAGGTTCCGACCATATCCACACCAGCTCGCTGGTGTTTAACCCAAGCGGTGAGCTCAGGGGCCATTACCACAAGATCCACCTGTTTGACGTGGATGTGGCGGATAATCACGGCCGCTACCGTGAGTCGGAGACCTTCAGCCCGGGGGAGGCGCCTGTGTTGGTGGACTCTCCCTTTGGTCCCCTCGGCCTCTCGATCTGTTATGATCTGCGCTTTCCCGAGCTCTACCGCCAGTTGGCCCGAGCTGGTGCGCGCGTGCTGCTGGTGCCTGCCGCCTTTACCGCCGTGACCGGCGAGGTGCACTGGGAGCCGCTGCTGCGGGCCCGCGCCATCGAAAACCAGTGTTACGTAGTCGCTGCCAATCAGGGCGGCACTCACGAGACAGGGCGCCAGACCTGGGGCCACAGCATGGTGATCGACCCCTGGGGTCGGGTGCTGGCGAGCAAAGAGTCCGGGGGCGGCACAGTGCTGGCGAAGATGGAGCCCGGGCTTATCGACGAATTGAAACGCACCATGCCAGTGCTGCAACACGCCCGTTTGCTCTGATGGTGTGGTGAAAAATTGAAACGCAGCCGTTTGCCCGTGCTGGAGCATGCCCGTTTGTTGTGATGGTGTGGCTTGTTGCCAACCCGTCGGCAAGACGATTTAAAACAGCTCGTTACGAGAGTGGAGAAGAAGATTGAGTCTATTGAGCCAGGTTAGTGCCTCCCTGTTGGCCCCGAACGACCTCGATGAAGGGCGCCTGCAGCAGCTGCTCGGCAGCCTGATGAGCCATCAGGTTGAGTTCGGCGATCTCTATTTCCAGCGCAGCTGGCACGAGTCCTGGATGCTGGAAGATGGCATCGTCAAGGATGGCAGCTACAACATCGATCAGGGGGTCGGGGTGCGCGCCGTCAGCGGCGAGAAGACTGGCTTCGCCTACTCGGACGAGCTGAGCCTGCTGGCACTGCAACAGTCGGTGACTGCCGCTCGCGGCATCGCCGCCGCAGGTGCTCACGGCAAGGTGAAGGCATGGGCGCGCACCGAAGCGAACCTGCTCTATCCGGCCATGGATCCGCTGCAGACCCTCGACAAGCACCAGAAGATCGCCCTGCTGGAGCAGATGGACAAGTTCGCTCGAAGTCTGGATCCCGCCATCAATCAGGTGATGGCCTCCATCAGCGGCGTCTACGAAGAGGTGCTGGTGGCAGCCACCGACGGTACCCTGGCCGCCGATGTGCGTCCGCTGGTGCGGCTGTCGGTGACCGTGATCGCCGAGAAGGGCGATCGCCGCGAGCGTGGCAGTGCCGGTGGCGGTGGCCGCTTTGGTTACGACTGGTTCCTCGAACTGGACGGGCTGGAGAGCCGCGCTTTTGGCTATGTGCGTGAAGCTGTGCGTCAGGCGCTGGTCAATCTGGAAGCCATCGACGCGCCAGCCGGTACCATGCCGGTGGTGCTGGGCTCCGGCTGGCCTGGCGTGCTGCTGCACGAGGCGGTGGGCCACGGTCTGGAGGGGGATTTCAACCGCAAGGGATCTTCCGCATTTGCTGGCCGCATCGGCGAGCAGGTGGCCTCCAAGCACTGTACCATCGTCGATGATGGCACCCTGCCGGGTCGGCGCGGCTCCGTCTCCATCGATGACGAGGGCACACCGGGTGGCTACAACGTGCTGATCGAGAACGGCATCCTCAAGGGTTACCTGCAGGACAAGCAGAATGCCCGTCTGATGGGGGTACCGCTCACCGGCAACGGGCGCCGCGAATCCTACGCCGCCATGCCGATGCCACGCATGACCAACACCTATATGCTGGCGGGTCAGTATGATCCGGCCGAGATCATCGCCTCGGTGAAGAAGGGGATCTATGCCCCCAACTTCGGCGGCGGTCAGGTGGACATCACCTCCGGCAAGTTTGTCTTCTCTGCCTCCGAGGCTTACCTCATCGAGGATGGCAAGATCACCGTTCCCATCAAGGGCGCGACCCTGATCGGCAACGGCCCTGAGGCGATGAGCCAGGTCTCCATGGTGGGTAGCGACCTTGCGCTGGATCGCGGGGTTGGCATCTGCGGCAAGGAGGGGCAGAGCGTACCAGTCGGTGTCGGCCAGCCCACCCTCAAACTGGATCAGCTCACCGTGGGTGGCACGTCGTAGGTTGGGTTAGCCGCGCAGCGGCGTAACCCGATGCATTCAAACCCCGGCCCTTGCCGGGGTTTTGCTATTCAGGGAACCACAGGCAACAAAAAGCCCCGGTCGGTGGACCGGGGCTGGCGGGTTATTCGGTATCAGTTGACGGATATGGCGCGGGCGTCGATAAAATAGCGAGCGTTACCCTGTTTGTCGATCTGGATTTTGGCTACCAGCTGCTCTTGATCTTTATATTCCCAGCGTTGCTCGATCTTGGCGAGGGATGGGCTCGCAATCCCAACCACGTTCAGGTACTCGTGAAACAGGCTATGGCTCCCTATTTCGGTCAGCATCTTGTCCATCTGCATACTCTCCTGAAGTTGAGTGGGTATTCATCAACAAACCTATCAGCGTCCATCTGAATACAGTCTGTATGAAAAACAAACTAACTCATTTGTGTGTCAATAACATGATCAGGGACAAGATCAGTGCAGATCGTCAGGGACTTTTTGATACCGTTTTCAATCAGAGCCGGTGGGCTTCTGCGGCAACTGATCAAACGTGCCGGAAGCCTTTGGTAGCGCCGGTGCGGTTTGCACGGTCTGGCCGCCGTGGAATACCGGATCCTGTGCCACTTCCTTGATGCCGTTGATGCAAAACTGCATACCCATGCAGACCAGCAGGAAGCCCATGATACGGGTCATGGCGTCGATGCCGGTGGCGCCCAGGATCTTGCAGACCGGATCCGCCAGCTTCAACACTCCCCAGCTGATCAGGCTCATCAGGGCAAACGCCGTTACCACACCGGCGTAGATGGTGAGGCGGTTGTATTCGTCCGGCAGCTCGGCGATCTGGGCGGCCCCGCTTATCACCAGCGCCATGGTGCCGGGCCCGCACATGCTGGGCATGGTGAGCGGTACGAAGGCAATGCTCTGGTTTATATCGACCCCGCTCTGCTGGCTGGGGGCGGGGAACAACATGCGAAAGCCGATAAAGCCGATGATGAGGCCACCGGCCAGGCGCAAGCCCGGAATGGAGATCCCGAACAGATCCAGGATCGAGGATCCGATAAAGAAGGTGATGCAGAGGGTGCAGAACAGATAGATGGCGGCCAGATTGACCTGACGGCGCACGTGTTCGCGCGACATCCCCTTGCTCAGTCCCAGCAGCAGGGTGGCCGTGGTGGGCGGGTTGACCATGGGCAGCAGCGCCAGCAAGGTGAGTAATACGACCTGAAAGAACATCTTGAGCCTCGGATAAAGAGTTGGAAGCCATGGGGCGATGCGGGTGGCAGGCCCCAGAGGGAGGCTATCTTATGCTGGCGAAACTGAATATAAGCAGTACAAAAAAGCCCCGGCAGATACCGGGGCTTGTTGTTCGGGTCAGGCCGCTTGTGGCGCTTGCTGCTGCCGGATGGCCCGTTGCTGGAACCAGAGCCAGAGACCGATGGCGAAACCCAGCACCGACAGGCTTACCACATAGTGGGAGGGGGCCAGCATGTCGCTCTTCATCCAGAGGGTCACCGCCATCGGGGTGAGGCCGCCGAAGATGGCGTAGGCCACGTTGTAGGAGAATGACAGACCGGAGAAACGCACCACCGGCGGGAAGGCGTTGACCATCACGTAAGGCACGGCGCCGACAATCCCGACCGCAAAGCCCGCCAGCATATAGAGCGGCACCAGCTGGCTCGTGCCGGCCGCCAGACCGTGATAGAAGGCGTAGCTGGAGCCAGCCAGCAGCAGGGAGCCGAACATGAAGGTGAGACCGCTGCCCAGCAGGTCGATCAGTCGGCCATAGACGATGCAGCCGAGGGTCAGGGCAACAATCGCCAGCGAGTTGGCGGTCAGGGCGTCAGCCGGGCTGATGCCATAGATCTTCTGCAGATAGGTGGGGGTCATCAGGATCACCACCACGATACCGGCGGAGAGCAGCCAGGTGAGCAGCATGGAGACCACCACGCTGCTCTTGTGGTTGCGCAGCACCGACTTGAGGGGGAGCTCATCGGCCAGGGTCTTGTTGGCTTTCATCTCGGCGAAGACCGGGGTTTCGTGCAACCAGCGACGCAGGTACATGGCGACGATGCCGAAGATACCACCGAGCAGGAAGGGCACTCGCCAGCCCCACTCGCTCACTTCGGCTGGTGTCAGGTTCTTGTTGACCGCAGTGGCTATGAGGGAGCCAAGCAGGATGCCGGCCGTCAATCCCGCCGTGAGCGTGCCGCAGGCGACCCCGACCCGACGGGCAGGAACGTGCTCGGCGACAAACACCCAGGCGCCCGGCACTTCACCGCCGATGGCGGCGCCTTGCAGGATCCGCAGGCCCAGAAGGGCGATGGGGGCGCCGATGCCGAGCACCGCATAGGTGGGCAGCAGACCGATCAACAGGGTCGGCAGCGCCATCATGATGATGCTGAGGGTGAACATCCGCTTGCGACCGATGAGATCGCCAAAGTGGGCCATGATGATGCCGCCGAGCGGGCGGGCCAGATAACCGGCGGCGAAGATGCCGAAGGTCTGGAACTGGCGCAGCCACTCGGGAATGTCGGCCGGGAAGAACAGCTCGCCGATGACCACGGCGAAGAAGACGAAGATGATGAAGTCGTAAAACTCCAGCGCGCCGCCGAGGGCAGCCAGACTCAGGGTTTTGTAATCCTGTCGATTGAGGGGGCGGGCGTGATCGTGCTGTTGTGTGGTCGTGGTCATATCCGTATGTTTCCCATCGGTTTTTTTAGTTATTGTCACCCCGTGCAAGGGGCATATACAGGTGATCGAGAGTATGCTGCCTGCCTCTTGTGTGTAAATCGCGCAATTCGCAACACTGTCTTGCATCTTTTTGGGGCAATCCGAGTGCCCCGTTGGCGGAGGAATGATGGAAAAGAAACGGGTACTGCTCTCCTGGAGCAGCGGTAAGGATTGCGCATGGGCATTGCATCAGTTGCGGCAAGACCCCGCCATCGAGGTGGTGGGGCTGTTTACTACCCTCAATCAGGCATTCGAGCGGGTGGCGATGCACGGGGTGCGCAAGCAGCTGTTGACCGAGCAGGCCGCCTGTGTAGGGCTGCCCCTCATCACCATCGATCTGCCCTGGCCCTGCAGCAACGAGGATTACGCCCGCATCATGACCGGCTTTATCGCCGATGTGATGGCACAGGGGATCCGCCATATGGCCTTTGGCGACTTGTTCCTAGAGGATGTGCGCGCCTACCGTGAAAAGCAGCTGGCAGGTACCGGCATCGAACCACTATTCCCGCTGTGGGGCAGCAATACCCGTGAACTGGCGCCGCAGATGGTGGCCGCTGGGTTGAAGGCGCGGATCAGTGCTCTCGACCCGAACAAGCTGGATGCCAGCCTGGGTGGCCATGACTTTGACGAGGCACTGCTGGCGGCGTTGCCGGAGGGGGTCGATCCGTGCGGCGAGAACGGCGAGTTTCACACCCTGGCCTATGATGGCCCCATGTTCTCCCGTCCGCTCGGCATTCGGGTCGGTGAAACAGTGCTGCGCGACGGCTTTGTCTTTACCGATCTGCTGCCAATCAAGGATTAATTATCGGGCGTCAAATGCTCCCTTTTTGCAGGAGCATTCACAGATTTGAGAGGCGGGATGGGGGCACTATTGGCCCCCTCTTTTGATTGAAGGTGACAACCTGCCTTATGAAACACATCTCTCGTCCGGCGCTGCTTGCCTCCTTGCTGGCTGCGGCCCTCTCTCTGCCTGCCGTGGCGGGTCAAGCCGCTACCGTTCAGCCGATCCCTGCCGGTGTCACCACCGTCACTCTGGCCCAGCAGGCACCGATCCACTGGGTATCAGTGGAGCAGATTGCCAAGAGTCTGGATGGCCTGCCCCCGATGGCGGTCGGGTTTGATATCGACGATACCCTGCTCTTCTCCAGCCCGGGTTTTTATCGCGGCAAACAGGAGTTCTCGCCCAACGACGAGAGCTATCTGAAGAACCCCGCCTTCTGGGAGAAGATGAATAACGGCTGGGATGCGTTCAGCATGCCGAAAGAGGTGGGCAAGGCGCTCATCGCCATGCATCTCAAGCGCGGTGACCACATCTATTTCGTCACCGGCCGCTCGGCCACCAAGACCGAAACCGTGAGCCAGACTCTGCAGCAGACCATGAATATTCCGGCCGACCAGCTCAATCCGGTGATCTTCGCCGGTGATCAGCCGGGCCAGAACACCAAGGTGCAGTGGCTCAAGGATAAGCAGATGAAGCTCTTCTACGGAGACGCCGATGGGGATATCAAGGCGGCGCAGGAGGTCGGTATTCGCGGCATTCGTCTGCTGCGGGCCGCCAACTCCAGCTATCGGCCACTGCCGTTGGCAGGGGCGCTGGGGGAAGAGGTGATCATCAACTCCCAGTTCTGATCCGGAGTGGATCCATGCAAAAGGGCGGGACCATTGGCACCCGCCCTTTTTGCATCCGTTATCCAGCTAGGGTCAGTCGTCTGCCCACGGCATCTCGGGCAGGCTGTCGAGGAACTCGCCGTAACGGGTCAGATTGAAGGGGCCCTGATCGGCCTCCATCGCCATCAGCTCGGCACCGAGGGCGCAGGCGATATATTGCAGCGCCTCTTCTCGCGGGGTGCCCTTCATTACCAGCCGCATCAGGGTCGCCTTCACATGGGGCGGGTGACCGTCGTTGAGCTGGTTCTCCACCATCTCCAGCAGCGCGTCTTCATCAAAAAATTCCTGAGTGTCGTTCATGGGATATCCGCAACAGTGAATGTGGCGGCCAGTATAGCCTGAATGTGACTAACACCTTGAATGACCAGCGAATAAACAATCCGATGGGGAGGCCATTTGTTACCCATAATTAGGAGGAGTTTGCCAAGGCAAACAGGTTGGAACACAGATAACATGGATGGACACGCCTATGCCCACGATAGATTCCCTGCTGGCCGAGCCCAAGCTACTGCCCCAGATCCCGGAAGTGATGCGCGATTTGATCCAGACCTTCAATGAAAAGGATCCGGATCTGCTCAAGATCAGCAAGTTGATCAACAAGGACCCTGTCATCTCCGCCAAGTTGCTGCGGCTGGCCAACTCGGCCAAATTCGGCAGCAGTCGTCAGATCGGCACCGTCAATGAAGCCGCGGTGCGGCTGGGATTGGCGATGGTGCGCAACATGGTGCTGGCCTGCGGGCTCACCGAGTCGGTCACTGCAGTGCCCGGCATTGACCTCAAACATTTCTGGGGCTGCGTCTTCAACGTGGCGGAGCTGGCGCGTCGTCTGGCGGTGAAGAAGGGGATGAAAGGGGATGAGGTCTTTACCTGCGCCCTGCTCTACGATCTCGGCCGCTTGGTGATGCACGTAGGCTTGCCGGAAAACACTGTCCACCACATTCACGATCTGGAATTGCACAAGGGGCGCGCCAAGGCGGAAGAGCTGGTGGTCGGCTTCAACTATGCCCAGGTCGGGGCGGCCATGGCACGCTACTGGAAGTTCCCCGAGACCATCAGCAATGCGGTGGAGTATCACTACAACCCCATGCTGGCCAAGGAGTTCTCCGCCGAGGCCGGGTTGATCCATCTGGCGATCGTGCTGGCTGCGCAATCCGATGTGGGGGAAGAGGCGCCCCCCGAGTGGCCCCACAAAGTGGCAGACGCGCTGGGGCTGAGCTGGGCCGATTGTGCCGCCCAGTTCACTGCGCTGCGCGAGCAGGGTAATGGCTACGCCGGGTTGCTGGCTGCCTGAGCCCGTTTATCCCATCTCATCAGGGGCCAACGCGGCCCCTTTTTCATGGCAGATGGCGCCACAGGCTTGCCAGCTCGGGAGTGACGGGGCACTCTTTGCCCTTCACTTTCCGTTTGAGAGCCCTTGCCATGATTGCCTCCTCCCGCCTGATCCTGCGCGAAATGATCGTCACCGACGCCCCCTTCATCCTTGAGCTGCTCAATGACGGCGACTTTTATCGTTACATCGGTGATCGGGGCATTCGCACCCTCGAACAGGCGCAGGAGTATATCCAGCAGGGACCGGCGGTCAGCTATGCCCGCTATGGTCACGGACTCTATCTGGTGGAGCGCAAGGAGGACGGTGTCAGCCTCGGTATCTGCGGTTTGATCAAGCGCGACACCCTGGAACAGGTCGATATCGGTTACGCCTTCCTGCCGCAATATCGCGGTCAGGGCTACGCCATTGAAGCGGCGCAGGCCGCCCTTGCCGATGGCAAAAGCCGGTTGGGGATCGGGCAGGTGGTCGCCATCGTCACCCCGGGCAACGAGCGATCCATCGGCCTGCTGGCCAAGCTGGGGTTGGTGCGCAGTCGATTGGTCAAATTGAGCGAAGATGCTGACGAATGCCTGCTGCTGGAGCAGTGATCAAGGTCAGAGAGCTGAAAAGCAAATGGCGAGGTAGCTGTCATGCTGAGTGACAAGCAAGAGGCTGGATCTGGCTAAAGGCGTGAGAGAAGCAAAGAGGCCGCCGTGAGTTGCGGCCTGTCTGCATCGGGCGCTGCCGGAGGGCAGGCAGGATCAGTTGAGGTCTTCGATGGAGAACTCGCCAGCGATACCATCACAGGAGATGGCGAAACCGCCGCTGAAGCGGGTGCTGAACTGGATCAGAAACGCATCATTGTCGTGCTCTTGCACAGGCAGGTTGATGGGCTTGCTGCGACGCAGGGGCTTGTGTGTTTGTACTGCTTTCATCATGGTATTTCTCTATATAAATTAGGTGTTTGCTCCTTGTATTGGCAAATGTCAGGTCAATGGGCGCGGTCGATTGGGTGAACGACAAGCGCGCAGGAATACCCAGCCCGGTTAAGGGGCGTCTGCACTTTCAAGGAATATGCTGATGCATAAATCAAATTGGGTGGGCAGATCGGGTCTGCACCGTGAGAGCCGGGCAACGCAGGCAGACAGCCTGACGGTTCTCAAGGCGAGTAAATCAGAAGAAGGTTATGCGGGTACTGGCAGGATTCATCGTGAGGTGAAGCATTGCAGGGTAAACATAAACAGGGCTGATTAACTAGCCGACGCGCATTCTCTCCTCGAAATGAATAAAAAGCAAACAATAATTTGCCGATGTTGAAGTCCGTACGCTTTTCCTCTGTGTAATCAAGGTGCTATCAGCAGCAAATATCCGCAGCTATCCGCCATAAAAAGAGGGCTCCCGACGGGAGCCCTCTCTCATTCTGCAATCAGCACAGTGGGCCGACTCAGTAGTCGCCACAGGCCTTCTTGGCAGCCGTGATCATCGGGGTGATGGTCATGCCTTGCACCACGATGGAGAACATCACCACCGAGTAGGTCATCACCAGGATGACCTGACGCAGGTCGACGCCATGTTCCGGGATCATCATGACGCCGGAGGGGAGTGCCAGTGCCATCGCCATGGCCAGACCACCGCGCAGGCCACCCCAGGTGAGGATCCGCACCGAGAAGGTGTTGTAATTGCGGAATCGGCGGAAAGCCACATAGGGCAGCGACACGCTGATAAAGCGGGCGCCCAGGCAGAGCGGCACCGCAATGACCAGCAGGATCCAGTCACGCCAGGCGAGATCCAGCAGTACCAGCGCCAGACCGATCAGCAGGAACAGCAGGGCGTTGAGGAACTGGTCCATCAACTCCCAGAAGTGATCCAGGTGATGGCTGCTCTGCTCGGAGAAGCCGGAGTGACGGGTCCAGTTGCCGATCATGATGCCGGTGACCACCATGGCCAGTGCGCCGGAGACGCCGATCATGTTGGCAAAGGCAAAGCCGGCGGTCGGGATACAGAGGGTCAGCAGCAGCTCCAATGAACCGTCATCGGTGGCGCTGATCATCACGTGGGCGATGAGGCCCAGCACGGCACCGAACAGGATGCCGCCGAGGGCTTCGTGCAGGAACAGACCGGCTACGCTACCGAAGGTGGGCTCGACACCGCCAAAGGCGACGGCAAACACGGTGGCGAAGATGACGAGGCCAACACCATCGTTGAACAGGGATTCCCCTTCGATCTGGATGGCGATCTGGGGCGGCGCCTTCATCTTCTTGACGATGGCCAGTACGGCAATCGGGTCAGTGGGGGAGATCAGCGCGCCGAACAGCATGCAGTAGACCAGCGGCAACTCCCAGCCCAGCAGCTTGGCGATAAACCAGAAGCCGTAGCCGATGAGGAAGGTGGAGAGCAGGGTGGCAATGATGGCCAGAATGGTGATCTCCCACTTCTGGCTACGCAGCGCCTTGAGGTTGATGCCAAGGCCACCGGCGAACAGCAGGAAGCCCAGAATCCCCTTCAGCAGGAAGTTCTGGAAGTCGATGCTCTCCATGGTCTTGACGGCGAGAGGTTCCAGATTGAACCAACCCAGTTTGCCAAACAGCACCAGCAGTGCGGAGATCAGCATGGAGCCCGCAGTAATGGCGATGGTGGTCTGGATCTTCACAACATACTGGTTGGCAAAGGCGATAAAAATCGCCAACGCTGCCAGAAAACAGAGTGTGTAGTAGACGCTCATAGTTATTTTTTTCTCGTTGGTAGACAGCAAGCACGTATCCCTATGCAGGACGGGCATAGGTTACTCTCGGGCCCTATGTTACTCATTACCCATAAATGAGTATATGGTGGCGCATTTGGACTGATAGACGGCTAGATTTCCATTTTATTTGTTTGCTGTTAGGATGCTGTTTACGCAGTTGCATGGATGTAAGAGGAACACGCGGTGTCGAACGTAATGTCGAGCAGAGAGCCGAGCAAGCAGTCGGACGTAACAAAGAAGCTGGAAGCCTGCCTCAGGGAGCGGATCCTGATCATCGACGGGGCCATGGGCACCATGATCCAGGGCTACAAGCTGGGGGAGGCCGATTATCGGGGTGAGCGGTTTGCCGACTGGCATACCGACATCAAGGGCAACAACGATCTGCTGGTGCTGACCCGTCCGGCGGTGATCCGCGAGATCCACGAGCAGTATTGCGCTGCCGGGGCCGACATTCTCGAGACCAACACCTTCAACGCCACTCGCATCGCCATGGCCGATTACGAGATGGAAGAGTTTTCCGCCGAGATCAACCGTGAAGCCGCCCGTCTGGCCCGCACCGTGGCGGACGAGTGGACGGCAAAAGATCCCGCCAAGCCGCGCTTCGTGGCAGGGGTGTTGGGCCCCACCAACCGCACCGCCTCCATCTCGCCGGATGTGAACGATCCCGGCAAGCGCAATGTCACCTATGACCAGCTGGTGGCCGCCTACACCGAATCGACCCACGCCCTGATCGAGGGCGGCGCTGACATCATTCTGATCGAGACCATCTTCGATACCCTCAACGCCAAGGCCGCCGCCTTCGCGGTGGAAGGGGTGTTCGAGGCGCTGGGCTACAGCCTGCCGGTGATGATCTCCGGCACCATTACCGATGCCTCCGGCCGTACCCTCTCCGGCCAGACCACCGAAGCCTTCTACCACTCGCTGCGCCACGTAAAACCGGTGTCGTTCGGCCTCAACTGTGCGTTGGGGCCCGATGAGCTGCGCCAGTATGTGGAGGAGTTGTCTCGCATCAGCGAGACCCATGTCAGTGCCCACCCCAACGCCGGTCTGCCCAATGCGTTCGGCGAGTACGACCTCGATGCCGTCGAGATGGCGGCGCATATCCGCGAGTGGGCCCAAAGCGGCTTCCTCAACATGGTCGGCGGTTGTTGCGGCACCACCCCGACCCATATCCGCGCCATGGCGGACGCCGTGGCGGGCATCAAGCCGCGCGTGCTGCCCGAGCTGCCGGTGGCCTGCCGCCTGTCGGGCCTCGAGCCGCTGATCATTACCCCTGAATCCATGTTCGTGAACGTGGGGGAGCGCACCAACGTCACCGGTTCGGCCAAGTTCAAGCGGCTGATCAAGGAGGGGCTGTACGACGAGGCGCTCGATGTTGCCAAGCAGCAGGTAGAGAACGGCGCCCAGATCATCGACATCAACATGGACGAGGGGATGCTGGACGCCGAAGCGGCCATGGTGCGCTTCCTGAACCTCATCGCCGGTGAGCCGGATATCGCCCGGGTGCCGGTGATGATCGACTCCTCCAAGTGGGATGTGCTGGAAGCGGGCCTCAAATGCGTGCAGGGCAAGCCGGTGGTCAACTCCATCTCCATGAAAGAGGGGGAGGAGAAGTTTATCCAGCAGGCGAAACTGCTGCGCCGCTACGGCGCTGCCGTCATCGTGATGGCGTTCGATGAAGCGGGTCAGGCCGATACCCGCGCCCGCAAGTTCGAGATCTGCCAGCGTGCCTACCGGATCCTGGTGGATCAGGTCGGTTTCCCGCCGGAAGACATCATCTTCGACCCCAATATCTTCGCGGTAGCGACCGGCATCGACGAGCACAACAACTACGCGGTGGACTTCATCGAGGCGGTGAAGGACATCAAAACGCACCTGCCCCACGCAATGATCTCCGGCGGCGTCTCCAACGTCTCGTTTTCGTTTCGCGGCAACGAGCCGGTGCGCGAAGCCATTCACGCCGTCTTCCTCTACCACGCCATCAAGAACGGCATGGACATGGGGATCGTCAACGCCGGTCAGCTCGCCATCTATGAAGACATTCCGGCGGAGCTGAAAGAGAAGGTCGAGGCGGTGGTGCTCAACCTCAATGACAATGCCACCGAGGAGCTGCTGGCCATCGCCGAGAAGTATCGCGGTGCCGGTGCCCAGGCAGAGGATCCGCGGGATCAGGAGTGGCGCAGCTGGCCGGTGGGCAAACGGCTGGAGCACGCACTGGTCAAGGGGATCACCGACTTTATCGAAGAGGATACCGAAGAGGCGCGCGCCGGTGCCGAGAAGCCGCTGCACGTCATCGAAGGGCCGTTGATGGATGGTATGAACGTGGTCGGCGACCTGTTCGGTGCGGGCAAGATGTTCCTGCCGCAGGTGGTGAAATCGGCGCGGGTGATGAAGCGGGCGGTGGCCTATCTGCAGCCCTATATCGAGGCGGAAAAGTCGGGCGGCTCCAGCAACGGCAAAATCGTGCTGGCGACCGTGAAAGGGGACGTGCACGACATCGGCAAGAACATTGTCGGGGTGGTGCTGCAGTGCAACAACTTCGAGATTGTCGACCTTGGGGTCATGGTCTCCTGCGAGACCATTCTCAAGACTGCGCGGGAGGTCGGCGCCGATATCATCGGGCTGTCGGGTCTCATCACCCCGTCGCTGGACGAGATGGTGCACGTGGCCAAGGAGATGGAGCGTCAGGGATTCAAGCTGCCGCTGCTGATCGGCGGTGCCACCACCTCCAAGGCCCACACTGCGGTGAAGATCGAGCAGAACTACTCGGAGCCTGTGGTCTATGTCTCCAATGCCTCCCGCGCGGTGGGGGTGGCCCAGAGCCTGCTCAGCCCGGACCTGAAGGAGGCATTTGTCGCCCGCATCGACAAGGAGTACGAGATCGCCCGGGATCAGCATGCCCGCAAGCAGCCGCGCTCCCGCCCGGTCAGTCTGGCCCATGCCCGCGCCAACCGCCACCAGCTGGATTGGGTTGGCTACCAGCCCCCCAAGCCCCGCGAGCTCGGGGTGCAGAAGTTCGAAGATGTGGCCATTTCGGTGCTGCGCCCCTACATCGACTGGACGCCGTTCTTCCTCAGCTGGGAGCTGGCG
This sequence comes from Aeromonas sp. 82P, assembly GCF_051919365.1. Classification (NCBI taxonomy): domain Bacteria; kingdom Pseudomonadati; phylum Pseudomonadota; class Gammaproteobacteria; order Aeromonadales; family Aeromonadaceae; genus Aeromonas; species Aeromonas sp. 82P. The sequence goes on from NZ_JBQBEV010000001.1 coordinate 762,419, forward strand.
GGCAAGTATCCGCGCATCCTCGAGGACGAGATCATTGGCGAGGAGGCGACCAAGCTGTTTGCCGACGCCAACGCCATGCTGGATCAACTGGAAAAGGAGCAGAGTGTGCGCTGCGCCGGGGTGATCGGCCTGTTCCCAGCCAACGCGGTAGGGGACAGCATCGAGGTCTACAGCGACGAGTCGCGCACCGAGGTCATCAAGGTGCTGCATCACCTGCGCCAGCAGAGCGAGAAGCAGGGCTTCCCCAACTACTGTCTGGCGGACTATGTGGCACCGAAAGAGAGCGGCAAACCCGACTGGATCGGCGCCTTCGCGGTGACCGGCGGTATCGGTGAGGAGGCCATCGCCAAGGCCTACAAGGCGCAGCACGATGACTACAACGCCATCCTTATTCAGGCGGTGTGCGACCGTCTGGCCGAGGCCTTCGCCGAGTATCTGCACGAGCAGGTGCGCAAGGTGCACTGGGGTTATGCCCCGGACGAGGCCCTCAGCAACGAGGAGCTGATCCGCGAAAACTATCAGGGCATCCGTCCGGCGCCCGGTTATCCGGCCTGCCCGGAGCACACCGAGAAGGGGAGCATCTGGGAGCTGCTGGAGGTGGAGCAGGCTATCGGCATGCAGCTCACCGAATCCTACGCCATGTGGCCGGGGGCGGCGGTGTCGGGCTGGTACTTCTCCCACCCCGAGAGCAAATACTTCGCGGTGGCGCAGATCCAGCAAGATCAGGTGGAAGATTACGCTGTTCGCAAGGGGATGACGCTGGCAGAGGCCGAGCGCTGGTTGGGGCCAAACCTGAACTGACTCCCGCGTGACATCGGTTGATCTTTAACGAGAAACGGCGGCATCCTTGCTCGGGTTGAACAACCTGCGCAGAGCCGCCGTTTAACCTGTTGGTCACAGTGATGTGGTAGCGTGCGGTTTGGTGTGGTTTGTCTTGTTGTCAGGATAAACAATTGGCGTTGTCTTGGCGCTGTGGCACCTTATACTCTCCCGCCCCATCCTGCCCAGGCATAGCCTTCTAGCGGAATTGTCATGAAGATCGCCATTTTATCCCGTGAGCCGAAAAACTACTCCACCCGCCGTCTGGTCGAGGTGGCACAGGCGCGCGGTCATCAGGTAGAGGTGCTCGACACCCTGCGTTGCTATATGAATATCGCTTCCCACAACCCCTCCATTCACTACGAGGGTGGGGAGCTGGGAAGTTATGACGCCGTGATCCCCCGGATCGGGGCCAGCATTACCGCCTACGGCACCGCCGTGCTGCGCCAGTTCGAGATGATGAACACCATGGCCCTCAACAGCTCGGTGGCCATCAGCCGTTCCCGCGACAAGTTGCGGGCGATGCAACTGCTCTCCCGCCACGGCATCGGCCTGCCCATCACCGGCTATGCCCACAGCACCCACGACGTGCCCGACCTCATCACCATGGTGGGCGGGGCGCCGCTGGTGGTGAAGCTGCTGGAGGGAACCCAGGGGATTGGCGTGGTGCTCTGCGAGACTCAGAAGGCCGCCGAGAGCGTGATCGAGGCTTTTATCCAGACCAACAACAACATTCTGGTGCAGGAGTATATCCGCGAGGCCAATGGCGCCGACATCCGCTGTCTGGTGGTCAATGGCAAGGTGGTTGCCGCCATGCGCCGTCAGGCCCAGCCGGGGGAGTTTCGCTCCAACCTGCACCGTGGCGGCACCGCCGAGGCGATCAAGATCACCCCGGAAGAGCGCGCCACCGCGGTGCAGGCTGCCAAGATCATGGGGCTGGATGTGGCGGGGGTGGATATCCTGCGTAGCGCCCGTGGCCCGCTGGTGCTGGAGGTCAACTCCTCCCCCGGATTGCAAGGGGTGGAAGCCGCCTCCGGCAAGGATGTGGCCGGCAAGATCATCGAGTTCCTCGAACTCAAGGCGAGCCGCAAGAATAAACCGGCGGAGTGAGCCTCAGGCTTGCATCTGTCAGATAGAAACAGGGCGCCCTCGGGCGCCTTGTTGCTATCTGGCTGGTGGGCTGGCGGTGCCACTGCTCCCTCACCCTAACCCTCTCCCAAAGGGAGAGGGAACTGTTCGGCAGTGATCATCGCCAGCCGGGCGCTGAAAATTCCGTCCTTCAGCCGGGTATCGATCTGCCAGCCCAGCTTCTCGCAGATGCGCTGGATGATGGTGAGGCCACAGCCGTAGCCGAGGATCTGATCCGGAGCCGCCGCCGTCGGGTTGCTGATGGTGAGCACCGGGCCACACAGCTCGATGTCGATATGTCCTTCGGCATAGCTCAGGGCATTTTTCAGCAGGTTGCCGAGGGCGATGGCGAGCAGGGAGAGGGGTGCATTTACTTCGCTGCTCTCATCCAGATTAAGCCGGATATCGAGGGCCTCCCGCTGCAATAGCGGGGCGAGGCGGGCCAGCTCCTGGCGGATCAGCGGGGTGACCTGTTGCAGCGGTCGCTCCACAGCCTCCTTGCGGCCCAGCAGCAGGAAGGTCTCGGTGAGCAGTGCCATCTCGTCGGCGGCGGCGCGGATGCGGGTGGTGGCGCGGGCGGCTGGCGCGGGCAGATCCGTCACCTTGCCGAGCAGGGCCGCCGAGCCCTGGATCACCATGTTGGGGGTGCGCAGCTCGTGGCTGGCGAAGCGGCTGAACTCCTGCTCGCGAGCGAATACGGCGCTCACCTCCTGCTTGCCGGCCAGCAGCGCCAGCTCGATATCCCGCAGCTCCTGCCAGGGGGCGTCGGGCTCGAAATCCGCTTGATCCGGGGTGAGGTGGGCGACCCTCTGTTGCAGCCGTTGCAGCGGCCCCGTGATATGGCGTACCAGCCAGATGCCGAAGCCGAGGCAGCCGAGCAGCAGGGTCACCCCGATCAGCCGGGTCGCCAGATGCAGCTTGTCTTCGTAGGGGTCGAGGTAGTCGTCAGCGTCGTCGTTGAAGACCAGATAGAGCAGTCCCTCGCCGGAGGGGTGGCGGGCCACCAGAAAGTGTTTGTCCTCCTTGCCCAGCTGGTGCTCGAAAAAGCCGGGAGTCTGGTAGGGCTTCAACCACTTGGGCAAGCGGCCCGCCTCGGTCCAGTAGCTGGAGAACTGTCTGGGGCTCGGGGCTGCCGCAGCCGGGCCGAGTCGCAGCCAGTCATCGCTGTAGCGGGTCACTTCGGCTTCCAGCCAGTGGCGCAGGCTCAGCTCTTCCATCTTGTCCTCGGCCACCAGCATTAGACCGGAGAGCAGGATCAGCAGCACCACCCCGGCGCCGCCGAGCGCCATGATCAGGCGGCGACGCAGGCTCGGCAGGCTCATGCGCTCACCAGTCGGTAGCCCTGGCCGTGGAGGGTCTCCAGCATGGGAGTGGGGAAGGGTTTGTCGAGCGCGTTGCGCAGGGCGTAGATGTGGCTGCGCAGGGCATCGGAGTCGGGCTCCTCATCCCCCCAGACGGTGTCGAGCACCTCCTGACGGCTGACGATGGCGGGGGCGCGGCGGGCCAGCAGGGCGAGGATTTGGAACGGGATCTTGCCGAGCTTGAGGGGCTCACCGGCACGGGTGGCGCGGCCGCTGGCGACATCGACCGTCAGATCGCCAAAGCTGATGGCCCCCACATCGCCGCGCGGGCCACGCAGGCTGAGGGCTTGCAGCCGCACCTCCAGCTCCTCCATGGCGAACGGCTTGACCAGATAGTCATCCCCTCCCGCCTTGAAGCCTGCCAGCTTGTCTTCCAGGCTGTCGCGGGCGGTGAGAAACAGCACGGGAGTGGCAATCCCCTGCTCGCGCAGGCGCGCTACCGTGCTGAGGCCATCGAGGCGCGGCATCATCACATCCATGATGATGACGTCGAAACGCTGTTCCTCCAGCAGTTGCAGCGCCGCCTGACCGTGATAGGCACAATCGAGGCGGTGACCGGCCAGCTCCAGATAATCCATGATGGTTTCCGCCACCTGAGGATTGTCTTCCACTACCAAAATCTTCATGCTTTGCTCTCCTGGTTGGCGAGCGTTTCACGCTCTTTTCACACCGGATTCGGCATCCTGTTTGCCAGTGTAACCCCGAGGATCCCTGATGAAGAAGTCTCTCTGCGCCCTTCTGCTGCTGATATTGTTGCCACTTGGCACCGCACAGGCGACCGAATTCAAACTGACCGGCCGCACCACCTGGCAGCTTGGCCAGTTGATGGTCAACGGCATGCCGTTCGTGATCGACGACCAGACCCGCTTCAAGGATTGGCTCAACGAAGATGATCTCGGCGGTACCTGGGTCGAGATGAAAGGGGTGGTGGAGAACGGCGTGCGCTATGTGCGCAAGGTCGAGGCCCTCGACGAAGATGACAAGGACGAGATGGATCTGGAAGGGCCGGTCGAAGGGGGGCGGATCTGGGGCTACACCACCTCGGACAATAGTCTGGCGCCATTCGAAGGGCGCTGGCTCGAGCTGGAATGCAAGTTTGACGGCATGCGCCTGAGCCGCTGCCGCGAGGATGACTGATCCGATCTCTGCGTTCCGATTAGAAATGCTCCCGAATGAAGCCCATGCTTGTCCTGCATGGGCTTTTTGTTCAGGGACGAACGAAGATGGAACAATCGAGAAAGTGGTGTGCATGGATGCTGGGTGTACCGCTCTGGGCGGCGCAGGCGGGAGCCGACGAATTGTGGCTGGTGGAGCTGGAGCACAGCGACGGCATCCGCCTGCAATTTCAGGGGGCCGAGGTGGAGCAGGGCAGTGCCGCCATCTGGCGGCAGGGGGAGATTTGGCCGCAGCCACTCAAGCCCGGCGACCAGCTCGCCCTGCTGGTGGCCGATGGCGTTGCCACCCGGATTGAGCTGCTGGCCGCCAGAGTCCCGCGGGCCAATCAGCCCTGGCAGCGGGCGCAAGATCGCCTGCAATCCTTCGATGACCGGCAGCTCACGCTGGCCACCCTGGGCACTGTGCCACTCAATCCGCAGGTGCGCTGGGTCAACGGTTCGGCCGCCGATCTGCATGCCGGGAGCGAGCTGGTATTGATCCGTTCGGCGGATGGCATATTGCAGGGAATTGAAGTGATCAATCCGGAAGAGTAATTCAGCATCTTCTTATTTAATATAGTTTCACCATATTGTGGCAGCCATTAAATAATGGCTGCCACAATATTTATGAGTTATTCCTCAATAAAGTCATCGCTCTAATTATTTTCCTGTATCACCATTATTTTGTTTGTCATAGATATTTTTTGGTGGTTTATTTTATTTGTGTCAGGTTTTGTCGGAGTCCATACCTGTCAAATGAAAAAGGATATTTCTACACAATAACAATTATCGTATGTCTGAAAGAGGGATAAATGATGAATAGAATAATTACCGCCAATCTGGCGTTTTTGGCGTCTTCATTGATGCTCGCTCAGGTGCAGGCGGCTGAACCTGTCTACCCTGATCAGGTCAAGTGGGCGGGCCTTGGCACGGGCGTCTGTGCCAGTGGTTATCGTCCTCTGACCCGCGATGAAGCCATGAGTATCAAGGGTAATCTGGTCAGCCGCATGGGGCAGTGGCAGATCACCGGGCTGGCTGATCGCTGGGTGATTATGGGGCCGGGATATAATGGCGAAATCAAACAGGGCACAGCCGGAGAAACCTGGTGTTATCCCAACTCACCGGTTTCCGGAGAAATACCAACACTCTCTGGCTGGAATATTCCAGCGGGTGATGAGGTCGATGTGCAATGGCGGCTTGTCCACGACAATGATTATTTTATCAAGCCAGTCAGTTATCTCGCTCATTATTTGGGATACGCCTGGGTGGGTGGAAATCATAGCCCCTATGTCGGGGAGGATATGGATGTTACCCGGGTTGGCGATGGCTGGCTGATAAAGGGAAATAATGACGGCGGCTGCTCCGGATATCGTTGCGGGGAGAAGAGCTCCATCAAGGTAAGCAACTTCTCATATACCCTGGAACCCGACTCCTTCAGCCATGGTCAGGTCACCGAGAGCGGCAAGCAGCTGGTCAAGACCATCACGGCCAATGCGACCAACTACACCGACCTGCCCCAGCAGGTGGTGGTGACCCTGAAGTACGACAAGGCCACCAACTGGTCGAAGACCGACACCTACAGCCTGAGCGAGAAGGTGACTACCAAGAACAAGTTTCAGTGGCCGCTGGTGGGGGAAACCGAACTGGCCATCGAGATCGCTGCGAGCCAGAGCTGGGCCTCCCAGAAAGGGGGCTCGACGACCGAGACCGTCTCGGTTGAAGCGCGCCCCACGGTGCCGCCTCACTCCAGCCTGCCGGTGCGGGTTGCCCTCTACAAGTCCAACATCTCCTACCCCTACGAGTTCAAGGCCGAGGTCAATTATGACCTGACCATGAAGGGCTTCCTGCGTTGGGGCGGCAATGCCTGGTATACCCATCCGGAGAATCGTCCGACCTGGGAGCACACCTTTGCCGTCGGCCCGTTCCGCGACAAGGCGAGCAGCATCCGCTACCAGTGGGACAAGCGTTATATCCCGGGTGAAGTGAAGTGGTGGGACTGGAACTGGACCATCAGTGAGTATGGCTTGCCGACCATGCAGAATAACCTGGGTCGTGTGCTGCGCCCGATCCGTTCGGCAGTGACCGGTGACTTCTATGCCGAGAGCCAGTTTGCCGGCGATATCGAAATCGGTCAGCCCCAGACCCGTTCCGCGGCCTCTGCCCAGTTGCGTAACGCCTCTGCTGAAGATGTGGCTCTGACCGGTGTGGATCTGGATCAGGAGGCCCTTGCCAACGAAGGGTTTGGCAATGTCAGTCTGACGGTGACTCCTGCCTATTGACCCAAGGGGTAAATCCCCTTGGCGGGGGGACCCTGTTTTCGTATCCGCCGTTCTCAAGGGGCCCATTGTGGTCCCTTTTTCCTTTCATTATGATGTCGACTCTTTTTGTCACAGGAACTGTGAGATGCTCTCCCAATTGCTCGGCTCCTTGAGTGGGCTGCTCCCCTTTATCGCTTACTTTCTGCTGGCCATGGCGCTGCTGGCGACCTTCATTCGCCTCTATACTTGGCTGACGCCACACCACGAATTTGCCCTGATCCGTTCGGGTAATCCGGCTGCTGCCACCGCGTTTGGCGGCGCGCTGATTGGCTTTGCGCTGCCCTTGGCCAGTGCAATCAGTCACTCTCTCTCCCTGCTCGATTGCGCCATCTGGGGCGCGATTGCCCTGCTGGTGCAGGTTGCCGCGTTTCGGGTAATGCAACGCTGGCTCACCGACCTGAGCGAACGGATCTCCCGTGGGGAGATGGCTGGCGCCATTTTGCTGGCTGCTGCGTCCCTGTCGGTAGGGCTGCTCAACGCTGCCTGCATGACCTACTGAGGATCCCATGAAGAGCAGCAACAAGCGAAGTAGCCAGGTCGCACTGGTCATGATGGTGCCGACAGCCTCTCTCTGGCTGCAGGGGTGCAACGAACGCCCCGAGCTGGCCTATGTCTACACCTCGGTCGAGACATGTGTCGCTGTCCCAAGTAATGATCCGGCTCGGTGCCAGCTGGCCTTTGAAGAGGCCCGCAGTCGCCACCTCCTGCGGGCGCCCCGTTATCCTGACCGGGTGGAGTGTGAGGCGGATTTTGGCGCAGGAGGGTGTGAGGATAAGGTGCCGCGGATGAGGGGGATTCTGACCAGCGGCGTTGCCATCGGAACAGACCCTCTCCCCGGGATCCCGACCCAGCCGCTCTATCAACGTACAGATGAGCCTTATGCGCTGCGCACCGCTCAGGGAACACGCTTGCCCGCAGGCAGTAGCCTGGTTCGGGTCTGCCAGAGTGCGGTGACACTGGAGCCCGCCTTACAAGTACGGCGTGGTGGCTTCGGTGGAGAAGCTGCGCGGCGAGCCAACTTCTGCCATAGCAATAGCTACAGCAGCGGAGGTTAAAGATGGAGCGCATTTCCTTACCCGAACGTCCGGATTGGCGCGAACGGGCTGCCGAGCTTGGTTTCGAGTTTCACACCTTCGATGGGGAGCCCTATTGGGATGAGAGCGCTTGCTATCGCTTCACCCTTTCGCAGATAGAGGATGATCTGGAGGCGCCCACCGAGGAACTGCATCAGATGGCCCTCTCGCTGGTCTCAAAGATAGTGGGCAGCGAAGAGTTGCTGACCCGGCTCGATATTCCCGAATACTGCTGGCCCGCACTGGAGGCCTCATGGCGACGTCGGGATCCCCATCTCTATGGTCGGCTGGATCTCGCCTATAACGGGCATGGGCCCGCCAAGCTGCTGGAGCTTAACTACGACACCCCCACCTCCCTTTATGAGTCGGGTTTTTTTCAGTGGATCTGGCTGGAGGATCAGCTGCATCGCGGTGTGCTACCAGCCGGAGTCGATCAGTTCAACTCCCTGCAGGAGAAGCTGTACGGCGCCTTCGCGGCCCTTGGCAATCGTGGCCCTTTGCACTTCACCTGCGTGGGCGAGAACCTGGAAGACAGGGGGAACCTCGACTACCTCATCGATATCGCCCTGCAGGCTGGTTGTGATGCCCGTTTTGTGGATCTGGAGGATATCGGCGAGCTGCTGGGCCAGCTAGTGGATCTGGGCAACGAGCCGATCCACGAGATATTCAAGCTTTACCCTTGGGAGTTCATGGTGCGCGAGCCATTTGGCCAGACGCTGCTCACAAGCCAGACCCGCTTTATCGAGCCAGCCTGGAAGATGATTCTCTCCAACAAGGGGATGTTGCCCCTGTTGTGGCAGGCCTTTCCTGACCATCCCAACCTGCTGCCCGCTTTTTTTGATCCCGATCCCGCTAGTCAGATGGCGCCGGGTTGGGTACGTAAGCCTCTCTATTCACGAGAGGGGGCCAATATCGAGCTGATGGATTATCAGGGTATGCGCTTGCATGAGCCAGGCCCATACAACGACTCGGGTTATGTGCTTCAGGCCTTTCACCCCTTACCCTGCTTTGCTGGCAGTTACACCTTGATCGGCAGCTGGGTGGTCGGCGATGCGGCGGCTGGCATTGGCATTCGCGAGGATGCGACCCTGATCACCAAAGACAGCTCCCGTTTCCTGCCCCATATCATCCTCGACTAGCCGTAGACCCCAAGGGGAGCAAGAGGTCGACTTTGTTAACGGCTTGTGCTTTAGATTTTCCCCCTTATACTGGCGCCATCTTGTCGGAGTGCTGACCGTCGAACGACGCGAAGCTGAGACCGTTAATTCGGGATCCGTGGAACCTGATCAGGTTAAAACCTGCGAAGGGAACAAGGGTAACTTGCGGGTTACCGCGCCGGAGGAGGGACAAGCCTCTTCCGCTCATCGAAGGGGTAACCCTGATGGGTCAGGGCGCACAGGAGGGAGTCTGTCCCGTCCGGTTGTCCAGCACGTGGGGCGCCTTGCCCACAGCGTGCAGAGAGCGGGAAGCGGCAGAACAGCAGCGCGGAGATCCATCCCGCACGCACTCCCTCCCGAGATAAAGACCCCGCCGCAAGTTCATCTTCTCCTCGAACTCCAGACAAGCAAACACCCATAACTTCAACCAGTTAATGTGAGTTTTGCTATGTCTACTTCTGTATCTGATACCGCCAAATCCAGCCGCCGCGAGCAGCGCTCCAGCGCTCAGGCCTTTATCGACAGCCTCAAAGGGATGGCTCATCCCAACTCCCGTCGCATTTTTATCGAAGGCTCCCGCCCCGATATTCGTGTTCCCCTGCGGGAGATCCAGCTGGCCGACACCTTCGTCGGCGGCACCAAGGAAAGTCCCAAGTTCGAACCCAACGAACCGATCCCGGTCTACGACACTTCTGGCCGTTACGGGGAGGAGGGGGTCGCCATCGACGTGCGCCGTGGCCTGCCGCGCCTGCGGGAGAACTGGGTGCTGGAGCGAGATGATACCGACGAACTGCCGGGGCTCAGCTCCACCTTCACTCAGGAGCGTCTGGCTGACGAGGGGCTCGACCACCTGCGCTTCGAACATCTGCCAAAGCCGCGCCGTGCCAAGCCGGGCCGCCGGGTCACCCAGCTGCACTACGCCCGCGCCGGTATCGTCACTCCCGAGATGGAATTTATCGCCATTCGCGAGAACATGGGGCGCGAGCGGGTGCGCTCTGAACTGTTGCGCACCCAGCATCCGGGCCGCGATTTTGGTGCCCGTTTGCCCCAGAACATCACCCCTGAATTCGTGCGCGATGAGGTGGCCGCCGGCCGCGCCATCATCCCCAGCAACATCAACCACCCGGAAGCGGAGCCGATGATCATCGGCCGCAATTTTCTGGTGAAGATCAACGCCAACATTGGCAACTCGGCGGTCACCTCCAGCATTGAGGAGGAGGTCGAAAAGCTGGTCTGGTCCACCCGCTGGGGCGCCGACACCGTCATGGATCTCTCCACCGGCCGTTACATCCACGAGACCCGCGAGTGGATCCTGCGCAACAGCCCGGTGCCCATCGGTACTGTGCCCATCTATCAGGCGTTGGAGAAGACCAACGGCATCGCTGAAGACCTCACCTGGGAGCTGTTCCGCGACACCCTGCTCGAACAAGCCGAGCAGGGGGTGGACTACTTCACCATCCACGCCGGCGTCTTGCTGCGCTTTGTGCCGATGACCGCCAAGCGCCTCACCGGCATCGTTTCGCGCGGCGGCAGCATCATGGCCAAGTGGTGCCTCTCCCACCACAAGGAGAACTTCCTCTACCAGCACTTCCGCGAAATCTGCGAGATCTGCGCCGCCTATGACGTGGCGCTGTCGCTGGGCGACGGTCTGCGTCCGGGCTCCATCTATGACGCCAACGACGAGGCTCAGTTCGCCGAGCTGCGCACTCTGGGCGAGCTGACCAAGATCGCGTGGGAGTACGACGTACAGGTGATGATCGAGGGGCCGGGTCACGTGCCGATGCACATGATCGAGCGCAACATGACCGAGCAGCTGGAGCACTGCCACGAGGCGCCTTTCTATACCCTGGGCCCGCTCACCACCGACATCGCCCCGGGTTACGATCACTTCACCTCCGGCATTGGCGCCGCGCTGATCGGCTGGTACGGCTGCGCCATGCTCTGCTACGTCACCCCCAAGGAGCATCTGGGGCTGCCCAACAAGGAGGATGTGAAGCAGGGGCTGCTTACCTACAAGATCGCCGCTCACGCCGCCGATCTGGCCAAGGGTCACCCGGGGGCCCAGATCCGCGACAACGCCATGTCCAAGGCGCGCTTCGAGTTCCGTTGGGAGGATCAGTTCAATCTGGCGTTGGATCCCGACACCGCCCGCGCCTACCACGACGAAACCCTGCCGCAGGAGTCCGGCAAGGTGGCCCACTTCTGCTCCATGTGCGGGCCCAAGTTCTGCTCCATGAAGATCACTCAGGACGTGCGTGACTATGCCGCCAAGCTTGAGGCTGTGGAGATCAAGCTGGTCGGTATGGATGGCCAGCAGGAGCAGGTGGTGGCTCAGGTGGAGAGCGGCATGGCCCGCATGGCTGAGACTTTCAAGGAGACCGGCGGCGAGATCTACCATCAGGCTGCGGCGCTGAAACAGGCCGCAGGGGAGGAGGCGTGAGCAGCGCAAGCGGGGCTGTCAGCCCCGCCGATCAGCTGCCTGTGACGGACTCGCGTCCTGTGGTCTGGACTATTGCGGGTTCAGACTCCGGCGGTGGCGCCGGCATTCAGGCCGACTTGCACACATTGCACGACCTTGGCGTGCACGGCTGTTCGGTTATCTCCGCCATTACCGCCCAGAACTCGGTGGCGGTGAAGATGGTTGACCCCGTGCTGATGCAGACCTTCACCGCCCAGATCGATGCCCTCGGCGTCGATCTGCCGCCTGCCGCCATCAAGATCGGCCTGCTGCCGACCCGGCTTCACGTCGAAGTGCTGGCCCGCCGACTGGCAACTATTGAGAGTCCCTGCGTGGTCTACGATCCGGTGGCCATCGCCAGCACCGGCACCCCGATGGCGGAGCCCAATATGCTGGAGGCAGTGCGCGAGCAGCTGTTGCCACGTCTGTCGCTCATCACCCCCAACGGCCCCGAACTGGAGGCCCTGACCGGCTTGCCGGTCAGCAGCCCCGAGCTGGTGCGCCTCGCCGCCCGCCGTCTGCGTGAACTCGGCGCCCGCGCCGTGCTGGTCAAGGGCGGCCATCTGGAGTGGAGCGGCGATCTCTGCCTCGACTACTACCAGGATGAGACCCGCGAATTCTGGCTCGCCGCGCCGCGTCTGAATACCCGCCACGGCCATGGCACCGGCTGCTGTTACGCCAGCGCCATCGCCGCCGTGGTGGCGCAGGATTATCCGGTGGAAGATGCCATTACCCTCGCTCGAGCCTACCTGCAACAGGGGCTGGCGGCGGCGCAGGGAGTGGGGGCAGGCCCTGGGCCCATCGCCCATCTTGGCTGGCCAGCCGATCTGGCCCACTTCCCCCGTGCCGTGCTGGCGGGCTCAATGCTCGATCGTCGTTTCGGGCTCTATGAGACAAGCAGTGCCCGCCTGCCGCAGGGCCCTTTTGCCGCAACCGAACAGCATCTGGGCCTCTATCCGGTGGTGGACTCGGTCAAGTGGCTGCGCCGCCTGCTGGGGCAGGGGGTCAAGACCATCCAGCTGCGGATCAAGAATCTGTCCGCCGCCCAGGTGGCACCGGCCATTCGTGATGCGGTAGAGCTCGGTCGCCACCATGGGGCGCGGCTCTTTATCAACGACTACTGGCAGCAGGCCATCGAGGCGGGCGCCTGGGGCGTGCATCTGGGGCAGGAGGATATGGAGACCGCCGATCTCGCTGCCATTCAGGCGGCCGGGCTACGCCTTGGCATCTCCACCCACGGCTACTTCGAGCTGATGCGGGCCCGCGAGCTGGCCCCCTCCTATATTGCGCTGGGTCATATCTTTCCGACCAACACCAAGACGATGCCTTCGCGCCCGCAGGGGCTGCTGCGGCTGCATCGATACTGCGCCCTGATGGCGGAGTGGCCGACGGTGGCCATCGGCGGCATCAGCGAGGAGCGGGTGGCGGCGGTCAAGGCAAGCGGGGTCGGCAGTATCGCGCTGGTCTCGGCCATCACTGCCAGCGACGACTGGCAGGGGGCGACCGAACGGCTGCTCGCGGCAGTGGGGGCGGGGGATGAGCCACGCTCGGCCACCGTTATACGGGAGGCAGAACATGCGCTCTGATGCTGCTTCTCTTAGTGACAAAGAGTATTTGCGATACGGCCGCCAGCTGATGCTGGCGGAAGTGGGCGAAGCAGGGCAGGCACGGCTGAAAGATAAGTCTGTGCTGATCGTGGGCTTGGGCGGGCTCGGTTCGCCGCTTGCCCTCTATCTGGCCGGGGCCGGTGTGGGCACCTTGTGGCTGGCCGATGGCGATACGGTCGATTCCAGCAACTTGCCGCGCCAGATCCTGTTCGATAGCGAGGCGGTCAACCACTCCAAGGCGGAGCTGGCCCGTGAGCGCCTGGCCGCCCACAACCCGCTGGTGGAGCTGATTGCCATTAACCAGCGGCTCGATGCCGCCAGCCTGCCGGAGTTTGTGGCCGAGGTGGATCTGGTGATCGACTGCTGCGACAACCTCGCCACCCGCCAGGCCATCAACGCCGCCTGCGTGGCTCAGGGCAAGCCCTGGATCTCCGCCGCCGCAGTGGGGTGGCAGGGGCAGCTGATGGCGCGCACCAGCAGTGAGCACGCCTGTTACGCCTGCCTCTATCCGCAGGATACCAAGGTGAGCCAGAGCTGTGAGACCAGCGGCGTCACCGGCCCGCTGGTCGGGGTGATGGGCTCTTTGCAAGCGCTGGAGGCACTGAAACTGCTGCTCGGGATGCCTAGCCCGGTCGCCGGCACATTGCGCCGCTTCGATGCCCTGAGCCATCAGTGGCAGACCCTCACTCTGGCCCCGGATCCCGATTGTCCGGTTTGCGGACAGCGCCGATGCCCGACAGACGATAAGGAGATCACCCCATGACCCTCACCATTCGACTCAACGATAAAGCGCAGCCGCTGGCGGCAGGGCAGAGTGTGGCCGATCTGCTGGCGGCGCAAGACGTTAATCCTCAAGGGGTAGCGGTGGCCCTTAACGGCGCCGTGTTGCCTCGTGGCCGCTGGGCCGAGACCCGTCTCAAGGACGGAGATGAACTTCACCTCTTTACCGCCATTGCGGGAGGCTGACCCATGATGCTCGCAGTCCCATCTTTGAGTGCTCTGCCTTGCGGCGGGGCCTCATTTCTTCTTATCGCAGTGGCCGGAGGCTGACATGCTGACAATTGCCGATCACACCTTCTCATCGCGCCTCTTTACCGGCACCGGCAAGTTTGCCCGCCCGGACCTGATGGCCGCCGCCATCGAGGCGAGCGGCTCCCAGCTGGTCACCATGGCCATCAAGCGGCTCGAGCCGGGCAAGGCCCATGACGATATCCTGAGTCCCTTGCTGCAACTCGGGGTCAAGCTGCTGCCCAACACCTCCGGCGCCAAGACCGCCGCCGAGGCGGTGTTTGCCGCCCATCTCGCCCGCGAGGCGCTGGGGACGAACTGGCTCAAGCTGGAGATCCACCCCGACCCGCGCTACCTGCTGCCCGATCCCATCGAGACGCTCAAAGCCGCCGAGCAGCTGGTGAAAGAGGGCTTTGTGGTGCTGCCCTACTGCGGGGCCGACCCCGTGCTCTGCAAGCGGCTGGAAGAGGTGGGCTGCGCCGCCGTGATGCCGCTCGGCGCCCCCATCGGTTCCAATCAGGGGTTGGTGACCCGGGAGTTTCTCTCCATCATCGTCGAGCAGGCCAATGTGCCCGTGGTGGTGGATGCGGGGATCGGTGCGCCGAGCCACGCCGCCGCCGCCTTTGAGCTGGGCGCCGATGCCGTGCTGGTCAACACCGCCATCGCGGTGAGCGGCGATCCGGTCGCCATGGGCCGCGCCTTTGCGCTGGCTTGCACTGCCGGTCGCAGCGCCTATGAAGCTGGCCTTGGCGCCCGCGCCCTGCAGGCGCAAGCCTCCAGTCCGCTCACCGATTTTCTGGGGGCGTTATGAACCATGAGAGAAGGGGCGGCCATGAATACTTCCCCTTTGCCCCAAGCACAGCCAGAGGATTGCCCCCCTCTCCCTCTGGGAGAGGGGCTGGGGGTGAGGGCTCAGGGGGAAATAGGATCAAAGATCGCCCCCTCCTTTCTCGACCGCTGGCAGGAGCTGGAGTGGGACGATATCGGCATGCAGATCCGCGCCAAGACTGCCGCCGATGTAGCGCGAGCCCTAAGCGCACCGCGCCGTACCCTGAGCGACTTTATGGCGCTGATCTCCCCAGCCGCCGAAGCCTATCTGCCGCAGATGGCGGCCGAGGCCGAGCGGCTCACCCGCCAGCGCTTTGGCAACACCATCGGCTTCTATGTGCCGCTCTATCTGTCGAACCTGTGCGCCAACGACTGCACTTACTGCGGCTTCTCCATGAGCAACCGCCTCAAGCGCAAAACCTTGAATGCAGAGGAGATTGAGCGCGAGTGTCTGGCCATCAAGGCGCGCGGTTTTGACAGCGTGCTGCTGGTGACCGGCGAGCACGAGCACAAGGTGGGGCTCGCCTATTTTCGCGAGGTGATGCCCATCATCCGCCGCCACTTCAGCACGGTGGGGATGGAGGTGCAGCCCCTCTCGCAGGCCGAATATGCCGAGCTGAAAACCCTCGGCCTCGACGCCGTTATGGTCTATCAGGAGACCTACCACGCCCCCACCTACGCCCGCCACCACCTGCGCGGCAACAAGCGGGACATCGCATGGCGCCTCGCCACGCCGGATCGGCTGGGCAGCGCCGGTATCGACAAAATTGGCTTGGGGGCGCTCATCGGCCTCTCCTCGGACTGGCGCGCCGACAGCTACTTTGTCGCCGAGCATCTGAGCTGGCTTGAGCGCCACCACTGGCAGAGCCGCTATTCGCTCTCCTTCCCGCGCCTGCGCCCCTGCACCGGTGGGCTGGAGCCTGCCGTGGTTATGTCGGATCGCCAGCTGGCCCAGCTTATCTGCGCCTGGCGCCTCTTCTCGCCGACCCTAGACTTGTCCCTCTCGACCCGCGAGTCCGCCACCTTCCGCAACGGCGCGGTGCGCCTTGGCATCACCCAGATGTCCGCCGAGTCGCGCACCCAACCGGGGGGCTATGCCGAGGGGGATGCAGAGGAGCTGGAGCAGTTCGCCATCCACGACGACCGCCCGGTGGGGGAAGTGGCCGCCGCCGTGCGACAGGCGGGGTTGCAGCCGGTGTTTAAAGATTGGGAACCGTTTTTGGGTCGTTAACGACGTTTACACCTGTGGTAACAGACAGCGGCAAGCAGATCGGAGGGGCAGATCCCCGCCACTGCTTGCCGCTTTGCTTTGTTCGCTGCAACAGGATTGTTTCGTTGGTGCGACGATGATTCTTGATACCGTTTCGCCAGTGCAAAAATCGTGGCTGCTGCTCAGCTTATCGCATGGGTCATTGCGACCATTAGCAGTGGCCGATTTGGGGGAAAGGGGTGGCCGGTGGCGGCTATGTAACCTGCGTAGGGTGCAATAAGCGGAGCGCATTGCACCGCTATTGTGACGAGAGCTGCAATTCACTTTATTCATTGCGCTCTGCGGTACTTCTTTAGTTGACGCGTCCGATTCATAAAGCATTAATTAATATTTATTATTAATACTCTATGTCGTCATCATCATCACATCTGTCTGCGCTATCAAAATACTCTTCATCTAGATCATCAAAATAAAAATTGTCACGTATATCAGCATCAATATCAAACCACTCCTCATTCAATCTTATAGTGTCTTTTACGTCAAAAATAGAGTGGCAAGTTGCATTTTCATTGTAGAAAGAAACGTTATTCTTAATTAGCTGGTTAAAAAAATAGTCACTGGTGATAAAAGTGGAATCACTGTTTTTTAACCACATCCTCTTGCCTGCCTCATATGTTAAAAGCCAATCTTCAGTCATTAGGCAATCACTGTTTGCATATTGTCTAAGTGTATCGGCCTTCAATGAGTGCTTAATTATTTTTGACTCATAAAGGTCTATCACCATTAGTTTGCATACATTGCTGGACATCTTTTCGATTTCTCGAACAACCTCTCTTTTTAAAGAGGTTTTCATTTCTTTTGCCAACCATAGTAACCAAGAGACTTCACCATGGTGGTCAGGTATAGCATGCTCTATAATCAAATTGTTACAAAATCTGTAGAGAGCTTTACTGTCAAGTGGGTAGTTATATTTCTTATAGGTGCTAAAAATATTTACAATTATCTGGAGTGTATTTGGAAAACCATATCCACACTTGAATAAATAAGACTCAAAAACATTCCAGTTGGATTTTTTAATTATGCTAGATGAGATCTGTTTTAGCGCGTACTTAACAATGCTTTCATCCTTAAATTGCTTCTCTAAAGCAAACACTCTTTGGAAATAGTTGTGTATATCATCTCTCTGTGCCCGTCTGGATGCAGAGATCGTTAGTTTTTTAATGCTGTACTTCCATGATTCTTCGACTAGATCTTTGACCTCTAATATCTTTGTCTTCGCAGCGCTAATCTGTAATTCATAATTTCCAACTATCTTTGTGAGCGTTGCAAGAGCTCTCTCCGCTTCCTCTCTAGCATTGAAGAATAAATAATAATCGTCAACATATCTAAACCCAGCTGGCCAATATTTCAATTCATCGTGGAGTTCTTTATCTATTGCTGATCCTATTATTTCAGATATTATGTGTGATGTGTCAGGACCGATAGGGATTCCCATTGTTTGGCCATCTTGTAATGCCATTGATCTTGCGTCTAACAAATTGCCATAATATTCGGGAACCTGCTTTGTATTCTTTTTTGCAACCGCTTTGGTATGTACAGCCCATGGAATAGAATGAGTGTAAATACTAGGAAAGTAACTTACTATATCCGTTATCAGTGCATACTTATAACCAGAAGACTTATTTATCTTGGCTTCATATAACTCGTTGAATTTGCTAATCTCTATTGATCTAAGTGAGTCAACAATTTTAGGTTTACTTAATGATATAGCACTTCTTCTATATAAAACCTCAATCTTTTGCCAGTGCTCATCTATTTCACTGGCAATATTGTAATATCCAATTGGGTTGAGAATGCTGGTCGTTCTTCTGTAGTAAGATGATCTTGCCACTGAGTATTTTTCAGCGCGAGTTTTAGGCGCTCTTTGAGCTTTCCATGCAGGTTCAAAAAAATCACATTTCTCAGAAAATAAGATTGAGTTAAACGCAGGGGGTAATTGTATAGGAAAAAAGCCATTCTTTAATAGATTCTTTAATCTACTCATTTAATTTTCGCCCCTCAATTCACATTAATTTTATAAATCAATTTAAAAATTTTTGGTAGTATACTGAAGACTAGTGTTTTCCTAAAACAAATTTTTCCAAAGGTGTGATATGTAGCGTTCAGAATTGGAAGGTGTTCCCTATGAGATATTATTCTTCTCTTCCGGTAGAAAATGATTTACTTCATTTATGTATCCTAATTTTTGTTGAAAAATGACAGGCCAACGGGGTTGGAGTCCATCTTGATGCTGATTAACAAGCTCTTCATGCCACCAGTTTCAATCATGGGGAAAGGCTCCCTTTTGTATTAACTTTGCTTTTTCAGAAAGTAACTGATATGCCCCGGCGGCATATCGGGCAGCTGGCCAAAGACCTCGTAACCCTGCTTCTGATAGAAGGGGAGGGCTTGAAAACTGGTGGTTTCCAGATGGTAGTTGCTGATGCCCTTGCTTTGGGCGTACTGCTCCATGGCGCCGAGCAGGCGGCCGCCCCAGCCGTCGCGGCGGATGCTTTCGTCGATCCAGAGCCAGTCGACGTGCAGCCAGCCCCACTTGATGTCGGCGATGATGCCGCCGTGTACCTTGCCCTCTTCATCCTTGATAAAGCTGGCGATCCGCTCGCGCCGAAGTTCGAACAGTTGAGAGCCTGCCTGGCTTACGTTGTAGCCCGTCAGGCCAATGCGCAGCGCTTCAACATCATCGTCCTGAGGCGGTTGGGGTGGGGTTAGTTGCATAGTGCTTCCTGCTTGATGGTGATTGTCGCTATGGGGTTGCTGCTTCCAGTGCTGCTATCTCGCCGCCGCTGATAAGCGGCAGGTTGCGGCTGATCTGCTCCACCGGCCAGTCCCACCAGGCGATGGCATTGAGACGGGCGATGGTGTCGTCGTCGAAGCGGTAGCGGATCACCTTGGCGGGATTGCCGCCGACCACGGCGTAGGCGGGCACGTCACCGGTGACCACGGAGCTGGCGGCGATAATGGCGCCGTTGCCGACTTTTACTCCCGGCATGATCAGGGCGTCATAGCCAATCCAGACATCGTTGCCGATCACGGTATCCCCCTTGTAGGGGAGGCTGCCCGGGGCGGGGGCGGCGCTCTCCCAGCCGTTGCCGAAGATAAAGAAGGGGTAGGTGGAGAAGCCGGAGGTCTGGTGGTTGGCACCGTTCATGATGAACTTCACCCCGCGGGCGATGGCGCAGAACTTGCCGATGATGAGCTTGTCGCCGATGAAGGGGAAGTGGTAGAGGACGTTGCGCTCGAAGCCCGCCGAATCCTCCGGATCGTCGTAATAGGTGTAGTCACCCACCTCGATATTGGGCCCCTTGATGGTGTTCTTGATAAAGCACACCTGGGGAAAGCCGTTCATGGGGTGAGGATTGGCGGGATCGGGTCCGTGCATCTGGTCTCCTTGGATGGGCCGGGCTAGAGCGCCGGGAAGTAGCAGGCGCTCATGTCGATTGGGTGATCTGGGCAATTGGGCAGATAGAACTGCCAGCCCGCATCGGAGAAGGCGCGCAGTTCGGTTTCGACAAACTTGATGGCGAGGCTCAGGGCCTGCAGGCTGTCGATGCCGTAGATAAAGGTCTTGTCGCTCAGCCCCGCCAGCTTCACCTTGCAGCGCCAGTCACCGCTGGCGGACTTGGGATCCGGCTCGGGGGCCTTGATGGCGATCTTGAGGGTGAGCTGTTCCCCTTCGGTGCTGATGGCGTCGAAGCGGGCGGTAACGATGGCGTTTTTCATCTGGCGATTCCTTTTCCGTGGTACAGCCCCTGCGGTTGCGGGTGGCTGGCTCCCTGATGGCTGATGAGGTGAAAACTGGACTCAGGACGGCCAGCGTAAATGAACTTGTGAGTTGAAACAATGGGATATGCGCGACCGGGGGAGGGGGCTTTCGCCGCTGTGAGCGAGCGCAGTGGCGGGAGTATCAACGCGCTGGCCACCTGTGGTGGCCGAGAGGCTGGCAGGCTGCTAGATGTAAAGGATTGTTGGCTGTGGCCGCAGATTTTTCTGCGCTGCCGATGAGGGCGCGTGAGTCCTCTTGAGGCAGAATATCTCCCCCCTGTTTGACGTTGAAGTACAGGAGTCTCCGTGGCGCTTTCGGTAACCCAGCTTTATGAAGTGATGGCCCAGCTGCCAGATCCCGTCTTTATCCTCAGTGAAGATGGCTATTACGTGGAATATATCGGCGGCATGGAGCAGCAATCCTATCACGACGGCAATCCGCTGGCGGGCAAGCAGCTGGCCGATGTGCTGCCACCCGAGATGGCCATGTGGGTCAAGGCGCAGGTAGCCGAGTCGCTGGCGAGCGGTCAGGTGCGAGTGGTGGAGTATGAGCTCTCAGCAGCCGAGGTGGGGGGGATTAATGCTGCCGTCGGGCCGCAAGGGATACAGCGTTTCGAGGGCAAGATTGCGCCGCTGCCCTCCCTCTATGACGGCAAGCGGGCGGTGGCCTGGGTGACCCGCAATATCACCCGCCAGTACGAGTTGCAGCAGCGACTGCTGCGCCAGAGTGAAACCGACCAGCTGACCGGCCTCTACAACCGCCGTTTCTTCTTCGAGCACTGCCAGCCGTTGCGGGCAGGGGAGGCGCCTTGCGGCCTCATCATGCTCGACATCGATCACTTCAAGCAGCTCAACGATCGTTACGGCCACCAGCAGGGAGATCGTGCCTTGCAGCGCTTCAGTAGTTGTATCGATGCCCTGTTGCGGGCGGATGACCTCTTTGTGCGCAGCGGTGGCGAGGAGTTTCTGATCCTGCTGCCGCGGATCGATGAAGCCGGTTTGCAGCAGATGGCGGAGCAGATCCGTGCCGCCGTCGAAGCGCTGCCTGCCGATCCGGTCGCCATCACGGTCAGTCTGGGCACAACCCTGGTGCAGCCGGAGGAGGAGATCAATCAGGCGCTGGCCCGGGCCGACGAGTGGCTCTATCGGGCCAAGCGGGCAGGCCGTAACCGGGTGGCGCACTGCCCGGCAGGTTGAGAATGCCACCCCGGTCGCTGTGGGAAATAGCCTGCGCTTTTACTCTGAATAAATTGGCTGACATCACTGTCAATTAGTATAAAGTTGGCCGTATTATTTAACTCATATTCCACAGCTTAAGGTGTTAATATTATCGGCCTGATCGCTGGTCTTATTTGTGTTGTTGGGCAACAGCATGAGGTTTTATCGGTATGTTATCAAACAGGCGTGAATCTGGTTTTGGGTGACGAATGTGATACATCCTGTTGTCTTTTGAAACATTCCGATTCAAACAGTCATGAATTATTAACCTTGACCCGGATTGCGATTTCAACGATGGTAGCGTGGCAGCTCCGTTTCTCTCCGGTGGCCCTGTTGGCCGCTGGCGGCGTTGTTTTTTTATGTGCAGGGCGATATGCAACGACATATCTCCAGCCTGTCATTCGGGCCAATAAAAATAATGATGACAGATTAATAAGGTATATATTGCAATGAGTGTTTCTATTGCTGAAAAGAGTAACCCTGTTTCAAAATTGAAATGGGAGAAAAGCGATTCGGTATGGACCATGGGCCTATATGCCACTGCTGTCGGTGCCGGTACGTTATTTCTCCCTATTACGGTTGGCAGTAATTCCCCGGTTATTTTGCTATTTATTTTATTGCTGGCTTTTCCGCTCTCTTATTATTCCCACCGGGCATTGAGCCGCTTTGTGCTCTCCAGCTCCCACAAGGAGGGGGATATCACCCATGTGGTGGAGGAGCACTTCGGTGCCAAGGCGGGCAAGCTGCTGATGCTGGTCTATCTAATGGCCTTCTACCCCATCATTCTGGTCTACAGCATCTCCATCACCAACGCGATCCAGAGCTTTGTAGTTCACCAGCTGGGGGATGCCGAGCTTCCGCGCGGCTTGCTGGTGCTGGGGGTGATGCTGGGCCTGCATCTGGTGCTGCTGGCCGGCAAACAGATCGTGGTGTCGGCCATCAGCGTGCTGGCGCTACCGATGGTCGCCTTTCTGATTGGCCTCTCCATCTATCTGCTGCCCCAGTGGAGCCTCTCCTATTTCAGCGAGAGCCAAGCAGTGGATTGGCGTGATCCGGCGTTCTGGAAATCCCTCTGGCTGATCGTGCCGGTGATGGTGTTCTCTTTCAGCCATGCGCCTATTATTTCTTCCTTCAGCGCGGCGCAGAAAAAGCGTTGTCAGGAGAGTGCCGACCTGCGCGCCAAGCGGATCATCAAGTGCAGCAGCATGCTGATTTGCGGCAGTGTGCTCTTTTTCGTGGTGAGCTGCGTGATGAGCCTGAGTCAGGCGGAGATGGCGCTGGCCCGCACCGACAATATCTCGGTGCTGTCGGCGCTGGCGAACAAGTTCTCCAATCCGCTGATCGCCTATGTGGGGCCACTCATCGCCATTCTGGCCATGTCCAAATCCTTCCTCGGTACCTCCATGGGGGTGAGCGAGGGGACGGTGAGCATGGTGAGCGGTGCCTGTCAGGGGCTGGGGCTCTCTCTCAAGGAGTCAACCATCGCACGGGTGTCATCGGTGATCCTGTTTATGGTGACCGCCGTCATCACCTATCTGAACCCCAACGTGCTCGACATTATCGAGCGCGTCAGTGGCCCGCTGATCGCGGTGATCCTGTTTCTGCTGCCGGCCTGCTCCATCTATCGCTTGCCCGCACTCAAGCGTTATCGCGGGCCGAGTACCCTTTTTGTGTTGGTGATGGGGCTGCTTGCCATCTCGGCCCTTATCTACGATCTGCTTTGACCGGGCGGTATCCCGCACAAATCAAAAAGGGCGACCATCTGGTCGCCCTTTTTCTGTGCATCGGGGTTAGCCGAGCAGGCCGCTGGCGCTCTGGCCCGCCATCAGCAAGCCGATGGCCAGCACGCTGAACCAGACCAGGGTTGCGCTTACCAACAGATAGCCGCTGGCGACGAACAGACCGTCCCGCTGCAACATGCCGGTGGCAAGCAGCAGGATGGCCCAGGCAGGCATGGCGTTGGTGAAGGGGATGGCGCCCAGGGGTAGCATCAGCAGCAGGGCGGCCAGCATGATCAGCAGGCCGTTGCAGCGGTTGACCGTGTTGCTGCCGGTCAGCACTAGCAGGCGCGGGCGGATAAC
The DNA here is from genome assembly GCF_051919365.1 of Aeromonas sp. 82P. NCBI lineage: Bacteria > Pseudomonadati > Pseudomonadota > Gammaproteobacteria > Aeromonadales > Aeromonadaceae > Aeromonas > Aeromonas sp. 82P. The sequence continues at coordinate 785,661 of NZ_JBQBEV010000001.1, forward strand.
GCGATCGACCCGGGCCAGCAGATCCGCCCCCTTGTGCAGGGTCGGCTTGAGCTGGTCGGCAGCGAAGCGGCGCTCCATCAGCATGGCGGGCAGCCAGGGCACCCGATTGAGGGTGATGCCGATCCCGATAAAGAGGATCAGCAGGCCAAACGGGGTGCTGACCCCGGGAATGGAGACCGGCAGCAGGAAGGGGACGGTGAGCAGCACGCAAAACAGCAGCATGCCCTGCTCGCCCACCAGCGCGAGCATCTGGCGCAGGCTGATGTGGCTCTCGTCGATGGCGTGCGCGGTGGCCCGCAGGGTATCCGCGAGGGTAGTTTTGGGGTCGTTGAGTTGCGCGGCAACCATTCCCTGATGTCCTTTTGAGTAGTGATAACGGGCCCCGATGACCCGATTTGGCGCCAGCATACGTGGCAGAGGTTAACCGTCGATGAATGGTGGCAGGGGCGCATAGCGGCGCCAGTGGGGCGGCTCGGCAGAGGTTCCGGCGAGAGGGACATCGCACCATGAAAGTGATCCGGTACAGCCGCCGTTTAGGATGGGCCTAGGATGCCTCTGGTATGCTTTCTGCACAATCACACAGGGAGCAGGGGATGATGATGAAGAGAGCCGGGATAGTGATGATGGGGCTGTTGCTGCCACTGGGGCAGGCCTGGAGTAGCGAGGCCGCGACCACATCCGGTTGGCAGGTGACGCCATTTTTCGGCTACAGCTCAGCCATCGACTTCGAGAAGAGTGACGATGTGGTGCAGCCGGTGCCGCTTTCTGCATCGTTTGATTCTCTGCAGGGACAGGGCTCCGGCAGCTGGGGCCTCTTTATCAGCAAGGAGGTGGATGATCCCGGCATGATTGAGCTGCTCTACAGCCATCAGTCCACCACCCTCTCTCCCGACCAGCCGGATCGCCTGACGGTGGATACTTTGCACTTTGCCGGTGCGCTGACCCTCTCTGACAACCTGATGGCGCCCTACATCGGCGCCGGGATCGGGGTGACCCGCTTTGCCGCCTACGACAGCGAGGTGACCCCTTCCATGTCGCTGGCGCTTGGGGTGCAACCGCGCCTCGCCGAGCATCTGGCCCTGCGGGCTGAGGTGCGCGGTTATGGTTCGCTGGTCAACGACAACAACCAGTTTCTCTGCAACCCGGAGCAGTGCGTGTTCAAGGTGCGCGGGGAGCTGGTAACCCAGTGGCAGGCCAATATCGGTCTTACCTTCCGCTTTTAGGCGAGGGGATTTTCCCTATGAAACAGGGGCCATTGGGCCCCTGTTTCAGCAGCAATGTTTCGCCGTGATCGGCAATCAACCTGCAGATCTTCATGCCTCCTTGTTAGTCGGCATCGCCCATACCGCGCAGTTTCTGCCCGCCTCCTTGGCGCCATAAAGCGCCTGATCCACCCGCTTGAACAGCGAGACTGCTGGTTCCTTGGGCTCGCGGATCCCCACTCCCAGACTGACTGTCATGGTATGGGTCGGGTCGGGGGCTATGGTGCGGGTCGCAGTGAGCAGGGTGTTGGCCAGTTGCTGCAGCTCGGCTTCGTGGGCGATGGGCAGCAGCAGGGCAAACTCTTCACCCCCGACACGGGCCGCCAGCGCACCGGGCGGGCAGTGCTGTTGCAACAGCTCGCCAAACTGCTGCAACACCCGATCCCCGATATCGTGGCCGTAGTTGTCATTGATCACCTTGAAGTGATCCAGATCCAGCAGGATGAGAGCGTGGCAAATCCCTTGTTCCAGAAACAGCTGCTGATGAAAGTAGCGCCGGTTTGGCAGCCGGGTCAGATCATCGAACAGTGCCTGTTGTCTGAGCTGGGTATTGATGTGAAAGAGATGGTGCATGGTGCTCAGGATGCCGATGCTGCTGAGCAGGATGCCGCTGGAGCGCAGCAGATCCTCGGCATAGATGGCGAGCCAGAGTGGCTGCGCCACCAGCTCATCCATGATGTCGGCGGTGGCCCCCATGATCCACAACATCAGACCGCAGGAGAGCATGCGGTAGGTATGGGTGGGCAGGTGGGCGCACTGCACCACCCAGAATAGGAACAGCATGGTGAGCCAGTTGATCACCTCGAAGCCAAAGCTGACGGCGTAAAAGCGCTCGTAAGGGAAGTGGGGCAGCAGCAACAGATGAAGGGCCATGATGGTCAGCATCACTATCCCCAGCAGCGCAATGTGGGCGCGATGCTCCCGGTCGAGGTGACGGTAGTGGGAGAGGCTGATGTCGAGACGATCGAACTGCATGGTGTTCCTCGGATTGGGACTGCCATCAGGTTGCAAACAAGAGGCTGCGTAATGGCATGCCGTGGTCGGATAACAGGAAACGGCTGGTCTGTCAGTGTAAACGAGCGGGCCCGCAGCGCGCGATATCGATGACGTCAGCTTGTGGGCTGGCTCAGGGTTTGCGCACTTCTGGTGCGTGAAGTATCGCCTGCCCTGTGACAGGGCGACCCTGGGCAGGTTAGCGCAGCTCATGCGCCAAATTGGTGCATTGATGACGCGCTACCTTGCTAATGCAATGATTTAAAAGGATTTAAATTTATGGCCCGCTTTATGCTTTTTACATGTCAGACGGTCTCTTGTGGTCATCGGCGGCAGACGCAGTGATGAGGAAGTGGCAAGAGGCATCCCCGTGCAGGGCGCGGGTGTGATTCTGGCGGGTTGCAGCAACACCTTGCGATTCGCCACAGATTCAATCAGGGAAACGGAGCCGGTCTTGTACCGGTACGACAGGGAAGGAGAGTGCTCTATGGTCAAAAAATGGATGATGGCGGGTCTGACGATGTTGCCTGCCTTGCTGGTTACCCCAAGTTGGGCCGAAGAGGTCGCTCAGGTACAGGCGGCGGTGGCGCCGGTTGCCGCCATGACAATCAACAAGGGCGACAACACCTGGATGCTGCTCTCGGCGGCGCTGGTGATCCTGATGTCGATCCCCGGTCTGGCCCTCTTCTACGGTGGTCTGGTGCGGGCCAAAAACATGCTGAGTGTGCTTATGCAGGTCTTTACCCTGTTCTGCCTTATCTGCGTGCTCTGGGTGATCTACGGTTATTCGCTGGCCTTTACCGAGGGGGGCAATTTCTACGGCTCCTTCAGCAAGGTGCTGCTCAAGGGGGTGACCCCTGACTCCATCGCCGCCACCTTCAGCAAGGGGGTCGGGATCAGCGAGCTGATCTATGTGGTGTTCCAGGGGGCCTTTGCCGCCATCACCTGCGGCCTTATCGTGGGGGCGTTCGCCGAGCGCATCAAGTTTGCTGCCGTGCTGCTTTTCTCGGTGATCTGGTTCACCTTCGCCTATATCCCGCTGGCTCATATGGTGTGGTACTGGGCGGGTCCGGATGCCTATACCAGCGCCGAGGCTGCGGCCACAGCGACCGCCACTGCCGGCTATCTGTTCCAGCATGGTGCGCTGGACTTTGCAGGCGGCACAGTGGTGCACATCAACGCCGCCGTGGCGGGTCTGGTGGGGGCGTATCTGGTGGGCAAGCGTCTGGGCTACGGTCGTGATCCCATGACCCCCCACAGCCTGACCATGACCATGATCGGCGCCTCCCTGCTCTGGTTCGGCTGGTTCGGTTTCAACGCGGGCTCTGCGCTGGAAGCCAACGGTATCGCCGCACTCGCCTTTATCAACACCTGGGTGGCGCCGGCTGCGGCAGCTCTGTCATGGACGCTGGCCGAGTGGGTGATGAAGGGACGTCCCTCCCTGCTGGGTGCGGCATCCGGTGCGGTGTCCGGTCTGGTGGTGATCACCCCGGCAGCCGGTTTCGTCGGTGTGGGCGGTGGTCTGGTGATGGGTCTTATCAGTGGCGTGGCGGGTCTGTGGGGTGTCCACGGTCTCAAGCGCCTGCTGGGTGCCGATGACAGTCTGGACGTGTTTGGCGTACACGGGGTGTGCGGCATTCTCGGCGCCCTGCTGACCGGCGTCTTTGCCAGCCCGGATCTGGGCGGCACCGGGGTGTGGGACTATGTCACCAATCAGGTTGCCGAGGGTTACTCCATCCTGACTCAGGTGAAGATCCAGGCTATCGGGGTCGGTGTCACCCTGCTCTGGTCCGGTGCCGTGGCGGCGATTGCCTTCAAGGCGGTCGACATGCTGGTGGGCCTGCGGGTGAACGGCGATGCTGAGCGGGAAGGGCTGGATGTCACCTCCCACGGCGAGAAGGCTTACAGCATGTAATCCCGAATGCCAGACAACAAAAAACCGCCGGGATCGGCGGTTTTTTTATGGCTCGAGCGTGACGAAACCTGAATTCACACGCTTAATTCACGACGGCCACGTTGATGCTGCCGTTACCCTGGGTCATGCGCACGCGAGCACCCGGGGTGAAGGTGGGGCTGGCTTTCTGCACGACCACGATGGCTTCGCCGTTCTCTTTCTTGATCTCCAGCTCGACGCCGTCGACCTGATTCATCTTGTTGCCGATGGCGTTACCTGCCGCTGCACCGGCGATGGCGCCGCCTGCGGCTGCGATGTCGCGTCCGGTGCCGCCACCGACTGTGCTGCCCAGCAGGCCACCGACTACGGCGCCGCCAATGGTGCCAATCAGGGAGTTCTCATCGGCCTGGATCTTCACCGGGCGGGTGGAGATGATGGTGCCGTAGCTGACGGTCTGCACCTGTTTGGCGCGGTCTTTGGTGTAAACATCGCCAGAGTAAACGTCACTGTTGGCGCATCCGGTGATGGTGGTTGCTGCCAGCAGGGCAATAAGGGTCATACGCTTCAACATGGTGGGCCTCCTGGGCTGCACGTAATTTGAACAATCCGGTTGATGAGTGAACTTTACTCCAACCCCGTCACACATGAAATCGGCAAAATGTAACCAATTATGCGTTCTGTAACCGGTTTTGTCCTTGAATCGCAGCTGTACCGGAGAGGGTTTTAACCAGCAGCAGACGGTCTTCTCCGGGGCCGAAATAGTCGGCTACTTCCGCCTGCAATGTGTAACCGAGCCGGTAGTAGAGGCGCTGGGCCGGATTGGCCGGATCGACCGTGAGCCGCAGTTCGCTGATCTGCAGCGCCTGCTGGTTGGCCTCCATCTGGCGCATCATTCGCTCGGCCAGACCAAAACCGCGCGCCTCGGGCAGTACCGCCAGCGAGAGTACCCAGCCTTGCGACCGCTCCTGACCGAATCCCCCCAGCACATACCCCACCAGCTGCCCCTCGTATTCGGCCACCAACAACAACTCGGGCCACAAATCCATCGCCTGACGGAAGAAGAAGGCGGGATAGACATCTTCGCCAAACACCTTGGCATCGATCTGCCAGATGGCGTGCATGTCATTGTGGGTAGCGGTGCGTAGCAGGGGCGGGTTGTGGTGCATCAGAACTCCATTGGCAGCAAACGGATCGGCAACGCCGCTGACCTTGGGGTCAACGGCAAAAAAGGAGTCATAGGGTAGTGGTCATCCCCTGCCGGATGCAAGGGATTGGCGGTTATGGCGGCAGGGGGCGGCTCTGGGGCAGTTTGGGGGCTTTGCGCAAGCCGTCGAGCAGGTGGCGGAGGGTGAGCCAGGGGTGGCGCAGCAACATGCGCGGGCCGCTCCACTTCATCACCTGCTGGATCTGTTTGCGCATCGCCGGGGCGTAGCAGTGGATATTGCAGTTGGCACAGGTGGGTTTGTGGCCGTGGCCATAACGGCAGCGACGCAGGCGCTGATGGGCGAAATCCCGCAACTGGCGACAGTGGCGGCAATGGGGATCCTGATGATGGTGCTGGCAGTAGAGGCGGATCATGGCGCTGACCGTCTGCTGCTCGCGCATGAGTCTGGGATGGTCACTCGCCTTTTTGCTGGCTGCGGCGTGTGAGCCCCGGGCTGGGCTGGCATGATGACTTTTCATGGCCGCCATTCTCCTGACCTGCTCGCTTTGGGTGTTGATACAGGTCAAAAGGGGGGATAAAAAACAGGGCCCGCAGGCCCTGTGTCATCAGATGAGGCTGGTTGCCTGCTCCAGCCAGGCGAGATCCTCGCCCTCGAGCAGCGGGCTCAGGCGGCGGAACACCTCGACATGGTATTCGTTGATCCAGCGGAATTCGGCCGGGCTCAGCAGGCTGCGGTCGATCAGGCGGGTATCGAACGGCACGTAGGTCAGACGCTCGAAGCCCAGCATCGGCAGCTCGCCAACCTGTTCCAGCTCGGTCACCACTACCAGGTTTTCGCAACGGATGCCGAAGCCATCTTCACGGTAGTAGCCCGGCTCGTTGGAGAGCACCATGCCCGGTTGCAGGGCGACCATGCTCCCTTTCGGCGCGATGCGCTGGGGCCCTTCGTGGACACTCAGGAAGTGGCCGACGCCGTGACCGGTGCCATGGTCATAGTTGTAACCGGCCTGCCACAGCGGCATGCGGGCCAGCACGTCGAGCTGGATACCGGCGGTGCCACGGGGGAAGCGGGCCTGATCCAGCGCGATATGGCCCTGCAGTACCCGGGTAAACATCGCCTTCTGCTCGTCGCTCACCTCACCCACCTTGATGGTGCGGGTGATGTCGGTGGTGCCATCCATATACTGGGCGCCGGAGTCCAGCAGATAGAGGCTGTCCTGACCAAACGCACGGGGGGTGCCATTGGTGTGGTGGTAGTGGCACATGGCGGCGTTGGGGCCGAGCGCGGAGATGGTATCGAAGCTCGGCTCGACGTAGTGCTCCTGCTCGCGGCGGAACGCTTCCACCTGATCGGCCAGGGTGCCTTCATTCACCCCCTCGAACTCGCCGGAGGCGACCAGCCGATCCAGCCAGGCGAGGAAGCGGGTCATGGCCACGCCATCACGCAGGTGAGCGGCACGCATACCCGTCAGCTCGATCTCGTTCTTGCACGCTTTCGGCAGCATGGTGGGGTCTTGCCCTGCCACCAGAATGGCGCCCGCCTCTTCCATGACGAGCTGGGTCCAGGCGTTGGCGCTGTCCGGATCGGCCAGCACCTTCTGCTGATCTTCACCGATGCGCTGCAGCACGTCGCCCAGCTTGTCGATGGGGTAGACGGAGACATCCTGTCCCACGTGTTGGGTAAAGGCGAAGCAGTCAATTTTGTCGGTATCGACGAAGAAATCCATGCTGGTGTTGGCGTAGAGCACGGCAAAGCCCAGCACCACCGGCAGCCGGTCGATATCGCGGCCGCGCAGGTTGAGCAGCCAGTTGATGGGCTCGGCCTGGGTCAGCAGCACGGCATCCAGCCCGCGCTTGCGCAGGTCGGCCGCCAGCTGTTCACGTTTGGACTGGCTGGACTGGCCTGCCAGCTCCTCGCTGTAGAGGATGACCGGGCTCTTGGTCGGCTCCGGGCGATCGCTCCAGTTCAGGTCGATGGGGTTCTGCTCGACGCGGATCAGCTCGATACCGCGATCGGCCAGCACGGCCTTGGCGTTCTTGTACCAGGTCAGGCTGTGCAGGCGGGCATCAAAGCCGACCCGGGAGCCTGACGGCAGCTGCTCGGCCAGCCACTGCACATGAGGATTTTCAATGAGGTGGAGGAATTCGAATAGTTCGGCGGGGGTTTGCATCCGCGCCTGCACCGTATAGCGACCATCGACAAAGAGGGCTGCCCGCTGTGCCATGATGATGGCGACGCCGGCAGAGCCGTTGAAACCGGTGATCCAGTCAAGCCGCTCGGCATAGGCGGGGATGTACTCGCCGAGGTGCTCATCATCGTGGGGGACGATAAAGGCGTCCAACTCCTGCATGGCCAGCTCGGCCCTGACTTGGGCGACGCGGGTTTCAATTATCTCGAAATTATTCATGTCGTTAGTGCCAGATGGTTGCTATATGAGTGTTCAGTTTTTATGGCCGCTGGCCAGGATCCGCTTGATCGACTGACCTGCTGCTTCGATATGCTGCCTGAGCAGCACCACCGCCTCGTGCTTGCGCCGGGCGCGGCACAGTTCCAGCAATTGGGCGTGTTCACGCTCCGCCTTGTCCACCCCGTCGCTGGCAAAGAGCAGCTCGAAGCGGACATAGCGGTCACAGCTCAGATTGATCTGGGCGATCAGTTCAAGTGCCTGGGGGCGACCGGCTGCCTGATAGAGGGTGGCGTGAAAGCTGTGGTTCAACTCGGCCCAATGTTCGATCTGGGTGCCTGACTCCAGGGCGTGATCAAACTGGGCGAGGATCGCCTCCGCTTGCGCGAAGGTGGCTTCCGTCATCTTGTCGACGGCGTGAAACAGGGTATCGGCTTCCAGCAGCGCTCGCAAATAAAAGAGCTCTTCAATGGCCGAGGCGTCCAGCATGGTGACCACGGCTCCGCGATGGGCTTCGAACTTCACCAGCCCCTGCGCTTCCAGCTGCATCAGGGCTTCGCGCACCGGGATGCGGCTCACGGCCAGCTCTTTGGCTATGGCATCCTGACGCAAGGGGGCGCCAGCGGGGAACTCCCCACGGAGGATCCGGCCACGGAGGTTTTCCATCACCATCTGGGTTCGGGTCTTGTAGGGTGGGGTCATGGTCGGGTCACGATTGGGCGTTACAGAATTGTATATTGTATAAAGTTTGGCTGAATCTAACCTGTCACAATGGGCAAAGGCAAGGTTTTGGCCCCTTTAACGGGGGCGATGGCGGCGTTCGGGGCTCCACAAAAACAAAAATGCCGGTCAGCATGGCTGACCGGCATGGTGTCACTGATACGAAGCGAGCCTGTTACAGCTGCGGGCCTGCCGCAACCAGACGTTTGCCTTCGTCGTTATCGGTGAAGCGCTCGAAGTTCTTGATGAAGCGCCCTGCCAGATCGACTGCCTTGGCATCCCACTCGGCCTTGTCGGCGTAAGTGTCGCGCGGGTCGAGGATCGCCGGGTTCACATCGTGCAGCGCGGTCGGGATCTCCAGATTGAAGATCGGCAGCACCTTGGTCTCGGCCTTCTCGATGGAGCCATCCAGGATGGCGTCGATGATGGCGCGGGTATCCTTGATGGAGATGCGCTTGCCGGTGCCGTTCCAGCCGGTGTTGACCAGATAGGCCTCTGCACCTGCCGCTTCCATCCGTTTCACCAGCTCCTGACCGTACTTGGTCGGGTGCAGGGAGAGGAAGGCTGCGCCGAAGCAGGAGGAGAAGGTTGGAGTCGGCTCTGTGATGCCGCGCTCGGTACCGGCCAGTTTGGCGGTGAAGCCAGAGAGGAAGTGGTACTTGGTCTGCTCCTTGGTCAGCTTGGAGACCGGGGGCAGCACGCCGAAGGCGTCGGCAGTCAGGAAGATCACCTTGGTGGCGTGACCTGCCTTGGAGACCGGCTTGACGATGTTGTCGATGTGATAGATGGGGTAGGAGACGCGGGTGTTCTCGGTCTTGGAGCCATCATCGAAGTCGATGGTGCCATCTGCGGCAACAGTCACGTTCTCCAGCAGCGCATCGCGACGGATAGCGTGGTAGATGTCCGGCTCAGCCTCTTCGGAGAGCTTGATGGTCTTGGCGTAGCAGCCCCCTTCGAAGTTGAACACGCCGTGGTCATCCCAGCCGTGCTCGTCATCGCCGATCAGCTGACGCTTGGGATCGGTGGAGAGGGTGGTCTTGCCGGTGCCGGAGAGGCCGAAGAAGATGGCAACGTCGCCGTCCTGACCCACGTTGGCGGAGCAGTGCATGGAGGCAATGCCGCGCAGGGGCAGGAAGTAGTTCATCATGGAGAACATGCCCTTCTTCATCTCGCCACCGTACCAGGTGCCACCGATGAGCTGCATCTTCTCGGTCATGTTGAAGGCAACAAAGTTCTCGGAGTTGAGACCCTGCTCCTTCCAGTTCGGGTTGGTGCACTTGGCACCGTTCATCACCACGAAGTCAGGCTTGAAGGTTTTCAGCTCTTCATCGCTCGGGCGGATGAACATGTTTTTCACGAAGTGTGCCTGCCAGGCCACCTCGGTGATGATGCGCACGGCCAGGCGGGTATCCGGGTTGGCACCGCAGAAACCGTCGACCACAAACAGGCGCTTGCCGGAGAGCTGTTTGGTGACCAGCCCTTTCAGATGTGACCACACTTCCGGGGTAATGGCTTTGTTATCGTTTTTACCCTGGTCAGACCACCACACAGTATCCTGGGTAGTGGCATCTTTGACGATATATTTATCTTTCGGGGAGCGACCGGTGAAGATACCGGTGTTTACGTTGACGGCGCCCAGCTCGGTCACCACACCGCGCTCGAACCCTTCCAGGTCAGGGCGTGTCTCTTCCGCGAAAAGCTGCTCGTAAGAGGGGTTGCGAACGATTTCTTGGCTGTTTTTGATGCCGTACTGGTCCAGTCCTAATTGTTGGGCCAGGGTGGGTTCTGCCACGATTGTCATTGTATTCTCCTGGGTTCAGAGGTTGGTAGGGTTCTATCTGACGGTCATCCTATCACTTAGGTGGTAGAGTTTAGCGATCGCCATCAAACTTTATAAAATAGGGTATTTTTTTGTTATTAAAGTTAAAGGCGGGTTTTGCCCGCCTTTAATTAGTGTAACTGGTTTGCATCATTGCCGGGAGCCCTGCTGAACAGGGTTTCGACATCGATCCCATTAAATTGGTACTGGGCGCCACAATAATCACAGTGCATGTCGATCTTGCCGAGCTCCTGCACCATCTCCATGACCTCTTCCTTTTCTATCTGCAACAGGGCCCCTTCGCAGCGCTCGCGGGAGCAGGTGCAACGGAACTCGACCGCCTGCGGATCGAACACCCGCACCTTGTCCTGATGGTAGAGACGGTAGAGGATCTCTTCTGCCTGCAGGCCGAACAGCTCTTCATCCTTGATGGTGCTGGTGAGCTGGGTCAGGTGATCGAAATCGTTGCTGTGATCCTCGCTCTGGGCAGGCAGCTCCTGCAGCATGATGCCGGCAGCGCGCGGTTCGCCTTCATGGTAGCCGGTGCGGATCCACAGCTTGGTGGCCAGTTGTTCGGAGCGGGCGAAGTAGTGCTCCAGGCAGCCTGCCAGAGTGTCGGCGTCCAGCGCGATGATGCCCTGATAGCGCTCGCCCTGCTCCGGGGTGATGGTGATGATCAGCTGGCCGTTGCCAATCAGGCTCTGCAGCTTGCCATCGCTCGGCAGCTCGCCTTCATAGCGAGCCACGCCGCGCAGCTGCTGGTTGTTGTCACCGTTGATCACGGCCAGACGCACCGGGCCATCGCCCTGCAGTTGCACCGTGATAGAGCCTTCAAACTTGAGGGTGGCGGTCAGCAGGCTGGTGGCGACCAGCAGCTCGCCCAGCAGTTTTTGCACCTGCACCGGGTAGTTCTGGGCTTCCACCACGTGGCGGTAGGTGTGATCCAGCTGGACCAGCTCGCCACGCACTTCGTACTCTTCAAACAGATAGCGATACAGCAGATCTTGGTTGCTCATCATGTATTCCTGGCTTTTCGGTGAGGTAAATCGGGCGGGCTGGGGTTGATGCCAGCCCGGTATCAAATCGGGGTCGGTCAGTACTGTTTGACCTTGAGCAACTGGCGTCGCTCCTGCTTGTCGGGGCGGCGCTCGGGGCTGGGGGCAAACTGGCTGTTGAAGCGGCGCGCCTCGCTGTTCTCGGCCCGTTTTTTCAGGCTCTCTGCGGTCTCTTCATAGAGCTGCTGGGCCAGCGGTGCCGATTTGCGCTGCTCGCTCAAGGCCAGCACCCGCACTTCGCGTTCGTCCTGCCCCTGCCAGAAGCGGATCAGTGCCCCCACTTCCACCTGTTTGCCCGGTTTGCTGCGCTGACCATTGTAGTGCACCTTGCCCCCGTCTATCTGATCCCGCGCAATGGAGCGGGTCTTGTAGAAACGGGCCGCCCACAACCACTTGTCGAGACGAACCTCGAGGGCACTTTCTGCATGATTGGGCATGAACAGGCTCCATAACGGGGAAAAGAGGTGGTTGATTATACCAGAGCACGGGGTCGGGATAGAAACTGGGCAGCCGCCGCGCGGGGCGCAAACCATGTCAAGGTGATGCAACATATGGGCAGTTTGCTGATTCACAAGGGAAAGCCGCTGCTTTATCGGGTATTCATGGGGCAGGGAGGGCCTTCATAGCGCGCATATAACACTGCCGCCCCGGTTGGGGGCGGCAGCGTTCACATCAATCGACCATATCAGAGTCAGAAGTGATCGTGCTGATCCGGCTTCTTCTGGTCGTGGGGGCCTTCGCTGTGGGCGATGGCGGTGCGGATGAGATCAACCCCGGCGCGGATAATCAGAACCCCCATGTTGACCAGCTTGACGCAGACCCACATGAAGGTGATGAGCAGGATCAGCTTGAGCACGGTCTGGAAGGCTTCCAGGAAGTTCTGCTCCAGCTGGGCGGTCAGGCCGTTGGCGCTGGTCATCAGCCAGGTGTAGACCTCGCGCACGAACGGGATGCGGCTCGGCATCTCCAATACATCCAGTGCGGCAGGGAGCGCCTGGAAGATGACGATGCTGCCGAACAGGATCAAAATGACACCGATGGCGATGCCGAGGAAAAAGCCGAACTGTCTCATGGAGGGCTCCAGCGTTTGCTGCATGAAATTGAAGATAGCCGCCAATAGTAGGGAGTGCCCTGCTTCATCGCAATCTTCCGTGCACCGCCAGCGCGGCGGGAATGGCGGCGATCCGGCCGCTACCGTTGCCCAACTATCTGATTTCTGGGAGGCTTGTCGCCATTGTGCATAGGGAAAGCAAATTGATGTCGAGAACCCTCTTTTTACTCTTGCTGGCGCTGTTTGCCGCTCTGCCAGCCCTGAGTGCCGAACCGGCTGGCCCAACGGCAGCCGCCTGCGCCATCCGCCATCAGGATCAACTGCTGCTGGTGCAGGATCGCATCTCCTCCCGCTACAGCCTGAGCGGTGGCTATATAGATGGCGGCGAGAGCCCGCAGCAGGCGGCGCTGCGCGAGCTCTATGAAGAGACTGGCTTGCGGGGGGAGGTGGTGCAGGAGTTGGGCCGCTGGCAGCGGGCGCTTATCTTCGCCTGCCGCACGCTGGAACCGATTGTCGCGCAGCAAGACACTGCGTTTGTCTCCATCCTGAAGGCCCCCAATCTGGGTGGGGAGATCCTCAACGCCCGCTTGATCGCGGTGGACAAGCTCCCCCGCGAGCAGCGCCGCTTCCCGGATCAGCTCGACTGGCTGCAATCCCGACTGGATAAGGTGCCCGAGAGCGAGGTACGCTGGCAGGCCGATTTCGTGGCGCAGGGCAATGCACTGCATCAGGTCGAGATCCCGCTGATGCAGCGGCTGCAGCAGTGGCTGGGGCCCGATGTGTGGTGGCTGTCGGTCAGCAATCTGTTTGGTTCAGGCGGCTTTCAGCTTGCCCTGATACCTTTGCTGCTCCCGCTGCTGGGGTGGCCGCGGCTGCGCCAGCTGCTGTTCGCTATGCTCTGGCTCGGCTTGCTGGTGCAGGCAAGCAAGGAGGGGATTGGCTGGCCGCGCCCCTTCCATCTGCAACCTGAACTGGCAACCCAGAGCGCGCAAGGCTTTGGCATGCCGAGCGGCCATACCGCCTCGGCCTTGCTGTTCTGGGGCGCGCTGCTTGGCTGGCTCTGGCCTGCCCGGCGCGGGCTGGCCTATTCGCTGGCCTTGCTGCTGGCGCTGACCACAGGTCTGGCGCGGGTCTGGCTCGGGGTGCACTTTATCTCGGACGTGGCGGCGGGGTTGCTGATCGGCGCCTTGCTGCTGGCCGCCCGCCCCTGCTGGCGTGCCGACAGGCAGTCGGCAGCTTGGCTGCTGCTGATTGCATCTGCGCTGGCGCTCGGGGGGCTGACCCAATCGGCCCATCTGGCCGGGATCAGCATGGCAGCGCTCGGGCTCTGGGTTGGCGGTTTGCGCTCCCTGACTCGCGGCGGTTATCCCCCCATTGTGACCGGCGTGGTCACCCTGGCGGGGGGCGCGGTGATAGGGGCAGGGCTCTGGGCGCTACCGCTGCTGACCAGCAGTTCGCTGGCCATCCTGCTTGGTCAGTTTGTGCTCTTTTTCGGGCTGGGGCTCTGGTTGAGCGCTGGCCTCTGGTGGATACTCTCTTTCTTGAAATGCGACACACGACCCAAGGGCAACGGCTCTGAAAAGGGAACTCTATGAATGTGAAAAAAGTGGATTTGGCCAAGATAACCCTGGGGGTGCTGTTTCTCAGCATCCTGATTATCTCCTGTTTCCTGGTGTTGCAGCCCTTCCTGCCTGCGCTGGTGTGGGCCACCATGATCACCATCGCCACCTGGCCGCTGATGTTGATGGTGCAGCGCCTGTTGTGGGGCAAGCGCACCCTGGCGGCCCTCTTTATGACGCTGGTGCTGCTGCTGATGTTTGTTATCCCGCTCTTTATGACGCTGGCCAATGTGGCGGAGAAGGCCCCCATGCTGATCGAGCTGGGTACCCATATCAGCCAGTCACCGCCGCCGGAGCTGCTCTGGCTGCAACAGATCCCGTTGGTGGGCGACAAGCTCTATGACTTCTGGCAGCAAATTCTGGCGAGCGGTGGTCAGGTGCTGTTTGCCAAGCTGGCCCCCTATTTCGGTCAGACCGCCCGCTGGTTGGCCTCTCAGGCCGGTAATCTGGGGCTGTTGTTTGTCCACTTCCTGCTGACGGTCGGTATCTGCGGTGTGCTCTATCACTCGGGTGAAGTGGTGGCGACCGGCATTCGCCGCTTCGCCCACCGGCTGGCGGGTCAGCGTGGCGACAACGCCACTGTGCTGGCTTCACAGGCGATCCGTGCCGTGGCGATGGGTGTGGTGGTGACTGCGCTGGTGCAATCCTCGGTGGCCGGTGTCGGCCTGTTGATTGCCGGTATCCCTTACGCCATGGTGCTGGTGGTGGTGATGTTCCTGCTGATCGTCGCCCAGATCGGCCCCTTCCCGGTGCTGTTGGCCTGTATCGGCTACCTCTACTGGAGCGGTGACACCACCTGGGGCACCTTCCTGCTGGTGTGGTCACTGATTGCGGGCACCATGGACAACTTCCTGCGCCCCTTCCTGATCAAGCGTGGCGCCGACCTGCCGCTCATCCTCATTCTGGTGGGGGTAATCGGTGGCTTGCTGACCATGGGGATCATCGGTCTCTTTATCGGCCCGGTAGTGTTGGCGGTGGGCTACACCCTGCTGGATGCCTGGATCAAGGAAGATGACCAACCGGCGACCGCTGCGGTTGAAGCGCCCAAAGCTCAATAACGATTCAGTAAAAAGACGATTTGGTAACAAGACGATTCAGCCATCCATCGCTGATACAAAGAGCCGCCCATTGGGCGGCTCTTTGGTTTTTGACGATCGTGATTTATGGCGATCGTGTCGGATTGGCAGATCCGCGCCAGCCTCCATATCCCACATATGACCGTCTCATGTAGGTTCGATTAGCGAAGCGTAATCGGACGATCGAGATGCCGTTGTTCCGGTTTTATCCGTGAATCAGCGGCATCTGGCAGAGGGGAAATATGGATGGCCGTTATTGCGGGGGAATAGATTTACGCGAACGTCCGATTACGCCTTACGGCTAATCGAACCTACGGGCTTCCCTGGAATGTGTAAACCTTTCTCCTTGAATGCTAACGCTGCCATATGGGGCGCACAAAAGCTTGGCTAAAATTAGCGACGAAGGAGCGCAGCCAAGCTTTTTGCGTCCCTCCATGACAGCTTTTTTAGCTTTTATTACTCAAAGCCATGTTCATTAATTTTTATATATGAAGTAGTTGTAATTGTATTTTCGCCTGCACTCGGTAGCTTTGCGGTAATTTGATATTGCTTTGAATTGGTACTTAAAATCCAACTATCTTTATTCCTAACTTTCTTTGTTGTTATCGAACCATCAATAAATTTCGATAAACCTTTCGCAAAACCACTCTGAACACCTTTATCAAAAGCGTCTTGGATCAGCGCATTTATAGATGTGTCAACATTTTCACCTGTTTCAATTGCGAGTTTAATTTTATCAATAAGATCGCGCATTTTTTGTGTTGGATTAGAACCAAATGAAACAATATCTGTCTCTTCTTCAATAATACCAATCCATTTGTTCATAGATGTCGAACAGGCTTCTTTCCAAACTTCATCTTTAGACTTCATTACCTACTCCTTAGTTTTTGAAAAAGCTAACGCCTAAAGCAGGCGCGCCGCTTTTTGGCGTCGCTTGCCTTTACTTGTTAGCACTGGATTGCCGCACATAGGGCAACGTAGTTTTAAAGAACCCTGCAATGCCGACAACCATGAAGAATGCCAAACTCATTAGATATGCAATTATTAACTGATATTTCTCAGTTAGTTCTCCGATACTCGGATAGAGCCAAGCATTGAGCGTAGAAAGCCAAGGAATAAGAAACACCCAAACTACAGCCCAAATCAACGCACCAAGACTAAGCACAAGACCCCTTAATTTTGAAGGATCTTGCAAGACCTCTATTTGTGTTCTAGGAGAGCACATGATTAGAACTGCGGCCAGTATATGTAATGGAAGAGATATAGCTGCAGAAAATACAAATAATTTTAATTCTGACAATTTCACTAGAAGCTCTGGATCGAAATAAAAGATCATCAATAACCCTGGAGCTATATAGATAATTGAGACGAGAGAAAGAACAACCAACCTGAAAATTGTTGCCTTATCCTCTAGGAACTTATTTAGATCAAACGTAATGCTCATATGACCCTCTAGTGGTGTGGCTTTGGAGTGCTAACAGTGATTAGATTGAAGGCGGTACTAATCCGTTAATAGAGCCTTCCATATAACTCCGGTTCGCCATGATCGATTGAAAGAAAATCATTTTAAATCAGAACCTTATCGGCACACCTATAGCGCTGAGCTCATTCGAGCAACATCCTCTTTTGGCTCTACTTTTTGCCACCGAGTAAAAATACACTTCTGGGGCGGCAATGAAAAGCACCATCCGGCCTCTTCTTCATAAACAAGCCCGTATTGTGATCGGGCTATATATCAAGAGAGCGAAGGTGTGCCGCGCCTTCTGTCACTGGCTCGGCCAGCAATTGGCCGACGGTGAACCCGACCAAGAGCAGAGCGGGCTTACCACCCTCTGAGGCAGGTCACTGAATCGGGGGCGCTGGCGTGGTTAAATGGTCGGCTCACATCTTGCCGGATATTGCTGTGACCATGCCATCTGACCTTCAGCCGCTGCTCGTTTGGCCTGACTATCTGCAGGCATCCTGGCTGCGCTGCGTCCACCAGACCAGTGCCACCCTCTGGCATCCGCCCCACAGCGCCAAGGGGCAGACCTTGCAGAGCCTGCGCCAGCGCAAGCGCGACCTGCTCACCACCGGCGAGATGGCCCTCGAAGATCTCTACGAATTTATGGAGGGGCGCCCCTGCGCCCTGCTGCTCACCGACGAGAGCGGCTGCCTGCTGGCCCAGACCGGCCACCCCGGCACGCTGGCGGAGTTGGCGGCGCTGGGGTTTGGCCCCGGTGCCTTTTTCAGCGAGGGGCGTATCGGCACCAATGCCATCAATCTGGCGGCGCTGGAGGGCGTGCCGCTCTGCGTCAGCGGCTCCCAGCACTTCAACCAGACCCTCCACCCGTGGCACAGCTGCGCCAGCCCGGTCTACAACAGCAATGGCCGTCAGGTCGCCATCATCGCTTTGATCTGCAAGGTGGAGGAGGCGAGCGCCGGCGATCTGGCGCTCACCGTCAGCGCCGGGCGCGAGCTGGCCCATCTGCTGCAGATGGAGACCCTGATGCAGGAGTCCCAGCACCATCTGAGCGAGCTTTACGCCCTGCTCGATGGCATGGATGACGGCGTGCTGGCCTGGGATCCGCAGGGGCGGCTGCGCTACCTCAACGCGCTGGCGGCACAACGGCTGCTGCTCGATCCGGCGCTCTGTCTCGGCCAGCCGCTCGAGCAGCATCTGCTGTTGCCGCAGCGGTTGCAGCTGGCCATCAGGGGGCAGACACCGCTCAGCCATGTGGAGGTGACGCTGGAGCGGCTTGGCGCGCAGGAGGGTGAGTTCATCAATGCGCTGGTGAGCCTCAAGCCGCTGCCGGGGCCCGAGGGGGTCAGCTTTATCGCCCTGCTGCACCCGGTCGATCGGTTGCGGGCCATTCACCAGCTGCGCCAGACGGTGCCCGAGCTGTCGGCGCTGGTGGGGGAGTCGAGCGCCATGCGCAAACTGCTGCGCTACGCCCGGCAGGCGGCCCAGAGTCAGGGGCCGATCCTGCTGCGCGGCGAGGAGGAGGTGGGCAAGGCCCAGCTGGCGGAGGCGATCCACTTCGGTAGCGAACGGGCCGCCGGGCCGCTCATTACCCTCAACTGCAAGGCGCTGCCGAGCGAGCGGATGGCGCTGGAGCTGATGGGTTCCGACGAGGCGGGGCAGGAGCGGGCGGGCAAGTTCGAGCTGGCCCACGGCGGCACCCTGGTGCTGGAGCAGGTGGAGTGCCTCTCTGCCCCCATGCAGGCGGCGCTGCTGCAACTGCTCAAGACCGGCCGCATCCAGCGCTTCGATTCGGCCCGTATCCTGCCGCTCAAGGTGCGGATCATCGCCACCAGCAGCGCCCCACTGGAGCAGCTGGTGCAGGAGGGGCTGTTTGGCCGCCAGCTGCTCTATGCCTTGCAGGCGTGCGAGCTGTGGCTGCCGGGATTGCGGGAGCGCACGGCGGACCTGCCGGGCCTTATCAGCCAGCAGCTGGCGGCGCAGGGGCGCGAGCCGGTGCGCCAGTTCAGTCCGGCGGCCCTCGACTGCCTGCTCGCCTATCCCTGGCCCGGCAATCTGGGGGAGCTGCGCAGCGCCGTCGAGCATGCGCTGCTTCATGCCGGTCAGGGGCCGATCCCGCCGGAGGCGCTGCCCGCCGCCATTCGTCACGGCTATCAGCAGGTGGCGGACGAGGTGGTGGGGCAACCGCTGCTCACGCTGGCGGAGTTGGAGCGGCAAGCCATCTTGCGCTGCGCCCACGCCTGCAAGGGGCAGGTGAGCCAGATAGCCCATCATCTTGGCATCAGTCGCACCACCCTCTGGCGGCGACTGAAACTGCTCGAGATCGATCCCGCCGACTATCACGGTTGACGGCGATCCGAGCTGTAGCCAATCGGCCCGCAGAAAATGAAAAGGCCCCGCAGTTGCGGGGCCGTTTTATATGGCAAGGTCAGCAGTGGCGCGATTACAGCCCCAACTGGTGGGCGGTGACGATGGCCGCCAGCACATCCTCAGCGGTGACCTTGAACGGCATATTGTGGATGGTCTCGCCCTCGGCGGTGGAGGCTTTGGCCACCTCCATCAGGCGCGCCATATCCAGCTCCTTGACCCCCATCATATGCAGGTTGGTCGGCAGGCCAACCGAGCGGCAGAAGGCCAACACGGTTTCGATCTCCGCCATCGGTGCATTCTCCAGCACCAGTTGCACCAGGGTACCGAACGCCACTTTTTCACCGTGGTAGAGGTGGTGACACTCGGCGAGCTGGGTCAGACCGTTGTGGATGGCGTGAGCGGCGGCCAGTCCGCTGCTCTCGAAGCCGATTCCGCTCAGGTAGGTGTTGGCCTCGATGATGTTCTCCACTGCTTTGGTGCAGAGCCCCTGTTCCACTGCCAGTTTGGCCTTGTAGCCATCGGCCAGCAGAGTCTTGTAGCAGAGCTCGGCGATGGCCTGCGCCGCCAGCGTAGAAGCACCACCGGCCATGGTCTGGCAACCGGAAACCTTGTTGGCGCGCGCCTCGAAATAGGTGGAGAGCGCATCCCCCATGCCGGAGACCAGCAGCCGCACCGGGGCGCGGGAGACCACGCCGGTATCCATGATGACCATATTGGGGTTGGTCGGGATCATCAGGTATTCGCTGAACTGCCCCTCCGGGGTGTAGATGACCGCCAGCGCGCTGGTGGGGGCATCGGTGGAGGCGATGGTGGGCACTATGACCACCGGCACCTTCTGGTAGAAGGCGACCGACTTGGCTGTATCCAGCGTTTTGCCGCCGCCGATGCCGATGATGACGTCAAACGGAGTCTGCTGGCAGCGTGCCAGCAGGCGGTCGATCTCGGGGCGGGAGCACTCGCCGTTGAAGCAGTCGAACTCCGGCTTGATCCCCGCGCCGTGGAAGCTGGTGGCTACGGTATCGCCCACCAGCTTGGTGACGAAGGCGTCGGCCAGAATAAGCGGCTTGCTGCCGAGCGCCTTGACGTAGTTGCCGATATTGGCGAGGGCCCCGTTGCCTTGCACGTATTTGCTGGGGCTGATGATAATGCGGTCCATTTTTTATCCCTCTCTCTTTATGAATTAAGAATCGGGGCGAAGGGGCGGCAGTGCCGGGGACTCCTTCGTCTTGAATGAAGCTGCACAGGCTCAGCGAGCGAGTGCAGCCCCTTGAAACAATGGTGTGCGGCGTCAGTCGCCGAAGCGCTCGGCGGCCAGCTGCTGGAAGCAGGCCAAGGCGGCGCTGGCATCCTCGCCGCGCGCCAGCAGGATGAGCTGGTCGCCCTGCCGCACGTTGAGCATGGCGAGCCGGGTCAGGCTGCGGGGGTTGGCCTCTTTATCCCCCTTTTGCAGCTTGAGTTCAGCGGCAAAGGGCTTGAGGGCAGCCACCAGTCGGGCGGCGGGGCGCACATGCAGGCCGTGGGGGTTATCCACCAGCACCTCGCAGCGCAGCCAGCCGTCGTCGGCAACGGGGGCTGTCTCGGTGGCAGTCTGCGCCGCGCTGGCTGGCAGCATCGCCTGTTTCGGGCCCAGCGCGCCGAGTGCTTCGGCGGCCACCTCATCCAGCGTCAGGCCGGAACCGGCCGCCACCACGGCGGCCAGGGTACCCTCGACCAGCGGGGCGGGGCAGAGCCGCACCCTTGCGCTTAACTCGGGTGGCAGCAGTTCTAGGGCGGTCTCGGCGCTCAGCAGAGCGCTGCCCAAGTCCATCAGCACCAGCACGCCGCTGCCGTCATCCGCTTCTTCAATCGCACTCATCACCGCGATGGCATCGGTGCCGATGGGGTGGTCGGGGTCATCGACCCCGGCCGCCAGCAGCAATCTGGCCGGGCTGCCGAGCTGGTCGGCCAGCGCTTTCAAACCGGCCGCCAGCTGGGCGCTGTGAGAGACAACTACGATTCCGATCATGTCACAACCTCGCTCTGTCACGCAGGGCGGTCAGCAGCAGCAGGGTCGAGGTGGCCCCGGCATCCTGATGGCCGATGCTGCGCTCGCCAAGATAGCTGGCGCGCCCCTTGCGGGCCTGCATCTGGATGGTCGCCTCGGTGCCGGCGGCAGCGGCTGCCACCGCCTTGTCCAGCGCCTCGTTGAGGGGCAGCTCTTGCTGCTGCGCCTGTTGCAGGGCGGCCAGTGCCGGCCACCAGGCATCGCACATGGTCTTGTCGCCCGGCTCGGCACGGCCGCGAGAAACAATGCCCTCCACCCCGTCGCTCAGCATTTTGCACAGCTGGCTGAGGCTCAGGCTCTGGCAGGCGTCACTGCTGGCCGCTGCCCGGATAAAGAAGGTGCCATAGAGCGGGCCGCTGGCGCCGCCGACCGAGGAGAGCAAGGTCATGCCGGTGGTTTTCAGCACCTGACCGATATCCTTGTCCGCCACTGCGGGCAGCTTCTCGGCCACCTTGGCGAAGCCGCGCTGCATGTTGAGGCCGTGGTCGCCGTCGCCGATGTCGGTATCCAGCGCGGTGAGGTAGTCGCGCTGCTCGGTGAAGATATGCTCGCAGTCGAGCAACCAGTTGACGATGTGATGCTTGCTTAACATGGGTTCTCCTTAGCAGCCGCGACGCAGGGCGGGGGTGTGAACGGGGGCATCCCACAGGGTCATCAGCTCATCATCCACCTTGAGCAATGTGATGGAGATGCCGGTCATGTCGAGGGAGGTGCAGTAAGGGCCGATCAGGTTGCGCACCAGATGGATGCCCGCCTCCTCGCACAGGGTCGCGAGGCGACCATAGACACCGTAGAGCTCTGAAATCGGGGTGCCGCCGAGGCTGTTGACCAGCGCGATGACCCGATCACCCTTGTTGAGCGGTTCGATAAAGGTGTGCTCTTCCTGCCAACTGCCGCTGGTGCGATCCCAGTGGCGCAGGGGGCGACCATAGGGGGTGTTGTCAGCAAGCTCGCTGAACATGTCGTCCACCAGGGTATTGAGGTCGGTGAAGGGGCGGCGCTCGATGCCCGGCTCGCCGTGGATACCGACGCCGAACTCCATCTCGTTGTCCGCCAGAGTGAAGGAGGGCTTGCCAGCGGCAGGCACGGTGCAGGCATGCATGGCCACGCCTATGGTGCGGCTCTGGTTGTTGATGCGGCGGGCCAGCGCCTCGCAACGCGCCAGATCGTAGCCCGCCTCGGCGGCGGCACCGACCAGCTTCTCGCACAGCACTGTCGTGGCAACCCCACGGCGGCCGGCGGTGTAGAGGCTGTCTTTGACCGCCACGTCGTCATCGATCAGGGCGAAGCCCACTTTTACACCATCGCCGTGCAGCAGCTCGACCGCGGTCTCGAAGTTGAGTACGTCGCCGGTGTAGTTCTTCACCAGAAACAGCACGCCCGCGCCGCCATCAACGGCCTGACCGCATTCGTACATCTGATCCGGGGTCGGAGAGGTAAAGATCTCGCCGGGGCAGGCGCCATCCAGCATCCCTTTGCCCACCAGACCGCCGTGCATCGGCTCGTGGCCGCTGCCACCGCCGGAGACCAGCGCCACCTTGCCCATCACGGGGGAGTCGGCGCGGGTGATGTAGTGGGGTTCGATACGTACCTTGAGCTCGGGGTGGGCGGCTGCCATCCCCATCAGTTGTTCACGGACCACAGCATCGACGGCATTGATCAGTTTCTTCATGGCTCACTCCTTGGCTTGCCACCGCACGGGTGGGCAAATGGTTGATGGAGCCAGTCTAACGACAGAAAAAGGGATAAAAATGACGGGCGTTTTGGTTCGGATTTGAAACAGCAGAAGAGGGATAGGTGTTTCAATCTGAAACGGTGCGGGGCAAACGGGCGGGAAACTGTTAGCTGACTCACAGCCATGAAAAAGGGCCCCGCAGGGCCCTTCGCTATAACCGGAATATGCGGACGGGTTAGATGGCCCAGCCACCGGCGTAGAAGACCACCAGCGCCAGGGCGATGATGACGGTGCCGACGTTCAGCTTCTTCCACTCGGCAGCGAAGATGCGGCCAACGACCAGCGCCACGAAGCCCAGCATGATGCCGGTCACGATGTTGCAGGTCAGTACGATGAAGACGGCGCACAGCATGCCGGAGAGGGCATCGACCGAGTCGCTGAAGTCCAGCTTGGTGACGTTGCCCAGCATCAGCAGACCGACGTACATCAGGGCCGGTGCGGTGGCGTAAGCCGGTACCAGATAGCTGAGCGGGGAGAGGAAGATCATCAGCAGGAACAGCACGCCGACCAGCGCGGCGGTCAGACCGGTTTTGCCACCGGCCGCGGTGCCTGCGGCAGATTCGATGTAGACGGCAGCCGGAGCACCACCAACGGCACCTGCCACCATGCTGCTGACGGAGTCGGCAGTCAGGGCCTTGCCACCGCTGATGATGTGGCCACGCTCGTTGATGAGGCCAGCCTGACCGGCCACGGCACGGATGGTACCGGTAGCGTCAAACACGGCGGTCATCACCAGCGCCAGTACGGTCGGAATGACTACCGGATTGAGGGCGCCCAGCAGATCCATGCTGCCTACCAGCGAGCCTTTCTCGCCTGTCAGGCTCGGCATGGCGAAGAAGCCCTGCCAGGTCACTTTCGGGTCGAAGATAAGACCGAGGATGGAGATGGCGATAATCACCATCAGGATGCCGCCCGGCACCTTGCGACGCTCCAGACCGAAGATGGCGGCCAGACCCAGCACCGTCATGATGACCGGGAAAGCGGTCACTTCACCCAGTTGCACCGGCAGACCGGCCCCTTCGTTCTTGATCACCATGCCGACGCCGTTGGTGGCGATCAGTAGCAGGAACAGACCGATACCGATGCCGGTGCCGTGAGCGATGCCGGAGGGGAGGTTGTCCAGGATCCACTGGCGCACGCCAGTGACGCTGATCAGGGTAAACAGCACACCCATCAGGAAGATGGCGCCCAGCGCGACCGGAATGCTCAGCCCCTGACCCAGCACCAAGCTGAATGCGGTAAAGGCGGTGAGGGAGATGGCGCAACCGATAGCCATCGGCAGCTTGGCCCACAGCCCCATCAGCAGGGAGCCGAAGGCGGCGATCAAACAGGTGGCAACAAACACCGGGCCCTGCTCAAAGCCGGCGGCACCCAGCATGTTCGGCACCACTATGATGCTGTAGACCATCGCCAGGAAGGTGGTCAGCCCCGCGACCAGCTCCTGACGCACGCTGCTGCCGCGCGCAGAAATGGAAAAATAAGAGTCCAGAAAGCCGCCAGTCCCTGTTTGGGCGGCCATATCTTGCTTTGCCATAACTAATCCTGAAAGTGTGAAGGAAATCGTTTGCGTTGGTGGCGCGCAAAATAGCAAGAATTCGTGGCAAATACAGCGGATAACCGGACTTTTTCGTCACTATTTTACATTTTGAGTCCATTCGGAACTCATTCTAAGACTCAAGCGGTGAGAGCGTGTAAGGGAGGGATCAAGCGGTCGGGGGAGGGGAGATCTGTGAGGAAAAAGCGGGGAACAACAAAAAACCCGCCGAAGCGGGTTTTTTAAATTCTTGCAGAGCTGTCAGCAGTTGGCATGAGCCATCAGCAGCATGCTCCGGCTTGAATTACAGACCAACTACGTTGGCAGCAGCCGGGCCTTTCTGGCCTTGCTCGATGGTGAACTCAACGCGCTGACCTTCGTCCAGGGTTTTGAAGCTGGTGGACTGGATAGCAGAGAAGTGTACGAACACGTCTTTGCTGCCGTCAGCCGGGGAGATGAAACCAAAACCTTTCTCAGCGTTGAAGAACTTAACGGTACCAGTCATTTTGTTAGACATAATAATTTCCTTAAATAGTGTTGAATGCCACCTAAATGGCAATTTTTGATTTTTCGTCAGCAATACGTATGGGGAGCACTAAAGAAGGAGAATTATTTGATAAGAATTATCCAAGGATAACGCTTATGCTAATCACTGCTTTACTAAAATGACTGCCTAACATAATCAGGTCTGAACTGCCGAACCATCGAGAAAGATTAAAACACGCTCTCATTTTTAAAGCAAACTTTATCTCTATATTAATGTTTTGTAACAGCCAAAAATATCATTTTTTATAGTAAACATGATGCATTTCAACGGCATAGAAAAATCAGTGCGGACTCATATCACCCTGTGACAAGTCAGATTCGGCTTTTTTGTCCTGACTATGTAGCCAGTTCTGGCAAAAAATATGAGAAAAAATGAAAAGGTGGCGAGAGACGTGGATTGTCAGTTGGCGTTTTCTCTAACTCACAATGTAAATCACTTCTTTGCTGCTGCGATTAGCTTCTGGGCTGCAAATCAATGGCGGCGCCAAATTTGGCTCATCGAGCATTGCCCAGACATGCAAACGCCCGCTGGCACCAAGTGCCAGCGGGCGTTTTGCAAGAAGGGATCAGCGCTTGCTGCGAAACTTGTTGCTGACCGAATCAATCCAGCTGAAGGTTTCCGGCAGTACCTGGTTCTTGGCGCGCTCTTTGGCTTTCTCGCGAGCCAGCTTGGAGGCTGCCTTGGCCGCTTCGGCGCGGTCGGCCACAATTTTCAGGCGACCCTCTTCACGGATCTTGTTCCGCTCTCCGTTGGTCAGCTGGTGGTCTGCATTGGCTTGTGCCTTTTGCAATAACAAGGCTATCTCGGCTTTTTCGGCCTCGGTCAGATCTTTCATTTCCAGCTTTTTCACGGCGCGCTCCTGCGGCAGGGTGGTTAGACACCCTAACACAGTTGTGCCGATCACTTCTTATGCAATCGGCTTTCCGGCAGTAAAAATGCGGGTTTGTGCCAACTTTCCGTTATTTCGCTGCCACTTTCCCGCCTGTTTGCCACATTTCAATTTATGGCGAGCGGCGAGGGCAGCTCTTGCTCCTCCGGCTCGACGTGGATCAGTACGATGGCGTGGGGCAGTTGCGCCATGATGGCGTGTTCGATGCGATCACAGATATCGTGGGCTTCGCCGATGCTCATCTCCGGGGGCAGTGTGAGATGGAAGTCGATATGGCGGCGACGACCGGCACGACGGCTGCGCAGATCGTGGAAACCGCTGGCGGCAGGGCAGCATTCGGTGATGATGCGGCTGGTCATCGCCAGCTCTTCCGGGCTCATGCTCTGGTCGATCAGTGGCTGGAAGGCCTCGTTGAGCATGCTGATCGCCTCTCTGACAATAAAGATGGCGACCGCAATGGCGACCAGCGGGTCGAGGATGGCGAGTGAATGGCCGAACAGACCGGCCAGCCAGATCCCGCCAGACCGACGGCGACGCCGGCTGAAGTGAGCACATCCGCCTTGAGATGGAGCGCATCGGCAGCCAATGCGACCGACTCCTCCTCTCGGGCCACCTTGTAGAGGTAGGCCGAGACACCGCTGTTGACCAGCGCCGAGATCACCATCACCAGCACGCCCCAGCCAATGCTTTCAATCGGGCTGGGGGTGATCAGCTTGTCGACGGCTTCGAAGATGATCCAGCCCGCGGCCAGCAAGATAAGCAGTGCTTCGATGACGCCGGAGACATTTTCAATCTTGTCGTGACCATAGGGGTGGCGTTCATCGGGCGGGAGATCGGACTTTTTCACCGCGAACAGGGCGATCAGGGCCGCCACCAGATCCATGGCGGAGTGGATCGCCTCCGAGATGATACTGACCGAGCCGCTGGCGAAACCGGCCACCATTTTCATGATGATCAGACTGATATTGGAGCAGACCGACACCATGGCGGCTCTGGTTTTTCTGTTCATGTCACAGCTTCCTGAATAAAAACGGATATTTCGGTGCGGCGCGCATTATATCCGGCTGACCGGAAATAACCTATTCGGTGTTGTAACCTGATGTTTCCGATGATATTGCGAATGCTTATTAAAATGGTGACCTCTTGTGCGGCAATAAATAATGAGAGGGATTTATATTTATCCGTGAAAGTATCTAGGTAACGATGGCTTAATATAAGCGTGACAACATTTAATAATGCGAATTACTCTTTTTTGGTCTTTCCTGTCGAGGTTGTTTGGCCTCCCCTCTCAAGGGGCTGCGCGCGACATCTTTTGGACGAGAATGAGGCTGGATCCGGATGCCGCTGGAGGGTATGCTGGGTCTGGTGATGGTCTTGCACCATCCCACCAAGCGTACTGAAGTTGATGATTCGGATGGCATGCTGGCTCCCATGAGGAACCAACTGTCTGGGTAACATTTTTGGAGTTTGATGATGAGTAACAAAGAACATCACAACGGCAAAGATGCCAAGAAAAAACCGCAGATGTCACTGAAAGAGAAACGCGAAGCCAAACGTCAGAAAGCAGAACTGAAAAACGGCAGCGCAATGAAGTAACGCTCCCCTACTGCTGTTCCTTCGGAGCCAGTACAAAGCCAGCCCTTACCGGCTGGCTTTTATGTTTGTGGCTCACGGTGTGGCGCCGTAAGCCGCGAAAATCTGGTGATAACGACCATCCTGACGCATCGCCTCAAGGCGCTTATCAAACAGATTGCGTGCATCGGCCGTTCGGAAGGCAAAGTGATAGACGGTGGGCGGGAAGAGGTCTGCTTGTCTGACCTGATTGCGCTCGTAGTGCTCGCCTGCCTGGGCGGTGGCAATCAGCTGGTCGAGGTAGTAGTAGAACACCCGCTCCTCCAGTACGACTGCATCGACCCTGCCGCGCATCAGCTGATGTACCTGCACCTGCTGCTTGGCTACCTCCTCATAGTGGGGATTCTGGTTGGCCATGGTGGCGAACGCGCCCCCCAGAATGATCCTTGCCCGTTGAAAGGCGGTGACCCGTTTTGAATGCAGGTCGTCCAGAGTATTGATGTGGGTGCTGCGCAGGGTGAAGATCCGGTTATGGAAGGTGATAACGGGCTGGGTCAGAACGTGAGGATCAACCATACCGGGTCTGACGTTGATGATGGCATCCAGCTTTCCTGACTCGAACAGGCGGAAGGTACGCTCCAGCGGCAGAAATTCAAAGCTGGGCTCATAGCCGCTGCCAGCGAACGCCTCTTTCAGCAGATCCAGCTCGATGCCACTCTGATTACTTTCGATCACATATGGAGGGATGGCAAAGCTGACCCCGACCTTGAGTGGCGTTGCCTGCAACTGGCCGGAGAGCATGCTGGTCAGCAGTAGCAATAAAGGGGTGAGCAGTTTCATTGCACTTTTCACAAAGCGCTCCTGTGGAGAATATCCATCACTGTAGGGGAGGCAACCAAAAAGCGTTATATCCCTTTCGGGCTGAGAGGTTCAGCCTGAGTGCATAAAAAAAGACCCTGAGTTATCAGGGCCTTTTCAATATTCTGTTCTTAGAACGGGATATCGTCGTCGAAATCCATCGGCGGCTCGTTATATACCGGCGGCGCAGATTGCGGCTGCTGGGCAGGACGGCCATAACCGCCTTGCGGCTGCATGTTCTGCTGCGGAGCCGGTGCCGGGCGCTGCTGATTCATCGGCTGCTGGGCAGGCATGCTTTGCTGTGGCTGACCCCAGTTACCCTGGGATTGGCCACCCATGTTCTGGCCCATACCCTGACCGCCTTGCGGACGGCCACCCAGCATCTGCATTACGCCAGTGAAGCTGTCGACCAGCACTTCAGTGGTGTAGCGCTCCTGGCCGCTCTGATCTTGCCATTTGCGGGTCTGCAGCTTGCCTTCCACATAGACCTGGGAGCCCTTCTTCAGGTACTCGCCAGCCACTTCGGCCAGCTTGCCCATGAAGACGACGCGATGCCATTCGGTACGCTCTTTCTGCTCACCGGTCTGCTTGTCGCGCCAGGTTTCGGAGGTAGCCAGAGTAATGTTGGTCACAGCACCGCCACTCGGCATGTAGCGTACTTCCGGGTCTTGCCCGAGGTTACCGATCAGAATGACTTTATTGATGCCTCGACTGGCCATAATCTCTCTTCCACCTTTATATTCCGGTCAGGCAAGGCCTGGACCCACTAAATAAGTTACCGCGCTTTTTTCATAACCATGTCGTTATCATATTGAACAGCATGGTTTTTCTATAACCGTTGCAGCAATCAGAGTGCTCGTTTCGCGTGTTCTGATTCAGGTTTAGCCCCCAATAGTAACAGTTGATCACTCCGCGGGCGAGCGCTTGCTGGTGTGGATTGGGCGCAAACTCGCCGCCTTGGTCAGGGTGTGACGAAGGGGTTATCCATCGTAAAAAAGGATAACGGTGATAGATAATAACTGTCTATTCATCCAGTAGTCTCTATGCCATACTGACCCGCTCAGGTTTCTGTATCGAGCGTGCAACAAGATGGAAAAGATCGTGGTCCGGGGTGCTCGCACCCACAACCTCAAGAACATCAATCTGACCCTGCCCCGCGACAAGCTGATCGTGGTCACCGGCCTCTCCGGTTCGGGCAAATCCTCTCTGGCGTTCGATACCCTCTATGCCGAGGGGCAGCGCCGCTATGTGGAGTCCCTCTCCGCCTATGCCCGCCAGTTCCTCTCCCTGATGGAGAAGCCGGACGTCGACCATATCGAGGGGCTCTCGCCCGCCATCTCCATCGAACAGAAGTCCACTTCCCACAACCCGCGCTCGACCGTCGGTACCATCACCGAGATATACGACTACCTGCGTCTGCTGTTTGCCCGGGTCGGTGAGCCCCGCTGTCCGACCCACGCCATTCCGCTCGCCGCCCAGACAATCAGTCAGATGGTGGATCAGGTGCTGGCTCAACCGGAGGGGAGCAAGCTGATGCTGCTGGCCCCGGTGGTGCGCGATCGCAAGGGGGAGCACACCAAGCTGCTGGAGAATCTGGCGGCCCAAGGCTACATCCGTGCCCGTATCGACGGCGAGGTGTGCGATCTCTCCGATCCTCCTACGCTGGAGCTGCACAAGAAGCACACCATCGAGGTGGTGGTGGATCGCTTCAAGGTGCGCGAGGACCTTGCCTTGCGTTTGGCCGAGTCGTTCGAGACGGCGCTGACCCTCTCCGGCGGCATCGTACTGGTAGTGCCGATGGACGGGGAGGAGGGCGTCACCCCCATGACCTTCTCCGCCAACTTCGCCTGCCCGGAGTGCGGCTACTCCATGTCGGAGCTGGAGCCGCGCATCTTCTCCTTCAACAACCCGGCTGGTGCCTGTCCTACCTGTGATGGTCTGGGTGTGCAGCAATATTTCGATCCGGCCAAGGTGATTGGCGATCCGGCCATCAGTCTGGCCAATGGCGCCATCCGTGGCTGGGACAAGCGCAGCTTCTACTACTTCCAGATGCTGAAATCCCTCTCCGAACACTACAAGTTTGATCTGGAGACGCCGTGGGAGGATCTGCCGGTCAAGACCCAGGAGGTGATCCTGCGCGGCTCGGGTCGTACCGAGATCGAGTTCCGTTACATGAACGATCGCGGCGATGTAGTGGTGCGCAAGCACCCGTTCGAGGGGATCCTGCACAACATGGAGCGGCGCTACCGCGAAACCGAGTCCAACTCGGTGCGTGAAGAGCTCTCCAAATACATCGCCAACAAATCCTGTACCAGCTGCGGTGGCAGCCGACTGCGGGAAGAGGCGCGTCACGTCTTCGTCGACAACCGCAACCTGCCGGCCATTGCCGAGCAGTCCATCGGCGATGCGCTCGCCTTCTTCGAGGGGCTTAACCTCACTGGCCAGCGCGCCCAGATTGCCGAGAAGATATTGAAAGAGATCGTCGAGCGGCTCGGCTTCCTGGTGAACGTCGGTCTCAACTATCTGAGCCTGTCCCGCAGTGCCGAGACTCTCTCAGGCGGCGAAGCGCAGCGCATTAGACTGGCCAGCCAGATCGGTGCCGGGCTGGTGGGCGTCATGTATGTACTCGATGAGCCTTCCATCGGTCTGCATCAGCGCGACAACGAGCGGTTGCTCAAGACCCTCACCCATCTGCGCGATCTGGGCAACACCGTGATCGTGGTGGAGCACGACGAGGATGCCATCCGCCTCGCCGACCATGTGCTGGATATCGGCCCGGGGGCTGGCGTGC
This sequence comes from Aeromonas sp. 82P, assembly GCF_051919365.1. Lineage (NCBI taxonomy): Bacteria > Pseudomonadati > Pseudomonadota > Gammaproteobacteria > Aeromonadales > Aeromonadaceae > Aeromonas > Aeromonas sp. 82P. The sequence goes on from NZ_JBQBEV010000001.1 coordinate 816,522, forward strand.
ACGGTGGCGAGATTGTTGCGCAGGGCACCCCCCAGCAGATCATCGACAATCCGGAATCGCTGACCGGTGACTACCTCTCCGGTCGCAAGCAGATCGCCATTCCGGCCGAGCGTACCCCGCTTACCGGCAAGTGGCTAAAACTCAAGGGGGCGAGCGGCAACAACTTGCGCAACGTCAATCTTGATCTGCCCATCGGAGTGATGACCTGCGTTACCGGCGTCTCCGGCTCCGGCAAGTCGACCCTGATCAACGACACCCTGTTCCGCATCGCCCACCGCGAGCTCAACAAGGCGACCGAGTCCACCCCGGCACCCTATCGCAGCGTCGAGGGGCTGGAGCATCTGGACAAGGTGGTGGATATCGACCAGAGCCCCATCGGTCGAACCCCGCGCTCCAACCCGGCCACCTATACCGGTTTGTTCACTCCGATCCGCGAGCTGCTCTCCGGCACTCAGGAGGCGCGTTCCCGCGGCTACCAGCCGGGCCGTTTCTCTTTCAACGTGAAAGGGGGGCGCTGCGAGGCATGTCAGGGGGATGGCGTCATCAAGGTAGAGATGCACTTCCTGCCGGACGTCTACGTGCCGTGCGACGTCTGCAAGGGCAAGCGCTACAACCGCGAGACCCTGGAGGTGAAGTACAAGGGCAAGAACATCCACGAAATCCTCGAGATGACAGTGGAAGATGCCCGCGAGTTCTTCGATCCGGTGCCGGCGGTGGCGCGCAAGCTGCAGACCCTGATGGACGTGGGCCTCTCCTATATCCGTCTCGGCCAGTCTGCTACTACCTTGTCGGGCGGCGAGGCGCAGCGGGTCAAGCTGGCGCGTGAGCTCTCCAAGCGGGATACCGGTCAGACCCTATACATTCTGGATGAGCCGACCACCGGGCTGCACTTCCACGACATCCAGCAACTGCTCAAGGTGCTGCACCAGCTGCGGGATCGCGGCAACACCATCGTCATCATCGAGCACAACCTTGATGTGGTAAAAACTGCCGACTGGATCGTCGATTTGGGACCGGAGGGAGGCGCCGGTGGTGGCCGCATTCTGGTGACGGGGACGCCGGAGGATATTTGCGTCAATAAAGAGTCTCATACAGCTCGTTTTTTGCGGCCACTATTGGCGCGATAAGCCGTTATAATCGAGGGGCCTTTGGCCCCTTTTTGTTATAAAAATCGGGAGCATAGGGGGAAGCTCGTCAAGTGTGGGCAGGCTTGGCATCTCAGCATCATGGTAATGGATATATCGGGTTATGGCTCAGGCTCCGCGCACGATTGATCATCAGTTGGCTTACTCCATGTTCCCCATCTGGCTGGGGGCGATCCTGCTATTGCTGGTTCTGTTGGCATGGGCCCAGATCCCGGCCGCCAGCCGGATTGAGGAGCAGCGAATGAAGGAGCATCTGCTGCGCGTGACCAAGGCGGTGCAGGCGGATGTGGCCGCTCTGGATGCATTCAGTCGGGATTGGGGCATCTGGGATGACAGTCACCGTTTTATGGACAACAAAAGCAGGGGGTACATCGAATCCAACCTGTTCAGTGATATGCCGATGCGGGATTTTAGTCTCAACCTGATGAGCTTCATGGATCTCACCGGTTACGAAATCTGGACGCGCACCCTGCTACCCGATGCGCCGGGGATCAATCCGGATCAGTTTCCTTACTTCCTTGATGAACTGAAAAAGCAGTTGAGAGAACGCTCGGTGGCGCACGGGGGCATTAATCTGCACGGGATCCGCGCTTCCCAGTGGGGGCCGCTGATGTACTCGTGGCAGCCGATCAGAAACAGTGACGAGTCGGCTCCGTTCAACGGTTTCTTGCTGGTTGTACGTTGGCTCGACAAGGCCTATCTCGAGCAGGTATCTGAGCGTACCGCGCTGCCTCTGGCGATTTCCCATGCCAATCTGGATGTCACCGCTACCTTCAAACCACTGAAACCGCAAATAACGTATCGCCTGATCGACCTTGGGCTCACCCGGCTCAGGGGAGAGGTGCGACTGCTCAACAGCGATAACCAGCCGGTGCTGACACTGGTGATAGAGGAGGAGAAAAAGATCTTGAGTGGCGTCATGGAGGGGGCGCTCTGGACCTTTATCGGCATGCTGTTTATCAGTTTTATCTGCGTCATGATCGCCATGTATCGGCTCAATAGCATTGTGCTTACCCCGTTGCAGCAGTTGGTGTCGGCGCTGCAACGCTTTGGCGATCGGCCAGATGCCACCTTGATTCCCTATATCGACAGCAGCGCCGAGATGGCGACCCTTAGCGGCAAGTTCAAGGAGATGGCCGGCAAGGTTAGGCAGCAACACGATGATTTGTTGAAAAAATCCAGCCAGATGGAGATGGCTGCATTCACCGATCCCTTGACCCGTTGCTTCAATCGTCGCTATCTCGATGGCTGGTTGCAGGCCAACCGGGCCAAACCTTGTCTGTTATTGCTGCTGGATCTGGATCATTTCAAGCGGATCAATGACCGCCTTGGCCATGACATCGGGGATCTGGTGCTGAAACAGTTGGCGGATCTGCTGCGCAAGGTGGTGACAGGAGAGTGCGAGCCGATCATCCGGTTGGGCGGGGAGGAGTTCTTGTTGCTGTTGCAGGTGGATGACGAGCAAGAGTTGGCGCTGCGGGTCGAATATCTGCGCCAGCGTGTCGCTCAGCACCGCTTTGGCAGAGAGGGTGCGCCACTCTGGTTGACGGTGTCGCTGGGGTTCTGCCGCTATCCGTTGCACCCAGAGTACCCGGATTCATTCTGGAGTCATAGCTTCAAACTGGCGGACATGGCGCTGTATCAGGCCAAAGTCGGCGGGCGAAATCGGTGGTGTGGCTACGCTGGTAGCCTCTCTGCTGAGGGAATGGGCCAGACTCCGGAACAGCTTGCTGAAGGGGGGAATATCACCCAGCTGCGCTCTGTCAACCCGGATTAACCCTGCCGTACCAATACCAGATAGGCCAGGGCGACAATAAAACCGAGCAGGATAAAGAGAAAGGATCCGATTCCCCACACGGCCGCGAGAAAGGCCCCCACCTTTTGCCATTTCGACTCATTTTTCATAAATAAACCATTACTTCCCAGTAACTTGTATGGCGCAAAAAATACGCTGATTTGCCCATGTTAACAACAATTAATAGCCGCACTGCCGCGCAATAAGGTGTGGTTTGTTTGCTCCTTTTGGCGCTGGATGCGGGTAGTTACAACCTGTCGAAACAGGTATTTCAGCTTGTTGTCTGGGGACTCAACGAGATTGGGAGGGCGCGCAAAGATGTCACACCAATCGATTTATTTCTGTGCAACCTTTGCTCCAAGTCAATAACTTTGTATTTACAAGGGCATATAGTCAGCGGGCTTACAGCATCAAATGAAAACAAAAAAAGGGATTACGTGATGAAAAAATTACTTCCTCTGATGATTGCCGCTGCAGTGACCTCTCCTTTCGCCATGGCCCATCAGGCTGGTGATATTCTGGTTCGTGGTGGTTTGGCTGTAGTGTCTCCACAAGACAGTGGTAACAGCTTTGAAATCAATGACAATGCCCAGCTGGGTTTGACTTTGACCTATATGGCTACAGATAACTTCGGTGTTGAGCTGCTGGCTGCTACCCCATTCTCCCATTCAGTGAAGATTGGCGATACCGAAGTAGCCAAGGTCAAGCATCTGCCACCAACCCTGATGGCTCAGTACTATTTTGGCGATGCCCAGAGCAAGGTTCGTCCGTACGTCGGTGTTGGTGTGAACTACACCAATTTCTTTGACGAGAAAGGTCGTGGCCCTCTGACCAACAGCGATGTGAGCCTGGATGATTCTTGGGGTGTTGCTGGTCAGGTGGGTATCGATATGGCGATCACTGACCGCTGGTTTGTCAACGGCTCAGCCTGGATCATGGATATCGACACTGATGTGCATGTAAACGGTGGAGATGGAATCAAAACCAAGATTGACCCAATGGTCTTCATGGTTGGTGCGGGCTACCGCTTCTAATGATTCTGACTGCGGTTCTGAACGGACCGCGGAAGATAGCAAAGTACGTCTCTTTCAGCCCGGCTTGTGCCGGGCTTTTTTCGTATGGCTGATTTTGTCTGTACTGTGATCCAACCCGATACAAATCAATTAAATACCTGCCGCTTTATTTCAGTTATTCGCCACCCCTGCCGATAGTGACTATGTTCACTTTACCTTCCCCCAATGAGTGAGGATGTCTCCATGGGCTTATCTATCGTGCAGCGGATCATCGCCGGATTCGTGTTGATGCTGCTGTTGCTGATCCTGCTTGGTGTGATCAGTACCTTTAAAATCAAGGGTATAAATGACGGCCTCTCTGCCGTATCTGACCGGGCAACCCCGCTGGTAGTGGCTGTCGCAGGTCTCAAGGGGGCACTGCAGGATAGTAACCGTTGGGTGCTGGTCTACCGCACCAGTGAAGATGCCGCTCAGTTGCCGCAGCTGGCCAATCAGTTCAAGGAGCAGCAGAACCGCTTCATCCAGCTGAGTCAGGAGATGGGTAAATTTACCGACGTAGCGGATGCTCGTACCCGCTTCCAGCAGGTCGAGAGTGCTACCACCCAATTTTATGGCTTGGCGGATCAGGTGCTGGCCCAGCATCGGCAGTGGGTTAGTGCATTAGATCAGCGCCACAAGCTGGAGATGGAATTTATCCGCCTTGAGGATACCTATCAGTGGGCGGCGGATCTGCTGCTGCAACAGACCGCCAGCAAGCGCTCCATGCGCAACAAGGCGGAGCTCATTACCTCGGGTATCGCCCGCGATCTGAAGAATATCCGCCGTGCCGATGCCAAAACCGACCTGAACGAGCTGGAAAAGGTACTCAGCAAGGATATCGAGATGGCCCGCAAGCGGTTGGAGCGGGTGCTGGTGCCCGATGATGTGAAAGCGCGCTTTGTCTCCAATCTGGATCGGATGCAGGAGTTGGCGCTCGGCGCTCAGGGCTTGTTGGCGACCATGCGTCAGGCTCAGCAACTGGCGCTGTCGCTGGCCACGCAAAATCAGCAGCTGGATGCCAGTTTGGTCAACAGCCTCAATTTGCTCGATGAGATGGGCAAGTCCGCCGGTGCCATCGCCAGTGATAGCCGGATTAACGCTGATGCTGCGGTCAGCAGTGCCAGCTTCTGGATCCTGGTGGTTGCCGCGATGTCGGCCGCTGCCGCGCTGGTGATCGGCTATACCACGGCGCGCAGCATTCAGCGCCCGTTACAGATGATCAACAAGGAGCTCGATTACATGGCGGCCGGTGATATGACCCGCCGCATCAACTACCGTAGCAGTTGCGAATTTGGCAGCCTCTCTCGCTCCATCGATACGCTGGCGGGCAAGACCGGTGAACTCCTCTCTCAAATCAATGCGGGCTCTCGCCATCTGGTGGATGAGGCGAGCCGCGCCGCCGAGATCAGCGAACGGGCCATGTCCCGGGTACAGGAGCAGAAGAGCCAGACCGATCAGGTGGCCGCCGCCATTACCGAGCTGGAAGTGAGCGCCACCGAGGTGGCCCGCTCTACCGATGGCACCAAGCGCGAAGTGGATCTGGCCGATGAAGAGGCGCGCAATGGTCGCCAGAAAGTGGCCACCACTCGCCGGATCACCGAGCAGCTCGCTGGCGCCATGGAAGAGGCGGTCGGGATCACCTACAAACTTGGGGAATTCAGTAACAACATCGGCAGCATTCTCGATGTGATCCGCAGTATTGCCGAGCAGACCAACCTGCTGGCATTGAACGCCGCCATCGAAGCGGCCCGTGCTGGTGATGCTGGTCGCGGTTTTGCGGTGGTGGCCGATGAGGTACGGGCGCTGGCCAATCGCACCCAGACTTCGACCGAAGAGATCCAGGGGATGATTGAGAACCTGCAAAGCTCCAGCAAGCATGTGGTTGAAGTGATGGGGCGTAGCCAGGAGCAGACCCAAAGCTGTGTCGAGCAGACCCGCGAGATGGATTTGGCGCTGCAATCCATTGCCGATCGGATGGGGGCCATCAAGTCGATGGCGGATCAGGTGGCCCATGCCGCTCAGGAGCAGATCTCCGTCAGTCAGGGGGTCGCTCGTCATATCGCCGGTATTGCCGATGTGGCATACGAGACTGAGCGGGAGGCGCGCGAATCCGCCAGCAGCAGCGAAGTGCTGGCCGACCTGGTCGCCAAACAGCAGCAATTGATCGCACATTTCAAGGTCTAGGAGGGCTTATGTCTAAAAAGTGGATTGGAGCCCTGAGTCTCCTGTTGTGTGGCCAGCTGATGGCCAGCGAGCTGGTGATTGAAAGCTGGCGAACCGATGACAAGGCGTTGTGGGAGCAGAAGATTATCCCGGCGTTTGAAGCGGCGCATCCCGGCATCAAGGTGAGTTTTCATCCGGTGCAAAACGTCAACTACATGCCCACCCTGTGGGAGAGCCTGAAAGGGGGCAAGGCGGGGGATCTCATTACCTGTCGTCCATTTGATGACTCGCTCGCCCTGTTCAAGGCGGGCCATCTGGCCGAGCTGACCGAAATGGCAGGGATGGAGAACTTTCCGAGTTTTGCCCAGTCACCGTGGCAGACCGATTCCGGTGCCCAGACTTTCTGCGTGCCGATGGCCTCGGTGATCCATGGCTTCTTCTATAACAAGAAGATCTTCAGTGAGTTGGGGCTCACCTTGCCGCAAACCCGCGATCAGTTCTTCGCTGTGCTGGACAAGATCAAGGCCGACGGTCGCTATGTGCCGCTGGCCATGAGCGGTTCCGAGAGCTGGGTTGCCTCCGAACTGGGGTTCCAGAACATTGGCCCCAACTACTGGAAGGGGGAGGACGGCCGTCTGGCACTGATTGGTGGGCAGGAGCGGTTGGACAACCCGCAATATGTGAAGGTGTTCGACGAGCTGGCCCGCTGGCGTTCCTACCTCGGTGAAGGTGGCGAGAGCCGCGATTATGCGACCAGCAACGAGCTGTTCACCTCGGGCAAGGCCGCCTTCTACGTGGCGGGCTCCTGGGAGATTGCCCCCTTCACCGGCAAGGTCGATTTTGGCGTCATGCGCCCGCCGGTGGCCAAACAGGGTGATGGCTGTTTCTTTACCGATCACACCGATATCGGTATGGGGATGAACCCTGCCAGCAAGAACAAAGAGGGGGCGATGGCTTTCCTGCAGTGGCTGACGACGCCGCAATTTGCCGAGCTCTATACCAACTCGTTGCCGGGATTCTTCTCCCTCTCCAACCACTTCTTCGATGTCACCAATCCGGCGGCCAAAGAGATGATGGAGTGGCGCGATCAGTGTGACTCGACCATTCGGGTGGCGACCCAGATCCTCTCCCGTGGTACGCCCAAGTTGGGGGATGAACTGGCCGAGGTGAGTCAGGCGGTGCTGCTTGGCAAGATGGAGCCCAAGGCGGCCGCAGATCGACTGGAAGGTGGCTTGAGGGGCTGGTATGCCCCTCATCAGGGCAACAAGGCCAAGAGCCCGGATTGTCAGTGTGATGCGGTTGCCCCTGATCCTGTTTCAGCGCCGACGACTGAGGTGTCCGCAGCCCCCGCGACCAGTGAAACATCGGCCGTGGTGTCACCTGCTGTGACACCCGCAGAACCCGCATCAGCGGCCGCTGCCCCATTACCGGCGCCGTCGGATGAGGTGGAGCAGGCGCTCTCCAACGAGCTGGAGGCGCCACAGCAGCCACAGCAATAGGTCATCTGCATCAATAAGAGCGGGAGGCATCAGCCTCCCGTTTTTTTATGGCTCGCGGCCAGCATGTATCGCTTTATTGTGATTCGTGGGGCCAGCGGCAGAGGCTGCCGATGCGGGCAACCGGGGCAAACCCCAGAGAGCGGTAAATGCGCTGGGCATGGTAATGCTCGTCGGCCACTATGATCAGCTGTCTGGCACGGGATAATCCTGCGCGAGCCACTTGACTCAGCAGCTGGCGGCATAACCCCTGGTTGCGCCACGCATGGTGCGTGCGTACCAATTGGAAGCGCCCGAGTGTGCCGCAAAAGAAGAGGCCGCAGCTGGCGACCAGTTGTCCCTCTTTCCAGACCCCCCACCAGTCCCCGAGACCATCGGCAATCATGGCCTGATAGAGCGCCTGGCGGGATCGCAGATAGGGGAGATAGCTCTGTTCAGAGTGTCCCTCATCCCGCTCATGGAGTTCGAAGTCGAGCCACTCAGGCCAATCAGCAGTGGTGAAGGTGCGTGCCTCAACCTTGTTCATGTCGCTGTGAGGGGGCGGGCAACTCTGTTCATCCAGCGCCAGCACCACGCACTCCATATATTGGTAACCCGTTGCGACAAAACCGGCGATCCGGTTGTTTTGTCCGGCCGCCAGTGGCCATTGGAAGGTGCGGTGGCGCACTCGAGGATCCTGGCCGATCAGCTGATCAAATGTGGCTTCCAGCCAGCCTTTGTCACGGTCGCTGGGGGGGGGGGGGAGTAGCAGGTAGTTGCCGAAGTAGTAATCGGGAGCATCCGGCGTGCGAACCGCCCAGAACTGATCGTGCTGAACAACCTCGCCCTGATAGCGATCGAACAGCAAGTCGGTGGCAAAGCCGGGGTGGGTATCCATGATGGTGCTCCTGCAAAGACTCATTCTGTTATCGGCAGGAGTGGGAAATAGATGAAAAGGGGCCGGAGAAACCTCCGGCCAAACAATCACACGCAGATTCAGAACGTCCAGGACGATCTGCCCCCATCATAACTCGACTGGGGCGATTTTGGGATGGGCACTTTTCGGTTACGTACCGTTAATTTTGTAAATATGAAGTTCGTCAGATCGGATGTGAGGTAAATCCCTGTTGACTTTGTGTCGTTTTGCTCATAAATATAAAGACGTTTAGACGTCCAAACATCCGTTTTGACGTAGGCAGATGGATTGCAGGACAGGGAGAAGAGCAGATGGGATTTCACAGTGCACGTCAGGTTGAGGCGCTCAACCAGAGCTTGGCAGATTTGAATGGCGATATATCGGTCAGTTTCGAGTTTTTTCCGCCCAACAGTGAAGGGATGGAGAATACCCTCTGGCAGTCCATCGAACGGCTGAAAGTGCTGGAACCCAAGTTCGTCTCCGTTACTTATGGCGCCAACTCCGGTACCCGTGATCGCACTCACAAGGTGATCAAGGACATCAAGGAGCGGACCGGCCTGATTGCGGCGCCGCATCTGACCTGTATCGATGCCAGCCGCGACGAATTGCGCACCATCGCCCGCGACTACTGGAACAGCGGTATTCGTCATATCGTGGCTCTGCGCGGTGACTTGCCGCAGGGGCTGGAGAAACCGGATATGTATGCCACCGATCTGGTTGCCCTGCTCAAGTCAGAGGCGGACTTCGATATCTCGGTTGCCGCCTATCCGGAAGGTCACCCGGAGGCCAAGAGTGCGCAATCCGACCTGCTCAATCTCAAGCGCAAGATTGATGCCGGTGCCAACCGCGCCATCACTCAGTTCTTCTTCGATGTGGAAACTTACTTGCGCTTTCGGGATCGCTGCGCCGCTATCGGCATCGATGCTGAAATCGTGCCGGGGATTCTACCGGTCTCCAACTACCAGACTCTGGCCAAGTTTGCCGGTTTTACCAACGTGAAGATCCCGCGCTGGATGCATCAGCGTTTCGAGGGGTTGGATAACGATCAGATGACCCGCAATCTGGTGGGGGCGAGCATCGCCATCGATCAGGTACGCGTGCTGAGTCAGGAAGGGGTGAAGGATTTCCACTTCTATACCCTGAACCGCTCCGAGCTGACCTATGCCATCTGCCATACTCTGGGGGTTCGTCCCAAGGGTTGACCGGTGGTCACCGCGATAAAAGCAAAAAGCCAATGAGTTGCTCATTGGCTTTTTCGTTATGGCCGATTATCAAGGTCTGGTCGGGGCGATCTCTTTTGGCTCAAGATCGATAACCGCATTACCGGCAGCCCCCGGATACTGGCGATAGACCTGATCCTGCTCCAGTGTGTAGAAGGTATCCAGATAGTCGTCGTTGTTGGTCATCCAGGAGTCGGGCAGTGCCTTGACGATGCGACCGCCGAGATCGAGGAAGGGCAGTGCTTCCGGCACGCCACCCGCAGTAAAGCCGAGTTTGAGAGCTTCAATCAGCAGGGCGCTCAGCTCCTTATAGTTGACGTTGTCATCCTGCTCCATCATCACCACGTCGACGGCTCCCCAGCGATAGCGATCCCAGTAAACCAGGATCTGGTTGGGGGTGTAGTCTGTGTTGTCATAGTCGAGGTAGGGCATGTCGACAATATCTACCACAGGCTCATCCCGGCTGGGATTGACCCCTGCGACCACTGCATACACTTCGGCTGCGCCGAGCAGCCAGGGCTCCTGATCATCTTTCAGTCTGATCTTTTTCAGGATACTGGTCTTGAGTGGCGCCGTGCTGGTCGCCACTCGCGGAGCGCTTTGCAGATCAGCATCGGCCAGCGCCTTGCGCATTACCTTCAAGCCTGCGTTCTTGGCTTTGACGGGATCGGCTTCGACTACCAAAACCGGCCGGGCCGGTGCCTTGTCCACATCCAGATAGACGGGATTGCCAGCGCTGTCGAACGCTTCAATGGCGCTCCAGCTCTTCTCATCTCCACTTGGAACATAGGCGACCAGCGGTTCGACCCCCTGTTGCAGTGCTGCGGCCTGATCGGTGTTGGCCAGCCGCAACTGCATCAGTTGTTTGACCTCGCCATCCAGTCCTTGCCGGCTGATGGCTGCCTGGTTGGCATCGCTCGCCTGCCGTTTAAGGCGCGGGCTGGCCTTCTGCAGCAGGTTGGGAAGCGGGCTCTGGTATTGCTGATTGCTCAGCAGGGGCAGCAGGTTTTTCTGCTGAAGTGCGAGCTGGCGAGCCAGCTCTCGATCCGTATCGGCAGCCTGGACGCTCGTAGCACCCAGTATGGCCAGTAGTAACAAGACAGCCTGATTTTTCATTTTTATACTCCGTTGCATGGAACCTGACAGGGCACCATGTCCGGGAAGATTGGCGCCCTGACACCACTAGAGGGAAATTAGTTTCACTTGTGAATCATTTTCTGTGGATAGTGTGCAGAGGTTCACGGTTTGAGGTTCAATTGATTCCTTTGTCGATATGATTGGAACTGATAGATAGCCAGACCAATCAGCAGACCCCAGCAGGCTGCCGCGATGCTGAGCAGGCTGATCCCGGACGCGGTAATGATAAAGGTGAGCAGTGCAGCTTCTCGCGCTTCATCCTGTTGCAAGGCAGAGTGCAGGCTGCTGCCGATGGTGCCTAGCAGGGCCAAACCAGCGACGCAGGTGACAAGGGCTGCCGGAAAGGCGCTAAACAGGGCCGCGACGGTTGCGCCGAAGCAGCCGGTCAGGAGATAAAGCAACCCGCCCATACCGCAGCTGGCCAGCGGCGCTTGGTATCCGGGTCGACCTCTTTGCCCATGCAGATGGCGGCAGTGATGGCGGCCAGATTGAAGGCATAGCCGCCAAAAGGAGCGAGCAGCAGGCCAGTCAGGCCAGTCCAGCTGATCAGCGAGGAGGTGGAAGGCTGATAGCCGTGGGCCCGCAAGATTGCAATTCCCGGCATGTTTTGCGATGTCATGGTGACAATGAACAGCGGCAGCGCGATACCAAACAGGGCATCAAGGGAGAAGACTGGCCATGTCCAGACCGGGCTGGCGAGTTGCCAGTGTAGAGTTGCCAGTTGCAGATCCCCCCGCATGCTGCAGATCAGCATCCCCACTCCCAGTACCAGCACCATGGTATAGCGGGGCCAGAGATGACGCCCCAACAGGAAAGTCAGCAGCAAGGTACCAAGCAGCAAGGGATCTTGCGGGGCGACCTTGAACAGATCCAGCCCGAATCTGAGCAGTACGCCAGCCAGCATGGCGGCGGCCAGCGGAGCCGGGATATGTTTCATCAAGCGGTCGAACCAGCCGCTGATGCCACACAGAGTGATCAGCAGGGAGGAGATCACAAAGGCGCCGATCGCTTCCGCCAGAGTGAAGTTGCCCAGTGTGGCGATCAGCAGTGCCGCGCCCGGTGTGGACCAGGCGGTCAGTACGGGCATGCGGTAATAAAGAGAGAGGCCGATGCAGCTCACCCCCATGCCGATCCCCAGCGTCCAGAGCCAGGAGGCAACTTGGGCAGTATCAGCACCTGCTGCCGTGGCGGCCTGGATGATCAGGATGACGGAACTTGTGTAGCCGACCATCACGGCGATAAAGCCTGCGATCAGATGGGGGATGGCGAAGGGCATGACTCTTCCTCTTGGCGTTGTGACGCGCTGTGCGTTATTACGTACAATACAGCTTTGACTATATCTATGTGCGCTATAGCGCACAAGGTGCATCGTGCAAGAGTAATAAAGAGGCAGTTATGCAAGAGATGAGTCAGCATCTGGCTGCTCGACTGAAGGGGCTGCGCAGCGAGCGCGGCTGGAGCCTGGATGCCGCCGCGCGCGAAACAGGTGTCAGCAAGGCGATGCTGGGGCAGATTGAGCGGGGAGAGTCCAGCCCGACAGTGGCGACGCTGTGGAAGATAGCCACCGGTTTTCGAGTCTCATTTTCCAGTTTCATTGAGCCCACACCCGCCGTGCAGGAGGAGGTGCTCTATCGCACCGCCGATGCCATTCGCCAGCAGCCTGCGGGAGAGGGCATGCAAGTGGCCCCCCTCTTCCCTTATGAAAACCGGTTTGGTTTCGAGTTGCTTGAGCTGACCCTGTTGCCGGGTTACCAGCGTGAATCCGAGCCCCATGAGCCGGGAGTGACCGAACATGTCATCGTCATCAGCGGCATGATGGAGGTGCTGGTGGAAGGGGAGTGGCGTTCATTGGTGCAAGGAGAGGCGGTGCGTTTTGCTGCCGACCGTCCCCACGGTTATCGCAATCTGGGCATAGCCCCGGCGATTTTCCACAACCTCATCCACTATCCGGTGGCAACACCCTGAACATGTTCCGCAGTCATCAACCCGGTCGACCATCTGATCTGGGGCGGATCAGTATCGGGGTATAGACCCAGACAAACAGACCATAGGCAGCGATCCAGGCAAGCGCGCTGAGGTTCCAGCCATGCAGGGTATAAGCAGGCCAGAACAGCGGAATCGTCCCCCGCATTGTAGCGGCAGCGATAACCAGGGCGAATGCGCCAGTGATCCTGCGTCCTGCCTGCAAGGCCCGACCGCTATGGCCGAGGGAGACTCGCGCAATCATGCCCAGGATCATGGTGCCCATACAGCCTGCGCTGAGCAGGTGACTGGCCATCGACAACGTGATGGGCAGACCCGCGCTATGTGCCGCAAGGGCGAGCAGGCCAAGAGGGATAAACAGATAGGCGAGATGGAGTGACCACAGCAGGGGATGCGCAAGGGTCGATGGCAGATGCCAACGCAGTTGCCGCCACAGATGCAAACTCGCCGCCACTATATAGAGAGGCACTATATATATGCTGGTGACCCATTGGGTGGGGAGCAGCAGCCAGCAGAGCAAGATAAGCCACAGTGTCGCGAGCGCCGCCCGCTCCAGCCAGAGCTGAGGTGCAGCTTTATCCTGACCGGTTGCT
>NZ_JBQBEV010000001.1:835000-1115000 GCF_051919365.1 Aeromonas sp. 82P
ATTGATGGGGTTAGCGCAAGCGAAGCTCTTGATCGAAGCCCCGGTAAACGGCGGCCGTAACTATAACGGTCCTAAGGTAGCGAAATTCCTTGTCGGGTAAGTTCCGACCTGCACGAATGGTGTAACCATGGCCATGCTGTCTCCACCCGAGACTCAGTGAAATCGAATTCGCCGTGAAGATGCGGTGTACCCGCGGCTAGACGGAAAGACCCCGTGAACCTTTACTACAGCTTGGCACTGAACATTGAACCTACATGTGTAGGATAGGTGGGAGGCTTTGAAGGCGTGACGCCAGTTGCGCTGGAGCCGTCCTTGAAATACCACCCTTGTATGTTTGATGTTCTAACGCAGGGCCCTGAATCGGGCTCGCGGACAGTGCCTGGTGGGTAGTTTGACTGGGGCGGTCTCCTCCCAAAGAGTAACGGAGGAGCACGAAGGTTGGCTAATCCTGGTCGGACATCAGGAGGTTAGTGCAATGGCATAAGCCAGCTTAACTGCGAGACGGACAGGTCGAGCAGGTACGAAAGTAGGTCATAGTGATCCGGTGGTTCTGAATGGAAGGGCCATCGCTCAACGGATAAAAGGTACTCCGGGGATAACAGGCTGATACCGCCCAAGAGTTCATATCGACGGCGGTGTTTGGCACCTCGATGTCGGCTCATCACATCCTGGGGCTGAAGTCGGTCCCAAGGGTATGGCTGTTCGCCATTTAAAGTGGTACGCGAGCTGGGTTCAGAACGTCGTGAGACAGTTCGGTCCCTATCTGCCGTGGGCGTTGGATGATTGAAGGGAGTTGCTCCTAGTACGAGAGGACCGGAGTGAACGAACCTCTGGTGTTCGGGTTGTCACGCCAGTGGCACTGCCCGGTAGCTAAGTTCGGAATCGATAACCGCTGAAAGCATCTAAGCGGGAAGCGAGCCCTGAGATGAGTCATCCCTGACCCCTTGAGGGTCCTAAAGGGCCGTTGGAGACCACAACGTTGATAGGTGGGGTGTGTAAGCGCAGTGATGTGTTGAGCTAACCCATACTAATTACCCGTGAGGCTTAACCATACAACACCCAAGAAGTGTTCTAAGGCTTGTAGCAAATACCAAGCGAACTACTAACTAATTCAGTGATAGCGAAGCCAACAGGCAAATCGTTATTCACGTCAGCTTTCTGGATTAAGAATTTGCCTGGCGGCCATAGCGCCGTGGAACCACCTGATCCCATGCCGAACTCAGAAGTGAAACGCGGTAGCGCCGATGGTAGTGTGGCATTCGCCATGCGAGAGTAGGACACTGCCAGGCACCCAATACAAGAAACCCCGCTCATCGAGCGGGGTTTTTTATTGGCTGCAATTCAGTAAGTCGCCTGATAATTGACCCATCTTATCTCTTCTCCTCTGTTCTTATTGTTACTCGTCGCTGTTTTCTGGTTCCACAAATAGCCCGATGTTCCGCTTGGTACTCTTTCTTCGCTGAACCGCTGTCGCTTTTTTCGGTGGCTCTGGCGTCGTCATATCCCGTGCATCCCATGATCGCCTATACGTCATGATCTTTTGCTTGGGCTCTCTGCTTCCTGAGTTAGCTGCCCCCTCTTTTTAAGCCGCAACCCCATCGTCCCTGCTTTTCTATGACGGTGTTAACCGGCCCTGACTTTATTCCGAAGAGGGGTTATTGGCGGTAGCAACATGCAGGAGCCGTGGTCGCTGCGTTGGGTCGTTGTTGTTTGGGGTAATAAGGAATTGGGAAGGGATTCGCGCAGGAACGCAGAGGTTCGATGTTGATAGGTGATCTTGTGGCAGCTGTTGAGCCCACAGGTGAGAAGATCAAGAAAGGAGTTGAAGAAGACTAATGTGTTGAGCTCTATGAGGAGTGGCAAATCGCAGGCAAATAAAAAGCCCACGCAACATGCGTTGCATGGGCTCGGTATGAATGGCGGAGGAGGTGGGATTTGAACCCACGGATGGTCGCCCATCGCCGGTTTTCAAGACCGGTGCATTCAGCCGCTCTGCCACCCCTCCGCAGCAGTGCGGCGAATATTACCATGCTGATCCGGCTTGTAAATCCCCGTCCGGTTCGATTGCTGGTTAATTGCACGAAACGACATGAAAAAGTGGCAATCAGGGTGCATCAAGCGCTTTTTTGGCCAGATAACTTGACTTGAAAACAGACTCAACCACTATAGTGGCCTCTATCATATCCTCTGCAAGATAACGTTATGACTATTAAAAATGCCCTGTTTTGCGCGCTGGCTGGCGTGACCCTGCTGGCGACGCCGGTACATGCAAGTGAGCTGACCAAAAGCGATGTCGAGCAAATCGTTCGCGACTATCTGGTCAAGAATCCCGAGATCCTGGTCGAGATGTCCAATGCCCTGCGTGCCAAGCAGGAGAGCCAGCAGGCCGAGAGTGACAAGGCGCTGATCAAGGCTCACTCCAAGCAGCTTTATGCCAATCAGGATCCCGAGATGGGGAATCCGAAGGCGTCGCTGACCATTGTAGAGTTTTTCGATTACAACTGCGGTTACTGCAAACGGGCCCATCCGCTGGTCAAGCAGCTGATGGCGGAAGATAAAGATATCCGGTACATCTACAAGCAGTTCCCCATTCTGAGCGAGTCCTCCTACTTCGCTGCCCGTGCTGCGCTGGCTGTCCAGCTGGGTCAGCCTGACAAGTACCAGGCGTTCCACGAGAAGCTCTATACCCATCAGGGCCCGCTCGCTGATGAAGCACAGGTCAAGCAGTTGGCTGTGGCGGCCGGTGTGGACTGGAGCAAGGTGGAAGCCAAGATCAAGGATGGCAGCATTGACCAGAACCTCGGTACCAACCGTGCGCTGGCTGAAGCGCTCGGTATCTCCGGTACCCCGGCCTTCATCATCGGTGATCAGATCCTGCGCGGTGCCCCCCGTGATCTGGCCAGCCTGAAGGGGTTTATCAAGGACGTGCGTGCCGGCAAGAGCATTCAATAAGCAGTTGTCATGGTCGAGGGCCCAGCGCCCCGGCCAGATACAGAAAGAGGGTCGGTATCACTACCGGCCCTCTTTTTTATTATGTCCTTTGGCACAAGTGGTCGTCGCGAAAGGACCATAACAACGTGCTCAGGACCCGGCCTGTTGGCCTCAGTAACAAGTATTAGCAGAGTCGTTCGGAGTCTATTGATAAATATTTCACCTTGCAGAGGCGTGTCGTGAGCATTGCTTAATTCCGGTCAAGATTTTTTCTGCTGCTTGCCTTAGAATCGCCGCCCGTTGCAGGAGAAACCCCTATGTTAGTTGATATTTTACGGCTGGTTTTTATAGCCGGAGGCCTCGTATTCATCTTTATGCTGGTGCAAGCTTGCTGGCGGAAGAAGCAGAGTGGATCCTTTGAGGCGACCCCCTTCTGGCCGGTGGCGTTGATCGGTGGGGTTGCCAACTTTCTCGATACCCTGGGGGTGGGCAGCTTTGCGGTAAAGACCGCCTGTTACAAGCAGTTCAAGCTGATCGATGATCGGGTGCTGCCGGGTACCCTAAATGGGCAGTGCGTGCTGCCGACCGTGACTCAGTCGCTGATCTTCGTCGGCGCAGTCGCAGTGGAGCCGCTGACGCTGATCAGCATGATGATGGCCGCCGCAGCTGGCGCAGCCTGGGGCGCTCGTCATGTGGCCTCGTTTGATCGGCAGACCATCCGGCTGGTGATGGCTATCTCCTTACTGGTCGTTGCAGGGCTTATCTTTGCCGGTCTGCTGGGGCTTTTCCCTGTAGGCGGCGATGCGATGGGGCTCAGCGGCTACAAGTTGGCGATTGCCCTGCTTGGCAATTTCATCTTCGGGGTACTGATGAATGTCGGTATAGGCCTGTTTGCCCCCTGCATGACGCTGGTTTATCTGCTGGGGATGAATCCGCTGGCGGCGTTTCCGATCATGATGGGCTCCACCGCCGTGCTTAGCGTTTTCTCCGCAGGCACCTTTATCCGCAAAGGGGCGTTTGATGCCAAGGCGGTGCTGGCGGTAGCCATCTTCGGGCCCATCGGTGTGGTGCTGGCAGCCATGCTGGTCAAATCCATGGATATGGAGATGCTGAAGTGGCTGGTTGCCTTTATCGTCATCTATACCTCTTGGACCATGTATGCCTCCTGGCGGGCGGTGCGTCGCTCCCCTGTGCAGCTGACGGTGGAGAGCGCAGGCTAGCCTGTACCAGTGCCGCTTCGGCCTTGGCTCCCAGAAAGACATAGAGGCCGAGCGCCAGCAGCAAACCCACCGCACACCCCATCACTCCGACCGCTGGCCAGAGCAGCTCGCTCTGGCCGAGCGAGCCTTTGAACAGCAGCAACAGCCCCTCGATCGAGACCGCGATCAGAATGGCGGCGATAAAGCGGGTGATGGTGCGACGAATGGCGCTGTGGCGGAAGATATCCTTATGCAGCAGTACCTCCTCTTCCAGAATGGTCTTGCCCAGATCGAACACCGCCAGTGCCAGCGTCAGAAAGATGATGGCGCTAAAGGCGCCGAGCTGGTTCTGCTGCTCGCCGCACAATAGCTGGTAGAGCTGCTCCAGCCCGTGCCAGATCAGGGTAGCGACGATCAAAAACAGCGCCATGCTGAGCACCACATAGACCGCCTTGAACCAGGGCATGGCGCGGCGGCGCTCCCTGTCTCCCATCAACCAGCCAATCAGCTGATTCAGACAGACGGTGATCTCCCGTCCTTGCCCCTGCACGATAAGGTGCAATCGGTTATGGGCGGCCGGTGCCGCAGGCTGGATGCACATCGGTCCCTGATAGTGGTCAATGCTGACCACAAAGGGATACCCCTTGAGTGAGACAAGGGGGGCGCTGAGCAGCCCCTGCAGTAGCGGGGTCAACTCCTCCTGATACTCCTGATAGCGTCGCAGCACATCGATGGGGCTCATCTCTGCCATATGGACCTCGGTGACGTGGGATCTTTTGGTGAATGTGCAAATAGTGGGCCTGCTTTATGACAGGGATGGCGGGGCAAGTTGCACCAGAGGATGACAAATCGGCGGATTGCTAGGGGGGAATGCACTAGAACTGGGCGTATCGATGCCCTGTCTGGTGATGAAGGCACTGCAATAGAAAAGGGCCCATGACGGGCCCTTTGCGACAACCAGCGGCGATTTAGCCAGCCAGCTTGGCGAAGCTGCGTTCGGCGGCAGCTAGGGTATGTTCGATCTCCTTGTCACCGTGAGCCAGTGACAGGAAGCCTGCCTCGTAGGCGCTCGGCGCCAGATAGACACCCTCTTCCAGCATGAGATGGTAGAAGCGCTTGAAGCGTTCCATATCGCAGCGAGTAACCTGCTCGTAGCGGGTGATTTCGGGCTCGTCGGTGAAGAAGAAGCCGAACATGCCGCCCACATAGTTGATGGCGAGCGGGATGCCGTGCTTGGCGGCGGCCGCTTTCAGTCCCTCGGCAACACGAGCTGTCTTGGCGCTCAGCTGCTCATAGAGACCCGGCTCCAGCAGCAGATCCAGCATGGTCAGACCGGCCGCCATGGCCACCGGGTTGCCGGAGAGAGTACCCGCCTGATAGACAGGGCCGGTCGGGGCTATGTGCTGCATCACCTTCTTCTTGCCGCCGAAGGCGCCCACAGGCATGCCGGCACCGATGATCTTGCCGAGGGTGGTGAGATCCGGGTCGATGTTGTAGTGACCCTGAGCACCGCGCAGGGAGACGCGGAAGCCGGTCATCACCTCGTCCAGGATCAGCAGGGCACCGAACTCGTCACAGATGGCGCGCAGCCCTTCCAGGAAGCCGGGGACCGGCGGGATGCAGTTCATGTTGCCTGCGACCGGCTCGACGATGATACAGGCGATCTCGCTGCCGTACTGGGTGAAGGCTTCACGCACCGAATCCAGATCGTTGAAGACGCAGGTCAGGGTGTGTTTGGCGAAATCGGCTGGAACGCCCGGGCTGTTGGGTTGACCCAGGGTTAGGGCGCCGGAACCGGCCTTGACCAGCAGGGAGTCGGCGTGGCCGTGGTAGCAGCCCTCGAATTTGACGATCTTGTCGCAGCCGGTGTAGCCACGGGCCAGACGGATGGCGCTCATGGTGGCTTCGGTACCGGAGTTCACCATCCGCACCTGCTCCATGGAGGGGACGATCTGGCGCACTTTCTCGGCCATCAGCACTTCGATCTCGGTCGGCGCGCCGTAGCTCAGCCCCTTCTCCACCGCCTTGATGACGGCAGCCTTGATGGCCGGGTGGTTGTGACCCAGCAGCATGGGGCCCCAGGAGCCGATGTAATCCACGTAGGCCTGACCATCCACATCATAGAGATAGGCGCCATCGGCGTGATCGATGAAGCGGGGCGTGCCGCCGACCCCATTGAAGGCGCGGACCGGTGAGTTGACGCCACCCGGAATGGTCTGGCGGGCCTGTTCAAACAGCTGATCTGATTTTGACATGGATCATCCTTAATGGGATTTTGGTCGTCACACAAGGGATTGCAGCCGATTGAGACTCGGCAGGTCGGAGCATCAGGAGTATGCTTTGCGCTCTCGCCACCCGGACTCTCGGTCTGCTCCCGTGACAAAAATTTAACGGGCCGACTATAGCAGAAAGCCCCAGCCCTGGGCAGCCGAGCAACGCGCCGGGTGATCCTGATCTCAGCTAGCTGACGATATGGTTTTTCCAAGTTGGTGTAACAAGATGGCGCAACAAGCTTTCTCCTCTGAAGCCGATACCTCTTCGCGGGGGCCGTTTTCCCGCATTATCCGGCAAGACAAGATGCCCTTGCTGGTTCTGTTGCTAGCGGCGCTGGTCGGCACCCTGGCCGGACTGGTGTGCGGTCTGTTCGAATCTGGTGTCCACTGGCTGGCAGAACAACGTATCGCCTTGCTGGCAGACCGTCCCTGGTGGCAGCTCGGTCTGCTCGGCTTTGGCTTCAGCGCCTTGTTGGGATTTGTCGGTTACTTCCTCACTCATACCTTTGCCCCGGAAGCGGGTGGTTCCGGCATTCCCGAGATCGAGGGGGCGATGGACGATCTGCGCCCTGTTCGGTGGTGGCGGGTGTTGCCGGTCAAGTTCTTCGGCGGCATCTGCACCCTGAGTTCCGGCATGGTGCTGGGGCGGGAGGGGCCTTCGGTACAGATCGGCGGCAACCTCGGCAAGATGGTGGCGGATATCTTCCGGCTGCCCAAGGAGCATGGCCATGCCCTGTTGGCCGCCGGTGCGGCGGGCGGTCTGGCGGCAGCCTTCAATGCGCCGTTGGCAGGCATCCTGTTCGTGATGGAGGAGATGCGACCGCAATTCCGCTACTCCTTTCTGGCCATCAAGGCGGTGGGGATCTCCGCCATCATGGCGACCTTGATGTTGCAGAACATGAAAGGCCAGGGGGCGGTGATCACCTTGCCTCACTACGATGCGCCAGCCCTCAAGGCGCTCTGGCTGTTCCTCTTTATGGGAGCCACCTTCGGGGTGCTCGGTTTTGTCTTCAACAAGCTGGTGCTGGCCTGTCAGGATGGCTATCTGGCGTTGCATCAGAACAAGCGCCACCGTTTTGTAGCCATTGGCATGCTGGTCGCCGGAACGTTCGGTGTGCTGTCGCTGTTTGCTCCTTCGGTGACGGGGGGCGGCACCGAGCTTATTCCTCATCTGATGGGGGATGAGTATGCGATGGCGACCCTGTTCCTTATCTTCTCGGTGCGGCTGGTTGCGACCCTCATCTGCTTCTGCTCCGGTGCCCCGGGCGGGGTGTTTGCGCCAACCCTGGCGTTGGGCACCCTGTTTGGCGTGGTGTTTGGCCATCTGTTTCATGCGGCGTTTCCGGAGCTTGGCATCGAGCCCGGCGCCTTTGCCATCGCCGGAATGGGGGCTCTCTTTGCTGCCACTGTGCGCGCCCCCATCACGGGTATCGTGCTGGTCACCGAGATGACCGACAACTATCAGCTGATCCTGCCGATGATGATTACCACGGTTGGGGCGACTCTGGTTGCCCAGTGGCTGGGTGGCCGACCGATCTATTCCCAGATCCTGGAGCGAACTTTACGGCTCGCCGCGCGTCAAAAGCGGGGTGATGGCAGCGCCACGGCCAGTTAATTTTTCCCTTTATCGCCTGTGACCCCGGTCAGGGCGGTATAGTGAAGGGAGAGGCGCTGCCGTAAATGGCGTGATAACGGGATGAGGGGCTATGTCCAATCTATTGAAGTTATTGGTCGTGTTAGCCGTTGGCGGGCTCATCGGTTACTTTGTCGGGAACCGTCAGGAGCTGGCCCAGAGCAGTCTGTTGGTGGTACAGCAGGAGACGCTGG
Source organism: Aeromonas sp. 82P (assembly GCF_051919365.1). Taxonomy (NCBI): domain Bacteria; kingdom Pseudomonadati; phylum Pseudomonadota; class Gammaproteobacteria; order Aeromonadales; family Aeromonadaceae; genus Aeromonas; species Aeromonas sp. 82P. Next base: position 843,231 of record NZ_JBQBEV010000001.1, read on the forward strand.
ATCGTCAGGGCAAGGCCATCGGCCAGCTCAAGACCGAATTGGGGGTGAAAGATACCCAGCTGGCGACCCAGAAAGCGGCCTTTGAGCAGTTGCAGACCACCCTGAAGAGTCAGGAGGCGCAGGTGCAGGAGCTCAAACGCCAGTTGGCCTTTTTCGAGCGGATCATGCGCCCCACCGGCGAACAGGTGGGGGTAGTGATCGACAACCTGACTCTGCAGGAGACCAGCATTCCCGGTCGCTACCACTATCGTCTCGCCCTGACCCAGCCCGCCAAGAAGCGGGAGCTGTTTCGTGGTCAGGTGCAGATCCGGGTCGAGGGGAGTCTGGCTGACAAGCCGAAGACGCTAACCGGCCGCGATCTCGGGATGAAGGTGAGTGAGTGGCGCTATGCCCTGCGTTATTTTCAGCTGCTGGAAGGGAATTGGCAGTTGCCGGAAGGCTTTGTGCCGGATCGGATCCGTGTCACCATCAACAAGGATGGCAGGCAACCGGCGCAAGAGCTGTTGGTTGAGTGGGGTGAGGTGATCAAGCCGCTGGTCGCCGCACCGCCTGCTCCGGTTCCCGCGGCCGGTTAAACGTGGTGAATACTTGAACTGAATGGTCGGGTATTGGATAATTTCGCGGTTTCCATGTTTGTGGATCTAATGGTTGTGAGGTCAGTAATGAGTGCAGTAGCAGAAGCCCCGCTGCCCATCCAGATGACGGATGCGGCGGCCAACAAGGTGAAGAACCTGATCACCGAGGAAGAGAATCCCGAGCTGAAGCTGCGGGTATACATCACGGGTGGGGGCTGCTCCGGTTTCCAGTATGGCTTTACCTTTGATGAGAAGATCAACGACGGGGACACCGTAGTCGAGAAGAATGGCGTCACCATGGTGATCGATCCCATGAGTCTGCAATATCTGGTAGGCGGCAGTGTGGATTACACCGAGGGTCTGGAAGGTTCGCGCTTCACCGTGACCAACCCCAATGCCACCACGACCTGTGGCTGTGGCTCCAGCTTCTCCATCTGATCGGCATTATCGGTCTGATGAAACGGCTCTCGGCAACGAGGGCTGTTTTTGTTTGTGGTGCTCAGTGCCTCCATCAAACAGCATTTCTCTGAAACAACAAAGGCGCCTCGATGGCGCCTTTGTTGTTTGCTGGATGGCTTAGCGGGAGCTTGCCGCCGCGACCAGCGGGATCCGGTTCACCGCCTTGCCCATGTAGGCGAGGGTGATGGTCACAATGATGCAGGTGAAGCTCAGCCACATGTAGGGCAGGTAGTCGAGGGTTGCCACCCCCAGTACCCCGGCCATGAAGATGCCGTTGTCGCTCCAGGGCACCATGCCGCAGGTGAGGGTGCCGCCAAACTCGGCGTTGCGAGAGAGGTTCTTGCGCGCCAGTCCCAGTCGGTCGTAGTTCTTGGCCATGATCTTGGGAGTCAGGATCAGCGACACATACATGGCTGAGCCAAACACGTTGGCCAGAAACGCGGTGCCGATGGTGTGGCTGGTCAGGCTGCCGACGCTATTGATGCGCTTCTCGAAGGCGCTGGCGATCACTTCCAGAATACCGACCTTCTCCAGCAGGCCGCCAAACCCGAGACCGAAGATGATGACCGCGACCGAGCCCAGCATGGACTCCATGCCGCCGCGACCGAGAATGTTGTCGATAAAATCGATGCCGGAGGTGATGGCAAATGGGCTATAAGCCGAGTGCATTGCCTTGACCGGATCCATGCCCTGGAAGGCGATGGCCCAGATCAGGCCCAGCAGGGCGCCGAAGCTGATCACCGGGAAGGCGGGCTTGCGATTGGCCAACAGGCCCAGCACCAGCACCACCGGCACTATGGCCAGCGGAGTGATGTTGAACTGGTTGTCGAGGGCCTCCATCACCAGATTGACCTGCTCCAGGCTGACATTGCCTGAATACTGCATGCCCACCACGGTGAACAGCACGGCGGTGATGACATAGGAGAGCAGGCTGATAGGCAGCATCCCCTTGATATGCTCCACCACGTCGACGTTGGACATGGTCGAAGCCAGCACTACTGAGTCGGAGAGCGGAGAGAGCTTGTCACCAAAATAGACGCCGGAGAGCACGGCACCGGCGACCAGCGGCGCAGGCACGCCGAGACTGTGGCCGATCCCCATCATGGCGATACCGGCGGTGGCGGCAGAGCCCCAGGAGGTGCCGGTGGCCAGCGAGGTCAGGGAGCAGATGATCAGGGTTGCCAGCAGGAAGATGGACGGGTGGATCACCTTGAGGCCGAAGTAGATGATGCTGGGGACTATGCCACCAGCAATCCAGGTGCCGACCAGAGCACCGACGGAGACCAGGATCAGGATGGCCCCCATTCCCTTGGCAACGCCGTCAACGGCCGCCTGTTCCAGGGATTTGTAATCGTGGCCGAGTTTGATGCCAAGCCCCATGATGACGAACCAGGCGATGAACAACGCCAGCTGGATCGGCAGATCGAGCACGCTGGTGAACGAGAATGCCAGGGCCAGGAAAATGGCCAGACAGGCAAACACCTGTGCCATGCCCGGTAGTCGGATGTGGTTTTGTTGGTTTTGCATAGATACTTCCTAAACTCTTGCTCGCCAAGGTCACTCCCTCTCGTCCTGTGGATACATCGATCCCGAGGAGGCAACCCAAAAAGAGGCCGCAATCTACCACAAACCCGACGGGTTAAAGCCCCATCAAATTGGCAAAAATGCACATTTGATTGAAAAAATCACAAATTAGTTGATCTCATAACCCGTTTTTGAGCGGCCTGTTGACACATAGGGTCACATACGAAGCTTTCCTGTGACGCCACTTGCATCCCCAGTAGATGAAGATAATTATTATCAATTGTTGATTGGGGAGAAAACAATGCGCTGGATATTGCGGGGGATGATGTTGCTGGTGGCGGTGGCCGTACTCGCATGGGGTCAGGATAAAGAGTACGGCACCTGGAGTGTAGGTTTTCTGCTGGCTGCCTGGGTGATGCTGGAGCCCGGATTGCGCCCCGCCTTGATCTTGCTGCCAGTGGCCGGGTTGACCGGTATCGTCACCCTGCTCTGGCAGCAGCCCTGGTTATGAGCTTTTGACGGGAGCCTGCTTAATCTTCTGCTGTGCCACCTTGAGCGATTCGACCACCAGCTTCTCCATTTCGGTGCGCTTGGCGTCGGTCAGGAAGTAGATCATGTCGACATTGTGGCGAATATAGTGGGCGGGGAGCTGGTTGAGGGTGAGGCAGCAGAGGTCGGCCATCTGATCGCTGTTGAGCTTCTGCTGCAGCCCCTGTTTCTCAATCTCCTTGAGCACCAGATGTTCGTAAAAGTTGTGAATGTCGGTATCCAGTATCATATGCGTTCCTTGGCATGACGATGAGCGGGGAGTCGTCAAAAGCATAGCCATAACAAGGAGTAAAAACAAAAGGCCCATCACTTTCGTGATGGGCCTTTTGCGTAATGAATGGTGCGAAGAGAGGGACTCGAACCCTCACATCCGTGGGACACTAACACCTGAAGCTAGCGCGTCTACCAATTCCGCCACCTTCGCACACTGATTTTCTCCAGCTGGTTTTTAAATGCGGTTGGAGCGCATTGATCTGTGTTTACATGTCAGAATCATGGTGCGAAGAGAGGGACTCGAACCCTCACACCCGGGGGGCACTAACACCTGAAGCTAGCGCGTCTACCAATTCCGCCACCTTCGCACATTCGGGTTTCCAGTCTGGATTTACATGCTGTCTGGATAAAGCATGGTGCGAAGAGAGGGACTCGAACCCTCACATCCGTGGGACACTAACACCTGAAGCTAGCGCGTCTACCAATTCCGCCACCTTCGCACATTGTGTTACCAGTTTTGATTTACATGCTGTCTGGAGAAGCATGGTGCGAAGAGAGGGACTCGAACCCTCACACCCGGGGGGCACTAACACCTGAAGCTAGCGCGTCTACCAATTCCGCCACCTTCGCACATTCGGGTTTTCTAGTTGGATTTACATGCTGCTGAATCAGCATGGCAGTATTGGTGCGAAGAGAGGGACTCGAACCCTCACATCCGTGGGACACTAACACCTGAAGCTAGCGCGTCTACCAATTCCGCCACCTTCGCATCACTGCGGAGGGGGATTCTATAGAGTTTTGGGGGAGCGTCAACAGCCAAAGGGGACTTTTTTCGCTGTTGACGCTCAAAGTGGCGCCAAGGGTACAAAACTTCAGCAATCAGCTGACGTTTGGCGTTCAGTAACGGCCCAATGCGCTCTGATACATCCGTTCATACTGGGTGACCGAGTCAGGCCAGTTGAAGCGGGTGCTCATGGCATTGCGCTGCACCTTGGCAAAACGCTCTTTGTCCTGCAGGAAATAGAGCAGACTGCGGCGCATGGTATCGAGCAGGATGGCGGCAGTCGGATCGTTAAAACAGAAGCCGGTGGCATGCTCGGGATCGGCATCCCAATCCACCACGGTATCTTTCAGACCTCCCACGGCGCGCACCAGTGGCAGGGTACCATAGGCGAGACTGTACATCTGGTTGAGGCCGCAAGGCTCGAACAGAGAGGGCATAAGGAAGAAGTCGGCACCGGCTTCGACCAGATGGGCCAGCCGATCGTCATAGGTGTTGATGAAGGCGAGCTTGCCCGGATAATCCCGGGCCATGGTTTGCAGTTGCGTGGCGAGCGCAGGATCGCCAGAGCCGACGATCACCACTTGTACTTGATGGTGGAGGAATTTCTCCAGCGCAGGGAGCAGCAGGGGAACGCCCTTCTGCTCGGTCAGGCGGCAAACCATGCCGTAGATGGGCAAGTCCGCCACGGCCAGCCCCGCTTCCTGCTGCAGGCTCTCTTTGCAGAGCTGTTTGCCAGCCATGTTGTCGATGCTGTAGGTCGCAGGCAGGAATTCGTCGAACTCCGGATCCCAGTCCTTGTAGTCGCAGCCGTTGAGGATGCCGCAGAGATCGGCCGCCCGTTGCTGGAAGATATGCGCCATGCCGTGGGCGCCGAGGTGAGTCAGCAGCTCCTGGGCATAGTTGGGGCTGACCGCATTGATTTTGTCGGCGTAGAGCACCCCGCATTTGAGCAGATTGACGTGGCCGTAGTCGTAGTTGATGCGGCGTTCGTAGTCGGCGATCTCGGGCATGGCCCAGAACTGCTCGCGGCCAAACACCCCCTGAAACGCCGCATTGTGAATGCTGATCACGCTGCGGGTCTGCTGGAAGAAGGGGTTGTGAGCGTGGCGAGTTTTCAGCAGCAGTGGCAGCAGGCCGGTGTGCCAGTCATTGCAGTGGGCGATATCCGGGGCAAAGCCAAGCTGCTCGCAGGCATGGAGGGCTGCGGCCGAGAAGAAGGCAAAGCGCTCGCCATTATCCGGATAGGCCTGATTGTTCTCGGCGTAGAGCTGGGGACGATCGAAATATTGCGGGCAGTCGAGCAGATAGACGCAGACGCCATCCAGCTCCATCTGGTAGATGCGATAACCGATATCTGGCAGCCCGGGGTGGGTTGGCAGCCAGCGTGACGCCACCAGTCTGGCCTCATCCCGTCGCTTTATCGTCTTGTAGAAGGGCAGCATGATCCTGACATCATGCCCCTTCTGGGCCAGGTACATCGGCAGGGCTCTGGCGACATCGGCCAGACCCCCGGTTTTGACCAGCCCCTCAACTTCCGAGGCAACAAACAGGATTTTCAGTGGGTTAATAGCCAACTCTTGCTCCCTTAGGTACCACCACGATACCGCCTTCGGATACGGTAAATCGCTCTCTATCGTGGTCCAGATTTTCACCGATAACGGTGCCGGGCGCAATTTCAACGTTTTTATCAATGATGGCGCGCCGGATGGAGCAGCCTTCACCAATCTTCACATCCCCCAGCAGAACGGATTCACTGATATGGCTGCACGCGCCGATATTGCAGCGGAAACCAAGGATGGATCGCTGGATCTGGCTGCCCTGAATGAAGCAACCGGCGGAGATCAGCGAGTTGGCGATCTTCACCTTGCACTCGTCGCTGTCGATGAAGGTGGCCGGTGGCAGCGCCGGATAGTGGGTGTGCAGGGGCCACTTGCGGTTATAGAGGGAGAAGGGGGGATTGTCGGCCACCAGGTCCATGTGCGCTTGCCAATAAGAGTCGAGGGTGCCCACATCCCGCCAGTAGACGTGCGGTTTCTCGCCGGGGATGACGTTGGTGCTGTAGTCATAGACATAGACGGGGGCACGTGGGTAGAGGCTCGGGATCACATCCTTGCCAAAGTCGTGGCTGGAGTTCTCCTCGGCGGCATCCCGCTTCAACTCGCGGCAGAGGGCATCGGTCTCGAAGATGTAGTTGCCCATGGAGACCAGCGCCTGGGTCGGATCGCCGGGAATGTGCTTGGGCTGCTTTGGTTTTTCCTGAAAGCCGATCATCCGCCCTTCGGTATCCACCTCGATCACCCCGAAGGCGCTCGCCTCTTCGATGGGCATGCGCAGGGCCGCGACAGTCATGGCGGCGTTCTTCTGCTTGTGGAAGGTGACCATCTGGCTCACATCCATCTTGTAGATGTGGTCGGAACCGAAGATGCAGACGTGATCCGGTTCGGCCCGCTCGATAAAGCCGAGGTTCTGGTAAATGGCGTCGGCGGTGCCGTCATACCAGCGTTTGCCCATCCGCATCTGGGCCGGGATGGGATCGATAAAGCGGTCGGTGATGCCGACGATATTCCAGCCCTTCTTCATGTGCAGGTAGAGGGACTGTGATTTGAATTGGGTCAGTACATAGATGCGCAGAAAGTCGGCGTTGACGAAGTTGTTGAGGACAAAGTCGATCAGCCGGTAGCTGCCACCGAAGGGGACGGAAGGCTTGCTGCGGGTGGTGGTCAGAGGCTGTAGGCGAGTACCTTCGCCACCAGCCAGGATCATGGTCAAAATGCCTGCCATCGTATTTCTCTCCCTGAATTAACAACATGAAAAGGTTTTCAATGTTCGGTATAAAAACACCCCTAAAGGGGTGGTTTTTATCGTGTGCTTAATACCTTATCAGATGCCGGATGGCGCTCTCTAGCTGTTTTATTGTGCGGCTTACACTTATTTACATTTTGCTCAGATAGACCTTGAATTTGGCATCACTGCTGATCACTTCAGTCCGTTTGAAGTGTGTCTCCAGTATAGGCTGGTAGCGCAAGAAGGCGTTGGCAACAATGGTCAGTGAACCATTTGGCAGCAAAAATTCCGGCGCCTTGGCCAGGAACTGCTCGGTCGCCGCATAGAAGGTTTTGAGACCCGCATGGAATGGCGGGTTGGAGACGATGTGCTGGAAACGGGTGGAGACATCCGAATAGACATCGGAAGCGGTGACCTTGCCCTTCAGACCGTTGATCGCCAGGGTGCGGCGGCTCGATTCGAGCGCCAGCGCGCTGATATCCACCATGTTGACCTGCAGATCCGGATTGCGCTTGGCCAGCACAGACCCAATCACCCCGGCGCCACAACCGAAATCGAGCAGCTCGCCCTTCATCGGCGGCACGGCGGCCAGCAGCATCTGGGTGCCGAGATCCAGCTCGGCGGCGCTGAAGACACCGGGCAGCGCCAGCACGGTCAGCTCGGTATCACCGGCCTTGCACTGATAGCGGCCAAACCAGCTATCCAGATCGAACGGGGCGACCGGTTTGCAGAGCTCACCGTGATAGAGCGAGCAGCGGCGGGCCGAATCGCGCTTGATCGGCTTTTCGCCATAGGGGGCCAGCAGCTTGTCGGCACCATTGATGCCGCCGCGGTTTTCACCGGCGAGGAACAGATCGGCACCCGCTTCCAGCAAGGGGGTCATCATGGCCAGCAGATATTGTGCCTCGGCCTTGGCCTTGGGCATCAGCAGCAACAGGGCATCGAAGCGCGGGGCTCCACCGAGCTGGTGGTCGAACAGGATAGCCTCGCCGAGGGCGGCCTGCTGGCTGCGGTAGTAGCAGTAATCGGTGGTAAAGACGGTCAGGGTCCGGGCCAGGCTCGCCAGTTGGCGGGGGTAGTCATCCTCCAGCGCGCCGCAGACAAGTAGCCGCTTGCCGACAAAGAGGGCTTGGTTTCGTTCCAGCATCTGGCTGACGGCACTGATAGGGCTGCTCATCGGGTCTCTCCACGCAATTTTGGGCGGCCATTATACATAGCCCCTTTCGCCTTGACATTTATGCCGTGTTCCCGAAATATGCCCAGACACCATTTTTTGACCAGAGATGACGAAATGCGGTTCAACGGGTTGAAACGAAAGCACAAAAAAAGCCTGAAATTCGGGCCTGCCGACGTTCGCGCGTAACCTCTCATCCCTGAGAAGCTTCAAACCCCGGTTGCGCACATCGTACCGGGGTTTTTTATTGCCATATGCGCGTCATTTAGGAGAAGGAGATCCCATGTTTCAAGGTTCAATCGTTGCGTTGATCACCCCGTTTCGACAGGGAAAGCTGGATGAAGAGGCGCTGCTGCGTCTGGTGGAGTGGCATATCGAGCAGGGTACTCACGGCATTGTGCCGGTAGGCACCACGGGCGAAAGTCCGACCCTGACCCACGACGAGCACTGCCGGGTGGTGGAGCTGGTGGTCAAACAGGTCGCTGGCCGTATTCCGGTGATTGCCGGAGCGGGCTCCAACAATCCGGTCGAAGCCATCGAGTACACCCTCCATGCCGAGCGGGTGGGCGCCGATGCCACCCTGCATGTAGCCGGTTACTACAACCGCCCCAATCAGGAGGGGCTCTACCACCACTTCAAGGCGGTACACGATGCCACCGCCAAGCCGATCATTGTCTACAACATCCCGCCGCGTGCCATCGTTGACGTGCAACCCGCGACCCTGGCCCGTCTGGCCGAGCTGCCGCGCATTGCTGGGGTGAAAGATGCCACCGGCGATCTGGCCCGCCCCTGGACCGAGCGCCAGCTGATCAAAAAGCCTTTCGCCTGGCTCTCCGGTGAAGATGCTACTGCCGTCGCCTATAACATCGGCGGTGGTCAGGGCTGTATCTCGGTGACTGCCAACGTGGCCCCCAAGCTGGTAGCCGAGGTGCAGAACCTCACGCTGGCGGGCAAGTGGCAAGAAGCACGCGAATTGCAAGACAAGCTGATTCCGCTTCATCAGGCGATGTTTGCCGAGCCGAGCCCGGCTGGTGCCAAGTATGCCGCTTCCCTGCTCGGTTTCTGCAGCGAGGAGTGCCGCCTGCCGGTGATGCCGCTGTCAGAAGCGACCCGCGAGCGCATTCGCAGCGCCATGCAGCAGCTCAACCTGCTGTAATGCAAAACGGGTGAGCCAAGGCTCACCCGTTTTGTTTTCGGCTTTTGTTTCCGGTCTTTATTTCCGACCTTTAGTAACGGTATGGCCACGCTCAGGCTGCGTGATGCAGCCAAGCGGCGATGGCCAGTTGCAACTCGACATATGCCGGATAGAGGAAGAGCTCTGCCAGCTCGGCAGGCCACTCGTCATGCTCGTCCGACTGGGTTTGCAGATGGGCGTGCAGGCTGGCCAGAGCTGGCAGCCAGGGCGCTGGTTGTGGCAGCGTGGCCGCAGTGCGGGCGACCAGATCGATCCCCTGGCACAGGGCCGCGAGTGCCTGCTGTTGAATGCCTTTATCCTGAGGATGCTCCAGCCAGAGCTGCTCGTGATGCTGCCAGTGACGCAGCCCCTCGCTTACCCCCGTTATGCCATCCATACCTTCATGTTCGACCTGCGCCTGCAGGGCCAGCGGTTTGCCAAGACCAGCCAGTCGATAGCCGCGCTGGGCCTTGGATTGGGCGCCAAGGCGCAGCCCGCCGATCCTGGCGAGGTGCCGGGCCAGTGCAAACAGCGCCGCGGTCGCGCCGGATTTGAGCTCCAGTTCCAGCTCGTTGATGGTGGTGCTGCCCTGACTGCCGACTATCTCTCCCTGATCCCAGGCCAGCTCAATCTCGGTCCCCTCGAAGGCGATCAGCCAATGGCGGCGCAGGAAGTCGGTACGAAACTGGGCGACCAGCTGCTGCTGAATGTGGTCACGCTCGGTCAGGGTCGGCCAAATCTCATCGGGAAAGGCCGAGAGGGTCGGCAGATCGCCGCTCACGGGAGCGTTGTACTCGGGTCTGGCGTGCAGGCCGCCCACCACCTGACCGCGGCATTTGATGGTCTGCTCGGCGAAGGCGTCGCAGCGGCGAATGCGCAGCCCCATGTCCAGACGACGCAGGGCAAGGGTCGGCGTATCGAAATAGACGTTGCCGAGCTGCTGTTGTGACGATTCTTTAATCTCAAAAGAATTCAGCAGGTTGGATAACTCGGGTTGAATGTCGCGGGCGACAAAAAACTTTATCTCGATCTCAGTTTGCATAGTCATTCCGGGCTGGCAGGCAACTTTGGGGGGCAGGATTCGGGTCGCGGGGATATAATGCCCGCGAGACGACTAGATTAATTCGCGGTTTAATTGAGGGCGCAGTTCGGTTACCATGCGCGCCTCATAAAATCGTATCGAGTGTTTTTTCACCGACACAGGTTTGGCCATGCCAGTAAATACTATTTTGGGGCTTTTTGCCAAGTCCCCCATCAAGCCGCTGCAGAAGCATATCGTCAAGGTTCACCAGTGCTCACAGCAGTTGGTTCCCTTCTTTGACGCCGTTGCCGAAGACCGTTGGGAAGATGCCGAGAAGATCCGGCAGCAGATCGCCCAGCTGGAAAAAGAGGCAGATACCCTCAAGCGTGAAATCCGTCTGAAACTGCCTCGCGGCCTGTTCCTGCCGGTTGCACGTACCGACCTGCTGGAGCTGTTGACCCAGCAAGACAAGATTGCCAACCGTGCCAAGGATATCTCCGGCCGCATGCTTGGTCGTCGCATGGAGTTCCCCGCCGAAATGCGGACGGATTTCATGGCTTACCTCAAACGTTGTATTGATGCGACCGCTCAGGCCGAGAAAGCGATCGGGGAGCTCGACGAGCTGCTCGAGACCGGCTTCAAAGGACGGGAAGTGGAAATGGTTGCCGAGATGATCCACCAGCTGGATCTGATCGAGGACGATACAGACACCATGCAGATCGGACTGCGCCAACAGCTGCAAGCGGTTGAGCACAATTACAATCCGATCGATGTGATGTTCCTTTACAAGATCCTCGAATGGGTAGGTGACCTGGCAGATCAGGCCGAGCGCGTAGGCGCCCGTCTGGAACTGATGCTGGCTCGTTCGTAATCGACTGACTGGGTAAACACTACTAATGGACATTATCGCGAATTACGGCACCACTCTGGTGCTCGTGGCGGCCTTGTTCGGCTTTTTGATGGCTTGGGGCATTGGCGCGAATGACGTGGCCAACGCCATGGGGACATCGGTCGGCACCAAATCCCTGACCATCCGTCAGGCGATCATCATTGCCATGATCTTCGAATTTGCCGGTGCCTATCTGGCCGGTGGCGAAGTGACGGCCACCATCCGTAACGGCATCATCGACAGCAATGCGTTTGTCGATAGCCCGGACCTGCTGGTGCTCGGCATGATCGCCTCCCTGCTGGCAGCAGGCGCCTGGTTGATCCTCGCCTCCTACTTCGGCTGGCCTGTTTCCACCACTCACTCCATCATCGGCGCCATCGTCGGTTTTGCGGTGGTGAGCATTGGCCCGGAAGCGGTGCAGTGGAGCAAGTTTGGTGGCATCGTCGGCTCCTGGGTCATCACCCCGGCCATCTCAGGTGTTATCGCCTACTTCATGTTCATCAGCGTGCAGAAGCTTATCTTCAACACCGATGATCCCCTGAACAACGCCAAGCGCTATGTGCCGTTCTACATGTTCCTGACTGCGCTGGTGATCTGTCTGGTGACCATCAAGAAGGGGCTGACCCACGTCGGTCTGCACCTGAGCGATGGCGAGGGCATTCTGCTTTCCATCGCCATCTCCATCGCAGTGGCGTTTGCCGGCTGGATCTACATTCGCGGCCAGAAGTACAACCCGCAGGATGACAGCAAGATGCACTTCGCCAACGTGGAGAAGGTGTTCGGCATCCTGATGGTGATCACCGCCTGTGCCATGGCCTTTGCCCACGGCTCCAACGATGTGGCCAACGCCATTGGCCCGCTCTCTGCGGTGGCCTCTATCGTGGCTTCCGGTGGCGAGATTTCCAGTCAGGCAGCCATTGCCTGGTGGATCCTGCCCCTCGGCGGTATCGGTATCGTGATCGGTCTGGCGACCATGGGCGAGAAGGTGATGGCGACGGTCGGTACCGGCATCACTCACCTGACCCCGAGCCGTGGTTTTGCTGCCCAGCTGGCGACTGCCGCGACCGTGGTGATTGCCTCCGGTACCGGTCTGCCCATCTCCACCACCCAGACCCTGGTCGGTGCTGTGATGGGTGTCGGTCTGGCGCGCGGTATTGCGGCGCTGAACCTGGGGGTACTGCGCAACATCGTGGTCTCCTGGATCATCACTCTGCCTGCCGGTGCCATCCTGGCTATCGCCATCTTCTACGTGCTGCAGGCCTGCTTCTCCTAATCGAAGCGGCATTCAGCAAAAAGCCCGAGTCATTGACTCGGGCTTTTTATTGTGCGCGGGAGAGAGGTGCTGCTCCCTTTGCAATCAGCCTTAGAGGTTGGCGCAGATCTGCCACAGATCGTACTGGATAGCGGCAGCGGTTACTTCCCGACCCGCCCCCGGTCCCTGTATCACCAGCGGGTTGGTGCGGTAGCTGTCGCTCTCGATGGCGAAGATGTTGTCGCACGGCAAGAGGTTCGCAAACGGGTGGTGGGGCTCCAGCGCCTCCAGTCCGACCCGCGCCTTGCCGTCATGCTCGAAGCGGGCCACGTAGCGCAGCACCTTGCCAAGGCGCTTGGCCCCTTCGAAGGCGGTCTGGATCGGGCCATCCAGCTCTTTCAGTCTGTCCATAAACTGATCGGCGGTCACCTTGCGAAGCGTAACGGGCACCAGATTCTCCAGCTCGATATCGGCGGAGTCGAGCTCGAAGCCCGCTTCCCGCGCCAGAATAAGCAGCTTGCGCCGCACATCCTGACCAGAGAGATCTTCGCGGGGATCCGGTTCGGTCAGGCCGTGCTGCCACGCCTCGTCCACCAGCTCGGAGAAGGGGCGGGTGCCATCATACTGCTGGAACAGCCAAGAGAGGGTGCCGGAGAAGATGCCGGAGACCCCCTGAATGCGGTCGCCGCTCTGGCGCAGCATCTGGATGCTGGACTGGATTGGCAACCCGGCACCCACGGTGGCGTTGTAGCGCCACTGTACCTGATGGTCACGGCAGGTTTGCTTGATGCGCTGGTAGAACTCGCTGTCGGCGGCACCGGCAAACTTGTTGGCGGCGATGATGTGAATGCCGAGCTGGGCAAAATCCGGGTAGTAGCGGCTCACCGTTTCGCTGGCGGTCATGTCCAGCGCAATCAGCGCATCGAAGCCGTGCTGCTCAAGCTGGGAGAGCAACTCTGGCCAGATCAGCGGTTTGGGATTGAAGTTGTCCTGTACCTTGAGGGGGTTGAGCCCCTCTTCATCCAGCAGGCCCCCTTCCGAGCTGAACACCCCGTAGAGGGTGAGCGCCAGATTGAGTTCATGTTCCAGCCGTGCCTTTTCGCGGGCATAGAGGCTCAGCCAGTGGCCGCCGATATTGCCCTTGCCGAACACCACCAGTCCGACCCGGGTCGGGCGGCTGAAGAGGGCGCTGTGGAGGGCGATGAGCAGCGGCTCCAGCACCACCTGGCGCAGCACGGCCACCAGACTCAGGCCATCTCGGGCCACCTGTACGAACTCCAGTGGTTGATCTGCCAGCAGCTGATAGAAGCGGTGACACTGCTCCGCGTTGTCGGTGACACCGGCGCCGACCAGCGCCACCAGACTGAACCCCTCTTTCTGGATTAGGCCGGTGAAGCTCCCTTGCAGCTGGAAGTCGCGCAGCAGCTCGAAGGCGCCTTGTGCCACCTCAAGGGTGTAGGCGAGGCGCAGGATCCGGCGATCCGGCTGGCGCTGCAGGGTGAGCGGGTTGAGGCGGTGACGGGCCAGATGGGCCTCGATGGTGGCGACCGTCTGTTCATAGTTGGTCTGCGGCAGCACCTTCAGCTCGATGAGGGCGATCTGATCCACCGAGGAGACGATGCGGGCGCCACCAGAGCGGGGGGCGCGGCGCAGGATGTGGGTGCAGCCCTCATCCGGGTTGTAGCTGCAGCGCAAAGTGAGGCGCTGGCGGCTGTCGGCCACCGGTTGCAGGGTGCGCGAATGCAGCACCGAGGAGCCAAGACGGGCCAGCTCGTTGGCTTCGGCGAGGCTCAGGCGCTCCAGCAGGCGAGCTTCCTTCACCCGGCGCGGGTCGGCGCTGTAGACACCGGCCACGTCGCTCCAGATGGTGGTGGATTCGCCGTCCGCCAGTAGCGCCAACAGGCTGGCGCTGTAGTCGGATCCATTGCGACCGAGCAGCAGGGAGCGCCCCTCCATGTCGGCGGCGATAAAGCCGGTTACCACGATGCGACCGGCATGCTCCGCCAGCCGCGCCTTGAGCAGTTCGCTGGAGAGGGCGGTATCCACCTTGACCAGTGCGCCATCCTCGGCGCGCAGGAAACTGCGGGCATCGAGCCAGATGGCCTTGTCACCGCGGCTGGTGAGCAGGGCAGCCAGCAGGCGAGCCGACCACACTTCGCCAAAAGCGAGCAGGCCGTTGCGGGCGAAGCGATCAAACTGCCCTTCAAGCGTTTTGGCTATCAGCTGCATGTCGTCGGCCAGCTGCTTGCTCAGATCGAGCTGCAGTTCACCCTCCAGCAGGCCGTCGATCAGGCTCTGCTGATAGGCCTGCAGGGCAGAGATGGCTTCACCGGCGGCTTCGTCCCCCGCTTCGGCCAGCTCCACCAGCTGGATCAGTCGGTTGGTGGTCTTGCCAGCGGCGGAGACTACGATCAGCTCGTCGCCACCCACCTGTTGTTCAACGATACTGGCGACCCGGCGATAACAGACCGGATCCGCCAGACTGCTGCCACCGAATTTGTGGACGTGACGCCGCTTCAATCCTGCTTCTGCTGCCACCGCGATCTCTCCTTGTTGCTGCTGTTCCATTACTTCGCTACCTGTTCTGCCTGCTGCGCCTGTTCAAAAGCCTGAGCCAGATCGGCCACCAGGTCTTCACCGTGTTCAATACCGACCGACAACCGCAGCAGCTGGGCGCTGATGCCTGCTGCCTGCTGCGCGACCGGGGTCATGGCCCTGTGAGTCATGCTGGCCGGATGGGCCACCAGACTCTCCACTCCGCCGAGGGACTCGGCCACTGAGAAGAGGGTGAGGGCCGCGAGGAAGGCGCGAATGCCCGCCTCGCTGCAATCGAGTTCAAAACTTAGCATGGCGCCGAAGCCGGACTGTTGACGGCGCGCAATATCGTGGCCCGGATGGCTCGGCAGGCTGGGGTGATAGATGCGTTTCACCAGCGGCTGCTGTTGCAGGAAGGCGAGGATGCGGTCGGTGTTCTCCTGATGGGTGCGCAATCTGGGGGCCAGAGTGCGCAGGCCGCGCAGGGTAAGGTAGGAGTCGAACGCCCCGGAGGTGAGCCCCAGACAGTTGGCCCACCACACCAGCGACTCGGCCAGTGCCGCCTCCTTGGCAATCGCCACTCCGCCCACCACGTCTGAGTGACCGTTGATGTACTTGGTAGTGGAGTGCACCACCACGTCGGCACCGAGTGCCAGGGGTTGTTGCAGCAAGGGGGAGAGGAAGGTGTTGTCCACCACTACCTGTGCACCCACCTCATGAGCTGCGCTGGCAATGGCGCTGATATCCACCACCCGCAGCAACGGGTTGGAAGGGGTCTCGACCCATACCAGCACAGGCTTCTGGGCCAGCGCGGCGGCCAGAGCTGCCTCATCCCCCTGATCTACAAACTGCACCCGGTAGTGGCCCTTGGCTGCCAGATACTCGAACAGGCGCCAGGTGCCGCCGTAGCAGTCGTGAGGGGCAATCAGCAGATCCCCAGCCTTGAGCAGTGCTGTGGTGACCAGATGGACGGCGCCCATGCCGGTGCCGGTGACCACGGCGCCAGCGCCCCCTTCCAGCGCCGCCAGCGCGTCCGCCAGATTGGTGCGGGTCGGATTGCCGGAGCGGGCATAATCGTATTGACGGGGCTCGCCAAAGTCGGCAAAGGTGTAGTTGCTGGAGAGGTAGATGGGGGGCACCACGGCACCGTGTTGCTGGTCTGTCTCAATCCCGGTGCGAACCGCCAGGGTGGCCTTGTGGGTCATATCACTCTCCTTGATGTCTCTTTACACGCCGGCATCTTGCTGCCACGCGCCATCCCGCCATTGTGGGCTCATGGACAACCACACTACGCCAGCTTAAAAAAGCCGTCAACACTTCCAGACGTCTAAATGGCTTTGCTGTTGGATTGCCATTAATTTCCTTAAGGGTTAAAATCCGCGCTCACGGCTAAATGAGAACAGGTGAGTCATGGGAACAGAGTGGAACGGCGACTACGTCAGCCCCTACGCGGAACACGGTAAGAAGAGCGAACAGGTCAAGAAGATTACCGTCTCGATCCCGCTCAAGGTGTTGAAAGTGTTGACCGATGAGCGCACCCGCCGTCAGGTGAACAACCTGCGTCATGCGACCAACAGCGAGCTGCTCTGTGAAGCCTTCCTGCACGCTTTCACCGGCCAGCCGCTCCCTTGCGACGAAGACTTGCGCAAGGATCAACCGGACAGCGTCCCTGCCGAAGCGCGCGCCATCATGGAAGCGCTGGGCAAAGAGATCGAAGATTTCGACAAGGAATAACCCCCAATGACGCGGCCCTGGCCGCGTCATTGCTATCTGCCATGTCCCGCTTCAGCCTGCGCCACTATCACCACCACGTCTGCAGCCATAGCCACGACTTTGCCCAACTGGTGATCCCCCTCGATGGCCCCCTCGAGATCGAGGTGCAGGGCCATGGGCGCCGGCTTGCCCCCGGTTCTGCCTGCGTCATCGCCCCCGGCGAGCGGCACGACTACGCCGCCGATCCCGCGCTTTCGTTTCTGGTGCAGGAGAGCGACTGGCTACCCGGCGATCTGGCGGCTTGCCCCTTTATCGAGCTGGATGAGCCCCAGCGCCACTACCTCGCGTTTCTGCACCGCATGGTGGCCGAAGGGCGGCAGGTGGCGGGCATGGCGCAGGTGTGGCTCTCCCTGCTGGCGGAAGGGCAGGGGATGAAGAGCGCAGCCATTCCACGCCTTGCCGCCCGCATCCTCAAGGTGCAACGCCATATCGATGCCAACCTCGCCTCCCCGCTGACCAATCAGCAACTCGCCGCCATCGCCTGCCTTGGCCAGAGCCAGTTCAAGCTCGCCTTTCGCCAGCAGCTGGGGGTAAGCGTCTCCCACTACATTCGCAGTCGACGCATGGCGCTGGCGCGTACCCTGCTTGCCGGTACGCAACTGCCCGTTGGCGAGATTGCCAGCCGCTGCGGTTACCAGAATCAGGGGGCGTTCAGCGAGCGCTTCCTGACCGAGACCGGGCTCACTCCGTCCCTCTGGCGCCAGCAAAACGGCCGCCTGCCGCAACGAAACGGCTGATCGCCGAAGACAGGTTTCTCTCTTTGGGCCATGCTGCGGGTCATGCAAGGTGCACGATAAACAGGAGCAGAAATGGAGACGATTAGCTGGCAGGATTTCGAGGTGGTGGAGCTCCGGGTGGGCACCCTGGTGCGGGTCGAGCCGTTCCCCGAGGCGCGCAAACCGGCCTACAAGGTGTGGGCGGATTTTGGCCCTGAACTGGGGATTCGCAAGAGCAGTGCCCAGATCACCGCGCTATACCAGCCAGAGCAGCTGGTGGGCCGCCAGATCATCGCCGTAGTCAACTTCCCGACCAAACAGATAGGGCCGTTTCAGTCTGAATTTCTGCTGACCGGTTTCTACCGGCCAGATGGCGCCGTGGTGATGGCGATCCCCGAGCGGGCGGTGGAGAACGGCGCCAGGCTGGGCTGAGTTCACACCCGAACAGAGACAAGAGAGGCGACCCTAGGGTCGCCTCTCTTTTTGTTTTCTGTTGTGGGTCGTTACTTCAACAGGCTGAAGATCAGCGCTGATACCGCCAGCGAGCCGGTCAGCAGGATAAAGCCGTTGGTCCAGCCCTGACGGAAGCGGGCCAGCGCCTCCACCTTGTAGATGGCAATCACCGGCATGATAAACAGGATCATGGCGATGACCGGGCCGGAGAGGGTTTCCATCAGCCCCAGAATGCCCGGGTTGATGACGGCGGCCCCCCAGATAGAGAAGAACATCAGGGCGATACCGACTTTGTCCGCCTTGGCCAGCGGCAGGCCGGTAGGCTTGGCGATCAGGCTTTTCAGGCTTTCACGGGCACCGAGGAAGTGGCCAAGGAAGGAGGAGCTGATGGCGATAAAGGCGATGAGCGGTCCCAGAGTCACGATCACCGGGTTATCGGTGATGTTGGCGAGATAGGAGAGCACAGAGACGTTCTGGGCCTTGGCTTCAGCCAGCTGGGCTGGCGAGAGGCTCAGCACGCAGGAGAAGACGAAGAACAGCACGAAGCCCACCAGCATCACTGTGGTGTTGCGCAGGATCAGGCCGCTCTTGGCTTCCGCCTGCTCGCCATATTCACGACGCTGCACGTTGGCAAAGCCGGAGATGGCTGCGGCGTGGCTGAAGGCGAACACGGTGACAGGCAGCGCCAGCCAGACGGTGTTGAGGAAGCTGACCCCTTCAAACGCCGTCACTTCCGGCCATTGCCACTGAGGGATCAGGTAGCAGGAGAGAGCCGCCAGAATGGCCGCCAGCGGATAGACCATAAAGGCGAAGGCACGCAGCATTGCTTTCTCTCCCGCCAGCATCACGGCGATCATGGCAAACACCAGCACGCCGGAGAGCATCACCCGATCCGGAGCCGCCATGCCGAGCTGGTTGACCATAAAGCTCTCTACAGTGTTGGTCAGCCCGACCCCGTAGATGAGCAGGATCGGGAAGATGGAGAGGAAGTAGAGCGCCGAGATAAGGCGACCGGCCATCTTGCCGAAATGCTCCTCCGCCACTTCAGTGAAGTCGGCGTGGGAGCGTGACGAGGAGAGCACGAAGCGCGCCAGCCCGCGGTGGGCGAGGAAGGTCATAGGACCCGCCAGTACTGCGACGATGACGAGGGGCCAGATGCCGCCCAGACCCAGATTGATAGGCAGGAACAGGATACCGGCCCCAACGGCGGTGCCAAACAGGCTGATGACCCAGTGGGTGTCGTGACGGCGCCAGCGGGTGGTGCTGGCTGTGGTGGAGCAGGAACCGGATAGCTCCTTGGTAGCCTCTACAGATAAACTCATTACTAATTCACTTTTTGTTAGTGTTTTAATCTGAGTTTATTGTGGTTTATCGGGATTTAATTCTCAAAAAGTGAGACTGAAACATATCACTGCCATTGCGGGGTTTAGCCAGCGAGATTGGGAATGGAATCTGGTTCACAGAATGGAACAAAACTGATATTGGTGATTTTTGTGAAATATAAAACCAAAATTTGATCTACTATCATTTTTTTATTTTGGCTAATCAGGTGTTTTCAGAATTACGTGAAAAATAGCACCGTTTCTCGCCGGCCGATTGTGATGTTTCACTATCATTTCGCTTCTTTGCCAGCGTATCACGCTGTTCAAAAGCGCCTTTGGTAGCGGATCACACCGGCCATCACTCGGGGATACTTCCCTGAAAAAGCAGGCGGCCATCGGGCCGCCTGCTTGTCTGGTGTGATGATATCGCTATCCGTTTAGTGGGCCAGAATGTTGCCCCAGGCGAGATCCGGATCCCCCATCACGATAAAGTCAGGGTTCTCCAGCGACTCGGTTTCGTTGTAGCTGAGTGGCTGCAACGCCAGGCTGAGGATGCGGCCACCGGCTGCCTCGACGATGCACTGGGCGGCGGCGGTGTCCCACTCGCCGGTGGGGCCGAGCCGCACGTAGCAATCGGCCGCCCCTTCCGCCACCAGACAGGATTTGAGGGAGCTGGAACCAAGCGGGATCAGCTCGTAGTTGATGGCCGGGTTGAGGCGGCGGGTGAGGTTCTCCAGCTTCTGGCGGCGGCTGATGGCAACTACCAGCGAGTCGGGCTGGTCATGCTCGTGATGCATGGCGCTGATGGGCAGTACCTCGCCATTCACCTCCTTGAAGGCGCCGTAGCCGCGCACCGCCCAGTAGAGCACGTTGGACTCGGGAGCGTAGATGACCCCGAGCACCGGCACATTGTCCCGCACCAGGGCGATCAGGGTGGCGAAGTCGCCGCTACCCGCGATAAATTCGCCAGTGCCGTCGAGGGGGTCCACCAGCCAGTACTGCCGCCAGTTGGATCGCTGGCTGAAGGGGATGTCGGCTGCCTCTTCGGTCAGCACCGGCACATGGGGGGTGAGCGCCGACAGCGCCTGTTTGAGGTAGGCATCGGCAGCAAGATCGGCACTGGTGACCGGGGTGGCATCCTCCTTCAGCTGACGCTCGAACTGACCGCCGTGATAGATGTCGTGAAGGATCCTTCCGGCTTCGCGGGCAATCTCCTTGACCCCCGGCACCCAGGCCAACAACTCCTGCATCTCGTTATCCTCTGTCTGTTAACTGCCCGTCTGCGGGCTACTCTGCCTGCTCCGCCAGCCACTTCTGGGCCAGGAGCAGGGCACTGATGCTGCGCGACTCGGTGAAGTCGGGCCGCGCCAGCAATTTGTCGATCCGGTTGAGTGGCCAGGGGATTACCTCCAGCGGTTCGGGCTCGTCGCCGATCCGCTGTTCGGGGAAGAGATCCCGGGCCAGCAAAATGTCCATCCGGCTGGAGAAGTAACCGGGCGCCAGCGACACCTGCTTGAGCAGGGTCAGGCTGTTGGCGCCAAAGCCTGCCTCCTCCATCAGCTCCCGGTTGCCCGCCTCGAAGGCATCTTCGCCCGGGTCGATCAGCCCTTTAGGGAAGCCCAGCTCGTAGGAGTGGGTGCCTGCGGCATATTCGCGCACCAGCAGCAGGGTGTGGGCATCGAACAGCGGCACCACCATGACGGCGCCACGATTACCGCCGCGCATCCGCTCGTAGACCCGCTCTTCGCCGTTGGAGAATTTGAGGTGTAGCGATTCCACCTTGAACAGTCGGCTCTCGGCGACGATATCGGCTTTGAGGATCTCCGGCTTGCTCTTGGGGTGATCCAGTTGGTCGGCTGAGATGTGCTCGGGTTTGCTCTTGTGGGGGTCGCTCATCGGACGCTGGCTGCTCGTTAAAAAATCGTGCTTCAAGAGTAAACGACTCTCACACCGAACACCACGGGGCAGGGAGGGCAAAGGGGGAGGAAAAATCCGTTATACTGCCGCCCCGTTTTCCGAGATCCGCGATCAAGAGGCCCGATGCCACACTTCCGCTCCACCACCTTGCCCTGGCACCAGATAGATACCGTCTTGCTCGATATGGATGGCACCCTGATCGATCTGCATTTTGACAACCACCTCTGGCAGCAGCTGGTGCCGGAGCGTTACGCCGAGCGGCTCGGTCTGCCGCTGGATGAAGCCAAAGCGCAGATCGACGTCCACTATCACGCCGTCAACGGCACCCTCAACTGGTACTGCGTGGATTACTGGAGCGAGACCCTAGGGCTCGATATTCGTGCCCTCAAGCAGGAGCTGCTGGCGAAGATCCAGTGGCGTCCCCACGCCATCCCCTTTCTGGCCGCGCTACGCGCCGCGGGCAAGCAGCTGGTGCTTTTCACCAATGCCCACCCCGCCAGTCTGTCGGTGAAGGATGCGCAGCTGGGGCTGAGCGACCATCTGGATCTGATGGTGAGTACCCACGAGCTGGGCTGGTCGAAGGAGAGCCAGCACTGCTGGCAGGCACTGGCCGAGCGGCTGGCGTTCGATCCGGCCCGCACCCTGTTTGTGGATGATAGCGAGCGGATCCTGCAGGCTGCCGCCGACTACGGTATCGGCTATCAGCTGGCGATCCAGAATCCGGATAGCTGCCAGCCGGAGCAGAGCATTACCGCTTTTCCGGTGATCCGCGACTATGCCGAGTTGCTGCCGCTGGCAATCTGAAGCAGTTCAAACAAGAGAGGGCTGCATCATGCAGCCCTCTTTCTTTGATTTGAATTTTGGTTATCTGACGCCTGATGGCGAAAAATCACAGCTCCCGAAACGGGCGCCGCTTCTCCTCTTCGATGACGATCGCCTCCAGATTGGCGATCCGCTCCTGCAATTCTCTGATGATCATATCCTGCTTGCCGAGGCGGTCGGTGATGCGTGCATCCCCCATCTGATAGCGGGCCCGCTTGCCGAGATATCCGAACAATACGCTGATAAATACGATCAGGACTATGCCTGTCCACATGGTCATGTCACGACTCCTTGTCGTCTATAAACGGCGAAAACGCTGATGAGGTTTGCTCTGTTTTCTCATAGCCGCCGAGCGGCCGCAATGGGGCCCATTGTCCCTTTGTGACGCAGACAGCTATTGCTGCCAGAGTAGCCGACCGACCCAGAGCGCCCACAGGGTGAGGTGCAACAGCACGATAAACCAGAAGACCAGCCGGTAGCTGCGCTTCTGGGTCTTGTGACGCAGCCACTGGCGGGCAACCAGCGCCCCCGGCCAGCCGCCGCACAGCTCCAGCAGATGGAGCCTCGATTCGGGAATGCGCCACTCACCGCGCACTGCCTGCCGCTTGTCCCAGGCGTAGGCCGCCAGCGTCAGCAGACTCATGGTCAGCAGTGCGGCCAGTGGCCACCACTGCTGGCCGTCGAGGCCGAGCCAGAGGGCGGCGCCCAGCGGCAGCAGTGCCAGCGCCATCATTGGGCCAGCTCCCAGCAGCGCTCCTCATCCTGCTTGAGGGTGCGGATCACCCTGGCCGGATTGCCCACCGCCACCGAGTCGGCCGGGATGTCGCGGGTGACCACTGCGCCGGCACCTATGATGGAGCGCGGCCCTATGGTGACGCCGGGGCAGATGATGGCGCCGCCGCCGATCCAGCAGTCATCGCCGATCCGCACCGGCTTGTTGTAGGCGGTCCAGTTGCGTCGTTCCAGATAGTTCATGGTGTGGGTGGCGGTGTAGATCTGCACGTTGGGGGCCAGCAGCACATGGCTGCCGATGTGTACTTCGCCCACGTCGAGAATGGTGACGTTGAAGTTGAAGAAGGTCTTCTCGCCGATATGGATGTTGCGGCCAAACTCGCAGGTAAACGGCGTGCTGATCCAGCAGGAGTCGGGGCAGTGGCCAAACAGCTCGCGGCAGATCTGCTGGCGCAGAGGGGCATCGCCTGCAGGTGAACCATTGAGCCGAGCCAGCAGCGCCTGACCGCGGATCCGGTCGTTGGCTATCTCCTCGCTCTGGCTATCCAGTGCCCCGCCAGCCAGTACCTTGTCCCAGTCGCTCGCCATTGCTACCTCCTCATGCTGCAAGAGCAGGCAGTATACGTGACTGTCAGGGGCGCCGTCAGTCTGTCACTTGTTGCAGGTGATCCCCGTCAACCTGCGGGCCAGACGAGGGGCAGGATCAGCAGGGCCGAGACGAAGTAGGGGAGCAATACCCGCAGCCCGAGACTGCGACCGCCGATACCGAGGGCCAGCAGCCCCTTCACCAGCGAGTTGACCAGCCCGGCCAGCAGGATGCCTCGGGCCGCCACCTCCAGCGCCAGCTCCTTGTGGGAGAGTTGGGAGAGCGACAAGGTGATGGCGTCCACGTCGGTGATCCCCGACACCAGCGCCAGCAGGTAGACCCCGGAGTTACCCACCTTGTCTTGCAGCAGGGTGGCCATAAAGCCGATCAGCGCCAGCAGCAGGCCGAACTTGATGGCGGTGGCCAGATCGAGCGGGTTGCTGGTTTCCGGCTGCACCGGGCCGTCGGTCAGCTCTTCGCGCTGACGCCAGAACCAGAAGGCGAAGCCGTAGACAGTGGTGGCCAGCAGCAACAGGGGGGCGACGAGGCGCATCGCCAGCTCGCTGTGAATCAGCAACACCAGCACCAGCAGCCGCAGCCACATGGTGGCCCCCGCCAGCAGGATGCCGGTAGCCAGCAGCCGCTCCAGCCCCCCTGCTCCTTGTTGAGGCGAGCGAACTGCAGGGTGAGGGCAGTGGAGGAGGCCAATCCCGCCAGTATGCTGGTGAGCACCAGCCCGGCGCGGGTGCCGAGCAGCCGTACCGCGAAGTGGCCACAAAACGAGATGCCGGCGATCACCACCACCATCAGCCAGATCTTGAAGGGGTTGAAGGCATCGAGAGGGCCCATCTCCTCGTTGGGCAGCACCGGCAGCAGCACCAGCGAGATAAGCAGAAAACGCAGGGTGGCGTGGAACTCGGTTTCGCTGAGAAACAGCATCCCCTGCTGGATCTGCCCCTTCAAACCCATCAACAGGGCGGCCAGCACGGCGCAGGCGACCGCTTCGCTCGGGCTGAGCAGCACCGACATCAGCCCCAGCAGATAGGTGAGCAGCATGGCCACCGAGCTGGTGAGGCCAAACTCCCCTTGCCAGCGCTGGGCCAGCCAGACCGAGAGGCCGCAGCCGATCACCACCGCTAGAAGGCCGAGCAGCGGCAGCCAGGGGCCCAGGGTAGGCAGCAGCAAACCGCACACCCCGCCGAGCAGGCCGATGAGGCCGTAGGTACGCATCCCGGCGATGCGCTGGTTATCCCCCAGCTGGCGCACCTGCCAGCCCCGCTCCAGCCCGATGATCAGGCCGATGGCCAGCGAGACCAGGGCTCCGTTGACCGGTTCTGCATTGATCCACATAACGACTTCCTTTTCGTCATCTGCCTGCCTTGTTCCCATGATGGCACAGCGCTTGAGGTCACTGAGAGGCATGGCTCACAGAGTCTGCGTCTGGCTCCCGGTGCGGGTGGCTGAGTTGATATGAGCAAAAGAGATAAGCAAAGAGTTATTTCTTTCTTCTGGGCATAACAACTCCACGGCATGCTGTTCTCAACCCAACAAGATATGGAGTATCACCATGAAACTGCGAATGACCGCCCTGACCCTGCTCTCTCTGCTGGCATTTGGCCAGGCGAATGCCGCCGAGATCCGCCTGCTCAACGTCTCTTACGATCCGACCCGCGAGCTGTTTCAGGAGTACAACGCCGCCTTTGCCAAGGAGTGGAAGGCCAAAACCGGCGACGACGTGGTGGTGAGCCAGTCTCACGGTGGCTCCGGCAAGCAGGCCCGCGCTGTGGTGGATGGACTGGAGGCCGACGTGGTATCGCTGGCGCTCGCCTACGATGTCAACGCCATCGCCAAGGCGGGGCTGACCGCTGCCGACTGGCAGAGTCGCCTCGGCAACAACGCCTCGCCCTATACCTCCACCATTGTCTTCCTGGTGCGCAAGGGCAATCCCAAGCAGATCAAGGATTGGGATGATCTGGTGCGCAAGGATGTCGCCATCGTGACTCCCAACCCCAAGACCTCTGGTGGGGCACGCTGGAACTATCTGGCCGCCTGGGGCTATGCCCTGAAGAAGAGCGGCAGTGAAGAGGGGGCCAAGCAGTTTGTTGGCGATCTATTCAAGAACGTGAAGGTGCTGGACTCAGGCGCCCGCGGTGCCACCACAAGCTTTACCGAGCGCGGTCTTGGTGACGTGCTGCTGGCGTGGGAGAACGAAGCCCTGCTGGTGCTTGGTCAGGCGGGTGCCAGCGACAAGTTCGAGTTGGTGGTGCCTTCGGTCTCCATTCTGGCGGAGCCGCCGGTCGCGGTGGTGGACAAGGTGGCCAGGAAGCACGGTACCGACGCGGTGGCCAAGGCCTATCTCGATTATCTCTACTCTGACGAGGGGCAGCATATCGTCGCCAAACATCACTATCGCCCCAGCAACCCGGCGATCCTGAAGGAGACGGCAACCCAGTTCCCTCAGCTTGCCTTCTTTACCGTCAAGGATCTGGAAGGGGATTGGGAGAAAGCCCAGAAGAAACACTTCGCCCAGGGCGGTCTGTTTGACCAGATCTATCAGCCGGGTCGTTGATAGCTTCGTTATCCATCACTGAACTGGCCCCTGTGCCAGCCGATAGGAGCACCAAGATGAACAAGATCCTCCTGGTTCCCGGTCTGCACAACAGTGGGCCGGATCACTGGCAGAGCCGCTGGCACGATCATTTTCCCCAATGGCAGCGGATGACCGGGCTACCGTGGGACAAGCCGGACCTCAGGGTCTGGAGTGCCAAGCTGGCGAGCAAGCTGAAACGTCGTCGCAGCCGGGTCCATCTGGTGGCTCACTCTTTTGGCGCGCTGACAGCCATCGCGGCGGCCCGCTTGCAGCCGGAGAAGGTGGCCTCGATCTTTCTGGTGGCGCCCGCCGATCCCGCCCGTTTTGGCATTGCGGATGAGGCCTTGGCCGGGCCGCTGCAGGTGTCGGCCCAGCTGGTGGCCAGCCGCAATGATCCCTGGATGAGCTTTGAACGGGCCGAATACTGGAGCCGTCAGTGGCAGGTGCCGCTGTTCGATGCCGGTGAGGCGGGCCATATCAATGCCCAGTCAGGTCATGGGGACTGGCATCAGGGGCTGCATTTGCTGGGGGCACTCTACCGCCGTGGTGAGCTGGTAGTGGCATCGGTCAAGACCGCATCGACCCGGCCGGTCGTATTGGGCTTTCGCTAGGTATCTGTGAAGTGGTTGGAGGGTTGTCGGGCGCGCTGTTCGCTGGCTACTCCATGCCCCCGTTCTTTGAATGCTCCGCTCCGTATTGCTCCATTTCTTAGGTCTTTTATTTATATAAAAGACCTTTTTTTATTTGGAGTGCGCCAAGAGCCTTGTGACTCTGCGGTTAGACAAAAAAGTGATTAGTAAAGTCGCAATTGATGTTTGTTGCCGATGAGGGGAGTGCGCAGAATCACCATATCGAAAATTCTTCATAACAGATGGATGTGTTATGCGATTTGGTTCTTATTCTGTCCTGCCCGGTTTTGGCCCCACCTTGGGGTTCAGCCTGCTCTATCTGGGCCTGCTGGTGCTGTTGCCGCTCTCGGCCCTGGTACTGTTTGCGATCAACAACCTGACCGCCGCCGAGTTCTGGCAGGTGATTGGTTCACCCCGGGTGCTCGCCTCCTTTCGCCTGAGCTTCGGGGCGGCCTTTGTCGCGGCGCTGCTCAACAGCCTGTTTGGCCTGATCCTGGCCTGGATCCTGGTGCGCTACACCTTCCCCGGTCGTCGTCTGGTGGATGCGCTGATCGACCTGCCGTTTGCCATGCCGACCGCCGTGTCCGGCATCGCCCTGTGCGCCATCTTCGCTCCCAACGGCTGGATCGGCCAGTTGCTGGCGCCGCTCGGCATCCAGCTCGCCTACAACCCTATCGGGGTGGTCATCGCACTCACCTTTATCGGATTGCCGTTTGTGGTGCGTACCCTGCAGCCGGTGCTGCGGGAGGCTGAAACCGAGCAAGAGGAGGCCGCCGCCAGCCTCGGCGCTGATCGCTGGCAGACCTTTATCCGGGTGCTCTGGCCGACCCTGATCCCGGCCCTGCTCACCGGCTTTGCGCTGGCGTTTGCCCGCGGGGTGGGGGAGTACGGCTCCGTCATCTTTATCGCCGGCAACCTGCCTATGGTCTCGGAAATCGCGCCGCTGATGATCATGAGCCACCTGGAGGAGTATGACTACGCCGGTGCCTCTGCCATTGCCGTGGTGATGCTGCTGATCTCATTCATTTTGTTACTGCTAATCAACAAGTTGCAGGCCTGGAGCTGGTCTCGCATCGGAGGGAGCCGGATATGAGTTCATCTGCTATCGCCATTGAGGCGGCCTCTGTGGAGGCGACCCCCGCTCGCAAGGCACCGGTCGTGATCCGTGAACCCCAGTGGGTCAAGTGGCTGCTCATCACGGTGGGTCTCGGCTGGTTTGCCGCCCTGTTGTTGCTGCCGTTGGCCACCGTCTTTATTCAGGCGCTGACGCCGGGGCTGGCTTTTTTCTGGCACGCCATCAGCGAGCCGGATGCTCTGAGTGCCCTCGGTCTGACAGCACTGGTGACGCTATGCGCCGTTCCCCTCAATCTGTTGTTCGGGATTGCTGCGGCTTGGGCCATCGCCCGTTTCCGCTTCCCCGGTCGGCAGCTGCTCATCACCATCATCGATCTGCCCTTCTCGGTGTCGCCGGTGATCGCCGGTCTGATGCTGGTGTTGATGTTCGGCAGCCGCGGCTGGTTCGGTGACTGGCTGAGCGAACATGACATCAAGATCATCTTCGCCACCCCGGGGATCATCCTGGCCACCACCTTCATTACCGTGCCCTTCGTGGTGCGCGAGCTGCTGCCCCAGATGGAGGCGCGCGGCCCGGAAGAGGAGGAGGCGGCCATCATGCTGGGGGCGAGCGGTCTGCAGATGTTCTGGCGCGTCACCCTGCCCGGCATTCGCTGGAGCCTGATGTACGGCCTGCTGCTCTGTACCGCCCGTGCGGTCGGGGAGTTTGGCGCGGTGTCGGTGGTTTCCGGTCATATTCGCGGCCAAACCAATACCCTGCCGCTGCATATCGAGATCCTCTACAACGAGTACCAGACCGGCGCCGCCTTTGCAGTGGCAAGCCTCTTGGCTCTGTTCGGGATCTTCACCCTGCTGGGGGAAACCCTGTTGGCCCGGCTGCGTGCCCAGCCCACCAAATCTCACTGATCACCGTTTTAAAGAGGCAGCCATGAGCATTCAGGTTCAACAACTCAACAAGCATTTCAATCAGTACGCGGCGCTGGCAGACATCAACCTCGACTTTCACGACGGTGAGCTGGTGGCACTGCTCGGCCCCTCCGGCTGTGGCAAGACCACGTTGCTGCGGATCATCGCCGGGCTGGAGCAGGCCGACAGTGGCAGCGTCATCATCCGCGGTGAGGACGCCTCGGATCTCCATGTGCGCGAGCGCAACGTCGGCTTCGTATTCCAGCACTACGCCCTGTTTCGCCACATGACGGTGTTCGAGAACGTAGCGTTTGGCCTGCGGGTCAAACCGCGCAGCGAGCGCCCGGCCGAGGCGGCCATTCGTGCCCGGGTCAAAGAGCTGCTGGATCTGGTGCAGCTCAGCCACGTGGCCGAGCGCTATCCGACCCAGCTCTCCGGCGGTCA
This sequence comes from Aeromonas sp. 82P, assembly GCF_051919365.1. NCBI lineage: Bacteria > Pseudomonadati > Pseudomonadota > Gammaproteobacteria > Aeromonadales > Aeromonadaceae > Aeromonas > Aeromonas sp. 82P. The sequence goes on from NZ_JBQBEV010000001.1 coordinate 872,128, forward strand.
GCGTCAGCGGGTCGCGCTGGCCCGCGCGCTGGCGGTGCAGCCCAAGGTACTGCTCTTGGACGAGCCCTTCGGCGCCCTCGATGCGCAGGTGCGCAAGGAGCTGCGCCGCTGGCTGCGCGAGCTGCACGACGAGCTGCACGTCACCAGCCTGTTCGTGACTCACGATCAGGAGGAGGCGCTGGAGGTAGCGGATCGGGTGGTGCTGATGAATGCCGGACGGGTCGAGCAGATCGGCACCCCGGCCGAGGTCTACGACCAGCCCGCCAGCTCCTTCGTCCACAGCTTCCTCGGCAGTGTGAATCAGTTCCGCGGTCGGGTGGCGGAGCAGGGATTCGGCATCGGCGAGCAGCTGCTCGGCGGGCCGTCGGCTTCTCATCTGGCTCACGGCAGTGCCGCTATCGCCTATGTCCGTCCCCATGAGCTGGAGATCTTGCCAGCCGATGCTCCGGGCGGGATCCGCGCCACCATTACCCGTCTGCTGCCCATGGGGCCACGCATTCGGGTGGAGCTGCGTGGCGATGGCGAAACCAAAGGGGCCCACTATGAGGCGGAGCTGAGCAAGGAGGCGGCCAAGCAGTTTGCCCCGGGACAGGGGGTGCGGCTGGTGGCCAGACAGGCGCAGTTCTATCCCGATTACCAGATTTGATGTTGTGTTGCGGGCGGCATGGCCACCCGGGTTCAGGTGCTCTGCCGGGGCATGATCCGGCCAAATAACAAAAATGAGGGGGTGACCAGCTTGTGTCACCCACTCTTCGCAGGAGGCGACAAGGTGAATTTTCAGCAGTTACGAATTATCCGGGAGGCAGCGCGGCGGGATTACAACCTAACCGAGGTGGCCAACGCCCTTTTTACCTCGCAATCCGGGGTGAGTCGCCATATCCGCGAGCTGGAAGAGGAGCTGGGGATCGAGTTGTTCATCCGCTACGGCAAGCGGCTGCTCGGCATGACCGGGCCGGGCAAGGAGTTGCTGGTGATTGCCGAGCGCATTCTCAATGACGCCAACAACATCCGCAAACTGGCCAGCACCTTTGCCAACCGCGACTCGGGCCGTTTGCTGGTGGCGACCACCCATACCCAGGCGCGCTATGCCTTGCCGCGGGTGGTGAAGGCGTTTCGCGAGCAGTTCCCGCTGGTGCAGCTGGAGCTGCGTCAGGGCAGCCCGGAGGAGATAGTGCGGCTGGTGCAGAGCGGCGAGGTGGATATCGGCATCAGCAGCGAGCAGCTCGACAAGAGCGAAGGGGTGGTGGCATTCCCCTACTACCGCTGGCACCACAATATCGTGGTGCCCGAGCAACATCCGTTGGCAGGCGAGCGGGATCTGACGCTGGCGGCGCTGGCCAACTGGCCTATCGTCACCTATCAAGCCGGGTTGACCGGGCGGGTGCGGGTGGATGAAGCCTTTGCTGCGGCTGGCATCGAGCCGCAGATCCTGCTGACGGCGCAGGACTCCGATGTCATCAAGACCTATGTCGAGCTGGAGATGGGGGTCGGCATACTGGCCGACATGGCGTTCGACACCCAGCGTGATCAGGGGCTGGTGCAGCTCGATGGCAGCCATCTGTTTGCCCCCCACACCGCCTGGATTGGCCTCAAGCAGGGGCAGTTCCAGCACAACTTTGCCTGGCAGTTTATCCAGCTCTGCAACCCCGAGCTGGCGCTGGCGGATATTCAGGCCCGCGCCATGGGCAGCGAGCCCGCCCTCGACTTCCAGATTTGAATCGGAAGATAAGAGCAAAAGGGGAGCCAATGGCTCCCCTTTTGCTATCCGGTGGCGAGTTACTTCACTTCATCCCACGCCATCTGCCAGTGGGAGCCGATGCCCGGCTCGTACTGGGTGGCGGTGGTGGTCCACTGCTGGCAGTAGCCGCTGTAGGGGAAGGGCTTGCACTGATAGACCTTGCCATTTTTCGGCTGCTGAACCTTGGTACCGGCGGTGTAGGACTTGATGTTGTTCGGGAAGACGAAGTCATATTCGCCGCTGCTCTGCTCCTTGAACATCAGATCCATGGTCTGCTGGATGGTCTCGCCGCCCGCTTTCGGGGTGGCCTTGATCACCAGCTGGTGGTGACCAGCCTTGAGACCTTCCAGCGCCATGGTGAAGGTGTGGCTGCTGTCCTTGATGTCGGCACTGCTTTCCCCCTTGGCCACGCCGCCGTGGTCATAGAGGGTGTTGGAGACGGTCAGATCGCCCTGTGCTGTGACGGTGAAATCGAGGGTTGCCTTGCCGTTGTCCAGCACATAGTCGCTGGCCAGACCGCTGACGCTGATGCTGTCCACCACCGGCGGTTGCTGCTGTTGCAGGTCAATCTCGACCCGCTTCAGTTTGCTGTCTCGATGCAGATAGACGGGGTTCATACCGTAGACCGGATTGAACTGGCCATCGGCTCCTTGCTGACCGGCGCGGATCAGGCTCTGTTCGGCGTTGATCTTGCTGGCGAGGGCATGAGCCCAGTTGTTCTTCTGGCCCTGTTCGGCAGTGGTGATGGTCAGCACGGTTTGCAGATCGGGGCGCTCGCCGTTGGCATCGAATACCCGGGTCATCGCCTTGTCGCCTGCCGTGAGGTCGATGGAGGGGTAGATGGTGCCTGCCTGGCTCCACTCCAGCGGCGGTTGGCTGCCATCTTTGAACTTGGCATCGATGATGTTGTAGAAGCTGTTGCTGGTGTCGCCCACTTCCCACACGCCGAGGATCACCTGATAACCGGTGCGCTCCGGCAGGATGCAGTTGTGGGTCACCTGCTTGGGCGGCTGCACCATATTGCCGTCGATGACGCAGAAGGGGGTCAGGTCGAACGAGGCGCGGGTGAGCGGCTGGTTGGGGTTCCAGTCCTGCTTGGTGAGGTAGTAGCGCCAGTTGCGGGTGACGTGGTTGGCAGTGAAGGTCCAGCTGATGGCGAAGGGGCCGGGCTGTACTTCACGCTTGGTCCAGCGGTCGCTGGTCTGGATGTTCAGCTCGCTCCAGCGGGGGCTGCCCGCTGAGGCGATTTGACCATCCTGCGGGCCGCTCTGCGGGAAGCCTGATGGGCCCTCCACGCTCTGTGGCTCCCACTGCACGCCGCCACACTGGCTGTTGCCACCGGTTTTGCACAGGTAGTTGCGGCTCTCTGGCTGGCTGATATAGCCGTGGGCCAGGGCGCTGCCGCTGGCCAGCAGGGCCAGCATCGCCGCGATGTGATTGAGTTGGATTTTTGCTGCCATACATTCCTCTGTTCGATAGATGTGGGCAGTCAGTTGGCCGGGGAGATCCCCGATGCACACTTGCGTGTGGCAACCCCGCTATCCTGGACAAAACGTCTGTAGACCGGAGGCTTTGCGTCCCGACCTTTCGGTCAGTTTGCCAAATGACTAGATGGTTAGTGATGGGCCAAATGTTCGGCCGTCAGCATTGTGCACTGCCTTGATTAATTATTTGAAGTTAAATGTTTAAATGCGCCATTCAATGGCGCGAAAATCATTCTAACTGGCTGTTTTAAAACTGTTATCTCATCTGTGAATGGCGCCGATTAACGTTGAATATGCCGATAAGGTGCATGCTGATTGCGTGTTGGCGGCGTAAAAAAAACCTGCCAGCTTGGCTGGCAGGTCGGGTGACAAGGCGACACGGATTGACGCCATCAATGACGGGCGCGCTGCTCTCCGGAGGGGGGAGATACGGGAGCCATCATTGGCGCTGCAGCTGACTCCTTGCCCAGTTTGAACACCGCAAGTCGCTCATCCAGACTGCGGGAGAGACCGGCCAGCAGCTCGCTCTCCTGCGCCAGTTGCGAGGCGGACTGGGACATCTCCAGCGCCGAGTCGTTGATGCCGCTGACGTTGCGGTTCATATCCTCGGCCACCATGCTCTGCTGCTCGGCGGCGGTGGCGATCTGGGTCGCCATGTCGCTCACATGCTGGATGTGGTTGACGATCAGGGTGAGATCCTGCCCCGCCTGCTGGGACTGGTTGACGCTGCTCTCCGCCAGTTTGCGGCTGGTATCCATGGCGTTGGCGGCGGTGACGGCCCGTTGCTGCAGCTGGGCAATGGTACTCTGGATCTCTTCGGTGGATTGGCGAGTGCGGCTGGCCAGCTGGCGCACCTCGTCGGCCACCACGGCAAAGCCGCGGCCCTGCTCGCCAGCCCGTGCTGCTTCGATGGCGGCGTTGAGGGCCAGCAGGTTGGTCTGCTCCGAAATGGCGCTGATGACAGCGGTCACTTCGCTGATCTGCATCACCCCCTCCTTGAGCTGGTTGACCTGCTGGGTGGCCTGCTCCACCTCGGTGGCCAGCGCCTTGATGCCGTGCACGCTGGCGTGAACGTCGCGGTTGCCGAGCCCGGCTTCTCCGGTCGCTTCCTGGGTATCCCGCGCGGTATTTTCGGCGTGTCCGGCCACATCGGAGATGGTGGCGCTCATCTCGTTCATGGCGGTAGCGAGCTGGGCCAGTTGATCCCGCTGGCTGGTCACCGCCTGATTGGTCTGCTCGGCAGAGGCGGCGATGCGCAGGGCGGCATCCGCCACGTTGCGAGCCCCCTGACTGGCTTCCAGCAGGGCGTGACGGATGGCATCGAGACTCTGGTTGGTGCAGCGGGCGACCACTCCCAGCTCATCCTTGCCCTGTACCGGGATGCTCACCACCAGATCCCCCTTGGCGACCCGCTGCATGGCGTGGTTGATCTGGCTGAGGGGGGAGACGATGGAGTGGGTGATGCGCCAGCCCAGCAGCCCCATCAGCAGGATCACGATGGCGGTGGCGGTACCCATCTTCATGTACTGGGCCCAGATGGTCTGCTGAATATCCTGCAGCAGCATGCCGGAACCGAGGATCCAGCCCCAGGGCTGATAGCCGGAGACCATGGAGAGCTTGTCGGCGGTTTCGCCCGATGGGCCGACCCACACATATTGCAGAGTGCCCTGTTTGCCCCCTTTGGCGATATCCACCATCTGATACCAGAACTGCCCGGCGGTGGCGGCGCCCCCTTCACCCATCTTCTGGCCGACCAGTTCGGGGCGGATAGGGTGAACCACCATGGTGCGGTTCTCGTCGATGACGAATAAATAGTTGTTGCCATCAAAGCGGGTGTTGGTCAGCAGCTTGCGCGCCTCCTGCTGGGCCTGCTCTGCTGGCAGGGTGCTGGCCAGAAACTGGATCTGGCTCATGGCCTGTTCCAGAACCGCATTGAGCCGCGCCTCTCGCTCGCTCATCAGATTGCGCTGGAGCGCGTTGGCCGAGATAAGCAGCAGCGAGACAAAACCGACAAACGCCAGTGCGAGCAGCAAAATCAATTTGCGGCTCACGGTAATATCACCGAGCTTGAACATGACTAAACCCTCATTTCCCTGTTGATTTTATGTGGCTCTGTACCGCGGCAGCCAGTTCGTAAGAGTTAACAACTCATTTACTTTCAGTCTCTTGCCGACCTTTCTCAAATGAGCGTTTTAACATCAGTATAGTCAGCAGACAGCAACCCCCACTTTTTGGTAGCGTGTTGATGCGCATCCCTGCGCAATTTTTGCCAAAGAGTGTGAATCATTTGGCATTTCACTAAAAAAAGGAGTGGGCCCCGCTGCGGGTGACCCCATAACAAGAGGGAATTTATGAGTTCCATTGCCAGGAATTACTTCAACCAGCTCAACGCCGACTACCTGCAGGTGCACAGGCGCAAGGAGGATCTCTTCTGGTCCACCTATATGGGCACCAGCGACGATCAGGCCGGTTTCACCGCGGCCGAGCAGGCCTACAAGGCCTTTTGTGCCAATCCGGCCCGTCTGCCCGAATTGCGGGAGATGTTGGCGCAGGCCGACGAGGATGATCTCAAGCGCGGTCTGCAAGGCTGGATCGCCTTCTTCGAGTGCAATGTGATTGAAGATCCCGCCGCATCCGCCCTGATGGATGAGTTGGTGGCTGCCGAGGCGGCGCTGTTCGCCCGCCGCAAGGGGCTGAAACTGACCCTGCTGGATGAGCAGGGCCAGCAGGTCGCAGGCAGCCTGCCCGCCGCCAGTACCTCGCTCGCCGCCAGCCCGAACGAGGCGGTGCGCCAGAGCGCGCTCGCCATGTTCCACACCCTGGAGCAGTGGGTGGTCGGCAACGGTTTTCTCGAGGTGGTGGCGATCCGCAACCGCTTTGCCCGCGCCATGGGCTATCGCGACTACTTCGACTACAAGGTGCGTAAGAACGAGCAGATGAGCCCGGATCAGCTGTTCGCCATCCTCGACGACTTTATCGCCCGCACCGATGGGCGGCTGCAGCAAAGCCTCGCCGAGCTCAAAGCTGCCAAGGGCGAGGCGGCCCTGCAGCCTCACAACCTGCGCTACAGCGTGAGCGGTGACGTGACCCGCCAGCTCGATCCTTACGTGCCCTTCTCGCGGGCGTTGCGGGATTGGGTTGAGAGTTTCCGTCGGCTCGGCATCCAGTATCGCGGGGCGACCCTGACCCTGGATTTGCTGACCCGTGAGGGGAAATACGAGAACGGCTTCTGCCACGGCCCGGTACCGAGCTTCTTCCAGCAGGGTGAGTGGATACCTGCGGTGGTCAACTTCACCAGCCTGGCCGACCCTGCGCAGGTGGGCAGCGGCTGGAGTGGCCTCAACACCCTGTTCCACGAGGGGGGCCACGCTGCGCACTTTGCCAATGTCACCGGCAACGCGCCCTGCTTCTCACAGGAGTTTCCGCCCACCTCAATGGCCTATGCCGAGACCCAGTCGATGTTCTGCGACAGCCTGCTGGACGATGCCGACTGGCTCAAACGCTACGCCAGAAATGCGGCGGGAGAGGCTGTTCCCGACGCGCTTATCAAGGAGATGATCGAAGCGCGTCAGCCGTTTCGCGCTTTTAACGAACGCCAGATCGCGCTGGTGGCCTACTTCGAACGGGATCTCTACGCCATGGATGAGGCGGAACGCACTCCCGCGGCAGTGCTGGCGCTGGCCCGCCAGTGGGAGCGCAAGATTGTCGGGGTCGAGAGCCCGCGTCCGTTGCTGGCCATTCCGCACCTCCTTAATCAGGAGTCGGCCTGCGCCTATCACGGCTACCTGCTGGCGCTGATGGCGGTGGAGCAGACCCGCGCCTATTTCCTCAAGCGTGATGGCTACCTCACCGACAACCCGCGTATCGGGCCGGATTTGGCCGCCCACTACTGGGGGCCGGGCAACGGCATGAGTCACGATGAGACCCTGCGCAGCCTGACCGGCGAGGGATTCAGCGCGGTGCCGCTGGCCGAGGCATGCAACCTGAGCGCAGACGAAGCGTGGCAACAGGCGCAAGCCTGCATGGCCGCCGCCCAGCAGCGCCCCGCGGCTGGCGAGGGAAGCCCGCTCGACGCCCATATCCGCGTGGTACACGGCGCCGAGCTTATCGCCGACAACCGCGAGTCGGAAACCCGCATGCTGGCCGATTTCGAGGCGTGGATCGTTGATCATTACCGACGAGCGTCAGCCGCGTAAACCACAGTGCTCCCGGTGAGCATGCCGGGAGCACGGCGCCTTATGGCTATCCCTTGTTACAGCTGTAGTGGGGGATACCTCACTAGGGATGGGTACGACACCAGGTGTCGCTTTGGCAATAGTGTCCGCGATTTTCCCATCAAATATGTATTCATATGAAGATGAGCGTGAACAGTGAGCGGCAAGGTAATAGATTCGGTGATTCACGCTGTTATGTCTGTTTTGTTAATAGTGTTTTTTGCACTCACCTTTGTGCATAAAGATTGATCTATTCATCTTTTTGAGAACCATTCCCATCTTGCTGGATTGACTAAATTGTCCACAGCTGCAAAATCGCCCACCTTGCCACTCCCGATGTGAATCGGGTTCGGAAAGCCTCAGATCTCCGCCCGGAGATGGCTGGGCCGCACATAGGAAAGGTGTGGCCGTTGCCCGCCTTTCACCCTCGAAATCAGCACACAAGTCAGGAAGCCCTCTTGCTCATCAGGCAGGAGCGGACGGGTGTGTATATCCGTATGGTCGTGCAGGGACGATATGACCAGCGTTTGTTATGGGTGGTATGTTGCGAATGAATCGCATCTTTTTGATGTTGGCGCTGTTGCCCCTGCTGGTGTGTGCCAGTGAGGTGGACAGAGTGCGTGAAGCTTGGGTGATCAAGGCTCGGGCGGGAGAGCTGGATGCGGCAGCGCATGGGCTGGATGCGCTCTATCGACAAAGTGGTGATGGCAAGGTGCTCGATGATCTGATCGCCGTGCAGCTGTGGCGGGGTGATCGCAAGGGGGCGCTGGCCGCCTGTGAGCCGTGCGAGCTCAACCCCATCAGCAACAGTACGCTGGAAGAGGTGGCCCGTGCCGCCCGCGACGAGAAGCGCTACTCCGAGGCGATCAGCTATTACCGCATCCTGCAGGGACGCGATCCGGCCAACCGCAATGGCTGGCTCGGGCTGTTTCTCACTGCTAGTGATCAGGGCAACCGCGAGCTGGCCCGCCGCGCAGCGGGTGAATATGAGGTCAACTTTGGCCGCGACCAAGCGATCCTCGAAGCCCGCATCTATGCCGCCCGCCAGGGTGAAGATCCCATGGGCGAGCTGCTGGCCCGCCAGCAGTGGCTGGAGCTGGAGCCGGACAACCCCGATCAGGTGCTGGCACTCTATCGGGTAGCCGTGAGTCTGGGGGCAGGGCCTGCCGCTGCGGAGCTGATGGGTCGTTACCCCAAGCTGTTCAAACCGGTCGACCGGCTCTGGCTCGATTATTACCAGGCAGTCAATCTGCTGCGGATCTCGGCCCAGACCGAAGATCCGGCGCTGGCCCGTCGCTCCCTTACCCGCACGCTGGCGCTGCAAGAGCGGATCCTGGCCCGCGCCCCCCACGATCATGTGCTCTATATCAGTGCCCGTCGCGATGTAGTGGTGACGCTGGTAGCCCTTGGCGATTTTGCCCGGGCCGAACGGGAGTCCGCTACGCTGCAGGCCGAAGGGCCGCTACCCGACTATGTGCTGGAGGCGCGCGCCGATGCACTGGCCGGGCTGGGGCGGGTGGATGAGGCCTCCGTGATTTACCAGCAACTGGCGACCCCTGCACGGGCCAAAGACAAACGCCTGCTGGAGAAGCGCTTCTATGCCTATTCGGATGGAGAGCGCTATGGCGCGGCGCAGGGGCTGCTGGCCGGTTGGCAGGAGCCGCCGACTCGCTGGGATTTCACCGGCAACATGCGGATGGCCAACGACGACTACGAGAAGGTGTTGCAGCTGAAAACCTTGATGCAGGCCTGGCGTGGTCAGGCGGGCGCCGCAGAGGCGCAGTTGGAAGCGTGGCTGCAAACCGCGCCAGCCAATCCCTGGCTCTGGCTGCAACTGGGGGATATCCGCCGTTGGCGGGGCCATCCCGACGGGGCCGAGCAGGCGTATCGGCAGGCCGTGCGCTGGCTGCCTGCCGGACGCACCGTGCTGGCCGAGCCCGGTCGCCTCAACGCCCGGCTCGACAAGGGCGACTGGCAGGACACGCCGCAGGCCGTGCGCACCCTTGGCAACCTGACCCGGGATCGTCAGGAGTTGCAGCAGCGGCTGGCTCTGGAGCAGGCCCCGAAATTTGTCACCGACCTGACCCATGGCCGCAACGAAGGGGGCTCGGTGCAGGCCAGCCGTGACTGGAGCTACGACAGCCGCCTCTACAGCGCTCGCAGCGATGGCGGTGATCGGCTGTTTGTCCGTCGTCAGGGCAGCTTTGGCGAGTTCGACCAGCAGCCCGAACGCGCCGCCTATACCGGGCTGGGGGCCGAGCTTTCTTTCTACCCGCTGCAGCTGACGCTGGAGGGGGGGACGGGGAGCGAGCTCAACCACAAAGGCTATCTGTGGAGTCGCCTCGACTGGCGGCTGGATGATCACTGGACGCTGGGCACGGCCATCAACCTCAACAGTGCCGATACCCCGCTGCGGGCATTGGCGCGTGGCAACTACGCCGATCAATACCAGCTCGATCTGGGCTGGCGTCAGGATGAAACCCGCGAGGGGGCACTGCGGCTGGAGCGGATGGATATCAGCGATGGGAACCGGCGGCTGACCGCCTCCGGCTGGCTGCGTCAGGATCTCTGGCGCCGGGATCGCTGGTGGTTTGATACCACCTTGCGCGGCGCCACCTCACGCAACGAGGCGGTGGAGGTCGACTACTTCAACCCCCTGCAGGATCGCAATCTGGAGCTGGAGCTGGCGGGGCGCTATCGACTGCCGCTGGACGGGCGTCGCTCTTTGCTGCAGAGCCTGACCATGAGTGGCAATCACTACTGGCAGCAGGGCTATGGCAGCGATCAGGGGTGGCAGCTCAGCTATCGCCATGACTGGATCCTCTCTCCCGCTCTCAGCCTGGGCTATGGCCTGGGCCGCCGTCAGGCCATCTATGACGGCAACCCCGAGTTCGGAAATTTCATCTTCGCCAATCTGCAATGGAGTTTCATGTGATGAAACGCTGGCTTGCTCCTTTCGTTTTGCTGCTTGCACTGCTGCCTTCGCTGACGCAGGCGGCCCGGCAACCCGATGACTACGTGGTGCTCTGCTACCACGATATCGTCGATCTGAAATTGACCCCCAACCTCAAGCTCTATCCCCAGACCATCCGGCGCGACACTCTGATCCGCCACTTCAACTGGATCAAACAGCAGGGCTATCACCCGGTCAGCTTCCAGCAGATCCTGGATGCCAAAGCGGGCAAGGCACCGCTGCCGGAGAAGGCGATCCTGCTCAGCTTCGATGACGGCTACGAGAGCTTCTACCGGCTGGTCTATCCGCTGCTCAAGCTCTACAACTATCCGGCGGTCTTTGCGCTGGTGGGCAGCTGGCTGGATGTGGCCGATGACAAGATGGTCCCGTACGGCAATGACAAACTGCCGCGCAGCTACTTCGTCGGCTGGCCGCAGATCCGCGAGATGCAGGATTCCGGACTGGTGGAGCTGGCCTCCCACACTTTTACCTCCCACTACGGGCTGCTCGCCAACCCGCAGGGCAACGTGCAACCGGCGGTTACCACCGCAGGCTGGAGCCAGAATGGCTACGAGAGCATGGCTGACTATCGGGCCCGGATAAAAGCCGACTTCGACGCATCGGCCAGTCAGCTCAGGGAACAGACCGGTCGGGCACCACGGATCCTGGTCTGGCCCTACGGCGCCTTCAACCAGACTGCGCTGGATCTGGCCCGTGCGGCGGGGATGCCCTACACCTTCACCCTGGCGGAAGGGCTCAACAAGCTGAGTGACTCGGGCAGCACGGTGCGCCGCTATCTGCTGGAGGAGGACACCAGCCTCGAAACTCTGGACGAGATCATGGGGGGCAACACCTGGGAGCGGCAGGTGGAGCGCTTGGTGCACGTGGATCTGGACTATGTCTACGACAAGGATCCGCAGCAGATGAACAAGAACATCGACATGCTGCTGGACCGGATCAAGGGTTACGGCATCACCACCGTCTATCTGCAGGCCTATGCCGATGACAACGGCGACGGGGTAGCAGAGGCGCTCTATTTCCCCAACCGCCATATGCCGGTCAAGGCGGATCTCTTCAATCGGGTGGCCTGGCAGCTCAAGACCCGGGCCGGGGTCAAGGTGTTCGCCTGGATGCCGGTGATGGCCTACGACATGGGGCCGAACCATGTCTATGTTACCGACAGCCGTACCGGCACTTCGGCCAAGGGGCAGTATCTGCGCCTTTCGCCCTGGGATCCTGCCAGCCGTCAAATCCTTTTGGATATCTACGAGGATCTCGGTTTTTACACCAAGTTCGATGGCCTGCTGTTCCATGACGACGCCTTCCTCAGCGACTACGAGGGGCCGATGCCGCTGGCTCGCACCCCGGATGCGCTGCAGGCGCAAGGGGAGCAGAAGACCGATCTACTGATCGATTTCACCATGGCGCTGCGCGATGCCGCCGCTCGTTACCGGCAGGGGGGAGCCGACGGCCTCAAGACTGCCCGCAACATCTATGCGGCGCTGGTGACCGAGCCGCAATCCCAGCAGTGGTTTGCCCAGAGCATGGCGGCGTTTGCCAAGGCCTATGACTACACCGCTGTAATGGCGATGCCCTATATGGAGCAGGCAGAAAACCCCGATGAGTGGCTGGCCAGGCTGGCGGAAGATTCACTGGCACAGGTGCCGGCCAAACGGCTGGTGTTCGAGCTGCAGAGCCGCAACTGGCGTACCGATCAGCCCGTCCCCGATGCCGAGCTGGCGCGCTGGATGCAGATCATCCAGCGCAAGGGGGTGACCAACTTTGGCTACTACCCGGACGATTTTCACAACAACCAGCCGGATCCGGCGGTGCTCAAACCGGTCTTCTCGGTGCAGACCCAGCCTCAGCCGGCCCAGCTGCCGGTGACGCCGGTTGCTGTCAGCGGCGCTGCGGCCACCCACGGGGAGGCGATGCGGTGAAGGCGCTTCTGGAAGGGATAGCCATCTTTACGTTGGCCTATCCCAGTCTGATGGCCATGGTGTGGGTCTGTGGCGGTCTCTATTACTACTTCCAGTGGGAGCGGCGGGATATCGCGCTGGCCAAGCGGGGGCTGGAGCTCCCCTATTACCCCAAAGTGACCTTGATGGTGCCTTGCTACAACGAGGGGGCCAATGTCGAGGAGACCATCGGCCACCTGCTGCGCCAGCGCTATCCCGATTTCGAGGTGCTGGCCATCAACGACGGCAGCAAGGATGACACAGGTGCGCGGCTGGATCGGCTGGCGCAGCAGGATCCGCGCCTGACCGTGCTCCACCAGCACAATCAGGGCAAGGCGATGGCGCTCAACAACGGGTTGACCGTGGCCAGCGGGGAGATCCTGGTTGGTATCGACGGCGATGCGGTGCTGGACTATGACGCGGTGCGCTGGATGGTGAAGCACTTCATCGAGAGCCCGAGGGTCGGGGCGGTCACCGGCAATCCGCGGGTACGCACCCGCTCCACCATCATCGGCAAGATCCAGACCGGCGAGTTCAGCTCCATCATCGGCCTCATCAAGCGGGCTCAGCGTATCTACGGTACCGTCTTCACCGTCTCCGGAGTGGTGGTGGCCTTTCGCAAGCAGGCGGTCGAGGCGGTCGGCGGCTGGAGCAATGACATGGTGACCGAGGACATCGACATCAGTTGGAAGCTGCAGCTGGCCGGCTGGCTCATTCACTACCAACCGCAGGCGCTCTGCTGGGTGCTGATGCCGGAGACGGTACGCGGTCTCTACAAGCAGCGGCTGCGCTGGGCGCAGGGGGGCGCCGAGGTGTTTCTGCGCTACGGGTTGCAGGCGATGCGCTGGCGCAACCGCCGCTTCTGGTTGCTGCTGTTGGAGTATCTCTCCAGCGTGGCCTGGTGCTACAGCATGTTGCTGCTGGCACTGATCTGGCTGATTGAGCCTGACGTGAGCGGACTGGCGGTGGGTCATCTGTTCCAGTGGACCGGGGTGATGATGACCGCTATTTGCCTGGTGCAGTTCGGGGTCAGCATCTTTATCGACAACCACTACGACAAGAGCATGGCCCGCAGCTTTATCTGGTGCGTCTGGTATCCGCTCATCTACTGGCTGCTCAATCTGGTGACCGTGGTGGCGGCGGTGCCCAAGGCGATCCTGCGTCGCCGTGGCCAGCTGGCGGTGTGGGAGAGTCCTGACAGGGGGGAGGCGTTCCGTGACAAAACATAAGTTGGCGAACGAGATGATTATCAGCAACGGTACCCGGCGCAGCTGGAAGTATCGGCTGCGGGATCTGCTGATCCTGCTGGTGACCTGGGTCGGCTGGATTTTTCTGGCCCTGCAACCCTGGCTCAACTATCTGGAGGCGGAGGAGGATGAAAGCTTTATCGGCTCGCTGGATGCCATCGAAGTGGGACAACTGTTTCTGGCCCTGCTGTTCGGCATCTTCCTGCTGATCCACTCTTGGGCAAAATACAACAGGCTGCTGCACCGGTTGGTGGGCAAGCGAACGGCCTCAAAATCGCCGTAATCATAAGGGGCCGGTCGGCCCCTCTTTTGTTTCCGTTTGTCACACATTGCCACAGAAGCTTCCCCCTCTGGCAAAGTCTTGTGACCGGACGGGTGTGCAATGGTGCCATCAGCAGGGAGATGAGGCCCTGCCGCGATGGAACCAGGGAGCATGTTATGACGAACAAATGGATGTGGTGGCTGTTGCCACTGCTGGCGGTCGGAGTCTGGTGGCTCGGTTATGCGGGGGATGCCAACGGGGTGTGGCCCTGGCGCCATGAGATGTTGTTACTGACCGGCCTGCTGGGGATGGCCTATATGGCGATTTCGCTGTTGCTGGCGTTGCGCTTGCCGCAGTTGGAAGTATGGTGTGGCGGTCTGGACCGGATGTTGCGATTGCACCGTCAGACGGCCATCGGCGGTGCATTGGCGCTCACTGCGCATTGGCTGGTGGTGGAGGTGCCCAAGTGGGCAGTCTCGGCGGGTTGGCTGAGTCGTCCCGCCCGGCGTGGGGCCAGTGCAGCTGGAGCTGGTGCAGGTAATGGCATCTCGCTCCATGCCCTTGGCAATACCCTGGGTGAGTGGAGTTTCTATCTACTGATCGCGTTGGTGGTAGTGAGCTTGCTGGCGCTGGTGAGTTATGGCCGTTTTCGGCTGATCCACCGGCTGGCGCCGCTCATCTATCTGGCGGGGTGGGGGCACGGGCTCTGCCTGTTGCCTCAGGTAGGGGCCATGACCCCTGTTGGGGTAGCGGTCTGGTTGAGCGGCGGGATCGGTGCTATCGGGGCCCTCTACTCTCTGTTGGGGCAAGTGGGGGCGCGGGATCGCCATCCCGGCCGGGTCGTTGCGGTGCGGGCGCTGGCGGATCAGACCTGTGAGCTGGCCATGCAGCTGGAGCGGCCGCTCGCCCATTACCGCCCGGGTCAGTTTGCCTTCTTCGAATTTGATGCCAAGGAGGGGCCGCATCCCTTTACCCTGGTGCGGGTGTCAGCGGATCGGCGCCAGCTGGTGATCGCGGTGCGGGCGCTCGGGGATCATACCCGTCAGCTGGTGGCAGAGGCGCGCGTCGGGGATGGGGTGGTGGTGACCGGGCCCTATGGCGCCTTTGTCGCCCCGCAAGGGGGAGGCCTAGCCCTCTGGCTGGGGGCCGGGATCGGCATCACGCCGTTCGTCGCCTGGCTGGAGGGGCTGGCTGCCCGCGGGGAGCGCGGCGAGGGGATCACCCTGATCCAGTGCGCGCCGGATCTGGCGGGAGCTGTCTACCACCGACGGTTGGCCGAGCTCTGTCATCGCACCGGCGTGCGCTATCAGCTGCATCTGGACAAGACAGCCGGGCGGCTGGATCTGATCCGCATCGCGCATGATGCGCCCGAGAAGGTGTGGTTTTGCGGGCCGGAGGGGATGGCAGATGCCCTGACCCGGCTGTTGCCGGACGGGCATCTGCATCGCGAGCTGTTTCGCTTTCGTTGAGCTCGATGGGCGCCGTTATTTGGCGCTGGCTGGCAACTGCTTGAGGGCGGCTTGTACCGCCGCCTCCAGCTGCGGGTCGCGCCCGGCCACCATGTCGGCGGGAGTGAGGGGCACCTGCAGATCCGGGATCAGCTCCTGATTCTCATAGAAGGTGCCGTCCGGTTTGCGCAGTCCCAGGGTCGGAATGCCGTAGGAGAGCCCCGGGATCAGCCTGGAGTCGTGGCTGTAGACCATGGTGCCGGTGCCGGGCACCGGATCGCCGACGATGGGGCCGACCTTGAGGGTGCGGTAGTACTCGGGGAAGGCGGAGCCTTCCGAGTAGCTGCCAGCGTTGACCAGTACCACCGAGGGCTTGGTCCACTGGCGAGTGGCGGCATCGGTTTCCCCCTTGCCCTGACGGGGCCAGCTGCTGGCCATCCCCTTGGCGCTGCCGCTGCCGGTCAGAAACTCCACCAGGGTATTGGCGAGATAGCCACCGCTGTTGAAGCGGACATCGACGATCAGCGCATCGCGATTGCGCTGTCTGCCGAGGGCATCCGCCACCACTACATCGTAGACCTCGCTATTCATTGCCGGCAGATAGACGTAGCCGACCCGTCCTCCGCTCAGGCTGGCCACCAGCTCCCGCCGTTTCTCAATCCAGCGATCCTGTTGCAGCTGGTACTCCTGCTGCTTGTCGATGGCGGTAAGCACCACCTCGTCAGTTTGCTTGTTGCCCTCCTGCTGGAAGGTGAGGGCAAGCCGGGCACCGGCCTGATGGTTGAGGGCTTGATCCAGCTCGGCCAGATTGGCAATCGGGACGCCGTTGATGGCGAGCAGGCGGGCGCCCGGGGCGATATCGCTCTCCTGATCCAGCGGGCCGCCAGAGAGCAGGGCGGTGAGCTCGACCCCTTGCTCGCCATCCTGCCAGTAGCCACCCAGGCTGGCGGTCTCGTCCGCCATGCGCGGGAAGGGGGCGGGGCCGCTGCCCCAGGTGTGGGAGACATTGAGCTCGCCAGCCAGCTCCGCCAACAGGTTGCCAAAGTCCCGCGGGTTGCCGATGCCCGGCAGCAGGCGGCGGTAAGCGGCGACATAGCTATCCCAGTTCACCCCGTTCATGTCGTCCAGATAGAACTCGTCCCGGGTGAGCCGGGCGATCTGATCGAAGGCGGCAGTCATGCGTGCCTGCCAGCGGTTGGTGGGTTGCAAGGCGAAGGGGGCGCTGGTGGCTTCGCCGGAGTCGAGGTGGATCCGGGTGATCTCCCCATCCCGCACCAGGGTAGCCAGGGTGCCCTGCTGGTTGAGGCTTGCCAGCGCTGGGCCGGGCTGCTCGCCAAACAGTTCGCTGGTTTTGCCCTTGCGCAGATCCTGGCTGTAGCCCTTGATCTCGCTCTCGCTGTTGACCCCCATCTCCTCCACCAGATAGATCACTTGGTCGCCGATGATGCGGCTGGCGAGCAGGGTACCGGTGGGTTGCAGCAGCAGCGCTTCGCGATGGTTGAGACGATCGCTCTCAAAGCCGTATCCCCCTTTCGGCGGCTCCAGCTCGGCAATCGCATCGGCTCTGGCGGCGCGGCTGCTGTAAATGCCGAGCAGGTTGGTGACGAGGGGCTCGCCATCGGGCCCCAGTGCGCCAAACCGGGTCGATTGCCAGTAGAGGATGGCGCCATCCTGACTCCAGCCCGGTTGCCCATCCTGATAGCCGTTGAGGCTGACATTGACCGGTTTGGCCTTGGGATTGGCCGTATCGATCACCGCGATCTCCTGCTCTGCCGCATCGGGGCGGAAAGTGAGCGCCAGATGGCGGGAGTCGGGGGCAAAGGCGAGATGCACCTCGTGGCGCGACGGGTTGAAGCTGGCAGGCACCAGCTCCCGCTGCTTGTTGCTCGCCAGATCCAGCAGGTGGATGGCCTGGCCATCCACCACGAAGGCGAGCTGCTTGCCGTCGGGGGAGAGCACCGGACGGCTGATCCCCTTGTCGGGAATGGCCAGCAGCAGGCTCTCGGTCAGAGTGCCGGGATCGCTGAACAGCAGATCCGGATCACCCTTGCGCAGGCGATAGAGGGCGGCGTGCCCCTGCTGCTCCGACAGATAGATGAGGGCGCTGCCCTGCTCGGCGAAGAGGGGGCTGGATTGCTCGCTCGGATCTCGGGTCAGCTGGCGCACCCGCTCCCGCTCGGGGTCGACGGCAAACAGGTTGCCCTCGCTCACCAGGATCAGCTCATCCGCCTCTTCGCTGACCAGCGCTTCATCTGCCAGGGTCAGGGTCTCGCTCGCCTCATCCGGCGTGCTCGCCACTTGCGGGGTGAGGGTCAGCTTGCGTGGCTCGCTGCTACCGGCATCGAGGCGATAGAGTTCACCCAGCCATGACCAGACCAGATCGCCACTGCGAGAGGCGCTGAGCCCCCGCACCGGATGGCCCTGATAGTGGGTCAGCTGTTGCTCCTTGCCGCTGGCGAGATCCCGGCGCCAGACGTTGAAATCACCACTGCGCTCGCTCAGGTAAAAGAGGGTATCTCCCTTGTCGCTCCAGACCGGATCGGTGGCCGCCACCCGATCTTCGGTCAGCTGCTTGTGCTGCTTGCTATCAAACAGCCAGAGACGGGGCACCGCGAACGAGTGCTGATGCTTGCGAAAGGGTTGATCCGCCGCGGGCATCTGGTAGACGAGCCGCTCCCCGTGGGGGCGGGCGAGGGTCGCAGGCAGCGGCAGATCGGCCTGCAAGGTGCCGCCGGTGATCGGGGTCCAGTAGAGCTCGCCCCATTGGTAGCCTTCCGCGACAAAATGGTCGGCATCGGGCGCGCCCAGGCGCTGGCTGCTCAGCAACAGCCGTTTGCCATCGGTGCTGAAGGCTTGCGGCAGATCGGTGCGCGAATCGCGAGTGAGGCGCACCATCTCGCCGCCGTTGGCGGGTACCACGAACACATCCTCGTTGCCGTAGAGATTGGCGGCAAAGGCGAGCTGTTTGCCATCCGGCGACCAGATTGGCCGCTGGCTCAGGTAGTCGCTGCCGGTGAGCGCCGTAGCGGGGCCACCCTCGGCACTGGCGACAAAAATGCGCCCCTGCCAGGTGAAGGCAAGCTGCTTTCCATCGGGGGAGAGGACGGGCTCGCGCAGCCAGAGCGCATCGGCGGCGACACTGGCAGGCAGCCAGAGCAGAAGTGGCGAGAACAGCAGGGTGGCGAGGCGGCACGAAGAGCGCATGGCATGATCCTGTCGGGGAGTGGAGTGTTATCTTCGCCGATCATTGCCCCGGGTGCCAGCGCGATAATTTTTGTATCTTGTTGTTTTAACTGTTAATTACTAATGCCAAATGACAGCGTTCAAGGAAGATGGCCTGGCTGCGACAAGATATGTTTTGCCGGGCATATTGAGTATTGATGGCGATCCAATATCATGGCGCTCGCTCGCCGCTCGGCGGGCATCGTTCAGATGATCTGGTAACAAGAAAAGCCCGCACCAGAGGCTTGTCGAGGGATGGAATGAGAGCCGTATTACTGTGTTTGTTGGGGCTTTGGCCCGCATTGAGTTTTGCCTTTACCGAAAAAGCCGATTTGGTGGTGGTCAAGAAGTCGACCTATAGCCTGACCCTGATGAAGGATGGCAAGGAACTGAAGCGCTACTGGATTGCTCTGGGCCCGGCGCCCAAGGGGCACAAGCAGCAGGAAGGGGATCAGCGTACGCCGGAAGGGCGCTACACCCTCGACTACAAGAAGACCAATTCCGGCTACTACAAAGCCATCCATATCAACTATCCGAACCTGGATGACATCAAGCGCGCCAATGAGCTGGGTGTTCGCCCGGGTGGTATGATCATGATCCACGGCCAGCGCAACAGCATTGGCAACCGCAGGGTTCAGCCTTCCAACTGGACCAATGGCTGCATCGCCATGCTCAACCACGAGCTGGATGAAGTGTGGGACGCGATTGATCCGGGTACGCCCATCGTCATCGAGCCCTGATCCCCTTGTGCACGCCCGCGACTCCGCGGGCGTTTTATTTCCCGCCAGTGATGACGTGACAGCGCTTGCTGTCCCGTGCTAGTTTTTTCGGCTCGCTTTGGCTGTGACAAGGAAGATCACATGATGTCAGTAACGAGCGTGCCCGAGCGAACGGGGATGCTCTGGTGGCGTGCCACACTGGATATGCTCCCGCTCTCCATTTCGGTGATCCCCTGGGGGATCCTGTGTGGCGCTTTGGCGTTGCAGGCAGGGCTGAGTCCGCTTCAGGCTCAGCTGATGTCGTTGCTGGTCTACGCCGGAGCCGCCCAGCTCTCGGCCACGACCCTGTTCGGGGCGGGCACGCCCCTGCTGCCCATCATGGGCTCCACCATGGTGATCACTTCCCAGCATCTGCTATACGGCTTCACCTTCCGCCGTGACGTATTGCCGCTCTCCCTGCGCTGGCGGGCCAGCCTTGCTTTTTTCCTGACAGATGAGATGTTCGCTGTGGCGCTGAAAGACCGGGAGCGCAGCGGCCACTTTGATCCGGCCTACGCGCTCATCGCGGGATTCGTCTTCTATCTGTTCTGGAATCTGGCGACCCTGCTCGGCATCGCGGCCGGCCAGTACATCGATGGACTGGACAGCATGGGGCTGGATTTTGCTATCGCGGCCACCTTCATCGCCATGACCATTCCCGCCATGAAAAACTTGCCCATGGTTGCGGCCACTCTGGTGAGCGGCGGCACAGCGTTGCTTACCAAGCCGCTGCTGGCGGAGATCCACATCATCGTCTCGGCTCTGGCTGGCATGGTGGTGGGCTATGTGTTGCACCGGATGAGGAGGTAGCGTGAGCTGGCTGATGATTGGCCTGCTGGCCCTGATCACCTTTTTCAACCGCTTCGCCTTCTTTTCTCGGTTGACCCGATATCAGCCGGGTGCCGAGATGGGGGCGTTTCTCGGCTTCTCGGCCCAGTCGGTGCTGACTGCAATCTGGTTGCCCATCGTCTTTAGCTACGAGCCGGGGATAGGTCTTGACTGGGATCCTGACTACCTGACTGCCACCCTGTGGGTAATGCTCTTGACCCTGTTGCGGCTGCCGACTCTGGTTGTGGTGGTGGGTGGAATGGGGGGCTTCTTTCTGCTGCGCTGGCTGGGAGGCATAGCCGAGCTCTTGCCTTGGTGAAGCGCAAGCCGTGATCTTGTGTAATGGATGTCATTATTCGACATCCGTCATGTCATGAATGTCACTTCAAAAAAAGCCTGCAAATGGTGAGGATATGGGCTCTGTCCGTGAAGGAGTGTCCCATGTCTTTGATCGAAACCTGTCAGCGTATCGTGCGCGATCCCCATCTCTCCGCCGCCCAGAAGAGCCACGCACTGGCGCTGGCCGCCGAGAATGCGTTGCCCTACCCCGACCTGCCTGCCGCAGTCGCCGAGGCGATGGAGCAGGGATTTATCTGCGACATGTTCGAAGGGCACGCCCCCTACAAGCCGCGTTATGTGCTGCCGGACTATGAAAAATTCCTGACTCAGGGCTCTGCCTGGCTGGAGTTGGCGGCGCCGCAGGATTTCGACGAGGCGCTCAACGCCCTGCGCATCCTGTATCACCATGTCCCCTCCGTCACCGGCATGCCGGTCTGGCTGGGTCGGCTCGACCATCTGCTGCTGCCGTTTGTCGGCAAACTGGATGACGAGACCCTCTATCGCAAGCTGAAGGGGTTCTGGGTCTATCTGGACAGGGTGCTGCCGGACGCCTTCATGCACGTCAACATCGGGCCGGATGACAACCGCATCTGCCGCCTGATCCTGCGCATCGACAACGAGCTCAAGCAGGTGGCGCCGAACCTCACCTTTTTCCACGATCCGGAGCAGACCCCGGACAGCCTGCTGCTGCAGGCGGTGAAGAACATCGCCGAGTGCAGCAAGCCGCACATTGCCAACTACCCGATCCATCGCGATACCTTTGACCAGCGTGGTTTTGGCATCGTCAGCTGCTACAACGCCCTGCCGCAGGCCGGTGGCGCCAATACCCTGGTGCGCATCTCCCTCAAGCGGGTCGCCGAGCAGTGTCAGGGGATCGATGATTTCCTCGGTTGCCTGCTGCCCCACTACTGCCGTCTGGCCTCTCAGCTGATCGAAGCGCGGGCCTCCTTCCTCCACGATGAGTCTGGTTTCTTCGACAGCTTCCTGGTGAAAGAGGGGCTGCTGGATGAGGATCGCTTTGTCCCCATGTTCGGCATCTACGGCATGGCGGAAGCGGTCAATATCTTGATGGATAAAGAGAATCTGCCGGATCGCTATGGCCATGGCGAGGAGGCGAACCAGCTTGGCTATCGCATCTCGGCCCAGCTCTCCGCCTATGTGACCACGACCCCGCAGACCCATGCCTGGGGTGGCCGCGCTTTGTTGCATTCGCAAGGTGGCCTCAGCATCGATGTGGCTGTTACCCCCGGGGTGCGCATTCCCTACGGGCATGAGCCGGATCCGGCCAGCCATGTGCTGGCACTGGCACCGCACCACACTTATTACCATTCGGGGATCAGCGAGATCCTGACGCTGGATCCCACCATCCGCCAGAACCCGCAGGCGCTGTTGCAGCTCTGCAAAGGGGCGCTCGCCATCGGTATGCGCGAGTTCACCGCCAACGTGGCCGACAGCGATCTGGTACGGGTGACCGGCTACATGATCCGCAAGAGCGACGTGGCCCGCTTCGCAGAGGAGGGGTCGCGCTTGCAGACCACCTGTCTCGGTGCCGAGGCGAGTGAAGTGACCGCCATTCGTCAGCGGGCACCGCGAGTGGTCGCCCACGAATCGACTATCGGCGAGTATTGAGTTCGCACCGATGGCTGATGTTTTGCCAACACGCAGCGCCCTGGTAAGCAGGGTGCTGCCGTTCTCCTGTGTCGATGGGCCGGGCAACCGGCTGGTGCTGTTTCTGCAAGGGTGCAACTTTCGCTGCCCCGGCTGCCACAACCCGCACACCATAGGGCTGTGCGACGATTGCGGTGACTGCCTTGCGGTCTGCCCAAGCGGCGCCCTGACCTTGAGCGAAGGCAAGGTTCATTGGCAGGCAACGCTCTGCACCGATTGCGACGCCTGTCTGGATGTCTGCCCGCGCAGTGCCAATCCCAAGACCACAACCATGACGGTGGACGATGTGTTGGCCCTGCTGCGCCGCTACGGCCCACTGCTGAGCGGGATTACCGTCTCCGGCGGCGAGGCGACCACCCGGCTCCCCTTTGTGGTTGCGCTCTTTACCGCCATCAAGGTCGCGCCGGATCTGGCCCATCTCACTTGCCTGCTCGACAGCAACGGCTTGCTGGCCGAAACCGGCTGGCAGCGGCTGCTGCCGGTGCTCGACGGCGCCATGCTCGATCTCAAGGGGTGGCGTGACTCGGTGCATCACTCCCTGACCGGCTATGGTCGCGAGCGGGTGCTGGGATCGCTGCAACTGCTGGCACGCCACGGCAAGCTGACCGAACTGCGGCTGCTCCATGTGCCGGGCAAGAGCGATTTTCTGGATGCGAGTGGTGAGCTGGACGCGGATCTCGCCGCCTTCTTGCAGCAGCTTGGGCCTGTGCCCATTCGCATCAACGGCTTTCGCCACCATGGGGTACGGGGTGAGGCTGCGCAATGGCCAGAGGCTAGCCAAACCGAGCTGGAACAGCTGACCAGTCGTTTGCGTGCAGCGGGATTGGGGCCGGTCTCACTGCCTGCCTTGATGGGCTGAGTGGCTGCGTCATCCGGTGACCGTTATGGCGTGAGGTGCGGCATGGAAAGGCCGCAACTGTGATTTCTGTCTATTGGAGGGGGCGAGAACGGCGGCTAGAATAATGGCCATCTTCTTACCCCTCAATGACAGATAATCATGAGTGAAAGCAAGGCGTTATATCGGGTTCAGTTTATTTGCCACAGCGAGCGCTACGAAGTCTATGTGCGCGAAGTCAATCAGGGCCAGCTGTTCGGCTTTATCGAGATTGCCGACTTTGTCTGGGACAACCATACGGCACTTATCGTCGATCCCAGTCACGAGAAGCTCAAGAGCGAATTTGCCGATGTGCGCCAGACCCTTATTCCCATGCATCAGGTGCTGCGCATCGATCAGGTGAAAAAGCAGGGGGCTGCCCGCATCACGGATCTGGGCAGCAACGTCGCCTCCTTCCCCAGCCCCATCTATACCAAACGTCCCTAGTCCCTACTTGCTGTTGATGTTTCGCCGCGGTGAAACATCAATCTCTGCTCGTTGTCGTCCGGTTCAGGGCTCAATCAATTCACGACCCAGTTGCAGGATCCGCTGGCGGAACCAGTGACGGGCCGAGCCATCACCGGCCGGGCCATACCAGACCAGACTGTGACTCACCTTGCCGTAATCGAACGGTGCTGGACGCATCACCAGATCCGGCTGACTGGCCATGCAGGCCGCCCAGCCACCGATGGCGGTGAGGATCAGATCAGTCTGGGGCAGCAGGGCCGCCGCGCTGGCAAAATCGGGCAGGGTGGCGCCAATCTGACGACGCACCTGCTGCTGGGCCAGGCTCTGCTCGAAGAAGGGGTTAGCCAGCTCCTGATCCCGGATGGCGATATGGCGCCAGCTCAGGTAGGCATCGAGATCCCAGGGCTTGGCCAGCGCGGGGTGGTCTTTGCGCAGCAGGCAGACCAGTTTCTCTTCCCGCAGGGTCTCCCATACCAGCCCGGGCTGGCGCGGCAACGGCTGGCTCTGGTCATGGGGCAGGATCACGAAGTCGAGTTTGCCCGCTGCCAGCGCCTCCAGCCCCTGCTCATCTTTGTTCCAGATCTCCGGCACCATGCCCGGCACCTCTTTCATCAGCTGACCCAGAATGGGGCCCACCGGCCAGGTCATCACGCTCTCGCGCAATCCCAGCCGCAATGTGCCCTGCCACTGCTGCGGGTTGAAGGCGTTCTGGCGAGTGAGGCCGTTCAGCTCCCCCAACAGCCGGTGCAGGGTGGGCGCCAGTCGCTCGGCCATGGGGGTGAGCAGCAGCTGGTTGCCCTGGCGGTAGAGCAGTTGATCCCCCAGCAGATCCCGCAGCTGGTTGAGGGTCTTGCTGACGGTGGAAGGCGTGGTGCAGAGCCGCTCGGCGGTGCGGGTGACGCTCTGGTTGTCGAGCAGCAGGTGCAGGGTGACCAGATGGCGACCTCCCAGCCGAGAGAGAGCGATCAGATCCATAGTGGCTCCTGAAATTGATGAAGATAAACAGGCTTGGAATCAGGGAGATTCAGCGTGACCTGCTGGCATTCTCTCACAGCAGGGGGAGGGTGAGCAGACTCCTCAAGAGGTGACTGCGAACGCAACAGACAAAAAAGCCCCGCCAAAGCGGGGCTGATGCGGATTAGCCCTTGAGCACCGCCGCCATGGCGTCAGCCACATAGTCGACGTTGCGGCTGTTGAGGCCCGCCACGCACATGCGACCGGATCGCACCAGATAGACGGCGAACTCCTCGCGCAGTCTGTCCACCTGCTCCGGGGTGAAGCCGGTGTAGCTGAACATGCCGCGCTGGTTGATGAAGTAGCTGAAATCGCGGTCCGGCACCTTGGCGCTCAGCACCTCGAACAACTTCTGGCGCATGTCCTTGATGCGGGTGCGCATCTCGGTCACTTCATCGACCCACATAGCGTGCAGCTCCGGCTGGCTCATCACAGCCGCAGTGATCTGGCCACCGTGAGTGGGCGGGCTTGAGTAGTTGCGACGCACGGTGGCCTTCATCTGACCCAGTACCCGGCTCGCCTCTTCGGCATCCTTGCAGATCACCGACAGGCCGCCGCAGCGCTCGCCGTAGAAGGAGAGGTTCTTGGAAAACGAGTTGCTGACGAAGAAGCTGACGCCGGCGGCCACCATGGCGCGGATGGCGTAGGCATCCTCTTCCAGCCCGTCGCCGAAGCCCTGATAGGCGATGTCCATAAAGGGGATCAGGTTCTTCTCGACCACCAGCGCGATCACCCGATCCCACTGGGCGCGGGAGAGATCCACCCCGGTCGGGTTGTGGCAGCAGGGGTGCAGCAGCACGATGCTCTTGGCCGGCAGGCTGCTCAGGCAGTCGATCATCGCATCAAACTGCACGCCGCCGGTGGCCGCATCGTAGTAGGGGTAGTCGTGCACCTTGATGCCGGCTCCCTCGAACATCGCTTTGTGGTTGTCCCAGGTGGGATTGCTGACCCATACCTCGGAGGTCGGGAAGTAGCGCTTGAGCAGATCTGCCCCGATCTTCAGCGCGCCGGAGCCGCCGATGGTCTGGATGGTGGCGATACGTCCCGCCTTGACCGCTTCATGGTCGGCACCAAACAGCAGGTGTTGCACTGCGGTGCGGTAGTTGGCGGCGCCTTCCATCGGCTGGTAGGGGCGCGGGGCCGGGGTGGCGGCGCGCTGGGCTTCGGCTTGCTGCACCGACGGCAGCAGCGGAATACGCCCCTGCTCGTCGTAATAGAGGCCGATCCCCAGGTTCACCTTCTGCTCGCGGGTGTCTTTGTGGAAGGTCTCGACTAGCGTCAGGATGGGGTCGCCAGCGTAGGCATCGACGTGTTCAAACATGGGGGATCCTTGAAATTGACTGTCCAGTAAAACCGGCGGTCAGCCGGGCTGGACATCATGGCGCAAAGCTGGCGGTGGCTCAAGCCCGACGCTGGTCGAGCCTGAAGGGATGGTGCCGCCATCCTGCTTACTTCAAATAGGATCTCAGGACGCTGACCACCTGATCCAGATCCTCCAATCGCTCGGCCGGGGTGGCATCGGGGGCGCCGAGATGCTCGCGCATATGTCCCTCCAGCACCTCCAGCATCAAGCCGTTGACGGCGCCGCGGATGGCGGCGATCTGCTGCAAGATAGCGGTGCAGTCGCTCTCCTGCTCCAGTGCACTCTCCAGCGCACCGGCCTGTCCCTTGATGCGGCGCACCCGTGCCAGCAGCTTCTTTTTGTCGTGAATGGTGTGGGACATGACGGATCCTCTCGATCAATAAAACTATACTGGGGTATAGTATATTGCATCATCGCTCTCAGGAGAAATCCATGTCATCCCTTGCTCAATCCCACTGCCATCAACCCGTCATCCACGAGGGCAATCCGCTGGCCGAACAGAAGACCCGCTGGGCCGTATTGTTGACCGTCATCATGATGGTGGCGGAGATCGGCGGCGGCTGGTTTTACAACTCCATGGCGCTGCTGGCCGATGGCTGGCACATGAGCTCCCACGCGCTGGCGCTCGGTCTCTCGGTGCTGGCCTATCGCGCCGCCCGCCATTTCGCCCGTGACCACAGGTTCAGCTTCGGCACTTGGAAGATCGAGGTGCTGGGTGGTTTCACCAGCGCCCTCTTGCTGGTGGGAGTGGCTGGGTTGATGCTGTTCGAGTCGGTGTTCCGGCTGCTCGATCCCAGTCCGATACACTATCAACAGGCGATCGCTATCGCGCTGGTGGGGCTGCTGGTAAACCTCGCCTGTGCCTGGCTGCTCAAGGATGATCACGGCCACCATCACCACGGCCATGGGCATGACCACCATCATGAGCATCACGACCACGCTCATCATCATGACCATGACGATCACCACGGCCATCAGGATCTCAACCTGCGCGCCGCCTATATCCACGTGCTGGCGGATGCGGCCACTTCCGTGCTGGCGATTCTGGCGCTGGTGGGGGGCATGCTTTGGGGCGCTGACTGGCTCGACCCGCTGATGGGCATAGTCGGTGCCGGACTGGTCGCGGTATGGGCCTGGGGTCTGTTGCGCGACTCCGGTCGGGTGCTGCTGGATGCCGAGATGGATACCCCGCTGGTGGCGGAGATCCGCGAGGTCATCGCCGAACTGCCGGGCACTGATATTCGCGATCTGCACGTCTGGCGGGTAGGGCAGCAGCAGTATGCCTGCGTGCTCTCTTTGCTGATGGTTAATCCGCTACCGGCGCAGCAGATCCGCGAACGGTTGGCGATCCATGAAGAGCTGGTGCATGTGACCATCGAGATCGCCAGCGAACAGGATAAATAACGGGGGCCGTTGGCCCTCTTGGTTTCAGTGCCGTTGGCATTCTGATGTCAGTGCGGCTGCCCGGTGATTTCATCCTGGGGCTTGTGTTGCCACACAGCGCCGAGCAGCAGCTTGAGCAGTAGTCCGGGCGGGTTGTCCAGCAGCTTGCCGGACTCCAGTAGCAGCTGACCATCTGCGCGAAACCCGAGGCTGGCATCTATGGTGCCATCCTCCGAGACCACCTGGATCAGGCCATTGAGGGCGGAGCGCTCACCGGGCTGACAGCGCAGCCGCAGTTCGCGGGGTTCCCCCAGCAGGGTGAAGGCGCGGCTCAGCGGGGGCGAGTCTTCATAATCGGGCCAGTTGAAGAAGTGATACTGCTCGGCCAGGGTGCCAGCCTGCTGGCAAAACTGGTCGAACAGCTGCCCGATCGCCTGATACTCCTGATCGAGTCGTCTCGCCTGCTCTTCAATCCGTTTCATTGCTTACTCCTTGTCTATCCACTTGATCAGACATTGCTTTTCTGACCCCGTGACTGCCGTTTCCCAGATATGAGGCCAAATGGCCGCGAGGTCTGTGAGCCGGATCGAAGTTTCAGTCTGAAAACGTTATCTTGTTGAAACTGGATGATTTTTTTTGCCCGTCCGCTCACATTTGAATCGATTACCGCTGATTAATATGGCACCGCCTGGCAATGACCGGGTGCTCGACTATCGAGACTAACTACAGCGGGAATTATAAAAATATGGATATGAAAAAGACCAAAGTGGCGCTGGTAACAGCCTCACTGCTCGCGCTTTTGTCTGGCTGTAATGACAACAGCACATCTCCCTCTACGCCTGAACCTTCTGATGGCCCTGTCGCTCGTCTACCCAAGATGGATCCCCCGAAAGAGTTGCTGGAAGCCGATAAAAACCAGGTTGTCATCGCTCTGGTGGATACCCAGTCGGCAGCCAAAGGTGCCAAGGCACCGTTTGACAGCCACAGCCTGCATCTTTGGAACAACGACGCCTGCAAGGCAACGGCTGATAGTGGCCTGAATACCGGGTGGGATGACAAGAGCAAGACTCCTGCTGCGGTCGACAGCTTTGGTCCGGCCTGGGTCGTTCCGCTCAAAAATGTGGAAGGGTGCATCAACTTTATCGCCCGCAACGGCGATCTGGCCAACCTGACCGGCAGCGATATGAAGGTGATCTTCAGTGAGCATCCGGATCGCACCGTGGCCATCGTCGCGGGCAAGAAAGATCTGTTTGGCAGCCGTGCCGAGGCCTTTGCCGCCGCCTTCGGGGTGGCGGGTGCCAGTGCCCATCTGATTGATGGCAATACCCTGATCTGGCAAGGTGGCAAGGACAAGCCCCATGTTCGCCTCTATTACACCGGCTCGGGCACCATCAAGGCCAATACCGAAGGGGTGTTCGATTTCCCCTATATCAAACTGACCGCGACCAGTCTGACTGCCGAGCAGCAGGCCAAATATCCGCATCTCAAGGATGCTGCCGCCTTCGCCCTGCCTGCCGGTAAAGATCTCAAGCCCCTGCTCAAGGGGGAACTGGTGGCTATCGGCACCGATGCCGACGGTATCCTGCAAGGAGCCACCCTGGTGCAGAGCGCCGGCGCCCTCGATGCGCTCTATGCGACAGAGGCGACCAAGCTGAGCTATGGCGCCGTGGTAGAGGGTAACCGGGTGACCTTCCGCCTCTGGGCGCCGACCGCCAAGTCGGTCAAGTTGGCCCTCTACAACGCCAGCCACCAGAAGAGTGGCGAGGTGGCCATGACTTTCGACAGCGCCAGCGGCAGCTGGAGTTACGAGGGGGGCAGCGAGCTGATCGGCCAGTTCTACCGTTACGACATGGAGGTCTACCACCCGCTGAGCCGCAAGGTTGAGCGCTATGAGGTGACCGATCCCTACTCCTTGAGCCTCGCGATGAACTCCGAGTTCAGTCAGGTGGTGGATCTCGACGATCCAGCGTTGAAACCGGAGGGGTGGGATAGCCTGAAGGCGCCACACAGCCAGCAGAACCCCGCCGACATCACCATCTATGAGGCCCATATTCGTGACCTGACCGGCAACGACGCCTCCACCGATGAAGAGAAGCGCGGCAAGTTTGTCGGTCTGACCCAGCCCGACTCTGTACCGGTCAACCATCTGAAAGCGCTGGCCAAAAGCGGCGTCAGCCACCTGCACCTGCTGCCGGTGTTCGATATCGCCACTGTCAACGAGGATCCGGCCAAGGTGGCCAATCTCGGCGATGACTTCAGCAAGCTCTGTCAGGTCAATCCGGATGTGAAAACATCCAGATTTGGCGGCTACTGTGGTGGCGGTCAGACCGTGGGAGATGTGCTGGCCGACCTGCAAGGGGGCGACGGCAAGGATAATCCGCAGGTGCAGGAGCTCTCCGGTTACCTGCGCGGCGTCGACTCCTTCAACTGGGGTTATGACCCCTACCACTACACCACGCCGGAAGGCTCCTACGCCACCAACGCCGAGGGCACCAAACGTATTCTGGAGTTCCGCGAGATGGTCAAGGCCATCAAGCAGAACATCGGCATGAACGTGGTGATGGATGTGGTCTACAACCATACCAACGAATCCGGGCTCGGCCCCAAGTCGGTGCTCGACAAGATCGTGCCCTGGTACTATCAGCGCCTCAATCCGGAGACCGGCTCGGTGGAGAACTCCACCTGCTGCTCCAACACGGCGCCGGAACACGCCATGTTTGCCAAGCTGATGGATGACTCCCTGGTCACCTGGGCGCGCGACTACAAGATCGACGCCTTCCGCTTCGACCTGATGGGCCACCATCCGAAAAATCAGATGGTGCAGGCGCTGGCCGCGGTGAAGAAGGTCAATCCCGAGATGTACTTCTACGGCGAGGGGTGGAACTTCGGCGAAGTGCAGGATGACAAGCGCTTCGTGCAGGCGACCCAGAAGCATCTGGGCGGTACCGGTATCGGCTCCTTCTCCGACCGCTTGCGCGATGCAGTGCGCGGCGGCAGTCCGTTCGACGGCGGCGATACCATTCGCAAGACCCAGGGCTTTGGCAACGGTGCCTTCGTCGATCCTAACGAAATGAGCAAGGTGGAGCTGGCAACTGCCTTGCACCAGTCCGATCTGGTGCGGCTCGGCATGGCGGGCAACCTCAAGGAGTTCGTGCTGACCGACAAGGATGGCATACCGAAGAAAGGCGCCGAGATCGACTACAACGGCCAGAGCGCCGGTTATGCCCAGGATCCGGTGGAAGTGCAGAACTATGTCGACAAGCACGACAACCAGACCCTGTTCGACAACCTGATCTACAAGGCGCCTGCCGGAGCCGATCTGGTGCGGATGCTGGGGGTCTCGCTGGCGACAGCCATGCTGGGTCAGGGCATTCCCTTCACCCACGCCGGTGTCGAGCTGCTGCGTTCCAAATCCATGGAGCGGGACAGCTATGACTCGGGCGACTGGTACAACAAGGTCGACTACACCCTGGGCGACAACAACTTCGACAAGGGGTTGCCGCGCAAGGACAAGGATGGCGACAACTATCCGCTGATCGAGCAGGTGCTCGGCAAGCATGCCAAGCCGGGCTCGGCCGAGATGGCGCAGATGGTGAGCTTCTATCAGGAGCTGGCGGAGCTGCGCAACTCCTCCCGTCTGCTGCGTCTGGGCAGTGGCGCCGAGGTGATCAAGCGGGTCGACTTCCGCAATACCGGCCCGGATCAGGTGCCCGGCCTTATCGTCATGACGGTGGATGATGGCGTCAGTGCCGGAACGGATCTGGATCCGGCCATCGACGGTCTGGTGGTGATGATCAACGCCAGCAACCAGAGCCAGAGCATCGGCGACTTCCGTGACGGTAACGATCAGCCTATCGATCTGAGCGGTATGGTGCTAAGCAGCAAGCATCGCGCTGTCGACAGCATCGCCAGCGGCGCCGCCTATGATAACGGCCAGCTGACGCTGGGGGCCTGGTCTGCCGCCGTGTTCGTCAAGCCGCAGTCTGGTGCACAGGGCGCGGGCCTGCCGGTCAGCAAGAAGACCGACTTGAGCACCCTGCCACCGTTTGGCACTACCGCCGTCTACCTGAAAGGGTTCCTCGATGAGTGGGGCAACACCAACCAGATGATCTTCAGCGGCAACTTTATGTACGAGTTCACTACCGAGGTGAGCACCGACAAGCTGGGTACCACCAACGTCAAGATCGCTGACGCCAGCTGGGGGCCGGTCAACTACGGCAGCTGCAACGCCGGTGACAAGCTGGTGGTCGGCACTCCGCTGACCCTTTGCAAGGGGGGAGAAACCGGCAATATCGGTGTCGATCTGGCCAAGGCAGGCAGCTACAAGTTTGTCTTCACCGCCATGAACAAGGACAAACCGACCCTGAGCGTCAGCTTCACCGAGCCGGTGCAGAGCTGCAAGGTGCTGGATACGGTGGCGGGCAATCCGCTCGGCTACAACCTGTTCGTCAAGGGTGAGCTTTCAGGCTGGAATGCCCAACCTCAGTACCAGCTGAGCTACAAGGGGATGGACGGCGATCTCGCCATCTATCAGACGGCGTTCAACTATGCCGGCAGCACCGAGTTCAAGGTCGCCAACGAGGACTGGAGCAAGGAGTACCTGCTCAACGGTGGCGGCGCGGTGAACGCTGAAACCGGCTATTCGTTCGCCTTCTCCAAGGGTGGCAGTGCCAATAACAGCATCACCCTGCCGCAGGGGCTGTGGAGTGTGCTGGTGAAGGTTGACCCGGCTGGCGTCAAAGCGGGTACTGCCGTCATTCAGGAGTGCAGCGTCAAGTAAGCAAGCCATTGAGTCCGGGGGATGGCTCGGCGCCCCCGGGTTGAATTCCACCTTGCCAAGGGTGGGATAACTCCGAGAGAGTAAGCAAAGCGCGACTGCCGACCGGCAGGCGCGCTTTTTCTTTTACGGGGTGCAGTGAGAGGAAAAAGAAAAGCCGTCCCGGTTGGGGGACGGCTTTTGGCTGGGATGCCATTGGCTGGCTTAACCCTTGTGCAGCAGCCGCAAGGCGTTGGCGGTGACCAGCGCGGTGGCGCCGGTATCGGCCAGCACCGCAATCCACAGGCCAGTGATGCCGAGCAGGCTGGTGACCAGGAAGATGGCCTTCAGTCCCAGTGCCAGCGCGATATTCTGGTGAATATTGGTCAGTGCCGCCCGCGACAACCGGATCATCGCGGCAATACCGCCGAGCTGGTTGTGGGTCAGCGCCGCATCGGCGGTCTCCAGCGCCACATCGGTGCCGCCACCCATGGCGATGCCGATACTGGCCCGCTTCATGGCCGGGGCATCGTTGATGCCATCGCCGATCATGGCAACCTTCCGGGTGCTGGCCAGCTTGGCGATCTCTTCTACCTTGTTCTCCGGCAGCAGACCAGCACGCCAGCCCATGCCCAGCTCGGTGGCGATCGCCTCGGCGGCGCGGGGGTTATCGCCGGTTAACATGATGCTGTTGAGCCCGAGTCGGTTGAGCTCTTGCAGCGCGGTGGCGGCTTCAGGCCGGATCTGATCCCGCAGCGCCAGCAGGGCGACCGGCAGCGCCTGGTCGCCGCTGCTCTGGCAGAGCACCACGACGGTCTTGCCCTGCCGCTCCAGCGAAGCAATCCGGGTCTGCTGTGCCACATTCAGGGTCGCCACCCGGCTCGGTGCCAGCAGTTGCCACAGTTCGCCGTTGATGCGCCCCTCAACGCCCATGCCCGGCAGGGCTCGCAGGTCGCGAGCCTCCGCCAGCGTCATCCCCTGTTCGGTCGCGTTGGCGACCACGGCGCGGGCCAGCGGGTGGTGGGAGCCCTGCTCGATGGCAGCCGCCAGTGCCAGCAACTCGGTCTCCGGTTGGCCATTGAGGCTCACCAGCTCGGTCAGTTGCGGCTTGCCCAGCGTCAGGGTGCCGGTCTTGTCAAACGCCACGGTATCGATATGGGCCAATCGTTCCAGCGCGGCCCCCCCTTTGATCAGCGCCCCCTGACGGGTGGCGGCGGCCAGTGCCGAGGTAACCGCTGCCGGGGTGGAGATGACCAGCGCGCAGGGGCAACCAATGAGCAGCAGTGCTAGGCCACGATAGATCCACTCATCCCAGCTCTGGCCAAAGGCGAGCGGTGGAATAATGACGACCAGCAGGGCGATCAGCATCATGGCCGGGGTGTACCAGCGGCTGAAGCGGTCGATAAAGCGCTCGATGGGTGCGCGCTGGCTCTCGGCCTCTTCAATGAGGTGCAGGATGCGGTCGATGGCGTTGTTGCCGGGCTCGGAGACGACTTCAAGACGCAGCACCCGATCCGCCGCCAGACTGCCGGCAGGCACCTTGTCACCCTGACGACGTTCCACTGGAATGGATTCACCGGTCAGGGCGCTTTCGTCAAACGCACCGAGTTCATCGAGCAGGCGGGCGTCGGCAGGTAGACGGGCACCCGGGGCGATTTCGATGATATCGCCGGGACGCAGCTCATCGGCACCGACTTCTTCCCGCACCTCTCCCTCGGCAGTGGTACGGATCCGCAGCGCCTTGTCGGGTACCAGCGCCATCAGAGCGGTCACCCCGGCTCGGGCGCGTCCGGCGGCGTAGGCCTCCAGATGTTCCCCCAGCATAAAGAGCAGCAGCACCATGGCCGCTTCGGCGGTTTCACCGAGGAACAGGGCGCCCAGCGCTGCCACCGTCATCAGGGTTTCGATGGCGAAGGGGGAGCCGCTTTTGGTCAGCGCCCACGCCTTGCGGGAGATGGGCCACAGACCCCAGAGGGTCGCCAGGGTAAAGAGTGGCTGACCGAGCTCTTTCGGCAGCAGGGCGGCGACCAACATCAGGCCGGCCAGCGACAGGGGCTGCCAATATTTGCCCAAAAAGTTACCGAATAGATTGCCTTGCAGGGGCTGTTGTGAAGCTTGCTTGCGGCCAGCTGCCTGCTTGTCAGCGCTTTCCCCTTTGAGCTGGAAACCGGCGGCCAGCACGGCGGCGGTGACGGGATCGGGGGAGAGGCCGGGGGCCAGATCCACTACCAGCTTCTCGGTGGCAAACAACACGCGCGCCTGTTGCACGCCGCTCACCCGGCTGACGGCGGTCTCGATCTTGCGGGCGCAGCTGGGGCAATCCATCCCCAACACCTGCCAGCTGTGGCGACTGTTACCTTGCTCCGGCGCAACCAGAGGGTCGGCAGGGGGCATATCGTGCTCATGCTCATGCTTATGATCGTGAGCTGGCGATAAGGGGGCGCTGCAGCACGCTTTATCGTGGCAACTTCCTCGGGGAGGCTCTTCATCCCCGGGGGATTCATTGCCGTCACGGGATGCGTGCTCATGAGGCGTCTGGGTTGAACAGCAACTGACGGGCGTGGTGTTGTCGCAGCAGTGGCTATCGTGGTGATGTTCACTCTGGCCGGAGGCCGCCTTGCTGACGGCCTTGATGGGGGCGGCGTGCTGATGATTGCAGCAGGATTTGCTCATGATGAGTCCCTCTTGATGGATCCCGCCCCTGCGAGATCCCTGATTACGAGAAGGAGTCTAAACCTTGGTGTTAAGTCCAAGGTCAACCCCTTTATATCCCTTGTCTTCGCGGGTGTTTGTCTGGTCCCGCCGCCCCTATACTGATCACCCGGATTTTTACTACACCAATAAAGGACATAACACATGAGCAACTCAGTCACTCTGCAAGGCAACCCGGTTTCCGTCGCTGGTCACTTCCCGGTCGCCGGTGAGCAAGCCAAGCCCTTCTCTCTGGTGGCCAAGGATCTCTCCGACGTGACCCTGGCAAGCTTTGCCGGTCAGCGCAAAATCCTGAACATCTTCCCGAGCGTCGATACCCCGACCTGCGCGACCTCTGTGCGCAAGTTCAACGAGCAGGCCAGCGCGCTGGAGAACACAGTCGTGCTGTGCATCTCCGCCGATCTGCCGTTCGCCCAGTCCCGCTTCTGCGGCGCCGAAGGTCTGGACAAGGTAGTGACCCTCTCCACCCTGCGCGGTGCGGCCTTCATGGAAGATTACGGCGTTGCCTTCTCTTCCGGTCCGCTGGTCGGTCTGACCGCTCGCGCCATCGTGGTGCTGGATGGTGACAACAAGGTGCTGCACAGCGAGTTGGTCGCCGAAGTGGCTGACGAGCCGAACTACGCTGCGGCGCTGGCCGTGCTGTAAGGCTGCAAGCCATGAAAAATCCCGCTTCGGCGGGATTTTTTTATGCGGGAATTGTCTGTTCAGGGCGTAGCGGGCGGTGTGGTTGCCGGTTCAGCCTTGGCGGGTGGGGAGGGTTGCCACTCCACATAGGGGCGGTGGATCTTTTCGTAAATCTCGGCCAGTTTGCCGGTGGCGGCCAGCTGATCGATGGCTTGGCGGAGAAATTCGTCCATCTCATCGCCAGCAGTCCCTTTCTGGATGATGAAGACATCCTCGAAATCTCCGAAAAATTCTCGCCTGATATTGGTCAGCCCCAGCTGCTTGAGCATCAGGTCGGCCTCCTCTTGTGCCCAGACAAAGGCGTCGATACGGCCGCGTGAGAGCTTGCGCAGTGACTGCTCGATACTCATCGAGCGCTGCACCGGGAAGGGCATATAGTCGGGAACCGCCTCGATCAGCAGATCCCGTTTGGTGGGCACTATGCCGTAGGCCATATCTGTGGTGACCGGATAGGCGGTATTGCTGTAAATCACATGGGCAACCTTGCCAAAACTGCGGGTACTGAAACGATAAGCCAGCATATCGATATCCTTGAGGTTACGGATGGCTGGCAGCCCCAGATCAGCCTTGCCGACACTCACCCCAGCCATGGCGCGCCATGGGGTAGATGGTGATCTTGATGGTCACATCGGGGTAGAGATCATCGATGGTATGCACCAGGTCGACAAAGGGGCCTGTCTTGTCGGCATTGATCAGCCCTGGCAGCTCGCCAAGGTGGGCATTGAGGATGCGCACCGGTTTCGGCGGCTCGGGTGCTGCGTCGCTCTCCGGAGTCTGCGACTGGCCGAGAGTCGCGCTGCCGAGCAGGGTGACCACGAGCAGCAGAAGGGGGATGTGTCTGGTCATGGCGGGTCTCTCTTGGTGATGGGTCAGCTAAAGTGTAGTCAGCCCGTCGCCAGCGCCCCTCGGCCAGGCCATCATGGATATGGTTTTACTTCTCGGCCCCCGCTCACTAGACTTCGCCTCCCACTTCTTTGTTGACGTAGCGCCATGACCTTTAGCGAACTTGCCCTTCATCCTGCTCTGCTTGCCTCTTTGCCCGCCACCTTGCAGACGCCGACCCGCATCCAGCAGCTGGCCATTCCGGCGGCGCTGGCGGGGCAGGATCTGCTGGCGCTGGCCCAGACCGGCAGCGGCAAGACTCTGGCGTTTGGCTTGCCGCTGCTGCAACGGCTGGATCCTTCCTCCAGTCAGGTGCAGGGTCTGGTGCTGGTGCCGACCCGCGAGCTGGCGATTCAGGTCACTGTTGCGCTTAAAGAGGGCGCCGAGGCGCTGGGGCTGCGCATCGTGACGCTGTGTGGGGGCGTTGCGCAGGAGCGGCAACAGGCCGAACTGGCGCAGGGGCCACAGCTGCTGGTCGCCACGCCGGGGCGGTTGCGGGATCTGCTGACCCAGCAACTGCTGGGGCTGGATGGTTTGCAACTGCTGGTGCTGGATGAAGCGGATCGCCTGCTGGAGATGGGCTTTGCTCCCGACATCAAGGCACTGCTCGGCTTTATTCCGGCGGATCGCCAAACCCTGCTCTTCTCCGCCACCTTGCCTGCCGAGCTGGAGGAGCTGGCCAACGGCCTGCTGCGCGAGCCTACCCGTATCGAGGCCAACCCTCTCAACAGCGTGGTGAACAAGATCGAAGAGCGGCTCTATCTGGTCAACAAGAGCAGCAAGGTCCCGGCGCTCATCAGCTTGCTCAAGGAGCAGGCATGGCCGCAGGTGCTGGTCTTTATCAGTGCGCGGGATGATGCCGACGGGGTTGCCAGAAAGCTGGCCAAGGCGGGCATTGCGGTGGCCGCCCTTCATGGCGAGAAGGAGCAGGCGGTGCGCGAGCAGGCGCTCGGCGATTTCAAAGAGGGCAAAATTCGGGTGCTGGTGGCCACCGACCTGATGGCGCGCGGCATCCATGTGGAGGCGCTGCCGGTGGTGATCAATCTGGACTTGCCCGCCAGCGCCCCTGTTTACGTACACCGCATCGGTCGTACCGCCCGGGCTGGCCGCGAGGGGCTGGCCATCTCGCTGGTTTGTCATGGCGAGAGTGACATGCTGCAAGCTATCCGCACCCTGACCGGCCGCGAACTGCCGTTGGGCGATCTGGCGGGGTTCCCGGTCACTGACCAGCCTGCCAGCGGAGAGGGCAAGCGCCCCCCTCGTGACAAGCAGGCCAATCGCCGCACTCAGGCCAAGCGCAGCGTCAAGCAGTTCAAGGGCAAGCGCTGACCTCAGGGTTTGCCTTGCTCCCGCGCGAAGAAGTCACGACGCCACTGGCTCAACACCTCCTCTTTGTGCTGTTGCCACAGCGCAGGATCCATCTGCTGTTGGCTGATCGCCAGTTGCTGCTCCAGCTCGGCCAGCTCTCGCTGGTAGCGGCTGCGTTGATCCAGCTGCTGCTGGCGCGCCTCGGCAAACGCCAGCGTGGCTTCGACTTTCTCTGCGGGGAGGAAGTGATGGGCCTGGGTGGCCAGCTCCTCATCTCCCCAAAGCTGACGAGCTTGCTGCAGGCGGGCATCCGGGTTGAACAGATCCACCGCCAGATCCGGATGATCCGCCGCCCACCTATCCTGCAAGCGGCTGAGGGCGTCCAGCCGCTCTGCCAGCGGCAACTGCTCGCTCTCCTGCGCCAGCTGATCCAGCGCCAGGGCATAGCGCCCCTGTAACCGGATCAGGCTCTCCCCCTCGCTCAGCCACCCGGCCTCTGTTGCTTCCAGATTGCTCACGCGCTGCGCCAGCGGCAACTCGCTGTCGCTGATCTCGCTGGCAAGCTGGTTGATCAGTTCATCCGGCATCGCCTGCCAGCTGCTGCGCACTTCTTTGCTTTTGCCATCCATCCCCTCAGCGTTTGGCATGCGGGGAGGCGGGCTCCCCGGTTCTGCTGGCAACTGCATATCGGCCGGAGAGGGCGTCGTCGACCGTTCTGGCGATATCGGGGACTGCTCTTCCTGCCAGCCCAGATTCACCAGCAAAAGGGTCAGGATCGCCAGCGCCAGTATCCCGTAACGGCGAGTCATCGGCTGATCTCTCCCTTGACCGGGAAGTGGTCTGAGAGGTTGCTGGCGGGCCAGAGGCTGCCATCGCTGCTGCGCGGGATCCAGACCGTGTTGAGGTTGTGGCTGGCGTTGCCGTACTCCCGACTCACTACCAGATAGTCCAGATACTCGACATTGGCGCCACCGGAGAGTGGGCCACCGGCATAGGGGTTGATCCTGGGATCGAAGGTGGCTTCGGTATAGCCGCCATAGGCGGGTTCATAGGCATTCAGATTGGCCAGCATGTTGGCGTAGTCATCGGCAAACTTGCGTTTGTTGACGTTGAAGTCGCCGCCGTAGATGACGGTGTCCGTGGCAGGGATCTTCAGGCTGGCTGCCAGAGAGCGGATCTGACCGAACTGGATCTGGCGCAGCTTGCGCGCCTCGTCGGTGTCGAAGCTGGCGGTGTGGGTGGCGAACAGGTGCCACGCCTTGCCCCCCTTGATCACCTCGGCGTACATCACCCCCTTGTCGGCGAAGCAGTCGATACCGGTGCATTGGGGATAGACCAGCTGGGCCTCCCGCACGATGGGATAGCGGCTAACGATCACCACGCCGCCGTCATGAATGTTGACCCCGGGCTTGTCGAGTACCTTGGTCTGGTAGGGGTACTCTTTCGCCAGCGCCTGCAAAAAGCCCTCGCGGCGGCCATCGAATACTTCTTGCAGCAGCAGGGCGTCATAACCCTTGAGATAATCAGGCAGCAAGGTCAATCGCTCGCCGATGCTGGAGGCGATCACCGGCAGCGCCCAGACGTTGTAGCTGGCCACCTTGAGCCTGTGTTCTGCCGGTTCCGGTTGCTCCCGTTTTTGGGGGGGCGTGATCATATAGTGCAGATCGTCGTAGCGGCCGGTGAATTTGGCGGCAAAGGCCAGCTCCTGTGGCCCGGCAACGCGGTGGATCGCCCGATCGTTTTGCCAGCCGGATGCGCTGGTCGGCGTTTCGCCACCGTGCTGCAAGGTGGTGTTCCACCAGGTACCCTCCATCAGCTGGTTGAGCCGATAGACGTCGCCACCCGCTGTGGTCACGCGGGTTTCGAACAGATAGCTCTTGCCCGCTTTTACCCCCTCATAGCGATTGAAGCTGAGTACCATGGCGCTCTCCCACGGGCCCAGCTCGGTGCGGTGCTGGCTCCACTGACTGCCGGGTTGCAGCTGGCCGCTGCCGCTTTGGCGGATGTCGATCTGAAGCGGTTCAGGACTGTTGTTGGTGAGATAGACATCGGTATCGGCCAGTGCCAGTTGCGGGAACTGGCTGACCAGCAGCAGGGCGGCATAACTGAGGGTTTTCTGCATCACAGGCTCCTTTTGGTTGCAGGGCAATGGAAAGTGACTGTTATGGCGAATGCAGAGGTCAGTTTGTTTACATTTTGGTTACAAGTAAATAAATTGGTTTTGTTTGGAGCTTTGTGGAGGTGTAAAGCGAGCGAGGCAGCACGCTTAAAGAGAGAGGGAAGAGCGAGGGAAGGCGCCCGTGTCAGGCGCCTTCAGGAGTTAGCGGTGGGCCAGCGGGTAGGTGAAGAGCGCCAGATGGGCGAAGTTGAAGGCGAAGTGGATCAGGATGGCCACGGAGAGTCGCCCGCTGAGCTGGAATGCCAGGCCATAGCAGCAGCCTGCCAGGGTCGCAAACAGCGCCAGCAGTGGGCCACCGGGCAGGTGGATGGCTCCGAACAGTAGCGCAGCCACGACGATGCCAATCCAGGGGCGGTAACGCTCGGTCAGCTCCTGCTGGATCGCGCCGCGAAACAGCGCCTCTTCTGCCACGCAGGTGAACAGCAGATTGTTGAGTGCAAACAGCCACCACCAGTGGGGCAGACCCACTTCCGGTTTCAGTGCCCCCAACTGCCAGGCGATGACCAGCAGGGCTCCCAGCGGCAGCAGTAACAGGACCAGCGGGCGCCAGCGGATTGCGCCCCCCTTGCCCAGCAGCATCGGGCAGGCCAGCAGCAAGCCAAAGAGCAGCAGCGGTTTGTCGAGGTTCAGATACATGTTGAACGGCACGCTGGCGGGGCCTGCCAGCGCCTGATCCAGCGCCTTGAGATTGTTGAAGCCGGGGATTAGGTGCAGGGTCAGCGCAATCGCCCAGAGGATCAGCACCACTCTGGTCACCATCGCCCAGCGGGCGGGGAGGGTTGGCGCACGCCACGCCAGCAGTAATCCTGCGACCGAGACCAGCAGGGCGGGTAGCGTCATTCGGTCAAGCCACAGTGCCAGCAGCAGGGAGAGTCCCAGCAGAGCAAAGGCGGGAAGACGTTGGCGGAAGAGGGCAAGCAGCACTGCCAGTGCCAGCGCGCCCCAGATAAATGAGTCGGGAGGGGGTAACATTGGATCTCCTTGATCGAGGCAGGCGGCAACCTTAACAAGTGGGCGTCAGCAGGACAACCGCGCAGGAGGTGGTCGGATCCCTTCTCTATACTCATCAACAGGGTAAAGGGAGAGCAGCTGATGAAGCATTGTCTGTGGTTGTTGTGTTGTTGGTGTGTCTGGCTGCAGGCCGCACCCTTGCTGCTGGTGACCGGTGAGTTCACCCCCTATACCGGCAAGGCCCTGCCTGAAGGTGGCGAGAGCACCCGGCTGGTGACGACCCTGCTGCAAGAGGCCGGGTATCGAGAGCTCCAGGTCGACTACCTGCCCTGGCCCCGCGGCTATCAGTTGACCCGCAATGGGTTGGTCGCGGCCACCTTCCCCTACGCCTGGACTGCCGAGCGGGCCAAGCTCTTCCACTACAGCGCTCCCATTCACATTGATCGCCTCTCCTGGTTCACCTATCGGGGGAGCGAGGTCATTCAGGCTGGCCGCTGGCAAGGGTTGCGTGTCTGTATTCCGCTGGGGTGGAGTACCAGCCATGCCGACGGGGTGATCAAGAGTTTCGGGCTGGATCTGCAGCGCCCCAAGACCCTGGCACAATGTCTGCAATTGCTGGATCGCAAACGGATCGATCTGCTGCCGATGAACGAGACGGTGACCCGGGATGCCAGCCGTCAGCTGTTTGGCGATCCCTGCCATCTGCAGGCATTGCCCCACTTTCGTCAGAGCGACACCTTTTACCTGATCATTTCACGGCAGTACCCTGAGGCCGCCAACCTGCTTGAGCGCTTCAATCATGCTCTGGCTGCCGCCCGTGCCGATGGTCGCTATGACCAACTGGTCTCCCGAGCCGGAAAGGGGATCGATTGCCGTTGAGGGTGCACGGCCGGAAAACAAAAAGCCGGAGCAGTGGCTCCGGCTTTCTATTTGCCTTCAGGGACGCTTAGCGGCCTGATTCGGCGATCACGCGGGCGATGATATCGGCGCGCTTGCCGGCTTCCAGTTCGCCCAGGGCGATCAGGCCAGCCTTGAAGATGACGTTCTTCGGCAGGCTGACATCGTCCAGCGTGGCGATCGCTTCAACGTGCATGCCGTTCAGACGGCTGGCATCGCGCGGGCTCAGGTTGACCTGAGTGTTCATCACCTGCTTGCCTTTCTTCTTGGCAGGTGCAGCCGCTTTCTTGGTGGATTCCTGTTCTTCGTCTTCCGGCAGTTCGTCATCAAAATCGTAAATAGACATAGTCAATCCTGTTGAGTTAGGCAAAAGGGCACGTTTGCCCGACATAGTAATCCGACATTGGGTCAATCAGCCCATATCCTCGTTACGGATAAAGGCGCGCC
The DNA here is from genome assembly GCF_051919365.1 of Aeromonas sp. 82P. Lineage (NCBI taxonomy): Bacteria > Pseudomonadati > Pseudomonadota > Gammaproteobacteria > Aeromonadales > Aeromonadaceae > Aeromonas > Aeromonas sp. 82P. Next base: position 914,165 of record NZ_JBQBEV010000001.1, read on the forward strand.
AGGAGCCGAGCACCTGGGCAAAATCTTCCAGCCCGCACATGGCCAGCTGTTCATCATCGTAGTAGGCGAGATCGTCAAGATCCTCACCCAGCTCGATATTGAGGGCGTTGGCTTTCACCTCCGCCTCTTCATGGGTCAGCAGCAGGGAGTAGTCACCGCCGTTGAGCCGGTATTCGACTCGGGTGCGGTTGGAGAGCTGATCAATGATGGAGAAGAGCTCGTCGAGCTTCTCTTCATCCTTGCCAACCTCGTCGATCAGCCACTGACCGATGGCTTCATGGCCCATGGAGAACCGGGCGCGATAGCCACCAAACGGGTCGCGGCGAAATTCATAATCCATAGCACAGTCCAGATCGGAGGGATGGGCCATCACGGGCAGGCGGGTGCAAGCACGCAATTCCTGCTCCATGGCGGGGCACACATCGGGTAAAGTGGCCTATTCTAGCGATCCCCCTCTCGCTTGTCTTGATGATGTGGCATCTTTGCGCCCATGTGCCCTGAATCGCCCCGTGGTGGCGCTGCCAGATCAGCCCCTTGTCCGGAGATGTTATGCAGCTAAACGATAACCTTGCCCGCCAGATCGTCGCACGGGCGATGAAGATCCTGTCGTTCTCGGTCAACGTGATGGACGAACACGGCCTCATCATTGCGTCCGGCAATCCGGAGCGGATTCATCAGCGCCACGAAGGGGCTGTGCTGGCGCTGACCGAAAACAGGGTGGTGGAGATCAGCGAAGCGACTGCCTTGCAGCTCAAAGGGGTGCGGCCCGGCATCAATTTGCCCATCTCCTATCAGGGGGAGCTGATCGGGGTGATCGGTATCTCTGGCGATCCGGAGGAAGTTCGTGCTTACGCCGAGCTGGTGCGAATGACGGCAGAGCTGATCCTGGAGCAGGCGGCGCTCACCGAGCAGTTGCAGTGGGACAAGCGCCACAAGGAGGAGCTGGTGTTGCAGCTCATTCGTGGTGAGGGGCTAGTCGATCAATTGCTGCAGGCGGCCCGTTTTCTCGGACTGGATTTGGCCCAGCCTAGGGTGGTGGCCGTGCTGGCCCTGGAGGAGGCGGATCCGGCGCGTCTGCGGGAGCTGGTTCATCAGCTGGAGAACCCGGAGCGGGACAATCTGGTCGCCATCAACGGGCTCGACGAGATAGTGGTGCTCAAACCGGCGCAGTTGAGTGAGGGCGTCTGGCAATCGGCGCAGGAGCGCAGCCGGATCAAGCAGTTGCTGGCTCGCATTCCCCACTTCAAGGTGCATATCGCGGTGGGCGATTACTTCGCCGGGATCGACGGGCTGGCGCGCTCTTATCAGACGGCGCGAGATACCCTGCGCCGTGGCCTGCGGCAGGCGCCGCGCAAACAGGTCTACTTCTTTGAGGACTACCGTTTGCCAGTGCTGCTGGGCAGTCTGGCGGACTCCTGGCAGGCGGATCAGCTGCGCACACCGCTGCAGAAACTGGCCCGGGAAGATGGCAAGGGGGTGCTGCAGAAGACCCTGCGCCATTATTTCTTGCAGGATTGTGATCTGCATCGCTGTGCCGAAGCGCTGTTCATTCACCCAAATACCCTGCGCTATCGGCTGGGGCGGATAGAGCAGATAACCGGGTTGAATTTCAACAAGTTAGACGACAAATTTTTGCTCTATCTCGGCCTTAATCTCGACTTGTGATTGTGAAGTTGGACAAAAAACCACTTTTAAATGACGCAATTTTTGGTTTGTAAGCCAAAGCATTCTGATTGCAGATCTCCATAATGGCGGCCATTCACTCCCACTGAAGGTGTCCGTCATGATCCCGGTTACAGCCCTTGGCGCCATCGCAGCGCTCTCCATCGCCATCATCCTCATTTTGAAGAAGGTGCCGCCCGCTTACGGCATGATCGTGGGGGCTTTGGCCGGTGGTCTGATTGGCGGTGCCGATCTGACCCAGACCGTCGCCCTGATGATCGGCGGGGCCCAGGGGATCACCACGGCGGTGATGCGGATCCTGGCGGCCGGTGTACTGGCGGGCGTACTGATCGAATCGGGTGCGGCCACCACTATCGCCGAGACCATCGTCAAAAAGCTCGGTGAAACCCGCGCCCTGCTGGCGCTGGCACTGGCGACTCTGATCCTGACTGCGGTCGGCGTATTCGTGGATGTGGCCGTTATCACGGTCGCCCCCATCGCGCTGGCCATCGCCCGCCGTGCCGACCTCTCCAAGGCGGCCATCCTGCTGGCGATGATCGGCGGCGGCAAGGCGGGTAACGTCATGTCCCCCAACCCTAACGCCATTGCCGCGGCTGATGCCTTCCATCTGCCCCTGACCTCAGTGATGGCGGCGGGCATCATTCCGGGTCTGTTCGGTCTGGTGATGGCCTACTGGCTCGCCAAGCGGCTGAACAACAAGGGCAGCAAGGTTGCTGCTGATGAAGTGGTGAGCTTTGCCGGTGCCAAGTTGCCAGGCTTTGCCGCCGCCATCAGTGCACCGCTGGTCGCCATCCTGCTGCTGGCCCTGCGCCCGGTCGCCGGTATCGTGGTGGATCCGCTGATTGCGCTCCCCCTCGGTGGTCTGGTCGGCGCCCTGATGATGGGTAAATTCAGCAAGGTGAACCAGTTTGCGGTCTCCGGCCTCGCCCGCATGGCGCCAGTCGCCATCATGCTGCTGGGTACCGGTACCCTGGCAGGCATCATCGCCAACTCCGGCCTGAAAGATGTGCTGATCAGCGGTCTGACCGCCTCCGGCCTGCCTTCTTACCTGCTGGCGCCGATCTCCGGTGCCCTGATGTCGCTGGCGACTGCCTCGACCACCGCCGGTACCGTGGTGGCCTCCAACGTATTCAGCTCCACCCTGATTGAACTGGGGATCAGCAGTCTGGCCGGAGCGGCCATGATCCATGCCGGTGCCACCGTGTTTGACCACATGCCCCACGGCTCCTTCTTCCATGCCACCGGTGGCAGCGTCCACATGGGGGTAGGTGAGCGCCTGAAACTTATCCCTTACGAAACTGCAGTCGGTCTGACCATTGCAACTGTCTCTACCCTGATGTTTGGCGTGTTTGGCCTCGCCTAAGGAGTTGATATGAAAATTGTTATTGCCCCCGATTCATTCAAGGAGAGTCTGAGCGCCATGGCGGTGGCTGATGCCATCGAGGCCGGTTTCAAGCAGGTGCTGCCGAACGCCACCTACGTCAAATTGCCGATGGCCGATGGCGGTGAGGGCACGGTGCAATCGCTGGTGGATGCCACCGGTGGCCGGATCCTGCCGGTCGAAGTGACTGCGCCCCTTGGCAACAAGGTGCAGGGCTTCGTCGGCCTGCTGGGTGATGGCGAGCGCGCCGTCATCGAGATGGCCGCCGCCTCCGGCATCCATCTGGTGGCGCCCGAGCAGCGCAATCCGCTGCACACCTCCAGCTTCGGGACCGGTGAGCTGATCCTGGCCGCGCTGGAGATGGGGGTGAAGCACCTTATTCTCGGTATCGGCGGCAGCGCCACCAATGACGGCGGTGCCGGCATGATCCAGGCGCTCGGCGGCAAGCTGCTCAAAGCGGATGGCTCTGCCATCGAGCTGGGTGGCGCCGGTCTTGCCGAACTCGCGACCATCGATCTGAACGGTCTGGATCCGCGCCTGAGCGATCTGATTATCGAGGTGGCGTGCGATGTGAACAACCCGCTCTGCGGCCCGAAAGGCGCCTCTGCGGTGTTTGGCCCGCAAAAGGGGGCGACCCCCGAGATGGTGGCGCAGCTCGATGCCAACCTCTCCCGTTATGCCGACTGCATTGAACAGGCCCTTGGCAAGCAGGTGAAGGATATTCCGGGGGCGGGCGCTGCCGGTGGCATGGGGGCCGCGCTGGTCGGTCTGCTTGGTGCCGAGCTCAAGCCCGGCATCCAGATCGTCATCGAAGCGCTGAAACTGGCCGAGGAAGTGGCCGATGCGGATCTGGTCATCACCGGCGAAGGGCGCATCGACAGCCAGACCATCCATGGCAAGACGCAAATCGGTGTCGCACGTTGCGCCAAGCAGTTCGGCAAGCCGGTGATCGGCATCTCCGGTTGCCTGACCGACGATTGCGGTGTGGTACACGATCACGGGCTGGACGCGGTATTCGCCGTGGTCAACCGCGCCATGTCTCTGCCGGAGGCGCTGGAGAGCGCCAGCACCAACATTCAACTCACCGCGCGCAACGTTGCGGCACTCTATCAACTCAAGGGTTGATCCGGTTCGGCCGATGCGCGCCATCGGCCACTCAATATCCCCGTTTGGGGCATCTCCCATCTCGCGAGATGTCTGACTGCCCTGGCACTTATTTGCCGATCCATCGTGATCGGCTCTTTTCTTTCCGTTCCTTTGTCTTGCCACACTTTTGACTCCATGGGTCAGCGCGGTTTTGATAGGCGCACATCTCCCTTTACGGCATAGTGGTCGTACCAAGTACAAGGAGAGACTCATGTTCCTGCTGACCCTGGGGGTTACGCTGTTTACCCTGATCCATCTCTACCCCTGTTTTGCGGTAGCCCATCGGGCGCGACTGAGAGAACGGCTGGGGGAGAATCGCTACAAGGGGCTCTTCTCCCTGCTGGTGTTTGTCGCCATCGCCTGCATCATTGCCGGTTGGCGGTCGGCCAGCTCGCTGCCGCTCTATTTCCTGCCGGAGTGGGGGCCGATGACCATGACGGTGATGATGCCCTTTGCGCTGATCCTCTTTTTCTCCGGCCAGGGGCCCAACCATCTGCGCCGCTGGCTGGTGCATCCCCAACTGCTCGGTACCCTGCTCTGGGCGGTGGCCCATCTGCTGGTCAACAGCGAGGCGCGCTCTCTGGTGTTGTTTGGCGGCATCGGGCTGTGGGCGCTGGTGAGCATGGTCTGGATTTCGGTGCGGGACTGGCAGCGATATCCCCGCCCGGCGGCCAACTGGACGGGCACCGGCATCAGCGTCGGGGCGGGCCTGGCTGCCACCGCGCTGCTGGTGTTCTGGGGCCACGGCTGGCTGACCGGCATTCCATTGCATTGAGAGTGAACTGCGGCTCTGGTAACCGCGTATGATGGACAAAACAAAAGGAGTCTTGGCGATGAAATGGTTCACTCTGTTGCTGTTATTGGTGGCCGGTGCGGCCTCTGCGGCGTGCCCCGATTATTTCAATGTGGAGATGCGGGAGCTAAACAACTCTCAGCGCCACAACCTCTGTCAGCTGACCGAGGGCAAGGTGGTACTGGTGGTCAATACCGCCTCCTACTGCGGCTACAGCGGCCAGTTTCGCGATCTGGAGCAGCTCTACCAAAGCTACAAGGATAAGGGGCTGATTATTCTGGGTTTTCCCTCCAACGACTTCTGGCAGGAGGCGGGCAACGAGACCAAGACTGCTGAGGTATGCCGCCGCGACTATGGCGTCACCTTCCCGATGTTCAATCGGGTAGCGGTGCGGGGCTCCGATGCTGTGCCACTGTTCAAGGGGCTGGCGGCGGCCGCTGATGGGGATGAGCCGAACTGGAACTTCCACAAGTATCTGGTGGGGCGCGATGGCAAGCTGATCGCCAGCTACGGCGCCAACCAGAATCCGGCTGACGACCCCCTCAAACTGCAGATCACCCGGGCGCTGGGGCTCTGACCCTACCCCTTGGCGGGCGGCTCTGGAATAATGGGCTCCCGCCACTCAATCCGGTTATCTTGTGCTGCAACGTCTTCCTCAAATGGTGATCTTCGATGCGCTGGTGCGCGAGCAGGGGATCTCTGCCGCCGCCCGTCGTCTCGGGGTCTCCAAATCCCATATCAGCAAGCAGCTGGCGCTGCTGGAGACCACCCTTAGCGCCCAGCTGGTCCAGCGCACCACCCGCCGCTTCGTCCTGACCGAGCTGGGTCAGGAGTATGCCCGTCACTGTCATGCGCTGGTGGCGGTGGCGCAGGAGGCTGACTCCATGATCGCCGAGCGGCGTGGCAAGGTGAGTGGCGTGCTCCATCTCGGGGTGGGCCAATCTTTTGGCCGCTTGCACGTCATTCCTCATCTCAAGGCGTTTCAGGATCGCTATCCCGAGTTGGAGCTGGAGGTCTCGCTGTTCGACCACAGAACCAATCTGGTGGATGAGGGGCTGGATCTCTGGCTCACCACCTATGAGGACAAGCCGGAAGGGCTGGTGGGACAGCGGCTGGCCGACATCGGCTTCGTGGTGGCGGCTTCGCCGGATTACCTGCTGAGCCACGGCACGCAGCTTCATCCCAAGGATCTGGCCCAGCACAACTGCATCACTTACCAGAGTCGGGAGCGGCGCTATCACCAGTGGTCGTTTCGCCAGGGCAAGGAGCGCCAGACGGTGCAGGTGGCGGGCAACTATCGGGTGGATATGGCGGAGGCGGTGCGCGATGCGGCGCTGGCCGGGCTCGGCATCGCCTATATCGCCAACTATTTGCTGGACAAGGGGTTACAGAGCGGCAAGCTGATCCCTGTGCTGCCAGGGTGGCGACCGAACCAACAGATGGCGGTACACGCCGTTTATGCCCGGCGCGAATATCTGGATCCCAAGATCCGTCTCTTCATCGATTTCCTCAAGGCCCGCTTTGGCCCCGAACCCTATTGGGAGCAGCGACTGGCCCCCTGGCTCGGGGGTAAATTGTCCGGCGGTGAGGAATGATTGTTTCCATATAAGAACTCTCGATTTCTCCTGATACTAAAATCGAACCAAATCAGCCAGTTGGCGCAACCGATATCGTGCAAACGTTTTTTCTAACAGGCTTGTAACCAAGCTGACTTGCAGTGACGGGGGGAGAGGCGCAGAATCCGCGCCCATCTTTTGCCCCACCTGATGGAGTCCCTATGATTGCCCTGCTCGGCATCCTGAGTATCCTGGCGCTTGCCGTCATCTGCTCTGATAATCGTCGTCGTATCCCGTTGCGAACAGTTGGCCTTGCCCTCTGTCTGCAAATCATGTTTGCCGGTCTGGTGCTCTGGTTGCCTGCCGGTCAGCACGTGCTGAACGGGGTCAGCGAGAGCGTAAGCAGCGTGATCGGTTATGGTCAGGAGGGGATCGCCTTCCTGTTCGGTGATCTGGCCAAGTTCAAGCTGGGCTTCATCTTTGCCTTCAACGTGTTGCCGGTCATCATCTTCTTCTCAGCGGTGATCGCCATCCTCTACCACATCGGCATCATGCCGCGGGTGATCGCCCTGCTGGGTGGTGGCTTGCAGAAGCTGCTGGGTACCGGCCGTGCCGAGAGCCTCTCCGCGACCGCCAACATCTTCGTCGGCATGGTGGAAGCGCCGCTGGTGGTCAAACCCTACCTCTCCAAGATGTCCGATTCCCAGTTCTTCGCGGTGATGAGCTGTGGTCTCGCCTCCGTCGCCGGTGGCACCCTGGTGGGCTATGCCAGCCTCGGGGTTGAGCTGAAATACCTGATCGCTGCCGCCTTCATGTCGGCCCCTGCCGGTCTGGCGATGGCCAAAATCCTGGTGCCGCCGGGAGCTGAAGAGGTCGATCACCATCAGGATGTGGAGATCCCCCGCGCCACCAACGTGATTGAAGCGGCGGCCGATGGCGCCATGTCCGGCCTCAATATCGCGGTGGCAGTCGGTGCGACCCTGCTGGCCTTCGTTGGCGTGATCGCCATGCTCAATGGCCTGCTCGGCTGGGCTGGTGGTCTGGTAGGGCTGGATCTGAGCTTCCAGATCATTCTGGGCTGGCTGTTTGCCCCCGTCTCCTGGCTGATCGGGGTACCCTGGGATCAGGCGCAAGCCGCTGGCGCTCTGATCGGTACCAAGATCGTGGTCAACGAGTTCGTCGCCTTTATAGGTCTGGTGCAGGATCAGACCCTGAGCGAGTCGAGCAAGGCCATCGTGACCTTCGCCCTGTGCGGCTTTGCCAACATCTCCTCCATGGCGATCCTGATCGGCGGTCTGGGTTCCATGGTGCCGGAGCGCAAATCCTTCATCGCCCGTTACGGCATGCGCGCCATTCTCTCCGGCGTGCTGGCGAACCTGATGAGCGCCTGTCTGGCCGGTCTGTTCCTCGCCCTGTAACAGTCGCGGTACGGAATAGATGTAACAAGGGCGCCCTCATGGCGCCCTTGTCATATGGATAAAATGAAGCCCCGACCTTGATCGGGGCTTTTTGTTGGTGCTCAGTCGACGTAGAAGGTCTGCTGGAAGCTGAGGTTCTGTTGCTGCCCACCGCCCATGATCTTCAGGGTGAACTGATAGGTGTCTTCGTTGCGGTAGGGGAGGGTCGCCAGATAGTAGATGGCATCCCCCTCTTTTACCTCCTGAAAGTTCAGGGTGCGGATGGTGCCGGTCAGGTTCTTGGCCTCACCGGTGATCCCCACGGCTTGCGCCACTTTCTGCTTGTCCTGTACCGCGATATTGATGATGGCGTTGTAGCGGCTGCGCTCCAGTCCATACGCCTTGGCGACCTCTGGTGTAAGGAAGCTGGAGTTGAAGGCGTTGTAGTGCACCAGCCAGGGCCCCAGCTCCTTCATCTGTTCTGCCTTGAGCGGCAGGGTCATCAGCAGTGCCAGCAGGCCACTCATCCAGGCTATTTTCATCTGTCATCCCTCTCATATCTACGGTTGGCGCAGGCCGATTCATTCAGCCTTGCGCGTCATTCAGCAGTGCACTCACTTCTTGCGGCAACTGTTTGGGGCTGTCGATGGCGACGGTTTTGTGCCGCCCCAGTTCGCCCCGCACTATGGTGATCTGTCCCTTGGCCACCTTGAACTGCTTGGCCAGAAACTTGATCAGATGGCTGTTGGCCTGGCCATCGACGGGCGGCGCCGTGATGGCCACTTTCAGCTCTTCGCCATGCAATCCGATGATCTGATCCCGACTCGCCTTGGGCTGGATCACCAGATGCAGTACCAGTTCATCCCCTTGTTGCAGGACGGCTGGCATCAAATCATCCACCACAGCTGGCCGAACAGGTCACCCAGCAGGTAGTTGATGGCTTGCAGGCCGATAAAGGCGACCAGCACCGAGAGATCAAGTCCGCCCAGTGCCGGCAGTACGCGGCGGATAGGGGCGAGGAACGGCTCGGTCAGCTGATGCATCACGTATTCGATGGGGTTGCGGCCCTGGCTGACCCAGCTCAGGATGGCGCGGATCAGCAGTACCCAGAAGATCATCGAGCCCGCTTTCTTCAGCACGGTCAGCGCGGCAAACAGGCTGATGCTGAGCCAGTCCGCCAGCAGTACGTTCATGCTCTTGAGCAGGGCCAGCTTGAGGAAGGCGACAGCCAGCGCCAGCACCACGGAGGCGAGATCGATGCCGCCAAAGCCCGGGATAACGCGGCGCAGCGGGATCACCAGCGGATTGGTCAGCTTGACCACCATCTGGCTCATCGGGTTGTAGAAGTCGGCGCGGGCCCACTGCAGCCAGACGCGCAGCAGGATCACCATCAGGTAGAGATCGAAAACGGTGTTAATCAGAAAGTAAGCAGTGTTCATCTGGGCTCCTGTTAGAAGAGGGTTTCCATTTCGGTGGCACGAGCGACGGCCGCCTGCATGGCTTGCGCAGTCAGCGGCATCAGCCCCTGCTGCTGGAATGTCTTGATGGCTTCGGCTGTGGTTCCACCCTTGCTGGTCACCTGCTCACGCAGGGTCTGCAGCGACAGCTCGGGATTTTGCTCCACCATGGCGGCTGCGCCCTGCGCGGTCTGCTGCACCAGCAGGCGTGCCTGTTCGGGCGAGAAGCCCAGTGCCTCCGCCTCTTCGGCGATGGCCTGCATAAAGAGGAAGAAGTAGGCCGGGGCACTGCCCGCTGCGGCGATGATGCCGTTGATGCCGGACTCCTGCTCCACCCAGAGGGTCTTGCCGACCGCCTGCATCATCTGCTCGGCAAAGTTGCGATCACTGGCTCCAATATGCACGGGCGCGTAGAGACCGGTCATGCCCAGACCCAGCAGGGCAGGGGTATTGGGCATAGTGCGGATGATGCGGTCATGGCCACCGGCCATCTCGCCAAGGCGCGCCACCTTGATACCGGCCGCGATGGAGATCAGCAGCTTGCCCTCAAGGGAGCCCAGCTCGGCAACCAGAGCGGCCAGCATGCCAGCCATCAGCTGCGGCTTGACCGCCAGCACGATCACCTCGGCATCGCGGGCCGCCTCGGCATTACTCTGGGTGATGCGAATGCCATGTTCGCTCGCCAGCGCCTCCAGCTTGGGCAGACTGGGGTTGGCTGCAGTGATCTGCCCGGCGGGATAACCCGCCTTGACCAGTCCGGCGATGATGCTGCGGCTCATATTGCCCGCGCCGATAAAGGCCAGCGTTCTATGCTGCATCAGATGCTCCTGTAGCACATGGGGTCGCGGCGGGATGGGTGCTGCCTGCACCACCAGACGCCAGAATTCGGTGTTCCATCAAACGCTCCTGTTGATGAAGTTGCGGCAAGAGGCGGACGTATGGGTTATCCGCTGGCCTTGCCTATGAGTAGTCACGGGCGCCGAAGATGGCGGTGCCGACCCGCACCATGGTGCTGCCATGGGCGATCGCCAGTTCAAGATCCTCGGTCATCCCCATCGAGAGGGTATCCACCGTGGGGTATTGTCGCGCAAGCTCGGTGAACAGAGTCTGCATACGGGTCATTTGAGCGGCCAGTACGCTCTCGTCACTGGTGTGCTCGGGAATGGCCATCAGCCCCCGCAGCACCAGTCGCTCACTTTGAAAGACCAGCTCGGCAAGGCGGAAAATCTCTTGTTCCGACGTTCCGGATTTGCTGCTCTCTCCGCTAATATTGATTTGCAGACAAACATTTAGCGGTGCCATTGTGGTTGGGCGCTGGTTGTTGAGGCGGTCGATCAACTTGTCCCGATCCACGCTCTGCACCCAGTCAAACCGTTCGGCGACCAGTTTGGATTTGTTCGATTGCAAAGGGCCGATAAAGTGCCACTCTATGTCGCTATATTCCGGCTGCTGGCGCAAGGTATCGATCTTGGCCGCTGCTTCCTGAGCGTAGGATTCGCCAAAGCAGCGCTGACCTGCGGCATGGGCGGCCATGATGGCCTCGACAGGTTTGGTCTTGCTCACGGCCAGCAGGCGGATCTGCTGCAGGTTGCGGCTCGCCCGTTCGGCGGCCTGGGCAATACGTTCCTTTACCTGAAACAGGTGCTGGGCAATCTGGTTCATATTTCGTTAGTGATCTTGTGATGGGAGAATGACAAGTCTATGGATATCACAGAGTTATTGGCTTTCAGTGTAAAGCATAAAGCCTCGGATCTACACCTCTCGGCCGGGGTTCCCCCGATGATCAGGGTTGATGGTGAGGTTCGCAAGATCAATTTGCCCGCCCTGGAACATCGGGAAGTGCATGCCCTCATTTACGACATCATGAACGACCATCAGCGCAAGGAGCTGGAGGAGAACTTCGAGGTCGACTTCTCGTTCGAGGTGCCCAATCTGGCCCGTTTCCGGGTCAACGCCTTCCAGCAGGCGCGCGGTTCGGGCGCGGTATTTCGTACCATCCCCAGCACTGTGCTGAGCCTCGAAGATCTCGATGCGCCGGAGATCTTCCGCAAGATTGCCGAGTTCCCGCGGGGTCTGGTGTTGGTGACCGGCCCGACCGGCTCGGGTAAGTCGACCACTTTGGCGGCCATGGTCAACTACATCAACGAGAACTTCCATCACCACATCCTCACCATCGAGGACCCCATCGAATTCGTCCACGAGAACAAGCGCTGTCTGGTGAACCAGCGGGAAGTGCACCGGGATACCAAGAGCTTCAGCAACGCCCTGCGCTCGGCACTGCGGGAAGACCCGGACATCATTCTGGTGGGCGAGATGCGCGACCTTGAGACCATTCGTTTGGCCATGACCGCCGCCGAAACTGGCCATCTGGTGTTTGGCACCCTGCACACCTCGTCGGCGGCCAAGACCATCGACCGTATCATCGACGTCTTCCCCGGCGCGGAGAAGGACATGGTGCGCTCCATGCTCTCCGAATCCCTGCGGGCGGTTATCTCCCAGACCCTGCTTAAGCGCATTGGTGGCGGTCGGGTGGCGGCTCACGAGATCATGATGGGCATTCCGGCGGTGCGTAACCTGATCCGGGAGGACAAGATTGCCCAGCTCTACTCGGTGATCCAGACCGGGATGACCCACGGCATGCAGACCATGGATCAGAGCCTCAAGCAGCTGGTGAGTCGTGGCGTGGTGGCATCCCTCGATGCCAAGGCCAAGGCCGTTGATCCCAACAGCATTTAAGAGACTCGCGTCCAGGGAGGGATAGATGATGAATCTGGATGATCTGCTGAGCGAGCTGGTCGAGCGAAAGGGATCGGATCTGTTTGTGACGGTGGGCTCGCCGCCCACCCTCAAGGTAAATGGCCATCTGGTGTCGCTGGGGGGGGAGGCGCTCGACAAGAAGGGGGCTCTGACGCTGGTCAGGGATACCCTCAGCAGCGATCTCTTCGAGCGCTATATCCGCACCAAGGAGGCCAACTACGCGATCTATCGCGAGGCTCTTGGTCGTTTTCGGGTCAGCGCCTTCTGGCAGCAGGAGCTGCCCGGCATGGTGGTGCGGCGTATCGAGACCCGCATTCCCACCTTTGAAGATTTGCAGCTACCCAAGATCCTGCAAGAGGTGGCGATGGCCAAGCGGGGACTGGTGCTGTTTGTCGGCGCCACCGGGGCGGGCAAATCGACTACCCAGGCGGCGATGATCGGCTATCGCAACCAGCATGCCGATGGTCACATTCTGACGGTGGAAGATCCGGTGGAGTTCGTCCATCAGCATGGTCGCAGTCTGGTGACCCAGCGAGAGGTGGGGATCGACACCGAGTCATTCGATGTGGCGCTGAAAAGCTCGCTGCGTCAGGCGCCGGACGTGATCCTGATCGGTGAGATCCGCAGTCAGGAGACCATGGAGTTTGCCCTGCAGTTCGCCGAGACCGGCCACCTTTGTCTCGCCACTTTGCATGCCAACAATGCCAACCAGGCGCTGGATCGCATCCTCCATCTGGTGCCGCAGGAGAAACATCGCCAGTTTCTGTTCGATCTCTCCTTCAACCTCAGAGCTATTGTCGCCCAGCAACTGGTGCCGAGTGTCGATGGTTTGCGGCGCAGTGCGGCATTCGAGATCCTGCTCAATACCCCGCTCATCACCGACATAATCCGCAAGGGAGAGATGCACCGTCTCAAGGAGGTGATGACCAAATCTGCCGAACTGGGCATGCAGACCTTCGATCAGGCGCTTTTCAGCCTGTTCTGCGCCGGCCAGATTGGCTACAGTGAGGCCCTCGCCCATGCCGACTCGGCCAACGACCTGCGGCTGCTGATCAAGCTCTCCGGTCGCGAGCAGCTGGGGTCCGGCACACTGGAAAATGTGACGCTGGATGAATGAAACATGGGGCCGATCCGCTGTTCGGCCCCTAGCCAGAAAGGAACGTTATGCTGATTGTGGTTTCCCCGGCCAAGACGCTGGATTACGAGTCACCGCTGGTGACCCCCCGTTTCACCCAACCCGAGCTGCTGGATCACTCCGCCGAGCTGATTAGCCGAGCCCGCCAACTGAGCCCTGACCAGATCGCCACACTGATGAAGATCAGCGACAAGCTGGCCGGTCTCAATGCCGCCCGTTTTGCCGAGTGGCAGCCAGATTTCACCCCCGCCAATGCCCGTCAGGCGCTGCTGGCCTTCAAGGGGGATGTCTACACCGGTTTGGCGGTAGAGGATTTCAGCGAGGCCGATTTTGACTTCGCTCAGGCACACCTGCGGATGCTCTCCGGCCTCTATGGCGTGTTGCGTCCCCTCGACCTGATGATGCCCTATCGACTGGAGATGGGGACCAGGCTCAACAATAGTCGCGGCAAGGATCTCTACCAGTTCTGGGGGGAGGTGATCACTCACCACCTCAACGACGCGCTGGCAGCGCAGGGGGATGAAGTGCTGATCAATCTGGCCTCCGACGAGTATTTCAAGTCGGTACGACCCAAGAGCCTGAAAGGGCGGATTGTCACACCGGTGTTCAAGGATGAGAAAAACGGCCAGTTCAAGATCATCAGCTTCTACGCCAAGAAGGCGCGCGGCATGATGGCTCGCCACATCATCAAGCACCGTCTGACCGAGGTGGAGCAGCTGACCGGTTTCAACGCCGAGGGCTACTACTTCGTACCGGAAGAGTCGGACGCCAATACCCTGATGTTTAAACGCGCCGAAAATTAATTACAAAAAGAGGGAACCAATCTTTCGACCCGTGGGTCTGAATATGTGAATCCTCTGTTGTAAGCACTTTTTATTCGCCGACGTTTGATACGTCGGCTTTTTTATTGCCGTTTTTATTGTCCATCGATTGCCTTCGCCGGGACTATGTGGTTCAGATAGACTCAAGACAGGGAGCGAGTCGTCGTGAGGTGAATATGGAACAGAAAAATGCCATTCGGCAGGTTGCCGTCCCTTGGGCTCCGTCCCGCCAGCTCCCACCCGGGCTGGTCGTTGCCGAGCTGCATCAGGATCTCTGGAGCGACTCCCTGACCATCATGCTGGGTCGGGCACGCAGCATCGATCTGCCCCCGCAAATCCTCTGCCGGGTCTATTTTCGCCATATCTACGCCCTGCGGGTCATCGAAGATTGCGATCTGGCCGAGGGGAAGGATAGTCACGCTATCGAAGAGCAGATCCAGCTCATCACCCCATCCCGTTTTGCCAGCTGGTTCCATCAGGAGTCGGACGGCCTGCATCTGGATGAAGACCTGCAACACTATCGCATCTCGACCTGGGATTATTGCGCCGATGTGCTCACCTCCTCGGCGCCGGAGCTGCAATTCCTGCCCCAGAGCGAGTAGCCAGCTGTTACGTCAGAGGCGAAGGATGATCCTTCGCCTCTTGGTTTTTGGGCGGGCGCAGATTTTGTGGCGTTCAGGCCATTCAACCCAAGTGGTGGCCTGTTGTGTCGACACAAAAAAAGCGCCTCAGAGGAGGCGCGGGGAAAAAGACAGATTGGAAGCGTCACATGGGTGCTACTTGAATCAGCGAATGAGCCGTGCCATTCAAGTATGGAGCCATCATGCCAAGCTCAATCTGAAGTAGTTCTGAGGCGATTCTTCATTTTCTGTTCATCTTGTCAGCAAAGCGTGGTCACTGACTGAAATCCTTTTCATTCTGGTCACCATATTGTCCCGCCCTCTCCAAGGCGCTCATCGTCTCATGGGGCCAGCTCGAATGTTGTGCCAGTCTGTTCCAGAGCCAGCAACCAGCGCTTGATGGGAATGCCGCCAGCATAGCCGGTCAGCTCGCCGCTGCGTCCGATCACCCGATGGCAGGGCACTATGATGCTCAGCGGATTGCGCCCATTGGCAGCGCCCACAGCCCGCACCGCCTTGGGATTGCCTATCGCCTGGGCAATCTCGAGATAGCTCACGGTCTCGCCATAGGGGATATCGCACAAAGCATTCCACACCGTTTGTTGGAACGGGGTGCCCTTCGCTGCCATGGGCAGATCGAACTGCTGCAATTTTCCGGCGAAATAGGCATTGAACTGGGCAAGATAGGGGGCCAGCGCCTTGTCATCCCGTTGCCAGTCAGCTTGCGGCATGACGGGGCGCTCCCCGTGCATGAACTCCACGTGACGCAGTCCATCCTGATCGATGGCGATCAGCAGGGGGCCGCGGGCGCTGTCGCAAAAACTGTATCTCATCGGCTGACATCCTTTGGGGGCGGGGGGGCTCAGTCCAGAACCGGTTTGCCGCGGGCGGACTTGATATCCCCCTTGCGCTTTTTGGCATCGACCCGTTTGCGCTGGGAGCTGCGGGTCGGCTTGGTGGCATGGCGAGCCTTGGGGCGCCAGGCTGCTTTTTTCAGCAACTCCACCAGACGGCTCATCGCCTCCTTGCGGTTCATGTCCTGGCTGCGATGGCTCTCGACCCGGATCAGGATAAAGCCATCGTGTACCCGGCTGTCGCTCAGCTTGTCGAGACCCTCCTTGTAGAGGGGCGTCAGGCTGGGAGAGTTGCGGTAATCGAAGCGCAACCAGACGGCGGAGTCGGTCTTGTTGACGTGCTGTCCACCGTTGCCCTGTGCCCGCATGGTCTGAAATTGCAGCTCATGCCAGGGAATCGTGACGCTGTTGGAGATAACTAACATGCTGTTTTGCTCTTGTTTGGTGCATACCCGCTGACCGCTGCAGCATGGTGCCTCATTATGGGGCGTGCTGGCCGGTTATGGGGATGTGCCTGGCGAATGGCGCAGGCATTAAACTCTATCTATATGAAATAAAACAATAAAAATACTTGGCATAAGAATTGAAACCCGATTAATGACACACCATGGATTGGGAGCAACCAGATGAAGCTGATTAGTGCGATTATCAAACCGTTCAAGTTGGACGATGTCCGCGAGGCTATTGCCAACCTGGGGGTGGAAGGGCTGACCGTGTCCGAGGTCAAGGGATTTGGCCGCCAGAAGGGACACACCGAATTATACCGGGGAGCCGAGTATCAGGTCGACTTCCTGCCCAAGGTGAAGCTGGAGATTGCTACCGCCGATGATAACGTGGAAGGGGTGATCGAGGCGATCTGCAAGGCGGCCTATACCGGCAAGATCGGCGACGGCAAGATTTTTGTCTACGACTTGCTGCAAGCGGTGCGCATCCGCACCGGCGAGAGTGACGACGAGGCGCTGTGATGAACCGCATCCGTGACGTACAGATCTGTTGACCTCCTGATCTCGGGAAATCCCGATGGAGTGAGCGCTTATTGAAGCCTGATCAACATAACGTTTTGCTCTGAAGAGGCCGAATGGGATTCCATCCGGCCCTTTTCATTTGTGGGCGATTAAATATGTGATGTGGCGACGGCGAGCTTTCTTGATCCGCTTATAAGATGTATGCAGAATGCAAACGGAAATCGTTATCACTCTGTATAGCTAATCAAGGAATGGATGATGAAAATGAAGATGTTGGCACTGGCTTTCTCTGCGTTGGCAGCTCAGTCGGCATTGGCGGCCGGGGAAGTGAATGTCTACTCCAACCGGCAGGATGAGCTGATCAAGCCCATCATCCAGCAGTTCGAGAAGGAATCTGGCATCAAGGTGAACGTGGTGTTCGCCAAAGAGGGGTTGAACGAGCGTCTGGAGCGGGAAGGCAAACTCTCTCCGGCCGATCTGATGCTGACCGTCGATATCAGCCGTCTGACCGATCTGGTGGACAAGGGGCTGGTGCAGCCGGTGGACAGCAAGATCCTGCAGGAGAACATCCCCGCTATTTATCGTGATCCGGAGAATCGCTGGTTCGCCCTGACTACTCGGGTTCGCGCCATCTACTCCAGCAAGGAGCGCCTCGGCAAGCTCGACACCATCAGCTACGAAGACTTGGCCAAGCCTGAATTCAAAGGAAAAATCTGCACCCGCAGCGGCAAGCATGAGTACAATGTGGCGCTGGTCTCCTCCATGATTGCCCATCACGGCATGGCCGAGACCAAAACCTGGCTGGAAGGGGTCAAGGCCAACCTGGCGCGCAAGCCGCAGGGCAACGACCGGGATCAGGTCAAGGCGATCAAAGATGGCATCTGTGACGTGTCGCTCGGCAACAGCTACTATCTGGGCGCCATGTTGAAAGATCCGGCGCAGAAGTCCTGGGCGGATGCGGTCTATATCAACTTCCCGAACCAGGCTGACCGCGGTGCACACGTCAACGTGAGTGGCGTGGCCATGACCAAGTATGCCAAGAACAAGGCCGAGGCCCAGAAGCTGATGGAGTTTCTGGCTGGTGATACCGCCCAGCACATGTATGCGGATGTGAACGCCGAATATCCGGTCAAGGCCGGATTCGAGCCTTCCGCCATGGTCAAGTCCTGGGGCAGTTTCAAGTCTGACGCACTACCGGTCAGCGATTACGCCAAGCACCGCAAGGACGCCTTGCAGTTGCTGGATGAAGTGAAGTTCGATTTGTAATCAGATGGGGCCAACGGCCCCATCAACATCTGTGGTCTCATGAAAAATTTTGGATGGATGACCGGCAGCTGGGCCATCGCCCTGCTGCTGGGTTTACCGGTTATAGCCCTGCTTTTCTCTGCCTTCTCGGCTGAGGGGGAGCTGTTTCGCCACCTCGCCGATACCGTGCTGCTCGATTATCTCGGTAATACCCTGGGGCTGGTGGTCGGCGTAGTATTGTTAAGCCTGCTGTTTGGCGTACCCACCGCCTGGCTGGTGGCCATGTGTCAGGTGCCGGGGCGCCGTGCCCTGCAGTGGGCCTTGATGCTGCCAATGGCCATGCCCTCCTATATCGTCGCCTACGTCTATACAGACTTGCTCGATTACTCGGGCCCGCTACAGGCCGGATTGCGAGCACTCTTTGGCTGGAACAGTCCGGCCGATTACTGGTTTCCGGCCGTTCGCTCCCTTGGCGGCGCCGCCTGGGTGCTGGCGCTGGTGCTGTTCCCCTATGTCTATCTGCTGACCCGCGCCTCTTTTCTCGAGCAGTCAGTCAGCCTGATCCACTCCAGCCGCCTGCTCGGCTGTACCCCGTGGCAGAGCTTTCGTCGTCTCAGTCTGCCGCTGGCGCGCCCCGCCATCATGGTGGCGGTATCGCTGGTGGCCATGGAGACGCTGGCCGATTTCGCCACCGTCCACTTCTTTGCCATCAACACCCTGACCACCGCGGTCTACGATACCTGGCTCGGCTATGGCAGTCTGGCCACCGCGGCCAAGCTCTCCTGCCTGATGCTGCTGGCGGTGGTGCTGCTGATCGCGCTGGAGCGCCGCTCGCGCAGTCGGCAGCAGGTGTTCCAGAAGTCCATGGGCCATGAGCAGCCGCTGCGCTATCCGCTCAGGGGGATGAGTCGCGCTCTGGCCGCTTTCTGGTGCTGGGGGCTGGTGCTTGCCGGTTTCGGCCTGCCGTTCGTCATCCTGCTCGATTACGGGGTACGCTATTTCGAGCTGTCGTGGACGCCGGAGTTTGTCCGCTTTGCGGGTAACAGTCTGCTCATCTCGGCGCTGACCGCACTGCTGGCGATGGGCATCGCCCTGCTGCTCGGCTTCTTCCGCCGCCTCGATGGCGGGATAAAGAGTCTGTTGCCCCTGCGCATCGCCGCCATGGGCTACGCCATGCCGGGTACCGTGCTCGCCATCGGCGTGCTGGTGCCGCTTACCGCCCTCGATTTTGCCATCAACGATCTGGCCGAGTGGCTGGGACGTCAGGGGCCGGGGCTGTTGCTGACCGGTACCATCACCGCCATCGTGTTCGGTTATCTGGTGCGCTTCGTGGCCATCGCCATCGGCTCGGTGGAGAGCAGCATGGGTAAGATCTCCCCCAGCCTTGACATGGCTGCCCGCTCCCTGGGGCAGGGGGATGGCGGCATGCTGCGCCGTGTCCATCTGCCGCTGGTGCGCCGTGGTCTGTTTGCCGGTGCCATGCTGGTATTCATCGAATCCATGAAGGAGCTACCCGCCGCTCTGCTGCTGCGGCCGTTCAACTTCGATACCCTGGCGACCCACGTCTACCAGTTCGTCTCGGACGAGATGCTGGAGCGCGGTGCCCTGGGCGCTATCGTCATCGTGCTGGTGGGGCTGTTGCCGCTGATCTGGGTCAACCGCACTCTAGACAGTCCGGGTCACTGAGTCGCCACGTCGGCCAATGAAATTGCATGCGGTGTGCTGAACCGAAAGGCAGCGCGCCGCCAGAAACGAGAGGAAGTCAGCCTTGTCCTGTTTGCAGGTTGAAAATGTCAGCTGCCGTTACAACGGCCGCAATGTGCTGGAGCAGCTTTCCCTGACGGTGGCAGACAACGAGATCGTCTGCCTGCTGGGAGCCAGTGGCTGCGGCAAAACCACGTTGCTCAAGGCCATCGCCGGGCTGCTGCCGTTGGCAGAGGGCTCGATTCGCCTCGGCGATACCCTGCTCGACGGGCCGGGTGCCAGCGTGCCGCCCGAGGCGCGCAACATCGGCATGATCTTTCAGGATTACGCCCTCTTTCCCCACCTGACGGTGGCCGACAACGTCGGTTTCGGGCTGACCAAACTCGACCGCAGTGCCCGCCAGCAGCAGGTGGACGAAGCGCTTGCGCTGGTCAATCTGCAGGGGCTGGGGGATCGTTATCCTCACCAGCTCTCCGGCGGCCAGCAGCAGCGGGTAGCCATCGCCCGGGCGCTGGTGTGCAAGCCACGGCTGATGCTGCTGGATGAGCCCTTCTCCAACATCGATACCCAGGTGCGTATGAAGCTGATCCTCGAGATCCGCGCCCTGCTCAAGCAGCAGGGGATCGGCGCCATCTTCGTCAGCCACAGCAAGGAAGAGGCGTTTGCCTTCGCCGATCGGCTGGCGCTGTTTCGCGCCGGTCACATCGAGCAGGTGGGCCAGCCTGAGCAGCTCTATCGCCGCCCGCAAAACCGCTTCGTGACGGAGTTTCTCGGCGGGGTCAACTATCTGGCTGCCGAGGTGGTGGACAGCCACTGCGTGCAGACGGCGCTCGGGGTCATCTGTGGCAGCGAGCCCCATGGCCAGGTGGTGGGCGAGCAGTTGCAGCTGATGCTCAGACCCCAGCAACTGCTGCTGGAGAGCGCCGCAGATGGGGAGCTCAAGGTGGTGGAACAGCAGTTCCTCGGCCACCACTGCCGGGTGCTGTTCGAGTGTGGCGATCTGCAGCTGGAGGCGAGCATTGGCGAGCCCCTTGATGGGATGCGGGCACGGATCAAGGTCGCTCCCCATGGATTGGTGTTGTTTGACCCTTTGCCCTGAACGCGTGATATCGTCGTGAAATCAAAGAACTGGATCCACTCTGGTTTATAATCGCGCAACGCAAATAGCCCGTAACGCTAACGCCTACTCAGGGGAGAGATATATGAAAGCCCAAGCCGGGATCTGCGCAGAGCCGAATCTGCACGCCCTCTATCTGATGTTCAATCGTACCGGCGATGCCGCCGAACTGGTCGGCCGTCTGGCCAAACTGCCCGCCCTGTGGCAGGCGGTCGCCGCCGATTTCCCCGATGCCGGTTTCAGCGGTCTGGTTGCCGTTGGCGCCGATGCCTGGGATGGTCTCTACCCTGCCGCCCGTCCGCCCCAGTTCCGCAGCTTTATGGCGCAATCCGCCAACGGTCAGGAAGCCCCCAACACCCCGTTTGATCTCTTTATTCAGCTGCGCGCCGATCGGGTGGATGTGCTGCACCACGCCGGTCACCGTGTAATGGCGCTGCTGGCCGGACTGGTCGAGCTGGCCGAAGAGGTGCGCGGTTTCCGCAATCTGGATTTCCGTGACCTGACCGGTTTCGTCGATGGCACCGAGAACCCGCAGGATGAACACCGTGCCGAAGTGGCGTTGCTGGCCGATGGCGAGTTTGCCGGTGGCTCCTACATTCACGTCCAGCGCTGGGTCCACGCCATGAGCGACTGGGAGAAGCTGGCGCAGAAAGAGCAGGAAGACATTATCGGTCGTACCAAGCCCGACAATATCGAGTATGAATCTGCCGCAAAGCCGCTTACCGCCCACATCAAGCGGGTCAATCTCAAGACCCCGAAAGGGGAGTCCATGGAGATCCTGCGCCAGAGCATGCCCTGGGGCACCATGACCGAGCAGGGACTCTACTTCATCTCCTGCTGCCGCACACCGCAGCACTTCAACGCCATGCTGGCCAGCATGTACAAGGGGGAGGGCAGCCACTTCGACCACCTGCTGCGTTTCACCAAGGCAGTGACCGGCGCGGCTTTCTTCGCACCATCGGAAGGTTTTCTGATGGCGCAGGGCAAATAAGCCCGCCTGGCGAAGACTGAGAAAACAAAAATCCCGGCCTTGGCCGGGATTTTTCGTTCTGGCGTGACCGCTATGACGCGGTGGAGGCCATTACGGCGTCTGTTCGAACAGCTCGAGGGCGGAGAGGTAGAGCTCTTCGATATCGGTGTCGCTGGTCGGGGTGATGAAGATGGTGTCATCACCGGCGATGGTGCCGAGGATCCCCTCTGCCTTGCCGAGGGAATCGAGCAGGCGGGCGATCAGCTGGGCTGCGCCAGGGCTGGTGTGGATCACCACCAGTGCGCCGTTGTGATCGACGTCCAGTACCAGATTCTTGAGCGGGCTGGAGGTGGTGGGCACGCCCAGTTCCACCGGCAGGCAGTAGACCATCTCCATCTTGGCATTGCGAGTGCGAACGGCGCCGAAGCGGCTCAGCATGCGCGATACCTTGGACTGGTTGATGTTCTCGAAGCCCAGCTCTTGCAGGGCGGTGACGATTTCTGCCTGGGAGCCAAAGCGCTCTTCTTTCAGCAAGGCTTTAAAGGCCTTGGCCAGTTTTCTTGCTTGTCGTTGTGTTTCATCTTGGTCTCACGAATGAGGAGGTGTGGCGGCCTGTGCGATACAGGCGGCAGATACGAACAGCGGGGCCATTTTGCATTCATATGCCGTTTTTTGCAAGGAAGCGGCGCTTGTTCTGCATATTGATTCAAAAATGGCTTGCATCAACCTTTATTAGGGATAGAATCGGGATGAAATTTTGAAAACTTATTCAATTGGGCTGTATGGGTATTGAATTAATAGGTATCGAGAAGTCCTGGCACAAGGTGCCGGTTCTGCAACAGGTCAGCTTTCGGACATCCCCCGGTGAAACCTTGGTGTTGCTGGGCCCGAGCGGTGCTGGCAAGAGTTCCCTGCTACGAATGATGAACCTGCTGGATACCCCGGATGCGGGTGTTCTGCGGATTGGTGAAAGTGAATTTTCTTTCCCGAACTCCCTCTCTGCTGCCGAATTCAACCGCCAGTCCCAACTGCTGCGTCGCAAGGTGGGGATGGTGTTCCAGCAGTACAATCTCTGGCCACATCTCACTGTGATGGAGAATCTGATTGAAGCGCCGGTCAAGGTGCTCGGCATGAGCAAGGAGGCCGCCATCGAGAAGGGGGCCTATCTGCTGGCCCAGCTGCAACTGGCCGACAAGCGCGATGCCTGGCCGGCACGCCTCTCCGGCGGTCAGCAGCAGCGGGTGGCCATTGCCCGTACCCTGATGATGGATCCGGAAGTGTTGCTGTTTGACGAGCCGACTGCCGCCCTCGATCCCGAGATCACCAAGGAGGTGGCCGAGATCATCCGTAACCTGAGCCAGACCGGCATTACCCAGGTGGTGGTGACCCACGAGGTCGACTTTGCCCGCAAGGTGGCCAGTCAGGTGATTTATCTGGAGAAGGGGCGGATCATCGAATCCGGCACCGCTGCCATTTTCCAATCCCCGCAAACCAGCCGGTTTGCCGAATTCTTGATGCATTGATATTGAATCGATAAGGAAGCTGTCATGAAAAAGAGTCTGTTGTTGGTTGCTGCCATGGGTCTGTTGAGTACCTCCGTCATGGCCAAGGAGATCAAGTTCGCCACCGAGGCCACCTACGCGCCGTTCGAATACCTGGATGACAAGAACGAGTTTCAGGGTTTTGACATCGATCTGGCGCGCGCCATCTGCGAGCAGGCCAAGCTGGAGTGCAGCTTCCACAACCAGGCCTTTGACAGCCTGATCCCCAGCCTCAAATTCCGTCGCTACGATGCCGCCATTGCCGCCATGGACGTAACCCCTGAGCGGGCCGCTCAGGTCGATTTCTCCGACATCTATTACGAGAACTCGGCAGTATTCGTCGCCAAGAAAGGGGCCTTCAAGGGGCCGGAAGAGATGGTCGACAAGACAGTCGGCGTGCAGAACGGCACCTCTCACCAGTCCTATCTGGTGGATAACTGGGTGAGCAAGGGTCTGCTGACCGTGCCGTACGCCAGCTACCAGAGCGCCTTCCTCGACATGATGAATGGCCGTACCGACGGTGTCTTTGCCGATACTGCCGTTGCTGCCGACTGGCTGAAGCAGCACAAGGAGTATGCGGTGGTGGGTGCGCCGGTGACCGATGCCAAGTACTTCGGTACCGGCTTTGGCATCGCGGTGGCCAAGGGCAATCAGGAGCTGCTGACCCAGCTGAACAAGGGGCTGGCCGAGATCAAGGCCAACGGCACCTATCAGAAAATCTTCGACAAATACTTCGCGCAGTAAGCCATGTTGAGCCTGTTGTTGGATGCAGCCTGGATGACCCTCGGGCTGGCCTTGGCATCACTGGTCGGGGGCATGGTATTGGCACTGGCGTTCAGTGCCGCCGAGCTCAGCAAGCAGCGTGCGCTGGTGTGGCCGGTGGCCACCCTGACCACGCTGATCCGTGGCCTGCCCGAGTTGCTGGTGGTGCTGTTCATCTACTTCGGTTCGACCCAGGTGCTGTTCCTCATCACAGGCGAGTATGTGGAGTTCAGTCCGTTCGCCTGTGGCGTGCTGGCGCTCTCCCTGCTGTTCGCCAGCTATGCGACCCAGACCCTGCGGGCGGCGCTCAATGCGGTGCCTTCAGGTCAACGGTTGGCGGCGCTGGCGTTGGGTTTGAGCAAGAGCCACATCTTCTTTCGCATCGTGTTGCCGCAGGCGTGGCGCCATGCCCTGCCGGGCCTCGGCAACCAGTGGCTGGTATTGCTGAAAGATACCGCGCTGGTGTCGCTTATCGGGGTGAACGAGATGATGCGTCAGGCCCAGATGGCCTCGGCCAGTACCTATGAGCCTTTCACCTGGTATGCCGCCGCCGCCCTCATCTATCTGGCCATCAGTCTGGTGAGCGAGTACGGCCTCGGGCTGGCTGCCCGCTACACCCGCCGCTACGGAGGCTAACTGATGCAAGAGTATCTCGTTACGTTGCTGGGCGGCCTTGTCACCACGCTGGAGCTGACCCTGTTCAGCCTGCTGCTGGGGATTGTGTTGGCAGCCCTGATGACCTGGGTGTTGGAGCTGCGCCTGCCGGTGGCGACCCAGCTGGTGCAGCTGTGGGTGCTGCTCTTTACCGGTACGCCGCTGCTCATTCAGATCTTCCTGATTTACTACGGGCCGGGTCAGTTTGAGTGGCTGAAAGCCAGCCCGCTCTGGCCGCTGCTCAAGCAGCCCTGGTTCTGCGCCGTGCTGGCGCTGGGTCTCAACACGGCGGCCTACTCCACCCGGTTGTTCAAGGGGGCGCTCGATGCCATCCCGGCTGGTGAGGTGGAGGCGTGTCGTGCGCTTGGCTTTAACGGTCGCCAGACCCTCTGGATGAAGGTGCGCCACGCCGCCCGTCATCTGGTGCCTGCCTACTCCAACGAGGTGATCCTGGTGCTCAAGGGGAGCTCCCTCGCCAGTACCATCACCATCATGGACATCATGGGGCTGGCGCAGGGGTTGAACGCCCAGACCTACGATACCCTGGCGGTGTTCGGGGTGGCTGGCGGGCTTTATCTGGCGATGAACGGATTGTTAACAATTGGTTTTCGCTGGTGTGAAAAACGGGCGTTGGCATTCCAATCCTGAAACCTTCAGAACTACCTCTTTATGGTAAGGAGAAGTGCAGAAAAACTGTGCTTCTCCTCCAACTTTTTGTATTTCCCTCCAATTTTTGCTCCCGCATGTTTCGTGGCTCACAGAACCCGTGACTGCAACTGTTATCAGATTGTTTTTTATGGGGGGATCCATTAAGGTTGGGCGCACAACAACAAACAACCTTAAACCTACGCTTAAACATGGAGTTGATCATGAAAGTTGCCGTTCTGGGTGCCGCTGGTGGCATCGGTCAAGCCCTCGCTCTGCTGTTGAAAAACCGTCTGCCGGCCGGCTCCGAGCTGAGCCTGTATGACATCGCCCCGGTTACCCCGGGTGTGGCCGTTGACCTCAGTCATATTCCTACCGACGTCGCCATCAAGGGCTTCTGCGGTGAAGATCCGACTCCTGCGCTGGTTGGGGCCGATGTGGTGCTGATCTCCGCCGGTGTGGCACGCAAGCCGGGGATGGATCGCTCCGACCTGTTCAATATCAACGCCGGTATCGTCAAGAATCTGGTCGAGAAGTGCGCGGCCACTTGCCCGAAAGCACTGATCGGTATCATCACCAACCCGGTCAACACCACTGTGGCTATCGCCGCCGAAGTGCTGAAGAAAGCCGGTGTCTATGACAAGCGTCGCCTGTTCGGTGTCACCACTTTGGACGTGATCCGCGCCGAGACCTTCGTGGCCGCCGCCAAAGGGTTGAACATCGACAAGGTACGCGTCAATGTGATCGGTGGTCACAGTGGCGTGACCATTCTGCCGCTGCTCTCCCAGATTGAAGGCGCCTCCTTCACCGCTGAAGAAGTGGCTGCTATGACCAAGCGCATCCAGAATGCCGGTACCGAAGTGGTAGAAGCCAAAGCCGGTGGCGGTTCCGCGACCCTCTCCATGGGTCAGGCGGCTTGCCGTTTCGGTCTCTCCCTCATCAAGGGTCTGCAGGGCGAAGCCAATGTCATCGAGTGCGCCTACGTGGAAGGCAACGGCGAGCACGCCACCTTCTTCGCACAGCCGGTACTGCTGGGCAAGAATGGCGTCGAAACCGTACTTGATTACGGCAAGCTGAGCGCGTTCGAGCAGGAAGCGATGGAAGGCATGCTGGCTACCCTGAAAGCCGATATCCAGCTGGGTGTCGATTTCGTCAAGTAAGCGGGTCAACCGTGCCAACAAGGGAGCTTCGGCTCCCTTTTGTATTGATGAGATCCGCCCGGCAGGCTAAGGGGATGGGGCTTGGTGCCGATAACAGAGTGCAGCAGGAGATCCTTATGATGAAACCCCTTACCCTTCTCGTTCTTGTCGGTGCATTCACCGCGCCCCTTTATGGCGCCGAGGCGGTATCGGCTGCCGTATCGAGCGATGCGCCTGCAGCAAGTGCATCGGCACCGACCGCAAGCAGTGCTGCGGTGGCAACGGCCCCTGTCTCTGCCGCTACGGCCACTCCCACTCCCTCTGAGGCAGTCCCCGTCTTGCTCCCGACCGAGCCGGTCACACCCGTTGCCAGCAGTGGCGAGGGGGCAGCGCCGCTGCCAAAACCGGCTGAGCCTGCCGCTGTGGTTGCGCCTCCCGTGCCACTGGCCGCTGGCGAGTTGCAGGCGGTGCCGCTCTATCGTCAGGACGAGCTGCTCAACTGGATTGAGCAGGGGCGCCACCTCACTCAGGTGAAGCAGGATCGCTGTCAGCTGACTCAGGATATCGAAGCACGCGCCTCGGTGATGAAGATCCCGGCCTATCAATTCCTCTGGGGGGATATGCTGGCGTGGGGTGTCTGTACCAAACCCAATGCCGAACTCGGGGTGCAATATATGTGGGAGGCGGCCAATCAGGGGTTGGCGCCGGCGCTGGAGCAGTTGGGCCGCTACTACTGGAAAGGAACTTTGGTGCAGAAGGACTTGGTGCGAGCCGAGACCCTGATGCGCGAGGCAGCCAGCCTCGGTTTTCTGCGGGCTCGCATCGAGTGGGTCGAGATGCTGTTGCAGGGGATGGGCAGTCCGCTCGATTATGAGGACGCCTATCGCTGGCTCCATGGCTCCGTCATAGGTGACAAGGCGCTGCACCAGAAGGCGGCGACTCTGCTCAACCGTCTTGGCAACAGGATGCCGGCCAACGTGGTGGCCCGCGCCAAGGCGATGCACTGATCCAAAAAAAATGACCCACAGATCTGCACCTGTGGGTCCGGTTCCAGCCGCCGTGCCATGACAGGCCGGAACCTCCCTCTGTTATATGGCTGCCCGCGCTTTAGAGATCTTGGTGGGGGCCAAAAACTTCGTAATGGCGCTGCCCCGTTGGTACCCCAGCAGCCAGCAGCTGCCGCTTGATCTCTTGCATGAAGCCGACAGGGCCACAGAAGTAGTAGTGGGCCTCAGGCGTGATGCGCTCCTTCACGGCAGTCAGATCCATGGTGCCGGCCAGATCGTAATCTTGACCCTGCACATCACTGGCCTCCGGCTCCCGATACCAGACCCGGCTCAGCAAGTTGGGATGCTGGCGGGATTTTTGCTGAATATCCTCCCGGAAGGCGTGTACAGCACCCTGTTCGCAGGCGTGTAGCCAGGTGATATCAGCCTGATGGCCGCTCGCCAGCAGCTGGTTGAGCATGCTCATCATCGGTGTCACGCCGACACCGGCGGAGAGCAGTACCACCGGGGTCTGGCTGTCGGCTTTCAGGTAGAAATCGCCGGTGGGGGGCATCACTTCGATCTTGTCACCCGCCTGCAGGTGATCGTGCAGCAGGTTGGAGACCTGACCCTGTGGCTCGCGTTTGACGCTGATGCGGTAATCCTGTCCATTGGGTGCATCGGAGAGGGAGTATTGGCGGATCTCCTGATATTCCAGCTCGGGGTGAACCAGCTTGATGCTGAGGTATTGGCCCGGTTTGAAGGTCAGTACCGGCTTGCCATCTTCCGGCGCCAGCAGGAAGGAGGTGATGAGGTCGCTCTCGGCTCGCTTCTCCTTGATGATGAAGGTGCGGGTACCTTGCCAGCCGCCATCCTGATTGGCCTTCTCCTGATAGATCTCCTGCTCGCGGCCGATGAAGATGTCGGCCAGCACGCCATACGCCTTGCCCCAAGCCTCCAGCACTTCGTCGGTGACCGCACTTCCACCCAATTCTTTGAGCGTGGCCAAGAGATGACTACCTACAATGTGATATTGTTCCGGCTGGATCAGGAATCCGGTATGTTTGTGCGCAATCCGCTCGACCGCACCGGCGAGCGCTCCCAGATTGTCGATATTCTTTGCATACGCGGCGACTGCATTGAACAGGGCCAGCGGCTGGCCGCCACTGCGTTGGTGGGCCAGGTTGAAGATATCTTTCAGCTCCGGGTTATGGCTGAACATCCGCTGGTAGAAGTGCTGGGTGAGGGCAGGGCCTGCCGATTCGAGCAGCGGAATGGTGCTTTTGATGACGGCAACGGTGGTTTGATCTAGCATAGGGGCCTCGTTCTAATTGAACATATAAAATGTCATTTAATAAGTGGCATCCTAGATGTTTATTTGATTTGAATCAATACTCCACTTTTCGCATCGCGCTAATCAGGTTTTATGAGACTAACCAGTTATACAGATTTTGGATTGAGAGCCCTGCTCTATCTTGCCACCCTGCCGGAAGGGGAGTTGTCGAGCGTTGCCAAGGTATCGGCCCTGTATGGCGTTTCCCGCAACCACATGGTGAAGGTGGTCAATCAGCTGGTGAAGCTGGGCTATCTGCAATCCCAGCGGGGCAAGAATGGCGGTATTCGTATGGCTTGCGATCCCGCCACCATCAATATCGGGCAGGTGATCAGGGCGTTGGAAGGCAATCTGGACGGCATTGACTGCGGCTCGCCCGCTTGCCACATCGTCTCTGTCTGTTTGCTCAAGAGTGCGCTGAAAGAGGCGATGGATGCGTTTCTGGCGGTGATGGACAGCTATACGCTGCAAGACCTGCTGGCCAACCGTGACGAGCTACAGAGGGTGTTTGGCGAGTTGATCCCGACGCTGGTGCTGGAGCCGGATGATGAAGATGAACAGTGACGATGAGCAATAGAAAAGGGCTGCCACTGGCAGCCCTTTTTCAATCTTGCGAATCCGACTCCGCCCGATACGATGCTGGCATGATCCGCGCCATCTTCACCATGTTGTTCTCCACATCGAGGATCTCGATAGGATAACCGGCCAACCGGATCCCGATGTTGGGCTGGGGTATCTCCTCCAGATATTCGAGGATCAGACCGTTGAGGGTGCGCGGGCCGTCGATGGGCAGATGCCAGTTCATCTCCTTGTTTAGTTCACGAATATTGGCTGAGCCTTCGACCAGATAAGAACCATCTGACTGGGGGTGGATCTCGTCGCTCGGCGCTGGCGTCATGGAGGTGGTGAAGTCGCCCACGATCTCTTCCAGAATGTCGTCCAGAGTGATTAGACCTTGAATATCGCCGTATTCGTCGACGATCAGGCCAATTCGCTCCTTGTTGCGCTGGAATTTGACCAGCTGCACGTTGAGCGGCGTTCCTTCCGGAATGAAGTAGATCTCGTCCACTTCCCGCAACAGACTCGATTTGTTGAACTGGTCCCTGGCTACCAGCCGCAGGGCATCGCGCGCGTGTAAAAATCCGACAACGTCGTCGATATTGTCGCGATAGAGCAGGATCTTGGTGTGAGCGCAGTGGGCCAGCTGACGCTGGATGCTCTTCCAGTCATCGTTGATGTCGATGGCGTAGATATCGCTGCGCGGCACCATGATGTCCTCGACCAGCATCTTGTCGAGATCCAGAATGCTCAGCAGCATCTCCTGATGACGCTGGGGGATCAGGTTACCCGCCTCATTGACGATGGTGCGCAGCTCCTCGGTGTTGAGGGAGTCATCCTTGTTGGGATTGATCTTCAGCATCTTGAGCAGGCCGCTGGTGATGCCGTTGATCAGCCAGACCAGCGGCGAGAGCGGCACCATCAGCCCCTTGAGGATCCAGGAGGCGGGATAGGCGATCTTCTCCGGAAACATGGCGGCCAGGGTCTTGGGGGTCACTTCACCGAATACCAGTACCACCAGGGTCAGGCCGAAGGTGGCGATGGCGACCCCGAGATCACCAAACAGCCGGATACAGACGATGGTGGCGATGGCGGAGGCGAGGATATTGACCAGATTGTTGCCGATCAGGATCAGCCCCAGCAGGCGATCGGGGCGGGCGAGCAGTTGCTCGACGCGACGTGCGGCTTTGTGTTTGGTCTGTGCCAGATGCCGAAGTTTGTAGCGGTTGATGGACATCAGGCCGGTTTCGGCACTGGAGAAAAAGGCGGAAAGAAGGATCAAGATAACGAGAACAATCAGTAATGTACTCGTTGAGATGCTGTCCAAAAAGGGCTCCTGTTGGATGGTATGGCTAAAAGAGTATAGGTGTCAGCTCAACAGCACTTCTTTGACGAAGCGACTGCCAAAGTAGGCAAGAGTCAGGATGAAGCTGCCGATCAGACTGAGCGTGATGACTTTGCGGCCGCGCCAGCCATAGGTGTGATGACCCCACAGCAGCAACACGTAGACACACCATGCCAGGATGGAGAGCACTGCCTTGTGAGACTTGCCCTGGGCGAACATATCTTCGAGGAAGAAGAGGCCGGAAGCGATGGAGAGTGTCAGTAGCAGCACCCCTGCAGAGATCAACTGAAACAGCCGTTTCTCCACTGTCATCAGTGGCGGCATGGCTGGCAAGTTGCTGATTTTTCGAGATTTAAGCTGCTTGTCCAGACAGGCGAGCTGCAGCGCAAACAGACAGGCGATCATCAATACCGAGTAGGCCATCAGGGCGAGGCCGATGTGCAGCAACAGCTGGGGATGGGCCTCCAGATGGGTTATGTAGCGACCCGGGATCAAGGCGCTGGCAGCCAGCAACAGGGCCGAGAAGCTGTAGACCACCGGCAGCAGGATCCAGCCGTTGAAGCGGCGGGTCACGCAGGTCATGAAGCAACTGATGATGAGGCTGACCAGCGAGGCAACGTTGAGCATGCTCAGGTTCTGGCCGTAACTCTGCAATACCTCTGAACCGAGGGCGCTGGCGTGGGCGATCAGGGCCAATCCGATACAGGCAAACAGGGAGCGCTGTCCCACCGGCTTGGCGCTCAGTAACAGATGCAGGGAGGCGATGATGGCCAGCAGATAAAACGCCAGGGCCAGAACAGAGATTACGATCATAACCAGGTCGTTGTTGCACAAGCTTTTGAGGGTAAGAGGGGCAGTATACCTTGCACGAGAAGTGCTCGCCAGTTGTGCAACGGCCGATCTGCCCATATATAGGGAGAAGCTCCCTGCTGCTGCGGTGCGGTGAATAATCGTCCTCGCGCCCGCTCTGGGTTATAATGCCCCCAATTTATTACGCCAAGAACCGGAATCCGTCATGTTTGAGAATTTGACTGAACGACTCTCGCGCACCTTGCGCAATGTCAGTGGCCGTGGTCGCCTGACCGAAGACAATATCAAGGAAACCCTGCGCGAAGTCCGCATGGCGCTGCTCGAGGCGGATGTCGCCCTGCCGGTCGTGCGTGATTTCGTGGCGCGTGTCAAAGAGCGCGCAGTCGGGCAGGAAGTGGCCAAATCCCTGAGCCCGGGCCAGGCATTCATCAAGATTGTGCACGGTGAACTGGTCACCGTAATGGGGGAGGCCAACGAACAGCTCAACCTGGCTGCCCAGCCGCCTGCGATCATCCTGATGGCCGGTCTGCAGGGGGCCGGTAAGACCACCACAGTTGGCAAACTGGCCAAGCTGCTCAAAGAGCGCAGCAAGAAGAAGGTGCTGGTGGTCAGTGCTGACGTTTATCGCCCAGCAGCGATCAAGCAGCTGGAGACCCTGGCGAGCGACATCGGCGTCGACTTTTTCCCGAGCGATGCCAGCCAGAAGCCGGTCGACATCGCCACCGCAGCCATCGATCAGGCGCGCAAGAAATTCTATGACGTGGTGATCGTCGATACCGCCGGTCGTCTGCACGTTGATAGCGAGATGATGGCCGAGATCCAGGATCTGCATGCCACCATCAAGCCGGTCGAGACCCTGTTCGTGGTGGATGCCATGACCGGTCAGGATGCCGCCAACACCGCCAAGGCGTTCAACGAAGCGCTGCCGCTTACCGGTGTCATCCTTACCAAGGCGGACGGCGATGCCCGTGGTGGTGCTGCTCTGTCGGTGCGTCACATCACCGGCAAGCCGGTCAAGTTTATCGGTATGGGTGAAAAGACCGATGCGCTGGAGCCGTTCCACCCGGATCGTCTCGCCTCCCGCATCCTCGGTATGGGCGATGTGCTGTCGCTGATCGAGGAAGTCGAGCGCAACGTCGATAAAGAGAAAGCGGCCAAGCTGGCCAGCAAGGTCAAGAGTGGCAAGGGCTTCGATCTGGAAGATTTCCGCGAGCAGCTGGCCCAGATGCGCAACATGGGCGGCATGATGGGGATGCTCGACAAGCTGCCCGGCATGTCCGGTCTGCCGGATAACGTGAAAGATCAGATGGATGACAAGCTCACCGTGCGGATGGAGGCGATCATCAGCTCCATGACGCCGAAAGAGCGTGCTCATCCTGATCTCATCAAGGGGTCCCGCAAACGCCGTATCGCCGCAGGCTCCGGCATGCAGGTGCAGGACGTGAACAAGCTGCTCAAGCAGTTCACCGAGATGCAGCGCATGATGAAGAAAATGTCCGGTAAAGGCGGCCTGCGCAAGATGATGAGCCAGATGAAGAACATGATGCCCCCCGGTTTCGGTGGCGGTCGCGGCCCGTTCTGATCCGGCCTGCGTGTTGATGGGGGTCTGCTGCGGCAGGCCCCTTTTCATTGCCGCTCTGCGCAAAAAATGGCTGGCTTGGTTGCAATTATTACGAATCCAAGTAGAATTACGCGGCTTATTTTAAGCTAGGGTCCGCGTGTTTGCGGGCCTTGTTCATTAGATGTTAATGAGGACGATATGGTAACCATTCGTTTACAACGTGGTGGCGCGAAAAAGCGTCCGTTCTACCAGGTAGTAGTTTCTGACAGCCGTTGCGCCCGTGACGGTCGCTTCATCGAGCGCGTTGGTTTCTTCAACCCGGTTGCTGCTGGTCAAGCTGAAAAGCTGAACCTGGACCTGGCTCGTATCGAGCATTGGGTTGCTACTGGTGCCGCTGTTTCTGACCGCGTTGCCAAGCTGATCAAAGACGCTAAAAAAGCTGCTTAATCAGCCCAACGGTAAGGAGTTAAGGTGGAAAAACCTGTAGTTCTGGGCACCCTGGGTACCGTTTATGGCATCAAGGGCTGGCTTAAAGTGAACTCCTTCACCGATGTTGCCGAAGCGATTTTCGATTACAACCCCTGGCTGATTAATCAGAACGGGGCGTGGCGTGAAATTCGGGTTTCATCCTGGAAACGTCACAACAAGGGTCTGATCTGCAAACTCGATGGTATCGATGTGCGCGAAGATGCCCTGGCATTGACCAATGTCGAGATTGGCGTACCCGCCGATCTGTTGCCTGCGTTGCCTGAAGGTGAGTTCTACTGGCGTGACCTGATTGGTTGCTCCGTGGTGACCACCAAGGGATACGACCTGGGCAAGGTGACCGAATTGATGGAAACCGGCTCCAACGATGTGTTGGTGGTTGAGGCCAATGTAAAAGATGCCTTTGGTGCAAAGGAGCGGTTGATTCCGTTTCTGGAAGAGCAGGTGATCAAGAATATTGATCTGACTGCTCGAACAATCGAAGTTGATTGGGATCCTGGTTTCTAGTTTCCCGCGCTAACACGGGTGCCGGAGGTTTCTTATGTGGATTGGGGTCATTAGCCTCTTCCCTGAAATGTTCCGAGCCATTACCGAGCACGGGGTAACGGGTCGGGCCGTCAAGAGTGGCCTGCTGCAGATTGAGTGCTGGAACCCCCGGGAGTTTACCCACGACAAACACCGTACGGTCGATGATCGTCCTTATGGTGGTGGGCCCGGCATGCTAATGATGGTTCAGCCGCTGCGTGACGCGATTCATGCAGCCAAGCAAGCGGCGGGAGACGGGGCGAAAGTCATCTATCTCTCTCCTCAGGGACGCAAGCTGACTCAAGCTGGCGTAACCGAGTTGGCGACGAATCAGAAACTGATTCTGGTAGCCGGTCGATACGAAGGTATCGATGAACGCGTGATACAAACCGAAGTCGACGAAGAGTGGTCTATCGGGGATTACGTGTTAAGTGGTGGCGAGTTGCCTGCCATGACCCTGATCGATGCGGTTTCGCGTCTGGTCCCCGGGGTTTTGGGCGATCAGGCCAGTGCCGAGCAAGACTCCTTTACGGATGGCTTGCTGGATCATCCCCACTATACTCGGCCGGAGGTGTTGGATGGATTGGTGGTGCCCGAGGCGCTGACAAGCGGCAATCACGAAGTGATTCGACGCTGGCGTCTCAAGCAGTCGCTCGGACGAACCTGGCAAAGAAGGCCGGAACTTATTAACAACCTAGCTCTGACTGACGAGCAAGAATCACTTCTTGCCGAGTATGTCCGCGAAGTGCGTGACAGCGTTAAGTAGAGTTTTCAGTTTATCCTAGGTAAGGAAAGACAATGAGCAAGATTATTCAGCAGCTTGAACAAGAGCAACTGCGTACCGACATCCCGGCTTTTGCCCAGGGCGACACTGTACGTGTTCAAGTTCGTGTTAAAGAAGGTGGTAAAGAGCGTCTGCAGGCTTTCGAAGGCATCGTTATTGCCAAGCGTAACCGCGGTCTGCACTCTGCTTTCACCGTTCGCAAGATCTCCAACGGCGAAGGTGTTGAGCGTGTATTCCAGACTCACTCTCCGCTGATCCACAGTGTAGAACTGAAGCGTCGTGGTGATGTTCGCCGCGCCAAACTGTACTACCTGCGCAACCTGTCCGGCAAAGCTGCTCGTATCAAAGAGAAGCTCAACTAATTCGATTCGAATTGGTGTCGGTATGTCGGCAAATAGTTCGACAGGTAGTGAAAAGGCTCGCCAATGGCGAGCCTTTTTTGTATCCGTCAATTGGTTATCTTGCCGCCATTACTGGATCACTCGCACCACCGAGTTGTCACGCCCGAAGGGGCCTGGTACATAGTCATCCGCTGCCCAGTCATTCTCGTAGAGGGTTTCCCCTGCCGGTGTGATGAGCTGGTAGCAATATTCGAAGTACCCCGGGCCGTCGGTCGGCAGATTGAGGGTGGCTTTGAACTCACCGCTCTTCATGCGTTTCAGCTCGACCGGTTGCCACTGGGTGAACTCGCCGATCAGCATCACCTGTTCCGCTCCTGCAGCCGCCTCTTTCTCTACGGCAAAGGTCACCTTGACCTCGGGCTTGGACTTCAAAAACTGTTTGATCAGTGGCATGACGCCTCCTTGTCTGTGAGTTAAAAATGGCTCCTGTCTATTTTTATACCACCATATGACAAAGATGTTGATAAGGCAGATCAAGTCGGCAAGGCAAAATAGCGTTGCAGCAAACTGTGGGTGAAGTCGATCTTGAGATAGAAGCCGCGCGGCAGGGTCATGATGGGTTGACCATCGCGGCCGATGGCGCGAGTCAGCGCCTTGTTGTTGGCCGCCTTGGGCCGCAGTTGCATCACCTGGCCGTGGCGCGCGCTGATCTGCTCCACTTCTCCCAGCACTATCATGTCCATTAACTCCTCCCAGTCCTGACGCAGTAGCCGATCTTCCTCTTCATTCGGGCTCCACATCAGTGGCATGCCGACTCGCCGCTCGCCAACCGGGATCTCCCGACTGCCTTCCACCGGGATCCAGAGCACCCGGGAGAGCTTGTTGCGCACGTTGGACTCCTCCCAGCGCTGGCCGCTGACGCCGATCAGCGGGGCGACGCAGACGAAGGTGGTCTCCAGCGGTTTGCCTTGAGGATCCACGGGGATCGTCTTGAGTTCGATCCCCAGCTCCGGGAAGTCCTGCTCCGGCTTGCTCCCTGCGCTGGCTCCCAGTTGCAGCTCGATCAACTGACCGACCCACCCCTTGTCACGGCGCAGGTCTTTGGGCACCGCGACGCCAGCCTCGGCGGCCAGCTGCGCCAGCGTGAAGCCGGCCATGGCATAGGCACGGCTCAATAACTCCTGCTCGGATTGGGGATTGCTTGGCATAGTTGGCTCCATCTTGCTCGCCATATTCTAACAGGGGAGGATCCCGAGAAGGATCGCTGTTTTTATAACCGATCCTGAGTGGATAAGATCAAATGCAGAGAATTTGGGGGCTATCAGTTCATCGTTATGATTTTAAAAGGTTTTGTCTATTTTATCGAGTAGTGTTCTAGGTCTGGTTTGACCTCGAAATAGTTGTCCAAGGGTTTGTGCATGATGTTACACACAGTTATCCACAGAAATCTTGGATAAGTGGATGAAAGTGGTTGGAGTCGCTGATATGTTACAAAAAATTGTGAATGCCACCCCATTTTTACAGGGTAAACGGGGTAGATATTGTGCCACTCCTGTGGATAATTTCGCCGCGGTGGATCTTTGAGCAGTTGAACTTGTTCACAATCCGGATCATGGATCTGGCTCTTGGGGGGGCATGGATCTAGATCCAGTTGTTTTGTCTCAAGCTTATAAAAAGTAATGATTTTTTATATTTAATGTCGCGTGGTGATACGGAGAGGCACTTTTCGCGTACAGTTAAAAAGTACTGTATATACCCGTTTGCTAACAGCTTTATGCACAGCCTGGGTGGGCAACTTGAGGGCGCGGATCCTTGGATTTGTTTATAAGTATGTTTGAAATCGAAAGTTATTCATGAAACAGGGGATTCACTCCTTGTTTGCTGCCACGGGGTGAATGTGGAACAATCTCCTTATAGATTCAGCCTTTATAAGGTGATCACGTGATTGATGGCGACGGATTTCGTCCCAATGTCGGTATCGTGATCTGTAACCGTGAAGGACAAGTGTTGTGGGCTAAACGCTATGGGCAGCACTCCTGGCAGTTTCCGCAGGGGGGGGTTGATGATGGTGAAACGCCAGAGCAGGCCATGTATCGAGAGCTTTATGAGGAGATTGGCCTCAAGCCCGAAGATGTGACCATCATGGCCACCAGTCGTAACTGGCTAAAGTACCGTTTACCCAAACGTCTTGTCCGCTGGGACAGTTCACCGGTCTGTATTGGCCAAAAACAAAAATGGTTCCTGTTACAGCTGAATTCGGGCAAGGAGTCGCGGATCCAGTTCGGCTGTCATGGCCATCCCGAATTTGACGACTGGCGTTGGGTCAGCTTCTGGTACCCGGTGCGTCAGGTCGTCTCGTTCAAGCGGGAGGTTTATCGCCGGGTCATGAAAGAGTTTGCCCCGCTGGCGATGCCAGTGCCGGCAGTGCAGGTCAACAAGAAGGATGGGCGGCGCAACCGCGCCCGTTAAGGAGCACAGATTAGTTGTTAACGGAACTGAGACGTATCGTCGAGAGCATGGCCGAGGCCAATACCCTCGAGCAGGCCTTGCAAGCATTGGTGAGCCAGACCCGGCACGCCATGGCAGTGGACTGCTGCTCCGTCTATGTTTCGGAACCCGAGGTGCGCCGCTATCGCCTGGCTGCTACCGACGGCTTGGCCCCGTCCGCAGTCGGCAAGGTGACCCTGCCCTACGAGCAGGGCATCGTCGGTCTGGTGGGTCAGCGGGAAGAGCTGATCAACCTGGCTGATGCCCCCGCGCATCCCAGTTTCAAATTCCTGCCCGATGTGGCCGAAGAGGCGTTCCGCTCCTTCCTCGGCGCTCCCATCATGCACCAGCGTCAGGTGGTCGGCATTCTGGTGGTGCAGCAGAAGGAGAGCCGCCGCTTCGATGAGGGGGAAGAGTCCTTCATGGTCACCCTGGCGGCCCAGCTGGCGGCGCGGATTGCCCAGGCGCAGGCCAAGGGGTGGTTGCAGAAGACCGACTGGAGCAAGCCACTGCGTGGTATTGCCGGTGCCAGCGGCATCGCCATGGCCAAGGCCTGGGTGTGGCGGCCCCGCAAGGCGCTCTCGTCCATTACCCCGCGCAAGGATGAAGACCATGCCAGCCAGCTGGCGCGGCTGGAGCTGGCGGTTGAGGAAGTGCGGCACGACTTGGAGAGTCTGGCGCTGCGTTTTCGCGAGAGCTACAGCCAGGATTCGGTGGCGATCTTCGATATCTACCTCCATCTGCTGAACGATCCCGGCTATATCAAGCCCATTCGCAACAAGGTGAGCAAGGAGCACTGGACTGCGGTCTCTGCGGTCAAGCTGATCAGCGATCGCTTGATCGAGCAGTTCAAGGGGATGAAAGATCCCTACTTGCAGGAGCGCTCCACCGACGTGAAGGATATTGCCCAGCGGCTGATCAGCCGACTGGTGCAGAATGAACCGGAACATATCTCCATCGGCGAGCCGGTGGTGCTGGTTGCCGACGAGGTGACTGCTACCATTCTGGCGGAAGTGCCCCGCGAGTATCTGACCGGCGTGGTCTCGCTCAAGGGGGGCACCAACTCCCACGCGGCCATTCTGGCCCGCGCCATGGGGGTCGCCGCCATCATGGGGGTCGATCTGCCCCTAGGTGACATCGGTGGTCGCATGCTGGTTGTCGATGGCTACAGCGGCGATCTCTTCATCGAGCCCAATCAGGTGATACTGACCGAGTATCGTCAGCTGCTGAGCGAAGAACGGGCGCTCGATACCCTGGTGCGCAGCATCGATAACCTGCCATCCGAGACGGCCGACGGCACCAAGGTTTCCCTGCTGCTCAACGCCGGGCTCAGTGCCGATACCGAGATCTCCCTCAACCAGCTGGCGGACGGGGTCGGTCTCTATCGCACCGAGATCCCCTTTATGCTGCAGGAGAGCTTCCCCTCCGAGTGGGAGCAGACCGCCCGCTATCGTGGCATTCTTGAGACCTACCGCAACCGGCCGGTCTGCATGCGGACGCTGGATGTGGGCGGCGACAAGCCGTTACCCTATTTCCCCATCGTCGAGGAAAACCCCTTCCTTGGTTGGCGGGGGATCCGGATCACCCTGGATCACCCCGAACTGTTTCTGGTGCAGCTCAAGGCGATGCTGCGGGCCAGTGAAGGGCTGGACAATCTGGCCATCATGCTGCCGATGATCAGCAGCGTCAGCGAAATCAAGGCCTCCCGTCGTCTGCTGGATCAGGCGTGGCGAGAGGTGTCGGAAGAGGCGGCAAGCCGCGATGCGGTGATCCGCTACCCCAGCCTTGGGGTGATGATCGAGGTGCCCTCAGCCCTCTTTATCTTGCCGGAGATGGCGCCGCTCATCGATTTCTGGTCGGTGGGCAGTAACGACCTGACCCAGTACCTGCTGGCGGTGGATCGCAACAACTCCCGGGTTGCCAACATCTACGATGCCTTCCATCCTGCGGTGATCCGCGCCCTGCAACAGCTGGTTGATGCCTCCCATCGCTACCAGAAGCCGGTGTCGGTGTGTGGCGAGCTGGCCGGTGATCCGGTCGGTGTATTGCTGCTGCTGGCCATGGGTTATCGCCGCTTCAGTATGAATACCCACAACATCGCCCGGATCAAGTACGTGCTGCGTCAATCCACTCTGAGCGAGTTGACCGAACTGATGGCCGATGGTCTCAAACATGACAACCCCCATGTACTGCGCGGCCTGTTTGCCCGCTATCTGGAGGAGCATGGTTTGGGCGGTTTGCTGCGAGCCGGTCATAAATCGAAACAGAGTGACTGATAATCATGCCTTGTCCCTGCTGACGAATGATCGGAAAATGCGGCTTTTATTTTGACTGGGGCCGCATATGCAGCACGATGGATATTGGGTTTTCTCGCAGATTGATCCCGTAGCATTCAGTTTGGGACCACTATCGGTACGCTGGTATGGTCTCATGTACCTGTTCGGTTTCGCTTTTGCCATGTGGCTGGCTGGCCGTCGCGCCGATGCACCGAACAGCGGCTGGACCCGCAACGAAGTGTCGGATCTGCTGTTTTACGGCTTCCTCGGGGTGATCCTCGGTGGCCGTGTCGGTTACGTGCTGTTCTACAACTTCGATCTCTTCCTCGCGGATCCCACCTACCTGTTCAAGATCTGGACCGGCGGTATGTCGTTCCACGGTGGTCTGATCGGGGTAATCACCGCGATGATCTGGTTTGCCCACAAGACCAAGCGCCACTTCTTCACCGTGGCCGACTTTGTGGCACCGCTCATTCCGTTTGGTCTCGGCGTTGGCCGGATCGGCAACTTCCTCAACGGCGAGCTGTGGGGCCGGGTTACCGATGTGCCCTGGGCCATCATCTTCCCGGAGGCTGGCCCCGAGCCGCGTCATCCCTCCCAGCTTTACCAGTTCGCGCTGGAAGGGGTGGTGCTGTTCATCATCCTCAACCTGTTCTGGCGCAAGAATCCGCCGCGTGGCGCCATCTCCGGCATGTTCCTGCTGTTCTACGGCCTGTTCCGCTTCCTGGTGGAGTTTGTGCGCCAGCCGGACAGCCAGCTAGGTCTCTACTTCCAGGAGATCAGCATGGGCCAGATCCTCTCCACCCCGATGATTATCGCCGGTGCCCTGATGATTTGGGCCGCCTACAAGCGTCCACAGTTGTTCGGTAATGCCGTGAAGGAGGCGAAATAATGCGAGCTTATCTCGACCTGATGCAGAAAATCCTCGATGAGGGGACCGTCAAGTCTGACCGTACCGGCACCGGTACTGTCTCCCTGTTCGGCCATCAGATGCGCTTCAATCTGGCGGAGGGGTTCCCGCTGGTGACCACCAAGAAGTGCCACCTGCGCTCCATCATTCACGAGCTGCTCTGGTTCCTCAATGGCGATACCAATACCGCCTATCTGAAGGAAAATGGCGTCAGCATCTGGGATGAGTGGGCCGACGAGAATGGCGATCTGGGGCCGGTTTACGGCGCGCAGTGGCGCTCCTGGCCTGCGGCCGACGGCTCTGTCATCGACCAGATCCAGAAGGCGGTGGATGACATCAAACACAACCCTGATTCGCGCCGCATCATCGTATCCGCCTGGAACGTGGGCGAGCTGGACAAGATGGCGCTGGCTCCCTGCCACGCCTTCTTCCAGTTCTATGTGGCGGACGGCAAGCTCTCCTGCCAGCTCTACCAGCGCAGTTGTGATGTGTTCCTTTTAGACAACACAGCAAATTCTGCACAATACGAACTAGCTGCATAGTAAAGAGTCAATACAAAGACATTTTATTGTCAACATTTGCTGTTTGCACAATGCAGGTCTAGACTGCTCCTAGCGATGTTAGGAGCAGAGTTATGCATGTGGTCATACAGAAGAATGAACCGATAGTTAGCTCACAGATCGACTCAATAGAGATTGAGGCTGGTCAGAAGGCTGATGGCGTTTTGTTCTTGGACAAGCAGTTCAAAGTGGTTGAGTATCCAAGTGAGTGGTTGTCTCACGAAGCCAATCACCGCCGCATCTCCGAGCAAACCGTTGTTACGTACTCCCGTAACATGAGGTACTTTCTTGAGTACATTGATGACCGCATGAGTGATGAGTGGTCGTTAGATGAAAAGTTACTTAATGTTCATCTCTCATTACTTGAAAACTGGGTTCGTTACCAAATTGATGATCTAAAATTAGAGGCATCGACGGTCACCAATCGAGAG
Source organism: Aeromonas sp. 82P (assembly GCF_051919365.1). Lineage (NCBI taxonomy): Bacteria > Pseudomonadati > Pseudomonadota > Gammaproteobacteria > Aeromonadales > Aeromonadaceae > Aeromonas > Aeromonas sp. 82P. The sequence continues at coordinate 955,900 of NZ_JBQBEV010000001.1, forward strand.
ATGACGATTAGGGCGTTTTATGACTACTTCACAGACAAGACGCGTCATAAGAACCCTATAGAAAACAACCCCTTCCCCAGTGACCCCATCACTAGCAAGCCCAACAATAAGCAAGTCCAGGCCGTATCTGTACGTGATGTACAGAACCTCATGTTCTGTACGCCATACGAGCGTGAACGCACCCTCCTGCAATTCCTTCTGGATTCTGGTGTCCGGATCAGTGAACTCCCTCGCGTGACGTATGGCGATGTACAAGAGGCCCAGAACTTTGTGAGTGGCTCTTACATCACTGACGGCATTGACAAACCTGCTGTAGAAGCAGGCTATGCAGCATTACTCATACATGGCTCGAAGGGTCGGCAGGACTCTGTTAAGGAGCGTCACACAGTCATCACCAAACCAACACTTGATCGCCTGAAAGCCTATCACTCAAGCCCCTTATACAAGCGATACCAGCGTCTATACGCAGATCAAAATACTGCTCCAATTTTCTTTAACACGGAAGGTCGCCCATTTACTAAGGCGTCCATCGCCGCTCTCATTACTCGCATATCTAAACGTGCAGAAAAAAATAGAACATTATCCAAAAAGGCCCATGCGCATCTTTTCCGTCATAGCTTTGCCTATCTGACTCTACAAGATACTGGTCGTGGTCATGACTTCTTAGATCGGCTTGTATTCGTCCAGAAATCTCTAGGTCATACATCTATTAAAACCACAGAGCGTTATACCAATATCCCACATGATATTTATGACTCAATTGTTAACAAGGATGGGGAAATACAATCTCGCATTGAAAAAATGCAATTACTTGTAGATTCGACAAAAACTCGTATCAAATTGGTAGATAAAAAATGAGTTGCTTAGCTGAGACCGCTTTGGCAAAAGCCATGAACTGCAACAAGCACTTGGGGAAATTGCAGCTTACCATCATCATGGCAATTTTCGATCCCGAGTTTTTATTGAACATCCCTTTTGTAAATAAAAAAGATGGTGTTGTAAGTCTGTCATGTGAGTTTTTATCAAAATTGACCAGTGTTGAAGTTAGCACAATAAAACAAATGCATGAAAATCGCCATTTCACGCAAGTATATGAGGCATTTGTCAATGCTGGTGTTATAAGGCCAAACTATGATGGCATTACTTGTAATAAAATCAGATTGTTGGAACGAGCAAAATTATATATAAGAAAACATGAAGATGTGCTGGCTGATATACCATTGATAAATGGACGGATATCAGTTCGTGCGTTTGAATTATTGCCAATTTGTAAAAAGTTAGGCATTAATGGCTTTTCAACGTCAATAAATAAGCTTGGTAAAGATAATGTAGTCGGCAAAGAATACGCCGAATTTTTTAAATGGTTGTATAAATTGATCGTTTCACATGGTCATTTCGATGAAAAGTCATTCGTATCATATACAGATAAAGCTAAACAAAGGAAAAAGTTTGTTGAGGGTGAAAGTGCTTGGGCTATTTTCAAGATTGCTAGAAAATATGAAGGATTCACAGAGAGTGTTGATTCGTTAAATCACATGGAGAACACTAGCCCGCTGATGGCGCTTTTTGCTTTGGCTTCTAAACGAGTAAAGGCTAAATCCTCCATACAAAATTATTTGGCAACTTATTCTAGCTTTATTAAGTATCTGGAAGCGAATAATATAAGTCATACATCATCACTGGCTGAATGCGTCAATGATTATATATCCTTACGTTATAAATCGTATATTGAAGATATTTTACTTGGAAAGACGCTATCTCCTTCACAAGCAAACACATACATCAGCTGTTTAAACTTGACTTTGCAGCGGCTCGTAGTCTTTGAAGAGTTTAAAGGGCGGTCTTTCATATATGCATCTGGCTTTGATGTTGGCTCATTTTCAAATAAAGCAATGGCTTATACGCCATATACCCCAGAAGAACGTAATTTAATCCAAGTGAAATTGGATAGACAGATTGTAGAGTTAAAAAACTCTTGGCTTACACCATATGTGAAATCAGTCAAGTGTCATGATTTTATCAATGCTAGCGGAAAAAGGAGCATTATTGTTAGTGATAACATTACTTTAGAATCATTAAAAAGTTGGTTCGATCATGAGTGTGACTCAATACCATTTTATTTTGATGGATATAAAGATGCTCATAGTGATGATCCAAGAAGCATTTTTAAACGAGCTCTTACCAGCCTAAAAATGCGTAAGATTTTTAATGGGAACATTAGTGAATTATGGGATATATGGAATGTGCCTGGGCGTATAGTAACTGCGAAGGCGCTTATCCCTCTCTATCTTAAGTTGATCCAAGTCACAGGGATGAACCCATCATCAATAATAGACCTCGAAATTGATGATTTTGTGGTTTCACATGATGCAACAAATCGTCCGTGTCTTAGATATTGGAAAGAGCGTAGTACGGGAGCGAAAGAATATCACCTTGATATATTCAATTGTGACATAACTTGGTTGTCTATGGGACAAGCTAAAGTTGTTGAAGATATTTTCGAGACGATTATAGCAATAACTAAACACGTCAGAGTTAATGCTGGCGATGACGTTAAGAACAAGCTTTTTATTTGTAACAGTACAGCTAGAAATAAATCCAATGATGCTGAGTGGCATGCACCTATAGTTCCAACAATGGGGCAGATGTGGAATTGTTTAAAGGATTTTTCCAATGATTTGAAAAATGAAAATGGAGAGGCGGTAGAGGTCATTGCTACTCGCTTTCGTTCCTCATTCATTTCTGAGTTGATTGATAATGGTGTGCCCCTTCGTGAAATACAAATGATTATGGGTCATGCTAATATTGGTGTTACTCTAGCTTATTTAGACAGAATGGATTTTAATAAGCAGTCTCGGAGTAAAATTTATGCGGCACTTACCAAAATATATGAAAACAGCTACGAATTAAAAAGCAGACCTAATGGTGATGATGTTAGCGTAAAAAATTTTCAAGAAGTAATTTATAAAACTCCATTAGGTGGGTGCAAGAATATCTTTGATCCGCCTGATATCATTAAGTCCCTAAATAGCTACAAGAGTGGAAGTGCTTGTGCAAACTTCAATAAGTGCCTATCTTGTAATAATGTAATTATTACAAGATCTCATCTTCCTGATTTATTTGCATTGTATCGAGATTATACTCAGGTTGCCCGTAATACAAGGTTGATGCTGACACCTCATGGAAAAGTTATTCAGGATAATATAGATATACTTGAATCTATATTAGGTGAGCGATCTGAATTTTCAGCTAAAGAATTAGAGGTTGCTAAACGGCTATCATTAAATATTGAATCTACAATCTTGATTGATGGTGTATCTCTATGAATATTGAGCATGTTGATAATGTTTTTTTCAAAAGTAACTTGCAGCAACTACTTGCTCAAATATACATAGACAATAAAAATGAAGCTAGTAAAAATGACGATATAAATATTCTCAATTTACTGGCGTTTCCTGTGACCTCAAAATCTCTATTCAGAGATGATGTTTGGGACTACACAGCAGATGTTGAAATTGCCAAAACAATGAGGGGGAGTAGGCTAATAATTGACTTTTCAGCATATAATAACATCCCTAAATCCATAGTGGCAGAGCTCAAAATTGCTATAGTATATATTAGAATTATCCCTAAACGATCTCAAAATAGACGCGGTAAAAGTGGGCAAACACTCTCCATGCAATCGATAACACCAATGGTAAAGTCATGGTTAGATTTCATGGATCACTTTTATAATAAGGCAGGTGAAGAATACGGCAGTGCATTCTGTAGAGAGAAATTCTGCTCTTTAATTGATATTACCTATCAAGACTATAAAATGTTCAGTGTTGGCTATCAAAAAGCAGAGTCAACAGTCTACCACATTGAACAAGTTTTTGAGTGGTTTTCACATGACCGAATTGTAAATGCTCTTTACTCTCACACTCCATTCTTACCTAAAATCGAACATCTATCTATTACACAAATTGAGAAAAAAGAAGATGATAGGGAAAAGGTAATCCCTGACGAAATCTTTGATAGAGTTGTGACTATATCAAGCTGCTTGATCAGCGACTTCCTCCATAAGATGGGGTTGCCAATAAAAGATAAAATTGCAGAGAAAAAACTTGATCTATTTCGGAATGAATTGCCACCATCAGTAATGGATATAAGCGATTCAGATGTTGAGTATTATATTGGTGTGCGTCTTTACAAAAAAAATACAGACATAGCTCTTGTTAGAAGCAAGCTCAATACGGAGCTGGTTGGTGATGTCAGGGCCGCAGATCTTCAGCGTCCAGAGCAGGGCACAGAAGACATATTTAATTACACTAAGCTTGTACATGATGCAGCAATTTACATTATTGCCCAGTTCACTGGTATGCGGCCAAGTGAATTTACAGAAATTCGTGTAGATAAACCACTTACAAGTTCCTTTGATATTCCATGCATTTGTTCTACTGTTCATAAACATCGTTCAACTTCACGAAGGCTGTTTGATGACCTTTGGGTTGCAATTCCCGCTGTAGAAGATGCAATGGCAGCTCTAGTTGTATTGACTAGAATTAGGAATAATCCGTTTGTTTATAGTAAAAGTGAAACGCTAAAGTTTAGTCAGGAACCAAAAACACTCAAGAACGGTGTATGCATAGTAATTAAGAATTATTTTTCTGAAATTCTAACCAGCGATGAACTAAATTCCATTGATTTCTTCCCATATATGATGAGACACACCTTGGCATATCAAATGTACAAAGTGGAGTTGGGGCTCCCATTCATTTCTCATCAATTGAAGCATTTTGGTAATCTTGTTCAGTCAGTTGGTGCCGCCTCTAATAAGGGCTTTTCTAGTGACACAATGTGTTATGGTGATATCGGAGATATGTTATCTGGTATTAAAGCAGAAAAAAACAACCTTCGGCATCAGGCAGAAGTGCATCTCGTAAAAGAAATGTATGACCCGAATGGTACGTTTGCGGGTGTGAATGCAGATGCTCATAAGAAACGACTAAGGAAGCTTTTTGAAGGCTATCAAGCTGCTGGCTATTCAAATGATGAGGTCTTTGAGGCGATGGCCCAACAGGGAATGGCAGTTATCAATGTAGGCACTGGTATGTGCTATGGCGGTCGTGTAGAAGAGTTTGATCAAAGCCTCCCATGCATTGGTAGCCTGCGTTGTAACCCTAATCGCTGTCATCAAGCTGTGATTACAAAAGCACATATCCCCAAGTGGCGTGAGGTTTATGAGCAGAATATGAAAGTAGTGAGTCTTGGTGAATCAGAGACTAATTATCGCCAGGCTGTGGAAGCTGCTAATGAAGCTAAAGGTGTTCTGGAATATCTCGGGGTGTTTAAATGACCGCCTATGATGAGAGGAATAATAAAGAGTTCAATGATGTAACTGAGAGCATCAATGAAGCGTTAATCAAGATGCAGAACGATCGCTCTATAAAGTGTTCAATATCATCCCTTGCAAACCTTGCATCAGTTCACAGAAACACCATCCGTAATCGGGTCTGGCCTCTTGAGCGAGTGGCTGCAATCAAAGCTGCCAGGAAGGCTGAGCTTGAGGAAAAAAGAAACAATATCATAGAGGTTGACCCAACGGTTGAACTCAAGGAAAATATTAGCAAGTGTTTAAAAGAAATTCAGTATTGGTATGGTAAATCTAACGATTTTAAGTCGTTATATGAGTCTATGACTGTTCAGTTTGTTACCATGTCGAAATCAAGGGATTTCTATATGGTTCAAGCTGATAAGTTGCAAGTCGAGCTAGAAAAAGCCAATGCTGAAATTGCAAGAATTACAGACTTATTAAATATGGTGAATGAAAAATGAAAGCATATTTGGAGCTTTTGCAAGATATTATGGATAGCGGGACGGTTAAAGGTGACCGGACTGGCACAGGTGTAAAATCGGTATTTGGGCGTCAAATTCGACATAACCTCGCTGATGGTTTCCCTCTACTCACAACTAAAAAGCTCCATTTTAAGAGCATTGCCAATGAGTTAATTTGGTTCTTAAGTGGTGACACCAATACTCGTTGGCTAAATGAGAATGGCGTAAAAATTTGGGATGAATGGGCAACAGAAACTGGTGATCTGGGGCCAATTTATGGCAATCAGTGGACTGCTTGGCCGACTAAAGATGGTGGTGCAATTAACCAAATCGATTATGTCGTTAATGCCCTCAAAAACAATCCGAATAGCAGGCGGATCCTATTCCATGGCTGGAATGTTGAGTATCTGCCAGACGAGTCAGTAAGCCCGCAAGATAACGTGCGTAATGGTAAAATGGCTTTACCTCCTTGCCACCTGCTATATCAATTCTATGTGGCAGATGGAAAATTGTCAGCACAATTGTTTTTACGCAGCAGTGACATATTTTTGGGCTATGCTTATAACCAAAGCAGCCTCGCTTTATTAACACATATGCTGGCACAGCAGTGTGATCTTACACCACATGAAATAATTATCTCTTTCGGTGATGTTCATGCTTATTCGAATCATTTTGAGCAGATTCAAGAACAGCTATCTCGTGAGCCTAGAAAATTGCCGGAGCTGAAAATTCTGCGTAAACCAGATTCAATATACGACTATAAGTTTGAGGACTTTGAGATTGTTGGGTATGACCCGCATCCTCATATTAAGGCTCCAGTAGCAATTTAACCGAGCTTCTATACTAATACTGATTAAAGGACAGCCTGTAACATGCAGGCTGTCTTTTTATGCTTTTCAGTAGAGCGCCAAGTAACGTGAGTAAGTTTATATGTACAGATCTAGTTATCACCTGACACCGACCTAAAATCGGTGTCTTGTTTACGTTACATTCGAGCGCCCTTCCTTTGGTATCAATATCAGAGCCTTCCACCGTACTGCATCCATCCCCCCTCCCTGATTACCAGCCCGCTCCTACGCACCCTCTAAAGCTCAATGAGCTCACCTGGGGAGTGGTCATACATCTAAATCCAATTGGAACTTGACGAAGTTCAAAACAATCAAATGTAAGTGTATGATTTTTCATGAAAGTGTTGTAACTACTGATGTAGTTAAAGCATCCAATTTAACTGAATAAACTGATGTGCTTTTATACATAGATCCATTTGTGGGTAGGATAGAGATGGCAAGAATCCTGATGACTCGTACTTTTGATGACAACGGTCATATATACGATTTTGCCAATGTCAAACTGTCTCTGACCAAGTGGTTTCTGGGAAAGCCGCGTGAACAGATTTAACGGTATCAACGTTATTTTAAGCCTAACCGTTTAGCCAGTTTATGCAAATTACTTGGGTCAAGAACTAACCGACGAGCCACATTAGCCCAATTGCCCTGACAGGCATCCAAAGTCTGACTTATAACCTTACGCTGATAACCATCCACGGCAATCTTTAGCGATACAGTCTGTTCATCATGCGAAACCTGTGACAACAGTATATGTTCGGTTTTTGTCGAACAAATCGCGTTGGCATCCAATGCCAGATGCTCTGGTTCCAATGTGACAATTTCTGTTCTGACAGCTCCCCGACTGAGTGCACGCAAAGCAGCCCGGCTGATCACATGCTCTAGTTCGCGTACATTGCCCGGCCAGTCATAAGTAAACAAAGCCTGTTCTGCTTCGCGTGATAATCGCAGGCTACGAAAACCAAGACGGGCACGGTTTAGCTCTAGAAAATTCCCTGCCAGTAATAACACATCGTTATCACGCTTCCGCAGTGGGGGGATCGGCACTGGATAAACCGACAACCGATGGTACAAATCAGCCCGGAATTGCCCTTCTCTTACCTGCTCATGCAACTGTCGATTGGTTGCCGCAATGATCCGAACATCGACTTTCTGCTGCTGATCTGTACCGAGTCGTTGGATCTCGCCATTCTGTAACGTGCGTAGCAATTTAGCCTGCACAGTCAGTGGTAATTCACCAACCTCATCGAGAAAAAGCGTACCGCCATGTGCTGCTTCAAATCGACCGGGGCGATCGCTTATCGCACCAGAAAATGCACCTTTAACATGACCAAACAGTTCACTTTCCGCGAGTGACTCTGGTAATGCCGCACAATTGACATGGATCAGCGGTGCAATATGTCGTGGTGATTTACTGTGTAAGCGGCGAGCAAATAGCTCTTTTCCTACACCAGTCTCGCCCAGCAACAACACGGGAAGTTCGGAATCTGCTACCACATCCAGCTCATGCAATAACTTCAGCAAAATCGCACTTTGCCCAATGATTTCACCATCACTAGTATTTTGTTCACCCAGCAATAACGCTTCTGATGCTCGATTACCAACTCGTAACGCTAGAATCTCTTCTTCTAAACGGCTCATACGTATCACCACTTCAGTCAGAGAAGCACTGTGCGTTAATTTATCAACTGCTTCATCGTCAAAAACAAAACCCTCAAAAGCATCTAGCGTTAATGCGCCCCACAATTGCCCTCCTAGATAGAGGCTGATCCCCATGCAATCATGTACGGGTAATGGCAGCCCACGTTGTGAGTCCAGTAAACCATCATATGGATCAGGTAACAGACTTTCCGGTTCAAATCGCACTGCTGAACGACTGGATAAAATAGTGGCCAGACGAGGGTGCTGTGCCACGACAAAACGGCGCCCCAATGTTTCATGCACTAAGCCATCCACTGCCACAGGACAAAGGCAATCACCATCCAATTTCAATAAACCAACTGCACTACAACCAAAATTAGTTCGAATCGCGGAAACCAGCCGCTCCTGTCGAACGGAACGCGGTAGTTCAGTAGTGAGATCAAGTAACAATGATGTTTCAAACATGGTATTTATTACCAGAAATGGTTTTTTTAACCCTATCAGGAGATGGTAAAAAACACCACAAAAATATATAATCCATATATTTCAATGTGTTAGATATGGCATGATTTATGCTTTTACTTATCGAGATAAAATTACTCTATTATTTATCAAGGAGCGCTTTCATGGTCTTACTCGAACAAACTATTGCCAATATTGCTTGTGAAATTCCTGGTGCAACACGAGTATTCCACAAATTTAAACTAGATTTTTGCTGCGGTGGTCAACAACCGTTAAAAGATGCCATCGCTCACCGTAACCTCGATGCCACGCTGGTTATTACTGAATTAGAGCAAGTACAACAGTTACCAAGCCACGAAATTGATTGGCGTACTGCAACACCTTCTGCGCTAATTGATTTTATCCTGGAACGCTTCCATGCTCAGCATCGAATTCAATTACCAGAACTGATCCGCCTTACAAATCGAGTGGAACATGTCCATGCGGATAAAATAGGCTGTCCGTTAGGTCTGGGGGCTCATCTGGTTGATATGCTGCGGGAGCTGGAAGGTCACATGCAGAAAGAAGAGCAGATCCTATTCCCTATGCTGAAAAAGGGTCTTAACAACTCAGTACAAGGCCCAATTGCTATGATGCGTATTGAACATGAACAGCATGGTGAATGTTTGGACGAAATAATGCACCTGACCAATGACATTACGCCTCCGGTAGACGCTTGCGTGACATGGCGTGCACTCTATACCGGCCTGACACAATTGCGAGAAGACCTGATGCAACATATTCATTTGGAAAATAATATTTTATTCGCAAACGCCACCACCAATTAATGACCAGTCATCTATTATTCTCGGGGATATCTGCATATCCCCGTGGATTTGGTAGTCGCGTATTTTGGTTATGTTGACTTTGTGAGAAAATAAGAGAAAGCATTTGTTCAATGCATGTTCATCCATAATATCGAACTTAAAAATAGGTTTAATCGGAAACGAGAATTAAGGTTGGCAGCAAGAATCTCTTGTGGTCTCTTGTGGTAGTTATTGTTCATAAAGTAGGTAATGTTTACGATCCATCTTTTTTATCTATCAGTATCGCTCATAAACACACTTGCTTATATTGTCAACAAAAATATATATCTAATCAACTAATATGTTTATCACATTTGAATCCGTGCTGTATTAAAAATCACCCTACCTGGGCGGCTTCTGGATAGGCTGGAACCCATTTTTATTGTTTAGAACGCGCATAAATCACTTCATTTTATCTACGTTCCATAGTTTAATTGGCAACGTGAATGTTTTTAAATGCGCATTATTTTTTTCGAGGTAACTTATGTTTGGCTTAAAGCTTAAACAACAATATCAGATCTTATCTGATGAAAATCAGATGCTAAAAGAAGAGATAGAGCAGTTACAATCCAGCTATAAGATAGCATGCGAAGAAAGTCAAGAAATTCAGATAAGGCTAAGGAATACACAATCTAGAGAGCGATTTTTCCTTGGAATGTTTACCAATATTGCAAATTTTGGGCAATCACTACATGGGCTCGGTGATTCTTTTTTGGGCCTAGCTGTACAGCTGAATCAACAAAAAATAACTGCTATTTCATCCTCTCGGGAATCAGAAACAAATCGTCTTGCTTTTCAGCAAATGGCTAACAATCTGCACACGATGTTTGAACAAATCACGGCAGCCTCAGAAAATGTGGCCTCGCTACATGAGCGCGCTAGTCAAATCAATGGTATTGTTCAATTAATAAAAGGTATTGCCGATCAAACAAATTTATTAGCGTTAAATGCAGCAATTGAAGCCGCCCGCGCTGGCGAACAAGGGCGCGGATTTGCTGTAGTGGCTGATGAGGTTAGAAGTCTGGCGGAGCGGACCAGCAAAGCGACAACAGAAATTGCTGGGTTGGTGAGCGAAATCCAGTCCGATACCCAACAGGCCAAAAACGTTATGGAACAAGGCGCCATCAATGCTCGTCGTTACAGTGCAGATAGTCTTTCTGCAACTAATGGCATGTCGCAATTAACGGAGCTTTCGCAAAATTTAGAGCAATCAATTACAGGAGCTTCGCTGCTTTCCAATGCGGAATTAGCCAATCTGGAAGAACTCAGTCTTAAATTAGAAGTGTATAAAGTATTAATGGGATTATCCAACCTAACTGCGGAGCAGCTTCCTGATTACACTGAGTGTCGACTCGGCCAGTGGTATTACGCTGGTGAAGGTAAAGCCAGTTTCTCTAAATCATCAGGTTATCGCGAGATGGAAAAACCACATCAAGCTGTACATGACAATGCCAGAAATGCGGTAGCTCGTTTCCATAGTGGCGATTACGATGGGGCACTTTCTGCTTTAGCTGCAATGGAGCAGGCAAATATAACGGTCATGAAGGGTATGAGCCATTTTCTAAAATTATAACTCTAACAACGATTCCTGATTACCCATGATTAGCAGTCACTCCGAACGGCGTTGCTTCCCAAATCAGTCGTAAGAACGTAGCTTCCCCAGCCCCAAGTGACCGTTACACTTGGGCTTTCTGACCAGCAGGCCAAGGTCGTCAGTTTGTTTATCACACTCACATACGCCATCACTTCCCCCACTTGGTCGTTGTAGTTTCGTTGACTGATTCTTCCCACCATCAGCTGTTTGAACCGGGACACCGCCGTCTCTACCAACGAGCGACGGAGATCTCGCCTGGATGCTCAAGCGCAAGCTGCTGCAAGCGATGAAGGAGTCTGACGACAAGCATCCCATCAGCGGTATCATTCAACTCGATGATGTCTACTGGGGCAGTGAATGCCGTGGTGGCAAGCGGGGTTGTGGTACCGTTTGCAAGACACCTTTGTGGCGGCAGTGTCCCTGAAGAAGGAAAGAAATCCAATCAAAATGTGGATGACGGTGGTTGATGGGTTCAAAACTAAGACCATTGGCAAGTGGGCTAAACGACATCTTGCTAACGGGAGTGCCGTGATATCTGATGAGTTATCCCGTTTCAGGGCAGTCAAGGAAGCCAACTGTGAGTACCTGAGTGTCGTCACTGGAGGCAACCTGGATTTACTGGAGCATCTTGCGTTCAACTGGGTAAGCACGATAATAGGGAATGTGCAGAACTCGCTGCGGAGCAGTTGCCATACGCTTGGAACCAAGCCTCTACCAAATCATCTGACGGAATGATGCTTCCGATTTAAGCATCGTTTTGGCATCAAGAGCATGCTGGTTGAATTGAACCACACGATAGAGGAAATCCATCTGATGCCATATCGGGAAGATCATGGGTAATCGGATAGGTGGTACCCCATATCTATAGCCACGTATGAATAATACATACCGATAAATTTGAGGAGCAACCTCTTATAGAAGAGTTAATAACTGTGCGATCTCAAAAACAAGCCTATCCGCTTCATCAGAATCAAAATCTGTTTTCTGAAGTTTTTTGACTCCATGCTCATTCAATAAGACATGATTTGTAGGAGTGAGATTGTGAATAGCCAAACAACTTTTGACACATTGTAAAGGACATCCATCGATAGCAATGATCGATCTACCAGACTTTGCTATACGGACTAAATGCTTTACGTTTCCACCAACACCTGCAATGCAGGACATTTCTGCATCACCTCGTTTATCTAGCTGAATAGCCATATAGTTTGCCATCTGCGCTGCACTTGAACAACCAGAGCATGAATAAACCAATGGTAAAGAACGTAAACATTCACTCATAAAACATCCTTTAAAAATCATAGTCCCATGAAGATGCCCTTAATAAATAGGGCATCTGCGAAATCAATTATCAAATTTAAAGTTTCTACCAATAGCGCTGGTAATTCCGTGGTAACTCCTGAAATTATAAATCAGAGGGCTCCACAAATCCGCGTCAATAACGTCATCTTTTTTAAGTAAAGATGCATCTGCATGCACATGAGTGGCTCGCAATTCAACGATAGCAAAATTATTGCGCTTTGTTATATGTTCAACTACACACTCGACCTGAATTAAACATTCTTGGATACGAGATGGTTTAACGGTACAGGACGCCAGCTCTGTAAATCCACCAAGAGCAAATTTATTACCACAATAACTGAAACCTATCTTTTCAGATGGGACAGGATCCTTTCCGGTCAATTTGGCAATAGATTCAATTCTATCCGAAAGGTTGTCTGATGCAACATTCAATACGACTTCTGGACAATTCTCAATGTTTTCGATAGCCTTTGAATTTAGACTGAGGCCGATGACAATATTATTCGAAAGAGACCAACTCGATGATATTGGTGTAATGTTAGTTGTATCAGTATCATCGATGGTACTCAGTAGAATTACGGTGTTTCCCCAATAAAGTGATTTTGGGTGAACTTGCTTATGCATTGCCATCTCCTTTGTAACAGAAACACTACAAATTATATATCACAATGTGATATAATTGAACTTATTGTATTTCACCTAAGAAGTCAACAACCGAGTAAGCTATGTTAACAAAAGCTCAATTTGAGGCACTCTCTGAGTTTCGCTATCAGTTAAAGCGTTTTCTTCACTTCAGTGAAACTGCGGCCAAGGAGCTCGGGCTCACACCATTACAATATTTATCCCTCCTGCACATTCAAGGATACCCAGGGCGCAACTGGGCAAGCGTGGGTGAACTAGCGGAAAGGTTACAAATGAGTCATCACGCTACCGTAGCTTTACTTACGCGATGTGAGGAGTTGGATCTCGTTGAACGGCGGAAAAATGAAAATGACAAGCGCAAAGTAGATGTGCATCTAACAGATAAAGGGAGAGAATATTTACAGCAATTGGCACAGCAGCATAAAACAGAATTGCAATCGCTTCAAAATACTTTCCAAGTGGCACGTATTACAGCACTGAATGAAAACTATGATGCTGACCAATAAAAACCTTATTTACTAAAAGTATGAGCAAGTGAATTGCTCATACTTAATGGTCAGAATACTCTAGTCATAATTCACATTGAACTGTTTACAATAAAATATGACTTGTGAATATATTTTTTCGTGGTCTTCAAAAAGAATTAAGTCAATAGTTTCGTTATCAGGAAGTATATTTAGTACTCTAGAGCCAGGCTTGCTTTCAACCAACTTAATTAAAGTTATTTGGTGCCATGAGAAAAATAGATGTTTTTTATGGCAATGAAACTCAATGCCGCTGAAGTTCAATTCCAGTTTTACTTTCCTTGCTATACAAATGTATCTTATATCTATAAATGCAGTAATAATGAATATTAGCAATGAAAATAAAATGGTATTGCGATATAACTCTTCAGTTATTGGCAAACCGGTCACTTCGGATACCAACAACAGCAGTGTTGGCCAGAAAAACTGCAACAAAGAAAGGTTCGACTAACTTAGTCAAAAACTTTTTATTTGATACATGATATACCATACTACACCTGATAAATAGTAGTCGCAGTTTACACTGCGACTACTACCCTAATCATGTTACCGACGAGACCTTACGATCTGGATGCGTCTAGTTAAATATTCGAGCGGTACACTCCAAACGTGTACCAATCGACAGAATGGAAAGACAACAAACAAAGTCATACCTAAAATCATATGAATTTTGTAGATAAACGATACCCCTTCTAAATTTTTAGATGCCCCTGTTTGGAACGTTACAACATCTTGTGCCCAACTTACGAGCTTCATCATGACACTTCCATCAAGATGGAAAGCAGAAAATGGAATTGTCAGAAGACCAAGCGCTGCCTGGGAAACTAATAGCACTAAAATCAAAATATCCGCAGTCGATGATGTTGCTCTGATCCTTACGTTTGTCAGACGCCGCTTTAAGAGCAGATAACCACCGTACAATGTCATTGCACCAAAGATACCGCCAGCACACATCGCTATGAGTTGTTTTGCTTGCAATGATAAGAATGACTCATATACCCAGTGAGGTGTCAGCAAGCCAAAAAAGTGGCCGAAGATGATACCAAGAATGCCAATGTGGAACAGTCCAGATGCCAGCCTCATATTCGAGTTATCAAGCAACTGGCTTGATCCTGCTCGCCAAGTGTACTGCCCATAATCGTAACGCACCCAACTACCAAGTAGAAAAATGGTAACTGCAATATATGGGTATATATCAAAGAAGAAGCTATGAATATAGTTCATTTGTTTGCCTCACCAATTTCAAGGTACTGTGGTACGACTGCATTCTTAAATCGGTTGCTATGAATCGATTGAATTGAACTGGGACATGATTCTCCTCCTAAAAACTTCACCTGCTCTTCCTCCCAAACAGCATCTAACGCAGCGGGTGTTGCATCATCAGCCTCTTTCATAACTTGTGTGCTTATAAGAGCGCTATCGTACTCTGTCATGGATAGATCAATTAGAACCCCAAATAGAACATGATATTTGCTTTCTCTTTTGAGTAGCCTCTCTTTAAGCAACCCCAAGATCGGAGTGATAAAACACAACCCCTCTATAATTTCAGCGTTATTTCTTGTTGAAAGGTATTCCAAGTAAACAGGAAGAAAATCCGGTAATTCTCTTTTGTTAAGAGAAAATCCTGCATCTTCATATTGCTTAAGCAGGTCTACCATTGCTTGTCCGCGATCACGCGACTCACCATGAACATGCTCAAAAAGAAGCAGAGAGGTGGAACGGCCACGGTCGAAGATATCACAATATATTTCTTGGAATGAAAGTAGAGAACGATCAAACGCATATGTTACAAAATCACATATTGATGATTTTTGTGCCGATGTCAGCTCATTACATTCAGCTATGCAATCAAAGATTTCATCCTTGTTTTCCCACAGATCAATATCTGGGTAGTCCAAGAGGATTGATATGATCTTTAAAGATTTCATTTTTTATCCTCACTTGGATTCGTAGATACATTAATGGCATTAATTCTCTGGCTATTAAACAGGTTGTACTTAGTGTCGCTACCTTTACAACCATCACCAAAGCTAAAGCCACACCCTTTAGCTTCAGGAAATGCTTCTCGTGCTAGCTCGCGATGACTGGAAGGAACTACAAAGCGGTCTTCATAGTTAGCTATAGCCAAATAACGATACATTTCCTGCGCTTGGTGTTCAGTTAAACCAACCTGCTCTAATGCGCTGGTATCCACCTTTTTATCTACAGTTTCAGCTCGCTTATAATGACGCATTGCCAACATACGATTCAGTGCACTCTTAACAGGTGCTATATCGCCAGCGGTCAACAGATTCGCCAAATACTGTAAAGGAATTCGCAAGCTAGAAATATCTGGTAGAACACCATCATCACCTAAATAGCCTGCATCTTTGGCTGATTGGATAGGGGAAAGAGGTGGTACATACCATACCATCGGTAACGTGCGATACTCTGGGTGTAATGGGAGTGCAAGCTTCCATTCCATCGCCATCTTGTACACAGGTGACTTCTGAGCAGCATCTAGAACATTTTGAGTGATGCCTTGCTTTAAGGCTTCTTCAATGATAGCAGGATCATGTGGATTTAAGAAAATCTCCAACTGCTTGTTGTATAAATCCTTGTCATTTTCAGTTGATGCTGCTTGCTCAATACGATCTGCATCATAAAGGATTACTCCCAGATATCTAATTCGTCCTACACATGTTTCAGAGCAGACGGTTGGTTGACCAGACTCAATTCTGGGGTAGCAGAAGATACATTTTTCAGATTTACCACTTTTCCAGTTAAAGTAAATCTTCTTGTAGGGGCAACCAGTAAGACACATACGCCAACCACGACATTTGTCTTGGTCAATAAGGACAATGCCATCTTCTTCACGTTTATATATTGCCCCACTAGGGCAAGTAGCCACACATGCAGGATTCAAGCAATGCTCACAAAGCCGAGGGAGATACATCATGAACGTATTTTCAAACTGTCCATACATCTCCTTTTGGATGTGGTTGAAATTGTAGTCTTGTGAACGCTTAGTGAATTCCCCGCCCAAGATTTCTTCCCAGTTTGGGCCATTGTTGATCTTGTCCATACGTTGACCAGTGATCAGTGAACGTGGACGTGCTATTGGCTGATGCGCACCTTGTTTAGCATTATGTAAATGCTCATAGTCAAAGGTGAAAGGCTCATAATAGTCATCAATAGTCGGCATGTCAGGGTTGTTAAAAATCTTGGCTAAAACGCCAATCCGGTTACCCATTCTTGGAACGATTTTTCCATTGATATTTCGAACCCAGCCACCCTTCCATTTATCCTGATTTTCCCAATCGTTTGGATAGCCCACGCCTGGCTTGCTTTCTACGTTATTAAACCAGGCGTATTCCATTCCCTCGCGACTTGTCCATACGTTCTTACAAGTAACAGAGCAAGTATGACATCCGATGCATTTATCGAGGTTTAGCACCATTCCAATTTGCGCACGAATTTTCATTTTTACTTCTCCCCTGCCTTGTTACTGTACATATTGTCAGCCTGTGTATAGTCATTATTTTCGTCATCAAGCCATTTAACCTGATTCATGCGGCGGACGACAACAAACTCATCACGGTTAGAGCCCACTGTGCCATAATAGTTGAACCCATAAGCCTGATGTGCATATCCGCCAATCATATGAGTTGGTTTAGGACAGACACGAGTAACGGAGTTATGAATCCCACCACGTTGTCCTGTTATTTCGGAGCCTGGAATATTCACCAGGCGCTCTTGAGCGTGATACATCATTACCATTCCAGCAGGGACGCGCTGACTCACCACTGCACGAGCAGTTAATGAACCATTGATATTAAATGCCTCTATCCAGTCGTTATCCTCAATTTTTAGATCTTTAGCATCATCTTCACTTATCCAAACAATTGGCCCACCCCGAGACAGTGTAAGCATCAACAAGTTTTCGCTGTATGTTGAGTGGATACCCCATTTCTGGTGCGGAGTGATCCAGTTCAGAGCTTTCTCTTTGTTACCGTTACCCTTCTTACCCATAATATTTTTAATAGTCTGGGTATTGATTGGTGGTCGATATGAAATGAGACTTTCGCCAAAATCACGCATCCATTGGTGATCCTGATACAGCTGTTGACGACCAGTAATGGTTCGCCATGGAATTAGCTCATGAACGTTTGTATAACCTGCGTTATACGAGACATGCTCGTCTTCCAAACCAGACCATGTTGGGCTAGATATGATTTTTCTCGGCTGAGCCTGAATGTCACGGAAACGAATTTTTTCCTCTTCCTTGTTGATAGCAAGATGTGCATGTTCTCGGCCAGTCAGCTTACTTAATGCATTCCAAGCCTTAACAGCCACATGACCATTAGTCTCTGGGGCTAAAGTAAGAATTACTTCAGCCGCATCAATTGCAGTGTCAATCTTTGGCCGCCCAGCATTCGCGCCATCATGGTGTGTGTAGTTAAGTTTTTTAAGAAGGTCTACTTCGGTTTCTGTGTTCCAATTAATACCCTTGCCACCATTTCCTTGCTTATCAAGGAGTGGGCCTAACGATGTAAATCTTGCGTAGGTGTTAGGATAATCGCGCTCAACGGTCATTATATGTGGTGCAGTTTTTCCTGGAATGAGATCACATTCACCCAATTTCCAGTCTTTTACTTCAAACGCTTGGGCTATTTCTGCTGGAGAGTCATGCTGCATTGGCAATGTAACCACATCGGTTTCAACGCCAAGATGTCCTTTACAGAGCTCAGAAAACGCTTTTGCAATTGCCTTATAAATTTCCCAGTCGGATTTTGCTTCCCAGGCTGGATCTACAGCTGCTGACAATGGATGGATGAATGGATGCATATCCGAGGTATTCATATCATCTTTTTCATACCAGGTTGCAGTAGGCAACACGATGTCTGAAAACAGACAGGTACTCGACATCCGAAAATCTAGAGTCACAACGAGATCAAGCTTGCCTTGGGTTGGGGTATCTTTCCAATCAACTTCAGATGGTTTGCTATCACTGAATGAGCCGAGATCTTTTCCTTGAATGCCATGTTCTGTGCCCAAAAGGTACTTGAGCATGTATTCATGACCTTTACCTGAAGACCCAAGAAGGTTTGATCTCCAAATAAACATATTGCGTGGATAATGATCTTCGGGACACTCAGCAGCAAAACGAATACTGCCGTCCTTCAGCGAGTTAACCGTGAACTCTACAGGGCTTACCCCAAGCGCTTTTGCCTGTTCAGCAATACTCAGTGGATTAGTATTCAGCTGAGGGCTTGAAGGAAGCCAACCCAGCCGCTCTGCTTTCACGTTCATATCAATGAGATGCTTACTATATTTACTTGCATCAGCTAAAGGTGAAAGCAATTCTTGGGCATCTAACTTCTCATATCGCCATTGACTAGAGTGGTTATAGAAGAAAGACGTACCATTCATGTGGCGTGGAGGCTTTTGCCAATCTAGGCCAAATGCCAACGGTTGCCAGCCCGTCTGGGGACGAAGCTTCTCTTGCCCTACGTAGTGAGCCCATCCACCACCGCTCTGTCCTACGCAACCACAGAATACCAGCATGTTAATCAAACCACGGTAATTCATATCCATGTGATACCAGTGGTTCATGCCTGCACCAACGATGATCATTGAGCGCCCATGTGTTTTGGCTGCATTGTCAGCAAACTCACGAGCGATGCGGATAATCTCATCTTGTGGTACACCCGTTATTTTTTCTGCCCAAGCGGGTGAATATGCCTTCACTTCCTTATAGGTATGTGCGCTGCTAGGGTCATCAAACCCTCTTTCTACACCATAGTTAGCCACGGTGAGATCGTAGACGGTGGTCACAAATTCTTGGCTTCCATCTGCCAACACGATGGATTTAGCTGGAATTTTTCTTCTGATAACTTCTTCTAATTCAACAGGTGTGAAATGCTCACTTTCCAATCCACCAAAATATGGGAAAGCCACCTCAACTAAATGTTGAGGTTCCTTTATTCCAACAGACAAAGTGACTGGTGTCTTGGACTGCCCAGCGGTCTCTTCAAGATTCCACTTTCCATCCTCTCCCCATCTATAGCCAATCGACCCTTGTGGCGCGACCAGATCACCAGAAACCTCATCAATCGCTATGGTCTTCCATTCAGGGTTGTTCTGTTCACCTATGTTATTGACCAAATCTGATGCTCTCAGGAAGCGTCCTGCTTCATAGCTACCATCTGGTCGTTTGGTCAATCTGACCAACATCGGAAAATCGGTATATTTCCTTGCGTAACTAACAAAATATTCATTTTTATGTTGAACGTGGAACTCGTTCAAAATGACATGGCCCATAGCCAATGCTAACGCGCTGTCTGTACCTTGTTTGGGGTTAAGCCAGTGATCACAAAGCTTAGCTACTTCAGCATAATCTGGAGTTATGGCGACAGTTTTGGTGCCTTTGTATCTAACTTCAGTAAAGAAGTGAGCATCAGGAGTACGAGTCTGAGGAATATTTGAGCCCCAGGCTATGATGTATGAGGAGTTGTACCAATCTGCTGACTCTGGTACGTCTGTTTGCTCTCCCCAAGTCATCGGTGATGCGGGAGGAAGATCACAATACCAGTCATAGAAGCTAAGGCAAGAGCCACCGATGAGCGATAAATATCTTGCACCTGCGGCATAGGAAACCATAGACATCGCTGGAATTGGTGAGAAGCCAACAACGCGATCTGGGCCGTGCTCTTTTACGGTGTAAACGTTTGCCGCTCCAATGATCTCATTAACTTCATTCCAGGTGCTACGAACAAAACCGCCTCTACCTCGGGCAGCCTTATACTTTTTGGATACATTCTGATCGGAAGCAATCGCACCCCATGCTAGAACAGGGTCTTTGTGCTTACTTTTTGCGTCTCGCCAAAGTTCAATCAACGCTTTCCTGACCATTGGGTACTTCAGTCGATTGGCGCTGTACAGATACCACGAGTAGCTTGCCCCTCTTGGGCAGCCGCGAGGCTCATGGTTTGGGAGATCTGGCCTGGTCCTAGGGTAATCAGTTTGCTGCGTTTCCCATGTAACCAAGCCGTTTTTTACATAGATTTTCCAACTACATGAACCAGTACAGTTCACGCCATGTGTTGAGCGTACAATTTTGTCATGTTGCCAGCGGTCTCTGTAACCATCTTCCCAATCTCTGTTCGTATTGTACGTTTGGCCGTGTTCACCAGAAAACTTTTCACCTAATGTCTTTAAATAGTTAAACCTGTCAAGAAACTTGCTCATTTTACTGCTCCATATGCATATGCATTAATAGTAACATTCTATTTATTGAGTTCTTTTCCATATACAAACCATGTTATTAGCCCACAAATAACATAGAAGACTAAAAAAGCTTTCATCGCATTAATTGGTGTTCCGCTGAGAGCTATTGATAAGCCGAATGCGTTTGGAATAAAGAAACCACCAATTGCACCTATTGCTGAGATGAACCCTAATGCTGTTGCTGTATCATTTGCTGATTTTTTTAAGGCTTGAGCTTCTGAATCATATCGCTGTAGATTCCTTTTTATCATCATCCCCCTAAACAAAACGGCGATCATTTGAAATGTAGAACCACTCCCAACTCCTGCGCATGAGAACAAAGCCATAAAGACAGCTAGAAAATAGGTGAAGTTGCCATGCCCTGCATCTGATGGAAGAGTTGAAAACAAAAACGCAACTAACGTAGCCATTAAGCAAAAGCTAACAAAGGTGACTTTAACACCGCCCAGCTTATCTGATAAAACGCCACCAACTGGCCTCATCAATGCGCCGAATAATGGCCCTATGAAAGCATATTTCATTATTTCAATATCAGGGAATTGAGTTTTAGCGAGCATTGCAAACCCCGCAGAGAATCCAATGAATGAACCAAAGGCAGCCAAATATAAAACACTCAAAATCCAAAGATGTTTTTGTTTTAACACTACCCATTGCTCTTTAAACGAGGCTTTGGGTGCTGCAATATCATTCATAAAATGCCACGCTGCAATACTCAATATCAATATTACTGGTATCCATATTAAGGATGCATTGCTGAGCCATATTGATGCATCAGGATTTCCTTGACCTAAACCGAAAGGGCCAAAGATATTTACAGAAATTACGATAGGTACAAGCATCTGCATGACACTGACACCCAAGTTACCTAGCCCCCCATTTAAACCAAGAGCCTTTCCTTGTTGAGTTTTTGGATAAAACAAGCTGATGTTAGCCATACTAGATGCAAAGTTGGCACCACCAAACCCACATAACAAAGAGATTATTAGAAATGTTGAATACGGCGTTGTGGTGTCTTGCACTGCAATGGTCAACCATGACATAGGTATCATAAGCAACAAGGTACTGAATGCTGTCCATCTCCGGCCACCAAAAACTGGGATCACAAATGAGTAAGGAATCCGTCCTAAAGCTCCAGTAAGTGACGGGAGTGCAGTCAGCAGAAACAGCTGGTCTGTTGTAAAGGTGAAACCAGCTAAAGGCAAATTCATTGCTACTACGCTGAATATCATCCACACAGAGAATGAGATCAGTAGACAAGGGATAGATATCAGTAGGTTTCTTCTGGCAATATGAGAACCATTCTCAATCCAAAAGCACTTGTCATCAGGATTCCAGTCAACGAGCGTTTTGCTGTTATTTCTTTTATTTGTGTGACTGTCTTCACATCCATCTTTGTATTTTTGATATATGGACATTTTGCTCACCGGTAAGTGTTGGGGTACACAATGTCCAATAAACAATTTAAATGGATATTTTTTATTGACTTAGATCAACTGAACATATGTATTACAAAAGATGAATATTTCGATAACTACCTATTACAGGGGGGGCGGGTTGAAATTAACCACAACAAAATCATGCACTTAGCTTCAATAAGACTTTCTTTATCATGAGCTGGCTAATGTCTGGAATATTGTAGGTATTTACTTTGAGGTATTTTTATTAGGGTATCTAAAAGGTATAAACATCAGTAGTGACAATCTTAGGAAGTGTCAAATTCGTGAACATACTATTGAAGTATTGGAAGAAACTGTCTATTACAATTTCTATAACGTCAATTATATGTACACTATGCCTCATATCTATATTTAATATGAGTGCATCGATTTATTTGTCATCAAGCATCCAAGGGAATGCATATGTGATAAATAGTATTGGTTCAATTAGAATGAAAGTCTATGCACTCCTCTCAGGAACACTGTCTGTTGATGAAAAAGTGCAAGCGGTTAATAGCGTTGAATCAATTCTGCATGATCCTTTTTTTATTAATACGGCTGAAAAGCACAACCTTAATAAAGAATACATACAACTCAACAGTTTGTGGGATCCAAAATTAAAAAACATTCTTTCCCACTTAAAATCTGGTGATGTAGCAACACCATTAAGCATTAACCGCTCTAAAGAGTTTATTAGTTTGCTACAGAAGATAATCAAAAGCATTGAGAACAAAACAGAATCTAAGATCGTAGTGATTAATGGCCTTCAAAAAGCATCTTCTTTAATTGTTATATTGTTTTCCTTCATCGCAATTTATAGCTTAAATAAGCGTTTCTTTAGACCGTGGTCAAAATTATTGTTAATGGCTAAAAACATTCAGCATGGTGATTTTAGTTCAAAATTTGATTCTGAATCACATGATTACCGCGATGAGATGTGGCAGCTTGGCAATGCATTAAACAATATGTCAGAGGTTGTTAAGCATACCTACAGCGATCTGGAACAGATGGTAGCTGAAAAAACGCATAAACTTAACTTGCAGAATTTGCATTTAGAATTCCTTTATCGCAGTTGTAGATTATTTCAAAATCAAGAATTCAACTGCAAAGTTTTAGCTCCTTTCATGAAAGAATTAATCGGATACACTGGGGCTGGAAAAATAAAAGTATATATTCATGATCCACATAAAAATTCGGTCAAACATTTATACACCTTTGGTGAGAACGTGAGGCCATTACATTGTGCCTCTATGCGTTGCTCATTATGTATTAATAATGCAGATGTCACATCCCCTATTGAGAGTGAATATAATAATAGGTTATGGAACATTGGAGATGCGCATAATGATTATGGTTACATAGAATTTTTCTTTTCAAATGAAGTCACTATATTACATGATACAGAACAATTAATATTTGCATTTTGCAACTTGCTGTCTCAATCCTTATCTCTTTACTACAAAGAGCAACAACAACAACAACTATTATTATTTAAAGAAAGAAACACAATTGCTCAAACGCTTCATGATTCGATAGCACAGTCTTTATCATACATACTTAAAGATAAAGATTAGCCTTCTTCAAAGGGATCCAATCATCATTAGTTCTTCTCAGGTTGATAATGTTTCAGAGATGAGGTGTGAGTTAAATGAAGCTTACTCAAACATCAGAAAACTAATTTCTACTTTTAGAATTCCATATAAGAAAATCGAAACGTTAATTTTATTAAAAGATGCGATAGCAATATTTAATGACACATATGGTTTTAACATTAGGTTGGAATATAAAGATTTTTATGAAGACTATTCGCATGAGCAGGAAATACTCATACTGAACTTCTTCAATAAATTATTCGAATGTTTAAGGATAAGTATGCCTCCATCACGGATTGAGCTGCATATAAAATCACTAGCTGAATATGTCATTATCATCCTGAAGGGTGAAGCTGAGTTCGAGGATTCAATATCGAGCTTAGTTGTTTTTCTAAAATCAGAAAATATTTCATTCATTAATGAACGGACGCAAGTGAAAATTGATCTTCACGTAGTTTGAGGAACACACATGGAAAAAGCTTTAACAACCAACGCAGATGTTTTTTCAATTTTACTAATTGATGATCATCCTGTCCTACGGAGCGGGATTAAGCAACTTTTACGTACAAATCCCTTTTTAACTATTGTAGCTGAAGCCAGTACAGGACAAGATGGTGTTCAGCTAGCATTAGATTATGAACCTGACTTAATTTTGTTAGATCTTAATATGCCTGAGTTTAGTGGTATAGACACATTAAAGTCATTACGAGCGCATAATGTATCTAGCAGAATCGTAATCTTCACAGTATCAGATTATGAAGATGATGTTTCGGATGCTATCCTTGCTGGAGCAGATGGTTATCTACTCAAAGACATGGAACCTGAAGACCTGATTAGCTCGATTGAACAGGCGTGCATGGGAAAGCTTGTGATAAGCCCAAAACTAACTGCAATCCTTATTGAAAGTATGCAGTCAAGAAGAAAAAACCGCCTTAAAGACAAAAATCTCCAAGTGTTAAGCCATCGCGAAATAGATGTTTTGAAATTTATTGCTCAAGGCTTGCCTAATAAGGTTATATCAAGACGTTTATTTATTTCTGAAGGAACAGTTAAAGTTCATGTAAAAAACATTCTTAAAAAATTAAATCTTCATTCAAGAATTGAAGTTGCAGTGTGGGTTCATAATGAAAAGATTATTTTCGACTAGTAGTGATAACTATTGCGTTATTTAATCATTTGCAGAAATAAAGCGTCACCGAAAAGTGGCGCTTTAATAGCTATCACTCTAATGTGAAAGGCCAGGAAGGATTTCCAATAGATAACGGCGCTGTTCTAATGGTGTGTTGCTTGTCCAAAAATCGAAAATCACATGAGCTAGCAATGGAATTAATAAAAGTAAAACACACAACATTGCAAGTAGCGTTCTTGCAGAAATCTTTTTATTCGCAGTGCCAAAATGAATAGCATTAGCTTGTTTTGGGCATGCAGAGATACAAGTTAAACAGTTTGTACACTCAAGATTTCTGACTGATATAAGTTCATGAACCTGTATTCTTGATGGACATGCTCTACTGCATTTATCACAATCGTATCCCTTGCTTCGTAAACAGCTGCTGGAAGACCTGCGAATACGCAATGGTGTCAGAAGCCCCAGCAAGGAAAGCCATCCACCATAAGGGCATAGGTATCTACAGAAGCCTTGCTTGAAAAACATCGTGATACTTAATACCCAAACAACAAAAATACCTGATATAAAGTTCAAGTTGAAAAAGAAGGCTCCCATTTTCATGTCAGCAGCTTGGTGATACTGGCTCATCAAGTACCCTGGCAGTGCAACATTTGGAACAGCAAGAATAACTATGAACATCAGAAATGATAGAACTAGAAATTTCTGAGATTTGAGCAGTAGGTCTAACCATTTTGGCGGAGCCCACTCACCTGGTAGCAGCAAATTTCGAAAATGATGCAGCCATTCACCGACAAGCCCAAGCGG
The DNA here is from genome assembly GCF_051919365.1 of Aeromonas sp. 82P. Taxonomy (NCBI): domain Bacteria; kingdom Pseudomonadati; phylum Pseudomonadota; class Gammaproteobacteria; order Aeromonadales; family Aeromonadaceae; genus Aeromonas; species Aeromonas sp. 82P. The sequence goes on from NZ_JBQBEV010000001.1 coordinate 981,802, forward strand.
GCAAAACCATGAGCAGAAGGCACGACCTAAAATGAGTCCAGATAAGGAAATAATCAAGACTGTGATTGTTGCAGCTGGATGGTGGTAATCAGTAATGCCCAAACTCAACAACGCCCGCAAGCCAAGACCGCCCGCTATAGGTAGAAAGCCATCTACGATATCAGGTCTAGACAGCCAAGGTAGGTCACCCTGGTGGAGTTGAAAAATATAAACACCATACTGTATTGTTACAAATCCCCACGATGTAACTAAGAAATATCTAACTAAACTACGAAGTTGTTGATCTCCCGAATCATATAATACGGATATTAATTTATATCTATAAAGCATGCCAATAGCGACAGCAAGCACGATTAAACTACTTAGTGGTGGCTTGGCTGCTACCGTCAACCATACAGCAGCGGTTAGCATCAGGAACGGCAGCCAAGACCAACCTGAACGCTCATGCCACTGGAACAACAACAGATACACCAAGCCACTCAGCATGGTTATGGTTTCAATCCCACTCATCTAGCCAACTCCCATCGCAAAAACAGCCAATCATAAACAACATTACAGTTATTTATTTTGATCTGGATGGGCAGTTGGCCTAGTTTGTGGCGATGACAAGATTGTAATTTATTCTCTTGTCTTAATGAGTGGGGTGTCTGAGCTTACGTTTTCAGCCCAAAAATGGATATTGAATCTAGCATCTTCAGACAGTTCAACCCTGTGCCAATACTGAGGTGGGCTGGTTGCAAACTCTCCGGCTCGGATTACAAGCGTAATTTCAGGTATCTCCGCTGTTTCATCAGCAAAACCGTAATATGTTACCGTCCCCTCCATTACACATAACTGACCGAATACGCCAGCAGCTGTATTGTGATGGGTTAGTAGAGCATGTGGTACGTTTTCATTTGTAAAAAATGGGGTAGAGCGGCGAACAACCCAATGAGCGGGTATAATATGCAGTAGCGACATGTTTTATCCTCAATAGCCTATAAAATTAAGTAAGGCTGAGCATATGCTCAGCCAGCAATTATTCATCTAGAAAGAAGGCGTAGAAGTGGGAATGCAGCGCCCATTTGGTCTCCACCTACGACAAAGCCGCACATTTCACCATCCTCGCTGCGAGCTTCTGCGACCATTCCATTTTTATTCCACTTAAACTGCCATGAAAGGTCTGTACCTTTTGTTCTACCAGCTAACTGCAAAGGATATTGAAGTGTTTTTACCTTCACTAGCATTGGAGGAAGCGTTAGTGGTGTTGGCTTACCAATCAGAGTTTTAGATAATGCATTGGCACCGAGAACAATTGGCTGCAAAAAGGGGCGTAATTCACCTTTCCACTCAACGCAATCACCAAGCGCATAAATGTGCTCACTCGATGTTCTCAGGTATTCATCCACTACAATTCCACGCCTTACAGCCAGTCCCGCATTCATCGCTAAGGATAGATTCGGTTGTAGACCTATAGCTGAAATGACAAGATCCTGTTCACTGAAACTGCTGTCAGTGAGCTCTATCGTAAAGGATTCGTTGGCATCTCCTCTTTGTATCGACTTGATACCTCGACCAAGTTTTAGGTCAACCCCCTGCTCCCGTAAGGCTTGCAGTAACGGTTGACTCAATGCAGCTGGCATTAATGTACTTAGGGGGCTGTCCGCCAGATCTACAAGCGTCACAATTCGGTCTTGGCCCACCATATCCATAGCCAACTCACAGCCGATCAAACCTGCTCCGAGTACCATAATGCGTTTTGCATTCTTAATTAATTGTTCGGCATTGGCATAATCATTTTGGCTATTGAGGGTTACCATTTTATCCGAGTTGGGAACGGGAGGCAGTATAGAACTGGCCCCAGTTGCCAGCACTAGCTGGCCATAAGAAAAATCGCCATTATTTGTGTGTACCATTTTGTTATTCGGACTAATGCTATGCACAATCGTATTAGGTGACAGAATGATACGTTGCTGTTCAGCAAATTGAGCCCCCGTCAACTTTGTCATTGCGCTGGCGGTGTAACCACGACTGACCACATGACTCAAGTCCGGTTTGTTATATTCATTGCCATTATCAGCGGTAATAAGACGGATCGGTCTTTCACCATCTAATTTACGCAAGCTTTTTACCAACTGCTGAGCGGCAAAGCCGCTACCGATGATGACTATATCCTGGCTGGAACCAGCATAATGCTCATTTAATGCGCTCATACACATGCCTCCACTGCGCATGGTTCGAATACCTCCTTGCCGATGCCGCAGCCAGGGCAAAGGAAACTCTCCGGTACAAGGCTCCAGGGAGTGCCAACCGCAACCAATTGATCCGGTTCACCTAAGGCGGGGTCATAAACCCACTGGCAGACTGTGCAAAGCATTGCTTGCTCATCGTCTACTCCGGCTACAACTGACTGGGTGGTCTCCTCTACAGGGGAGATATCAACAGTGAATGGCACTTGATGGGCTGCTTTTTCTGGGCGAGGCACCTCAATAGGATGTAACGCCCATTGACGAGCGAGCTGGCGTCCATGCTCGCGGCATTCTGCCAGTGCAGAACCATCTGGTCGCCATTTGGCTTTCAGAGAGATGCTGATATCAAAGCCTGCATCCATCAATCGGGTCTGGATACGATCTACTGCACCACCAGTCCAGCCGTAACTGCCGAATGCAGAAGCACGCTTGTTTCTAAAGCGCAGGCCAGTTATCTCCTCCAGCATGCCTGCCACCTTAGGCATCATGACGTTGTTCATTGTGGATGAGCCCACGAGTATTCCCTTGGAGCGGAACACTTGTGTCAGGATCTCGTTCTTATCGTGGCGGGCTACGTTGTAGATCTTGACTGCGACCCCAGGGTCAACTTCGTGAATACCCTGTGCGATGGCATCGGCCATCATACGGGTGTTGTTTGACATCGAGTCATAGAACAGGGTGATACGATCTTCTTGGTAGTGGTCTGCCCACTCCAGATACTTGAGAATAATTTGGGTCGGATCCTCACGCCAGACAATACCGTGGGAGGTTGCCACCATGCTTACTGGCAGGTTGAATCCAAGCACCTCTTTGATTTTAGCTGTCACAAGTGGGCTGAATGGGGTGAGGATATTTGCGTAGTACCGTTGGCACTGCTCCATCAATTCGGTTTGATCTACTTCGTCATTGAACAGATGCTCATCACAATAGTGTTGACCGAAGGCATCGTTAGAAAACAACACTGCGTCCTCAGTCATGTAGGTCATCATGCTGTCGGGCCAGTGCAGCATAGGTGTTTCAATGAACACCAGCTGCTTGCCATTACCGATGTCGAGACTGTCGCCTGTTTTGACTGGATGGAAGTTCCATTCAGGATGATGATGGTGTCCCGTGATTGAGTCGATAGCGTTGTGAGTGCAGTAAATCGGAGTGCCTGGGATACGAGCCATCAATTCGGTCAGTGCCCCTGCGTGATCTTCCTCAGCATGGTTGATCACCACATAATCGATAAGGTTAAGGTCGATCTCTGCTGCAAGGTTTTGAACGAACTCTCGGCTGAACTTATGATCGACTGTATCAATCAGCACGTTCTTCCCTTCACGGATGAGATAGCTGTTGTAGCTCGTCCCCTTGTTTGTCTTGTACTCAGTACCATGAAAATCTCGAACTTCCCAGTCCCGTTGGCCGACCCAGTGAATGTTGTTTTTGACATGAATGGTCATCTGGCAATTCCTCAGTATGTAATAGTTGGTATTTCTTGATATCAACTATTGCAGCTAACATGCCAACTCATAACTCATTGTTTTTATGAGGCTTAGTTTATTTTCTTGTTAAAATGACATAGTATTGATATTGTTTAAATGACAGCATTAATGTCATTTGGACACTAACAATGATTTCGACAGACAGTTTGGCTCGTATTGCTATAGACATACAGCTGGGGATTTCACATCAAGACAGATTCCACCGCCTTATCCAGAGTATTCGCAGCCTACTGAACTCAGATGCGTCAGCCTTGCTACGGTACGAAGGAGGCCAGTTCATCCCGCTCGCCATCGATGGCTTAATGCAGGACGTATTAGGACGCCGTTTCGCCATCAAGGAGCACCCACGCATGGAGGCAATTGCCCGTGCTGGTGACGTAGTACGCTTTCCGGCAGATAGTAGCTTGCCAGACCCCTATGATGGCTTGATCCCTGATCATGCAGAATTTAAGGTGCATGCTTGTGTTGGTTTACCTTTGTTCTCCGATCAAGTCTTGATTGGTGCATTGACCATCGATGGAATGAATCCTGCCCAGTTTGATGACATTAGCGATGAAGAGTTGCGTCTAGTTGGTGCGCTAGCGGCAGCGGCGTTAAGTAACTCATTACTACTAGAGCGTTTAGCTCGCCAGAGCAGTGAGCCATTAATACCTTCAACACCAACAGGTGCAGATAGATTCGAGATAATCGGGCATTCTCAGGCGATGCAGCAGCTAAAGCATGAGGTAGATATAGTTGCTAACACTGATTTAAACGTCCTGATTTTGGGCGAAACGGGTGTAGGTAAGGAGTTAATAGCAAAAGCAGTACATCTTGGCTCGCCACGGGCAGATCGCAAATTGGTATATCTCAATTGCGCAGCACTACCGGAATCCGTAGCAGAGAGTGAATTATTTGGACATGTGAAGGGAGCGTTTACAGGCGCTATTCATAACCGTGCGGGTAAATTTGAATTAGCGGATAAGGGCACGTTGTTCCTGGATGAAGTTGGTGAATTATCCTTATCATTGCAGGCAAAATTGCTACGTGTCATTCAATATGGAGACTTGCAGCGCATTGGTGATGATACCCCACTGAAAGTCAATGTACGTGTGCTTGCTGCAACGAACCGAGACTTGAAGAAAGCAGTCATCGATGGCAAGTTTCGAGCAGACCTCTATCATCGCCTGAGTGTTTTCCCTATACATGTACCAGCCTTGAGAGATAGAGAGGATGATATCTCCTTGTTGGCTGGCTACTTTTGCGAGTGCTGTCGAGTGAGTATGGGGTTAGAGCAACTGCGGATCCAACCTCAAGCACTGCATCTTTTGAAGGGCTATGACTGGCCTGGTAATGTGCGCGAACTGGAGCATGCCATTCATCGTGGTGCCGTATTGGCTAGAGCAGAGCAACGAAGTCCGGTTCTGACGCTTGCAACCCATCATTTCAGTATAGCTATGCCACCAATGCCTCAATCTAGTATAAGCCCTGCCGAAAATATTGATGGCTTCACCACTAACCAAATGGGTTTGAGAGCGTCAACTGATGCATTTCAGTCTGCGCTAATTACGAAGGTGCTAGCAGATCATAATGATAATTGGGCTGCAACAGCACGAGCCTTAGATATTGATTGTGGTAATTTACACCGCCTAGCCAAGCGGTTGGGACTGAAGTAAATATCAGTATTTTTTACATTTTTGAAATTTCGATTTGAAATCAGAGCATTAATAATATAATAGAGCCCTAGTTATGGATAACATTGAATCAAACAGATCACCATCGCCACTAAAAACTTTATTGATTGATGATCATTCCATTCTACGCAGTGGAATAAAAGAGCTTTTATCTACAGATCCTGACATTAAAGTCGTTGCAGAAGCAGGTGATGGCCAACAAGGGCTAGAGCTGGCTATTACTTACGAGCCGGATGTAATAATATTAGATCTTGATATGCCCATACTGAACGGTCTTGAAACGTTAAAAAAAATAAAGGCACATGGGCTGAAATGCAAAGTCATAATTTTCACATGTTCCGACCTTGAAATGGATGTAATTGAGACTTTCAGGGCAGGAGCAGATGGATATTTGCTCAAAGACATAGAGCCATCTGATTTTATAATGTCAATAAGATCAATTTATTCTATTTCATTTGTGGCGAGCCCTTCAATATTAAAGATTTGTAATTCAGATCATTATATTAAGCAATCAAAAAAAGCAGCTAACTCGATAAATTCTTTAAGCCATAGAGAAATAGATGTGCTAAAGCTTATGTCAAACGGCTTTTCAAACAAGCTAATCGCTCAAGAATTATTTATATCTGTAGGAACAGTCAAAATTCACGTGAAAAATATACTAAAAAAATTAAGCTTGAAATCAAGAGTGGAAGTGGCAGTGTGGGCACATAATCGAACTATAAACTAGGTGTATGGGATAGCCCCCTATATTTCCTATAAAATATCACATCATATGTATGCCTTGTATTGGGTTAAGAAGAAATCACCACTTGGCATACATAATATTATGCACCTAAGTGATGATTTATCTAACATTGCTTTTATTAGTTTCATTATAACTTTAATACAACCATCCTGTTCTGAATGAAACGCCTACAAAAACGAATAGGATAGATATGATTGTCACTGCTCGAATGTGCCATCCCATTAAAGCTAAATTAGACTCATTTAAATTCGGAATTACACGAAATCTAGCATTTATTGCAAAACAGGTAGTGAGTGTAAGTAATGCCAATTTAATGAGAATAACATTTGTAACCCTGTTATCAATGTTAAACCAATTTAGTACATCACTCTCAATGTTCAATGCCAGGTAAATACCCGTGACTATCTGCGTTATTAAGGCAGGCATTCCAATTCTCTCGTATACAGATTCAAAGTCTAGTAATATTTTCGTTGACGATTCCTTTAGTGCTTTAGGGAGAACTATTAGAGCGAGTATAATATGCCCGCCAGTCCAGATTGTTGCACCTAAAATATGCAAAAATAACGCAACTCCATGCATGTCAAACACCTTCGATGTTACACATTAAATTGGCATTCAGGATGTTCATTAAAGCACTTTTTGCTAATGATTTCTACTAAAAAAAATTCAGTAGTTAGTAACTGATTTAATTAAAATCACAGTAAGTGTGATGCATTATTATTGATGCTCTACATCACAATGCAAGATGTCTCTGAAAGATACATCTTGCATTTGGATGCAATGTATTTAATTGCACTCTTGATTTATATTTTTATATGATGGGAAAAATTTTTATATTAAAGTGGGATTACATTATCAAATGAGATCTTTGCCATTTTCTTTTAATATTCAAAATAAAATTAATACGGCTAGATTTATAAAAAAACCACCTACACAAAGGAATAGAAATAGTATGGCAGCAAGAATCAAAGGTTTTACACCCGCTTGATGTATTGCACCAATGTGAGTACGTAATCCAAGAGCGGCCATAGCCATTGCAAGCAATATACTGTCGATATCAATCAAGTAATTGACAATGTGTGGAGGTATAATGTTAAGGGAATTTATTCCACTGGCGACAATAAATAATACCGCAAACCATGGTATAGTAATGCTATTGCTTTTATGGGACGTATCATGAGTCTCTTTACCGATGCATGTAGATAATACTATTAAAAATGGTGCGAGCATCATGACACGAATCATCTTAACAATCACGGCCGTATTTGCTGCATCCTCGCTGACACTACGGCCTGCTGCCACTACCTGTGCGACTTCATGAATTGTTGAACCAGCAAACATGCCGTATTGTTCAGCACTTATATCTAAATAGGGATAAATTAGTGGGTATAGAAACATAGCAATAGTTCCAAATACAACCACCGTAGCAACAGCAACTGAAACCTTATGAGCTTGGCCCTTGATCACAGGTTCAGCAGCCATTATCGCAGCTGCACCACAAATGGAACTTCCTGCACCAATTAGCATTGTTGTCTGTTTATCAAGTCTTAATAGTTTTGTTCCAATATAATAAGCCAAGATAAACGTACAGCTGATCATTAATATGTCTATGATAATTCCTGCCCAGCCTATCCCCTCTATTTGCTGGAAGGTTATTCTGAAGCCATAAAGAACAATGCCAACTCTAAGTAATTTATTTTTAGCATAATCTACACCTATAGCAGTATGATTTGCTACACGAGGGAAGAAGGTGTTTCCAATAAAAATCCCAAATACAATAGCCAAAGTAAGCGCACTAAGGCCCATATGAGTTGCAACATCCAGTTTACTAGCTAAAATACTCATTGCGGCAATTATCGCTACGAGTATGATGCCTAGCCACCACTGGTAGCTTTTTAGGCTACTTTTCAAAAACGAATTATTATCATGTACAACAGACGAATGAGGCATTGAGTGGTCTTCTATACTTATTTACTGTGTTATAGCATTATATGCCTTGATAATTGATAATAAAAATACATAATAATTAACAATGGATAACCTACAGTTATGGTTATAAACCTACACCTTTTGCGCATTTTTTATACGGTTTCAAGTGAGGGCGGTTTTTCCAATGCAGCCACACATCTTTGTATTAGCCAGCCAGCGGTATCAAAAGCAGTTAGTGAGTTAGAGCGTCAGATAGGGCTTCCATTACTAGAAAGAGGTTCAGGTAGAAGCCGAAAAGGGATTCATTTGACTGAGCATGGGCAAGTGCTATTTGACCATGCGCATGCAATATACATGTTAGAGCGTGCTGCCATTGATGATATGCAAGCCAGAATTGGAATGAAGAAAGGGCGCTTGACAATTGGAGCAAGTAGCACAATTGCTGGGTATTGGTTTCGACCATATTTATCAAAACTTATACAACGTTTTCCTGATATTGACCTAAAGATAACTACGGGAAATACGCAGTATATAGGACAGCAGTTATTAGACTGTCAAATCGATATCGGATTGGTCGAAGGAACACTGAGTGATCCTCGCCTCTTATCATGTCATTGGCATGATGATGAGCTTTGTCTTATTACATCCCTAACATCAGATACATATGAACATGATTGGGCACAACACACTTGGTTGTTAAGAGAACCTGGTTCAGGAACGAGAGAAGCAACAGAGTTATGGTTAGAAAATCAAGGCATTATCCCTATACGGTGCATTGAATATGGTAGTACTGAAGGAATAGTCAGAGCTGTTGCTGAGGGACTAGGAGTTTCGCTGGTGTCTTCTCGGGTGGTGCGTGAATCAGGATATGCTGATGATGTTTCTGTTATGCCTATTTCTATTAGATTTCGCCCATTATTTATCGTTTTATTGAAAGACAGGCCGATTTCTCCTCTTGTAGAAAAATGTTATAATATCTTGATGAGTCAAAGTTGATATGTAATCTTCAAGCTAATAAGCGTTGTAGAATTTCCTACTCTATCTGCGTTGACGATTTTTCTAAAAGAAATAATCTATCGCATAAAGAAATCCATATTTCAATCCAAGGTGTGATTTGAGCAGGAATATATAGTCATTACTGCTATTTCAAGATCTTTTAGGTGGTTTTTTAGCTTCATGCGGACTGTAACATCTAATATGATATAAGTAGATATGTATACTTATTGGAAAGCTGCTTATAGATACTAATTTTCTATAGCTTGCATTTCTAGACTAATTCCATGTCTTAAATTCAGTATCACCGCACTTAAGGAAGGTGCGAACAAGTCCCTGATATGAGATCATGCATGTCATCTGGAGCCATGGAACAGGGTTCATCATGAGTCATCAACTTACCTTCGCCGACAGTGAATTCAGCAGTAAGCGCCGTCAGACCAGAAAAGAGATTTTCTTGTCCCGCATGGAGCAGATCCTGCCATGGCAAAACATGGTGGAAGTCATCGAGCCGTTTTACCCCAAGGCTGGTAATGGCCGGCGACCTTATCCGCTGGAAACCATGCTACGCATTCACTGCATGCAGCATTGGTACAACCTGAGCGATGGCGCGATGGAAGATGCTCTGTACGAAATCGCCTCCATGCGTCTGTTTGCCCGGTTATCCCTGGATAGCGCCTTGCCGGACCGCACCACCATCATGAATTTCCGCCACCTGCTGGAGCAGCATCAACTGGCCCGCCAATTGTTCAAGACCATCAATCGCTGGCTGGCCGAAGCAGGCGTCATGATGACTCAAGGCACCTTGGTCGATGCCACCATCATTGAGGCTCCCAGCTCGACCAAGAACAAAGAGCAGCAACGCGATCCGGAGATGCATCAGACCAAGAAAGGCAATCAGTGACACTTTGGCATGAAGGCCCACATTGGTGTCGACGCCAAGAGTGGCCTGACCCACAGCCTAGTCACCACCGCGGCCAACGAGCATGACCTCAATCAGCTGGGTAATCTGCTGCATGGAGAGGAGCAATTTGTCTCAGCCGATGCCGGCTACCAAGGGGCGCCACAGCGCGAGGATGTGGACTGGCTGATCGCCGAGCGCCCCGGCAAGGTAAGAACCTTGAAACAGCATCCACGCAAGAACAAAACGGCCATCAACATCGAATACATGAAAGCCAGCATCCGGGCCAAGGTGGAGCACCCGTTTCGCATCATCAAGCGACAGTTCGGCTTCGTGAAAGCCAGATACAAGGGGTTGCTGAAAAACGATAACCAACTGGCGATGTTATTCACGCTGGCCAACCTGTTTCGGGCGGACCAAATGATACGTCAGTGGGAGAGATCTCACTAAAAACTGGGAATAACGCCTTAAATGGCGAAGAAACGGTCTAAATAGGCTGATTCAAGGCATTTACGGGAGAAAAGATCGGCTCAAACTGAAAAAATGAAATGACTGAGTCAGCCGAGAAGAATTTCCCCGCTTATTCGCACCTTCCCTAAAGTAGCGTAAACAAGACACCGGTTTGAGGCCGGTGTCAGGTGATAACTAGATCTGTACAGCTCCGCTCAGTTCACTTGTCGCCTGACAGGGGATCTCCTGTTGGGACTTGCCCATCTGACTCTCTAGGTTGGTTGAGTCAGAGGATCAGCTCCCCGGATTCGCTGAAAATTTCGGATTTAGTCAATAACCCACTAAAATTCCACAATAATTAAATTTTTTCCTACACTCAGACTAACGCTCACAGGGATGTCACTATGAACTTATCCATTAAAAACAAGCTGGTCTTGGCTATCGGGATCATCATCCTGGTGATCACCGGCCTGCAAGTCTGGTACAACACCTCACAACTGCGCACTGAAACCCAGAGACTGGTCTGGAGCATCATTGACGAAAGCTCCATGGCCAACGTCAAGGGTATCTCCAACTGGGTCGATGCCCGCATCAGCATGGTCAGTACCACCAAGGAAGCATTCACCAAAGAAGATGAACCCATCAGCCATCTGGCCCAAGCCATGAATGCCGGTGGCTTTGAGGGGGTCTATGCCGGTACTGCTGACGGCAAGATGCTCGAGAGTACCCCCTCCGGCCTGCCAGCCGATTATGACCCCCGTCAACGCACCTGGTACAAGGATGCAGTTGCCGCCGGTAAACTGGTCATCACTGCGCCCTACGCCGATGTCTCTAACGGCAGTTTGATCGTCACCATCGCCGAGCCATTCCAGCGTGGCAACACCCAGGGGGTTATCGCCGGAGATGTCTCTATCAGCGCCCTTATCTCGGACATTCTGACGGTCACTACCGAGGGGACTTACGCCATTCTGGTCGACAGCAACGGCACCATCATCGCCCACCCCGATGCCTCCCTGAGTCTGAAACCCGCCACAACGCTAGCCCCCGAGTTGACCGCGTCTTACATCAATCAGATCGCTCATGACGGTACGATCAACGAGCTGGTGATCAGCGGTAAGAAAGAGGTCTTTGACTTTAACGCGATCCCCAACACCAATTGGTATTACGGCATGATGGTGGATGACGAAACCGCTTACCAGTCGGTACGCCGCATGGTCACCTCCTCACTTATTCAGGGACTTATCACCATATTGATCGTGGCTGGCTTCTCCTATGTCGCCATTAACAGCTCGCTAGCGCCTCTGAAAACCCTGGGCGAGGCAATTGCCGATCTCTCCCGTGGCAACGGCGATTTGACCCGCCGCCTCAAGATCGAGCGTGAAGATGAGGTGGGCGCGGTTGCCAAACACGTCAATACCTTCATTGAGCGGCTCCATGCGATGGTGCAGGACATTTCCAACTCCTCCGGCCAACTCAACCAGCAGGCCAAGTCCTCCCACAGCATGGCGGAGAAGGCCAATGAGGGGCTGGCTCGCCAGCAAAACGAGATCACTCAGATCGCCACTGCGGTCCATGAGATGTCGGCAACTGCGGTCGATGTTGCCAGCAACGCCGAGCAAACTGCCGAAGCGGCCCGCAGCTCCTCCAGCAGTTGCGAGCATGGCAAACAGGTGATCGCCCGCAACCAGCGCTCCATCACCGATCTGGCCACCCAGGTGGAACAGGCCTCCAACATCATTCAGGAACTGGAGAAAAACGCTCAGGAGATCAACACCATCCTCTCCACCATTCAGGGCATCGCCGAGCAGACCAACCTGCTGGCGCTCAACGCCGCCATCGAAGCGGCGCGGGCCGGTGAACAGGGCCGTGGCTTTGCGGTAGTGGCCGACGAGGTGCGCGTTTTGTCACAACGTACCCACAGCTCGACTGTCGAGATCCGCAGCATGATCGAAACCCTGCAACGCAATACCCAGGGAGCGGTCAGCACCATGCATGAAGGCCAGCAACTGGCCCAGAACAGCGTGGATGACGCCAACAACGCCACCCATGCGCTGGAGCAGATCACCACTTCGATCAACCAGATCTCCGATATGGCGACCCAGATCTCCAGCGCAGCCGAAGAGCAACGGGCCGTCACCGACGAGGTAAGCCGCAACATTCAGGCGGTCAAAGATGTCTCGGACGAACTGGCAGTGGATGCAGACAGTTCGCGCCATCTCTCTGAACAACTTAAAAACATTTCGGGTGAACTGAGTAATCAGGTCGGCATGTTTCGCATATGAGTATCAATAAAGAGGACCGCCAGACACCAATGCCAGTAAATTAAGTATTCGTTTGTGTGACTAGATGTTCAAAATTCAGAATATCGAAGAACATTTCTACAATTAAAGGGTTCACTAGGCTCTAGCCCTGACCGGCAAGCAATAACAAGAGGGAGGCATCATGCCTCCCTCACTCTTTAGCACTGAACAATTAAAAAATATCCGCCTCACCAAAGTGACATCTAAGGAAGGTGCGAATAAGTCACCAAACATAAAAATGCGCCTTTGTAAGCATTTGAATTTAATAAACTAATTTTTTCAGTTTCGTTGTGGAGGGTGCTTATTCGCACCTTCCCTAACTGTCATTAATGGCTCCTATGATATTTCACTTATTTTTTCATAACGATAGATAAGGATTATCATGACTTTCCCGCGCTCTTCTTATGTTGCTTTGGCCGTCTCGCTGGTCTTGCTTGGCGGCTGCCAGTCAGAGAACGAATCGTCTGCCGACAGCCAAGGCAAAACAGCCTACCAATACAGCACCAAAGCGGTCTACAGCCCGCAGCAGCAGGCAGAGAGCTACGAGCCAGCACCTCAAGGGTTCAGCCCGGTCTTTACCGAGATGGTGGCGCGCCACGGCTCACGTTCACTTTCCAGCCCGAAATATGACGTGCTGACCAAGCTGGTATGGGAAGAGGCGCAGCGTCAGGGGGCGCTCACCACCCTCGGGCTGGGGTTGGGAGGCAAGGTCGATCTGGTGACGGCCGCCAACCAGAAACTGGGCTATGGCCTACTCTCGGCGCTGGGCAAGGAGGAGCACGCCAATCTCGCTACCCGACTGGCGGTGCGGCTACCGACCCTGCTCAACAGCAGCGAGCCCCACTGCATCAAGGTGGTCACCTCGGGCAAGGACAGGGCCAACGAAAGCGCCTTCTACTTTATGGAGAGCCTCAAGCGCGACGTGAACTATGTCAGCGACTCGGCGCAGTGTTACCTCACGCAGGATGACCCCTCGAAGATCGACAAAAAGCTGGTCAACAAGTTCGAGCTCTACTTCCACAAGACTACGCCCGAGGGGGATTACGCCCACTACCTGCCCGCCTATGAGAGCTACCAGCGCTTTATCGGCGACGAGGATGCCGGGATAGCCCCGGCCCCCGAGCTGGCCAAGGCGCTGGATCAGCTTAAGAACCTGAGCAAGACCAAAGAGATGGCCCGCAGCATGCTGGAGCGTATCTACAGTAAGGACTTTGTCGACTATCTGGCGGGCGGTGTCGAGTTTGTCGCCGTCAACCCGGAGGATGGCGGCATGACCTATGTGCGCGACGAAGTGGATGCCGCCCTGATGCTCTACAACCTCTTTATCATCGGCCCCGGCATGATCCGCGAAGCGCAGGCACAGGGCAGCGAACCCTGGGCGCTGGAGCAGTTCCTCACTCCGGAGGAGTCGGCCTGGTTCTCCTACCTCTCCGATGCGGAAGATTTCTACGAAAAGGGGCCGAGCTTTGCCAACCAGAGCGCCCCCTACGCCATTGCCCAGCCGCTGCTCGACGGCCTGTTTGGCGAGGTGCAACGTCAGGTGGTGGAAGGCGAGCAGAGTCGACGGGCCACCCTGCGCTTTGCCCACGCCGAAGCCATTATCCCCCTCGCCGCCCTGATGAAACTGGAAGGTAGCCGTCAGGGGGCCAGCCCGGATCAGCTGTTCAGCCAGCAGAACAACGAGTGGCGCGGCGGCTGGGTCTCCCCCTATACCGCCAATATTCAGTGGGATATCTATCAGAACAGACAGCGGCAGGTGCTGGTCAAGATGCTCTACAACGAAAAAGAGATCGCCTTTAAAACCGGCTGCCAGCCCTACCAAAGCGGCAGCCACTACTACGACTTCGAGGAGCTCAAGCGCTGCTACGGCTTTAACATAACTCAGTAAGGGGTCATCAGGGGGAGACTGAGATCTCCCCTATTCTCACTTTTTTCATTAGCTTTGGCTTGGATAAGCACCAATTTTTCACACTCGTACAGGCGCTAACTTCGTGTAACGTTCAGCATCTTTATTTAGAGGGCAGAGTAATCCACTTAAATTAGACATATGTCATACAATAATCTATTTTTTTGTACTCAAAAGACTGGCATAGTACTACTGCTTCGAACAAATATGAGAAAAGATAGCAAGGATGCACACTCTTCATCAAACCTCTAAAACTCACCTCCCTCGCTTAGATGCGTTACGCCATCTTCAAGCGCTTGATTCTCCAACAGAAGAGCGTTTCATTCGTATAACTAGAATGGCTCGCAATATTTTTGATGTGCCGATAGCCCTAATCTCATTCGAAGACAATGAACGTGAGTGGGCCAAGCCTTGTTATGGTCTAAACATCCATGAACCCCTCCCTAATTTTTCTTTTTGTAAACATGGTTTTCTCAAAGAACGCATGATTGTTATTGAAGATGCTACTAAACACCCGTGTTACTATAATAATCCAATGGTTATAGGTGAGCCATACATTAGATTTTATGCTGGGCACTCATTAGTAATAACCGATGGGTTGCATATCGGTTCATTGTGTATCATAGATAGTAAGCCCAAAGTTTTTGGAGATAAAGATAGATCTTTACTCTCAGACTTGGCATTAACTGTTGAAAGCGAGTTGCGCGCAGTCCAAATGGCAACGATAGATGAATTGACTGGGCTAACTAATAGGCGAGGTTTTATTCTTCAGGCTGAACAGTGCTTGCAACATGCATTTAGAACAAAGCGGCCCCTTTCACTTTTATTTATAGATTTGAATAAATTCAAATCTATAAATGATATATATGGTCATGATGTCGGAGACGATGCATTGTGTCAAGCAGCTCGCTTAATAAATATTATATTTAGAAATGCGGATATCTGTGCTCGATTAGGTGGTGATGAATATGTGGTTTTACTCCCAGAAACTAACATTGACAATATTAACTCTATTAATCGGAGAGTAATTAAAGCCTTCGATGAGTTCAATAAACATTGTAGCAAGGCCTATACCCTATCTTGCTCTATAGGTGTTGTTAGCTATGATGCAACTACACCACCCGACCTAAACTTGTTGCTCCGTTTGGCGGATGAGGCTATGTATCGTTGTAAGCACAATTTATGAATTATAAGCTCCCTGTTAGCACATGATTAAAGAGCGCAGTTAACTAGCGTGACAATAATATGCAATAATGGAAATAACAAGACAATTCCTATTCATGTACATTTTGAAATTATAATCACTTCATAGTTCGATTATGTGCCCATACAGTAACCGCAACTCTAGATTTTAAATTTAGTTTTCTTAGAATATTCCTCACATGTATTTTTACCGTCCCGTGAGAAATAAATAATAATTTTGAAATGACTTTGTTTGAATGACCTTCAGCAAGAAGTTTTACTACATCAATTTCTCTATGACTTAATGATTTAATAATACCAATATCACTTTCTGATAATAAACTTGACATCGTTTTATTGTTTAGCTGAGGGCTTTCAACTGATGTATCTGCACATATACTCTTAATGCAGCTGATTAAATCAAGCGGTTCTATATCTTTTGAAAGATATCCATTGGCTCCGAACCTAAACGCTTCTACAACATCAATTTCCAAATCTGATTCTGTGAAGATAACAACTTTGCTTTTTATTTTCTTTGCTCTAATTTTCTTTAGCGTGTCTAATCCATTAAGTACTGGCATTTTAAGGTCAAGCAATATTAAATCTGGTTCATATTCTACTGCTAGCTCTAATCCTTCTTTACCATTGCTAGCCTCCGCGATTACGGTCATAAAGCAATCTGTTGAGAGTGTAGTTTTGACTCCTGCTCGCAATATAGAATGGTCATCTATAAGCAAGACTTTTAATGCTTGCATTTCTTCGATTGAAACTATGTTATCCATAACTACATTCTCAATGCCATGTTAGCTTCATACTACACCATGAATGCACAAAAAACTATAAATCAACCTCTTAACCTGCATGCCGGATGAGGCTATATCATAGCACATAGCTATGTATTTCTAAAATTTCGCCCTCAGTCGTTTGACTAGAAATACTAGCTATAAAATATGAGTATCAACGGCATGATTAGGATTTTAAAAATGGAGTAGCCGTTTCTCATATGCATTTCAAATAAATATTTAATGAACATGGACTTTATAATGCCTATGACTAAATGAAATTTAGTTTCACATTACAATATTAGAGCATAATTAGAGCTTTTTCTACATTAATGCCAAATGACAGTACTCCAATTACTTGCCCTTTATACCATACAGGATAATTTAATCGACATAAAAATAACTTACTAGATGCATCAAACTCAATCGATGGCATTTTAAACCGATTATTGCTCTGGTCGAATCGCCCTAGTGAATTGATGTGTCTGTATTCATTGGCCATTTTTAGGGTTTCGATGATCTTTTCTTCATCTCCTTGCCAGTAATCAGATGTTAGGTTACTCGCAGCAGTTAAGACACCTCGCTCATCCGTCAACATGATTTCAGTTATATATGGAGTTTGAATTGTCAAACCCTTCAATGACCTTGAAATGGTTGAGTTTAGTATGTTCGTTATCCAGCTTGGTGCGAATGAGTTATTTTCTACCATAGAACGCCATAGCTGGTCTCGTTGTAATATAGCTTCTATTTTTATGTGTTTATTTTTCAAGTTTGCTAATTTCAGTGTATTGATTAACTCCTGGCTTTTCAAAAGTGAACGATACATTCTATTTACAGCAACTTCAATTGTTTCTTGTTCACTGGCGGATAAGAATAGATTTGATTGGTTGCACTCTGATATTTTACTATTAAACATATCTATAATTGACGGGTGTTCAAGTAAGACATGGTTGGCTATATACACGCCCATGGGTGCATACTTTTCAAATCGTTTATGAAGAAGTAAGTTTAAACTTATATCAGACTTATTTAATTCACGAACCACACTTTCATCTGCGAGAAATAAATCAATTCGTCGCCTCTGTAATAATTTTAATAAACTATCTGAATTATTAACTGATTGATATATGGGCATATTATTTCTTAACAGCCATGTTTCTTGGCTACTTCCTCTTAGCACGCCTATTTTACTTTTATTTAATGCGTCATGAGTTTTCCTAGATATTGACGAGAGACTAAACCAGTACCACTTATCCAAAACTATTGGCGCACTGAGTTTTGCGTATTTATTAATATTAGGCTGATCTATAGAACTGAAGAAACCACTGGAGCGCCCCATAACTAAATCTAATTCTGCGCGCTTGGGGGGAACTATCTTAAATTTATATTGAACGCCTATCTTATCCAAAACACATTTTACAGTATCCACTGCGTAACCTTTGAGGTTGCCATCCTCAACGGTTTGGTATGGAGGTGCTAGACTGGTTTCAAGGTGTAAATTAGCCGGAGTCGCGGCATAAACAACCTGCAATAATACTATTAAAACACACAGCATGGCTGTAGTAACTCTCATCACATAAGACCCATTGATAATTAGTTGTTTTTATCTGGTTTTTTGTGATCTAACTCAACATAGAATCAGAATCGAGATCACTCTTCTGAATATAGCAGCCGTTTTGATTATGGGCTAGGGCAACCGTGATTTCAGATAGTAAGTGCAATACCCTGGCCCGAGGACGGGGCTTCTCGCGCAAAAAGTGATGAGATTCAGCGGCACATTCGGTTAAATCAACCCCCTTGATGCTCGAGTGACAGATTAACTCATATCATCAGTCAAGAAATCCAGGGGCGATTCAGCCACTCTTGACCAGCATGAAACGGGCAACCTTGTTGGCAAAGAACAAGGAGGCGAGCAGTACCCCGACAAATACCCCAAGTGCCAGGTTATGGGTAGCAACGACCACAGCCACTGTTGCCACCATCACGATATTGGTGGAGAGCGGGTGCTTTTTGAGGTTACGCAGTGAATCCCATGAAAACGTTCCGATAGAAACCATGATCATCACGGCCACCAATGCGGCCATGGGGATTTGGCGGATCCACTCATCCATGAAGACAACCATCAGAATGAGTAATGTGCCTGCGACAAAGGTAGAGAGGCGGCCACGACCACCGGATTTGATGTTGATGATGGACTGACCAATCATGGCGCAGCCCGCCATGCCACCCATCAGGCCCGCACCAATATTGGCGATCCCCTGGCCCTTGCATTCGCGATTGCGGTCGCTGCTGGTATCCGTCAGGTCATCGACAATGGCCGCCGTCATCATGGATTCGAGCAGACCGACCACAGCCAGACCTGCGGAGTATGGGAAGATGATCGCCAGCGTCTCCAGATTGAGCGGCACTTCGGGCCACAGGAAGATGGGCAGAGTATCGGGCAGCTCGCCCATATCGCCTACAGTACGGATATCGATGCCCATGGTGATGGCGACTGCCGTCAGGATGACGATGCAGAGCAGCGGAGAAGGCACTAGCTTGCCAACCACCGGAATAAGCGGGAACAGATAGATGATGCCAAGACCAGCTGCTGTCATGGCATAGACCTGCCAGGTGACGTTGGTGAGCTCAGGCAACTGGGCCATAAAGATGAGGATCGCCAGCGCATTGACGAAGCCGGTGACCACGGAACGGGAGACAAACCGCATCAGGCTGCCGAGCTTCAAGTAACCAGCCGCGATCTGGAGTACCCCAGTGAGCAGAGTTGCTGCCAGCAGATATTGCAGGCCATGCTCTTTGACCAGGGTCACCATCAGGAGTGCCATTGCGCCTGTGGCTGCCGAGATCATGCCTGGACGACCGCCAACAAAGGCTATGACCACGGCGATACAGAAGGAGGCATAGAGGCCGACTTTGGGGTCTACTCCAGCAATAATGGAGAAGGCGATGGCTTCTGGGATCAGCGCCAGGGCGACCACGATTCCGGCTAACAGGTCACCACGGATGTTGGAGAACCATTCTTGTCTTGCACGTTCTAGCATGGGGAGATTTTCTCGCTTGTTTAGGATCCATAGCACAACGCACCCATCGGCTTGGGGGTCAGATGGAGTTCGGGCAGGATCAGATTGTTGTATTGGGATCTAATGGGTGTAAGAAAGCGCTCCGGTTGTGACAACCAGAGTCAGGCGGCAGGAGCCACAGAGGGAGGGGTTAGGGCGGCGTTACAGTCACACCAGTATGCGATTTGTTCATGGGCTGCGGATGATAGCAGAGAAGCGCTTGCACAGGTAGGGTTATCATGCTTTGCAAAAACGCCTTTTTAATTTTCCACCCTACAGGGCGAATATAGCCACATTTTTATTATGCTTTAACTTCTATTTTCTATTTTTCTATTTTTCTATTTTTCTATTTTTCTATTTTTCTATTTTCTGCTTTCTGTTTATATGAATATAATTTATTACTGAGTGATGGAGCATTGATGTCTTAAGCCAAGTTAAGGAACTTTAATTTATCAGTGCTCTTTAAATTTAATTTATTTAATGAAATAGCTTATAGGGGGTAATAAAACTGGTTTCTCTTCGCTGCGCAGCAGCGGAATGTTGAAATGGAAAAAATTAATTTATAGCTCTCATAATTAGTAAATGGACAGTTTTCCGAATTTTTCAAGTGGGGGGATGTGAAAAAGTTTGAAAATAATTCTGTTTGGTGGAAATTTGGCCAATCTGGATGGTTTTATTCTCACCGCCCCCCGACTTATTGCTTATACGCAAACCCCATGCCTAATCCGTCCCACCAGATCGACAACGGCCTGAACCCCCATCGGTGTCTTCAATAGCTCGGCTGGAGCTACGCCACCGAGGCCCCAGGCTGGTCTGTTTAGCCATGACAACGCCTTGGCAGTATCGTTCTTGTTGAGGGATAGTGCCGCATCGAGTGCCTGTACAACGCCGTATACCCTGGCACCCTGAGAGATTGATAGGGGAGCCCCAATCCTCAGCTTGCGAGCAACAGTGTGGCGGCTAATGCTTACTAAGCGGCATATCAAACCTATGTCTGCACTCATCAATTCAGCCAGTCGATGAATGCTGCCAGGAGCTACGCCAGCCACGATCCATAGATGTGCCCCCAACGGGTCACTCGGTATGCCAAGAGAGTCAAATATTGTCTTAGTAGAGGCCGTAGCCTTACCTGGATGATAACTCGCATAGGACATGATGAAATCTCCCCTGAACCTACGATACCAGATTACCTTATCCTATCTGTTCCATGTGGCGATGGCGATGGGTCTGAGGACTTTGTTGGATGAGGCACAGGATACAGAGGTTGAAGCGCCCCATTCGGGCAATACCAACTTTTTCGTGAATCTCTGGGCATAATTCTATCTGGGGTCTTTATGAGACTTGAATTCTCATATATTTACTATGCTATAACCAAGCTAGCTAGCCGAGAGAACATTCAGTGACCATCAATTTTGATTATCGTTGTGGCATCTTAGAGGCAGCCGACACAAAAACTGGCCGAGAATGGTGTTGGTACAAGGGGGATCCCGAGGTTACCAGAACTGAAAATGGCAAGTTATTGAGTTCGATAGATGTTCCTATCGGAGCCACTGTTGTCAATGTGAAAGCTCTCATTCGCATGGATACCAAAAAGTAACCAAAAACAGGTTGCACCATATATAGTCAGTCCGCGTATGATAACTCCTATTCTCATCAGATTAGGAGCTTAGCATGCTCGTAAAAGAAATTGTGCCAACAGAACAGGTCGTTGACATTCTCTGTGATGTCTGTGGTCGTAGTACAAAAACGAATTTTGGAACCAATCAATACGGCTCGTTATCGGCGGATTTTGGCTATGGTTCCTGTCACGATGGTGAGCGTTATCTGGTGCATCTGTGTGAAATGTGTTTTTTCGGTATACTCGCAACAATGAGGGAGATGCATCGCGGGGATCATATGTTTGACGATGACTATGAGGCCGCAGACCCAAATACATTTGGGCGTGATTATTCTAATAGGGAGATAATCTGAATAGTATGCCCCTATATTCGAGGTTGTGTGGAGAGAACTATTTCCTATCATCGACTCATTCTGTGAGCCAATGATATTCTCCAATCGGCTCATTTCGTGAGCCGATCAAGATCGTTCATCGGCTCATCTGGTGAGGTGGTCTCAACGCTCACTACCACCTAGATTTAATTTTTGGTTACATAGTTTCATTGCAGGTTGGAGCTAGGCCACTAAACAGATCCGAACGCGATTTCGCTCACGTCTTTTTGAATAATGCTACTTCTACAATCGTCTTGGTGCCAAAAACAGTGGTGCTAATGCTGGGGTTGAGAGATAATTTCACTGATATAAAAGTGTGATACATGAGGATAAAAATGAACGATTTTTTGAAAACTTTGTTGAATATCCGTAGTCTGCGAGCTGCATTGCGTGAGTTGTCATTTGAGCAACTGGTCGAAGTTAAAGAAAAATTGGATGAGGTTTTTGCTGAGCGTGAGCAGCAAGAAACCAAATTGAGAGAGGAATCTGCCGAGCGCCTGCAAAAACTGGCTGAGTTTGCCGAGCTGCTGAAAGGCGCTGGCATAGATCCGAGTGAGCTGGTTGGTACTGCAACCACTGCAAAAGCAGAGGGTACAGTAAAGAGCAAGCGCGCTCCCCGTCCTGCAAAATACAAATACATCGAAGATGGCCAGGAAAAGACCTGGACTGGTCAGGGCCGCATGCCCAAGACCATCTCAGAAGCAGTGGCTAATGGTCGAGCATTGGAAGAGTTCTTGATCTAGTGCTGAGAGCCCATGCCTGCTCGGCGTGGGCCTTTAATTCTATCTGTAGTAGGAGCACCGTATGGGGAGGACATTAGAGGATATCATCGAGTCGGAATCATCCGAGGTAGTCCAGAGAGCCAAGGAGCATGCCGAAGAGCTGCGAGTTCGTATCGCTGTGACCAAACTGCTTTCAAATATCGGGGCGGGTGATGTTCCTGAAATTGATGCCGATGTTCTAAATAGTTTATTGTCGCTCAAAAGGTCTGTTGAGAGATATGACTGTCGGCTGAGTTTACTCGTTCATATGCCTGACGGCACTCATCATGGTGTCAACATTTAACTAAAGAGCGTCATTGGTACGTCAATCGCAGATCTCATCTACCAAATGAAATTAACGCCCCCATGGCGATGCTTTTTCAAACCCCCTCAGTGTGCAAGCGGATCTGGTAGCGTGTATTGCGTCCGCCACCAGGTAATTTCTCAATGCACCCCCTCTCCACCAATTCAGCCAGATGGCGTGTAGCAGTCGCCTTGCTGACTCCGGCGACTTTTTGATATTGACTGGCGTTGATGCCATTTTCAAAACCCTGTTCGCCGCCATCCAATAAACGGTTAACAACCTTGGTTTGCTCTGGACTGAGACCGTCATGACAGTGCCGCAACCAGAAATGTGTCTTGGCAAGAGAACGGTCAATAACCTGTAATGCCAGTTCTAGGGTGTAATCCAGCGTATCGAGAAACCAACAGATCCAGGAGGTAATATCTAGCGAGCCCCTCTGCGCTGACTCAAGCGCTCGATAGTAGTCACCCCGCAGCTCTAGAATCGCAACTGACATGGCATACAGCCGGATGCTGTGGCTGTCAGCCTGTGACAGCGCGAGATCGGTCAATGCCCGCGTGAGCCGCCCATTGCCATCATCAACGGGATGCAGGGTCACGAACCAGAAATGACAGATCGCCGCACGAAGCAGTGGATCCATCGTGGGGTCATGCTGAGTCTGGTTAAACCAGGGGATGAACTCGGCCAGTTGATCGTCCAGAGCGGCTCTGGGTGGAGCCTCAAAATGCACGGTAGGGCGATCAACACGCCCAGAGACAACCAGCATCGGCTCATCTCCTCGCAACTGCCCTACGTTCATTGGCTGTACCGACCATTCGTTGACAGGGAACAGCCAACGATGCCATTGGTAAAGTCGTTCAATTGTCAGTGGTTGTTCATGGTTGTCGATGGCATCCAGCATCATGGCCGCGAGCCCCTCTGAGCGCTCTGATACTGGATAGGACTGAGTTTGTGAGCTCCCTAACCGCCTAGCCAGGGAAGATCGCACGGATTGGGCATTGAGACGTTCGCCTTCGATAGCGGACGAGGCGATGATGTTAGCCAATAACGTGTCCAACGTTTGGTCGGGGTTCCCCAACCTGGAATGACTACCGATTAGAATTCCCTGTCTGCGTTGAACCTGCCGTAATCTGGGCAATATCTCGCTATCCTGCCAACGAAAATGGGGCCAGTCGGCTTGTTGCCAAATCCAAAATGGTTCCATTATTTCCTCATTCAATGTGTCAGGGTCTCAAAAATGAGCCGAACCAGCCTATCATTCGGCTCATTTTTAGAGCCGAATATAACACATACAGCGCACCATCAGAGCAAGTAATGAGGATGGAGAACCAGGCTGAAAATCTCAGACCGGGGCTAATGAAAAACTGGATTTATTGCTGCTGGGTGGCGCTACAGCAATCAGTAGATAGACAAGGCGGGAGCTCGTTTTCGTTTCGAATGGTTCATGTGAGCTTGCAGCTTGCGCTGCATAAAGCCACGCACAAGCAGATGCCGTCTGGTCTGCTCATTCATATGCCTGACGATACTCACTAATATTGGGATGCCAGTCTAAGCCACCAGAAGAGAAGGATAGAACCACCGAGTAGATTACCTGCCAGGTATTTCCAAGAGCGATCTGACAAGAACAAAATAGCACCCAGTATCGTTATCAAACCCCAGAGATAGGGCATGAGCAGTACATATAGGCCAGTCAGTGAGTATTCATCGTTAAACCAGTCATAGACAGGCTGAATGAACAGGATCGATGCATTCAAGAGGTGATAGAGCATGAACAACACGAATACCCATGTTCTCTCTGTCTTCACTGCTGCGCTCACTTTAGTTCCCCTTGGAATGGATAGCTGAGTTCAATGACGGTCAAAAATGGCTTGTAGGCAAAGCGCTTGTAGTGTTGAAGAACAAACCAGCTTCTGAAACCGGACGCCAGGCCGTAGAACTTGACTCTTCCGGTCGTGGGGTCAGGGCCAATGTCAGGATAATCGAGACCGAAGTGGTCATATAGCGTTACTTTGATCGTGCCCTTGTAGAAATCGCCAAACTTTTCATATGTCGTGATTTCCGCCTTGCCTGCCCAGACATCGTTAACAGCAATTGTGAGGCCCTGCACCTTATCCGCCGCAGAGTTGAAGATGGGTAACCGAAAGCCGGAGGTCTTGCTGTATTGCTGCATCAAGTCACTCAGAACAAGCTTGTTCACATCACCATCAAGTTCGGCCAGCTTTGCCTTCACCTCCTTGATAAGGGTATCTGAGAACTTGATCGTGGTCGGGTGAGCTCGCGCTGCTCTCGTCAAAGCTTGATTCCGGTATTCACCACCCTCCGATTTCTCGAATTTGGCGATCATGGCCAGAATGTTCATCTTCAAGTCGCCAGTTGCAAACAATGTGGCCATGTTGCGGAAGCTACTAAAGAACACCTTGGGGTCAGTCTTTTCGAGATCGCCAATAAAGCCGTCATCTCCCATCTTCCCTACGAACATGGGGATAGCCTTGATCTGCTCTGCCGTCATTTTGCCGTAAGTCATATCTTCGGCGGGGCTGCCATCAACGTTCTTACCTGGCTCGCGCTTCGACTTGTAGATGAGCACAGGCACACGATAGGTTGTGGCTGACGTTGTATCGGTTTTTGGCTTGAGAGCTGGAGGAATGGTTTCTGCCTTCGGGCGCTCTTTCTCTGTCGAACCGAACCACATTGTCGGCTTGGCTTGTGCATATGCCGACTTGATGGCCTGCTCAAACCTAGGCGTCCCCCTCACCGAGATTTGGTCTCCCTGGATAGTGCAGCAAGCAAATACATCAGATTGCATCCCCAATACCACCTTCGATCCGTCATCAAGGCTTCCAGCCACTGGGCTTAGAATGCGCTTGAACTCGTCCTTGGTAAGTTGGTTGATGTCTCTGAGGTCGGGTTTCTGCATGTATAGAGGGCTCGATGAAGAGTGGTTAAAGGGTCACTTTATCATCAATGAGCCAATCGAGGCCATGTAGGCGTTTTCTGAAAACGGCAGTTTGTGACGCTTTCTATCGATGGACGCGGGGGATTAATAGCTAATAGACAAATGCTAAGGATGGCAATGATGCTAATTGCCATCACTGTGAATAATTATAGGGAAATTTAGTTTTATCTGGGTGAAGAGATAATTATTTGGCAAATATATCTATGGCAGCAAGTCGCGAATGTCACACCCCATTACTCTGGCAAGACGATAAGCCTTTTCCAGGGTGACATTGACCTCACCACGCTCAATTCGTCCTACGTAGCTTCTATCAATTTCGGCCGCATATGCGAGTGCATCTTGCGACACGCCCAATTGAAGCCGTCTATCACGTACAGCATCACCAAATTTTTTTGCTAGCTCTTGCATGTCTCGCCTCTCACTGGCGAGCACTATCTCTGGTTGTCTGGCTAACGACCACGGATTATAATCCGCAATCAAGTTTAGATTCCCACTAAATGTTTTCGTTCGAGGCTGAGTATTACTTATGAGCTCCCAGACTGTGTGGTTACCAACCGCGCTCTACACCGCACTCATTCGATGGCAGATGGATGACTTCACTGCGACAGGATTTGTAAATGCCATTTTTGGTGACAAAGCAGAATCGCAGATACGTCAGCGGCGTTATACCTTCATTTATCGGCATCTGATCAAGCTCGTAAATCAGGGACTTCTAAAAAGGAAGCATGTTGATGATGGGAAGCGCTGTTCTCATTTCATCAGGACTCCCAAGTTCGATGAAGTGCATTTCAAAGAGGAATTTATTGGGCCTTGTGCGCTTGTAACGGAATCGGGTAAGGAGCGTAAGTCGGAAACGTATGAATCCGTCCTGGAAGGACTGATCGCGAGAGCACAGCACTACCGTAAGGGGTTGCAGGAATATGATTCAATGCTCGCTGAGTATCAGCAATTAAGAGTGGACTTCTCCATATTGGATCCAGCGATTGAAAGGGCCATCAACAATACCGTTGCAGAGAGACGCGATTTGCGGGGCAGGCTGGAGGCTGTGGAGAGGCTTTTGAGGGGGTTGATTGCGTTTAGAAGCGCCTCTTGATGTAACCGTTCAGCGTCAGGGGCTTGATGCACACAGTTCGGAAGGAATGGGATAATCCGTTTTCTCGATGCGGGCTCGGACAATGGTATGCAGTCACTCTTGGGGGCAACGTCCCAAGCGTTTGGTCGTCTCAACCAACGAAAGTAAGCGTGGACGAAACAGCTCCCCACTCAGGGCGATAACAGCCACGTTGCGCAGTACATGAGCCCAGCAAAGTAGGGGCAGACTCGTGCCGACAAACCGGTAGCCAGCACATATATGCCCGTCACCAATACGCCAGCCAACTCCTACTCCAGCAGGCATTCGGGAGGATCTACTTGGCCCACAGGTTCCAGTGACTCAGGTCGAGCAAAAGCCTGTCGTGGAAGTCAGGAATGAAGGGAGCAAGGTGCTAGAGGCTAGAGCACGCTCTTATCGGTTTGAGCTCCAGGGATACCAGGCTACGTTCGCCGAATATTGTGAGCTACGAACAGATTTCCCCGCGTTAGAGGCGACCATTGATAATGTGCTTAGGCACACCTGTAAGGAGTTTCGGAGTTTACGAGGACGGTTGGCAGCCGTAGAGGAGGTAATGAGGGCGTTGGGGAGTTCCGCGTCAGTCCGCTAATGTCATCCCTTCTATATAAGTCGATTTCAACAACATGACCCCAGATGTCCAGCATTTGCAGGTCATATAGTTTCCAGGTCGCGCAGTATAGGTGCGTGACTTCTATCCTTCCTTCTCTTGGGAGCTGTGCCAGCTGATTTTGCACAATGACCCCCTCTTAAAAGGGGATCATAGCCACCGAAGTGTGCAGTTTTTGTTTTGCACAAGAGGTTTTGTGGTGCTAGGTTCAGTGTTAGTGGTGTTTTGTGCAGTTTTTGTGTTGCATAAAATTTTTCGGCCTGCCGTTCAACATCGCCAGCTACGCCCTGCTGACCCACATGATGGCCCAGCAGTGCAATCTGGAAGTGGGTGACTTTGTCTGGACTGGTGGTGATGTGCATCTCTACTCCAACCACATGGAGCAGACAGCTCTGCAGCTCTCCCGCGAGCCGCGCCCGCTGCCGACCCTGGTGATCAAACGCAAACCTGACTCCATCTTCGACTACAAGTTCGAGGATTTCGAGATCGAGGGTTATGACCCCCATCCCGGCATCAAGGCGCCCGTCGCCATCTGATAGGAAGGCGCCTCAGGGCGCCTTTTTATGCAGTTAAATAATTGAAAATTCATTTTATTGATTAATAAGACGGTAGTCAGAGACGAGAAAAAACCTGCTTATAGCAGGTATGTTCTATTTTGCTTTCGGTTTTTTCGTTGTATTGAGCAGCAAGAAACGATTTTCCATTGGTTGTTGCAAGGGATAGACTCAAACCAAAGCAATACGGTGGAAAATTTAACCATGAGTGACGTAATCAAAAAGTTCCTGAAGCTGGAGGCCGCCTCCGGAATTATTCTGATCATGGCTGCCATGCTGGCAATGATTTTAGCCAATACCGCGCTGGCTGGCGGGTATCAGGCGTTTCTCGATACGCCGGTGCAGGTGCGCATCGCGGCCCTCGACATCAACAAGCCGCTGCTGCTCTGGATCAACGATGGCTTTATGGCGATCTTCTTCCTGCTGGTTGGTCTGGAAGTGAAGCGTGAAATGCTGGAAGGGGCGCTCTCCTCTCGGGTGCAAGCGACTTTTCCGGCCATCGCGGCGGTGGGCGGCATGCTGGCTCCGGCCTTGATCTACGCCTTTTTCAACTATTCGGATGAAGTGGCGCGCGCTGGCTGGGCGATCCCGGCTGCGACCGACATCGCCTTTGCCCTCGGGGTGATGGCGCTGCTTGGCAAGCGGGTGCCGGTGAGCCTCAAGGTATTCCTGTTGGCGCTGGCCATCATGGATGACTTGGGTGTTATCATCATCATCGCGCTTTTCTATACCCAGCAGTTGTCGCTTGAGGCGCTGGCCATCGGTATTCTGGCAACCCTCACCCTGCTTTGGATGAATCGCCGTGGTGAGGACAGGATCAGCCTTTACATGCTGGTTGGTCTGGTGCTCTGGGTTGCGGTGCTCAAGTCTGGCGTCCATGCGACCCTGGCGGGTGTAGTGGTGGGCTTTATGGTTCCGCTTAACGGCAAGCGTTACGCCTCGCCGCTCAAGTATCTGGAGCATCAACTGCACCCCTGGAGTGCCTATCTGATCCTGCCGCTGTTTGCCTTTGCCAACGCCGGGGTATCGCTGGAAGGGATTGGTCTCTCCTCCCTGCTGAGTCCGGTACCTATGGGGATCATGCTGGGGCTGTTTATCGGCAAGCCGCTCGGGGTGTTCACCATCAGTTGGCTGTCGGTCAAGCTGGGCATCGCCCAGTTGCCGCCCGGGGTCAACTTCAAGCAGATTTTTGCGGTCAGCATCCTCTGTGGCATCGGGTTCACCATGTCGATGTTTATCGCGTCTCTCGCCTTCGAGCACGGTGGCCTGGATTACGGCAGCTACTCTCGCCTCGGGATCCTGGTGGGCTCCACCATGGCGGCGGTAGTCGGCTATCTGGCCTTGCGCATGGCCCTTCCCAAGGGTGAAGGGGAACAGAGTACGGAGGGACTATGAAGCTGCATACAGGGTTGTTGATGCTGTTGTTGAGCCCCGCGGCATGGGCCGGCGGGCTGGAGGATTGCAAGCAGGACGCCACTTCGGCGAACTGCTCTGCCTATCTCAACGGGGTGGTAGACAGCGCCCTGCTGCTGGGGGACAAGCAGGCCAAGGCGCGCTTTGGCGAGACCTTCTCCGAGCGGGCGCTGAGCAGCCGGGCTGGCGAGATGGTAAAGCGTTCCAACAAGCGTTATTGCGCTGACCGGATGCCTGACAAGGCACGCCTCAAGGCCACTCTGATGGAGCAGTTTGGCGCGAACAAGGTTGACTCGGTTAGCGACATGTATGACATTCTGGCGGTTGAACTCAGCTGCTACCGGAGTCCGCGTCAAGCGGGAACCCCATCGGATGTCACACCTTAACTACAACCATCTCTACTATTTCTGGATGACTCAGAAGAAGGGCTCCGTTACCCAGGCAGCGGAAGCCCTTTTTTTGACCCCGCAGACGGTCACCGGCCAGATCAAGCTGCTGGAGCAGCGCCTCGGTGGCAAGCTGCTCAAGCGCAAGGGACGCTCCCTTGAGGCAACCGAGCTGGGCCAGCTGGTATTTCGTTATGCCGACAAGATGTTCAGTCTCTCCTACGAGATGCTCGATATCGTCAACTACCGCAAGGAGAGCCAGATCCTGTTCGACGTCGGCATCGCCGATGCCCTCTCCAAGCGCCTTGCCAGCCGCGTGCTGCTCTCTGTCATCCCCAATGATGGCTCCATCCACCTGCGCTGCTTCGAATCGACCCACGAACTACTGCTGGAGCAGCTGAGCGAGCACAAGCTCGATATGATCCTCTCCGACTGTCCGGTGGACTCCAGCCAGCATGCGGGGCTGCTCTCCAAGCGGTTGGGCGGCTGTGGCGTCAGCTTCTTCTGCAAGGCGCCATTGCCCGAAAAGCCCTTTCCCGCCTGTCTGGAAGAGCGCAAGCTGCTGATCCCCGGTCGCCGTACTGCCATGGGGCGTCAGCTGACCCAGTGGTTCGAGCAGCAGGGGGTTTCTCCCAGCATTCTTGGCGAGTTTGATGATGCTGCCTTGATGAAGGCGTTTGGCTTCTTCAATCAGGGCATCTTCATGGCTCCCACCATCTATCGGGAGGAGATCCTTGAGGGGGAGGGGGTGATGCTGATCGGGGAAACCCAGGATCTGATGGAGGAGTATTACGTCATCTTCGCCGAGCGGATGATCCAGCATCCGGCGGTGAAGCGGGTCTGTGAGAGCGATTTTACCTTTCTCTTTTCCGGGCAGGAGAATTTTTCCGCCATCCAGCCGGCCACCCTGTCGTTTTAAAACGACTCGTCACCACGTATCATCGGCGATCAGTGGTAGAGGAGAGATGTGATGCAACTTGAAGAGATGGAAGCCAATGCGAGTAAAGCGGTGGCCTTGCTCAAGGCGCTGGCCAACGAACGGCGGCTGTTTA
Source organism: Aeromonas sp. 82P (assembly GCF_051919365.1). Lineage (NCBI taxonomy): Bacteria > Pseudomonadati > Pseudomonadota > Gammaproteobacteria > Aeromonadales > Aeromonadaceae > Aeromonas > Aeromonas sp. 82P. The sequence goes on from NZ_JBQBEV010000001.1 coordinate 1,012,567, forward strand.
TTCTGTGCCAGTTGCTGGAGCGCGAACTGTCGGTGGGGGAGCTCAACGAGCGACTGGGATTGAGTCAGTCGGCCTTGTCACAGCATCTTGCGCTGCTACGGCGGGATGAGCTGGTGACGACGCGCAAAGAGGCCCAGACGGTCTACTATTCGCTGCGCAGCCATGAGGTGCGTGAAATGATCAGTTTGCTGCATCGACTTTATTGCAGCGCAGATAAATAAAAAACCGGCACTAAGGCCGGTTTTTTCAGCTTTGATCAGCAGAAGCTGATTAAGCCATAGCTTTGATCTGGGCAGACAGGCGGCTCTTGTGACGAGCAGCTTTGTTCTTGTGGATCAGGCCTTTGGTCGCCATACGATCCATGATCGGCTGAGCAACAGCGAAAGCGGCAGTCGCAGCAGCTTTGTCGCCAGAGGCGATAGCAGCGATGACTTTCTTCAGGTAGGTACGGGTCATGGAACGACGGCTGGCGTTGTGCTGACGGCGTTTTTCTGACTGAAGAGCGCGCTTCTTAGCAGATTTGATGTTAGCCAAGGTAAAACTCCTAAAACTGTCTTAGCGAGTGTATTGAAAAGGCCCGGAAATATGCCCTTCCAACCACATATTGTCAAATGATTTGTGCAAATAAACACCGCCTCCCGGTGGTGTGTCAGTAGGGAGACGGTTAAACTGTCGGCCGATTCTAGCAGCATTCTTTTCATTCTGACAGTTCCAGAGGCCTCGTCTTGAGTAAGAAATTGATCAAATCCGGCATGATAGTGTCCGGAATGACGCTGGCATCCCGCGTAATGGGCTTGGTTCGCGATGTGGTCATCGCAAATCTGCTCGGTGCCGGGGTAGCCGCCGACGTCTTCTTTTTTGCCAATCGCATTCCCAACTTTCTGCGTCGTCTGTTCGCCGAAGGAGCATTTAACCAGGCCTTTGTTCCCGTGATGACGGAGTACAAGAAAAATGGCGACGAGGGGGAAGTGCGTGAATTGCTGGCGGCGGTGGCGGGCACACTGGGGGGGATAGTGACTGTGGTCACCCTGCTCGGTGTGCTGGGGTCGGGTGTGCTGACCGCGCTGTTTGGCTGGGGCTGGTTCTGGGACTGGTTGCATGGCGGCCCTGCGGCCGAGAAGTTCGAGCTCGCCAGTCTGATGCTCAAAATCACCTTCCCTTACCTCTGGTTTATCACCTTTACCGCCATGGCGGGGGCCATCCTCAATACCTTCGGCCGCTTTGCGGTCTCGTCGTTTACGCCGGTGTTTCTCAACATCACCATGATTGCGGCGGCCTGGTGGATTGCGCCACTGATGGACAAACCTGAGATCTCGCTGGCAATTGGTGTCTTTTTGGGCGGTTTGGTGCAGTTTTTGTTCCAGTACCCCTTTTTGCGCCAAATCAACATGCTGGTATGGCCCAAGTGGGGATGGAATCACCCTGGGGTGGTGAAGATCCGCACCCTGATGATCCCCGCCCTGTTCGGGGTTTCGGTCAGCCAGATCAATCTGCTGGTCAACACCATGCTGGCTTCTTTCCTCGCGACCGGTGCCATTAGTTACCTCTACTATTCGGATCGCCTGCTGGAGTTCCCCCTCGGGCTGTTTGCGGTAGCCATCAGTACCGTGATCCTGCCTGCGCTGGCGAAGAAGCATGTGGATGCCGATCCGGCCGACTTCTCCCGCACCATGGATTGGGGGGTGCGGATGGTAATGCTGCTCGGCCTGCCCGCCATGATAGGCATTGCGGTCATGCGCGAGCCCATTTTGCGAGTGCTGTTCATGCGCGGCGAATTTGGTCTGCATGAAGTGAGCATGTCGAGCGCCAGTCTGTTGGCCTCCACTACCGGTCTGCTCTCCCTGATGCTGATCAAGGTGCTGGCGCCCGGTTACTACGCCCGTCAGGACACTAAGACGCCGGTGCGGATCGGGGTGATGTCGATGATTGCCAACATGGTCTGCAACCTCATCTTCATCTACCCGCTCGGTTACGTGGGGTTGGCGCTCTCGACCGCCTGTTCGGGTACCCTGAATGCGGCTTTGCTGTTCAAGGGGTTGTATCAGCAGAGCGTCTATCGTCCTTCCCGCCATACCGGCGTGTTCTGCCTCAAGCTGCTGGTCGCCAGCGTGCTGATGGGGGGCGTGCTCGCCTATCTGTCGCCAGACTTGGCCCAGTGGGGGGCATGGAACATGGGTAAGGCCAGTTTGCAGCTGACCATGCTGCTGTCGCTGGGGGCTGCGGTCTATGCCGTAGTGTTGCTACTGCTGGGCATTCGGCCGCGTCACCTTAAATCGGGGCAGCAGTAGTCGTGATCCTGCGGTGCCATGGGGATAGTGCCTCATGGCGCCGCAGATGGGCGGGCTTGGGCTCGGATAGTTGAAATCAGGCTATGAGGGCTGACCCTGCCTGCTGCCTGATATATAATCCGCCGATTTCCATGGCAGCAACGCACAAGGCACTGATGGAGCTTATTCGCGGCATTCACAATCTCAAGCCCCGTCACCGGGGATGTGTATTAACCATTGGCAACTTTGATGGGGTTCATCAGGGGCACCATGCGGTATTGGCACGTCTCAAGGAGAAAGCGGCCCAGCTGGGATTGCCCGCCTGCGTCATGCTGTTCGAACCGCAGCCGCTGGAGCTGTTTGCCGGCTCAGCTGCGCCCGCCCGGCTGAGCCGCTTGCGCGAGAAGTATGAAGCGCTCAAGAGTCTGCATATCGACCGCATGCTCTGCGTGCGCTTCAGCCACCGCTTTGCCGAGCAGGCGGCCTCGACCTTCATCGAGCAGTTGCTGGTGGAGAGGCTCGGGGTGCGCTATCTGGTGGTTGGCGACGATTTTCGCTTCGGCAAGGGGCGGGAAGGTGACTTTCACCTGCTGGAGGAGGCGGGCCATCGCTTCGGCTTCGAGGTGATCAGTACCCAGAGCTTCCAGCTCGAACGGCAGCGGGTCAGCAGCACCCTGGTGCGTGAAGCACTCAAGGCGGGCCGGATGGCGGAGGTGGAGCTGATGCTTGGCCGTCCCTATACCATCAGCGGCCGGGTGGCCCACGGCGACAAGTTGGGGCGCACCATAGGTTTTCCCACCGCCAATCTGGCCCTCAAGCGCCAGGTGATCCCGGTCGGTGGCGTGTTTGCGGTGGAAGTGATATGTTCCGGCAAGACCTTCCCCGGTGTAGCCAATGTGGGTGTACGGCCGACCTTGAGCGGTACACAAGCCAGATTGGAAGTACATCTATTTGATTTTTCTGGTGATCTATATGGTCAGCAGGTCAAGGTGCTGCTTCGCCACAAGCTGCGCGAAGAGCAGAAGTTTGCCTCTTTCACTGCCTTGAAAGAGCAGATCGAACGAGATGCCCTGGCGGCCCGAGCCTGGTTCGGGCTGCCACAATTCAATTTACCCAGCACTCTTTTAGAAAAGAAGGGAACCCAGGACTGATGAGCGACTATAAACACACCCTGAATCTTCCGGAAACCGAGTTTCCGATGCGTGGCGATCTGGCCAAGCGCGAACCCAACATGCTGAAACGTTGGTACGATCAGGATCTCTACGGCGCTATTCGCCGCGCCAAAGCGGGCAAGCCTTCTTTCATTCTGCATGATGGCCCCCCCTATGCGAACGGCAACATTCACATCGGTCACTCGGTCAACAAGATCCTCAAAGACATCATCATCAAGTCCAAGGGACTCTCCGGTTTCGATTCCCCCTATGTGCCGGGTTGGGATTGCCACGGTCTGCCTATCGAACTGAAAGTAGAAGGCATGGTCGGCAAGCCGGGCGAGAAGGTTTCCGCTGCCGAATTCCGCGCCGAGTGCCGCAAATACGCCAAGACCCAGATCGAAGCGCAGAAGACCGACTTCATCCGTCTGGGTGTGCTGGGCGACTGGGAACACCCCTACCTGACCATGGATTTTGGCACCGAAGCCAACATCATCCGCTCCATGGCCAAGATCGTTGAAAACGGTCACCTGCACAAAGGTTCCAAGCCGGTGCACTGGTGTACCGATTGCGGCTCCGCGCTGGCTGAAGCCGAAGTTGAGTACTACGACAAGAACTCTCCCTCCATCGATGTGCGCTTCAAGGCTGTTGATGAGGCGACAGTTGCCGCCAAGTTTGACTGCGCCGAAGGCCACACCGGCAAGGGCCCGATCTCTGCGGTGATCTGGACCACTACCCCGTGGACCCTGCCGGCCAACCGCGCCATCGCCATGCACGCCGATCTGGATTACGCACTGGTGCAGGTTGAAGGTGAGCACCCCGAGCGTCTGATCCTGGCCGCCGAGCTGGTCAAGGATGTGATGGATCGCGCCGGTATCGAGAAGTTCCACAATCTGGGCTATGCCAAGGGTGCCGCGCTCGAGCTGCTGCGCTTCAACCATCCCTTCTACAGCTTCGATGTGCCTGTGGTACTGGGTGATCACGTTACCTTGGATGCAGGTACCGGTGCCGTTCACACCGCACCTGGCCACGGTCAGGAAGACTTCGTGGTCGGTCAGAAGTACGGTCTGGAAGTGGCCAACCCGGTTGGCAGCAACGGTGTTTACCTGCCGGATACCGAACTGTTTGCCGGCCAGCATGTGTTCAAGGCCAATGCCTCCGTGATCGAAGTGCTGACCGAGCGCGGCGCCCTGCTTCATCACAAGGTGTTCAACCACTCCTACCCGCACTGCTGGCGTCACAAGACCCCGATCATCTTCCGTGCCACCCCGCAGTGGTTCATCAGCATGGAGCAGAAGGGTCTGCGCAAGCGCGCACTGGAAGAGATCGAGCGCATCGAGAAGGACGGCATTGCCCAGCAAGGCCAGAGCGGCTGGGTACCGGCCTGGGGTAAAAACCGCATTCAGGCGATGGTCGAGAACCGTCCTGACTGGTGTATCTCCCGTCAGCGCACCTGGGGTGTGCCCATCTCCCTGTTCGTCCATAAAGAGACCCAGGAACTGCACCCGGAATCCGTGCGCCTGATGCACGAAGTAGCCAAGCGGGTCGAGCAGTCCGGCATTCAGGCATGGTGGGATCTGGACAAGGCCGAGCTGCTGGGTGCCGATGCAGACATGTACGACAAGGTGCCTGACACTCTGGACGTCTGGTTTGACTCCGGTTCTACCCATGCCTCAGTGGTTGATGCCCGTCCCGAGTTCAACGGCAAGCCAGCCGACATGTATCTGGAAGGTTCTGACCAGCACCGTGGTTGGTTTATGTCCTCCCTGATGATCGGCGTGGCCATGAAAGACAAGGCTCCCTACAACCAGGTGCTGACTCACGGCTTCACCGTGGATGGTCAGGGTCGCAAGATGTCCAAGTCCATCGGCAACGTGGTCAGCCCGCAGGACGTAATGAACAAGCTGGGTGCAGACATCCTGCGTCTGTGGGTAGCGAGCACTGACTACACCGGCGAGATGACTGTCTCCGACGAGATCCTCAAGCGTTCTGCCGATGCTTATCGTCGTATTCGCAATACTGCCCGCTTCCTGCTGGCCAACCTGAACGGCTTCAATCCGGCGACCGACATGGTGGCGCCTGCCGACATGGTGGTTGTGGATCGCTGGGCTGTGGGTCGTGCCAAAGCGGTACAGGCCGAGATCATGGCAGCGTTCGATGAGTACAACTTCCACGGCGTAACCCAGAAGCTGATGCAGTTCTGCTCCATCGAGATGGGCTCCTTCTATCTGGATGTCATCAAGGATCGTCAGTACACCGCCAAGGCTGACAGCCTGGCCCGTCGCTCTTGCCAGACCGCCCTTTATCACATCGCCGAGGCCATGGTGCGCTGGATGGCGCCGATCATGAGCTTCACCGCTGATGAAATCTGGGCCCTGCTGCCGGGTGAGCGCGGCGAGTTCGTCTTCACCGAAGAGTGGTACGACGGCCTGTTCGGGCTGGAAGCGGGTGAATCTCTCAACGACGAGTTCTGGGCCGAGATCCTCACCGTGCGCGGTGAAGTGAACAAGGCACTGGAAGTGGCTCGTGGCGAGAAGCGCATCGGCGGCTCCCTGCAGGCCGAGCTGACCCTGTTCGCCAAGCCGGAGCTGGCTGCACGCCTGAATGCCCTGGCTGATGAGCTGCGCTTCGTGCTGCTCACCTCCAAAGCCAAGGTTGTGGAGGCTGACACTGCGCCGGAAGGCTCTGTGGCGACCGAGCGTGATGACCTGTGGCTGAGCGTGGCCCAGTCTGCTGCCGCCAAGTGCGACCGCTGCTGGCACCATGTAGAAGATGTGGGCACCATCGCGGGTCACGAAGAGATCTGTGGTCGCTGTGTGACCAACGTTGAGGGTGACGGCGAACTCGTCAATTTGCCTGATGAACATGACTCAACATAAAAGCGGCCTGCGTTGGCTGTGGCTGGCAGTGCTGGCCTTTGTACTGGACCAGGCGAGCAAGCTCGCCGTGGTCAAGTTGCTGCCATTTGGTTACCCGGGGGTGGAGATCACCCCCTTCTTCAACCTGGTTCACGTCTACAACAAGGGCGCCGCATTCAGCTTTCTGGCTGATCAGGGGGGCTGGCAGCGCTGGTTCTTCGCGGTGCTGGCTTTTGCCATCTGTGGATTGCTGATCCACTGGCTGCGCAAGCAGTCGGTGACCCAGCGTTGGAGCGGTATCGCCTATTCACTCATCATCGGCGGCGCCCTCGGCAACGTCTTTGATCGACTGGTGTTGGGCCATGTGGTCGATTTCCTCGACTTCTACTGGCAGCGTGCGCACTGGCCGGCATTCAATCTGGCCGACAGCTTTATCTTTATCGGGGCCGCCATGATCGTGCTGGACGGTTTCCGTGGTGAGAAAAAGGAGCAGGCATGAGCCAGCAGATCACCGCTAACAGCAGCGTGCTGTTCCACTTCTCCATCAAGCTGGAAGATGGCTCGGTTGCCGACAGCACGGCGCTGCACGGCAAACCTGCCCGCCTGCGGATGGGCGATGGCAGCCTGACCCCCACCTTCGAGCAGTGCCTGCTGGGGCTGCGCGAAGGGGAGAGCAAGAGCTTCACGCTGGCGCCGGAGCAGGCGTTTGGCCTCTCCAATCCCGACAACATCTACCATCTCGACCGTGCCAAGTTTGGCGCCGATGTGGAGCCAAAAGTTGGCACCATCATCCTGTTCGATCAGCCCAATGGCAGCGAGTTGCCGGGCATCATCCGGGCAGTTGCCGGGATGTCGGTGACGGTCGATTTCAACCATCCGCTGGCCGGTCATACCGTCACCTTCGAGGTGGAGATCCTGGGCGTTGATGATGAGGAGAAGGTGCATTAATGGATATTCTGCTGGCTAACCCCCGTGGCTTCTGCGCCGGTGTCGATCGCGCCATCAGCATTGTCGAGAGCGCGCTGGAGAAGTTTGGGGCCCCCATCTATGTCCGTCACGAAGTGGTGCATAACCGTTATGTGGTGAACAAGCTGAAAGAGGCTGGCGCAGTCTTCGTCGAGGAGCTGGACGAGGTGCCGGATGACAGCATCGTCATCTTCTCTGCCCACGGCGTGGCCAAGACAGTGCGTGAGATGGCCAAGTCCCGCGCCCTCAAGGTATTCGATGCCACCTGTCCGCTGGTGACCAAGGTGCATATGGAGGTGCATCGTGCCAGCCGCAAGGGCTCCGAGGCTGTGCTCATCGGCCACGCCGGTCACCCCGAGGTGATCGGGACCATGGGGCAGTACGAGAATCGCGAAGGCGGCATGTATCTGGTGGAGACGCCTGAAGATGTGGCCAAGCTCAAGGTGAAGAATCCGGATGACCTCTGCTTTGTCACCCAAACCACCCTGAGCGTGGATGAGACCTCTGACGTCATCGATGCGCTGCGCAAGCACTTCCCCAAGATCCAGGGGCCGCGCAAGGACGATATCTGCTACGCCACCCAAAACCGTCAGGATGCGGTGCGGGAGATGGCGGGGCTGGTGGACGCCATGCTGGTGGTGGGGTCTCGCAACTCTTCCAACTCCAACCGTCTGCGCGAGCTGGCCGAGAAGGTGGGTGCCAGAGCCTATCTTATCGACGATGCGTCGATGATCGAGGCGAGCTGGCTAGAGGGCGTGAAGGCGATCGGCGTCACTGCCGGTGCGTCCGCTCCCGAGGTGCTGGTGCAGTCCGTGATTGCACGCCTGCGGGAGTTGGGTGGCAATGTCGTCGCCGAGCATCCTGGCCGTGAAGAGAACGTGGTGTTTGAGGTACCACCCGAGCTGCGGATCCTCTGATCCCTGTCATCTCGCTAGATGTCGGTTTATTGCCAAAGCCACCTCGTTGAGGTGGCTTTTTTGGTCCCAACGAGTCCTTTGTGCATGTTCGCAACCAGATCGCAGCAAAAATTGATGATGTAGCTCGAACTTTTGCATTGCCGGGATTGAAACCCCAAGTGCCCGGCATAGACTGCCAGCAAGCCCTTATTCTGGCCTAGCACACATGGAGTGTGTCTGTCCTCCTGGAATAAATCAGAGCGAAACAGGATGTTTTTGCGTTCAGGTTTTAGCCTTATCGAGCTTATGGTCACCATAGCGCTCGTCTCTTTGTTACTCACGTTGGGGGTTCCTTCCTTCAACGCTTTGCTGCGCACTATTTCTCTCAATACTCAGGCTAACAACTTTGTTGCGGCCATCAACCTTGCCCGCTCAGAAGCCATTCGCCGCAACACGGTAGTGACCCTCTCCGCCTCTGCCGATAACCTGACCCAGCATCACTGGGAGGCTGGCTGGCAGATCTGGGTCGATGGCAACGGTAACGGCATACTGGATAATGGTGAGTTGTTGCGAGGCTTTCCCGACATGGGGGGCGGGGTATTGAGCAGTAATACCTCCCTGCTGCGTTTTAATAGCGAGGGTTTTCTTGATGGCCGCACTCCGTTGGCACGGGTATTTTCCCTGCGTCCTGATGAGTGTCGGAATGAGCCCTCCCGTGATATCAACATCACAGTGGCTGGTCGCCCTTCCATTACCGAGGCTAGCTGCCCATGATGCGAGAACGGGGTTTGTCACTGCTTGAAATCATGATCTCGGTACTGGTGCTCTCCATCGGTATTCTGGGCATGGCGACTCTGCAACTGCAGGCTCTCAAGAGTAACCAGTCGGCGCTGACGCGTACCGAGGCGACCCAGTATGCATACATGATCAACGACATGATGCGGGCTAATCGCAGCGCGGCTCTGAACGGGCAATACAATATCGACTTGGGCGAAACTGTCTCGGGTAGCTCTATGGCGGTTCAGGATCTGCAACACTGGAAGCGGGTCGTAGCCGAGCTACCAGGTGGCGATGGCGCCGTATCGGTCAGTGCCGGAAGGGCCACCATCACTATTCAGTGGGATAGCAGTCGGCTGTCGACTGATCCTGCGTCGCGCAGCATGATCCTGAGGACGGACCTATGAGCAGGAGCGGTTTGCCGCTACACCAGCACGGGATCGGCTTGGTCGAGGTGATGATCGCCTTGGTGCTCTCGCTGATAACGGTGGGGGTCATGATTCAGGTGTTTCTCGGCAATCACAAAACCTATCTCACTGGCGAGGCCATTGCCCGGGTGCGGGAAGATAGCGGATTTGCCACCAATCTGCTGCAAAAAGAGCTGCGTATGGTGGGCTATCAGGGGTGTCTCAGCAAACAGGGGGTTAATATCACCAATACCCTCAACAACAGCACAGCACTGCCCTACAACTTCACCACTTTTTTGCGTGGTTACGACAATGTAACGGCAACTTTACCAACTGCGCTGTCTGCTCTGTTCAGCGGCTCCGAGCCCAGACCCATGCCGGGTAGCGATATCCTGTTGGTTCAGGGGCCGGTTGGGGTTGGGGTTCCGCTCAGTCGTGATAATCATAACAGTGCCGCCCAGCTGTTTGTGCAGCAGCTATCCAGCAAGGCCGACTATTGTGGTTCCGGCGCACAGGGTTATAGCGATCTGTGCGAGGGAGATATCGTCATGGTCTCCGACTGTCAGAAGGCCAGAATATTTCAGGTCACCAAAGTACAGAGCGTGGCAGGGGGGCGTGAGGTCAATATCGTCCACTCCAATGACAACAAATATACGCCAGGCAATGCCAGCAGTTCCTGGGGGGGGGCCAGCAGCCCACCCGAGGAGCGATTCGGTCTTGGCTCGGTCGTGAACAGGGTGGAAACCCGTCTCTACTATATCGCCCGCCCCTCTGCCAGCAGCCCCTACGCGCTTTATCGCAAGAACGGGGTGGCTGCAGGTATGCCCCTTATCGAAGGGGTGGCCAATATGCAACTTACATTCGGCGAGGATCAGAACCGGGATCGGGCGGCAGATCGCTATGTGAGCGCCGCCAGCAATCCAAACTGGAACAATGTACTGGGGATTGGAGTACAGCTTCTTATGCGCAGTAACCAAGGCAATGTGGTGTCGTCTCCGCAGGCCCTTAGCTTTGCCGGAGCCACCTTCCGGGCGAACGATCGCAACTGGTACTGGGTCGCCGAAACCACAGTTGCGCTGCGCAACCGGCTACCTTGAGGAGCCCAGTCATGATGGATCGACAGCAGGGGATGGCGCTGGTGATCAGCCTGATTTTTCTGGTCATGGTGAGCCTGCTGGGGATGGCCAGTATGCGTGGGGCGCAGTTGCAAGAGAAGATGGCGGGTAACCAGAAAGAGGCGCTGCAGGCATTGCAGGCGGCAGAAGCGGGCCTGCGCGCTGCCGAGCGCTATATCGAGGCTGGCAACTCGGGTCCCTATGACAACAGCGCGGGCCTGTATGAATTTATCGACACCGCGGTGGATCCTGCCTCCCCTTCGACAGCTTGGCGTACCTATACCAACAGTGGTCTGGTGGGGCGTGCTCCCGAATACTTTATCGAACGGTTGCCCTATACCCAGGGGGGAGCGAGGATCTGGCAGTCGATGAGCCCATCAGTGAGCGTCGTCTATATCGTATTACTGCAAGGGGATTTGGTCTCTCTGACGAGAGCCGGGTGCTGTTGCAATCGACCTATAGTCGCTAGGAGGCGGTGTATGGGCAAACTTGGTTTTGGCCTTTCGGTGATGCTCTGCTGTGCTTCGGCACAGGCGGCGCTCGATATTGCCCAGGTTCCCCTCTATCTCGGCACCCGGGCCGATCCCAATATCATGTTTACCCTGGATGATTCAGGCTCGATGCATTTCGAGTTGATGCCGGAGGGGTTGATCGAGAACAGCGCTCGCTACGTCTACCCCAGAGCCGACAATGTCTATGGCAGCGAGGATTATGACAACCGGACCGTGACCTTCACCAGCAATAACGACCGCAATGCCTATACCCGCTCAAGCAACAACAACAAACTCTACTACAACCCGCAGCAGAGCTATCGGCCCTGGGCCAAGGCGGATGGTACCCCGATGGCGAATGCCAGCATCAGCTGTGCACCGCACAACCCCTTCAATACCGCCGCCGGCTGTCGTGACCTAACCAAGAACAACCGCTCCAAGTCCCTGCGTTACTACACCGGATTCTCTTCCACCGATTACAACGATGACGAGACCTTCTGGCCAGCCGTCTACTTTGCCTACAAGGGCAGTGGTGACGTGAAGAAAGTGAGCAGTTATACCCGGGTCGAGATAAAGTCCGGCAGCACCTATGGCGGGCGGCCCAATCGCAGTGATTGTAAGAGCGCCCCCGTTTGTACCTATGACGAGGAGATCCAGAACTTTGCCAACTGGTATACCTACTACCGCTCCCGGATCCTAGCGGCTCGTGCCGGGGTCGGCCGTGCCTTTGCCAGCCAAGGGCAGGCCCTGCGGGTGGGGTTTGCCACCATCAACGCTAGCGGCAGTGTGATCCGCGGGGTGGCGCCTTTCTCCGGAACCGATCGCAGCGCCTTTTTCAGCGACCTTTACAGCCGCGATATTCCGGCCGCCGGCACGCCGCTGCGCACCAGTCTGAAGGACGTGGGGGAGTACTTCTCCCGCACCGACAAAAACGGCCCCTGGGCGGCCAGTGCCGGCAGCACCTTGCCCCACCTCACCTGCCGGCAGAGCTACAACATCCTGATGACTGATGGCTACTGGAACGGAAATTCTCCCTGGGTCGGCGATCAGGACAAAGATAGCATCGAGAATACGCTGGCCGATGTGGCCTACCAGTACTGGAAGACCGATCTGCGCCCCGATCTCGCCAACAAGGTGCCGACCAGCACGGCGGATCCGGCCAATTGGCAGCATCTGGTCAACTTTACCGTCGGACTCGGCGTCAACGGTTCCCTTAATCCTGCCAACGGTATCCCGAGCCGTTGGCCCAATCCCCATGATCCGGATGACAAGGAGTACAAGAATGCGACCTACATTCCGGAGTACAAGATTGATGACCTGTGGCACGCGGCACTCAACAGCAAGGGCAGTTTTTTCAGCGCGGGTGACCCCGACATCTTTGCCGCAGCTCTGAGCAGTACCCTTGCCCAGATCGCAGCGCGCAACAGCTCCGCCAGCTCGGTAACCGCCAACGCAACCCGGCTGGACAGCAATACCCACATCTACCAAGCCCGCTACAACAGCGGCGACTGGTCGGGGCAACTGGTCTCGATCCCGCTGAACAGCGATGGCACCCTTGGGGAGATCGCTTGGGATGCCGCTACCTTGATCCCCGAGCCTTCGGCACGCAATATCTTCACCCGGCAAGATGGTGTCGGCATCCCCTTTCGTTGGGATACGCTGAATGTGACCAACCGGGCTCTATTCAATGTCGCTGGTGACAACCAGGGAGAAAGCCGTGTCGCCTATCTGCGCGGTGATCGCAGTGGTGAGCAGCGCAATGGTGGTGCGTTTCGTAATCGTAGTGATCTGCTCGGCGACATCATCAATTCTGATCCCGTCTACGTGGGCAAGCGTGATTACGGTTACAGCAGTGCAGCCGGTCTGACCCAGACCGAGCGGGAGGGTTACCAAGCTTTTCTAAGCTCGACGGCGATTACCCGGCGCCCACCCATGCTCTATGTCGGTGCCAATGACGGTATGCTGCACGGATTTCGAGTCGCCGACGGTGTCGAGCGACTGGCCTATATCCCGTCCAGCCTGCTGGGCGAGCTGAATCAGTTGACCAGACCGAATTACAGCCATCGCTACTATGTGGATGGGACGCCCAGGGTAGGCGATGCCTATCTGGGCAGTCGCTGGAAGAGCATCTTGCTGGGATCCACCGGTGCCGGTGGCAAGGCGGTATTTGCCATCGATGTGACGGCCCCGGATAACTTCACCGCCGACAAGATGCTGTGGGAGTTCACCGATAGCGAAATGGGGGTTGCACTGGCGGCACCCACTCTGGTGCGGGTCAAAGCCGACAACAAATGGGTTGCTCTGGTTGCGAATGGTTACAACAGCACCAGTCAGACTGCGAGGCTGTTTGTACTGGATCTGGCGACTGGCGCCATCATCAAAGAGATTGATACCGAGGTAGGGTCTTCCAGCGAGCCCAATGGTCTATCTTCCCCCTTGCCGGTAGATCAAGACGGGGACAGGGTTGTCGACTATGTCTATGCCGGTGATCTGCACGGCAATCTGTGGAAATTCGATCTGACTGACAAAAACAGTGCCCAGTGGGGAAGTGCTTTGAAAACGGGCAACAAGCCCAAGCCGCTGTTCCAGGCCTGTAATGGCAGCTGCAGTGCCGGTACGCGTCAGCCGATCACCATGCGTCCTTTAGCTATTCGGCACCCTAAAGGGGGGGTTATGGTGATGATGGGGACTGGCAGTTATTTTACCAATGATGACAAACTGGTTCCCGCTACGCCGAGGCTGGAAGCGGTGTACGGTATCTGGGATACGGGGGCTACCGTGCTCAGTAGCCAGCTGTTGCAGCAGAGCATCACCCATGAGTTTGTGGCCAACGGCACCACTATCAAGTTCAATGTGAGGGTGGTCTCCAACCGGAATGTCAATTACACCAGCCAAAAGGGTTGGTATCTGCTATTGAAATCGCCAGGCTTGAGCAAGGGGGTCGGTGAGCGTGCCGTCTCCGAGATGCTCTATCGGCATAAGCGACTGATCTTCAATACCTTGATCCCGTCGGCGGATGCCTGTGACTTTGGTGGCCGCTCCTGGCTGATGGAGCTGGATCCCATCTCGGGGGCCAGACTCACCTACTCGGTGTTTGACGTTAACGGCGACGGGGCCGTCAACGATGATGATTACGTCGCGATCGAGGATGAAGCCGGCAATGACATCAAGGTGCCGGTCAGCGGCAAGCAATTTGATGAGCTCACCACGACGCCAAGCGTAGTGGAAGATGCCGAGATGGAGCGCAAATATATCAGCGGCTCCAGCGGAAATATCTCGGTCACGCTGGAAGAGGGGGCAGGCGATCTGGGTGGCCGCCAGTCCTGGTTGCAACTGGAGTAGAGGTTGGCATGGAACGTGGTTTTACCCTGATTGAGTTGATGATAGTGGTCGCAGTGGTCGCCATTCTGGCCGCGATCGCGTACCCCAGTTACAACAACTACATGGCGGCAGCCAAGCGGGCCGAAGCCAAGGCTGTGTTGCTGGAAGCGGCGCAATATCTGGAGCGGGAGTTTACTGCCAATGGCAATTACGACGCCGGTAACCTGGCTTCTGCCGGTTTGGCGACCCTGCCGAGGGATGGTGGTACTGCTTATTACAATATGGCGCTCAATGTCAGCGGGGCCCGTTATACCCTGACGGCTATTCCGACCGGTGTGATGAATGGCGACCCCTGCGGCCTGCTAACTCTGGATCAGGGGGGGCTGCAGGGAGTGTCGATGGCCACTATGACGGCTGCCGAGTGCTGGTAGTCAGTTACCAGCAGGCGGCAGGAGTCTTGGTGTCGGCCTTGTTGATAGTCAGGGTATCACAGGCCGTATTGCCGGCCTTGTCGCCGACCTGGGCCCCCTTGCTGGTGGCTACCAGTGTGTAGGCGGTGGCGGTGGCGCCAGAAATGCTAAAGGTGTAGTGGTCGCTGGTTGGGTTGCCCACACTGGCTATCGCACTGCTGTAACTGGCATTGGAGATGCGAAATTCTTCCTGTTTGAGCTGCATGGTCAACAAGCCCTTGATGGCATCGGCTCGACGAGATTTACGCAGACCGTCGGTAAAGCTCGGGTAGGCGACAGCAGCAATAATGGCAACAATGGCAACGACCACCATCAATTCCAGCAGGGTGATTCCAGATTGTTTGATTCTCATGGGCGCGGCAGGGTTCGTTAAACAGGTAGATACTATAGGATAGCACTGACCTCATACTCTACTGGCATGTGCGAAAAGAAAGGAGTCTTTAGCCAATGGAATGCGCAGAAGGCCGCTCAGCCGGTTTTACCGTGATTGAATTGATGATCGCTGTCGCGTTGGTCGCGTTGCTGCTGACCGTGGCGATCCCCAGTTATCAGTCATTGCGCCAGGAGCAGATGGTCAAGGCGGCTACTCAGGCCGTATACACGGATATCATGCTGCTCAAGTCAGAGGCGATCAAACGTAATCGCACCTTGCAGTTTATTATCTTCAACAGCGGTACCAGTAACTGGTGCTATCGCATCAGTATTGATGGTGACAGCAGCTGTGCAAGCTGCAGCGATACTTGCTCCAGCTTGGAAGGGCGCAAAGGAGCTGACGCTAGTGAATTCCCCGGGATTATCCTGACGGGCTCATATGCCGAGAGTGCCAGCAACACTCGGCCCATCACCTTCTCACCCCGTCGCGGTACTTTGCCAAGCGGCAATATTACGGTCACCTCGTCTAATGCAAGCATGAAAGTGATCACCAGCAATCTGGGTCGAGTGAGAACCTGTGCAGTCAGCAGTGTGATCGGGGAGGTTGCATGCAATTGAAGATGCGGGGCTTTAGTCTGGTCGAGCTGATGGTGGCTATGGTGGCTGGTTTGCTGCTGGTTGCCGCAGTGACATCATTGTTTGCCACCATCCTCAAGGCTAACTATACCGCCATGCAGACCAGCCGTTTGAATCAGGAAGTACAGGCTCTGACCGACATGATCGCTCGGGACATTCAACGGGCCGGTTATGACGCCAACGCAACCCAGTTTCTTGCAGCCCCCTCTGGCAGCCGATCCAGTTTCTACTTTGATACCGTTACAGACTTGATGAATGAAACAGCTACCGGTTCCGGTTTGTATACCTGTGTCAGAGTACGTTATGACAACGATGGGAACGGTGTGTTGGGCACAGATGACACCTTGGTATACAGCTATCTGAGCGCTGATAAAGGAATCAAACAGGGAACTGGTTCCACAACATGCGGTAATGGCACTTTTATTTCGACCGATGACACCATTGAGATCACCGGGATGACGCTGAAACTGTTGCCGAGCAGTCAGGGCAGCGGGGCACGAGCGCTGCAACTGATGGTGAGCGGTCGTTTCAAAGCGTCGCCTGCGCTGACCTTGACTCTGCAGCGTGATATCAAATTGCGTAACGACGGGTACTGAGATGAAGCGACAGTCCGGTTTTACAACCTTTACCATCACTCTATTGCTGGTGTTGATCCTGCTCGGTATCTCGCTGCTGGTTGGCAAGATGCTGGTTGCAGATCGGCGGGTAACGCTCAATGAGGTGCTCTATCGACAAGCGATGGCGATGGCTGAGGTGGGCCTGGCTGATGGACTTGGGCGGCTGGCTCTTGATCCAACTTGGCGTACCAGCGGGGCAACAACCACTTTAACGACTGGGAGCTACACATTGTCATCTGTTGACGATGCCGCTATTACGGTGGGATCTGTGGCGGTGACCCCCGTCATAGTGCGTTCCCAGGCGACGTTAAGCAATGATCAGGCCCAAGCGGTAGTAGAAACCAAAGTCGTTCGGTTCAGTGTGTTGGCCGGCACTCCTGCGGCTCCCTTGACTGTTGCTGGTGGTATGGCAGTGGGGGGTAATTTTACCATTGTGGCCAACCCAAATGGTGGCGGTCTTGGCGTTCCTCTGTCGGTCTGGACCAATGGTAATGTCGACCTCATAACTGGTACGGGGCAAACCTGTCATCAGGGGGATTATAACGGGGGGTGCTCTGCCAATATCAGCCAGAAAGGGGATAAACAGTCAGATATCAAGGACAACGATACGGCTTTCCCGACCGATTTGGTCTGGTATCTATTTAATGAAAAGGATGATGCGACAGGTTGGTCAAATCTGGAGGCTAGAGCGACCCAAAAGTTGACCGATTGCAGCAGCCTTGGCCCGACGTCAACGGGTCTTGTCATAGTGGATGGTGATTGCAAGCCTTCTGCGAATGTTGGCTCTGTGACCGCACCAGTCATTCTGATCGTGCGTAATGGCAATCTGGCAGTGAACGGTAATACCGTTCTGTATGGCCTCGTGTTCGCTTACTCATCAAATCCAGCTTCTGCAGCAACGGATGTGAAGTTGACGGTGGCGCCATCGTAAACGGCGCTATGGTTGCCAACTATCAACTGGGTAATGCCAATGGTACCTATGATGCCAAGTACGATGCCGGTGTTTTGAGCAATATATCGAATGGCGCCTCTTTTCAGGTCGTTAATCAGGTGCCTGGTAGCTGGCGGGATTGGTAGAGGGAGATGGCGATGAATAGGCAAAAAGGATTTGGCCTGCTTGAGATCCTCATTACTCTGGTTGTGCTGGGGGTGGGGATAGTTGGACTGGTTGCAATGTCTAAGTCAGGGTTGATCATGTCGCAAGATGGTCGCCGTTATGAGACTGCTATGCGTCTGGCAGAGTCCAAGCTTGATGAGTTTCGCAATTTTAATAGTGTGGTTACCGCAACAGCACCACTGACGGCTTACAACCAAATCTCATCGGCAAGTGCTGCAGTGACCATGTCGGGGGATCCTTACTCCCTGACCTGGACGGTGACCAACCAGTATTTGAATGGCTCTAACTGGCAAAATACAGCGCCAGTTGGTTATCGTCTCAGCTATCCGGGACGCAAGGCAATTATCGTCAGCGTTGGCTGGACCGATAGCGAAGGACAGGCCCAAACATTACAACTGGCAGGCAATGTTTCACCAATAGAGTCTCTAAGCTCGGCGCAGCTTGATGGTGGATTGGATACAACCCGACAGGGGCCAAAAGTTAATTACACCCCTGGCGTGGCGCCAGATGTTATCTCTGTCGAATTGGGAGATGGCAACAAGCAGGAGACCAGCAAGCCCTTACCTACCGTCACCTCCAAAGATGGTCAGGTTGGAAAATTGGTGCAATTTGAAACCGTTACATACAAATCTGAAGCCGGTGGCAGTACCCAGCAAGTCTTGCAAGATATGGCATCCGTCTCTTGTTCCTGTAGCTTCGATGACAACCTGAGCTCTTATCTGCCTGGCCAGATCTACAACTCGGCGAGCAACCAACTCTATTGGAAGGCAGGTGCGATGCAGAGTAAACCCACGGGGTCTCTGGATAACAGTATCAATGGCCAGCCGGCCCTATGCTCTAGCTGCTGTAAGGACCATTTCGATGGCAGCGGGTCGAGTTTTAGTAATTTCTATGCACCATTGAATACATCAAGAGTTCGTTACAACAGCTCTCTGAATGCGGTGACCAATGGTAAATATGTGGATGCGTGCCGCTTTGTCCGGTTGGATGGTTATTACCGTCCATTGCCGGACTGGAATCTGGTCAAAGTAGTCGTAACTACCGCTGATTTTTTGGCCAAGCCAGCAAATCAGGCCAGTTATCAGAAATACATCAAATATGTGGTCAAGACCTATATTGATTGGCAAAAATCGACGCTGAGGTGGGTGAAAGGGGCCTCTGCCACCTTGCCGACCATCACCGATTTTTCAACCTGGCTGGCTACCAATGCAGAAGCTGGAGGGAATACTACGACCGGGATCACAGTGAGTACCGGGACGGCGCAGCTTATTGCTCGAGGCATCTATGTGGATGTGCTTGACCCCGTCTATTTAGCCAATATTGATACCAGTTCAGTCGATTACCTAACCAAAGTACCCTTTCAGGATATCAACCTGACCATGCTGGCGGAGTGGTCAATGGGACCGTTGACTCAACTCACAGGTAATGCCACGGATTATGTTGCTGTGACCAATGAAGCGGTCAAAACCGTGGTTGATCTCAATAACTACTACTTCGGTAGTTATAGCCGAGGCTATATGACGGCGAAGAAGTCGACCAAAGATAGCAATCAGGTTCTGCGCGACGTGACCGTGCGAGTCACTGCATATCAGGGGAATTCGGGGATCACCGCATCCTTGATCTCCGCCAGAGACCAGTCACTGGCATTGACGGCAGATATGCTGGTCAAGGTCGATGCGGCGCAGCAGACCGTGCCAACCATCAAGGTGAGTGGGCGAATTCAATGTTTGGAACGTGGCAAGGGGAACAATAATCCTCCCCCCGAGGCATGTGGCAAAAATTCTTTCAGCAATTTGAGCATCAGCACACCAAACTCTGGTGCGACTTGCCGTATTGATTACCCACAGGCGAATAATCAACCGGCAGCATATCTGTGTGAAGCGCCTGAGAATTCAACGTTGGTTATCAATCTCTCATACACCAACCAGGGCAGCACCACCTTTATGTTGCAGCCATCTTCTTTCAGCGTACAGATGACCCCTCAGTCCAACAACCAAGTGCTGAGTGGCCCTTGCTCGCTGCTGGTGGACAACGGGGTGACCAATGCAACCAGTCTGACTTGCACCCGTTAAGCCTTGGGCGCTGGCACAGCCAGCGCCTTTTCTTTATCATTCCCCATCATTTTCGAATTCAAGATGCATCGCCATGGCAAAAGCCCTCTCTCTGATGCTTGCCCAGTTGAATCTGACGGTAGGCGCCATCGAAGATAACACTGACAAAGTGCTCGCTGCGGCAGCTCAGGCCGAGCAGCAAGGTGCCGATCTGCTGGTCTGCTCCGAGCTGGCCCTGACCGGCTATCCACCGGAAGATCTGCTGCTGCGCGCCGATCTGATGATCCGGGTCGAAGCCGCGTTGGCTCGTTTTGCCGAATGGCAGGGCAACTGTGCCATTTTGGTGGGTCATCCCTGGCGTGAAGGCGAGGCGCTCTACAACGCGGCTTCCCTCTATGAGCAGGGCAAGCTGATTGCCCGTTACTTCAAGCAGGATCTGCCCAACTACGGCGTGTTTGACGAGAAGCGCTACTTCACCGCCGCGACCGAAACTTGTGTGGTGCCGTTCCGTGGTCACCAGCTGGGGCTGCTCATCTGCGAAGATTTGTGGCAGCCAGGCCCGGCGCTGGCCGCCAAGGCGGCAGGGGCCGAACTGCTGCTCACCATCAACGCCTCGCCCTATGATCAGGAGAAACCCTGGATCCGCCGCGAGCTGATGGCCGAACGCTGCGATCAGACCGGTCTGCCGCTGGTCTACCTCAATCAGGTCTGCGGTCAGGACGAGCTGATTTTCGACGGCTGCTCCAAGGTGTTCAGCAGCCAGGGCGAGCTGACGCACAAGCTGGCCCCGTTTGCCGAAGAGCTGGCGCTGGTACGTTTTGCTGATGGCCAGCCGGTGAAGGAGCGGGAACCCGCTGCGCCGCTGGAGCCGTTGGCCGAGACCTATCAGGCGCTGGTGCTGGCAGTGCGCGACTACGTTACCAAGAACGGCTTCCACGGCGCTGTGCTGGGTCTATCCGGTGGTATCGACTCGGCGCTGACGCTGGCCATTGCGGCCGATGCCATCGGTGCCGACAAGGTGCAGGCGGTGATGATGCCGTTCCGCTACACCGCCCAGATGAGTGTGGAAGATGCCAAGGAGCAGGCCGAGCGGATGGGGGTTGAGTTCAACACCATCTCCATCGAGCCGATGTTCGAAGGGTTTATGACCCAGCTGGCGCCGCTGTTTGAAGGTACCGCCCGCGATACCACCGAAGAGAACCTGCAGGCCCGCTGCCGCGGCGTGCTGCTGATGGCGCTCTCTAACAAGCGTCGTCGTATCGTGCTGACCACCGGTAACAAGAGCGAGATGGCGGTCGGCTATGCCACGCTGTACGGTGACATGGCCGGTGGCTTCGACGTGCTGAAAGATGTGCCCAAGACGCTGGTATTCAAGTTGTGCGAATATCGCAACTCGGTTGACTATGTGATCCCGCAGCGGGTTATCGACCGTCCTCCTTCAGCGGAGCTGGCGCCGGATCAGGTGGATCAGGACAGCCTGCCGCCATACGACATCTTGGATGCCATCCTCAAGCGTTACGTGGAAGAGGATGCGTCCGTGGCCGACATGGTGGCAGAAGGGTTCGAGGAAGCGGTGGTGCGTAAGGTGATCCGGTTGGTGGATCTCAACGAATACAAGCGCCGTCAGGCGGCGGTCGGGCCCCGCATCACGGCTCGCAACTTTGGTAAGGATCGCCGTTACCCCATTACATCCGGGTTCGGCAAACAGAACTGGTAAGGAGTCACCATGAAGAAGATTGAAGCCATCATCAAACCGTTCAAGCTGGACGATGTGCGCGAGGCCCTGGCCGAGATCGGCATCAACGGCATGACCGTATCCGAAGTAAAAGGCTTCGGCCGCCAGAAGGGCCATACCGAGCTCTATCGCGGCGCCGAATATATGGTCGACTTCCTGCCGAAAGTGAAGGTGGAGCTGGTGGTGCAGGACGAGGATCTCGATGCCTGTCTGGAAGCGATCCAGAACACTGCCCGCACCGGCAAGATTGGTGATGGCAAGATCTTCGTCTGCGAGGTGGAGCGTGTCATTCGTATCCGTACCGGCGAAGAGAACGAAGAC
The DNA here is from genome assembly GCF_051919365.1 of Aeromonas sp. 82P. Taxonomy (NCBI): domain Bacteria; kingdom Pseudomonadati; phylum Pseudomonadota; class Gammaproteobacteria; order Aeromonadales; family Aeromonadaceae; genus Aeromonas; species Aeromonas sp. 82P. The sequence continues at coordinate 1,034,135 of NZ_JBQBEV010000001.1, forward strand.
GCGATCTGACCTTGGCTATCTCTTTACCTGACCAGAGGCGTGAAGTGTGGCCTCATTTGATGGGATGGATGCGCTTCGTGGTGGTCGCCAGCCTGTTGGCGGGCCTTACTGCTTGCAGTACCCGTCCACCGGCCCAGCCGGAGAATCTGTGCCAGATCTTTCGCGAGAAGCCTGACTGGCACAAGGCCGCGCTCAAGATGAACGAGAAGTGGGGGACGCCGATCCATGTGGTGATGGCCATGATGTATCAGGAGTCCTCGTACGTACATGATGCTCAGCCGCCGATGCAGTATTTCCTCTTCATCCCGACCGGGCGGGCCAGTTCGGCTTATGGTTATGCTCAGGTCAAAGATGAAACCTGGGCGGATTACCAGCGGGAAACCGGCAACAGCTGGAGTGACCGCGATGATTTTGCCGACGCCATCGATTTTATGGGTTGGTACACTAACAAAGCCCAGCGGCTCAATGGCACCTCCAAGTGGGATGCCTATGGCCAGTACCTCAACTATCACGAAGGGTGGGGTGGCTACCGGCGTGGCAGCTATCGCAGCAAGGGGTGGTTGATGAAGACCTCTCGCAAGGTAGAGGCTCGCGCCCAGCGCTACGGCGCCCAGTACCGTCAATGCAAGGGTCAGCTCTCCCGTGGGGGCTGGTTCTGGTAACCAAATCAGGAGTCAGAAATGCCGTTATTGGACAGTTTTACCGTTGACCACACCCGTATGGAAGCGCCAGCGGTGCGTGTGGCCAAGACCATGCAGACCCCGAACAAGGACACCATTACTGTGTTCGACCTGCGTTTCTGCGTACCGAATCAGGAGATCCTCTCCGAGCGCGGTATCCATACGCTGGAGCACCTGTTCGCCGGTTTTATGCGTGATCACCTGAACGGCAATGGCGTGGAGATCATCGATATCTCCCCCATGGGTTGTCGTACCGGTTTCTACATGAGCCTGATCGGCGCGCCGGACGAAGCCCGTGTTGGCGCAGCCTGGCAGGCGGCCATGAGCGACGTGCTGACCGTGCAGGATCAGGCCAAGATCCCCGAGCTGAACGAGTATCAGTGCGGCACCTACAGCATGCACTCGCTGGAAGAGGCGCACGCCATCGCCCGTCATGTGCTGGAGCGCGGTATCGGCGTCAACCATAACGACGAGCTGGCCCTGCCGGAAGAGAAGCTGAAGAGTCTGTGAGGCTGATGAGCTGTCGCTCATTAGGTAACCTCTTCAGGTAATGTTAAAAGAGCCGGTCAGCCATGCTGACCGGCTCTTTTTTATTCCGCCCGATCGCGGTTATGGGGATCACTTGCTCCCCTTGCCGACTCTGATTAGGATGGTTTTTAACCTGAACCTGTTGGCGGAGGTGTGACGATGAAGGGGGTATTGCTGCGTTGGCTGGCCCGTTATGACGCGTGGTGCGAGGAGTGGGGGCTCACTCAGGAGAACCGGCGCTGCTGCACGCCGGTTCGTTATGATGATGATTCAAGCAAAGAGCGAGCTTGCGCAGAAGAGGCTGAGCTCAATCAAAATTGCGGGTCACGGCACCAGTAACGCTGTTGTACTCGAAGCCGAGGCCGTTTTCATACTCCGAGCCAGTCTGGAAGCGGCCCATCGAGTCGCGCAGGATATAGCGGCAGTTGTGATGTTCCAGTCCTCCAGCCTCAGTTTGATGGTCTGCACGAATAATCTCAGACTTATAACTGGAAGTGCTGTCCTTCTCGAAGGCAGTTTGGTCTGTATCAAGTATTGCCGCGAAGAGGAGCTCGCAGTCCTCTGGGCTGTTAACTGATATTTCGTCGCTACCACCACCTGTCGAGGGCTCATCGACTCCTTGACCACCTTCCTCAGTCCCCACCGGCCAACCATAATGGTTGATATCCAGATCTTTCTTGCCCATCCCACTGAAGTTATACAGTGCGAGGTCTTGTCCCTGAACTTTCACCGCCCAGCCAGCATGAGCCAGCTGAACTGCACTGGCAAAGCTGCCTGCGGTCGCCGAGACCGTGCTTTTCAGGGCATCATCCTTGATATTGATAAAGCGGGGCAGGGCGGTGACGGCCAGGATCCCCAGCACTATGATCACCAGCACCAGTTCAATCAGGGTAAAGCCGTTGTTTCTGTTGTTCATCATGTTCAATGACCCATTAAATACCGCAAACAGGTGTGAGTGATATGCAGCTGATAGATACCCATTGCCATCTCGACTTTCCGGTGTTCGACCAGGACAGGGAGGCGCTGCTGGCCCGTTGTCGGGCATTAGGGGTGACGGAGTATATCATTCCTGCCATCGCAGAGGATAACTGGACTCGTGTGATGGCACTGGCAGATCAGTATGACGGCCTCTTTTATGGTCTGGGCATTCATCCCTGGTATGCCGGTGAACAGCGGGAGGGGGTGATGGAGCGGCTGCGAACGCTGGTAATGAGCCAGCCTGCCGGGCTGGTGGCCATTGGCGAGTGCGGGCTGGACCTCCGTTCTCACGTGCCGCAGGAGGGGCAGCTTGCGCTGTTTGAGGCTCAGATCCGGCTGGCTGCCGATGTCGGGCTTCCCCTGATGATCCACTCGGTGCGTGCCAATGACACTGTGGCCAAGCTGTTGCGCCGTTTCAAGCCGCCACGTGGCGGGGTGATCCATGCTTTCAGCGGTTCGTTGCAGCAGGCCGAGGCTTTCTGGCAACTAGGCTTTCGACTCGGGGTGGGCGGGGTAATCAGTTTTGAGCGGGCGAACAAGACGCGAGAGGTATTTCGGGCTATGCCGCTCGAGGCTTTGGTGCTGGAAACCGATTCGCCAGATATGCCGTTGCAAGGCGCACAAGGCACCCGGAATACCCCGGAAGCGCTGCCGAAAATAGCGGAAATATTGATGACCTTGCGGGATGAACCGTCGGCAGATGTTGCCGAGGTGTTATTTGAAACTGCCCGGCATATTTTCCATCACGACCAATAGCCATGAAACAAATTCGCAACACCTGATTTAGTTGTCAGGAAAAAAAATGAGCGTAAAAATCGTTTGCTGTCTAATTTTGTGACACTTGGACATTTTGGTAACGATAAAATGTGACCAGCATTCTATTTTATCGGACTTTAATTAGTATAATGCGCTCCCCTTGATTAGTTGGGTTTAATAACAACTCACTAACAAGCCAGGTGCTACTAGAGGAAGATAATAATGAATTTGTTCATGGGTCTGGTAGGGATGGCGACGCTCGTCCTTATCGCGGTGCTGTTCTCCAGCAATCGCAAGGCAATCAACGTGCGTACCGTGGTCGGTGCGTTCGCTATTCAAGCCGGTCTGGGGGCGTTTGTTCTCTATGTTCCGGTTGGTCGCGATATCCTGGTCGGCGTGTCCGACGCGGTATCCAGCGTGATCAGCTACGGCCAGAACGGGATCGACTTCCTGTTTGGCGGTCTGGTCAGCAACAAGATGTTTGAAGTGTTCGGTGGCGGCGGCTTTGTCTTTGCCTTCCGTGTTCTGCCGGTCATCATCTTCTTCTCTTCCCTGATTGCAGTGCTCTACTACCTGGGCATCATGCAGATGGTCATCAAGTTGCTGGGCGGCGGTCTGCAGAAAGTACTGGGTACTTCCCGCACCGAATCCCTGTCTGCAACTGCCAACATCTTCGTCGGTCAGACTGAAGCGCCGCTGGTGGTTCGTCCCTACATCGCCAAGATGACTGACTCCGAGCTGTTCGCCGTCATGTGTGGTGGTCTGGCTTCCGTTGCCGGTTCCGTACTGGCCGGTTACGCCTCCATGGGCGTGAAGATGGAGTACCTGATTGCTGCCTCCTTCATGGCTGCACCGGGTGGTCTGCTGTTCGCCAAGCTGCTGGTTCCCGAGACAGAGACCCCGAACTACGACGAAAGCTCTGCCGATGCCGAGCTGGATGACAAGCCTGCCAACGTCATTGACGCTGCTGCTGCTGGCGCTTCTGCCGGTATGCAACTGGCCCTGAACGTTGGCGCCATGCTGCTGGCCTTCATCGGTCTGATCGCCATGATCAACGGCATCTTCTCCGGTGTGGGTGGCTGGTTCGGTTATCCGCAACTCTCTCTGGAACTGCTGCTGGGCTGGATCTTCTCCCCGCTGGCCTTCCTGATCGGTGTGCCCTGGAATGAAGCAGTGGTTGCCGGTTCCTTCATCGGTCAGAAGCTGGTAGTGAACGAGTTCGTGGCTTACCTGAACTTCGCTCCGTACCTGAAAGACGAAGTGCTGATCAACGGTGTGGCCATGTCCGATCACACCAAGGCGATCATCTCCTTCGCGCTGTGTGGTTTTGCCAACCTCTCCTCTGTTGCCATCCTGCTGGGTGGTCTGGGGTCCATGGCGCCGAACCGCCGCGGCACCATTGCACGCTTTGGTCTGAAAGCCGTACTGGCTGGCTCTCTGTCCAACCTGATGTCTGCCACTATCGCAGGCTTCTTCCTGGCACTGTCCGGCATGTAATCGCCGCCTGACTGACAGGGTATAAACACGAACGCCACGGCATCTGCCGTGGCGTTCGCGTATGGAGCGGTGACAACCGTTTTCCTATCTAAACTAATAATAAAATGAGTCAAATCGGAGGTTATATGAATGAAGTGCTACTGGCGATGGTGGCCGGCTTTATAGTTGGTTTGTTGTTTTCTTTCCTCAAATTGCCGATCCCGGCGCCTCCCGTTTTGTCCGGGGTAATGGGGATCGTCGGGGTCTATCTGGGGGGATTGGCCTACTCCTGGATCCTGACCCGTTTCTTTTCGTAAGGCTTTTTTAGACCTGGATTTGCCAGATGTGAGGTACCTCTGAAATTGGCAAATCCGGCTTGCAAACAGGGGGTATCTCGGCTGAAATAGGCGTTGCCAGCAGGGTGCTGGCAATGACTAATACTCGATGAAATCGGGTGTTGGCGGTCAAATGGAATTGATTGGGAAGTCGGGTCAGATGTTGTCGGCCTTTCTCAAGTCTTCATGGAACCAAGTCCGCACTTTTGTAAGAAAGTGACAGGGCTCTTGCCTTATTTACAGTCGCAGTGCCTGCAGGGTGTTTTGAATAGCATCCCGATAGTGCCGGTGCCTTCGCACTGTAATTCCATTCCCGTATAGCTGGGGGATTACTGCCTGTGCATCCATCGCTGGATGGTATGGTGGTGCCCGGTTATCTGGATTAAATCGAGACTTTGGAGAACAGAATGACTGATCTGAAAGTGGCCGCTCAGCGCGCCCTGAACCTGATGGACCTGACCACCCTGAACGATGACGACACCGATCAGAAGGTGATCGACCTGTGCCACAAGGCCAAGTCACCGGCTGGCCTGACCGCCGCCGTCTGCATCTACCCCCGTTTTATCCCTATCGCTCGCAAGACCCTGCGTGAGATCGGCGCTGCCGACGTACGCATTGCGACCGTGACCAACTTCCCGCACGGCAACGACGACATCGAGATCGCCGTGGCCGAAACCCGTGCCGCAGTCGCCTACGGTGCTGACGAAGTGGACGTGGTGTTCCCGTATCGCGCCTTCATGGCTGGTAATGAACAGATCGGTTTTGATCTGGTCAAAGCCTGTAAAGAGGCCTGCGGTGCCAACGTGCTGCTGAAAGTGATCATCGAAACCGGCGAGCTGAAAGAAGAGGGGCTGATCCGTCGCGCTTCCGAAATCTGTATCGATGCCGGTGCCGACTTCATCAAGACCTCTACCGGCAAGGTGCCGGTCAATGCGACCCCAGAAGCGGCACGCATCATGATGGAAGTGATCAAGGCCAAGAATCCGAAAGTCGGCTTCAAGCCTGCTGGTGGCGTGAAAGATGCCGCCGTTGCCGGTCAGTACCTGGCCATGGCCGAAGAGATCCTCGGCAACGACTGGGTATCTGCCCGTACCTTCCGCTTTGGTGCATCCAGCCTGCTGGCCAGTCTGCTGGCCACTCTGGGGCATGGCGACAAGCCAGCCAACACCAGCGGTTACTAATAGGTTGATGAGAGGGCGGACGGCTGTCCGCCCTGTTAGCCCCCACCATGCGGTGTGCGGGCAAGGATTCAGGCTTGTGTAACGCCAGCAATGGCGGAGGGAATGAAAGATGTTTTTGCCTCAAGAAATTATTCGCAAGAAGCGCAACGGTGAAGCGCTCAGTACCCAAGAAATTCAATTCTTCGTTCAGGGCATTACCAACAACACCATCGGTGAGGGGCAGATTGCCGCCCTGGCGATGGCGGTCTACTTCAAAGACATGACCATGGATGAGCGGGTTGCCCTGACCTGCGCCATGCGCGACTCCGGCATGGTGCTGACCTGGGATCACCTCAATCTGGGTGGCCCGATTGTCGACAAGCACTCCACCGGCGGTGTGGGTGACGTTGTCTCCCTGATGCTTGGCCCGATGGTCGCCGCCTGCGGCGGTTTCGTGCCGATGATCTCCGGCCGTGGCTTGGGCCACACCGGCGGTACCCTCGATAAACTGGATGCTATTCCCGGCTACCAGACCTCGGTCGACAACGACCGTTTCCTGAAAGTGGTGAAAGAGGCGGGTGTCGCCATCATCGGCCAGACCGGCGATCTTGCCCCCGCTGACAAGCGTATCTATGCAGTACGTGACATTACTGCAACCGTCGAATCCATCGCCATGATCACCGGCTCCATCCTCTCCAAGAAGCTCGCCTCCGGGCTCGAAGCGCTGGTGATGGATGTGAAAGTGGGCTCCGGCGCCTTTATGCCAACCTTCGAAGCCTCCGAAGAGCTGGCCAAGAGCATTGTGGCCGTGGCCAACGGTGCCGGTTGCCGCACCTCTGCGCTTTTGACCGATATGAACCAGGTGCTGGCCTCCAGCGCCGGTAACGCGGTGGAAGTACGTGAAGCGGTGCGTTACCTGACAGGTGAATACCGCAACCCGCGGATCCACGAAGTGACCATGGCGCTGTGCGCCGAGATGCTGATCTCTGCCGGTCTTGCCAGCGACGAGCGCGATGCCCGCACCAAGCTGCAGGCGGTGCTGGATAACGGCAAGGCCGCCGAGATCTTCGGTCGCATGGTTACTGGTCTCGGTGGCCCGGCCGATTTCATGGAGCGTTATGACGCTTACTTGCCCAAGGCTGCCATCGTGCGCCCGGTCTTCGCGGCCAACAGCGGTTTCGTGACCGCCATGGATACACGCGAGCTGGGTCTGGCCGTGGTGGCGATGGGCGGTGGTCGGCGCGCTGCCGGTGACAAACTTGATTATGCGGTCGGTCTGACCGACTTTATCCGCCTGGGTCAAAGCGTCGATGCTGACAAGCCGATCGCGATGATCCACGCTCAGACTGAAGAGCAATATGCTCAGGCTGCCAGCATGGTGCAGGCGGCTGTCCGGATTGGTGGCGAGCGGCCGGAAGCACTGCCTGAAGTGTACCGCCGTATCACCCTGGCCGATTTGTAACAAGGGGAAGACCCATGAAACGTACCTTTATTCTGATGATGGACTCTTTCGGTATTGGCGCAGCTGCCGACGCCGACAAGTTCGGAGATGTGGGCGCCAACACCCTTGGCCATATCGCCAAGGCGTGTGCGGCAGGTGAAATTGAAGGCCGTGGCGCCCTCAATCTGCCCAACCTCAACAAGCTGGGTCTGGGCCACGCCTGCGAGCAGGCCTCCGGCTACTTCCCGGAAGGGCTGAAGAAAGATATCGAGGTGGTTGGTGCCTACGGATTTGCGCAGGAGCTCTCCTCCGGCAAGGACACCCCGTCCGGTCACTGGGAGATCGCTGGTGTGCCCGTGCTGTTCGAGTGGGGCTACTTCAAGGATCACCACAACAGCTTCCCGCAGGAGCTGCTGGACGCCATCGTCGAGAAGGCCGGTCTGCCTGGCTATCTGGGCAACTGCCACGCTTCCGGTACCCAGGTGCTGGACGATCTGGGCGAAGAGCACATGAAGACCGGCAAGCCGATCCTCTACACCTCTGCCGACTCCGTGTTCCAGATTGCCTGCCACGAAGAGACCTACGGCCTCGAGAAGCTCTATGAGCTGTGCCACATAGTGCGCGAGCTGCTGGAGCCCTACAACATCGGCCGCGTGATTGCGCGTCCGTTCGTGGGCACTGGCAAGGGCAACTTCAAGCGTACCGGCAACCGCCACGACTACTCAGTGCTGCCGCCGGCGCCGACCGTGCTGGATTACATGAAAGATGCGGGTGGCCAGGTGGTCTCCATCGGCAAGATCGCCGACATCTATGCCCAGCAGGGCATCACCAAGCAGGTGAAAGGGACCGGTCTGACCGAGCTGTGGGATCGCACGCTGGAAGAGGTGAAAGCGGCTGGTGACAACACCATCGTCTTCACCAACTTCGTTGACTTCGACTCCTCCTACGGCCACCGCCGTGACGTTGCCGGTTATGCCGGTGCGCTGGAGTATTTCGATTCCCGCCTGCCGGAGCTGTTTGATCTGCTACAAGATGGCGACGTGGTGGTGCTGACTGCCGACCACGGCTGTGACCCGACCTGGGGTGGGACCGACCACACCCGCGAATACATTCCGGTGCTGTTCTTCGGCAAGCCGGTCAAGGCCGGCTCCGTCGGTCGTCGCGAGACCTTTGCCGATATCGGCCAGAGCATCGCGGCTTATCACGGCCTGCCGAAACTGGCGTACGGTACCAGCTTCCTGTAATTTACCCGCCCGCCACTTCGGCGGCGGGCAATTTATAAAACAATAAAACTCAACCTAGTGTGAAGGAATCAAGAGAATGGCAACTCCTCATATCAATGCGAAAGATGGCGCCTTTGCTGATACCGTACTGATGCCGGGCGACCCCCTGCGCGCCAAGTACATCGCTGAAACTTTCCTGGAGAACGTCGAGCAGATCTGCGACGTGCGCAACATGTTCGGCTTTACCGGTACCTACAAGGGCCGTCGTATCTCCGTAATGGGTCACGGCATGGGTATCCCCTCTTGCTCCATCTACGCCAAAGAGCTGATCACCGATTACGGTGTGAAGACCCTGATCCGTGTGGGCTCCTGTGGCGCCGTGCGTGAAGACGTGAAACTGCGTGACGTGGTGATCGGTATGGGTGCCTGCACCGACTCCAAAGTAAACCGTCTGCGCTTCAAGGATCACGATTTCGCTGCCATCGCCGACTTCGACCTGGTTGCCAATGCCGTACAGGCCGCCAAGAACAAGGGCGTTGCCGTGCGCGTCGGTAACATCTTCTCCGCCGACCTGTTCTACACTCCGGACCCCTCCATGTTCGATGTCATGGAAAAATACGGCATCCTGGGTGTCGAGATGGAAGCCGCCGGTATCTACGGCGTGGCCGCAGAGTACGGTGCCAAGGCACTGACCATCTGCACCGTTTCCGACCATATCCGTACCGGTGAGCAGACCACCTCTGAAGAGCGTCAGCTGACCTTCAACGATATGATCGAGATCGCGCTGGATTCCGTCCTGTTGGGCGACAAGTAATTCCTTTGCGAATAAGAAACGGCGGCCTTCTGGCCGCCGTTTTTGTATCTGATCTCTGGTTGCGCCATCAGTTTTCCGGAGGTGGCGAGGGGGGCGTACTCTTTTTTTTGTGCTTGCGCACCCGCATGTAGTTACGGCGCACGCCGTAGGAGATGAGCACCCCGGCAAGCAGGGCGACCAGCAGCATCAGCCGCTGTTTCTCCTGCACCACCTTGAGCCGGGTGTCCTTGTCTGCCAGCATCTGCTGCTCTTCCAGGGTGATGCGCAGGAAGCCGATGGTCTGCTCGCCATCCCGGATCTCCTGTACGAACTGGATCCGCCCCTTGCCCTGCTCCGGCAGTGACTTGTTATCGCTGCCGATGGGCAGCAGGCTCTCCAGCGGCACCGCCTGCTCAGACTGGGCGAGTGGAATGCCGCGTCCGTCGTAGAGGGTGGCATCGAGGATCTCCGGCTCCGCCGCCAGATCCCGCGCCAGCCGCTCCAGCTCGCTGCTCTTCTCCTCCTTGATCCAGCGTTTCATGTCGCGGGCGGCATAGGCGACCAGCGCCTGTGCCCGGTTGCGCGCTTCGCTGTGCAGCGAGGCCTGGCTTTCACCCTGCATATGGATGAGCACACCGAGCACCCAGCATCCGAGCAGGATACCGGCACCCAGGCTGAGAACACGTTTGATGGGAAGATGACGCAGCAAGCGCGAGACCTCATGGTAACAAGGAGTGGCGGGATCTTGGCGCTTGCCTGTACAAAAAGCAATACGCTACTCTGGGCCAGCATTGTTAACCCCCTGATCACCAAGGAAGGCGTATCCCTTATGTTGTTGTCCCTGCTCCCCCCTCTGTTATCCGATTGGCCCGCGTTGTTGTCCGGCTCACCCTGTTGGCAGCTCAGCGCAGATGCGTTGCAACCGACAGAGACTCCGCAGGCTGGCGGCTGGTTGGTGCTGTTTGGCAAGGGGCTGGGCGCCTCCCATCTGGCGCATTTGTCTCCATTGTTGGCAGCGCAGGGGTTGGCGGCCACCCTCTATCCTCCCACCGAGGTGGCGGGCGTGCCGTTGCTGCTGCTTGGCTGCGATCGCTTCTCTGCCGAGCTGGTGGCCGAGCTCAAGAGCGGTGAGTGGGAGATCGATCTCTGCCATCTGCCCGCGCTACCGACCCTGAACGAGCCCGGCCTGCTGGTGATGGATATGGACTCCACCGCGATCCGCATCGAGTGTATAGACGAGATTGCCCGCCTTGCCGGGGTTGGCGAGCAGGTGGCGGCAGTGACGGCCGCGGCGATGCAGGGCAAGCTGGAGTTTTCCGACAGCCTGCGCAATCGGGTGGCCCTGCTGGCAGGCGCGCCGGTCACCATTCTCGACGAGGTGGCGGCATGGATGCCCTGGATGCCGGGCTTGCAGCTGATGGTCGATACCCTCAAACAGGCGGGGTGGCGTGTTGCTATCGCCTCCGGCGGTTTTACCCGTTTTGCTGGCCAGTTGCAGCGCGATCTGGGGCTCGACGCCATCTTCGCCAACGAGCTGGCGGTGGAAGGGGAGCAACTGAGCGGCAAGGTGAGCGGGCGCATTGTTGATGCCAGCGTCAAGGCCGAGGTGTTGCAGCAGCTGGCTGCCGAATATGCCATTGCACCCGCCCAGACCGTGGCCATCGGCGATGGTGCCAACGATCTCAAGATGATGGGGGTAGCTGGCCTTGGCATCGCCATTCACGCCAAGCCGCTGGTGCGGGCGCAGGCGGCGGCCACCCTCAATCATCACGATCTGGAGGGGGTGATCTGCCTGCTGGCGGCGCGGGCTTGCAGCGAGCAACGCTGGGACAAGCGCTGACAGTGTTTCAAGGAGGAAACCCATTAAAATGGAATTGTTGCAGCAGTCTCTGTTTATCCCCTGTGGTGGCCATCAATTGCATGTTCGCCACATCAAACCCCGGGTCGCCGTGCATGGCGAGCCGATCCTGATGGTGCACGGCGCCATCGAGAATGGACGGATTTTCTATACCGAATCGGGCAAGGGGCTGGCCTGCTTTCTGGCCCGCCACGGCTATCAGGTCTATGTGGCTGATTTGCGGGGGCGGGGGCTCAGCACTCCTGCCATCGCCGAGCAGGCAGAGCACGGTCAGCATGAGCTGATCACCGAGGATCTGCCCGCCCTGCAGCGCTGGATTGCCGAGCGCCATCATGGTTTCAAGGTGCACTGGGTGGCCCACTCCTGGGGTGGTGTCATCATGGCCTCGACTCTGGTGCGCTTCCCCGAGCTGGCGGAACAGGTTGCCAGTCTGCTGTTTTTTGGCACCAAGCGCGGAGTGTCGGTGCACAATCCCGAGCGCTGGCTGAAGGTAGATCTGATCTGGAATCGGCTGGCCCCCTGGCTGGCTCGCCGCCGTGGTTTTCTGGCGGCTCGCAATCTGAAGATCGGTGCTGACGACGAGCCGCTGCGCTATCTGCAGGAGACCATCCCCTGGGTCAAGTGCGGCCCCTGGCAGGATCCTCACGACGGTTTTGCCTATGACGAGGCGGCGGCACGGGTCAACTGGCCACCGCTCTGGATGATTTCGGCCAAAGCGGACAAGGTGCTGGGTCACCCGACCGATGTGCGCCGTTTCAGCGACGAGATGGGGTCGGCCACTCGTCACACCCGATTGGGGCGGGACAATGGCAACCGCCTCGATTATGACCACATCAACATGCTGACCGCCCCGCAGGCCCAGGAGGATCACTTCCCCCAGATCCTCGACTGGCTGCTCAACCCGCAGGCGGCATGACAAAAAACAGGGCGCCTCGAGCGCCCTGTTTCATTTTTGTCTGTTTCCGGATCATCAGTTCAGCGGCGGCGTGATGCCAAAGCGGAACAGGGTGGCCTGGGTGGTATCGGTCAGTTCGCCCACCCCCACCACGCTCCACAGCTCCTCTTCCAGCTTGCGCGCCTTGTGGATGGCGAACTTGGCGATGTAGTCCAGCTCGTTGGCGATGAAGTTGGTGTCGGGCCGTCCGGTACGGGAGATACCGACCAGCACCGAGTAGAACTCCCCCTGTTGCTGCGCCAGCTCGATGAACTGACGCTTCTCTTTGTGGTTGGCAAAGCTGCTGGCCAGCCGGCTGCTGAAAATGGGCAGACCAGCCTTGGTCTGGATGCTGGCGATATAGACCTCGTCTTCTCTCGGTTTGTCCTCCCGCTCGATGGCGCGCAGCGGGTTCATCAGTAGCTCCTTGAGCAACTCCCCCTGAAACAGCGGGTAGAGGTTCTCCTGCTCCGGCAGCTCGGCACAGGCTTGCAGCAGCCGCTGCAGACTGCGTGGTTGCAGAGACTTGCCGATGGAGGCCGGTTTGGGCGCGCCCTTCAGCTTGTTGACGTAGACCGGCGAGTTGAACAGGTGGTGGGTGTAGATGTTGCGCAGTGCCCGCGCCAGCCCACGATAGCGGCGCTGCTCCTGCGCCGCCTTGAGCTTGTTCTGGTTGCTCTCGATCAGCAGGCTGAAGAATTGGCGGCCGGTATGGCGATCCGAATCCCCTTCGATGCAGAGGTGCAGCACGGTGCGGGTCATGTTGAGGCTGACCAGTCGGTAGGAGAGGCGCTGCAGATCCATGCTCTTGGAGAGCTCCTGCAAGCGGGGCAGGGCGATGGTCACCACATCGTTCTTCTCGCCGATAAAGGCATCTTCCAGCTCGATTTGCAGGCCGTGAGTCGAGATGTCGCGAGTCCAGCCGATCCAGGATTTGCCGTTGTGATGGATGGCGACCGCGGTCTTGTGGATGTAGCGCGACTCCTTGCGCAGCTGAACATAGTGCAGGGTTTCGATCTCGAACGGAGCAACCCCCTGTTCGTGACCAAAGCGTTGCAGCTCGTTGGCGTTGTTGCTGACCCCTTCCTGATGGAACTCTTCCCGCTGGGACTCCAGGCCGATCTCCTGCAGCAGGCCGCAGTAGCCGACCTGCTTGAGCCGCTCGAGCAGCAGGATGTCTTGCAACTGCGGGTTGTCCTGCCCCTGCAGTTGTCCCACATCTGCTTCGATCAGATCGCACGCCTCCAGCGTGAACTTGTAGACTCGCCAGCTGGGGCGGCGGGAGCCCACCTGGAAGAAGAGGGCGGTGAGGCCACTCTGGCGCAGCTCCTCGGCGGTGGCGGAGAAGAAGTAGATGTGGCTGCGCACCGTGTGGGTAAAGCAGTAGATGATGGTCTCGGTGGTGGTGCCGGGGGACGGGCAGAGCCGTTTCATCCGCTCTGCGCTGAAAAGCCCCGCGAGGGCATCGCGGTTTTTCTCATCGCGCCAATACTCCAGCAGGTGCTGGTTGTTTTCCGTACGCAGGGCAATCTCGAGATTGGGGCTGTCGCCAGTGCCGAAGAAGAGCGGCATGCCGGTCATCCGCGGCAGGTAGAACTGCTCATACCCCTTGATGATGGCGGCGGAGAGCAGATAGTCGACGCTGACCCGATAGCGGATCTTGTTGGCATCGATAAAGTCGCTGAGGAAGGCATCGAAGGCGGGCTGTTCGCCGGAGCGCACCAGTCGCAGCCAGTATTTCCCCTCTTTGCTCTCTTCGCCGAGGATCTGATAGCCGACCGGCTGATGCAGCACCGGATTGGGGGTGTCCCGCTCCAGTCCGGTAAAGAAGACCTCCACCTGAGCGCCGGTGTGATAGTTCGGCAGATAGGGAACCGAGACCCGCATGCCACCCAGTGAGAGATCGGAACTCTTGGCGAACAGCTTCTCACCATCCTGAAACTTGATCAGCACTGGCGAGCTGAAGTGCATCCGCTCCTGACGGCGGCCGTAGTAGCTGGCAAAGGCAATGGTGTTGACATCATATTGCCGGAAGGGGCTGGCCGGCGGCGACAGCTGACCATCCACGCGGGCGTTGTGGTGCTGTTTTTGCCACTGTTGCAGCGCCTCGTAGACACCGAGGGTATAGATATCGCGGTAGAGATAGCACTGGGACTGGAACAGGGCAATCGCATCGGCGGGCATGAAATGAGTGATGCCGTCGAACTCATGCACCAGGCACTCATCCTCCAGCTCATCGCGCATGTCGATGACCCTGCGGCAGGGGGAGCACTTGCGCTTGAGCTCCATCTTGATCAGAAAACGGCTGTTGCTGTTTTCCTCCTGAGTCATGCGGTTGAAGATCTCCTCGAAATCTTTCTCCCGCAGCAAGGGGACGAGTTGTTCAATCAGATGTTGCTGGTGTTCTGAATCCATTTGTTCCTGCCACGGAAAGTCACTTTTCCGATTCTGGGTTTGATCTGTCGGTCGCAAACAAGTATATCAAGCAGGAATTCATCCTGTCCCCGAGTTATCAATGGCCAAAAATAAAACTGCTTATGTTTGTTCCGAATGTGGTGCCGACTTCACACGCTGGCAAGGTCAATGCAGCGAGTGCAAGGAGTGGAATACCATCACCGAGGTGCGCCTCGGCTCGGTGAGCCCCGCTGGCAAGAGTGCCCGTTACACCGGTTATGCCGGCGCGGTCGGCAGTCAGGTACAGACACTGGCAGAGATTGCCACCACCGAAATTCCCCGTTTTACCTCAGGTTTCAAGGAGCTGGATCGGGTGCTTGGTGGCGGTGTGGTGCCAGGCTCGGCCATTCTGATCGGCGGCAACCCGGGGGCGGGCAAGTCGACCCTGTTGCTGCAGACCATGTGTGGTCTCGCTGAGCGGATGAAAACCCTCTATGTCACTGGTGAGGAGTCGCTGCAGCAGGTGGCGATGCGGGCCAACCGCCTTGGGCTACCCACCGACAAGCTGCGGATGCTCTCCGAGACCAGTGTCGAGCAGATCTGTCTGATTGCCCAGCAGGAGCAGCCGCAGATCATGGTGATCGACTCCATTCAGGTGATGCATGTGGCGGATGTGCAATCGTCCCCCGGTTCTGTCTCACAGGTGCGCGAAGCGGCTGCGTTGTTGACCCGCTATGCCAAGCAGAATCATGTGGCCATCTTCATGGTGGGTCATGTGACCAAGGATGGCAGTCTGGCGGGCCCCAAGGTGCTGGAACACTGCATCGACTGCTCTGTGCTGCTTGATGGTGGCCATGACTCCCGTTTTCGGACTCTGCGCTCCCACAAGAACCGCTTCGGTGCGGTCAACGAGCTTGGGGTTTTTGCCATGACCGAGCAGGGGATGCGCGAGGTGAGCAACCCCTCAGCCATCTTCCTCAGCCGAGGGCAGGAGCAGGCGCCCGGTTCCATCGTCATGGTGATCTGGGAGGGCACCCGGCCGCTGCTGGTGGAGTTGCAGGCGCTGGTGGACTACTCCCAGCTCTCCAACCCGCGCCGGGTGGCGGTGGGGATGGATCACAACCGGCTCGCCATGTTGCTGGCGGTGCTGCACCGTCACGGCGGGCTGCAGATGGCGGATCAGGATGTCTTCATCAACGTGGTTGGCGGTGTCAAGGTCGAGGAGACCAGTGCGGACTTGGCGCTGCTGCTGGCGATGGTCTCCAGCTTCCGGGATCAGGCGCTGCCCAAGGATCTGGTGGTGTTCGGCGAAGTGGGTCTTTCCGGTGAAATTCGCCCAGTGCCGTCTGGCCAGGAGCGGTTGCAGGAGGCGGCCAAACACGGTTTTCGTCGTGCCATCGTGCCGCACGCCAATGCCCCCAAGCATCCGATCGAAGGGATGGAAGTGGTGCCGGTCAAGAAGCTGTCTGAGGCACTCGAGGCGCTGTAATCCCTCAGCATTGCAATCGAGACAACCGCACAACGAAAAAAGAGCGCCTCGGCGCTCTTTTTTATGGGCTGGCACCTGCCATTAGGGCTGGCTGTGTTCCAGATGCTCGCTCAGCAGTTGTTCCAGCTCGCGGTGGAGCAGCTCTTCGTCGCCGACGTTAAGCTCGATCATCCGCTTGAGATGGGTGGCGCTGTCGATATCGATGTGGTGGCAGTAGAAACCCAGCTTCTTGCTGGCTTCGTGGGTCAGCTCGACCTGCATTTTGATCTCGATATCGCTACCGCTCAGGATAAAGCTGAGCTGGTACTCCTTGTTGTCACGACTCTCCCAGTCGTCGGGGCGGATCAGCAGGGCTCCCTGCAAGGAGACGTCGACAAGCTGGGTCTGCCACTTCTGTTCCCCCTGGGTGAGTTCTGCCATGGTCAAGTAGAGGATCCGTGCAAAACGGCGGCGCTCAGACATGCTCATCTCCTGTATGCAATAAGTGTGGACGCTAGGGTCATTGCTCTGAGTGTAATCCACCTTGGTTGCCAGTATCTTGAACTTGCTCCGAAAATGGCATTCAGGCTTGCTGGGTACTCAAGGATTCCACCACATGAAGCGCCTTGACCAGGCGATCTTCCTGTTTGAACCGCTCTTCCAGAACCGGACCCAACTCATTGAGATCATCATCCAGTAGCAGTAATTGGGCCTCGTCGGCATCACTGTATTTGTCGTTGAACTCGAGGGCGAATTCAGTGCTGTTGCGAATATGGGGATAGATGCGCTTGGCCAGCTCCAGAGTTTCGCCGCTGGCTTGCTCGAAGGCGGTGACGACGTGGTGGTAGATCTCGAAATGGCCCGCGCTGACATAGTCGACCAAGCGGTCGCAAAACTGATGCAGCTCTTCTGTTTTGGGCAGGCTGCGTTGCTTGGTCCGCGCCGGAGTGAGGCCTGCCAGCTGCATGTATCCAACCAGCAGCGCTTGCCTTGCATCCAGCCAGTCGTCGATAGCCTTATGCTTGCCTGCCAGCGCCTGCTTGGTCTGTTCCAGTTTCGTCAACATAATCCCTATCCCTCCGTGGGGCAAAGGCTGGCCGATTGTTCGGTATTCCGAGCCGTTTGAGCAGTGACACAACCTATAACTAGGGAAAATCTGGGCAAGCGTCAATAGCCATGGGGGGATAATGTTAAGTGGCGAAGAAATAGTCAGCGGATTGTGTCTGCGTGCTAGCAGGTTTCAGGCCTGCTCACGGTTTTTCGCGTGTGGAATGTGACTATTTCCGCAGATCTTGATGAAAACCCCAGCGTTTGACGCGTTCGGCTCGATAAAGGCTTTGCCTGTGCGTTTTTTTTTGCATAGAGTGACCCAGCGCTAAATGCCCGATCATAAAGGAAATGTTATGAACAAAGCTCAACTTGTCGATGCGATTGCCGCCAAAGCAGATCTGAGCAAAGCTCAGGCCAAAGTGGCTCTGGAAGAGATCATCAATGGTATTACCCAGAGCTTGAAAGAAGGCGATGCTGTGCAACTGGTCGGTTTTGGCACCTTCAAGGTCACCCACCGCGCAGGCCGCACCGGTCGTAACCCGCAAACTGGTAAAGAGATCCAGATTGCTGCTGCCAACGTGCCTTCATTCGTGGCTGGCAAGGCTCTGAAAGACGCCGTCAAGTAAGTCCGAAAGTCTGTTTTGTCCAATGCCAGTCAGCTTGCTGACTGGCATTGTTTTTATGGGATTCTCCCATCCTTCCTATTAGTCCTTCCTGACTTTTCCTTCTGTCAGCCTCGTTGCGGCTGAGGCCTTATGCCGTTTGCGGGTTGGATGGCCGCGGCCAGATCCGCTCATAGGCCCAGGTAAAGAGCATGATGTAGACGAGGTAGAAGGCGACGAAGCCGAGATCCAGCATCAGGGCGTCCCACACTCCCAAATCGAGCCAGAACATGACGCAGGGGAGGGAGAGCATCATAAAGCTCGCCTCATAGCCAAACGCGTGCAGGAAGCGGTCCAGTGGTCGCTTGTTGGTACGCCCGCAAAGTTTGAGCAACCCCTTGTCGAACAACAGGTTCCAGCCGTAGGTCCAGGCGGTGGCGACGATGGAGAAGAAGATGGCCAGCGAACCGACCTCGGCGACGCCCTGACCGAACAGCTGGCTGATCAGCGGTGCGACCAGTGCCAGCCCGATGCCTTCGTAGAGAACCAGATAACGAAGTCGATCAGGGGTGGTGCGTAGTTGGGTACTACTCATGGGGATATGCCTCCTGTGGGAGGCGCATTCTAATCAGGGAGTGGTTAAAAGAGAAGCATCGGCCCGTCATGACTGGCGTTGAGGGGCATGATGATGCCCCCTCTTTGCGATACGTCTCTATTGCCAATTTGGGCGTTAGCCCTGAGTGGTCAAGTCTGCGACTCAGGCGCCGGTTGGCGTGACCCGTGTCAGCATGGCAAAGCCCTCTTCCACTTGTGTGAGCTGTACCTTGACCTCCCCCAACTCGGCGAGCGAGGCAACATGAGTGCCACCACAGGGAATGGTCACCTCCTGGCCTTCCAGCATGCAGTGCCAGTAACGGGAATCGATGATCGCCTCGCCAGCGCGGCTGCGGCGGATCTCGCTCCCGGCTGCGATCCAGTCGGCCAGCTGCTGGTTTACCTTCTCTTCAATCAGCGCCAGATCTGCCAGCAGCGATTCGCTGTTGACCCCTTTCTTGCGCAAGCTCTTGCCTATGCGGTATTGCTCCCGCGAACCGCAAGGCTCGACCCGCGAGCTTTGAATAGCCAGGCGGTCGAAGTCGGGCTGGCCCAGTGCATCGCGCTCGCTTACCTCCTTGCGCCAGTAGGGAGTTAGTACTCGATTGAGCGCCAGCGCGGCCAGATGGCAGCCACTATGGCCCAGACTCAACGCGTGGCGGGCAGCGCTATCCACTTGCAATTCGACCTGGCTGCCAACGGCCAGCGCGTGGTCTCCGGTCAGCGGATGGACCACCACGAAACTCCACCCCTCTGCGCCCCGCTTGACCGGAATAGCTGTATCGACGAACAGCTCGCCATCCGGGCTGATGGCCCCCATCCGGCAAGGGCCAATGGCGGCTTCGCCCCCTTCCCAGCGAGCATGGCCCACGTCCCCCGGCTGATCGGGCCAGAGGTGACTCTGGGGATGAAAGGGGGTGAGGTCGGTGACCAGCAGTGTGGTGTCACCGCGCTGGCAGCAGACCACGCTGACCTGCTCCTGATGATGGCCCAGTACGAAGCTGGCTCGGGTGTGTTCCATGGCAAGGCTCCCGCAACGATAAATGAGAAGAGAAAGCGGCAGCATACGCCAAAGTGCGAAGAGGCTCATTAACCAGAGTTAATGAGCCCCTCTTCTCGGTTTTACGGTTCGCTAGATCATGGCAACCAGCAGATAGGCGTTGAGCCCGATCACCAGCGCAACGATAAGGCGTCCTACCGCCTGGGTGACGGGGTGGTTACGATGTTGCCCCATCAGTGCCCGATCGCCGGTCAGCATCAACAGCGGGATCAGGGCCAGCGCGATGCCAAAGCTCAGGATCACCTGACTCAACACCAGAATTTCGGTGGTGTTGAGCCCCATGGCGATTACCACGAAGGCGGGAGCCATGGTGATGGCGCGACGCAGCCAGAGCGGGATGGTAAAGCGGACAAAGCCCTGCATCACCACTTGCCCGGCCAGGGTGCCCACCACGGTAGAGCTGATACCGGAGGCGACCAGCGAGAGGCCAAACAGGGTGGCTGCAGCCTGACCCAGCAGCGGAGTGAGGGTCTGATAGGCGGATTCCAGCTCCGCCACCTGCTGGTGGCCCGAGCTGTGGAACGCAGCGGCCGCCATCGCCATCATCGCCAGATTGACGAAGCCGGCGATGGTCATGGCAATCGCCACATCGACCCGGGTGGTGTGCAGCCGCTGGCTGACTGAACCCTGATCCTGCGTGTGCTGGGTCAGTGCCGAGTGCAGGTAGATAACGTGGGGCATCACGGTGGCACCGAGCACACCGGCGGCCAGATAGACGGCATCGCTGTTGGGCAGACCGGGGAAGAGGGCGCCCTCCAGCAGGCTGGGCAGATGGGGGCGGGAGAAGATCAGCTCGACGATGTAGGCCGCCGCGACAAACAGCAGCAGGCCACCGACCACGAACTCCAGCGGTTTCTGGCCGCGGGATTGCAGCATCAGGATCCCCCAGGTCACCACGGCGGTGATACAGGCCCCTTCAAGCAAGGTCACGCCAAGCAGCAGCTTGAAGCCGACTGCAGCGCCGATAAATTCGGCGAGGTCGGTGGCCATGGCGATGATCTCTGCCTGCACCCAGTAGGCCCAGACCGCCGGTTTTGGCAGTCGGTCGCGGATGTGCTCCGCCAGATTCTTGCCGGTGACGATGCCGAGCTTGGCCGAGAGGGTCTGCACCACCATGGCCATCAGGTTGGCCCATACCACTACCCAGAGCAGTTGGTAGCCAAAGGTAGAGCCCGCCTGAATATTGGTGGCGAAGTTGCCCGGGTCGATATAGCCGATGGCGGCGATAAAGGCAGGCCCGAGCAGGGTCAGTTTGAATTTGCGGGCTGGAATCGTAGTCGTCAGTGCGGGTTGCATGGCATCACCCTCCATAAGGATATGGAGAGAGAATAGATCTAAGTGATAATCATTATCAATTGTTGTTTCTGATGATTTCCATCGGGAAAAACATTTAAGGCGGTCAGTTGCAGTGAGGGATGTGATTTCGTACAATACGCCGCCCTAGAAAAGCAGCGACTAAACACCTTTATGTTCCTTGCCTCCGAGGTCTGGCTGCACCTGGGCGGAGGCTGAATTAATCCGTAAGGAGCTAAAATGCGTCATTACGAAATCGTCTTCATGGTTCATCCGGACCAGAGCGAGCAAGTTCCCGGCATGATCGAGCGTTACACCGGCGCCATCACCACCTCCGGTGGTACCATTCATCGCCTGGAAGATTGGGGCCGTCGTCAGCTGGCTTACCCGATCGACAAACTGCACAAAGCCCACTACGTTCTGATGAACGTAGAAGCAGAGCAAGCCGTTATCGATGAGCTGGAAACCAACTTCCGCTTCAACGATGCCGTTATCCGCAACATGATCATGCGCACCAAGCACGCCGTGACTGAAGTTTCTCCGATGGCCAAGGCCAAAGAAGAGCGCTTCACCCGTCGTGACGACGAGCGCCGCGAAGAAGCTACTGAAGCTGCTTCCGAAGAGTAATTCTGGATCACTGACTAGAGGATAAAGGCCATGGCACGTTATTTCCGTCGTCGTAAGTTCTGCCGCTTCACCGCCGAGAACGTTACCGAGATCGACTACAAAGATATCGTTACTCTGAAAAACTACATCACTGAATCTGGCAAGATCGTACCGAGCCGTATCACCGGTACCCGCGCCAAGTATCAGCGTCAGCTGGCACGCGCCATCAAGCGTGCTCGTTACCTGGCTCTGCTGCCGTACACCGATCTGCACAACAAGTAAGAATCGGCCCGGCACTTAAGCCTAACTCAACGAAATTTATAGAGGAAAGGTAATGCAAGTTATCCTGCTCGACAAAATCGCCAAACTGGGCGGTCTGGGTGACCAAGTTTCCGTGAAATCTGGTTATGCCCGTAACTACCTGATCCCGCAAGGCAAAGCTGTTATGGCCACCAAGGCCAACATCGAAGCTTTCGGTGCTCGTCGCGCTGAGCTGGAAGCCAAACTGGCTGCCAACAAAGCTGCTGCTGAAGAGCGTGCTGCCAAGCTGGCCGAACTGGCTACCGTGGTTATCGCTTCCAAGTCTGGCGACGAAGGCAAGCTGTTCGGTTCCATCGGTACCCGTGACGTGGCTGAAGCCATCACTGCTGCCGGCGTAGCCGTTGCCAAGAGCGAAGTCCGCATGGGCAACGTTCTGCGTAACACCGGTGACTACGAAGTTGCTGTTCAGCTGCACGCTGACGTTAAAGCAACCGTACAGATCCAGGTTGTTGCCCTGTAATAGCGATTCGCTTTTGCAGAGAAAACCCGCGCACTTGCGCGGGTTTTTTATTTTCCGGCCCGGGGGTAGAGTGAAGCTCTGTTCCACTGGAGGAGATCCCTATGGCTTGGGTAGAAGGCCGCGTCATCGAACGCATCGAATGGACACCCACCCTGTTCTCCCTGCGGGTAGCGGCCGAGCTGGCTCCCTACAAGGCAGGCCAATTCACCAAGCTGGCCCTCGAGCAGGATGATCGCCGCATTCAGCGCGCCTACTCCTTCGTCAATCCCCCCTCTGCGCCATACCACGAGTTCTATCTGGTCGAGATCCCGAGCGGTGAGCTGACTCCCTCGCTCGGCTCGCTGCAAGCAGGCGATACCCTGCTGGTGCAATCCCAGGCGACCGGCTTTCTGACGCTGGATGAGGTGCCCGCCGGGCGCGATCTCTGGCTGCTCTCGACTGGCACTGCCATCGGCCCCTTCCTCTCCATGCTGGCCGATGGTGAGGCGTTCAACCGTTTCGAGAATTTGGTGCTGGTGCATGGGGTACGTAAAGGCGAAGAGCTGAGCTATCAGGATTTGATCGCCAGCTTTGCCGAGCAATATGGCGCGCGCTTTCGCTATGTCCCCTTTGTCAGCCGCGAGCCCTGGCCCGATGCAATGGCAGGGCGGATCCCGGCGGCGATTGCCAATGGTCAGCTACACGCGCGGGTGGGGTTGGAGTTCTCACCCGAGCTGAGTCAGGTGCTGGTCTGCGGCAATCCGGAGATGGTGAAAGAGACCCAGCAGACCTTGCTGGAGCTGGGGTTGGCCAAGAATCTGCGGCGGGCGCCGGGCAATATCAGTGCGGAGAATTATTGGTAAACAATCAGCACAGGGGCGCCAAGCCCCTGTTGCATCAGGAGAGGGCGTTCAGTTCTTCTTGCCATTGCCCTTGTTTTTATCTTTCTGTTTGTCGTGACCTTGCCCGGGGTTATTGCCGCTGTGTATGCTGCGGTTGTAGTGATCCCGGTACTTGCCATCCATCTTGTCGCAGTTGAGTTTGATCCGGCTGTCGCCAATGCCAAGATCCAGACAGTTGTCCTGCCACCAGTCGTACTCTTTGTCATCCCAGTCGAGATTGATCTTGATGTCATCACCGGAGATCTTGATGCCATCGCTATTTTTGCTTGGCGGCGCCGCAACCGCGATGCCATGCACCATCAGCAGGGAGAGCAGCAGGGCACCGCGCCGGATAACGGGGTTGTGTTTGGTTTGGGTCATCGCAAGGGGACTCCTGTCGTTATTGGCCACTCTGCGAGTTGGCAGGGATCTGGTTGGTTTGCGGCGGCTGGTTGCGGTTCTCTTCATCTTCCAGATTGAATTTGACCGCCCTGCAGTCGGCCGGTGCGGTTTCGCCGACCCCCAAGTCGAGACAGTCGTTCTGGGTCCAGCCGAACTGCTTGTCATCCCAGTCCAGGTTGAATTTAAGCTCATCGACGGAGAATTCGGAGCCACTGCTCTCTTGATATTGCTGTGTCGCTGCGGCGCTGCCGGTAACCAGAAGAAGGGAGAGTAGCAAAGTGGTCTTACTGTTCATGATGGCCTCGGATAATTGCAACGGTGGATGAGTGTACAGACCGGAGCTGAACCCGGGCGGAACTGTTCCCCATCTCACCACATGATCAAGTCAGGGAGGGATTGTATCGCTTTTCTGCTGCCGATTTGTCCGTTTTGGTCGCACTCTGGGCAGCTGGTTGCCAATCTGAAGGAATTCAGTCATTTGCCCTTCTCTGGGCGAGTCTGGCGACTATAATCGGCAGCCAACTTTTCCTGCACAGCACACCCCTTCATCATGACCACACAGGACTCCTCCACATTGCGCTACCCCAAGGGGTGGTTTGCTCTGACGACGGTATACAGTTTCACCGGGTTGGCCATTCTGGCTTCCATTATCTTCTCCCTGCTGCTGTTCCTCTCCATCGATGACAACCCGCTGATGAAGTGGCTGTTCGGCGGCTTGGCCATCATCTTCGAGCTGGGCAAGTTTTACGTCTGGTACGAGTACGGCGAGCGCAAGGCGCGGCGGGATCTGAGTGGTGCCTTCTGGTCGCTGCTGTTCTACAGCGTGCTGGCGGCCATCTCCATCGGCGGTAGTATCGGTGGCATCAACAGTGCCACCAACACGGTGCTGAGCCAGCAGGCGCGCCACGAACGGGAACTGGCCCGTTTCGACGAGCAGATCGCCAGCATCGAGCGGCAGATCCAGCTCAACGAGGAGGCGGCCCGCAAATATATCGAGCTGGAGCGCATCTCCAGTGGCGTCTCCTCGTTGCAGCACGCCAATACCAAGCTGCGCTTGCAGCAGGATGAGCTGCGTCAGCAGCGCGATGCCAAGCCGGTCAACGAACAATCCTCCATGTTGGGGCTGATGAGCAGTCTGGCGGACGGGGTGGGGATGAGCATCAGTCAGGTGCAGTTCCTGCTGGTCTGCTTCCTCTCGGTGTTGCTCGACGTGTTCGGTGCCTTTTTCGTCAGTCTGATCGGCGAGGAGAACCGCTTTCGCCGGATGTGGCGCTGGCAGCAGGAGCAAGCTCGCAGAGAGGCGCAGGCAGCGTTGGCGATGGTTGCCCAGCCCGAGCCCATCATGCCCCCCGAGCCCGCCCCCGAAGTGCTGGCGCAGGTGCGCGGTGCGCTGGTGAGCGGTGAGCTCAAGTGCAGCAAGCGCTCGGTGGCACAGGCGCTGTCACTCTCGCTGGAGGAGGTGGACCGAGTGTTCCACCATCTGCTGTCGCAAGGGGTGCTGGGGCAGGGGAGCAATCGACACTACTACCTCAATCCGGCGCTGGAGCAGCAACCCGGATAGTGAGAAGGCCACCGAAACTCGGTGGCCTTTTTCGTTATCGAGTGGCTTGGCACTCAGTGAGTCAGCACCATCATCAGGCTGAGGAAGGCGGCCAGTCCGCCACCGATGCCGATGATCCAGTAAAACCCCTTGGCCCCCTGTTTGAGCGGGATGCGGAAGTAGAGCAGAAATGCCCACCACCCCAGTGCCAGCAACAGAGGAATAAGAAACATTCGAGCCATGGTGTCCTCGCTGTTATTCTGTTGACCCTTGATCAATCAACAGGATGGATTGTGCAATGACGCAACTACAGATTACCGCATTCGGTGACCCCTCGGTACTCAAGCTCAACCCTTCCCTCGATAAGGTGCCAGCCGATGGCGAAGTGCGGGTACGCATCTGCTTTGCGGGGGTGAACCCCATCGATGCCAAAACTCGCGCCGGTCTTGGCTGGGCGGCGGCCCAGAACAAGGACAAGCTGCCCTGGACACCGGGTTATGACATCTCCGGCGTGGTAGAGAAGGTGGGCCCCGGCGTGACCTCGCTGGTCGAGGGGGATCGGGTGTGCGGCATGGTCGGTTTTCCCCTTACCGCCGGTGGCTACGGGGAGTCGGTGGTGGCAAGCGAGAGTGAGCTGGTCAAGCTCGACGGGGTGAGCCTTCAGCAGGGGGCGGCGCTTCCGCTGGCCGGTCTCACCGCCTGGCAGGGGCTGCTTGAACACGGTGGCCTCAAGAGCGGTCAGCGGGTCTTGATCCTCGCCGGTGCCGGTGGGGTCGGCCATCTTGCGGTGCAGTTTGCCAGCGCCTATGGTGCCGAGGTGGTGGCTACCGCCAGCCCGGACAACCATGGCTTCCTGCACGCACTGGGGGCGCGCTGGATGGTGGATTACCACGATGCGAACTGGCCCGCACGGGTGGTGGCAGAGGCCGGTCAGGTCGATCTGGTGCTGGATCTGGTGGGTGGCGAGAGTGGCAAGGCGGCGCTGGCCTGTGTCAAACCGGGTGGCCGCTTGGTGACTGTGCCCACTATTACCGCCCAGCAGATCAAGGATGCAGGGGCTGCGGCGGGTATCGAGGTGGTCGGCATGCTGGTGCACCCTGACCAGAAGCAGCTGGGTCAGATGTTGATGCTGCTGCGTCAGGGGGAGGTGAAGGTCACCCTCGCCGGTGAATTCCCCCTGGCCGAGGGGGCGCTGGCCCATCAGGCCATCGAAGGGGGCCATGTGCGCGGCAAGCTGCTGCTGCGCATGCCTGCGGCCGATGGCCTGCCCGGATGAGCGAGATGATGGAGATGGGGCTGGGGTGGCTCTTTTTAAGCGCATTCACCTCCGCCACCCTTCTGCCCGGTAGCTCCGAAGTGCTGCTGGGGGCCATGGCGGCCAAGGGGGAGTGGAGCATGGCGAGCCTGCTGCTGTGGGCGACGCTGGGCAATACCCTCGGTTCCATGACTACCTGGTGGCTCGGCTGGCTCGCCACCTTCAAGAAAAAACCGGAAGATTTTCAAGGCCGTGGGGAACAAAAAGCCTTAGGTTGGCTCAAACAACATGGTCACTGGTGTCTGCTGCTTGCCTGGACGCCGGTGGTCGGTGATGGTCTCTGTCTGTTGGCCGGTTGGCTGCGCCTCTCCTTCTGGCGCTCTCTCATTCTGATCGGGCTCGGCAAATTGTTCCGTTATGCCCTGGTTTTTCTGCTGGCCAGTCACATTTTCTAGCCTGTTTTTGTCACTCACGAGGTTACCGTGAACAAAGTCATACCTTTAACGATTCTGCTGGGCTTCACCCTGCCGGTGCTGGCGGCTCCGACCCTGATCGCCGAACAGGGCAAGGAGGAGGGCAAGCTCGCCATCCCCTACCAGATGTACAAGCTGGACAACGGCCTGACCGTGATCCTGGCTCCCGACCGCTCCGATCCGCTGGTGCATCTAGATGTGACCTATCACGTCGGCTCATCCCGCGAGACGGTCGGTAAGTCCGGCTTCGCCCACTTCTTCGAGCACATGATGTTCCAGGGCTCGAAACACGTCGGTGATCAGGAGCATATGCGGATCATCAACGAGGCCGGTGGCGACATGAACGGCACCACCAACAAGGACCGCACCAACTACTACGAGACAGTGCCTGCCAACCAGCTGGAAAAAGTGCTCTGGCTGGAGGCGGATCGGATGGGCTTCCTGCTCGATGCGGTGAGCCAGAAGAAGTTCGAGATCCAGCGCGCCACCGTCAAGAACGAGCGGGCCCAGCGGGTCGACAACCAGCCGTACGGGCTGGTGAGCGAAAAGGTGGGGGAGGCGCTCTATCCGCGTACTCACCCCTACTCCTGGCAGCCTATCGGTTACGTGGAAGATCTCGACCGGGTCGATGTGAACGACCTCAAGCAGTTCTTCCTGCGCTGGTATGGCCCCAACAACGCCACCCTGACTCTGGGCGGCGACTTTGACAGCAAGCAGGCCCTCGAATGGATCGAGAAGTACTTCGGCTCTATCCCGCGCGGCCCGGACGTGGCCGAGCCGACGCCAAAGCCGGTGACCCTGCCCGAGACCCGCTACGTGACGCTGCAGGACAAGGTACACCTGCCGCTGCTCTATATCAGCTACCCCACCGTATCCCTTGGTGACCCGCAGGAGCCTGCGCTCGACATGTTTGCCGACGTACTCGGTGGTTCCGCCAGCTCCATGCTCTACCAGTCGCTGGTGAAAACCGGCAAGGCGATCGATGTGGGGGCGTCCCACTACTGCGAAGAGCTGGCCTGTACTCTGACCGTCTACGCCTATCCCAATCCGTCGCAGGATGGCAGCCTCAAGACCCTCAAGGGGGAGGTGGACAAGGTGATCGGCGAGTTTGCCCAGCGCGGCCTCAAGCCGGAAGATCTGGAGAAGGCGATAGCCAAGTACCGTGCCTCCGCCATCTGGGGTCTGGACAGCGTCTCCGGCAAGGTGAGCCAGCTCGCAATGGGTCAGGTGTTTGCCCAGGATCCCAACTATGTGTTCAAGACGCTGGATGCCATCGGCAAGGTGACACCGGAGCAGGTGAAGGCCGCCTACGACAAGTTCATCGCCGACAAGCCGGCGGTGGTGCTGAGCGTGGTGCCCAAGGGCAAGACAGAGTGGCAGGTTGCCACCCCGAACTTTACCCCCGCCAAGCGCGAGCTGCCGGATTACAGCAAGCATGACGAGGCGCTGGCCGAACGACCGGTAAAAGACAATTTCGATCGCAGCGTGCAGCCCAAGGCGAGCGAGGCGGTGAGCGTCAAGGTGCCCGCCATCTGGCACGGCAAGCTCGACAAGAACATCGAGATCATTGGCACCAAGAGTGACGAGATCCCCGCGGTCTCCATCATGATCGCCCTGCCGGGCGGTATTCGTGCCGAAGATAAGGGGCAACTGGGGCTGGCCAATCTGACCGCCGCCATGATGGGGCAGGGCACGGTGCGCCTGACCGAGGCTCAGCTGAGCGATGAGCTGCAAAAGCTGGGCTCAAGCATCGATGTCTCCAGCGCCCAGTACAACAACCTCATCACCGTCAGCTCGCTGGCGGACAAGTTGCCCCAGACGCTGGCGCTGGTGCGCGAGGTGCTGGAGCGCCCGGGCATGCGGGAGGCGGACTTCGAGCGGGTCAAGGCGCAGCTGCTGCAAGGGATGCAACAGGCCCAGCAGCAGCCCGAGTGGCTGGCCGGGCAGGCGTTCCGCGAGCTGGTCTACGGCAAGCAGAACCGCCTCGGTCAACCTACCGACGGGGTGGCGGCCGATGTGGCCAAGCTGACCCTGGCCGACGTGAAGCACTTCTATCAGGCCTACTACAGCCCCACTAACGCCAAAGTGGTGGTGGTCGGTGATGTGGGCCAGAAGCAGATCGAGGAGCAACTTGGCTTCCTGACCGAGTGGAAGGGGGCCACGCCGACTCTGGGGATCTCAAGCTCAAGGGTGAGCAGGCCAAGCCGGGCATCTATCTGGTCGACAAGCCGGGGGCGCCCCAGTCGGTGATCCGTATCGGTCGTCGCGCCATGCCATTCGATACCACGGGGGATTACTTCACCGCCGGGCTGATGAACTTCAACCTGGGTGGCAACTTCAACAGCCGCATCAATCTCAACCTGCGGGAAGACAAGGGTTACACCTACGGCGCCAGCTCGGGCTTCTCCGCCAACCGCGAGGTGGGCACCTTCGCCACCGGCGCCAATGTGCGGGCCGATGCAACCGTCGATGCCATCCGCCAGTTCCTCAAGGAGATGGACAACTACCGCAAGAGCGGCCCGACCCCGGTCGAGCTGGCCTATATGCGCAGCGCGGTCTCCCAGCAGGATGCCCTCTCTTACGAGACCTTGGGCCAGAAGGCGGGCTTCCTGCTGCAGATGGTGATGTATGACCTGAAGCCGGACTATGTGCAGGCCCAGAACAACCTGATCAAGACGGTGTCGCCCGAGGCGCTGAAGGCCAGTGCGGCCCGTTGGCTCAATCCGGCCGACATGGTGATCGTGGTGGTGGGAGACAAGCAAAAGCTTGAAAAACCCCTGAAGGAGCTTCATCTTCCCATCTATCCGCTGCAGTTGCCGTAACTGACGCTTTATAAAAATCAAGAGCCGCCCCGGATGGGGCGGCCTCACATGAGCCGTGAATATGACTACAACAAGCTTGTCGCTCACCGAGTTGCTGAATGCGTTGGGATCACCGGAGCGCCTCACCGCGCTCAAGGGGATCCGGCGCGGGATCGAGCGTGAATGCCTGCGCATCACGCCGGATGGCCGACTCGCCCAGAGTGACCATCCCCGGGTGCTGGGCTCGGCCCTGACCCATCCCAATATCACCACCGACTACTCGGAGAGTCTGCTGGAGTTCATCACCCCGGCCACCGACTCCATCGACAGCCTGATGGAGCAGCTCGGCGACATCCATCACCATGTGATTCAACATCTGGGTGACGAGCGGATTTGGCCGCTCTCCATGCCCTGCTTCGTCGGCGGGGAAGAGAGCATCCGGCTGGCCCAGTACGGCAGCTCCAATATCGGCAAGATGAAGACCCTCTACCGTCAGGGTTTGAAGAACCGCTACGGCAGCCTGATGCAGGTGATCGCCGGGGTGCACTTCAACTTCTCCATGCCAGACAGCTTCTGGAGCGAGTGGCAGGATCTGGTGTGCGAAGGGTGCTGCAGCCAGCGCTTTATCTCCGACAAGTACATGGGGCTTATTCGCAACGTCTACCGCTTCGGCTGGCTGGTGCCCTATCTGTTCGGCGCCTCCCCGGCCATCTGCGAATCCTTCCTCAAAGGGCGCAAGAGCAACCTGCCGTTCGAGAAGACCGGCAAGGGCACCCTCTATCTGCCTTACGCCACCGCGCTGCGTCTCTCCGATCTGGGCTATACCAACAGCGCCCAGGCTGGGCTCAAGATCAGTCACGACAATCTGCCGGCCTATGTCAGCAGCCTGCGCCGCGCCATCAACACCCACAATCCCGACTTTGCCAAGATCGGGGTCAAGGTGGATGGGGAGTATCGTCAGCTCAATGACAACGTGTTGCAGCTGGAGAACGAGCTATACGCCCCGATCCGCCCCAAGCGTACCCCGCGCAGCGGCGAGAAGCCCTCGGATGCGCTGGATCAGCGCGGCATCGAATACATCGAGCTGCGTACCGTGGACGTCAACCCCTTCACCCCGCTCGGCATCGATGCGGATCAGATTCGCTTCTTCGACCTGTTCCTGGTCTGGTGCCTGCTGCGCCCCTCTCCGGTGCTGAGTGACGAGGAGATTGCCCGCAACCGCCGCAACCAGAACAAGGTGGTGCTGGAAGGGCGTCGTCCCGGCCTGATGCTGGAAGATGAGCAGGGCAATGCCATTGGCCTCAAAGAGTACGGCCTCAAGCTGTTCGACGAGCTGGCTCAGGTGGCCGATCTGCTGGATCGCTGCTGCGGCCGCAACCGCTATCGCGAGACGCTGGCGATGCATCGCGAGAAGCTGCTCAACCCCGAGCTCACCTATTCCGCCCGCATGCTCAAGGAGCTGCTGGAGAGTGGCAAGGATAACGGCTGCTACGGCGACAAGCTGGCGACCCGCTATCGCGAGGAGCTGCTGGCAGGGGAGCTGCAGTACTGGGATGAGGCCTACTTTGCCGGTGAGGCGAAGGATTCGCTGGCCAAGCAGCGCGAACGCGAGCGCAGCGACAGCCTGTCGTTCGATGACTTCCTGGCCGACTACTTCGGTACCACTACCACTACGGCCTGAAGGCGGGTTCGTACCAACCAAAGTGCCAACAAAAAGCCGCTCGAGTGAGCGGCTTTTTGATTTCTCTGAACCAGAGCGATATCAGACGTGGTTATACATCGCCTCGATTTCGCTCTGGTACTTGGCCTCGATGATCTTGCGGCGCAGCTTCATAGTGGGGGTCAGCTCACCCAGCTCCATGGAGAAGGCGCTCGGCAGCAGGGTGAACTTCTTCACCTGCTCGAACTTGGCCAGCTCCTTTTGCAAGTCGGCGATGCGGGCTTCGAAGAACTCCATCACCCGGGAGTGGCGCAACAGCTCGGTCTTGCACTGGTACTGCAGGTTGATGGAGCGGGCGTACTCCTCAAGCGACTCGAAGCAGGGGACGATCAGCGCAGAGACGAAGTGGCGGGCATCGGCGACGATGGCGATCTGCTCGATAAAGCGATCCTTGCCGATGGTCCCTTCCACCAGTTGCGGAGCCACGTACTTGCCGTTGGAGGTCTTCATCAGCTCCTTGAGGCGCTCGGTGAAGTAGATATTGCCTTGGCTGTCGAGCTCACCGGCATCGCCGGTACGCAGGAAGCCATCCTCGGTCATCACTTCTGCGGTGGCGTCCGGCTTGTTGTAGTAGCCGCGCATCACGGTGGGGGAGCGCACCAGCAGCTCGTTGTTCTCACCCAGCTTCACCTCGATGCCGTTCAGTGCCGTGCCGATGGAGCCCAGCTTGAACTGGCTGTCTTCGTAGCAGCAGACGGTGGCGGTGGTTTCGGTCATGCCGTAGCCGTACTTGAGGTTGAGCCCCATCGCCTGAAAGAAGAGGTTCACATCGTCGGCCAGACGGGCGCCCGCCACCGGCAGGAAGCGGGTGCGGCCGCCAAAACGGGCGCGCAGCTTGCGAAACACCAGCCGCTCGGCGAGCCAGAGCTGGCCGTAGAGCAGCGGGGAGGCGGACTTGCCCGCCTGACGGGTGGCAACCATCTGCTTGCCGACCTTGGTCGCCCAGCCAAACAGGGCGCGGCGCAGAGCCGGAGCCTGAGCCACCTTGGCCTGGATCATGGCGTAGGCCTTCTCGTAGAGGCGCGGCACGGCGCACATTACGGTCGGCTGCACCTCGCCAATCACATCCATCACCTTCTGCGGATCGCGGATATAGACGTTCTCGGCACCGCAGTAGAGCACGTAGTAGCTCCATGCCCGCTCGAACACGTGGCTGAGTGGCAGCATGCAGAGCGACACATCCTGCTGATTGAGGTCGAGGCGGCTGTTGTGCATCTCGAAACAGGCGGCGATGTTGCTGAAGTCGAGCATCACTCCCTTGGGCTCGCCTGTGGTGCCGGAGGTGTAGATCAGGGTCAGCAGATCATCCATCCGGTACTGGGTTTCCCGCTCGCGCAGTTCCTGTTCACTGGGCTGATGGTTGCCGGAGACCAGAAATGTCTGGAAGTGGCTCGCCTGCTCGCAGCCGCGCAGATTGACGTTGCCATCGAGGGCGATGAGCTGGCGGATCTCGCCGCTTTCAATCAGTTGCAGCGCCTGATCGAACTGGGGTTGTTCGCCAACGAACAGCACCTTGATGCCGGCATCTTTGACGATGTAGCGCAGCTGATCGAGCGTGCTGGTGGGGTAGATAGGGACGCTGACACCGCGGGCGGCCAAGATGCCGAGATCGGCCTGGGTCCACTCCGGCATGTTGCGGGCATAGATACCGACCATTTCGGTTGGCTGGTGGCCGGCACGGATCAGCGCCTGTGCGCAGTAGTCCATGGCCTGACCCAGAGTACGCCAGCCGATGGCGCGCCACTGGCCATCTTGCTGAACCCGCAGGGCAGCCTTGTTGCCAAGCTGGGCAATACGTTCACGCATCAGTCGAACCAGATGAAGCTTCGGCATCAGTTAAACATCCTTTAATTACAGTTGTACGCCCGCGAGGGCACTAAAAATCGGGCTAGAGTTTAAACTCCAACATTACAGCTTACAAGTGTTCGCCATTTGTCTTGGATCACAAAGAGCGCAAATAGCTCTCCCTTTGCGCAGACTGGCCGATACTGCTAGGAGGCAGAGAGAGGGTTAACGATATGAATCTGTGGGTGAAAGGGGCGTTGGCCGCGGTCGGGCTGATGGTGGTGGGGGGCGCTGCGTTTTGGTTCTTTGCCGGAACGTCATCACAGGGGCCCGCCAATCCCTGGTATCAGGGGGCCGAGGGGTATCAGCAGGCGCAGCAACAGGCGCTGGCGTTGGGCTATCCGCTGCTCTATGTGCTGGAGACCCCCAAGTGCCGCCGCTGCGGCGATCTGGAGAAGAAATTCTGGCAGAGCAAGGAGATGGCTGGTCCGCTTGCCCGGTTGGTGAAGGTGCGGCTCAACCCGGGCAAGGGGGATGGCAGCGAGCAGATCCTGCGCCGCTTTCCCAAAGTCGCCACGCCGCCCGGCATCTATATCCAGCAGCCGGGCCAGCCCCTCAGACCCATCAAGATAGTGGTGGATATCGACCAGATCTGGATGCCGGGGAAAACCTGGCAGCGTGGCTTCTATATGCCGCTCTCCGGGGCCGGATTCGAGGCGGTGGTGCATACCACCCTGGCCTTGCAGGATCCCGCGCTGGACAACGCCCCCCTCGATTGAGGGGGGACAAAAGGCTTGGGCGCGACGAACAGGCTGGATCAGCCGAAATCGAACAGTCGCGACATCAGCACCGCATCTTCCCTGTCGTTACCGGTGCCGTAGTAGTCGGCGCGGCGGCAATACTCGGCAAAACCGGCGCTCTCGTAGAGGTTGATGGCGGTCTGGTTACCGGCCCGTACCTCGAGAAACCAGGCCTCTGCCCCGGCTTGCTTGCTGCGCGCCAGATAGGCCTGCAGCAGTGTCCGTCCCAACCCCTTGCCCTGAAACGCCGGATGCACACAGATATTCATTAGCGAGCTGTCACCGGCCACCAGATCCGAGATATAGAAGCCCGCCGGGGAACCATCGACCAGCATCAAGCCGTTGAGATAGCGAGGGCCGAAGCAGGAGAGCAGGTTGGCCTCACTCCACGGCTCCTTGTGAGCGGCTTGCTCGATGGGGTAGACAAGGTCGAAATCGCTCTCGAGCAGGGGACGAAACTCAGGCATGGGGGCTCCGGATGGCAAGATGTTGGGCACTGGGGTTGGCAGAGGCGGCATTTGTAAAATCAGGTAAAAAGAGCGGCATCACAGTGGGTCTTGGCGGCATGATGCAGGATCACGCCGCGTTGGCCGCAAGGTGCTGGCGCAGTTGTTGCCACAGGGCGCGCTTTTGCGCGGCGCTGGGAGCGAGCGGGCAGATCAGCGCATCAGGCCGCGCGGGGTTGGCCTCCGTCAGCCAGAGCAGAGGAGAGGCGCCCGCCGTTTGCAGATCGGCAGGCGGCAGCTCGCTGAGCAGTGAGACCTCGTCGGGGGTCATGCCGAGCAACTGGCAGATATCCGCCAGCAGCGTGGTGGCAGGCAGCTGAGGCGCCAGCAACCAGAGTTTGCCGCTGGGCAGCGGAGCGCGGGTGGCCGGTGCCGTCTGGCCCGGCTGTGTGGCGTTTTGCGCAAGCTCGGGTGCGAGAGCTGCACCCAGCAATGCCGGACGACGCAGTTGCCAGCTTTGAATGCCCATGCGGGCCAACATGCTCTGACGAACGGGATCTTGCATTTGAGGCGACTCACTCTTGATCTGCATTGGGGAAAATTGTGTTGCGCAGGGTACACTCGAACCGCTTTTGCTGCACCCTTTGCAACGCATCATCTGGCGCATGCGGGCATGGTGCCATCACGACACTGGCTATGCATGAGCGCAGCACGCTGCCGATACGGTATCGCACTGCCCTTGCGTTTTTTCCTGCCAGAGGCGGGTATTGTGCGGCAAGAGATACCAGAATAAACATCATAACAAGACAAAACCCAAGGTCGAGCAAATGGATATCGCGCCTTGGGGCTAACATCATCCCAGCTTCGGAACACTCTCTATGTCGTCTTTAGCTCAAGCCCAGAACCCTGCGCGTCTTATTCCCATCCAGGAGCGCTTGCCCCGGCTGCTGGCCGCCCTCGGTGAGGGACTCTACGAACGGCAGGATGCTTTGCGCCTCGGTCTGCTGGCGGCCCTCAGCGGTGAGAGTGTCTTCTTGCTGGGGCCACCCGGTATTGCCAAGAGCCTGATTGCCCGCCGCCTCAAGCTGGCCTTTCACGACGCCCGCCACTTTGAATACCTGATGACCCGTTTCAGTACGCCGGAGGAGGTGTTCGGCCCCCTCTCCATTCAGGCACTGAAAGAGGATGGCAAATATCTGCGCCTCACCACAGGTTATCTGCCAGAGGCTGAGGTGGTGTTCCTCGACGAGATCTGGAAGGCAGGTCCCGCCATCCTCAACACCCTGCTCACCGCCATCAACGAGCGGCAGTTTCGCAACGGAGACAGCCAGCACTCCATCCCGATGCGCTTGCTGGTGACTGCCTCCAACGAGCTGCCGGCGCAGGACAGCGGGCTGGAAGCGCTCTACGACCGGATGCTGGTGCGGATCTGGATGGATCGGGTGCAGGAGAAAGCCAACTTTCAATCCATGCTGGCCAGCGATGGCCACGCCCACCAGAACTTGCCGGAATCCCTGCAGATCCGGGGGGATGAGTACGAGCAGTGGCAGGGCCAGATTGAACAGGTGCGCCTGCCGGATGCCTGTTTCGAGCTCATCTATCAGCTGCGCCAGCAGCTCGACAGTCAGCTGGCCCATCGCTGCTATGTGTCGGATCGCCGCTGGAAGAAGGCGGTACGGCTTATCAAGGCGAGCGCCTTCTTCAATGGCCGTGACGAGGTCGCACCGGTAGATCTGCTGCTGTTCAAGGATTGTCTCTGGCATGACGAGGAGTCCCGCACCGCCTTGCTGGAGATGATGACCGAATTCTCCCGTCTCTACGGCTATCAGCAACTGGCGATGACCCGTCAGCTGCTGGCGTTGCGGGATCAGTTCAAACAGCTCAAACAGAGCGTGGCCCAGCGCCTTTGCACAAAGGCCCGCCAACGTAAGCAGTGGTTTGGCCGGCGGGCCCGGGGTATCGAGATCCCGCTTGCCAATGCCAGACCCTTCGGCAAGCAGGTGCACTTCCATCTGCTCACCCCGGCACCGCTGGATGGCAGCGATCCCGAGCGTCTCACCCGCACCCTGGTGTTCGATCGCACCCTGCTCTCCCACTGGCGCCCCACCGGTGAGGCGCTGGTGGGTTATGAGTTCGGCAACCCGAAAGAGGGCCATTACGAGCTGGTGCTGGACGATGAGCTGCGGCTGCAGGTGCTCGATATCCAGCGCCAGCAGATCCCGCTGGTTTTGATGGAGCGCAACGCCATCCCCGAGGTGGTGCTGGCGCCCTGGTTACAGTCGCTCGACGAGCAGCTGGTTCAGGTCGGCAAGGTGATGCAGATGCTCAAGCAGCAGCGCAGCCTGTTCGAGCGTCATCAACAACACCTCTTTATCGACTCACGCTGGTTGCAGCAGGTGGAGGACAGCTTCTTCGTGCTGAACAGGGATCTCGAACTGTTGCGCAGCGAGCTGACCCAGTGGCGCGAGCGGTTGCCAAGGCTGGACGAGTAAGGAGCGCTCATGCTTGAGATCGGCATGCTGGATCTGGGGCTCCTGATTGGCGAAGGGGAGCTTGCGGGTGAGGTGGCGCTCCTGCTGGCGGCCT
The DNA here is from genome assembly GCF_051919365.1 of Aeromonas sp. 82P. NCBI lineage: Bacteria > Pseudomonadati > Pseudomonadota > Gammaproteobacteria > Aeromonadales > Aeromonadaceae > Aeromonas > Aeromonas sp. 82P. The sequence goes on from NZ_JBQBEV010000001.1 coordinate 1,070,813, forward strand.
CGCCCAAGATTTCCGAATTTATCAAACGCTCCCCGCTACAGGGCAAGTTATTGAAAAAGCGCCTGCAGAGCTGGGGCGAGCAGCTTGGTGAGGAGATCCGCCACAAGCCGGTGCCGGTGGCGCTGGAGCAGGAGTACCTGCTCTATCAGGCACACCGGCAACTGCCGATGACCGAGCTGATTGGTCGCCTGCCCGGCCTACTGGAGTCGCTGGAGCAGTACAGCCCCTTCGCCGGTGAGGCCAGATCCTTGGTGCGTCAGCTGACGGCCCACCCCACCGAGGGGCTGCGCCAGCTCTTTATCGACAAGTGGCGCGCCAGTCTGGTGGGGAGCCTGTTGCAGTTGCAGCAGCAGATCGCCGAGGCGGAGCGGGAGAAGCAGCGTCAGGAGATTGAAGATCAGCTGCTGGCGAGCCGCACCCTGGCTGATGCCCTCGATCCCAACAAAATCTCGGCTGGTGGCCTGTGGGATCTGGCTCAGGGGCACTGGCACAAGCGCAGTCTGGTGCTGGTCAAGCAATACGCCCGCATGTTGCAGCGCGAGCCTTTGCTGGCGGAGATTGCCGGTCTGCTCGGGCGCAGCGAGCGGGATCGGCGGGCGCAGGAGCAACCTGTGCCGCCGGTTCAGGTGCTGGAGTTGGAACCCGCCCCCAGCGACGATGTGCCGGACGATCTGGTGGGGATCCATCAGGCGAACGATCTGATGCGGCTGCTGCCAAGCGAGGCGGTGATGCTGGGGCTACCGGAGCTGGAGCTGGAGTTCTACCGCCGCTATCTGGAGCGGCGTCTGCTCAGCTACCAGTCACGTGGCACCTTGCCGCGTCAACGCATCATGCTGCGCACTCCGGAGCAGGGGGGGCAGCAGTTGCAGCAGCGAGGCCCCTTTATCGTCTGCGTCGATACCTCCGGATCCATGGGTGGTTATCCCGAGGAGTGTGCCAAGGCGCTGTTTCTGGCGCTGCTCAAGGTGGCGATGGATGAGAAGCGCGGCTGCTACCTGATGCTCTTCTCCACCGAGGTGGCGACCCTCGAGATCACCGCGGATACCGGTCTGGACAAGGCGGAGCGCTTCCTCTCCATGAGTTTTCACGGCGGTACCGACCTGGTGCCCTGCCTGGAAAAAGCGCTGGCCAAGCTCGATGATCCCGCCTTTGCCAAGGCGGATGTGCTGGTCATCTCCGACTTTATCGCCCAAAGCTTGCCCCATCCCCTGCTCGATCAGATGAACCGCTATCGCCAGCGTCAGACCCGTTTTCACGCCGTCGCCATGTCCCGCCACGCCAAGCAGGCGCTGTTGCGGATTTTTGACAACAGCTGGCTGCTCGATTGCGGCCTGCGCGGCCGGCTGCTGCGGCGCTGGCAGCATCACTAGTGACCGGGAGGGGGCAACCCCTCTTGAGTTGTTATCCCGCCCCAATTTTTCGCTGTGCGTACCCGCTTTCATTCCAACTCGATGATATCGCAGTAAAATGTGACTAGCCTGCCATTCGGGCTCTCTGTCCGGGTGATAGCCTTTACAACCATTGTTACAGGGGAAAAGATGATGATTTTCCGGCATCGGCTTGCCCGATGATCTTTCCCATTGATCCGGAGTGTGTATGAGCCGACTTGCCTTGCTGTTTTTGCTGGCGGCGTTCGGGCTGGCAGCCAAACCCTTGTCCCCCGAGCAGTTGGAAAATGAACTGGGAGGGATGGAGCGGGTCTACCAGCCGATCGAGTTGTTGCGGGAGCGCCTTGCCCGTTTGCAGCGGGACGGCAACGCCTATCCGCCGTCGCAGCAGATGCGGATCAGTCGTCTGGCTTGCTGGGCCCAATCGGCCGATGACATGCAGGAGTCCCGTACCGCCATCGCCAATGCGGAGCGGATGCTGGCCATTGCGCGCGAGCAGGGTGATGACGCCGCCGTGGCGGAGCTGACGATTTGCCGCGGCTGGTTCAATCAGCTGCTCGGCGAGGTAGCGAAGGCTCGTCATGATTACGATGAGGGGCTGCGGCTGGCAAGAGAGGCCGCCTTGCCAAAGCTGGAGGCGCTGGCGCTGGCCCGCCGGGGGGCCATGCTGTCTTTTCAGGGGGTCTCAGGCCAGGGGCTGATGGATCTCACCAAGGCGCACAATATCTATGAGCAGCTGGGGTTGCCCACCTGGTATCACCAGGCGCAGCTCGAGATTGCAGCCACATTTCGTCGTATGGGCCTCTATGCCGAAGCGCTCGCCACCCTCAACCGGTTGAGCGAACACTTTGCCAGAAGTCACGACGGGTTTGGCTCGGCAAGGCTAAGTGATCAACTGGCGATGGTCTATCTGCAGACCGGGCGTTATCAGGATGCGCTGGGCGAGCTTGAACGCAGTGCGGCCTTTTATAATCAGCCTCAATATCTGATCGAGCATGCCGAACGCATGGTGATGCAGGCCGAGGCTCTGCTCGGGCTGGATCGTCCCGCTGATGCCGGACGCTTGCTGGCACAAGCGGCGAAGGTGCTCTCTCCCGACGTTGACCCCATCCTCCATGCGCATCTCGAGCTGGTGCGGGCGAGGTTGAGAGTCGAACAGCAGGAACCGGCGCCAGCCTTGCGTGCGCTTGAGAAGATTGAGCCGATTTTGAAGGTGGAAGGGCACGTACGCTTTTTGCTCGAGCTCTACTGGGTGCGCAGCCGGGCGCTCGAGTTGCAAGGCGACTATCCGGCGGCACTGGCCGCATTGCGGGAGCATCTGGTGCAGGAACAGCGGCTCGATCAGCTGTTACGGGAACAGAGCACGGCCTGGGTTCGCGGCGAGTTCGAACTGGCCCGTCAGGAGGGGGAGAACGAGCGACTGCGAGTCGAGCAGCAGTTGCAGCAGCAGGAGCTGGAGCAGGTCAAGGAGCGTCGTTTCTGGCTGCTGGTGGTGATGGTGCTCTGCGGGGGACTGGCGCTGCTGACGATGGGGTGGCTGCTTGATCGCAACCGTCGGATGCGTCGTCTGGCCTTTACCGATGAGCTGACCGGCATCAACAACCGCCGTCGCGTGCTACGGCAGGGCAGCGATATGTTGGCGCTGGCTCGCAGGCAGGGCACGCCATTTTGTCTGCTGGTGTTCGATATCGATCACTTCAAGCGGATCAACGATACCCTGGGCCATCATCAAGGAGACAGGGTGCTGCAATGGGTCTCTCGGGCGGCAGATCGACAGCTGCGACACCAGGATCAGTTGGGGCGTACCGGCGGAGAGGAGTTCTTGATCCTGCTGCCGGATACCAGCCTTGAAGAGGCGTGCCGGGTGGCTGAGCGGATCCGTCACTCGGTCGCCAACCGGGCGCTGCCCGGCATGTCGTACCCGGTAACCATCAGTATCGGATGTGCCTCTCTGCGAGACGATGATCAGGATCTGGCGGCCTTGATCCAGCGTGCCGACAATGCGCTGTATCGTGCGAAAGAGGCGGGGCGCAACCGGCTGGAAACAGACGAGTGACGGGCTGGGTATTGTCACTCACCAGGGTGTCATCGCTATTGGGGAGCACACTGATACGGCGATGATGCTCGTCCCCTGCGCTCGTTCTTGCCTGCGATGACAGATTGGCAAGCGCGAGCGCAGAAGACCGTTAGAAGGGCGTTATGCCCAGGCGCTGCCGCCATTGAGGTGAAGCACCTCACCATTCATGTTGTTATTGCTCATCAGGAATAGCGCGGCCTGCGCATAATCTTCTCCCTCTCCCAAGCGTTTCAACGGCAGGCTTTGCGCCACGGCAGCCACTTTTTGTGGGTCATTGCCCAGTGCTTTAAGCAGCATGGGTGTGCGCATGGGGCCCGGGTTGATGACGTTGATCCGACGGGGGGTCAGCTCGGTAACCAGACTGTGAGCCAGCGTTTCAACAGCGCCAGCTGCAACGGCAGGGAGTGCTTTACCTAGTTGTGGGCGGCGCGTCACCATCCCGGACGTGAGCACGATGGAGCCGCGTTCGGACAGTTTGGGTGCTGCGGCGCGGATCGCATGAACACTTCCCCAGAAGCGGCTGTCCATGTTGATTTTCAAATCCTCGATGGCAGCGGTGAGAAAGCTGCCTGGTCGCATGACGGCGGCGGTAATGACGAGATGATCCAGCGAATCCAGCTGGCTGAAAAAGTGATTGACGGAGTCGACGTCGAGAATATCCAGTTGATGGCCACTGGCACTTGGGCCCAGTTCAGCCAGCTCAGTGGCAAGCTGCTCACGGCTGGAACCGCCGATAATGACCTTGGCGCCTTGCTCGATCGCTTGCTGAGCGGTGGCCAGGCCAAGACCCGAGGTACCACCGATAATGACGATCTGTTGATTGTGCAGGGTGGAATGTTTCATGTAATGACCTCTCCATTATGTAGATACGATTTACATATTTGTAGCTGGATAGGGAAAGTCCAAGTATGAAAATTTATCAAGAGTGGTTGTTGCTGGCATGGGGAGGGGGCCAAGTCCACGTGGTCCGGATGCTGCCATCCGATTCGGAGTGTTTGATTTTCTGTTCAGTTGGAACCTGTGGAACGGATGTGCGGCCAAATTATCCTCTCTTGTCAGGCTGGGTATTTTTCACTCGCGCGGGTATAATGTCGCGCAATTTTGCTTTGACTCAGGCGAGAAGACCCATGTAACGCAACCCTCCTCCCTCTCTCCACCAGGTTGGCAACACGCCAGCTGGCGTGGCTTTCGTTGCGTATACATGTGCCGTGAGCGGCATTCCGGATTTATTCCCACGGTGGCTGATGCCACCGCTCAATAGAAGAACGTTGAATTATGTCAGCTGAATTTCTGAGTGAAGTCTCCAAGAGACGCACTTTTGCGATCATTTCGCACCCGGATGCGGGTAAAACCACCATCACCGAGAAGGTCCTGCTGTTCGGACAGGCCATTCAGCGCGCCGGTACCGTCAAGGGCCGTGGCTCGGGCCAGCACGCCAAATCCGACTGGATGGAGATGGAGAAGCAGCGTGGTATCTCCATCACTACCTCGGTGATGCAGTTCCCCTATGCCGACTGTCTGGTCAACCTGCTCGATACCCCGGGTCACGAGGACTTCTCCGAAGATACCTACCGTACCCTGACCGCGGTCGACTGCTGCCTGATGGTCATCGATGCCGCCAAGGGTGTTGAAGACCGGACCCGCAAGCTGATGGAAGTGACCCGTCTGCGTGATACCCCCATCCTCACCTTCATGAACAAGCTGGACCGCGAAGTGCGCGATCCGATGGAAGTGATGGATGAGGTGGAGCGCGAGCTGAAGATCATGTGCGCCCCCATCACCTGGCCTATCGGCTGCGGCAAATCCTTCAAGGGGGTCTATCACCTCTACAAGGATGAGACCTATCTCTATCAGAGCGGTCAGGGCCACACCATTCAGGAGAAGCGGGTGGTCAAGGGGCTGAACAACCCGGATCTGGATGCCGCCGTCGGCGAAGATCTGGCCCGGCAACTGCGTGACGAGCTGGAACTGGTGCAGGGCGCCTCTCCCGAGTTCGATCACGATGCCTTTATCGCTGGCGAGATGACCCCGGTCTTCTTCGGTACCGCGCTCGGCAACTTCGGTGTCGACCACATGCTGGATGGCCTGACTGACTGGGCGCCGTCTCCCATGCCGCGCAAGGCCGAGAGCCGCGAAGTGGTGGCGACCGAGGAGAAGTTCTCCGGTTTCGTATTCAAGATCCAGGCAAACATGGATCCGAAGCACCGCGACCGTATCGCTTTTATGCGTATCGTGTCAGGTACTTACAGCAAGGGCATGAAGATGCGCCATGTGCGTATCGGCAAGGATGTGAACATCTCCGACGCCGTGACCTTTATGGCCGGTGACCGTGAGCAGGCGGAAGACGCCTTCGCCGGTGACATCATAGGTCTGCACAACCACGGTACCATCCAGATCGGCGACACCTTCACCCAGGGTGAAGATCTCAAGTTCACCGGTATCCCGAACTTCGCACCGGAACTGTTCCGTCGCATCCGCCTGCGCGACCCGCTCAAGCAGAAGCAGCTGCTCAAGGGGTTGGTCCAGCTCTCCGAAGAGGGCGCGGTGCAGGTGTTCCGTCCGCTGATCAGCAACGATCTCATCGTCGGTGCGGTCGGTGTGCTGCAGTTTGACGTGGTGGTTTCGCGCCTCAAGAGCGAGTACAACGTCGAGGCCATCTACGAGGCGGTCAACGTCTCCACCGCCCGCTGGGTGGAAGGGACTGACGTCAAGAAGTTCGAAGAGTTCAAGCGCAAGAACGAGGTCAACCTGGCCCTCGATGGCGGTGACAACCTCACCTATATCGCGCCGACCATGGTCAACCTGCGCCTGGCACAGGAGCGTCACCCCGACGTGGAGTTCCGCCAGACTCGCGAGCACTGATAACGGTTTGTTTGCCTGTTGGCAGATAATCAAAGAGACCCCGCTTCGGCGGGGTCTCTTGTTTTGTGCCGTTTTGCCTGTTTTAAGGAGGGATGCAGGGGGTAATGGTTCAGCATATACCAGTCGCAAGCAGCCCTCACCCTAGCCCTCTCCCGGAGGGAGAGGGAACCATCAGAGGTCTGCCTGAAAGATCGCGGAAGTGTTTTGCCCCCTTCTCCCCTTGCGGGAGAAGGGTTGGGGATGAGGGGGGGCTACCCCAGCGTCAGCACCATGCAGATCTCGCAATCCCCGTGGCCGGTGCAACCAAGGGGGCCGGGCAGGTGTTCAAAGCCCAGTGATTCGTAGAGGCTGGTGGCCTCGCGCAGTACCTCTGTGGTCTCCAGATAGCAGCGTCGATAGCCCAAACCGCGAGCGGCATCCAGCGCCTGCAACACCAGCCGCTTGCCAAGACCCAGTCCGCGCAGGGCGGGCATAAAGTACATCTTCTGCAGCTCGCAGACTCCCTCTTCTCCCGCCAATGGCGCGATACCGCCACCGCCGAGGATGGAACCGTCTGGTCCTTCGATGACCCAGTAGCGGCTCTTTTCCCCCTGATAGCTCTGGGAGAGGGTATCGAGATTGGGATCGGATACCCCATACCCCTTGTCGGCGGTGAGGCCATATTCGGCCGAGACGGCGCGGATCACCAAGGCGATCTGGGGATTGTCCGCCGCCGTGATGGGGCGGATCTGGTAACCCCGCTGGCGACGGGCGCGGGAGAGGGCGCTGCGATAGAGCCGCAACCCTTGCCACAGCTGCTCCCGCTCGGGCAGGCTCAACTGCGCCAGCATCTCTTCCATCGCCCCGTCCATCTCCCGGTGCAACTCCAGCAGCATCCCCTGACCGTTGACGGTGAGGCGGGCCTCCTTGCTGCGCCCATCGGAGGGGTGCGGGTGCCAGCTGATGAGCTCCCGCTCGGCGAGGCGTGCCAGCGGACGGCTGGCGTTGGATTTGTCGATGTGCAGCTTTTCTGCCAGCTGCTGATTGGTGGCCGGGGCGTTTTCCAGCTCGATCAGCAGGTGAGCCTCGATGGGGGTGAGGGCCAGATTGCCGCACTGCTGGGAGAGCATGCCGAGTTCGCGAACCAGATCGCGCGACAGGGCGCGCAGGGGACGGGGATCCATATCGTGGTTTCCTTTTTAGTTGTGCATGACAACTAAAATAGCGTAAAAGTTGTAATTCGCAACCTTTTGCTGTGATGATATTGCAGAATATGGGGTGAGCGGCAGTCCCGTTGATTGGGCTGCCGCAGGTGGGGCGGTCGTCAGGCGGCGGCTCTGATAGCCAGCTCCGGGCGGCGGGAGAAGCAGCGGGCGAGCAGCAACATGGTGGCGACGCCTATAGTGCCCAGCACCAGCCAGGGGAGGGCCGGTTGTCCCTGTTGCAGCGAGAAGTCATAGAGGGAGCCGCCGCCCACATAGCCGGTCATGCCTCCCAGCGCCAGTCCGAGGCGGCTGAAGCCCATGTAGCTGCCGCGGGCTGTGGGGTTGGCAAGCCGGGTCATCAGGGTCTCCCGGGCCGGTTCACAGATGATGATCCCCAGATAGAAGCAGGCCAGCAGTACGAAGATGCCGGAGAGGGTGCTGACGAAGGCGACCAGCCCGATCCCCACCGTCATCAGCAGGATACCTGCCATCAGCCGGCTCTCCAGCCGATAGCGCCGCTCGCTGAAACGGGCGATAGGGTAGAGCAGCGCCAGTGACAGCGCCGTTTCCAGGCTGTACATCCAGCCCACTGCAGTGGTTGTGCCGGAGAGCTGCTTGACCAGAATGGGGAAAATCAGCATCACCTGTACCCACAGCATGTAGTAGCCGCTCAGGATCAGTACCAGTCGGCAGAAGGCGCGATCCGCCAGCACCTGTCCCAACCCTTCCCGCATCGGAGTCGGTTTGACCGAGAGGCGGTAGGCGGGCAACAGGGTCCAGTTGCAGAGAGCCGCCAGGGTGAAGAGCCCGGCCCCCAGCAGGCAGACATAGGTGAAGTCAAAGCGAAGCAGCCAGCTGCCGAGCAGGGCACCGGTGACGGCGCCTGCGCTCTCCAGCATCATCAGCAGGGAGATAAAGCGGCCCCGCTCATGGGGACGGGTAAATTTGATCACCAGTGCCGCCCGTGGCGGGTCGAACAGGCAACCGCCCAGACCCGAGAGGAAGCAGGAGAAGATCAGCATGGCGCCGCTGTCGGCCCAGGCCAGGGTGGCAAAGCCGACGGCGCGCAGCAACATGCCGGTGACGATGAGCGGGCGGGCGCCGAAGCGGTCGGCAAGCGAGCCGCCAAAGATCCCCAGCCCCTGCTGGGTCAGCTGGCGCAGGCCGAGGGCCAGCCCCACCAGACCGGCCGCCCAGCCGAGCTGGTCGACGAAGCGCAGGCTGATCATCGGCATCACCACAAAGAAACCCAGGATCACCAGTGTGGTATCCAGCGCCAGAAACCAGCGTCCCCAAAACCTCGCCCTATCGACCATAACGCCCTCTCATTCACAGATACCTTCATTCTGGAGAGGGTTTAGATATAGTGGTAGACGACAACTACCTATATTTCATATCAGGATTATTTATGTCTATGGATCTGGACGATCTGCAACTGCTGCTGGATGTGGCCGAGCTGGGCAGCTTCAGTCAGGCGGCGGCCATTCGTGGCTGGTCACAGCCGCTGGTGAGCCAGCGGATTGCCCAGCTGGAGGAGAGCCTCGGGGCACCGCTGTTTCAGCGTCATCGGCGCGGGGTGACGCCGACCCGTGCCTGCGAGGAGTTTCTGCCATCGGCCCGCTCTGCGCTGGCGATCCTGAGCGAAGGGCGGCTGGCACTGCAGGGGGCGCCTGCGCTGCCTTGTATCCGTCTCTCCAGTCTGCCATCCCTCACTTCGGTGGTGTTTGGCTCGTTATTGATGGAGCTGGTGGACGAGCCGTTCGAGATCCGCTGCACCACGGATCACTCCGGCGAGATCATGCAGTCGTTGCTGACCGGGGAGGCCGATATCGGCTTTGTACTCAAGCGCCCGCCGGTTGCGGGCCTCCAGATGGAGCTGCTCTGCTGCTCCCCCATTATCGCTATCGCCTCGCCATTGCATCCGCTGGCCGGTTGTCACGGTCTCACCCTGGAGGATATTGCCGACCAGCGGCTGGCGCCTCAGGTCTGGGGGCCGGGGTGTGACGTCTTTATCCAGCAGTTGCGGCGGTTGCGGCGGGCCGCCAGCCCCCTGCATGCGGTGCAGCCCGCCAGTGCGGCGCGGGATCTGGCGCTGGAACACGGGTTTATCACCCTGATGCCGGAGCTGGCCATCAAGCGGGATCTGGAGGTGGGGCGGCTGGTCAGGCTAGATGTGCGCAATCTGCCGCAAGAGCATTGGGATGTGATGATGGCGTGGCGCGGTGGCAAGCGGCCCAACCCGGCCCGGGAAACCGTGTTGGCCACCGCCCGCGCGCTGGCGAAACGGTGGCGCAATGAGTAGTACGATGCGGGACAAGGCCCGCATCGGGTGGATCAGTAGCTGGCCTTGAGGGTCACGCCGCTGAACGCGGAAAACCCTGACAGCTGCACATGCCAGGTGCCCGCCTTGGGATTGGTGAACGAGCAACTTTCGTTATTGCCCCCCTTGTAGGGACGGCAGTCGTAACTGCTGCTGGTGGGGGCGCTGCCAAAGCGGACGTAGAGGTCGGCATCTCCAGTACCGCCGCTGCTGCTGATCTGCAGCGACCTGGTGCCCGCAGGTACGTTCAGGGTGTAGTTGAGCTTGCCACCCTTGCTGGCGGCGAGGTTGCTCACCGGCACGCCGTTTTGCAGCACGTTGTCGCTTGGTGGCGGCGTGCTGCCGCAGCTGGCATCAACCCCGACGGTCTGGAAGGCCCGTGCCACATCCGCCTGACTGTAACCCAGATCGGCGGTCGCCCGGCTGACGCCGCAGGCCCCTTGCTGGTAGTTGGTGTTGGCGCCCCAGTAGAGGCGGTTGGCCAGCAGGAACACTTCAAATGCCTTGCGGGTGTTCCAGCCGCTGCTGGTGGCGAGCAGGTAGAAGGCGCGGTTATAGACCCCGGAGCTGTGGTGTACATCCATCCCCTCCTGATAATCTGCGGCATGGCCGATGGATCTGCCATCCCGGGTCGGATCCTCGAAGTAGCGCAGGGAGCCGTTGCCCTTGAAGATCTGCGCCCCGACCAGCCAGTCGTTGCTCCCTTTCATGTAGAACTCGGCCGCTTCCCCGGCCATATCGGAGAAGGCCTCGTTGATGCCGCCGGATTGTCCTGAATAGACCAGCCCGGAGTTCTGTTCGGTAAAGCCGTGGCTCACCTCGTGGGCCGCCACATCGAGGCTTACCAGCGGGTGGAAGGTGGTGGCGCCGTCACCGAAGGTCATCTGGCTGCCATCCCAGAAGGCATTCTCGTAATTCTTGCTGTAGTGAACCCGCATCTTCAGTTTGAAGGTGAGGGGCGCCGTGTTGTACCAGTTGCGGTACATTTCGAACACCACGTTGCCGAAGTAGTGGGCGTCGTTGAGGGGCGAGTAGGCGCCGTTGATCTCCTTGACCCGGTTCTCCGGGCAGGTGAACTGGTGGATGGCACCGCCTGAGATGGCGTGGTTGAGGTTGATGGTATCGACGTTGGGGCTGGTCATCCGGCAGTTGTCATCGACGATGAGCGGGCCAAAGTCGGTGCCGTAAAAGTATTTGCCGGTCTTGATGTTGCCCCCCGGGCCGCTGGCGTCCTTGTGGTTGATCCCCTCCCAGCGTTTGAGCTCCTCACCGCTCTGGGCATCAAGAATGACGAAGGGGCGGCTTGGCTTGTCACCTTCGGCGATGAAGGATACCTGATAAACCAGCCGGGCCAGCCCGTTCTCATCCTGCATCACGTAGAGTTTGACCTGTTCGTTGCTCCCCTTGCTGCCCCCCTTGGCCTTGCTGGCAGCGTCCTGTGGCGAGAGGGTGGCGGCCGGGCTTGCCACATCCTGATCGATCTGGCGCAGCATGCGTCCACTGGCCTGTTGCAGTTGGCCGTTCAGGCTCTTGTCAGCCACCACCACCTGACCCATTACCGGGATGCCGTTCCAGACCTGCTCGTAGCGGACCCGCTGCTGGCCGTTGGGCAGCTTGACCACCCGCACCTGACGAAACTCGCCATCTTCCAGCTGCAAGGTACCACTCGCGGCACTGAGGCCTGTCATGGCCCGGATGCCGTTTGCCGTTACGTTGATCTCTACCTCTTGCGCCGCCAGTGCGGCGCTTCCCCAGCAGGCCAGCGCAACGGCCAGATAAATTTTATTCATCTCTTCTTTCCTTAAATCGATGAGGTTGATAAACCGACCGAAGGTCGGGCGTTTTGAAGCTAGTGCCGGTGGGGGAAAGTGCCCCCTGTCAAAAGTGACAGCGCAGCACAAAGGGGTAGCAGGATCTGCCAAAGTGCCGTTTGGGGGGCATTTATCGGCGTCATGTGGAGAGCATTATCCGGTTTCAGACTCCCACCCTCCTCTTTTGAGGGAGGAGAGTACGTGCGCTGTCACCCTCTGCGAAGCCTGCCGGAGGGGGGCCGTAAAAGTGGCTGGCGCGGCCAGTGGCGATTGGCTACATTGGGTGGCTGGTTCGCTATTTGATCACTGATTTGAAAGGAGAATCCCATGTTTTCATGGCAGTTGGACGACGAGCTTGCGCTGCTCTTCTTGCAGCCCGATATGGCGAGCGAACTGTTTGCCCTCTGCAATGACAACCGGGAGTACCTCTCCCAGTGGCTACCCTGGCCGCCACTGATCCAGCGCCCCGTTGACAGCGCCCTCTTCATTCGCAGTGCCATCGAGAAGTTCGCCCGGGGCGAGGGGCTCACCACCGCCATCGAGTATCAGGGGGAGGTGGTGGGGGTCATAGGTTACAACAGCATCGATCACGACCTTGGCAAGGTGGTCATCGGCTACTGGCTGGCGGAGCGCTGGCAGGGCAACGGTATCATCACCCGTGCCTGTCAGGCCCTGATCCACCACGCCTTCGAGGAGATGGGGATGGAGAAGGTGGAGATCAGCGCCGCCACCGATAACGAGCCCAGCAGGGCTGTTTGTGAACGGCTCGGGATGCAGCAAGAGGGGGTGACCCGGCGCGCAGAGCGGCTGGGCAACCGGATTGTGGACCATGTCCACTACAGCCTGCTGCGCGATGAGTGGCTAAGACAGAGGGAGTCCTGATGGCGCTGCCACATATCAAGACGGCCCGCACCCACCTGACCATACTGTCGCCGGATCAGGCCCCCATGATGCTCGACTTCTACCGGCGCAACCGCGCCCATCTCGCCCCCTGGGAGCCGCTGCGCGACGAGCACTTTTACACCCTCTCTTACTGGCATGCCCGGCTGCAGGACAGCTACAGCCAGTTCTTCAACGGCACCGGCGTCAATCTGGTGGCCCTCGATCCCGCTGGCGAGCGGGTGATCGCCCCCTGCAACTTCAGCAATATCCTGATGGGGGTCTTCAAGGCGTGTCATCTGGGCTATGCCATCGACCAGCAGCATCAGGGGCAGGGGGTGATGAGAGAGGTGCTGTCAGCCGCCATTGACTACCTGTTTCGGGAGCACGATCTGCATCGCATCATGGCTTGCTATATGCCTGCCAATCAGCGTAGTGGCGCCTTGCTGGAGCGGCTCGGCTTCGAGCGGGAGGGATTCGCGCGGGCGTATCTGATGATCAATGGCCGCTGGGAGGATCACATCCTCACCTCGCTGATTAATCCGGCGCCCTGAGCGACAGATAAAAAAACGGGCCCGAAGTTGCCTTCGGACCCGTCTTCGAATGAGGTGCAGGCTTAGTTGGCCTTGGCATCGCTCACTGCAGCTTCAACCTTGGTAGCGGCTTCGTCAGCAGCTTTTTCTACGGTTGCAGTCGCTTCGGAGGTGGCCTTCTCTACGGTAGAGGTGGCTTCGCTAGCGGCTTTTTCTACAGTGGCAGCAACTTCGGCGGCCGGAGCAGCAGCAGGAGCGGCAGCTTTTTCTTCTTTCTGACCGCAAGCAGTCAACATCAGACCCAGGATACCGGCTACCAGTACTTTGTTCATGTGCATTCCCTCAAAAAAAGATGGAGAGATGGTCTGTGCAACCATCACAGCGCCCACCGTTGCCCGGTATTGAAACAAGAAGCCGGGAGGCAGCAGGCGGGCGCAATATAGCCCCATTAGTTACCGATGAAAACGGATATCACAATGACATTTTTTCGTGCCGTGGATAAAAAGCTCCACTGCAACGACTGATATCAATACAAGATGCCGTTAAATGGCACTAATTGCACAATAAAACACCACTTTGTTGCCATCTTGTGGCGGTTTAACAAGGTCAAGGTTGGTCAAGCGCGGCCGATGACCCGCACCTTAGTCAGACAGCTTCTGACAGGGCAGCCGTTTTCCCTCAAGGTGGCTCTGACGGGCCAGATCCAGCAGCGCCATCACCGCCAGCGCTTCACTTGCTGGCACCGGGTTGCTCCCTTCGCCCTTGATGGCGGCGCAGACACCGCGATAGTAGGCGCCATAATCCCCCGCCTCACCCACCACGCTCTGCTGCTGTAACTGACCATCGACAATGCGGCTGAGCTGACCGGGTTCACTATCCATGCCCCAATCCGCCGCCGGTGGCCGCTTGCCCAGTTTGAGCTGATCTTCCTGCACATCCATACCGAATTTCACGAACGAACCCTGGCTGCCGTGAATGACAAAGCGCGGCATGGTGGCTGAAACCAGACAGCTGCCATGCAGAATAACCCGCAGAGCACCGTAACCCAGCACCACATGGAAGTAGTCGTCAGCCAGTGCGCCGGGGCGCTGCTCGGCCAGATCGGCCTGCAGCCAGTCCGGTTGGCCGAACAGCTGCAGCGCCTGATCCAGTACATGGGGGCCGAGATCGAACCAGAGGCCGGAACCCGGGCCACCCGCTTCGCGCCAGCGCTGGCGCACTTCTGGGCGATAGCGATCGAAGTGGGATTCGAACTGGGCGATCTGTCCCAGCGTCCCTTCGGCAATCAAACGGCGCACGGTAAGAAAGTCTCCGTCCCAGCGCCGGTTGTGGAAGATGCTGAGCAGTCGCTGCTGCTTTTCGGCCAGTTCGACCAGTGCTTGCGCCTCGGTCAGATCCAGAGCAAAGGGCTTATCGATCACCACATGTTTGCCTGCCAGCAGCGCCTGGCGGGCGAGGGGGGCATGGGTGTCGTTGGGGGTGGCGATCACCACCAGATCGACGGTCTCATCCCTCAGCACCTCCTCCAGTGAGCCGACCCGGCAGCCGGGCAGATCGGCCTGCACCTTGGCGGCATCGCGGCTTACCACCCAACTGAGGGACAAGCCCGGCGTGGTGGAGAGGAAGGGGGCGTGGAAGGTCTTGCCTGCAAAGCCATAGCCCACCAGGGCTGCGTTGAGAGTGTGGCTCATCGGGAGTTCTCCGCTGACATCGAGTGAGTGGGGTTGCCATCGCAGGCTCTCTGCCGGATGGCCATATGCTGTAAAGGCGATACAAACGAGAAGGGGGCCGATGGCCCCCTGAGTGTGCCCATCAGAGCACAGGATTTATTGCAAACACAAGCGGCGACCGCGTCGGGTCATCAGCATCACCAGAGGCGGCAGCAGCAGCCACATATGCAGCGCCAGCTGGCTGAGCGGGTCGTGCATCAGGGCGCCGGTCAAGCCAACCAGGGCGCCGGAGCCGCTCATCTGGAACAGGCCGAGCAGAGCTGCGGCGGTACCGGCGCAGTGGCCGAACGGTGCCAGCGCCATCCCGGCGGCTGAGCCCAGAATCATGGCAAAGCCGATGCTGGAGAGGAATACCGGCCCCATCATCGCCAGTGGATGTTCGATGTGCATGGCCAAAGTCAGGGTGATGGCCGAGAGCATCAACACCAGCAGGCCGATGCGCAGGGTGCGTCTTGGCCCCACCTTGGCGATAAAGCGCGGCGCCATAAAGCAGGCCAGGATGTTGAGCGCGGCGTTGGCGGTAAACCAGTAGCTAAAGCCGCTCATATCGAGCCCCAATTTCACCATCAGCTGCACCGGTGCGGCGGTGACATAAGCGAGGATCACCGCCATCGCCAGCATGCACAGCGCCGCGTTGAACAGGAAGCTGGGGGAGCGCAGTACCGGGCTGTAGCGAGACCAGCTGATGAGGACCCCTTCACTGCGGGTCTCCTCCGGGCGGGTCTCCGGCATCCGCCACATCAGCCAGCAACCGACGATGAGCGCATAACCGGCCATAAACCAGAAGTTGGCAGACCAGCCCGCCTTGGCGGTGAGCCAGCCACCGAGCAGGGGCGCCAGCGCAGGAATAAAGCAGATGGCGCCATTGAGGTAGGAGATCATCTGACCGCTCTTTTTCGGGCCATAGCTGTCACGCACCACCGAGAAGGCGGCGACCGAAGTAGCGCAGGCGCCGAAGCCCTGCAGCACCCGGGCCAGCATCAATTCGCCGAGGCTGGCGGCAAAACCGGCCCCCAGCGCGCTCAGGCCATAGAGCAGCACGCCGCCCAGCGCGATGGGCTTGCGACCGTAGCGATCGGCCAGCGGGCCAACAAGCAGTTGCCCCAGTCCCATGCTGAACAGGAACCAGGTGATGGTGCCCTGCATCAGGGTTACTTCGGCGCCCAGCTGCTCGGCCATCTGCGGAATGGCGGGCAGGTAGATGTCGATAGCCAGCGGACTGAACAGCACCAGTAGTACGAGTAAAAGTATCAATGGCATCTGTCACCTCTTTAGTCAGCCAGGTTAATGAATTGGGGCGCGAGTCTACTGACTCACAGTAATGAATAGAAATGGTATTTAATCACTTTGGTTATTCCATTATGGAAACATGTATTAAAAAGCTGGTTATTCGATGGCGGCAAATCCCCCGTAACCCCATCACAGCGGGTGTAATTGGCGCTTTTACTAAACGCTTGCGCCGCATAGAATGCGCAGATTATTTTTGCGGAGGTGCTCGATGAACAAGCTTGTCCTGGCAACAGGTAACCAGAAAAAGGTGAAGGAATTGGCCGCCATGCTGGCCGATATGAAGATCCAGGTGATCCCACAGAGCGAGTTTGCGGTCTCCGATGCCGATGAGACCGGCACCACCTTCGTCGAGAATGCCATCATCAAGGCCCGCCACGCCGCCCGCATTACCGGTCTGCCCGCCGTGGCCGATGACTCCGGACTGGAAGTCGATCTGCTGCAAGGGCGCCCCGGCGTTTACTCCGCCCGCTTTGCCGGTGTGGGTGCCGGTGACAAGGCCAACATCGAGAAGCTGCTCGGCGAGCTGCAAGGTGCCCCTGAGTACCTGAAAAGTGCCCGCTTCTGGTGTGTGCTGGTCTATATGCGCCACGCCGACGATCCCACTCCCATCATCTGTCAGGCGAGCTGGGAAGGGATGATCATCGACGAGCCGCGCGGTCAACATGGCTTTGGCTATGACCCGGTATTCTTCGTGCCGGATCACGACTGCACTGCCGCCCAGATGCCGGCCGAACTGAAAAACCAGCTGAGCCATCGCGGTCAGGCGCTGGCCAAGCTCAAAGCGGCGCTGGCTGCGGCGCACTGAGCCACTTCGCCATCTTGTTGGTTACACACGGTCAATCACACATAGTCATCTACAATGGGGGCCTTGAGCCCCCGTTTTATTGGAAGCCCCATGCTGCAACTGCCGCCGCTCTCTCTCTATATTCATGTGCCCTGGTGCGTCCAGAAGTGCCCTTACTGTGACTTCAACTCCCATGCCCAGAAGGGGGAGTTGCCTCACCTCGAATATGTCGCTGCCCTGCTGGAGGATTTGGATCAGGATCTGAAGTGGGCGCAGGGGCGGCCGCTCTCCTCGATCTTTATTGGCGGCGGCACCCCCAGCCTGCTGACGGTGGAGGCGATGCAAACCTTGCTGGACGGGGTGCGGGCCCGCATTCCGCTCACCGCAGATTGCGAGATCACCATGGAGGCCAACCCGGGCACGGTGGAAGCGGACAAGTTCGCCGGTTTCCAGCGCGCCGGCATCAACCGCATCTCCATCGGGGTGCAGAGCTTCCAGCAGGAGAAGCTGACCCGCCTCGGTCGCATTCACGGCCCGGAAGAGGCGCGCAAGGCGGCGGCACTGGCCCACGCCATCAAGTTGCCCACCTTCAATCTGGATCTGATGCACGGTCTGCCGGATCAGAGTCTGGATGATGCCCTTTATGACCTGCAGCAGGCTATCGACTGCGCCCCGCCGCACCTCTCCTGGTATCAGCTCACCATAGAGCCGAACACGGCCTTTGCCTCCAAACCGCCCAAACTGCCGGAAGATGACACCCTGTGGGACATCTACGAGCAGGGTCACGCCATGCTCACCGCCAGCGGTTATCGCCAGTACGAGATATCGGCTTATGCCAAAGAGGGCTACCAGTGCCATCACAACCTCAACTACTGGCGCTTTGGTGACTATCTGGGGATCGGCTGTGGTGCTCACGGCAAGGTGACTGATCTCGCGGCTCAGCAGATCCTGCGCACCGCCAAGGTGAAGCATCCGAAAGGGTATCTGGACAAGAGTCGCCCCTATCTGGACGAGCAGTGGCAGGTGACGGCAGACGATCTGCCGCTCGAATACTTTATGAACCGCTTCCGCCTGTTTGAACCGGCCCCCAAGGCGGAGTTCGAGGCCTATACCGGCTTGCCGCTGGAGCGGGTCGAGACAGTGCTCGCCATCGCCCAAAGCAAGGAGCTTATCGAGGATCTGGGGGATAGCTGGCAGCTCACTTCTCTCGGCCATCGCTATCTCAACGTGCTGCTCGAACTCTTTATGGATGAGTGAGCGGCCTGTTGAGGCTGTGAGTTGGCGTTGCCAAATCGCTTCTTCTGTCAAAACAATCAGGGCGCCATTGGCGCCCTGATTGTTTATGGTCGGTAGAAACCCGCTCAGCAGCAGACGCGGATCATCTGCTGTTGGCCGGGCTCCCACCGCTTGCCGAATTTGGCCTTGCGCTGGTAACTCCCCTTGCCCTTCTTGTTGCGCTCGACCCGGCTGCGAAACAGGGGATCGGAGAGCAGGGCGTGCAGATGGTTATCCTTTATTTCGCCGCGCTGATGGGCATAGCAGCCCCCTTGCGCATTTTCCTCACGGGGGAGGGCGGGTTGGTCGACCCGGATCTTGGCCATGATGGCTCCTCTTCTTTTCTCTTAGTGTTGATTCTTGTGTCTGGATGGCGGTTTTCACTGCGGGCGCCTGTTCAGGCTAGCGCCCGGCAACCGGATGCACTTGCACCGGTTAAAAACGCGGCGATTTTGTCACCAAATCGCCGCCGGAGCAATGCGTCGGGCGCGCCGAGTCAGTCACACTGAGCCAGGCACGCTCAGTCAGGCATACCATGTCAGCTGTGAACCGGGTCATGCTGGTTGTGGCTGTGATGCTCGTGATGGGCCGGGGCGCCAGATTCCAGCGTCTCGAGGATGGCGCAGTGCTCCGCCGAGCGGGGGCCGCCGCAGCAGATATTGGAGAGCTCGCGCAGGTTGTCGCGAAAGCGGGTCAGTTCGATGATCTTCTGCTCCACCTGGGCCAGCTTGGTGTCGGCCACCGCTTTCACCTCCTGACAGGTGACTTTGGCCTTGTTGGTATCGAGGTCGAGCAGCTCGCCGATATCGGCCAGCGAGAATCCGACCGACTTGGCGCGAATGATGAACTCCAGCCGCCGCTTGTCCTGTTCGCTGTAGAGGCGGTAGCCGGATTCGTTGCGGATCCCCGGTGAGATAAGCCCGTTCTTCTCGTAAAAACGCAGGGTATCTGCCTTGACCCCGCACGCCTTGGCCAGTTCACCGATCCGATACATGCTCTCTCTCCCCTTGAATATATGCCGCAACAAAAACCGGAATCCACTATCACCCCTTTGCCCATGGATTGCCAGCCAAGGGCATAAAAGGGGCAGATAAACATCTCATGGCGACCCTTTTTCCCATAAAACACTGAAAGTGAAAACGTTTCGAGAAAATCAAGTGGAAAACGTTTAACGCCGCGCCAAATAAGGCTTTGCTGTTTCAAAAAATCCACCACAGGTCACATTTTTTGTGTAGAATACGCGCCCATAACAGAGCGCCGCACCAAGCGGGCATTTCCTAAAACGCTTTTGCCGGATGTTGGGGCGAGAGTGGTTTGCGAAATCCCCCACTTCCATTTATTTGGGGACTCTCTGTGTTGAGCCTCGCCTCCCATGGAACGGTCCCCGTTATGTTGAGGACGATAGTGTGATGGAACAAGCTCGACCCATTCGCCGTGCACTGCTGAGTGTGTCTGACAAAACTGGCATTCTGGAATTTGCCAAGGCACTCAACGAGCGTGGTGTTGCCCTGCTCTCCACGGGCGGTACCGCCAAGCTGCTTGGCGAGGCGGGTCTGCCGGTGACCGAGGTCTCCGACTACACGGGTTTCCCTGAAATGATGGATGGCCGGGTCAAGACCCTGCATCCCAAGGTTCATGGCGGCATTCTCGGTCGTCGGGATCAGGATGACGCCATCATGGCCCAGCACGCTATCTCCCCCATCGACATGGTTGTCGTCAACCTCTACCCCTTCGCCGCCACCGTGGCCAAAGCGGGCTGCACCCTGGCCGATGCGGTCGAGAACATCGACATCGGCGGTCCGACCATGGTGCGTTCTGCCGCTAAAAACCATAAAGATGTCGCAATTGTCGTCAAAGCTGCCGACTACGATCGGGTTATTCGCGAAATGGATGCCAACGGCAACAGCCTGAAACTGGCGACCCGTTTCGATCTGGCCATCGCCGCCTTCGAGCACACCGCCGCCTACGACGGCATGATCGCCAACTACTTCGGCACCATGGTTCCTTCCTACGGTGACAACAAGGAGGGTGACGAGGAGTCCCGCTTCCCGCGCACCTTCAACAGCCAGTTCATCAAGAAGCAGGACATGCGTTACGGCGAAAACAGCCATCAGGCCGCCGCCTTCTACGCCGAAGAGCATGCCGCTCCGGGTTCTGTCTCCAGCGCGACCCAACTGCAGGGCAAGGCGCTCTCCTACAACAACATTGCCGATACCGATGCGGCGCTGGAGTGTGTGAAGGAGTTCGACGAGCCGGCCTGCGTCATCGTCAAGCATGCCAACCCCTGCGGTGTGGCCATCGGTAGCGACCTGCTGAGTGCCTACGATCGCGCTTACCAGACCGACCCCACCTCCGCCTTTGGCGGCATCATCGCCTTCAACCGTGAGCTGGATGGCGCCACTGCGGCAGCCATCGTGGCCCGCCAGTTTGTTGAGGTGATCATCGCCCCGACCGTCAGCCAGGAGGCCCGCGATGCGGTCGCCGCCAAGCAGAACGTGCGTCTGCTCGAATGCGGGCAGTGGGCTGCTCCGGCGCAAGGGTTTGACCTCAAACGCGTCAACGGCGGCCTGCTGGTGCAGGAGCGGGATCTCGGCATGGTGACGCTGGGCGACCTGACCGTGGTCAGCAAGCGTCAGCCGACCGAGACCGAGCTGCAGGATCTGCTGTTCTGCTGGAAAGTGGCCAAGTTCGTCAAATCCAACGCCATCGTCTACGCCAAAGATGGCCAGACCATCGGCGTCGGTGCAGGCCAGATGAGCCGTGTTTATTCGGCCAAAATCGCCGGTATCAAGGCGGCGGACGAAGGGCTGACCGTGGCGGGCTCCGTGATGGCCTCCGATGCCTTCTTCCCGTTCCGCGACGGTATCGATGCTGCCGCGCAGGCCGGTATCTCCTGCGTGATCCAGCCGGGTGGCTCGATGCGCGATCAGGAGGTGATCGACGCCGCAGACGAGCACGGCATGTGCATGGTGTTCACCAACATGCGCCATTTCCGTCATTGATGGGTCAGGGGCTGCCGATGGCGGCCCTTTTGTTGTCTCTTTTCAACTGACTATTTCCGCTGACTGACGGCCAGAGAGGCCGTCCAGTGACCACAAATAGAAGCGAGCGATACGATGAAAGTACTGATCATTGGCAACGGTGGCCGCGAACACGCTCTGGCCTGGAAGGCCAAACACTCCCCGCTGGTGCGTCACGTTTTTGTGGCGCCGGGCAACGCAGGCACCCAGCTTGAGCCGGGTGTCGAGAACGTCGCCATCGAGGCGACCGATATCGAAGGGTTGCTGGCCTTTGCCAAAGAGAAGCAGGTCGGCCTCACCATCGTCGGGCCGGAAGCGCCGCTGGTGAAAGGGGTGGTGGATGCCTTCCGCGCCGCCGGTCAGCCGATCTTTGGCCCGACCGCTGCCGCTGCCCAGCTGGAAGGCTCCAAGGCTTTCACCAAGGATTTCCTGGCCCGTCACGCCATCCCGACTGCCGAGTACCAGAACTTCACCGAAGTGGAGCCTGCACTCGCTTATCTGCGCGAGAAGGGGGCTCCCATCGTCATCAAGGCCGATGGTCTGGCGGCGGGCAAGGGGGTGATTGTCGCCATGACCTTGCAGGAAGCGGAAGACGCGGTGCGCGACATGCTCTCCGGCAATGCCTTTGGCGAAGCGGGCTCCCGGGTGGTGATCGAGGAGTTTCTGGAGGGTGAAGAGGCAAGCTTCATCGTCATGGTCGATGGCGAGCACGTGCTGCCGATGGCCACCAGTCAGGATCACAAGCGGGTGGGCGACGGTGATACCGGCCTCAACACCGGCGGCATGGGGGCTTACTCCCCGGCGCCGGTAGTGACCGCCAAGGTACATCGACGCGTGATGGAGCAGGTGATCATGCCGACTGTGCGCGGCATGGCGGCCGAGGGCAATGTCTACACCGGGTTCCTCTACGCCGGTCTGATGATCGACGGCGCAGGCAATCCCAAGGTGATCGAGTTCAACTGCCGTTTCGGCGATCCCGAGACCCAGCCCATCATGCTGCGGATGCAGTCCGATCTGGTAGAGCTCTGTCTGGCGGCTTGCGCAGGCAAGCTGGATCAGAAAGAGGCCATCTATGATCCCCGCGCCGCTATCGGCGTGGTGTTGGCGGCGGGAGGCTATCCCGGCGATTACAGCACCAACCACCCCATCAGCGGCTTGCCGGTGGATGAAGTGGCGGGCGAGAAGGTGTTCCATGCCGGTACCCGCCTGGAGGGCGATACCAGCCTGACAGCTGGCGGCCGCGTGTTGTGCGCCACCGCCCTCGGCCACACTGTGGCAGAAGCCCAGCAGCGTGCCTATCAGCTCGCTGGCCGCATCAAGTGGGATGGCGTCTTCTACCGCAAGGATATAGGCTGGCGCGCCATTGCTCGCGAACAGGAGTAACTGACGCCAGCAAATGGCCAGCTGATTCAGACCCCGCTACGGCGGGGTTTTTTGTCCCTGTTTACCGCTTTCAACCATCCTCATGGTGCGCGTCACCTGCGTTCAATCAGTTACCAAGCGCAAACAAGCGCGGCATATCTGTCACTATTTGCCACAAAAAACAGCATTTTTCACAAACGTTTCACCATGAGTCATGGCATCATGCTGGTGATGAATTCTTGTTTGGATTCATAAGTACCCCTAACAATTCGAGCATGTCGTTATATAAGGAAATCCCATGTTGAAAACCGTCCGCCCCCTGCTGCTGCCCCTGATGTTTGGCCTGATGACCCTGCCTGCCGTGGCGGGTGATCTGGAACAGCCGATGAAGAAGATTGGCTTCAACTACAAGCAGGCCGTCAAGGCTGATGATGCAGCCACCATGGAGAAGCACATCAACGAGATGAAGGCCCAGCTGGATGTGGCCAAGCAGAAGAACATGCCGGCTGCTAAGAAAGAGAAATTCCTTGAAGGGATGAACGAGGTACAGACCGAGCTGGACGCCAGCCTGGCCGCACTCAAGGCGGGTGATGAGGCCAAGGCGCGCGAACATCTGGCCAAGGTCAACGACCTGAAGAAGGAGTACCACAAATATGCCAAGCAAAAAGGGTGAGCCCTTTCGCTGGGATCCGCTGGTTCGCCTGACCCATTGGGGCTTGGCGGCGGTCTGCATCGGCAATCTTTGGGTTAACGAAGCGGGCGAGGAGTGGCACGAGTGGCTGGGTTACGGCGCCATTGGGCTGGTCTCCTTGCGTCTGCTCTGGGGGCTCACTTTTGCCCGTGGCTACGCCCGCCTTGGTGCCCTCATCCCCAATGGTGAGGATTTTCGCCAGCAGGCGCGCGAGATGCGTGAGCGGCAGCCTCCGGCACCGGGTCATCACGGTAGTGGCAAGCTGGCCGTGTGGGCGCTCTGGCTGGTTGTGCTGGCCACCGCTGGCAGCGGCTGGTTTCAAAATACCGAGACGGGATTTGAACTGGGGACTGACGAGTGGCATGAGTGGTGCGTGGTGGCGCTACAGGGGCTGATAGGTCTGCACCTGCTGGCGATTGTCTTCACCTCCTGGCGTCAGCGCAGCAATCTGGTTACCCGGATGCTACCCGCCGGGCGTCGCTCGTCCATCCAGAGTGGCAGCAACGAGCAAACCTGAGGCTCAGCATTAGGCTCCTTGTCTCTGAGTGAGGCGCCTGATCCGGACCCTGCCCAGACCCGCCCATGGCGGGTCTTTTCTATGACCTCATCCAGCTCATCACTGGACATTACCCGATCCGCAGATGCAAAAAGGCCGCTCATCATGAGCGGCCTTTTCTAATTTGGTGGCCCCTGGGGGACTTGAACCCACGACCAATCGATTATGAGTCGTGAATTTAACGTTTTCACAACGTTTCACTCTGTCTCGAAATTGGCATAAAAACCCCTTAAATCACAGACATATAGCAAAAACACTTGTATCATTGAGTCTCACAAAGTATCAGGTAGCTTCACCTTAAAAGCACCCATTACAGCACCCATTTTAACGTTTGGGTGCCTTTAGCTGAGACCAATCGACTATGCCGCTAACACACAACGAGATCGCCGCGCTGGTGGCGAAAGAAAGCGCCTATTACAAGATGGATGATGACCGTACCCGTGGAGCTGGTGGGTTAGGCGTCAAGGTATTGCCGAGTGGCGGCAAGATGTTTGTGTTTCGCTATACCCGCAACGAGAAGCGCGCCTTCATTCAGCTGGGCCGCTTTCCAACCCTCTCCCTTGCCGATGCCCGCGAAAAGGCCAAGGCATTCAGCCAAATGATCCGCGATGGCCTAGACCCCAAAGACGAACTGGCCCGCCAAGACAGGGCGCGGGAGCAGGAGAAGCGGGAGCATGAACAGCAAGGCACCATTGAGCAGCTATTCAAAAGCTACACCGAGCAAATGAAGAAGGACGGCAAGCGCACCCATGCCGCCGTGCTGCTGGCCTTGGAGAAAGAGACGTATCCAGTCATCAAACCCACGACCAAAGCCAAGGACGTGACCGCGCACGACATAAAAATCATTCTGGCGCACATGATCCGCCGTGGCGCTGATACCCAATCCAATCGCGTCAGAAGCTACCTGATGGCGGCGTTTAATCACGGCCTCAAACATGACAACGACCCCGCCAATTTCATAGACGATGCCAAATTTGGCTTGGTGCTTAATCCGGTGGCGGCCATACCCAAGCAAAAGGCCGCTGAACGTGTCGGGGAACGCTTCCTGACGTGGGCAGAGGCTCGCCAGTTGCTCGATGATATGGAGCAGCCCACCAGCCTAGGCTTGACCCTGCGCACCCTGATCCGGCTCTGTTTCTTCACGGGCGGCCAACGCCCTTATGAGCTGGCCGCCTCACGCTGGGCGAGTATCGACTGGCAAGCCAAAACCCTGACCATTACCGCCGAGCTGTCCAAGAATGGCCGCCCGCACCTGATCCCGCTCACCGATAGCGCCTTGCGGGTGTTGAGAGAGCAACAAGCGGCCACGGGAGACAGTCCCTTTATCTTTGCCCACGCCACTAAGCCGAGCGAACCAATGCCGATGGCCTCACTGAGCCAAGCGATTGACCGTTACCGCAAACGCGCCGAGATGGCACACTTTATCCCCCGTGATTTCCGCCGCACCTGCAAGACCCTGATGGGCGAGCTGGGCATAGCCAAAGACCTGCGCGACCGCCTACAGAATCACGCCCTGAATGACGTATCCAGCAAGCACTATGACCGCTATGAATACCTGCCGGAGAAGCGGCGAGCGTTGGAGTTATGGGAGCGGCGGTTGTTGGATTTGGCAGCGGATAACGTGGTCAGTGTAAAGTTTGGGGATCAGCGATGAGCCAGTCAGCAATCAACCACGAATTGAAGGAACCATTGACCGCTGAAGAACTAAAAAAACATTGGTGGGATCTGGGCTGCTGTGAGCTTGGTGCCGTGTATGACCGTTCCGGTGGCCTGATGGAGAACTGCGAAATTTTGGAGCTCTTACAGACAAGGGCATTGACCGCAATCAACAACCGATGGACCACGATAGGCCAATCAAAAGATTGGCGGACAAAGCGAAAACAGCTAACACCTGAGCAGGCAAGATGGTGTGAAGTGAGTCTTTGTGTTCAGTTGGCTGAATTAGCACCCGATATGAGAACAGGCCACGAAAGTATGTGGAAAGTGGGGCATAAAAAACCTACAGGACGAAAGCCTAGTCATTCAGCTGATCTCATCAATGATTGGCTTCGTGGCATAGTTAAACACTATGAACGCTTGATAGAAAATGAAGAGCGGTTTGGCTTGTCGATAACTTTGCATGGTGAGGAAAATGTTTATCCGAGCGAGATCGTCAATGCGGCCAAGCTACTTGCCAAGGTCAAGAAAACTGAGGAAAAGGAGCGTGATGAAAACGCCAAAGCTTTGCTGACTTCAATAGAAGAGGCTAGGGTCAAATTCGGCCAATTTGGGATTGGAACGAGCAGTGATAAAGATCATGCCAAGTGGATTCTGCTGTTAGCCGATGCTTGGGAACTCGAGCCCGATAAGATAAGCAACGCTGTAAGGTCGATCACTCGTCGCACTAAGGGACAAAAATAGCGGAATTGTTGTCCCTTTGATTTTTCAGAAATCTGTTTTCATAGCTCCGAAGCCACGGCAAGAAACCCGATGGCATTAGGAGATTATGTTAATGTTAATCCCGATTTCAGAAGTAACCCGCCGCCTTGGTGTCAGCCGCGCAACAGTTGAGCGACTGCGTAGAAGACCCGAATCCCAATTCCCCCAACCAATTCGTATTGGCCCCAACTCAATCAGATTTGACATGGCAGAGCTTGAGCGGTGGATCGTCGCTCGTCGCCAAAAAGGGGGTGAGCAATGAACCCATTGTTAAATGTCAAAAACTGCATCTTGTTGGGGCTACCAGAGCCCCGTAAGCAAGAGACCCAGCGGGAATACATAAGGCGGATTTTGCTGGCGGGGCATTCAATCAACACCAGACAATGCCGCTTTATTGGCATCGGCAATCTTCACTCTGTGGTATCTGCGCTGCGCAAGCGGCGCTTTCCACTGCGAGTAGAGCACAAGCCAGCAATTGATCCCCGTTCTGGTGAACTGTTACCCCAACCAGTGGATCACGTTTCCGCTGACTTTGCTGAGGTGGCCAGCATAGAAAACGCCCCGAGCGAACCCGAGGCGTAATCAATAACCTGCTGGTGGCCCTACTTTGGCGAGGACGGCCACCAGCACCATCGAGCATATCACCCATGATGAAAACCACCAACGGCAAGCCTTGCCGCCCGTTGCTGTGCCCGTTCGCTGGCCTGATACAGCGTGAAACTATTTACGCTAATTGGGACATGCTAATTGGGATCTATGAACAGGGTAAACCCCAGCATTGGTGCGGTTTGGCGGGGAGAGTAAAACCGGAAAATCGAGCGGTATTTTATAATATCTATGAGGGAAGAGATCTCTTTATGGGGGGTAATCAAACCAAGCTGGGGCTAGAACAGGGAACGGCCCCATGATGTTAGCTGATGGCCTGCCAAGTGCTGTTGCTGCCAAGGTAACAGGCAAAGCCAAGCGGAAGCAGGGCAAGCGCTATGGCTATGTAACCCACCAGTGCGTTTACCGTTATCAAGGTATCGAGTACCCGATCAACACCGCGCCTGCGAGCGGCGGCTACACCAAACCACTGAGCGAGATGATCCGGCGGATAGTGGAAGCTGTTAGGCGTTATCGGCGGGTGCTGTTTGTTCGGCTCGACCTGAGCATGGGAGAGGGAGAAGCCACTAGCGAGCGCCTGAGCGCATTCCTAAAGCAAGCTGGCCGCTATGTAACGAGAGAGCACGGGACGCGATTAGAATACGTGTGGTGTCGTGAGCAGGAGAAAGCTAAGCGCCAGCACTACCATTTGGCCCTTCTCATAGACGGCGACAAGTTACGCCACCCCGCCCGATTGTATGAAGCATTGGCCGAGATCTGGCAGCGCAAAGGGGGGCGGTTATCCATTCCCGAGAACGGCTATCTGATGACTGACAGCCACAATATCACCGAGGCTGTTTACCGTATCTCATACCTTGCCAAGGAGCGGGGCAAAGGCTACCGACCGGATGGGGTGCGTGACTTCGGCTATTCACGGATTGGGCGGGGCATTCAATTTGAATGAGTTTGAACAGGCCCGCCCCGTTGAGGCAAATTTGAGCGAGTTGAACAGGAATTGAAGAGACCATGGCTAGACCACTTAAGGCTCTATCTATGACTTTTTAGCCAACCAGACTACAAAAATTGTGAGCAGTAAGCCACTCATCCACAGCAACCAGAAAGGGAAGAAGATGATCACGTACAACAGGCGGTAGATATTCCTAACGCTGTCTGCCTCAATTAATGCGCAAGTGAATCCAATCCCTGCCACTAAATACGCAGCCCAGAACATTACATCCATTCTTATCCATCTTTTTATCCGCTAACCCCCAACGCATCTGCGCAAGTCGTGTAGCGAAATCACTAAGTAGGCCCAGAAAAGTACCACTTTACCAATCTGAGCCCCCCACTGCGAGAAGATATTCTTGGCCCACACGAAGGGGTAGCAAGTTACAAAGGAGGGGGATGGGGATGGGTAGCATCACCTTAAAAGCACCCATTAAAGCACCCAAAAATGTCAGATAAGCAAAAGGCGTAGCGGTTACTAACCGGCTACGCCTTTCTGGAATTGGTGGCCCCTGCCCGACTTGAACGGGCGACCAATCGATTATGAGTCGACTGCTCTGACCAACTGAGCTAAGGGGCCAAATTGTGCGTTTAGCGGCGTGGATTATAGGGGAAGAGGAAAGGGCAGTCTATAGGCATATCAACCACTTGGCGACTAATTGTCCAGGTCGATAGAGGGTGCAAAGCGGGTCGCAAGGGTAAATGCCAGACAAAACAAAGCCCCGCATGGCGGGGCTTTGGCAGAGCAGTTTGACACAGGGTCAGGACTATTCGTCCAGGAAGCTGCGCAGCACTTCCGAGCGGCTCGGGTGGCGCAGTTTGCGCAGTGCCTTGGCTTCGATCTGACGAATACGCTCACGGGTAACGTCGAACTGTTTGCCCACTTCCTCTAGGGTGTGGTCAGTGTTCATGTCGATACCGAAACGCATCCGCAGTACCTTGGCTTCGCGGGCGGTCAGGCCAGCCAGCACTTCGCGGGTAGCGTTGCGCAGGCTTTCGCTGGTCGCCGCATCTGCTGGCAGAGCCAGGGTGGTATCTTCGATGAAGTCGCCCAAGTGGGAATCTTCATCATCACCGATGGGCGTCTCCATGGAGATAGGCTCTTTGGCGATTTTCAGTACCTTGCGGATCTTGTCTTCCGGCATGCCCATGCGCATGGCCAGCTCTTCCGGGTTCGGTTCACGACCCATCTCCTGAAGCATTTGACGGGAGATACGGTTGAGCTTGTTGATGGTCTCGATCATGTGTACCGGGATACGGATGGTTCGGGCCTGATCCGCGATGGAGCGGGTAATGGCCTGACGGATCCACCAGGTGGCATAGGTCGAGAACTTGTAGCCACGACGGTATTCAAACTTGTCTACCGCCTTCATCAGACCGATGTTGCCTTCCTGGATCAGATCCAGGAACTGCAGACCGCGGTTGGTGTACTTCTTGGCGATAGAGATAACCAGACGCAAGTTGGCCTCAACCATCTCTTTCTTCGCACGGCGGGCTTTGGCCTCACCGATGCTCATACGACGGTTGATATCCTTGATCTGGGCAATCGACAGACCGGTCTCTTCTTCAATCTGCTGCAGCTTGCCGATGGCGCGCTGGATATCCTCGTCCATTTCAACCAGACGAGGAGACCAGGCTTTGCCAGCCTGCTTCTGGTATTCGAACCAGGCAGTTTCACACTCGTTGTTGGTGAAGGCCGCGACGAAGGTTTTCTTCGGCATCTTGGCCTGCTCAACGCAGAGCTTCATGATGATGCGTTCCTGCACGCGGACGCGCTCCATCATTTCACGCATGTTGTTGACCAGGCGATCGAACTGCTTGGGCATCAGGCGGAATTGACGGAATACATCGGCCAGCTGGGCGATGGCGGCTTGGGTATCTTCGTGCGCGCGACCATTCTTCTGAATGGAGAGACGGGTCACTTCATACTGGGCACGCAGTTCGCCGAACTTCTCGCGAGCGACTTCCGGATCCGGACCACCGTCACCGTCGTCGTCAGAGCTGTCGCCATCTTCGTCTTCGTCTTCTTCGTCCTCTTCATCTTCGTCGGCCAGATCGTCTTCGCCGAGCTCGGAACCGATATGCGTGGCGGTAGGCGCCATATCTTCAGTTTCGTTCGGGTCAATAAAGCCAGAGATAATGTCAGAGAGACGCAGCTGCTCGGCTTCGTACTTGTCGTACTGTTCGAGCAGGTAAGTAATTGCTTCAGGGTACTCGGCTACGGAGCTTTGTACCTGGTTGATACCGTCTTCGATCCGCTTGGCGATGTCGATTTCGCCTTCACGGGTCAGCAGTTCGACGGTACCCATTTCCCGCATGTACATGCGGACGGGATCGGTCGTGCGACCAATCTCAGATTCAACAGATGCCAGAGCCTGGGCCGCTGCTTCGGCAGCGTCCTCATCGGCGGTACCACCTTCAGCCATGATAAGGTCATCGGCATCCGGAGCGTTTTCAACCACTTGAATGCCCATATCGTTGATCATCTGAATGATGTCTTCGATCTGGTCTGAATCGACAATGTCTTGCGGGAGGTGATCGTTCACCTCGGCATAGGTCAGGTAGCCCTGTTCTTTACCTTTGGCAACGAGGAGTTTAAGCTGAGACTGCGGGGTTTGCTCCATAGAACTCATCCGGTTGGTGTTGCTAGGTTGCGCGTACAGTGCGCTGCTGCGCAAATAGCCAATTCTAATAGAAAACCGCCAGACATGCTATGTCTGGTTGCGGCGTCGGTCATGAGAAACCCCTGCCCGCAGTATTGTCGGGGCCAGGCGGTTATAAAAATTTTGCTTTTCATCCCGTCGATTCGGGCAACGCTATCCATATTGGGACTAATCACTCAAATATCAAGCCCCACTCTCATTTCTTTTCTCAATTTGCACCTCTCTTATCAGCATCATCAGCTCTTGGGTTTCTTCGGAGCTTAGTCCTTCCTGAGCCACTTTGGCCTGCAATTCTTCGATCCGCTGTTTCAGAAACTGGTTGATGAAGCCGACGAAGGTGTCCTGCAATTCTCCCAGAATATCCGGCTCCTGATCGAGTTTGATCTCCTCGAACAGGTCGTGCATGGCCAGCTGAGCAAGGATCTCTCCCTCCTTGGTACCACGCCAGTGTTCCAGCAGGATACCGGTTGTGATACTAGGCTGTGCCAGGATCTGCTGGTGCAGTTGCAGCAGGAACTTGATGCCCTGTACGCGTAGTCCGACCAATTCCGGCATGGGGGGAAGCTCAGCCGTTACTGCCGGATATTGCACCATCAGTGCCAGCGCACGCCGCAGTGGCGTCAGCTTGGCTGCCTTGGGTTTGTTGACCTCGGCCTTGGGCTGACTGTTTCGGGCAAAAAGCTCGGCGATGCGCTGCTTGTTCTCGCCCCAGCGCATCATGCTGGAGAGACGAGTGATCAGCCCCTCACGGGTGAACCCTTCCGGCACGCGGCGGATAAGTTCTGCGGCCTTGTTGGCCACTTCAAACTTGCCCGCTTCACCGGAGAGCGCCGCGTCGCGACCAAGACGCTCGAACATGAAGTCGGCGAAGGGTTGGGCTTCATCGAGCAGGGCTTCAAAGCCCTCCTTCCCGATCTGGCGTACCAGCGAGTCGGGATCCTCGCCATCGGGCAGGAACACGAATTTGAGTTCACGGCCATCCTGCAGATGGGGGAGGGCGTTATCCAGCGCCCGCCAGGCGGCTTCACGACCGGCGTTGTCGCCGTCGTAGCAGCAGACCACCTCGGCGGTGGTACGAAACAGGGTATGGATGTGGTCACTGGTGGTCGCGGTACCCAGTGCCGCCACTGCATAGTCGATGTCGTACTGTCCGAGCGCCACCACGTCCATGTAGCCCTCAACCACCAGGATCCGGCGTGGATCCTTGTGTGCCTGTTTGACCTCATAGAGGCCGAACAGCTCCCGTCCCTTATGGAAAATCGGGGTTTCCGGCGAGTTGAGGTATTTGGGGGTGCCGTCACCCAACACCCGGCCACCGAAGCCGATGACCCGGCCACGCTTGTCACGGATCGGGAACATGATGCGATCGCGGAAACGATCGTAGCTGCCCCCACCATTTTCACGAGTGATCAGCATGCCACCCGAGATAAGCAGCTGTTCGTGATCCCGGCTGGCGCCAAAGCGGCGACGCACCTGATCCCAATCGCTTGGGGCATAACCGATGTTGAAGCGTTTGACCACTTCACCGGTCAGCCCGCGTCCCTTGAGGTACTCCACCGCATGGGGAGCACTCTTGAGATTGCTCTCGTAGAAGCGGGCGATCTGGTTCATCAGCTCGAACAGATCCTTGCTGACGGCCGGTTGGCTATGACCAGATCCACCGCTGCTCTGCTCGCGGGGCACCTGCATGCCCTGCTGGCTGGCGAGCTCTTCGATGGCGTCGGGGAATTCGAGGCCGTCATACTCCATGACAAAGCCGATGGCGTTGCCGTGGGCGCCACAGCCGAAACAGTGATAGAACTGCTTCTCCTGGCTAACGGTAAAAGAGGGGCTTTTTTCGTTATGAAAAGGGCAGCAAGCCTGGTAGTTCTTACCGGCTTTTTTCAGCCGCACTCGCGAGTCGATCAGCTCGACTATGTCTGTGCGTACGAGCAGATCGTCGATAAAGGATTGTGGGATCCTGCCTGCCATAACCGTCCTGCTTCATTGCGGAGAAAATAAAAAAGCCGCGCATTCCAAGGGAAGCACGGCTTCTTCGACCAAACAAGAGAGTTGCCTGTTACGCCAAGCGGGTTTTCACCTGAGCACTGACGGCGCCGACATCGGCACGCCCCTGAATTTTCGGCTTCAAGACAGCCATGACCTTGCCCATATCAGCCATGACGGCAGCACCACTTTCAGTGATGGCTTGCTCGATCAGGGCAGCAATATCATCTGCGGTCAGCTGTTGCGGCAGGAATTCCTGCAACACAACGATCTCGGCGGACTCTTTGTCGGCGAGATCCTGGCGACCGGCAGCTTCAAATTGGCTGATGGAATCGCGGCGCTGTTTGACCATTTTGGTCACGACAGCGAGGATATCCTCATCATTCAGCTCGATACGGGTATCGACTTCACGTTGCTTGATTTCTGCCATCAACAAGCGGATCGCTCCCAGACGTGCCTTATCTTTGGCAAGCATGGCGAGTTTTTGCTGATCCTTGAGTTGATCCTTCAGAGACACGGCAATATCTCCCGATTAGTACAGGCGGATACGACGTGCGTTTTCGCGAGACAGCTTCTTGGCGTGACGCTTGACAGCAGACGCTTTGGCGCGCTTACGAATGGTAGTCGGCTTCTCGTAGAACTCACGGCTACGAACTTCGGACAGGATACCGGCTTTTTCGCAAGAACGCTTGAAACGACGCAGAGCAACGTCAAACGGCTCATTTTCACGGACTTTGATTACTGGCATGTGCCTTTCACCTCAGTGATAAATTGTTAGCTGACCTTCAATCGATCAGCATGTCTTAAAATGGTGCGAAATTATACTCTGGACAGGGAATGAAAGTAAACCCGCAGAGATCGCTCTGGTTTAAAAAACCCGCGAAGGTTACCATAGCCGTCTCATTTTAGCAGTGAAATTTTTTAGCAATGCGTGTATTGGGCATAGAGACATCCTGTGACGAAACCGGGATCGCGATCTTCGACGATCAAAAAGGGATCCTTTCCCATCAGTTATACAGCCAGGTCAAGCTGCATGCGGACTACGGTGGCGTCGTCCCCGAACTCGCCAGCCGGGATCATGTTCGCAAGACGATCCCGTTGATCCAGGCCGCATTGCAAGAGGCGGGACTGGGCAAAGATGACATCGACGGCATCGCGTATACCGCGGGGCCAGGTCTGGTTGGCGCCATTCTGGTGGGGGCGACCATTGGCCGCTCGCTGGCGATGGCGTGGAACAAGCCTGCTATCGCCGTCCACCATATGGAAGGGCACCTGCTGGCCCCCATGCTGGAAGAGAAAGCTCCCGAGTTTCCTTTCGTGGCGCTGCTGGTCTCCGGTGGTCACTCCATGCTGGTGCGGGTCGACGGTATCGGCAGCTATCAGCTGCTGGGGGAATCCATCGATGATGCCGCTGGCGAAGCGTTCGACAAGACCGCCAAGCTGATGGGGCTGGACTATCCGGGTGGTCCGCTGCTCTCCCGTCTGGCCGAGAAGGGCACTACCGGGCGCTTCCACTTCCCTCGTCCCATGACTGACCGTCCTGGGCTCGACATGAGCTTCTCCGGCCTCAAGACCTTCACCGCCAACACCATCGCCGCCAATGGTGATGATGAGCAGACCCGTGCCGATATCGCTCGGGCGTTTGAAGATGCGGTGGTCGATACCCTGGCCATCAAGTGCCGTCGTGCTTTGAAAGAGACCGGTCTTAAGCGTCTGGTGGTTGCTGGCGGCGTCAGTGCCAACCGTCATCTGCGAGCCCAGCTGGCCGAGCTGATGGAGAGCCTCAAGGGTGAGGTGTTCTATCCGCGCACTGAATATTGCACTGATAACGGCGCCATGATCGCTTACGCCGGTATGCAGCGCCTGAAAGCGGGCGTGTTTGAGCCGCTGGTGGTCAAAGCCGTGCCGCGCTGGCCGCTGGATACCCTGGATCCGGTCTGATCCGACGGATCCCGCCTTCTGGCGTGGTGGTGAGTACCATGGTGGCCTACTACTCCGGCAATCCGGCAGCGGTGGTTATAGCGCCGCTGGTACGCTGTTGTGGTGTCTGTTGTCGCCGTGGTTGAGCCATCCGGATAAGAGGTCAGGTCTTTTGCTGGCAGACAGCCAAGCACAGAGTAAAGAGATAAAAAAATCCCCGCCAACTGGCGGGGATTTTTGTTTGGCGATCGGCAGGCGATGAATTACAGCAGGATGCCGCCGAAGAAGAAGCCCAGTGCCACGGCGATGGCGATGGTGGCGGTGCCCGGTACGAAGAAGGGGTGGTTGAAGACCGCCTTACCGATACGGGTGGAGCCGGTGTCGTCCATCTCTACCGCGGCCAGCAGGGTCGGGTAGGTCGGCAGTACGAACAGGGCGCTCACGGCTGCGAAGGAGGCAATCGCAGTCAGCGGGCTGACACCCAGTGCCAGTGCGGCAGGCATCAACGCTTTGGTGGTGGCGCCTTGTGAATAGAGCAGCATGGCAGCGAAGAACAGCACCACGGCCAGCAGCCAGGAGTACTGGTTCAGCAGGTCGCCAGCGATCAGCTGGATGGTGTCCATGTTGCCTTTCACGAAGACGTTACCCAGCCAAGCCACACCCAGTACGCAGATACAGGCGGACATACCGGACTTGAAGGTCGGCATGTTGGTGACCTGGGTGGCGTCCAGTTTGCACACCAGGGTCATGATGGTGGCCGCGGCCAGCATGATGCCCATGATGGCACCGTCACGGGGGATCGGCGGGTTGGTGATCAGACCCACTTTACCGGAGATGGCAGTGGCATAAGCCATGACAGCAACGATGGCGGCGATGAAGATCCAGACAGACAGTTTGGCGTACGGTTTGATCTCGAGCTTGGTAGTACCACGCAATTTGATCAGGCCCTTGGCTTTGCGCTCCAGATAGACTTCGTCCTGCTCCAGCGGCTTGCCCATCATGTTGGCAATGAAGGCGCCCAGGATACAGGCCAGGAAGGTCGAGGGGATGCAGATGGCCAGCAGGGTCAGGTAGTCAACACCAAACGGCTCGAGCATACCGGAGAAGGCAACCACAGCGGCAGAGATCGGGGAGGCTGTGATGGCGATCTGGGAGGCGACAACCGCGATGGAGAGCGGACGGGATGGGCGGATCCCTTGCTCTTTGGCCACTTCAGCGATCACCGGCAGGGTGGAGAAGGCGGTATGACCGGTACCGGCCAGCATGGTCATCAGGTAGGTGACCACCGGGGCGGCGAAGGTGATGTATTTGGGGTTCTTGCGCAGCGCTTTTTCTGCCAGGAAGACCAGGTAGTCCATCCCGCCAGCCAGTTGCATACAGGCGATGGCGCAGATGACGGACGCGATGATCATGATCACATCCCAAGGGATGTAGCTGACCAGTTGATCGCTCGGGATGGGCATGCCCAGACCCCACGTCAATACCAGTACCCCCAGACCACCGGCAAAGCCGATGCCGATGCTGCCTATCCGGGCCCCCAGATAGATAGCGGCGAGCACGACAAGTAACTCGATTCCAATCATAGCGATAACTCCATTTTTTAGTTTTTGGTTTTTATTTGGCAAAAAGCCAATTCCCGATCGGGCTGGGGATAAAGACCAATCGGGAACTGACTTTGTGGGCCGGGAAGATCCCGGCCCACACTCGCTTATACGGCAGCTTCGCGGGTGAAACGCTTGGCTTTGTATTGCGGGTTCATCAGGTTCTCGATGGAGAGAATTTCGTCCAGCTGCTCGGCGCTCAGCAGGCCACGCTCAAGAACGACTTCGCGGACGTTCTTGCCGGTCTGGGCACAGATCTTGCCGACGATATCCCCTTCGTGGTGGCCGATGAAGGGGTTCAGGTAGGTCACGATACCGATGGAGTTCAGCACGTGATTCATGCAGATTTCCGGGTTGGCGGTGATACCTTCCACGCACTTCTCGCGCAGGGAAATACAGGCTTTTTCCATCAGGCTCAGGGATTCGAACATCGCCTGACCAATCACCGGCTCCATGACGTTCAGCTGCAGCTGACCGGCTTCGGCGGCGAAGGTGATGGTGATGTCGTTACCGAATACCTTGAAGCAGGATTGGTTGACCACTTCCGGGATAACCGGGTTGACCTTGGCCGGCATGATGGAGGAACCCGCCTGCATTTCCGGCAGGTTGATCTCTTTCAGTGCAGTGCGCGGGCCGGAGGAGAGCAGACGCAGGTCATTACAGATCTTGGACAGCTTCATGGCCAGACGCTTGATGGCGCCGTGCAGCATGACGTAGGCGCCACAGTCGGAGGTCGCTTCGATCAGATCTTCTGCCGGCACATAGGCACGACCGGTGATCTCGGCCAGACGCTTGATGGCCAGTGCAGAGTACTCGGGCGGAGTGTTTAGACCGGTACCGATGGCGGTCGCGCCCAGGTTCACTTCCAGCAGCAGCTCCTGGCAACGCTTGATGGACTTGATCTCTTCACGCAGGGTCACGGCGAACGCGTGGAACTCCTGACCCAGGGTCATCGGAACCGCATCTTGCAGCTGGGTACGGCCCATCTTCAGGATGTTTTTGAACTCTTTCGCTTTGGCATCGAATGCCGCGATCAGGTGCTCCAGCGCATGCAGGGTCACGTCAGTGCTGTTGACCACAGCAACGCGGAAACCGGTCGGGTAGGCATCGTTGGTGGACTGGCACTTGTTGACGTGGTCGTTCGGGTTGATGACGTCGTAACGGCCTTTCTCCAGACCCATGATTTCCAGGGCGATGTTGGCCAGTACTTCGTTGGTGTTCATGTTGACGGAGGTGCCGGCACCACCCTGGTAAACGTCGACCGGGAACTGGTCGAAGCATTTGCCGGTGTTCAGCATCAGGTCGCAGGCTTCTACGATCTTGTCAGCAATTTCAGGACGGATGGTACCCAGTTCACCGTTTGCCAGCGCAGCGGCCTTCTTGG
This sequence comes from Aeromonas sp. 82P, assembly GCF_051919365.1. Taxonomy (NCBI): domain Bacteria; kingdom Pseudomonadati; phylum Pseudomonadota; class Gammaproteobacteria; order Aeromonadales; family Aeromonadaceae; genus Aeromonas; species Aeromonas sp. 82P. Next base: position 1,108,137 of record NZ_JBQBEV010000001.1, read on the forward strand.
TCAGCACCATACCGCGGACGAATTCCGGAACGTCAGAAATCTTCTGAGAGCTGATCTTGAAGTTCTCGACAGCGCGCAGGGTGTGCACACCGTAGTAGAGATCATTGGAAACTTCTTTGGTGCCCAGCAGGTCTTCTTCAATGCGGACGTTCTTGATGTCGCTCATTGTAATGCCTCAGAAATCAGATAAATGGAAAAATCCTCACCGAGTGGTCGCGAGTTCCTTGCGCACAGCTCATCCTGAAGCACCACACATCGAGTGGGGCGGTTGGGAGAATGACCTCCCGAAAAACTAATCAATATACTACTCCAATTGAGGTATCGGTTATTAGAGGTGGATCACTAAATTTGCGACATTTTCAAATTACTTTGAGAAAAGTACACATATGTTATGAAGTTTTTATCGTGATGATTTTTATAAGTTTTTGTGACTTTTTGCTGGTTTTTTAGATTGCTGATGACGTAGGGGTCAGTTGACCAACTTGAAAAGAGGGGGGTTGCCCCCATTTATTCAGGGCAGAAAGTGGTGATGACGGGGCGGCAAAATCGCCTCTGACCATCGTTGGATGGGCGCCACTTTTTCTCAATTTACCGGTGCTGGAGTGGATATGGGCAAGTTGTTTTTGTTGTTGGTGGGTCTGGTTGTGCTGGAGCTCACCGTGATGATCGAGGTCGGCTCGGTAATCGGGGCGCTGCCGACTGTCGGCTTGCTCATCCTGACTGCGGTATTGGGCTCCTCGCTGGTGCGCAGTGAAGGGATCAAGACCCTGTTCAGCGCCCAGCAAAAGATGCAGATGGGCGAGATGCCGGGCCGCGAGGTGATGGGGGGCATGATGCTGGCGTTGGCCGGTCTGCTGCTGATCATTCCGGGTTTTGTCACCGACTTTTTCGGGATCCTGCTGCTGCAGCCCTGGCTGCGCAACAAACTGGCCGACAAGCTGATCGGCAGCAACCAGTTCCGGATGCAGATGGGCGGTTTCCAGCGTACTCAATCGCCGTTTGGCAACGCACCGTCCGATGATCATCTGGGGAACGCCAAGCAGGGCGGCACCACTATCGAAGGCGAATTTGAGCGCAAAGAGTGAGCGTAAAGAGTAATCGGCGAGACGAAAACCCGAGGCGAGTGACTGAATCAGGGTTTGCCCTGATGGCACAGCGCCTCGAAGCGGTGTCGGGCATACCACCACGCGAGCGTGCCCGCCGCCAGATTGGCCAGCAGTATTCCCAGATAGATCCCCTGTTCTCCCCCCAGCTTTGCCCCCAGCCAGGCTCCTGGCAACAGAAAACCAAACAGTCGCAATCCGTTGAACAAGAACGAGATACTGGATGCCCTCACGCCATTGAGTGCCGAGGCCAACAGCATCACCATGCCCTGAAAGCCGTAACCGATCGGCACCAGATGCAGATAGAGAATGATGAGGCGAATGACCTGCGGATGATCGCTGAACAGGTTGGCGATGAGTGGCGCCAGTAGCCAGGTCAGGCCATAGATGGCGAGCTGGAACAGCAATGCAAACCTCATGCAGCTCTGCAGTGCAGCCTTGGCCCGTGCCGGATTACCGGCACCGCAGTTTTGCGAGATGAAAGGGGCCAGTACGGAGGCGAGGGCCATCATCACAATCAGCAGCAGCGCCTCAACCCGCGACGCGGCACCATAAGCAGCCACCACTTCGGTACCCAGTCCCGCAAAGATCATCATCAGTACCGCATTAGCCAAGGGATTGAGCATATTGGTAAAAGAGGCGGGGACGGCGACATGGAGCAGCGCCCGCCAGTGGGACAGCAACCGGGCCCGCGGCGAGAGGCGCCACAGCAGCAAGCCCTCCCGATGACGCAGGATATAGAGGCTGACCAGCATCGCCATCAACCAGGAGATAGAGGTCGCGATGGCGGCCCCGCGGATCCCCCATTCGGGAAAGGGACCGATACCGAAGATCAACAGAGGATCCAGTACCCCGTTGACCAGCCCGGCTACGGCCATCACCAGACTGGGGGTTTTGGTATCGCCGGTCGCCCGTATGGCGGCATTGCCCACCATGGGCAGCACCAGCATGGGGACGGTGAGATACCAGATCAGCATGTAGTCATGGATGAGGGAGATAAGCTCGGCACTGGCCCCCAGCAGAGTAAACAGAGGCTTGATGGTGAGAGCTCCCCCCGCGGAGAGCAGGGCCACCATGATCACCGCCAGAAACAGGCTGTCGGTGGCGAGATGGGCCGCCTCATCGTGTTTGCCCTGCCCCAGGGTATGACCGATCACCGCTGACAATCCGGCGCCCAATCCCATCGCCAGCGAGGTAACCACAAAAGTGACGGGAAAGGTAAAACTGATGGCGGCCAGAGCTTCGGTGCCCAGCATACCGATAAAAAAGGTATCGACCAGATTGAAGGCCAGAATGGCGATGATGCCGAAGATCATGGGGCCCGTCATCTGGCGCAGTACGACCGGAATAGGGGCTGTCAGCATGGGGTTGGTGCGGGTCAAGGGCTCGTCTCTACGGCTGGCTTTGAAGGTTCTGGCATGGAAACCGGGCGGCTTGAACCGACCTTGCTCCAGAGTGCGGACATGGCTGAACCATCGAAGATGTTTATAGTACGTGAAAAAATTTTTTTTGTATTTGCCCTTGAAGGGTTAGCAACTCTGCCCCACATCAGGGACATATCTAATTTGGCCTGGAACGGCCATTCCTCAAAGCAACAATGAGACTCATTTTGGGAGAGTTATCGATGAAAATTCGTCCACTGCACGACCGCGTCATCATCAAGCGCATCGAAGCTGAAGCCAAATCTGCCGGCGGTATCGTCTTGACTGGTACTGCGGCCCAGAAGTCCACCCGTGGTGAAGTGCTTGCCGTGGGGACTGGTCGCATCCTGGATAATGGCGAAGTCAAAGCGCTGGCCGTGAAGGTTGGTGACAAGGTTATCTTCAACGAAGGCTACGGTGTTAAGACCGAGAAGCTGGATGGTCAGGACGTCCTGATCCTCTCCGAAACCGACATCCTGGCGATTGTCGAAGAGTAATCCATCCTCCTTTTCCCCGAATTGATTTAAGGATTGAAGAAAAATGGCAGCTAAAGACGTTAAGTTTGGTAACGAAGCCCGCATCAAGATGCTGGAAGGCGTAAACATCCTGGCTGATGCCGTCAAGGTAACTCTGGGCCCGAAAGGCCGCAACGTGGTGCTGGACAAGTCCTTCGGCGCCCCGACCATTACTAAAGATGGTGTGTCTGTTGCGCGCGAAATCGAGCTGGAAGACAAGTTCCAGAACATGGGCGCCCAGATGGTCAAGGAAGTGGCTTCCAAGGCGAACGATGCCGCCGGTGACGGTACCACTACTGCAACCGTTCTGGCTCAGGCTATCGTCAACGAAGGTCTGAAAGCCGTTGCCGCCGGTATGAACCCGATGGATCTGAAGCGCGGTATCGACAAAGCCGTTGTGGCTGCCGTTGCCGAGCTGCAGGCGCTGTCCCAGCCGTGCGCTGACAGCAATGCCATTGCTCAGGTGGGCACCATCTCCGCCAATTCCGACGAGAAAGTGGGCAAGCTGATTGCTGAAGCAATGGACAAAGTGGGTCGCGATGGCGTCATCACTGTTGAAGATGGTCAGGGTCTGGAAGATGAGCTGGCAGTTGTCGAAGGCATGCAGTTCGACCGCGGCTACCTGTCCCCCTACTTCATCAACAAGCAAGAGACCGGTTCCGTTGAACTGGACGACCCGTTCATCCTGCTGGTTGACAAGAAAGTCTCCAACATCCGCGAAATGCTGCCGGTACTGGAAGGCGTTGCCAAAGCTGGCAAGCCGCTGCTGATTGTTGCTGAAGACGTAGAAGGCGAAGCGCTGGCCACTCTGGTGGTCAACACCATGCGCGGTATCGTGAAAGTGGCTGCCGTCAAGGCGCCTGGCTTCGGTGACCGTCGCAAGGCCATGCTGCAGGATATCGCCGTACTGACTGGCGGTACTGTCATCTCCGAAGAAGTTGGCATGGAGCTGGAAAAAGCGACTCTGGAAGATCTGGGTCGTGCCAAGCGTATCGTCATCACTAAAGAGAACACCACCATCATCGATGGCGTGGGTGATGCCGGTGTGATCGAAGGCCGTGTTGCCCAGATCCGTCAGCAGATCGAAGAGACCTCTTCCGACTACGATCGTGAGAAGCTGCAAGAGCGCGTAGCCAAGCTGGCTGGTGGTGTTGCCGTGATCAAGGTTGGCGCAGCCACCGAAGTCGAGATGAAAGAGAAGAAAGCCCGCGTTGAAGATGCCCTGCACGCTACCCGCGCCGCGGTTGAAGAAGGTGTGGTTGCCGGTGGTGGTGTCGCGCTGGTTCGCGTTGCAGCCAAACTGGCGGGTCTGCGCGGTGACAACGAAGACCAGAATGTCGGTATCAAGGTTGCCCTGCGCGCCATGGAAGCCCCGCTGCGTCAAATCGTCATCAACGCCGGTGAAGAAGCCTCCGTCATTGCCAATGCAGTGAAGAACGGCGAAGGCAACTTCGGTTACAACGCTTACAGCGAACAGTATGGCGACATGCTGGCCATGGGTATCCTGGATCCGACCAAGGTAACCCGCTCCGCCCTGCAGTTTGCCTCTTCCATCGCCGGTCTGATGATCACCACCGAGTGCATGGTCACCGAACTGCCGAAGAAAGATACCCCTGCCATGCCTGACATGGGCGGCATGGGTGGCATGGGCATGATGTAATCATCCCCCTTGTTCTGTTTGACAAACGGCTCGCTCAAGGCGAGCCGTTTTTTTATATCTGGCTAAACTGAGTCTGTTGAGACAGCAAATCTGGGGGCGATATGAAAATGTTTGGTTGGCTGACACTACTGTGTTCATTGGTCATCATGCCGGTGATGGCTGCTGAGGCACTGACTGGGCCGGTGATCCTGAAAGTGGGTGGCAACATCAGGTCGGCAGACGAAGTTGATGGCAAGGTGTTGTTTGATCTGGCAAAACTACAGGCTCTGCCGCAACATGAGATAGTAACCGGCAACCCGTGGGTGGATAAGCCGCACACCTACAGAGGCCCAAAACTGGCCGATGTATTGGCTGCAGTCGGTGCGGATGGCAAGACCATTACGTTGACGGCACTGAACAGTTTCCAGATCCGCATTGAATGGGACAAGGTTGCCAAATACGAGCCCATCCTCGCATGGGAAGACAATGGGGCTGTCATGCGGGTGCGTGACAAGGGGCCGGTCTGGTTTATGCTGCCTCTTGATCAATATCCGGAATTGAAGCGATCCGAATATACCGACATGATGATCTGGCAGCTGGATTTGATAGACATTCAGCACTGATAAAAACCGCACGGGAGCATGGGGTGAAAGGAAAGACCAGGGCGTGGCCACTGCTCGTCATTCTGTATGTATCCATCCTGTTGTTTACCGGGAGCACCCTCTATTGCCTGATGCAGATCCAGAATGCGACCAGAGCGATGGAGAAATACACCTATGATGTCTCCTGGGCGCTGATGCAGTTGCAGCTGGAGCTCGGTCGTTTCCTCAATGCGGTAGAGGTCTATCACTATGGCGGGATTGATCATGACACCTTGATGTTGCGTTATGACATTCTCTGGAGCAGAACGCCCATACTGTTGAGCGGCCAGCTGCGCAAGAGCATGCAGGACAAGCAGAAAACCTTGCGTCTGGTGCAGCTGATTGAAACCAATATTCGCCAAATAGAGCCCGACATCACCAAGTTGCAAAGCGGGGCATCTGACTATCAGCAGATCATGATGCGCCTTGCCCCGCTGCAAGAGCCGCTCTCCTACTCCCTCGCTTCTGTGATGCAGAAGAACATTAACGTCTATTCCGAGAACGATCGTCATTTTGGGCAGTTGCGCAATGCCTTGTTGCTGATGGTCTCCGGTCTGGTCATGTCAGTGCTGCTGCTCAGCATGCTGCTTATATATGAAGGGCGTCGCCATTTCAGAGCTGCCAGACGGGATCCGCTGACCGGGTTGTCCAATCGGGTTGCCTTGCTGGAGCGGATGGAGCTGTACGCCACACAGGAAGTGCCGTTTGGACTGGTGCTGGTCGATATCAACGACTTCAGGGATATCAACAGCAAGTTTGGCTATGACACTGGTGATTATCTGCTTTGTGAGTTTGCCACCCGGATCCGAGTGCTCTGCGAAGAGGGAGAGTGGAGCGGACGTCTTGGGGGGGACCAATTTGCCATTATCCAGCGTGGCAGCAGCGATCTGCGTCAGGTCAGGGAGCTGGTAGCACGACTGCTGCATGCGCTGAAGCAAGATATCGTCTATGACAACTATCCCTTCCGGCTTGAAGTCGGGATCGGGATTGCCTTCTATCCGATGGACAGCGACAAGACTCAGGAGTTGTTGAGTCGTGCGGAACAGGCCCTGTTCCATAGTCGCAAGACCCATGTCCCCTATGTGATTTACGATAACTCCCTGCTCAACGAGACGGCACGGCGCAAACATCTGGCGTCGGACATGATCATGGCGCTGGAACACAATGCGCTGGAACTCTATTACCAACCCATTGTCAATCTCGAGAGTGGCCGCTGCGAAGCTGTCGAGGCTCTGTTGCGCTGGCGGCATCCGGAGCTGGGTTTCATTCCGCCAAACGAAGTGATCATGGTGGCCGAGGAGTTCCAGCTTGCCGAACGGGTTGGCAGCTGGGTGCTGAACACCGCTTGCGAGCAGCTCTATCAGTGGCACCAGCTTGGTATGGTTGATCTGCAAATGTGTGTGAATATCTCGCCAGGCATGTACCAGCGTAATTTGCTCAAACTGGTGGCCAAGGCATTGATGGAGCACCATTTGCCTGCCCGTAGTCTGGTCCTGGAGGTCACGGAAGATACCACCATGCGGGAAGTGAAGAACTCGCTGCAAC